>CAVQJS010000023.1:0-205790 GCA_963712875.1 uncultured Actinomycetota bacterium | reverse complement strand
TGGTGGCTCCAACGGGATTCGAACCCGTGTTTCAGCCTTGAGAGGGCCGTGTCCTAGGCCGGACTAGACGATGGAGCCGGCACCACCACCTGCAACAGACAATGAAAATGGCTGGGAGAGGAGGAGTCGAACCTCCGCTACGTGGTCCAGAGCCACGCGTCCTACCACTAGACGATCTCCCAGCGCGCGGCCATTGTAGCGGCCGGCGCCTAGGGGGTCAAGGAAGGTACTGACAAGGCGGGTCAATCGAGCCGAGGCACCCCGATGCCGAGGCCCCAGGGGACCCCCAGCCGAGGCTGCGCCGACCCGAGACGGGGGCCAACCCCGAGGCGAGCCGCCCCTCAAGGCCGCGGAAGCGGCGATCCGCAGCCGGCACCCCGGCAAAGTACCCCACATGGGCACCCTTCCGGCGGCACCCACCCACGCAACGCCCTGCCAGCGCCTCCCGCACCTCCAGCCCCTGGGGTAACATCCCGCCATGGCCGACAGCGCGGACGGCCGCTCCCACCCCCTCGACCGCGTCCGGCAGCTCGCCCCGCTGATCGAGGCCTCCGCCGCCGAGGGCGAGCGGGCGCGCCGGCTGCCGGAGCCCCTGGTCGCGGCGCTCCTCGACGCGGGGCTCTACCGCCTCCTCCTCCCCCGCTCGCTCGACGGCGCCGAGCTCGATCCGGCCACCTTCGTGCGCGTCCTCGAGCTGGTCAGCCGGGCGGACGCCAGCACCGCCTGGTGCCTCTGCCAGGCGGCGGGCTGCACCATGATCTCCGGGTACGTGACGCCCGCCGTGGCGCGGGAGATCTTCGGCGACCGGCGGGCGATCCTGGCCTGGGGGCCGAGCCCCGACGGGCGCGCGGTCCCCGTCGACGGCGGGTACCGCGTGTCGGGCACCTTCACCTTCGCCAGCGGCTGCCGCCAGGCGACGTGGCTCGGCGGCCAGTGCACGATCCACGAGCCGGATGGCACACCGCGACGACGGCCGGACGGCTCCGCCGAGACGCGCTGGATGCTGTTCCCGGCCGCGCGCGTGACGCTCCTCGACACCTGGCAGGTGATCGGCCTCCGGGCGACGGGCAGCGACTCGTTCACGGCCTCGGACCTCTTCGTGCCGCGCGAGCACTCGGCGGCGCGGGACGACCCCGCGGAGCGCCGCCACGAGGGGCCCCTCTACTGCTTCCCGACGACGAGCCTCTACGCCTCGGGCTTCGCCGGCGTCGCCCTCGGCAACGCCCGGAGCGCGCTCGACGCCTTCGTCGCCCTCGCGCAGGCGAAGACGCCGCGCGGGCTCCGCCAGCCGCTCCGCGAGAGCGCGGTGGTCCAGTCGGAGCTCGCCCGGACGGAGGCGCGGGTGGGCGCCGCCCGGGCGCTCCTCCTCGGCTCGCTCGAGGAGGTCTGGCGGGCGTCGTGGAGACGGGCACGCTCGGGCTCGACCAGCGCGTCCGGATCCGGATGGCGGCGACCCACGCGATCACCGAGGCGACGGCGGCCGTCGACTTCGCCTACCACACGGCGGGGGCGACCGCGATCTTCGACGAGCACCCCTTCGAGCGGCGCTTCCGGGACGCGCACACGCTAGCCCAGCAGGTGCAGGGCCGCCAGACGCACTTCGAGACGGTGGGGCGCGTCCTCCTCGGGCTCGAGCCCGACACGACGGCGTTTCTTTGAGCCGCGCCGAGCGCGCGCGACAGGTCCCCGGGTCGCGCCCGGCGCAGGCGTCCGAACTCCAACAAGCATTCTGCTGAGGATCGACCGATGGCGCTCGCGCTGGTCAGCAAGGTGGAGAACCCCGATCTGTGGCGTCGCACGCTGGCAGCCGAGATCCCCGGCCTCGACTTCCGCGTCTGGCCGGAGCTCGGCGATCCGGCGCCGATCCGCATGGCCGCCTTGGACCACGTGCCGTCCGGCATCTTCGCGGCGATGCCGAACCTCGGCTGCATCGTCTACCTCGGCCACGGCGCCAGCGACTTGCTGAAGCGGCCCGATCTGCCGGCGGGCGTGCCGGTGATGCGGCTGACGGACCCGGGGATCATCGGCTGCATGACCGAGCACGTCCTGCTCTACCTGCTGAGTCACCGCCGCCTCCAGGAGACGTATCGGCGGTACCAGGTCGAGCGACGCTGGCAGGAGGACATCCCGCCCTTTCCCGGCGACGTGCGGATCGCGGTACTCGGCCTCGGCTCGATCGGCCAGCGGCTCGCCGAGGTCTTCGTCGACCTCGGCTACCGGGTCAACGGCTGGGCCCGCAGCGCGCACCGGCTGCCGGGGGTCGACTGCTATCACGGGCGCGACCAGCTCGCGGCGTGTCTCGCGCCCTCGGACTACGTCGTCTGCATCCTGCCCGAGACGAGAGAGACGCGCGACATCATCGATGCCAGGACGCTCGGGATGATGAAGCGCGGCGCCTACTTCATCAACGTCGGCCGGGGTGGGCTCGTCGTCGAGGAGGACCTGCTGGCGGCGCTCGAATCCGGGCAGCTCTCGGGCGCCGCGCTCGACGTCTTCCGGACGGAGCCGCTGCCGGCCGGGAGTCCCCTGTGGTCGCATCCGAAGGTCGTGGTGACGCCGCACGCGGCCGGCGTCGGCCAGCAGGGCTCGCTTCCCCACATCGCCGAGAACTACCGGCGGCTCCGGGACGGCCGGCCGCTCATCAACATCGTCGATCCCTCGCGGGGCTACTGACGCGAGAGGGACCCGCCCTGCGCCGTCTCCTGCCGGGCAGGCGGCGCCACGGGCGTCCGAGTCGCGCCGAGCCGCACGGCGTGCCGGGCGCGCCGCCCGAGGGCGCGTGGCTCTTTGCTATACTGGCCGCGCCTTGGCGCGCACCACCCTCACCCGCAGCGCAAGCTCCCCGGAACCCCGTGCCCAGAGGAGCTGGCTCCGCATGCACACGTTCGACTTCATCTATCACGACTAGCGTGCTCCTCCACACTTCGAGCCCCACGTTCACCTGGCCGCGGGTCCTGTCGCCGGGCCGGCCCGCGGCGCGGCTTCGCTCCGTCACCCGTTCGCCACAGGCCGCGACCTATTCGGTCGCGGCCCGATGGCGAAGGGGGCCGTTGTCCGTCTCGGCCGGCGCGTCTCGCGCCTGCGGCGCTCGATCCGCGGCGGCCTACTGGGCTGCGCCGCCCCGCGGGCCAGCCCGGCGCCACCCGCGGAGCATGGTGACGCCATGAGCTTCGCGGATCTGCGGGAGTTCATCCAGCTCCTGGAGGATCGCGGGCAGCTCCGCCGCGTCGACGCGCCCGTCCGGCGCGAGCTCGAGATCACGGAGATCGCCGACCGGCTCGTCAAGGGCCCGAAGGCGCAGAACCACGCGCTCCTCTTCGAGCACGTCGAGGGCGCGGCGATGCCGGTCCTGATCAACGCGTTCGGGACCGAGGAGCGGATGGCGTGGGCCCTCGGCGTCGAGCGGCTCGACGAGCTCGGGGAGAAGATCAAGGGGCTCCTCGACCTCAAGATGCCGGGCTCGCTCTTCGAGAAGTTCCGGAAGCTCGGAGACCTCCTCGACATCGCGCGGGTCGGCCCGAAGGCCGTCAAGAGCGGCCCCTGCCAGGAGATCGTCGAGACCGACCGCCCCTCGGTCGCCGCGCTCCCGATCCTCTGGTGCTGGCCGAAGGACGCGGGCCACTACATCACCCTCCCGCTCGTCATCACGCGGGACCCCGTCACCGGGCTCCGCAACGTCGGCACCTACCGCATCCAGGTCTACGACGAGCGGACGCTCGGCCTCCACTGGCAGACCCACAAGGGCGGGGCCGAGCACGAGCGCGAGGCGCGCCGCGCGGGGAAGGAGCGCATCCCGGTGGCGATCGCGCTCGGCGCCGACCCGGCGACGATGTACGCGGGCACGGCGCCGCTCCCGCCCGGGCTCGACGAGATCATGCTGGCCGGCTGGCTCCGCGGCAAGGGCGTCGAGATGGTGAAGTGCCGGACGATCGACCTCGAGGTGCCGGCCCAGGCGGAGATCGTGCTGGAAGGCTACTGCGACCCGGCGGAGTCGCGCGTCGAGGGGCCGTTCGGCGACCACACGGGCTACTACTCGCTCGCGAACCCCTACCCCGTCTTCCACCTGACGGCGGTGACGCGCCGGCGCGACGCGATCTACCCGACGATCGTCGTCGGGCGGCCGCCGATGGAGGACTACTGGCTCGGCAAGGCGACGGAGCGGCTGTTCCTGCCGCTCATCCGGATGATGCTGCCGGAGATCGTCGACATGAACATGCCGGCCGAGGGCGTCTTCCACAACCTCGTGATCGTCTCGGTGAAGAAGCGCTACCCGGGTCAGGTCCGGAAGGTGATGTACGGGCTCTGGGGGCTCGGCCTCCTCATGCTGGCGAAGAACGTCGTGGTCGTCGACGAGTGGGTCAACGTCCACGACCTCTCCGAGGTCGCCTGGCGGGTGACGAACAGCATCGACCCCGCGCGCGACCTGGTGGTCGTGGAGGGGCCGTCGGACGACCTCGACCACGCCGCCCTCCGTCACCGCTACGGCGGGAAGCTCGGGATCGACGCCACCGAGAAGCGGG
Source organism: uncultured Actinomycetota bacterium (assembly GCA_963712875.1). Lineage (GTDB taxonomy): Bacteria > Actinomycetota > Actinomycetes > Propionibacteriales > Nocardioidaceae > Nocardioides. The sequence continues at coordinate 201,270 of CAVQJS010000023.1, read as the reverse complement.
CGCCGCTCGACCGGGTCGAGCAGCCGTGGCCGGAGGAGATCCGCATGTCGGACGAGGTCCGGCAGCGCGTCGCGATGCGGTGGCGCGAGTACGGGCTCGACCGGTGAGTCTCGCCGGTCTGCCGGGGGTAGTGCGCTCACCGGCGGCGTCGGCGGCAGGCCGGCCTCCGCCAGGATTATGCTGCGGCCGACCTGCCGCCGGCGCCGCCGGGCCAGTCATTGGGTGGCCGCCGCGGGCCCGCAGGTGGCTCGGGGCGGGCGCGGCCATAACAGGACGATCGGGCAGAATCGGGGTACCCTGGGCCCGACTGGAGATGCGTCGATGCGATACACGGTGATCCTGGAAGACGGTCGTGAGTCCGGTTACGTGGCCATCTGCCCCGCCTTACCGGGGTGTGTCTCCCAGGGCCGCACGAAGCGCGTGGCGCTGAAGAACATCCGGGAGGCCATCGAGGCCTACATCGAGGCGCTGGTCGAGGACGGGCTGCCTGTCCCGACCGAGCGGGGTCGCGAGACTGTCGAGGTCGAAGTCACGGCCCGATGAGCAAGCTGCCTCGGGGCCTGTCCGGCCGCCAGGTCAGACGGGCGCTCGAGCGCGCTGGGTTCTATCTCAAGCGTCAGAAGGGAAGCCACATGGTTCTCCGTCGGGATGAGCCGTTCGCCCAGGTCGTGGTGCCGGCCCATCCGAGCATCGACACTGGGACGCTGGCGGCCATCCTCGACGCGGCGGGCATCGACGCCGAGCAACTCCGCGAGCTCTTGTAGTCCCCCAGAGGGAGCGGTGCGGGCGTTTCTCAGGCCGACGTGGGTCACCTGGGCGGCGGCGCTGCTGCCGATCGCGCTCGTGCCGCTGCTGAGCCTGCTCCGGTTCCACGTGACGCTGTTCGCGCTGTACCTCGGCTTCATCGAGATCCCCTTCGCGATCTTCTATCGACTCGGGCTCCCTGTCGGACGCCGCGGTGACTGGTTCGGCTACGCCTTCCCGAACTACCTCGGCTGGACCCTCATCGCGCTGACGGACGTCGTCGCTCTCGATCTCCTGGGCAGCGCCGCGTCCGCCGCCTGGACGCGCGGGCGGCGCAGTGGGAGCCCATCGACCGGCCAGCACCATCCCCGGGCAGCCCGGTGAGCGCGCTCCGGCACTTCCTCGACGCGATCAAGGTCGAGCACACCGTCTTCGCGCTGCCGTTCGCCTACCTCGGCATGGTGCTGGCGGCGCGCGGCTGGCCCGGGTGGCACGCCGCCCTCTGGATCACGGTGGCGATGGTCGCGGCGCGGACGACGGCGATGGCGGCGAACCGGCTGATCGACCGTCACCTCGACGCCCGCAACCCGCGGACGGCGGGCCGGCACCTCCCGCGCGGGCTCCTCGCGCCGCGGGACCTCACCCTCGCCGCCGTCGCTGTCGGCCGCGCTCTTCTTCGTCGCGGCGTGGCAGCTCGGGCCGCTCTGCCTCGCGCTGGCCCCGCTGGCGCTCGTCTTCCTCGTGGGCTACTCCTACACGAAGCGCTTCACGTGGCTCTCGCACTGGATCCTCGGGTTCACCGACGGCGCGGCGGCGGCCGGCGCCTGGATCGCCGTGCGCGGGACGATGGAGCCGCCGGCGTGGCTCCTCTGGCTCGCCGTCACCGTGTGGATCGCGGGCTTCGACATCCTGTATGCCTGCCAGGACGTCGAGTTCGACCGGCGGGAGGGGCTCCACTCGGTGCCGGCCCGGTTCGGGATCGCGGCCGCGCTCGGGGCCGCGCGGGTCTCGCACGTCCTGACCGCCCTCGCGCTCGCCGCCGCGGGCTGGAGCCTCGGGCTGGGCGTGCTCTACTGGGTGGGCTGGCTCGTCGTGGTGGGGCTCCTCGTCTACGAGCACTCGCTCGTCTCCGCGACCGACCTGTCGCGGCTCGACATGGCCTTCTTCAACGTGAACGGCTACATCAGCGTCATCACGTTCGTCGCCGCGGTCGCCGGCCTGTGGTACTGAGCGACAAGGCCACGCGCGTGCAGGCGATGTTCGCGCGCATCGCGCCCCGCTACGACCTCATGAACGCGCTCATGACGGGCGGGCGCGACCGCGTGTGGCGGCGGGCCGCCGCGCGCCTCGCCGCGCCGCCGGCGGGGACCCTCGCCCTCGACCTCGCCACCGGCACGGGCGACCTCGCCCTGGCGCTCCTCCGGGAGACCCGCGTGCGCGGCGTCGTGGGGGTCGACTTCGTCGAGGGGATGCTGCGCCTCGGCCGGGCGAAGCTCGGGACGCTCGGGGAGCGGCGCGTCCGGCTCCTCGCCGGCGACGCGCTGGCGCTGCCGTTCGCGGACGGGAGCTTCGGCTGCGTGGCGTCGGCCTTCCTCCTCCGGAACCTGGCGGACCTCCGCGCGGGGCTCGCCGAGATGCGGCGCGTGACCGCGCCGGGCGGGCGCGTCGTCGCGCTCGAGATCACGCAGCCCACCCTTCCCGGCTGGCGCCAGGCCTTCCGCCTCTACTTCCACCACGTCGTTCCGGCGGTCGGGGCGCTGATCGCGGGGAACCGCGAGGCCTACACGTACCTGCCGCAATCGGTCGACCGCTTCGTGACGCCGGGCGAGCTCAGCCGGCTCATGGAGGCGGTGGGGCTCCGCGACGTGCGCGTCCGGCGCGTGGGGCTCGGGACCGTGACGATTCACGTCGGCACCGTCGATCACGTCGATTCCATCGGCCGCGCGGGGCGCGCGAGCGCCGCGGCCTGACCCGGAGGCTTCCACATGCCCTTCCTCGAGCGCGACGGCGCGCAGCTCTACTACGAGACCCACGGCGCGGGCCCCGCGCTCGTCTTCGCCCACGGCCTGGGCGGGGGGCATCTCAGCTGGTGGCAGCAGGTGCCCCACTTCCGCGACCGCTACACGTGCGTGACCTTCGATCACAGGGGGTTCGGCCTCTCGAGGGAGACGCCCGGCGGGCGCGGCCCCGACGCCTACGTCGACGACCTCGCCGCGCTCGTCGACCACCTGAAGCTCCCGGACGTCCGGCTGGTGGCGCAGTCGATGGGGGGCTGGACCTGCCTCGGCTACGCCCTCCGCCACCCGGAGCGCGTCCGCGCGCTCGTGATGTGCTGCACGACGGGGACCCTCGACGACCCGGAGACGCTCTCCATCTTCCGAGCCCACGGGGCCGCCGCGCCGGAGGCGGCGGTGGTCGCGCGCGGCATCCACCCGGCGTGCGGGGAGCGGATGGCGCGCGAGCAGCCGGCCCTCCACTTCCTCTACCGCGAGGTGGACGCGCTCTCCCACGACCTCGACAAGACCGCGGTCCGGAAGAAGCTCATCGCGATGCGGACGACGCCGCGGGCCACGGTCGCGGCCCTCCGGGCGCCCGCTCCTCTGCGTCACCGGCGAGGAGGACGTCGTCATCCCGCCGGCCGCGGTCGCGGTGCTCGCGTCGATCGTGCCGGGGGCCCGGCACGCGCGCGTGCCGGAGGCGGGGCACTCCGTCTACTGGGAGCGCCCGGCGACCTTCAACCGCCTCGTCGACGAGTTCCTGGCCGGCGCCGCGCGCTGACGGCCGCCGTGCCCGACTTCGAGACGACGCGCCTCGGGTCCGAACCCGACGCCCGCGCCCCGGACGGGTCCGACGTGCGGGTCCTGCTCCAGCTGGCCGGCGGGGGGACCGCGCACTTCGAGCTGGGCCCGGGCCGCGTCTCGCGCGCGGTGACGCACCGCACCGTGGAGGAGATCTGGTACGTGCTCGGCGGCCGCGGCGAGATGTGGCGGCGCCAGGGCGAGCGCGAGAGCGTCGTCGCGCTGGAGGCGGGCGTGTGCCTCACGATCCCGCTCGGCACCCACTTCCAGTTCCGGTCGCTCGGCCCCGGCCCCCTCGCCGCCGTCGCGGTCACGATGCCGCCCTGGCCCGGGCCGGACGAGGCGGTGCCGGTCGACGGCCGATGGTCCCCGACCGAGCCGGCTGGCTGATCTCCTTCGGTCTCTTCAGGCGGCGGATCTGCAGTCTCGACACCGGTCGATACGCGCTGGTCGATACGCTCGTTCGGAACCCGAACGCCTGTGGAAGTGAACGCCCCGATTCCCGGACGAAGGGGTGCTCGGCTGGCCCGCCACACGTGGTCCGCGCTCGTCGCCGGTCACCGCGAGTAAGCGCCGCTCCTCGCAGTGCGTGGCCCTCGGCCGACCGCCGGACGCCACGGCAGGCCGGCGTCGAGAAGCCGCGGGCGCCGTGGCCCATCCCGGCGACGGCGCCGATGAGCCAGGTCGGGGGCCGGGGTGGCGTCGTCGCGAGCCCGCGCCTATACTCCTCTGGTGCCGGGGGCGGGATCTCCGGCCTCTGGCAGCCGACGGCCGCCGCCCGCGGCGGCGATCCTCATGACGGACCATTCGAGCCAATTCAGGAAGGAGCTCTGACGTGCGCGAGAACACGGTGAAGACGATCTGGGCCAAGGGCGGAGTCGTGGTCAACGGGTGGCTGTCGATCCCGTCGAGCTTCTCGGCGGAGGTGATGGCGCACCAGGGCTTCGACTCCCTGGTCGTGGACATGCAGCACGGCGTCATCGACTACCAGACCGCCGTGACGATGTTCCAGGCGATCTCGACGACGAACGTGATGCCGTTCGCGCGCGTGCCCTGGAACGACCCGGCCCACATCATGAAGACCCTCGACGCCGGCGCCTACGGGATCATCTGCCCGATGATCAACTCCCGGAAGGAGGCCGAGCAGCTCGTCCGCACCTGCAAGTACGCGCCGAAGGGCTTCCGGAGCTTCGGCCCCGTGCGCGCGTCGATCTACGCCGGGTCGGACTACGCGACGCACTCGAACGACACGATCGTCGTGATGCCGATGATCGAGACGAAGGAAGCCGTCCAGAACATCGACGAGATCCTGAGCACGCCGGGCGTCGACGCGATCTACGTCGGCCCCGCCGACCTCTCGCTCACGATGGGCTGCACGCCGAAGCTCGACCAGACGGAGGCGCCGGTCGTCGAGGCGCTCGGGAAGATCCTGGAGGCCTGCAAGCGCCACAAGGTGGTCGCCGGGCTCCACAACGCGACGAGCCAGTACGCGCTCAAGATGGCGAGCCAGGGGTGGCAGTTCGTGACGCTCGCCAGCGACAGCCGGTTCCTCGCGGCCCGGGCCTCCGAGGAGGCGGCTGCCGTGAAGCAGACGGTGGCCAGCGGGAAGCTGCCCGCGTACTAGACAACCAGCGCTCACGCCGAGCGGGGCGGCACCCCGGCTTGTTCCGGGGGCTTGCCCCGCGGCGTTGGGCTTCGCGCGCGCCGGATACCAGGGGCGCGAGCTTCATCGGCGCGCGCGGCGTGATGACGGCGGGGCGGCGCCCAACGGAACCGCTCGGGGTGCCGCCCCGCTCGGCGTCGCATTCTCGTTGTCCTTCGAACTGGACATCCCTGATGGCTCTTGCGGGTACCAGCCCTTGGCGAAGCTAAGGGACCCCGCTGAGGGCTCCGGAGCGGCGCCGTCACTTCGCCCCGGCAATCGCGCCGCTACCAGCCGCTGATCCGGTGGACACGCACGACATGGACGGAGCGCGGCGAGCCGTTGCGGGCGGTGACACGGGTGCCGGTCGGGGTGGCGGTCGAGCCGGATCTGCTCGAGAGCGACGCGGCGTACCGGGCCACGGTCGTGCGGGAGTTCAGCGCGGTCACGCCCGAGAACGCGATGAAGTGGGAGCGGATCCACCCCGCCGAGCGCGAGTGGAGCTTCGAGCCCGCGGACCGGCTGGTCGCGTTCGCCGAGGCGCACGGGATGCGCGTTCACGGCCACACGCTCGTCTGGCACCGCCAGCTCGCCGGCTGGCTGACGCCGGCGCTCACGCGGCGCGAGGCGGCGCGCGCGCTCGCCGTGCACATCGAGACCCTCGTGGGGCGCTACGCGGGGCGCATCGGGTCGTGGGACGTCGTCAACGAGGCGGTCGCCGACGGCGGCGGCCTCCGCGACACCTACTTCCTCCGCGCGTGCGGGGAGGGCCACATCGCCGAGGCCTTCCGGCTCGCCCATGCGGCCGATCCCGCCGCCCGGCTCTACTACAACGACTACGGCGCCGAGGGCGTCGGGCGGAAGTCGAACGCGGTGTACGCGCTGGTCCGCCGGCTCCTCGACCGGGGCGTCCCCGTCCACGGGGTCGGCCTCCAGATGCACCTCCGGGCGGCCCGCCCGCCGAAGCCCGGCGCCGTCGCCGCGAACGTCCGGCGGCTCCGCGACCTGGGTCTCGAGGTCCGGATCTCGGAGATGGACGTGCGGATCCGCCGGATCCGCCGGCGCGATCCCCTCGCCCTCCAGCGCCGCGCGTACCACGACGCGATCGCGGCGTGCGCGGGGCTGCCGGGCTTCGCGGGCGTGACCTTCTGGGGCGTGAGCGACCGGCACTCGTGGATCCACGGCGAGTTCGGCGAGGACGCGCCCCTGCTCTTCGACCGGGGCTACCTGCCGAAGCCCGCCTACTTCGGCGCGCGCGACGCGCTGGCGGCGGCTCAGAACGCCACGGCCCAGTCGATCCCGAGCGTCCAGCCGGAGAACGACTCGGCCCAGAAGTAGGAGCCCGCGACTCCGACCTCGGTCACCTTCCAGAGCCGGCCCTTCGGGTCGAGCGCGACGTGGGCCCCGGTCGAGTAGTAGTGGTCGGTCTTGAGGCTCTGGCGGAGCCCGCCGTAGAGCTCGGCCCGGTTGAAGAACCCGCCCACCAGGATCGGCCAGCCGGCCACCGCCCAGGGCGTGACGACGTCGATCTCGACCCGGTTGTTCCAGACCTGGGACTCGCTCGTGAACGAGTACGCCTCCGTCGAGCGCTCGATCGGGACGGTGGCGAAGTACGTGTAGCTCGACGTGAGCCCGAGCGTCACGCGCCCGAAGGCACGGCCGGTAGCGGAGCGCGAGGGAGGGGACGAGCGTGAGCGTGTGCGTGTGCCAGTTGACGAGCTGCCCGTCAACCGCCTGCTCGGCCGCACGTCCGGGTTGGGTCCCCGCGTCGAAATCGTTCTCGGTGTACGCGTAGAGGAGGCTGAAGGCGGGCATGACGCTCAGGTCCGGCAGGAGCCCGATGCGCGCGCCGGCGCCGAGGCCCAGGGAGTAGGTGGTGTAGGTCGACTCGTTGCCGGCCAGCGGACCATCGCGGAACTTGTTGACGAAGTAAGCCGTGCCCGCCGACCCGAGGAGCACCGGATTCCAGGTGAGGCCACCGACGCCGAGCGGCCGCGGGGCGCCCAGCTCCGTGCTCCACGGATACTTGAGGACGCCCGCCTCGACGTCGTTGAAGCTCCACCCGAACAGGCCGCCCTGGGGCACCTCCTGGCCACCGAGGATGACGGTCGCCTCGACGCGGTTGCCGACGACCTGGTCGAGCTGATCCCGGATGTCCGCGAGCGACGGGGCCGGCTGGGCGGCGGCGGGCGACGCCTCGCCGAGCAGGCAGCACACCAGCGCGAGCAGAACCGGAATCCACGATCCTCGCGTCGATTGGGGCATCAGAGCCGGTCGCCCGGAGCCAGCTTGTCGTATACTACTACACATGCTGACAGTGCCAGAGATCGCCGCTCGCACCGGGCGAGACCCGGAAACGATTCGCCGGTGGATCCGGACAGGCAAGCTGCGGGCCCGGAAGATCGGCACGCAGCACGTCGTCGAGGAGCGGGATCTGGCCCTGCTGCTGGACCGCGATTCCCTCCCCCTCCCGAGGGCGTGGAAAGTGACCAGTACGCGGGAGCCGATGCCGAACGTCGTCGAAGCCCTGCGGCGGTCGCGCGCCAGCCACTAGGCGTGCTGGTCATCGACGCCAGTGCCGCGGTCCAGGCTTCGCTGACTGCGGACGGCTTCGCCCTCCTGACAAACGAAGAGCTCGTCGCGCCCGGTCTTCTCTGGTCCGAAAGCCTCTCGGTGCTCCATGAGCTCGGATGGCGGGGAACGATCTCCCGAGCGCTAGCCGGGGAGGCGCTCGCTCGCTTCGCCTCGGCCCCGATCGCGGCCAAACGGCCGGTCCGCCTGGCCGAGGAGGCATGGCGACTGGCCGATGAGCTGGGCTGGGCAAAAACCTACGACGCCGAGTATCTCGCGCTCGCGCGCCTGCTTCGCTGCCGCCTTCTCACACTGGATGCCAGGCTGCGGCGCCGCGCGGCCTCCGTCGTGGAAATCGTGGGTCCGACCGAGCTGTAAGGCGCGCCCTGACGAGCTCCGCCCACGACCCCACCGCGAATATTCCCGAGTGACGGGACGGGCGCCAGTTGGCTCGCCGGGGCCACGACGCTATCGGCTGGGGCGCGCGTACTGCTGGAGGCGCACGACTCGGAGGCGGAACTCGGTCGCGCCGCCGGTCGGAACGAGGTCCACCTCGAAGGCCGTCGGGCCGGAGCCGAACCCCGGCCGGATGATGCTCAAAGCCCCGCTGACGACTCGCCCCTGGCGGTCGAGCCCTTCGAGCGCGACGGTGGCGTCCCACTGGCCCCCGGACGCCGCGTCGGCCAGGCCCACCGCCCGGACCCGGCCGGGCTCCCGGACGAGGGCCCACCGGAGGGCGAGGAACTGCTCGTGGGTGGTGTTCGGCAGGCTCGGCGGGACGGCGATCTGGGCCGGCGCCGCGCAGCCGCCCGCGACGAGAAGACCCGCGAGGAGCAACCCCCTCAGCGTGACCGTGCGCGCCGCCATCATGGAAGGTAACGCGCGCCACCGCCGATAGGATCCGCGGTCGAGCTGCGCGATCAGCCTCCGGCCCGCGGCGGCCGGGATCGCGGGGTCCCGACGGGCGAGCTCGGGGCGTCCGGTACAATGGAAAGAGCGGGCCTACTCGCAAACGCCCGCGGGGAGTGTCACATGTTGCGCAAGCAGATCATCTCGAAGCGCTCCGAGGAACCCACAGCTCTCGAGGGGGAGATCCCGATCGCCGACGTCGCCACGGTGCAGGTGACCTCCGAAGCGGCCGATCATCCCATCGACCACGCCTTCGATGGGAGACGCGGCCCGGGCGGGAGCCGGTGGGTCGCCGACGCACCCGGCGAGCAGTCGGTGATCCTCGTCTTCGACGCCCCGCGGACCATCCGGCAGATCGGCCTCGAGGTGGAGGAGCTGGCGGTCAGCCGCACCCAGGAGCTCGCGGTGTCGGTCTCGGCGGATGGGGGACGCACCTATCGCGAGCTCGTCCGGCAGGAGTTCAACTTCAGCCCGGGCACCAGCTTCGAGCGCGAGCGCTGGTCGGTCTCGGCGGACGCCATCACGCACCTCCGGCTGGAGATCAAGCCCGACAAGGGGGGCCGCATCGGCCGGGCCAGCCTGACCTCGCTCGCCGTGGCGTGACGCCAGGGCCGGCGGCGCGGCCCTCCGAGGGCGCGCCCTGCGTCGCGCCCAGGCCGAACTCCGTTCCGGCGCTCAGGTCGGACGCGCGAACGACAGCTGGTGGCCGTCGGGATCCGTGAGGTGGAAGTACCGCTCCCCCCACTCGGCATCCCGCGGCGGCGCTTCCGGAGCCAGCCCGGCCGCAAGGGCCCGGGCGTGGAGCGCATCCACGTCGTCGACGTGAACGATCACCCGGCCCCACCAGCCCCACGTCGCCCCCGGCGGCGCCGCTATGAGGTTCAGGTAGCCGTCGCCCACGGCCAAGGACGTGAACGCGGCCGTCTCGCCACCGCTCGCCACCTCGAGCCCGAGGGCGCGATAGAAGCGGACGGCCCGTCGCATGTCGTGGGTGGCGAGGGTCACGGCGCTGATCGCGCGGAAGCGCGGGCGGTCCACGCGGCATTGTAGCCTCGAGCGACCGCCGGCGGGCCGCGCACCCGCAACCGGCAGCGTCCGCGCGCCCGCGGTCCTCGACCCGTCACGATCCTTTTCCCGGGTTCACCAGCGTACCACCCCACCGGGCGAACTGAGCTAGGATGGGGCCGCTGACTCCTCGGTCGAACGACCGCGTCTCCGGAGGGAGGGGCACATGGGCATCCTCATGACCTTGATCATCGGCGGAGTGATCGGATGGCTGGCCAGCCTCGTCATGAAGACCGGCGGCCAGATGGGCGTCATCGCCAACATCGTCGTCGGGATCATCGGCGCCGCGCTCGGCTTCTGGCTGGCCGGAGCGCTCGGGATCGTGGCGGTGGGCTCCGTGGGCGCCTGGATCATCAGCATCATCGGCGCCGTCGTGCTCATCGCCATCCTCAAGGCGCTGAACGTCTACAAGTAGCCACCGTCGTCGCACGGTCCGCGGGCTGGCCGGCCGAGGCCGGCGTCTGACCCGTTTCCCTGGGACCTCTGGCGCCGCCCCGCGGCCTTGGGGTATCGTCCCCATGACACGCGAGCGGTCCACCGGTCCGCACGGCGGACACGGTGCTGGACGTGCCATCTCTACCCTCACGCGAGGAGGTTCCGGACCATGAGATCCGTGGCGTCGGCGCTGCTGGGAGCCGGGCTCGTCCTGTCCAGCCTGGCGGTCGCCCAGGAGAAGGTGCAGCTCTCGATCGGGACCGGCGGCACCGGCGGCGTCTACTACCCGCTCGGCGGCGGCATCGCCAACGTGCTGTCGAAGAGCGTGCCCGGGATGTCCGCGACGGCGGAGGTGACGGGCGGCTCGGTCGACAACCTGAAGCTCATCGGGAGCGGCAAGCCCTACCTCGGCATGACGATGGCCGACGCCGGGCAGGACGCCTACCGCGGCGAGGACAAGTTCAAGGGCGGCAAGATCCCGCTCCGGACCCTCATGATCATGTACCCGAACCGCATGCACGTGGTCACCATCGAGGGGACCGGCATCAACTCGCTGGCGGACCTGAAGGGCAAGCGCGTGTCCACGGGCTCGCCGGGCAGCGCGACCGAGGTCATGGGCTTCCGGGTGATCGAGGCGGCGGGCCTCGACAAGGACAAGGACATGCGCCGGGAGCGCCTCGGCGTCGCCGAGTCCGTGAACGCGATCAAGGACAAGAAGATCGACGCCTTCTTCTGGGTCGGCGGGCTGCCGACGGCGGCCGTCACCGACCTGGCGAACACGCCCGGCGTCCGGATCAAGCTGCTCGACCACACCCAGGTGGTGGCGCCCATGAACCAGAAGTACGGCCAGCTCTACATCGAGGACGTGATCCCGAAGACGACCTACAAGGGCATGGAGACCGACAACAAGAACGCCACGGTGTGGAACATCCTGGTCTCGCACGAGAACCTGAGCGACGCGCTCGCGTACAGCATCGTGAAGACCATCTTCGAGAAGCGCGACGACCTGATCGCCGTCCACCGGGAGGCGGAGAACTTCAAGCTCGAGCTGCAGAAGGCCGCCGCCTCGCCGATCCCCTTCCACCCCGGCGCGCTGAAGTACTTCGCCGAGAAGGGGGCCAAGGTCAACTGACGGCCCCGGGCCCATGACCCCGCCGGAGCGGCCGGCTCCCGGCGAGCCCCCGGGCCAGCCGGTCGTCGTCGACGAGCAGGCGCTCCGGCGCGCCGAGGCCTACGTCGAGGAGGAAGAGGGCGCCGCCAACCGGCTGACGGGCGCCCTCGGCGCCGGCGTCAGCGCGCTGGCGGTCGCGATGTCCCTGTTCCACCTGTACGCCGCGTACTCCATCGTCCCCACCCACGCCCTCCGGGCGATCCACGTCGCCTTCGTGCTGGCCCTGTCGTTCCTCGTGTTCCCCGTCACCCGGCGCTTCCGCCACCGCGTCATGTGGTGGGACTGGCTGGCCGGGGCGGCGGCGGTGGTCGTGGTCGCGTACATGCTCCACGGCGGCGACGACTTCACCGACCGCAACACCTCGCCGGAGACGTGGGACATCGTCCTGGGCGTGACGCTGATCGCGCTGATCCTCGAGGCGATGCGCCGCACCTCGGGCTGGGTGATGCCCGTGGTCTCGCTGGCCTTCGTCGCCTACGCGCTCGCCGGCCCGTGGCTCCCCGCCCCCTGGACCCACAAGGGCTACGACGTCGGCCGGCTGGTCGGCCACATGTACATGACGCTCGAGGGCATCTTCGGCGTCGCCATCGACGTCTCCTCCTCGCTCATCATCCTGTTCACGATCTACGGCGCCTTCCTCCAGTTCTCCGGCGCCGGCAAGTTCTTCCTCGACTTCTCCTTCGCCGCGATGGGCGGCAAGTCGAGCGGGGCCGGGCGCACCATCGTCCTCGCCTCGTTCCTCCTGGGCGGGCCGTCGGGCAGCGGCGTGGCGACCACGGTGACGATGGGGTCGGTCGCCTATCCGATGCTCGCGCGGGCCGGCTACGGGAAGGAGGCGGCCGGGGGGCTCCTGGCGGCCGGCGGGCTCGGCGCGATCATCTCGCCGCCGGTCCTGGGCGCGGCGGCCTTCCTCATCGCCGAGTTCCTGAAGATCTCCTACCTCGACGTCCTGCTGATGGCGGTCATCCCGACCGGCCTCTACTACTTCGCGCTCTTCCTCATGGTCGAGATCGACGCCCGCAAGTTCCGCATGCACGCGGTCGCCGTCGAGCGCGCCGAGCCGATCGGGCGCCTCACCCGGCGCTTCTGGTTCCACTTCCTCTCGCTGGTGTCGATCGTCGCCTTCATGCTGGTGGGGTTCTCGCCGGTGCTGTCCGTGTTCTGGGCCACGGTGGTCGCCTTCCTCACGAGCCTCCTCCGGCCCGAGAGCGCGATGCTCTCCCACGACCTGCTCCGCGGCCGGGGGCCGATCGTCCGGCAGTTCCTCCGCTCGAAGCTCGTGCAGGCGCTGGAGCACGGGTCGATCGGCATGCTGAACGTCGGCGCGACCTGCGCCGGCGCCGGCCTCATCGTCGGCGTGGTGACGCTGACGGGCCTCGGGCTCAAGTTCTCGTCGATCATCCTCGACTACGCCGGCGGGTCGCTCGTCCTGACCGCGGTCTTCACCGCCCTCACCGTGTGGATCATCGGGCTCGCGGTGCCGGTGACGGCGTCCTACATCATCTGCGCCGTGATCGCGGCGCCCGCCCTGATCAAGCTGGGCGTCCCCGACTTCGCCGCCCACATGTTCATCTTCTACTACGCGGTCCTCTCGGAGGTGTCGCCCCCCACGGCGCTCTCGCCCTTCGCGGCGGCCGCGATCACCGGCGGCGACCCGTACCGGACGACGCTCCAGTCCTGGAAGTACACGATGCCGGCGTTCCTCGTGCCGTTCATGTTCGTCCTGGATCCCTCGGGCCAGGGGCTCCTCCTCACGGGCTCCATCAAGGGTCTCGGGCAGGCCGACTGGGGCGCGATCGCCCTCGTGACCACGACCGCCGCCATCGGCATCACCGCCCTCGCCGGCGGCTTCCAGGGCTGGCTCCTCCGGCGCACGACGGCGCTCGAGCAGGCGATGCTCGTCGTCGCGGGCGTCGCCCTCGTGTACCCGCGGCCCCTGTTCGACGCCATCGGCATCGGGCTCTTCGCGCTCGTCCTGGTCCTGCAGTACCTCCGCCGCCCCGCCCCCGCCCGCCTGCCGGTCTGACCCCGGCCGGCGGCGCCGGTCTCACTCCCTCTTCAGGCCCTCTTCCAGGCGTGATCGTCGGGTCCGAGCGTCCGGAAGGAGGCCAGCTTTCCCCGGCCCGTGAAGCGCGGTCGTTCGCGCCGGACGCGGATGGCGTCTCCCTGCGTCCACTGGTCCAGCATGAACGGGTATGGCCGCCGAAGGCGGCCCACCTCCTCCCGGAAGACCCTCACCAGGGCGCGCTCGTCGATCGCGCCCACCTCGGGGCTGACGAGAAAGACGTAGCGCGGAAGGCCGCCCGACGTCTGCTCCTCCAGGAGCTGGTAGTCGGTCGACGTGCCGCCGAAGCGCCGGGGCAGCACCTCCTCCAGCACCTCCTGGAGATCCGCCACGTGGATGGTGGCGCCCTCTCCCGTCAGCTTCTCGAAGCTCCGGATGCCATGGAGGTGCCGGCCGTAGCCAAGCCGGCCGAGGCGGCAACCGCAGGCTCGGTCCTCGAGCGTGCCGTAGTCCCCGATCTCGACATTCAGCATCAGCTTCGGGCAGGTGGGCAGGAACGACGTCACGAGGAGAGCGTCCACCGTCTCTCCGGCGCCGAGGCGCCGCGCGCGGGACACGACGGCGACCCCGTCCTGGAACAGGTGGACGCCGTCGGTTTCCTCGGAGAGCGCGCACTGGACGCCGATCGAGCCCATCTCCGACGTCCCGTAGGTCGCGAACGCTCGGGCGCCCGAGGCCTCGATCGTCCGCCGGCGCGCCAGGGTCACGGGCTCGCCGCCCAGGAGGAAGCACACACCAGCCAGCGACCGGCCCTGCGCGTCCGCTGCCGCCACGATCCTCGCGGCGGTGCTCGGCGAAGTGATGACACACGGCGGTGGTCCGGGCGCCGTCAGCTCGGCGAGGCGGCGCACGACCGGGCTCAGATCTCCCAGCCCCACGTGCACGGGCGCCGGGACACCGGTCTGCCAGCGGACCAGCCGGTTCAGGTACGCGGAGACCACGCGATAGCCCACCGACATCCCGTTGCCCGTGGAGAACCACGCCTCGTAGGGCTTGCCGAACCGGACACAGCGAAGCTGGCGCCCGACGAGGCCCGGGTAGGTTGGCGTCACGAACACGAGTGGGCGCGCGAGCCAGTCATTCGCCGCGAACCACACCGCCCACCCCGACGCCATGTCGGCAAGATGGTCGAGATCGATGAGGATGCGCCGCGGGCGGCCGTGCGTCCCGCCGGTCGTGCTCGAGAAGTCGCCCGGGATCAGCGGGTTGTCGAAGTCCCGGTCGGAGACGTGAGCGGTCTCTCCGCCGCGCACGATCGGCGCGCGGCCCTTGAACTCGTCGGACGAGACGTACACGCCCGCCTGGGCGAGCGTGTGGAGTGCCGCTTCGACACCGTCGCGCGCCACCAGGGCGCGGACGTCTCCCAGCTCGCAGCCTGCGGCCCGGAACAGCACCGGATACGGGCTCCGGGGATCGCGGAGCAGCCGCTCGACCAGATGGAGGACGGCCGTCCCGCGCGACGCGAGCCCCTGTCGGATCGTGGCCTCGGCCGTCGCCGTGTCGAGCGGCGCCGCACAGAAGGAGCGAAGCCGGAAGGCGAATCGCGCCAGACCGTAGGCGAGCGACAGGCTCCGCACGCGTCGCTATCGAACGGGATGGGGCCAGGTCTGTCAAGGCCGCGGTGACTCCGGTCACCACCGGGCATGCCGCGCCTCGGGGACCCGACCTCCTCGGCGTCCGTCCGCGCTTCCCCGGGCACGGCCCTGCTCGTTCCTTGGGCAGGCTGGTCGCCGGCTAGGCACGCCGCCCCGATCCCGCGACGCCTGACCACGCGGCCGGTCCACGCTGACGCGCACTTGCGGGCTCTGCCCCGCCACGGCTCCGGTGGCACCCGCGTTGCACCTCGGTCCCGCCGGACAGGAGGACACCCACCGCATGAAGAAGATCGAGGCGATCATCAAGCCGTACAAGCTCGACGAGGTGAAGGACGCGCTCACCGGGATGGGCGTCATCGGGATGACCGTCGCGGAGGTGCGGGGGTTCGGACGGCAGAAGGGACACACCGAGCTCTACCGGGGCTCGGAGTACACGATCGACTTCCTGCCGAAGATCCGGATCGAGATCGTCATCGCGGACCACATGGTCGACAAGGTGGTGGACACGATCGCGGCCGCGGCCCGGACCGGCGCGATCGGCGACGGCAAGGTGTTCGTCACGCCCGTCGAGATGGCCGTGCGCATTCGAACCGGCGAGCGCGACGAGGCGGCGCTCTGAGCCGATGCCAAAGGGGGGATCGACGGTGAGTCGCGTGATCCGGTCCGTGAGCCTGTGCGTCGTCCTGGCCGTCCTGGTGCTCGGCGCCTCGGGGGCCCTCGCCCAGCAGGCCGCCCCCGCGCCGCCTGCCGCGGGCGCGCCTGCGGCGGCGCCGGCCGCCCCGGCCCCGCCCGCCCCCAAGGTCGACACCGGCGACACCGCCTGGGTCCTGACCTCCTCGGCGCTCGTGCTGATGATGACGGCGCCGGGCCTCGCGCTCTTCTACGCCGGCATGGTGCGGCGGAAGAACGTCCTGGCCACCCTGATGCAGTCGTTCATCCTGATGGCGGTCATCTCGGTCCAGTGGGTGCTCTTCGGCTACAGCCTCGCGTTCGGGCCCGACATCGGCGGCATCGTCGGCAGCCTCAAGTGGATCGGCCTGTCCGGCGTCGGCGTCGAGCCGAACGCCGGACTACGCGGCGACGATCCCGCACCAGGCCTTCATGGTCTTCCAGCTCATGTTCGCGATCATCACCCCGGCCCTCATCACCGGCACCTTCGCCGAGCGCATGAAGTTCTCGGCCTTCCTCCTCTTCTCGCTGCTGTGGGCGACGGTGATCTACGATCCCCTCGCGCACTGGGTCTGGGGCGTCGGCGGGTGGATCCGCGGGCTGGGCGCCCTCGACTTCGCCGGCGGCACGGTCGTCCACATCTCCTCGGGCGTCTCCGCCCTCGCCGCCGCGATCGTGATCGGCCGGCGGCGGGGCTACGGCCGGGAGCCCATGCCTCCCCACAACCTGCCGTTCACCGTGATCGGGTCGGCGATGCTCTGGGTGGGCTGGTTCGGCTTCAACGCGGGGAGCGCGCTCGGCGCGGGCGGCCTCGCGGTCACGGCCTTCGTCACGACGAACACGGCCGCGGCGGCCGCCACGCTCGCGTGGATGTTCGCCGAGTGGGCGACCCGCGGGAAGCCCACCGTCCTCGGCGCGGCGTCGGGCGCGGTCGCGGGGCTCGTCGCGATCACGCCGGCCGCGGGCTTCGTCGGGCCGGTCTCCTCGATCCTGATCGGCGTCGTCGGCGGGATGCTCTGCTTCGCGGCCTGCAACCTGAAGTCGAAGCTCGGGTACGACGACAGCCTCGACGTCGTCGGCGTCCACGGCATCGGCGGGACGTGGGGCGCGATCGCCACCGGCCTCTTCGCCTCCAAGGCGATCAACGAGGCCGGCGCCGACGGCCTCTTCTTCGGCAACCCGGGCCTGCTCGTCGCCCAGCTCATGGCGGTGGCGGCCACGTGGGTCTTCGCCTTCGTGGGGTCCGTGGTGCTCCTCAAGATCGTCGACGCCGTGGTCGGCCTCCGGGTCACCGACGAGGACGAGTTCGCCGGCCTCGACCTCTCGCAGCACTCCGAGAACGCGTACGCCTTCGAGGGCGGGTACGGCGGCGTGGGCACTCACGTCGAGCCGCCCGTCCGGCGCGAGCACGCGTCGGCCCTCTCCCCGAGCCGTCCCTAGGCCCGCCGCGCGCGCTCGGGCCCTCAGGCCGCCGGAGGATCGCCCCTCCGGCGGCCTGAGCCGTCTCCGCCGGCTGCTCACCGGCGATTCCATCCGCCAGAGGAGGGCGTGTCACGTGCGCCTACAGGACGCGTACGCCGTCGTCGTGACCGACAGGCTCGCCGAGTGCCGGGACTTCTATGCGCGCTGGCTCGGCTTTCAGGTGGTCTTCGAGGCGTCATGGTTCGTCTATCTCTCGTCGGCCGGGGACCGCCCGCACGGCCTCGCCTTCATGGCGGGCGACCACCCGTCCCAGCCACCGGGGCCCGAGACGTTTTCCGGCCGAGGCATGTTCCTCACCCTGCAGGTCGCGGACGCCACGGCGGAGTTCGAGCGGCTCCGGGGCGCCGGGCTGCCGATCGCGTACCCGCTGCGGGACGAGGCCTGGGGCCAGCGGCGCTTCGGGCTCTTCGATCCCGCCGGAATGTGGGTGGACGTGGTGGAGCAGATCGACCCGGCGCCTGGATTCTGGGACCGCTACGTGTCTCCGTCCCGACCGGCCTGAACGCGGACGCCCGCAGGCCGCCGCGGAGGCGCCCTGTCTCAGCGCAGGTACGCGACGACGAAGATCCCGACCATCGCCAGGACGAGCCCGAGCCGCGCCGCCGTTCCGAGCAGGAGCCCCAGCCAGGCGCCGACGCCCGCGCGGCCGGCCTGCCCCACGTCCCGGCGCGCGATCAGCTCCGCCGCGAACGCGCCGAGAAACGGCCCCACCAGGAGGCCCGGCAGCCCGAAGGCGAGCCCGGCCAGGGTGCCCACCACCGCGCCGAGGACGCCCCACCAGCTCGTCCCGAAGCGCCGCGCCCCTGCCGCGGTCGCCACGACATCGAGCGCGTACGTCGCCGCGGTGAGCGCCGCGAGGACGGCCAGCGTCCCGAGGCTCACCCGCGCGAACCCGTCGATCCACGCGGCGAGCGCGAGCCCGGCCAGGACGAGGACCGCGCCGGGGAGCCCCGGCAGCACCGTGCCCGCGATGCCGACCAGGACCAGCCCGATGGCCGCGATCCAGAGGACGAGGGCGCCAGCCGATCCGCCCATGCTCGTTGACCCTTCTGCCCCCGCTGCCCCGCCTGCCCCCGATCGGGGTAGGCGCGCGGGCGCGGCTCAGCCCCGGAGCGGTGTCACGACCTCCTGCCAGAGCCGGCGGGCGCCGGCCGCGCTGTACGGAATCGCGCACGTGTAGATGAGGTGGGTCGCCCCCGCCGCGACGAACTCGCGCGAGAGGGCCACCAGCTCGGCCGCGCCGTTCTGGAGGGCGTCGGCCCCGAACTGGATGGAGCGCTCCACGGCCGCCGGGTCCCGGCCGGCCTCGCGGCAGAAGCCGTCGACGAGCTCCGAGAGGCGCCGGAACTCCGCGGGGGTGCCCTTCGACATGTTCCACTCCTGGGCGTGCCGCGCGACGATCCGGAGGCCGACCTTCTCGCCGCTGGTCCCGATGACGATGGGCGGGTGCGGCCGCTGGACCGGCTTCGGCTCGTGGAAGGCCTCCCGCACCTGGTAGTAGGTGCCCTCGACGGTGGCGCGCGGCTCGGTCCAGAGCGCCCGCAGGATCTGGCAGGCCTCCTCGAGCCGGCGCATCCGCTCGCCGAGCGGCGGCAGCGGGAGCCCGTACTGGCGGTGCTCGTCCTCGTGCCAGCCCGCGCCCAGGCCCACCTCGACGCGCCCGTGAGACACCACGTCCACCGTCGTCGCGATCTTCGCCAGGACGGCAGGATGGCGGAACGTGTTCGCGGTCACCATGAGGCCCCCGCGGATCCGCCGCGCCTCGGTGAGGAGGGAGGCGAGCAGGGTCCAGCCCTCGTCCTCGGACTTCGAGTGGTCGTTCTGGTTGAGGAGGTGGTCGTGGGCCCAGGCGGTGTCGAACCCGAGGCGGTCGGCCTCGAGCCACGCGTCGCGGATCTCCGCGTAGGTCCCGCCCATCTGGGCGACCTTCAATCCGAACCGGAGGGGTCGTCGGGGCACGGTCGGTCTCCTTTACGCGGCGCCCGGTCAGGCGCGCGTGATCTGCGAGAGCCCCGGCAGGCGGCCGAGGTGGTTGCCGGTGACGCCGCCGTCGACGACCAGGTCGTGGCCGTTGACGTAACGGGCGTCGGGCGAGAGCAGGAACGCGATGACCGCCGCCATGTCGTCGGGCGTCGCCACGCGCCCGAGCGGCACAAGGGCGTCCCGCTCGGCGGCGACGCGGGCGTCGGCGTAGACGCGCGCGGTCATCCCGGTGCGCGTCATCCCCGGCGAGACGGTGTTGACGCGGATGCCGTCGGGGCCGAGCTCCTGCGCGAGCACGCGGCACAGCATGATGACGGCCGCCTTGCTCGGAGCGTAGGCCCCGAGGCCCGCGTGGACGTGGCTCCCCGACATGGAGGCGACCGCCACGATGCTGCCGCCCGAGGCGCGGAGCGCGGCATGCGCCGCCTTCGCGAGGAGCCACGTCGCCCGGGTGTTCACCGCGAAGAGCCGGTCCCAGTCCTCGACCGCGTACTCGACGAGCGCCCCGATCCGGTTGATGCCGGCGTTGCTGACGAGCCCGTCGAGACCGCCGAAGCGCTGGACGGCCTGGTCCACGACGCGTCCCGGCGCGTCCGGCGTGCCCATGTCGCCGTGGATGGGGAGGGCATCGGCGCCCAGCTCCCTGAGCTCGGTCACGAGCCCGTCCAGCTGGGCCGACGGTCCGACGTCCACCGCCGCCACGCGGGCGGCCTGCCCGGCCGCCTTCGCGTCCCGGGCGAGCCGGACACAGGTGGCGCGGCCGATCCCACTCGCCGCTCCCGTCACGAGCACACGCATGAGGGCTCCTCCCTGCTCACCCGGCGGGCGCGCGCGGCGCCTGCCGCTGGTCCACGACAGCCTTCGGCCTCTGATCTGACGCGGCGGCCGCGGTGGCGCCGGTCATTGCCCGCCTGGCCCGGCACCTTCGGCGCTCGTGCCCCGCGGGTTCCCGGGCAAAGTCCGCCGCATGCTCGGATGGCTCTGGTCCACCGCCCTGGGCGGCGGGCCGCATGCGCCGCCGGATCCGCCGTGCCGGCGCCGGTTCCAGCATCGTCAGTCGAGCCAGGCCAGAATGGCAGCCGCAAGCGCGCGCGGGGCGTCGAACGTGACGTGATGGTGGGCGCCCGGGATCTCCTCCAGCGCCGCGGAGCGTAGCTCCTTGTCCATCCGGCGGGCGACGTCCCGGTCGAGGATCGTGCTGTACTCGCCCCGCACGACGAGCGTCGGGCACGCGATGCGCGGGAGGAGGGGCCAGCAGTCGACCGGCATCCGCGTCTGCTCGCACAACGGATCGAAGCGGTAGCGCCACCGGCCCGACGGCAGCCGCACCAGGCCGTGCCGCGCGATGGTCCGCAGGAGCGCGGGCGCGGCCGTCGTCTCCGGTGGGCGGAGCCGGAAGCGGGCCATCGCGGCCGCCAGGGTCGGGAACTCGGTCTGCAGCCGAGGCGCGCGGCGCTGGAGCGCCCGGAGGCGCTCGTAGTTGACGTGGGGGCGCGCGTCGACCACGACCAGCCGCGCGAGCCGGTCCGGGTGCCACGCGGCGAACGCCATGGCGTTGTGGCCCCCCATGGAGTGAGCGGCGACCACGACGTCCTCGAGGCCGAGCGCCTCGATCACGCCCGTCAGCTCGGCAGCGAAGTCCTCGCTCCGGTAGGCGGGCGGCCTCGGCCACGCGCTCCGCCCGTGCCCCCGCCAGTCGAGGGCCAGGACCCGAACGTGCCGGGCGAGGTGGGGCGCCACCGGGTCCCACCAGTGGGCGTGAGCGGCGGCGCCGTGAAGGGCCAGCAGCGGCCGGCCGTCACCACCCCAGTCGCGGTACCGGAGCCTCAGGCCGTGGACGGTGACGAAGCGGTCGCGGGGGCGCGGAGGGACGGGCACGGCTCCGATTATGGCCGATCACGGCCGTGCGTGCCGGCTCCGCCCGTCGCGACGCGGTGCCGACGGCCCCCGGGGCGGCGCGCGGCGCCGGATCAGCGCAGGATGGAGTGCTCGACGTACCACTCGAACAGGTCGTCCGCGTTCTGGTTCCGGAAGCGCACCAGGAGCTCGCGGTCCCGGGCGAGGTCGACGGCGACTTGCCTGGAGGTGATGGTCCCCGTTCAGGAACCGGAGATCGAACGACTGGATGAGAGCCGCTGACGACCATGAGTCGATCCGTGAGCATGGGACACCGAGCTCAGGTGTCCCAGCCTGGCCCGGCACGTGACTGGCTGTCAGCCGCGGACGCGGTGACGTGCGGGGCCCCGACCGAGGCCCATCATCCGCATCATCCGTATCCTCCACCGCACGCCGGACACACCGGTGGGACAGGCCGCCGGGAGACCAGGCCGCAGAGGTCGCAGACGGCCAACTCCTCGGGCTGATCGCTCGCTCCCGCCGGGAGCCAGCGATCAGCACTCGCCGGGGCATGGGCCGGCGAGGGCGGCGCCGCCGCGCTTGCGCCTGCGGAAGATTTCCCGTGGGCCAGGGCACGATTCCGGTTCTCCGGCATGATGTCGACCTCCGCGCCTGACGAATGCCCTCCGGCCTGTCCCGATCCCGTCGAGCTCACGCGGACTACGCGACCTCCTCGAGCACGAGCGCCTCGTCTTCGGCCGGCGCGTCGTTGACGCGCGACCACACGCGATACAGCTCGCCGACCGCCTCGCGCCAGCGCGCCAGGGTGGCGTCCGCCTCGCAGAGCTCGGCGTAGAGCGTCCCGACCTCACGCTCCGCGCGCTCCAGGGCCTCGTGCCACTCCGGGCTCTGCGCGGTCAGGCGCTCGGCGTTCCCCGGCCGGTAGCCGCGCCCCACCGCGCGCGTCACGGCCTCGAGGTCCCCGCTTGCCATCGTCTCCAGCAGTCCTGCTCGTCTCATCGGTTGCCTCCTTCCGCTCGCTTGCTGCTCGCCCGTCTCTACGTGCGAACCTTTGTGTTCAGCGTGGATGCTAACACCTGTTTAGTACTCCCGCAATCCGCTACATCCTGTAGCTAAGCAATCACGGTGCCACCACTGCATGTGTCCAGGTCGGTTTCCCTACCGTACCGGAGACCCGTCGTACTCTTGTGACGCCATGGCGCCCGTGGTCATTCCGACGTCCACCGTCTGGCTCGTCTTCGCGGCGAAGGCGGTCCGCACCTTCTGCTACGGCTATCTCGGCATCCTCATCCCGCTCCACCTGGCCGCCCTCGGCCTCGGCGCCGGCGGAATCGGCGTGGCCGTGACGCTGACGCTCGGCGCGAGCGCGCTGCTCACCCTGCTGATCCGGCGGCCGGCCGAGCGCCACGGGGGACGCGCCGTCCTCGTCCTGCTCGCGTGCCTCGCCACGGGCGCGGGTATCCTCCTCGCGACGGCGCGCACCCCCGCCCTGGTCGTGCTGGCCGCGATGCTCGGCAACGTGGCGGTCAGCACCGGGGAGACGGGGCCGTTCCTGTCGATCGAGCAGGTGCTGGTGGCGCGGGCCGCTGCCGGGCGGGATCTCACGCTCCGGATGAGCCTCTACAACCTCGTCGGCTACGTCGCGTCGGGGCTGGGCGCCCTCGCCGTCGCCGCCCTGCCCGGCGGCGGGAGCGTGGTGGGCGCGGGGACTGTCGGCGATGGCGGGTATGGCCTCCTCTTCTGGCTGTTCGCGCTCTCGGGCGCCGTACAGGTCCTCCTCTACGCGCGGCTCCCGGACATCCCCGTGCGGCCCCCGGCGGCCGGCGCCCGGCACTTCCCCTCGCGCCGCCTCGTCTACCGCATCGCCGCCCTCTTCGCGCTCGACTCGTTCGCGGGCGGCTTCGTCCTCCAGAGCCTTCTGGTCTACTGGCTCTACGCGCACTTCGCGCTCACGCCGGCCGCCATCGGCGCCGTGTTCGGTGCGGCCCAGCTGCTCACGGCCTGCTCGGTCCTGCTCGCCGTCCAGGCCTCGCACCGGTTCGGGCTGGTGAACACGATGGTGTTCTCGCATCTCGCCTCGAACGTCCTCCTCATCGCCATGGGGGTCGTGCCGACGGCCGGCCTGGCGGTGGCGCTCCTGCTCCTGCGGGCGCTCCTCTCGCAGGTGGACGTCCCCACCCGCCAGGCGTTCCTGATGCTGGTGGTCCAGGACGACGAGCGGGAGGCGACGGCGACGGTGACCAACGCCGGCCGCACCGTGGCGCAGGCGGTGAGCCCGGCCCTGACCGGCTACGTGATGCAGACGGTGTCGCTGGCCGCGCCGTTCGTCCTCGGGGGCGTGCTGAAGATCGTGTACGACCTCCTGCTCTACCAGACCTGCCGGCGGGTGGGACCGCTCAGCGGGCGCGAGCGCGCGGGCTGAGCCGGAGGAGCAGGCGGTCGACGAGGCCGGGCGCGAGCACGTTCGCGAGGAACAGGAGCCGCGCCGGTGGGTACGGGTGCACCTCGGCGCGCGGCCGGCGTAGCGCCCGCACGATCGCGCGGGCCACGTGCTCGGCGCTCTGGATGGGCCCGCCCCGCCCGGAGACTCCCAGGCGGTTCGCCTCGACGTCGTGGAACTCCGTCGCGGTGCCGATCGGGCAGACGCACGTCACGTGGATCCCGGTCCCGAGAAGCTCCATCCGGAGGGCCTCCGAGAAGCCCACCAGCGCGAACTTCGACGCGACGTACGCCGCGCGGAACGGGCTCGCGCGCTTCCCCACCACGGAGGCGACGTTGACGATGTGCCCGTCGCCCTGGCGCCGCATGTGCGGGAGCGCGGCCAGCACCCCGTAGACCGCGCCGAGATAGTTGACGCGGACCAGGCGCTCGAACTCCGCCGGCGCCGTCTGGTCCACGGTGGCGAGGATCCCGACGCCGGCGTTGTTCACGAGGACGTCCAGCCGGCCCCAGGCGGCGACGGTGCCGTCGATCAGCGCCCGGACGGCGGCCTCGTCGGCCACGTCGGTGGGAACGATGCGCGCCTCGCCGCCGGCCGCCGTCACCTCGGCGGCGACGGTCTCGAGGCGCCCGGCGCGCCGGGCCGCGAGCACGACCTTCATACGGGCGCGGCCGCACGCGACGGCCGTGGCGGCGCCGATCCCGCTCGAGGCGCCGGTGACGACGACGATGCGGCCGGCCGGATCGCGCGGCTTCACGCGTGCTACTCTAGGCGGGCCGGTGAGCGCGTCAAGCGCGCCTCGCGCCGGCGTCACCGGTCACGCCGACCCACGGGAGGCCGCATGTCCCTCGCCGCCGAGTTTGCCCGGCTCTCGCCCACGAGCATCGCCGACGCCCTGACCCGCGACCGGGTGATGGACATCGGCATCCGGCCCCTCTGGCCCGGGATGCCCCGGGTCGCGGGCCCCGCCTACACCGTCCGCTGCGCGCCCGGGGACAACCTCATGGTGCACGCGGCGATCTACCGGGCGGCCCCGGGCGACGTCATCGTCGTCGAGGCCGGCGACGTGGACTACGCGGTCGCCGGCGGCAACGTGTGCGCCATCGCCCAGCGGCGCGGCGTGGTCGCCTTCGTCGTGGACGGGGTGATCCGCGACGTGGCCGAGGCGCGGGAGCGCGGCTTCGCCGTCCTCGCCCGCGGCGTCATCCCCATCCCGGGGGCCAAGGACGTGCTGGGCGCGCTCGGCGGGCCGGTGCGGGTCGGCGGCGTGGACGTCCGGCCGGGCGACATCGTCGTGGGCGACGAGGAGGGCGTGGTCGTCGTGCCGGCCGCCCGCGCGGCGGCGGTCCTCGAGACGGCGCGGGCCCGCGCCGAGAAGGACGCGGCCACCTCGCTCGACGCGTGGGAGAAGGCCCACCGCGCGCGGATCGAGGAGACGCTCCGCCAGAAGGGCTTCACGGGCTGATCCGACCGGGCGTCGAGCGGGTCGCGTCGTCGTTGCCGCGCTGTGCTCGCCGACGGGGTGCGGACGATTGGCGCGGCGGCCCGCGTCAGGACCTGGTCCCCCAGAGCACGCGGGCACCACTCCGGGCTCGACCTGTGGGTCGTTCACCGGCGGCGTCCTGACCGTTGGCGACGGGGTTGGTACCCAACAGCTTGGGTCAAGTCCGGCACAGTCGAAGCACGCCAGGAGCCCGCACGGGCGGGATGAGCGAAGTCTAGCTCTCCGAACGACCGCTGCCTAGAGCCGGATACTCTGCCGTGTAAGAAGCATCGTGTACTCCCTACTCGACGCTATCGCCGGACCCTGCTCGTCGAGAGCGGGCCACAAAGCGTAAATGGCGGAACGATCCAATCTTTCGGGATGTTTCGGCGCTATGTCCGGGACTCCTGGGTCAGGGCGAGATGTCATGGCACTCATCTTGCCCGCCCCCGACACCGATGCGAATCATGTGCGCCCTGGTGCGGCTCTTCTCTCCGGCTCGAGTTGTCCGTCAGATCCCGTGGTCGGTAGTGCTCGCATTGGTCGCCCCCGGAGTCGCGATGGGCGCTCAGCTCACGCTGACCTGGAGCGACAACGCGAACAACGAGAGTGGCTACCGGGTCGAGCGAAAAATCAGCGGGGGAAGCTACAGTGAAATCGTCGCTCTTCCCGCCAATAGTACGAGCCATATAGACGCGAACCTTGCGGGCTCCACGACATACTGCTACCGGGTACGCGCATTCAATGCGGTGGGCACGTCCGGCTACTCAAACGAAGAATGTAGGACGACGGCCTCGAGTACGCTCGCCCTCACCGTGGCCAGGTCGGGAACCGGTACTGGCACGATCATTAGTGCGCCAGCGGGTATCAACTGCGGGAGCGACTGCGCGGAGTCTTTCCCAGGCGCCACCGTCGTGACCCTCACGGCCACACCGGGCTCCGGGTCCCGTTTCGACGGGTGGAGCGGTGGCGGGTGCGCGGGGACGCTACCGTGTATCCTCACGGGTAACGCGAGCCTGACGGTCACCGCCACATTCACCCCGATCGCGACCGGCGGCACTTGCCCGACCGGGCAGTACAAGGCGGAGTACTACAACAACAACAGCCTCGCCGGATCGCCAGCGTTCAGTCAGTGCGAGACGAGCATCGCGTACAGCTGGGGGGCAGCGGGGCCGGGGGTCACCGGACTCGGCACCGACAATTTTTCGGTCCGCTGGACGGGGCAATTCAACTTCGCCGCGGGGTCGCACTTGTTCACGGCACGCGCCGATGACGGGATTCGGGTGTGGGTGGACGGAGCGTCGCTCATCAATGCCTGGCGAGACCAATCGCCGACCACGTACACCGCGCCCCTCTCTCTAAGCGCCGGGACGCACGAGGTGAAGGTCGAATACTACGAGAAAGGCGGCGGTGCGGTGGCCCAGGTCAGTTGGGCGGCCACCTCGGGCGGGGGCGGCTCCGGGCCGATTGCCTCCCTCGGGACCGTCATCGCCAAAGTGATGACCCCGCTTGGAGGCGGAGCCGGGCTGAGCGTGATCCGCGACGGGGACAAGCCGCCGGCCGGCAACGGTAGCTCGAGCCGCCAGTACGATAGCTGGGACGGGAACAATCTCTCGAGCGACGACTGGGTTGGGTACACCTTCCCCAGTTCACACACGTTCGACCGTGTTGTGTTCCAGGAGGGGATCCATTTCTGGGACGGCGGATGGTTCACGACGCTGACGGTGCAGGTGAGGCAGAACGGGCAGTGGGTGGGCGTGTCGAACCTGGCCATCGCACCGACATATGCCGGGAACGACGGCGTCAGCTACGAGACCTACACGCTGACCTTCACCCCGATCCAGGGGGACGCGATCCGGCTCTATGGAACGCCGGGAGGCAGCGCGGCGTTCATCTCCGTCGGTGAATTGGAAGTGTTCGGCTCCCCGTGAAGGCCTGACCCCTACCGCGTCGTGGCGGTGAGGCCGGCGTCGATGACGAGGACCTGGCCGGTCACCCAGCGCGACTCGTCGCTCGCCAGGTAGACGGCGCCCCAGCCCACGTCCCAGCCGGTGCCCTCGGTGCCGAGCGGGCTCGCCTTCCGGCGCCGCTCCCGCGCCTCGGGCCCGAGCCCTTCGACCATCGGCGTCCAGACCGTGCCGGGCGCGATCGCATTGATCCGGACGCCCTGGGGCCCGAGCTGCACGGCCACCGTGCGGACGAAGCCCTCGATGCCGGCCTTGGCGGCCGCGTACGCCGTGCGCCCGTGGCCGCGGTGCCCGGCGATGGACGACACGCAGATCACGGAGCCGCCCCCGCGGGCGATGATGGCGGGGGCCGCCGCCTGCGTGGCGAGGAACACCGACTTCAGATCGACCTCGAGCACCCGGTCCCACTCCTCCTCGGTCGTGTCGAGCAGGTCCTGCCGGGACTCGATCCCCACGTTGTTGTGGAGGACGTCGATGCCGCCCCATCGGGCCACCGCCGCCTGCACCATCGCGCGGCACTCCTCGCCCCGCGTGACGTCCGCGGCGAGCCCCGCTGCCTCACCGCCCTCGGCGCGGATCAGCTCGACCGTCTCCTCGGCCCGCGCCAGGGCCTGGTCCACACACAGGACGCGCGCGCCCTCCCGGGCGAAGAGGATCGCCGCCGCCTTGCCGTTCCCGAGGCCCGGGCCGCGCGAGCCCGCGCCCGTCACGATCGCCACCTTGCCCCGCAGCCGGTCGCCCATGTCGAGGACCTCCGCCGTCAGTGCGGCCGGATGACGGCGGTCCAGCCGCAGGGTGACCCCTGGGCCCGGATGCCGAGGGCCGAGAGGGGGCCCACCGTGATGCGCATCACGCGGGGCCGCCGCTGCGGTCCCTGGGGCGGGATGACGTGGGGGCCGACGAAGAGGATCGCCTGGCCCGTGTTCACGACCTTCACGCTCACGTCCACGGGCTTGTCCGTGTCATTGTCGTAGACGATCGGCACGTCACCCGGGCTCGTGGTGCACGGGTTCCCGAAGTTGGTCGACCGCAGCACGAAGCCCGCTCCGGAGTCATCGGTCTGAGCGGCGGCCGGCGCCACTCCCCAGATCACCGCGGTGATCACCGTGACCACGTGCCGGATGGTCCACGAGCGCATCGTCACGTCTCCCTTCCTCTCATCCCCGCGGCCCCTCGCTCTCGCTCGCCCCGCCGCCGCAGGCAACCCGGCACGCCCCAGTCTCTCCGGCTCGCTCCCCCTCACGGCCGCCGGCGAGCCCGCTGCCATCATAGTCATATCGACAGCCGACTCCAGATGCTCAGGCCCTGCCGAGCTCGGCGCCGGTGATCGACGGGGGCCGCCGTTCAGGATCGGCGATCAGGCTCCTGCAAGGGCGGGGGGGGAGACGAGCGTTCCCCGCCGCGAACCGCGGAGCCGGCTGTCAGCCGCCGGCTCCGCGAAACGCAGCGAGCAAGGCTCGGACCGGGAGGCGTTACGCCGGGACGACCGCCTTGATCGACGCCCGCACCGTCTCCAGCACGCGGTCGATCTGCTGCTCCGTGATGACCAGGGGCGGCGAGAAGAAGATCTGCTCGGAGAACGTGCCGCCCGGCACGGGGTAGCTCCGGATCCGGGTCGCGAACCCGCGCTTCTCCATGTCCCGGCGGATCCGCAGCCCCACCTTCTGGTCAGCCGGGAACCCGGCCTTCGTCGTCCGGTCCGAGACCAGCTCCACGGCGGCGAGCAGACCCTTGCCGCCTCGCACGTCGCCGATGGCCGGCAGCTCCTTCTGGAGCTCGAGCAGGCCCTGGTAGAGGCGCGTCCCGAGCTTCGCCGAGCGCTCCCACAGCCGCTCGCGCTCCATGATCGCGATGTTCGCGACAAACTGGTCCCGGCGGTGTCGATGACCCGTTCGGGACTACCTGTGCACATCGTGTGCACTCTTCACCCCCGGACACGTGGTGGGCGTGGTGTCGACAAAGCAAAGGTACCTCCAGATGAACGGGAAGGGGACCACCACTTGTCCACTCTTTTCTGTCCACAGGGGTGTGGAATGTCTTTCCGCAGGTCAGAGGGGGTTCCCCCGTCGCGAACCCCTGAGATCCACAGGCCGGTCCCCGGTGTGTGCACCGGGCCCGCGTGTCGTCGACGACGACCAGCGGGTCGTCGCACAAGCCCTGTGGACAACTAGGTGTCTCGGACTATGCGCGCACCCGCCGGGCGTCGTACGGTCTCGCGCGTCCAATTAATCCGAGCTGGGTCTCGCGTGCGGCCTCTGATCAGTGTCAGTGGTCGTCTCTAGCGTGGTGAGCGGTGGTGGCGACGTGGTCGCCGAGCGAGCAGGACGGCGAGGGGAGCAACGGTGAGCGTCGCCTACGACAGTGAGGCCGACGAGCAGTGGGGCGACGGTCCGGCCGCCTTCGAGCCCGGCAACGCTCCCCGCAGCCCGGGTGACCGCACCCCTCCCCAGGACAACGCCGCCGAGCAGAGCGTGCTGGGCTCGATGCTGCTGTCCAAGGACGCGATCGCCGACGTGGTCGAGGAGGTCCAGGCGGTCGACTACTACCGCCCGGCCCACGAGATCATCCACGACTCGATCATCGACCTCTACGGCCGCGGCGAGCCCGCCGACCCGATCACGGTGGCGGCCGAGCTGCAGAAGCGCGGCGAGCTCGCAGCGCGTGGGCGGCGCGCCGTACCTCCACACGCTCTCGGCCAACGTGCCGATCGCGGCCAACGCGGGCTACTACGCCGCGATCGTCCGGGAGAAGGCGATCCTGCGCCGCCTCGTCGAGGCCGGCACCCGCATCGCCGCGATGGGCTACTCCGGCGAGGGCGAGATCAACGACGTCGTCGACAACGCCCAGGCCGAGGTCTACAAGGTCACTGACCGCCGCGCCACCGAGGACTATGCCCCGCTGAGCGACATCATGAGCGGCGTCCTCGACGAGATCGAGATGATCGGCAACCGCGAGGCGGGTCTGTACGGCGTCCCCACCGGCTTCGCCGACCTCGACGACCTGACCAACGGTCTCCACTCCGGCCAGATGATCATCGTGGCGGCTCGCCCCGCCATGGGAAAGTCAACGCTTGCTCTCGACTTCTGCCGCGCGGCCTCGATCCACAACAACCTCACGAGCTGCTTCTTCAGCCTCGAGATGACGCGCTCGGAGATCATGATGCGTCTGCTCTCGGCCGAGGCGAAGGTGCCGCTCAACCACATCCGCAACGGCACCATGCGCGACGACGACTGGGAGAAGCTCGCCCGCAAGATGGGGCAGGTCTCCGGGGCGCCGATGTTCATCGACGACAGCCCCAACATGACGATGATGGAGATCCGGGCCAAGGCCCGGCGCCTCAAGCAGCGCCACGACCTCAAGCTCATCGTCATCGACTACATGCAGCTGATGAGCTCGGGCAAGAAGGTCGAGTCCCGCCAGCTCGAGGTCTCGGAGTTCTCCCGCAACATCAAGCTCCTCGCCAAGGAGCTCGAGATCCCGATCATCGCGCTCTCCCAGCTCAACCGTGGTCCCGAGCAGCGAGGCGACAAGCGCCCGATGATGAGCGACCTTCGCGAGTCCGGGTCCTTGGAGCAGGATGCCGACATGGTGATCCTCCTGCACCGCGACGACGTCTACGAGAAGGAGTCGACCCGCCCCGGCGAGGCCGACCTGATCGTGGCCAAGCACCGCAACGGCCCGACCAGGGACCTGACCGTCGCCTTCCAGGGTCACTACTCCCGCTTCGTCGACATGGCCCAGGGCTGAGTCGGCTCGGCTCCCGATCACCGACAGCGGCTGAAGCTGCTACGACGGCATGCGTGCCTATCGCCAGTCGAAGATCGCTGTTCGCCTGTTCGGCCTCGAGATGGCGTCGAAGCGAGGCGCATGGCTGGGGGATCACGAGCAACATCTCCCGCCCGGGCGCGGCTCCCACCAACCTCCTCGCGGCCAGGCCCGAGCTCGGCGGGGCAAGGACGTGAACGGCCGGCACTCATCCGTCTGATGAGCAGGCCCGGACTGACGGGGACGGTCCAGTCCGCCGTGCTCCCTGGCGTGTACGCCACGACGTCTGCCCACGCGCGCGGGGACCATTGACTCAGCGTGACCACACACCCGCACCCAGTCCACGGCCGAACCCTTTGCACAGACGTACGGGCGTGACTCCCGAAGGAGTCACGCCCGCACGAGGTCGAGACTTGTTCAGCGACCGATCACGGCACGGAGACCGTGACGTACGTCGGCGACAGCGTGCCTCCGTACTCCATGAGCCCGAGGTAGCGACCGGCCGTCAGGCCTGTCCACACCGCGTCGTACGACGTGGGCACGCCCTGCGTGACCGGAACCGGGTCGGGCTCGGCGTGGAAGCTGCCCAGGCCGCCAGTCGCGCCGACGAGGTAGTGGTCGTACGTCGTGGCGATGCTGCTCTCGCCCGGCGCGGTCGCGTAGCCCTCGATCACGACGAGGTACTTCGCGGCGGCGCGGATTCCGCAGGGTCACCACCTCGTCCGCGGAGCCCGTGGCCGACTGGCCCACCAGCGCCTCAAGTTGCAGTGCCGGCAGCGTTGTAGCGGTAGACGTAGAGGTCGAGGTCCGCCTCGTTGTTGGCGGCGTCCGCAACGAACCGGGCGACCTTGGTCCCCGCCGGCACGGTCACGTCCCGCTCGAGCGTCTCGGTCGCCGCGAGGGAAGCCTCCTCCGTCGTGGCCTTGGCCAGGCCGCTCGGCAGGATGTCGAGCGACACCCGTGTAGCCGGGGGTGATCCCGATCGTCGTCCGCCCGTCGGCCCCGGTCCCTGCTACGGAGGCGGGGGACTTGAGCGCGACCGGCCGCAGCGCCACCGGCATCCGCACCACCGTGGGTCCGGTCAGGGTGATGAAACCCTTGGCGTAGGCGTCGAACGGGGCGCCGGTCCTGGTGAAGGTGAAGGTCACCGGGACGCTCTTGCCCGCATGCGTGATGGTGACTGCCGGCTTGTCCATCGTGACGCTGAAGCCCGGCAGGTCGGCCTTGATGGTCCAGGTCCCGGCCCGCAGACCGGTGAACGTGCGGGTGATGGTGGTGGAGGACGCGACCTGGCCCTGGGCGATCGACGGAATGTTGAGGGTGTTGGCCTCGATCGGCTCGATGCCGGGGAAGCCTGCTCCCTGCCCGTTCATGAAGCTCAACCAGTCGTCCTCGTCGGAGGTGACGACGAGACCGGGGTCGAAGAACTTCGTGGGGTCGACGTGACCGGCGCCCTGGGCGAACGGGTCGGTGTCGGGGCTGCCGTCGGCCTTCTTGAGGTCGTAGGCGGTCGTCATCATGGCCGACTTGATGGTCATCGGCGTCCACCTCGGGTTCTCGCCGAGGATGAAGGCGGCGAGCCCGGCGATGTGCGGGCTGGACATCGACGTGCCGGAGTAGAGGTCGAAGTTGCGTCCCGAGCCCGACGGCGGGGCCACGGCGGCCAGCACGCTGGCGCCGGGGGCCGAGATGTCGGGCTTGATGACGTCCGAGCCGTTGGCGAGTGCGGGTCCTCGTGAGGAGAACCCGGCGATCTGCGGCACCACGGTGGGGCTGCCACCGGTGGTGTCCCCGAGCTGGAAGGACACCGTCGCACCCGCAGTCGCGGCGTAGGCCTTGATCGCGGTACCGGCAGCCGTGTCGACGTGCACCGTGGGCACGGCGTGGAAGTCGGCGTCGAGGCTGTTGGGCGTGGCGTTGTAGAGCACCATCCCCACACCCCCGGCCCGCTTGACCTCGGCACTCTTGGCGACCCGGTCGTAGACGCCGCGCTCGCAGATGACCACCTTGCCGTTGGCCTTGGCGGGGTCGAGGCTTCCCGGTCCACAGAGCCGCACGAGGGTCGCGTTCGCACCCGCGAGACCGGCGGCCGGCGAGTCGATGATCGGAGTGCTCGGCAGCGCGGTGCCGTTGATCGAGGCACCCTTGAACTTCTGGCCGTTGCCCAGCACGACGGTGTTCTCGAAGACGGCGTGCGTCGACGCCGCCACCGTGGTCACCCACGGGCTGTTGTGCGCGACTGTCGAAGCCGTCGGACCGCTGTTGCCGGCCGAGGTGGCGACGAAGACGCCGGCAGCGGCGGCACCGAGGAAGGCGTACTCGACGGCGTCGACCACCGTGGCGGTAGCGCCCGAGATCGAGTAGTTGATGACGTCCACGCCGTCGGCGATGGCATCGTCGACCGCGGCGAGCGTCGAGGACGTGTAGCAACCACCGGTGTCGGGGTTGGTGTCGTTGAAGCAGACCTTGTAGGCGGCGATCTTGGCGGCGGGAGCCATGCCGCTCACCTTGCCGAAGCTGCGGCCCTCCACCGAGGCCGGGACGCCGAAGTTGCCGGCGGCCGTGCTGGCGGTGTGGCTGCCGTGACCGTCACCGTCGCGGGGGGAGATGAACTCGTTGGGGTCGCGGTCCGCAGGCTTGACGCTGGCGACGAAGGCCTCGGGGTAGTAGCGGGCGCCGATGAGCTTCTCGTTGCAGTCGGAGGCGTCCCACTGCTGGCCGGTCTCGCAGGCGCCGCGGAACTGCTTCCCGTCGGCCTTCTTCATCTTGATGGTGTTGCCGCCGGAGAGGTAGGGCGTGCCCTTGCCGCTCGGCTTGTCCTTCAGAGGCGCACCGGCGAACGATGCCGACTCGGGCCAGATGCCGCTGTCGAGGATCCCGACCACGACACCCCGGCCGGCGTCCTCGACGCCACCGGTGGCGGCCCAGACGCCGCCCGTCCCGGTGCCGGAGGCGGACTCCAGACCCAGGAAGCGGGGCGTGTTCCACGTGTCCATCGCGAACGCCGTGTCCTTGGTCAGCATCAGCACGTCACGGTCAGCGGCGAGCTCGGTGGCCTGCTCGGCGGAGAGCTCGGTGGTGAACGAGTTCGAGGCGATGGTGGTCTCGGTGAGCACGTCGGCGCCCACGGAGCCGGCGACCTGGCCGTGCTTGCGCTCGAGGTGGCGGGAGTACTTCTCGACCTCGAGGGACTGGGCGTCGAACTGGCTGCCCTTCGGGGCCTTGGTCGGCGCGAGTCCGGCGGTGCCGCCCTCGTAGCGGGTGGCCGCCGGCTGGGCCAGCAGCACGACGTACCGGCCGGCGCCGAGCGCCTGCTCGGGGGCCGTGACCGTCGTGGTGGTCGGCTCGGCCGGGCTGGCCGTAGCGGAGGTGGTGGTGGCCGCCGGCGGCGGCGAGAGCGCCGACGGTGAGAACCGCGAGGGCGCGCCTTCGCGTACCGCCCCGATAAATGGTGGGCAAGGTGTCTCCTGGTGTGAGGGGAGGGACGTACCCCTGTGCCGCCTCGGTCGACGCTCACGTGATCCAGGCCACAGAAGTACTGACACAGACAACGTCACGTTCGACACGCCGTCAAGGGCACGATGCCGCCAATCTTTCGCTCGTCCCCTCCCTAGGGAGGAAGACTTTGCGCTGACTCCGTGTGGTCCCCCAGTCACACCTCGATCACCGAGAGCACGTTGCCACCCGGGGTCTGTGACCAGGCGATCGCCGAGATCGCCTGGATCGAGGCACATCGCGACGAGCTCAGTCACTAGGTCGGGCGCACCCCACGCCGAGGAGACCACCCATGCGCCTGAAGCCGGGCCGGCCCGACGTCATCGACCACGCCGACAGGTTTCGACGTCCCTCCCGCCGACCGCGCGGCTAGGGTCGGGGGATGATCCGTCACACCGTCGCGTTCCGGCTCCGTCACGCCGCTGGTTCGCGGCACGAGCAGGACTTCCTTGCCGCCGGCCGCGTCCTCGCGGAGATCCCCGGCGTGGAGCGGTTCGAGCAACTGCGGCAGACGAGCCCCAAGAACGACTTCGCGTTCGGCTTCTCGATGGAGTTCGCCGACCAGGACGCCTACGACGCCTACAACACGCACCCGACGCACGTGTCGTTCGTCGCGGACCGGTGGGTGCCCGAGGTCGAGGACTTCCTCGAGATCGACTACACCCGGCTCGACTGACGGCGCTTCGCGGCTGGCTTGTCGCGGATCGCGCACGTCTGCGCCAGGCCCAGCGCCCAGCAGGTCGGACAGCCGCGCAGCAGGACCACGCTCGGCAGGAGCAGCAGGAGCGACCAGCCGCCGACCCACGGAGGTGGCCAACGCCAGGCGACGGACCAGACTGTTGGGTCCCCAACGAAGAGGACAGCTGCCGTGACCGATGTCAACGTCGTCGCCACCATCCCCGTGAAGCCCGAGGCCGTCGACCAGGTCCGCGCGGCACTCGTGACCCTGGCCGCAGCGACCCGCGACGAGGAGGGCTGCGTGTCCTACGACCTCTACGAGTCGGCAGCGGCGCCCGGCACCTTCGTGACCATCGAGCGCTGGACCGACGCGGCGGCGCTGGACGCCCACATGGGCACGCCCCATGTCGCGACCGCGTTTGCGGCGGCCGGCGAGGCACTCAGCGGAGAGGTGCAGATCCACTCGCTCACGCCCGTCGACGTGGCCTGACGGCCCTCAGGCCGGCATCCGGGCGCGCAGGAACCGCACCGTGCGGTCCATGGCGGCGACGAAGGCCGGCCCGAACGCGTGGCCGTCGTCGTACCACTCCAGCGTCGAGTCGACGCCGGCCTCGGTCAGCGCGCGCTGGGTCGCTCTCGCCCACGGGGGCGGGCAGGTGTCGTCGAAGCGGCCGTGCACCATCAGCACCGGCTCGGTGATGTCCCCGAAGGCCGGGCGGGACGAGACACCTCGCCAGAAGCCCGGGTCGTCGGCGGGCAGGCCGTGCCTGCCGCGCGTGTCCGCGACCAGCTCGGCCCGGGGCGCGTCGGAGGCCTGGAACTGCGCGAAGTTCTCCGCCTCCAGGCTCGACACCGAAGCCCAGCCGGTGCCGGCGGCGAACAGCCCGGGCTCCGCGGCGAGGGCCTTGAGCATCACCCCGCCGCCCATCGACCGGCCGAAGAGCGCGATGCGGTCGGGGTCGACGCGTACGTCGTCAGCGTCCTGAAGTGCGCGCGCCGCGGCGATCACGTCGGCGCTGTAGCCCAGGCGTACGGCCGTCTCCACGCGCGGGTCGTCGGCGGACTCGGCGTGGTTGCGGTAGTCGACGTGCAGTGCGACGAACCCGCGGTCGGCGAGGAAGCCGCGCTCACGCGTCATCCCCTGGCCGCGGACGTAGTAGGCCGGGTCGATGTAGCCGTGCGCCAGCACGACTGCCGGGAACGGGCCCGGTCCGGTCGGCACGTTGAGGACCCCGCTGATCCGGAGCGGGCGGCTGCCCGCGCCCATGGTCGTCGAGGCGAACGTGACGTCGTACGACGTGTAGCCGGCCGTGCGCTCGCGGACCGCACCCAGGCGGAGGTCACCGCCGGTCAGGTCTGCCTGCGACAGCGCCGCGACTGAGATCGGGTTCGGCGGCTCGGGCTCGGGGGTGGCGGCCTCGGTCGGCGTCTCGGCCTCGGTGGGGGACTCGCTCGGGGAGCTGTCGGTGCTGGTGGGGGAGGCCGACGGCTGTGCCTCCGGTTCGTCGCCCGGGCCCGACGTGCAGCCCGCCAGCGTGAGGACGGTGAGTGCGGCGAGGGTCCGCACGGGCCGGAGCGCCTGCATGGACCGATCGTGGCACACAGCCCCTGGTCCGCCCTCGGTCACACATCGGTCGTCCGGCTCGTCATGACAGCGAGTGGACGACCAACAGACGCGAGGATGCAAGGGTGGATGCCGTGGACCGGACCGAGATCTTCGAGGCCGAGCGCCCGCGCCTGGTGGGCATCGCCGCCCGGGTGCTCGGCGACCACGCCGAGGCCGAGGACGTCGTGCAGCAGGCGTGGCTGAGGCTGCACCGGACCGACGTCGCGGGCGAGGTCGAGATCGAGAACCTGCCGGCCTGGCTGACCACGGTCACGACCAGGTTGTGCCTGGACCGGCTGCGAGCTCGTACGCCGGTGCCGGTCGAGGAGGTCGAGCTCGAGGACACCTCACCCGACCCGGCCGACGACGTCGCCCTGGCCGACACCGTCGGCATCGCGCTGCAGGCGGTGATCGACCGGCTCTCACCCCGCGAACGCGTCGCCTTCGTGCTGCACGACAGCTTCGGCTTCGAGTTCACCACGATCGCCGCCGTCCTCGACACCTCACCCACGGCCGCCCGCAAGCTCGCCTCGCGCGCCCGCGCCAAGGTCGCCCAGCCCGCACCCGAGGACCGGTTGGCCGACTGGGAGGTGGTCGACGCCTTCATGGCGGCGGCGCGGGAGGGCGACTTCGACCGCCTGCTGCAGCTGCTCGCCCCCGACGCGGTGGTGGGCGCCGACGACGCAGCGATCCTCGCCGGCACACCCGAGCGGATCGAGGGGCGCGGCGACGTGGCGGCGTTCTTCAACGGCAGCGCGCAGCTCGGCGCTCGCGGTCTTCGTCGGCGACCGACCGGCCGCCGCCTGGTTCCACCTGGGCCAGCCGAAGGTGGTCTTCGACTTCGAGGTCGCCGACGGCCTGGTCCGAGGGATCACCTTCCGCGCCGAGCCCGACCTGCTCGCGCAGGTGGCCCGCCGCGCCGGCGGGGACCGGAAGTAGCGGTCACATCTCTGCGCCCCCGATCGTCAGGAGGGTGGAGGCCAGCACTCTTACCGGTACGACGTCACCGAGACACCACACCGAAAGGACACACCATGAAGACCATGACCTGCCGCCAGCTCGGCGGACCGTGCGACCTCGCCCACCACGGTGAGACCCACGACGACGTGATCAACGCCCAGGACCAGCACCTCAAGCAGGCCGAGAAGGAGGGCGACGCGACCCACCAGGAGGCGCGCGACGCGATG
This sequence comes from uncultured Actinomycetota bacterium, assembly GCA_963712875.1. GTDB lineage: Bacteria > Actinomycetota > Actinomycetes > Propionibacteriales > Nocardioidaceae > Nocardioides. Next base: position 163,663 of record CAVQJS010000023.1, on the reverse strand, counting down.
AAGAGCCGCTGGCGGCACCCGAAGAAGTCGCTGGGTTGGTACAAGGAGATGAAGCAGGCCTTCGCCGACCTGCCCGAAGGCTGAGGAACAGCTCAGGCGCTCATCTTCCGGATGGCCCGCAGGACCAGGTCGGTGTGGTGGTGCGCGCCCGGTCCCTGCGGCGCGGTGCGGGCGCTCTCGCCGGCCTGCTCGATCGTCCAGTCGGTGGGGCTCAGCGCGGCAAGGACGTCCTCGTGCCGGACGTAGTCGTCCGGGTCGAAGCCGTGCTCGAGCGCCAGTGCGCGGTCGACGTGCGCGTGGTGGACCACCAGCAGCGTGCCGCCCTCGGCCACCACGTCGAGGAGGGTGTCGATGACGGACCCGTCGGCGCGCATCAGCGCGGGATAGAACGCCGACACCAGGTCGTACGCCGTGTCCGCAGGCAGGTCCTCGAGCCCGTGGTGCAGCCAGGTCACGTCGACGCCCTCCTGTGCGGCGTGCTGCTCGGCGCGGGCCAGCGCCTTGGTCGAGACGTCGAGCGCATCGACGGCCCAGCCCTGCTGCGCGAGCCAGATCGCGTCGGCCCCCTCGCCGCAGCCGACGTCGAGCGCGGTCCCCTCAGTGAGGGTTGCGACCTCACGCACGAGCGCCTCGTTGGGCTGGCCGCTCCACATCGGCTCGTCGCCGTACCTGTCGTCCCATGCCTCTGGACTGTGGTGCTGGTGGTCGATGGCACTCGCCTCCTAGGGTGCGGTCATGACGATCTTCACGGTCGGGTTCACGGTGCTGGCCGCACTGCTCCACGTCTACATCTTCGTCCTCGAGTCGTTCCGGTGGAACGAGGCGTCCACGCGGCGCACGTTCGGGGTGTCGGAGGAGGACGCGAAGGTGCTGGCGCCGATGGCCTACAACCAGGGGTTCTACAACCTGTTCCTGGCCATCATCACCCTCGTCGGCGTCGCGCTGCTGAAGACCGAGCACCTCACCGGCACCGCACTGGCGCTGGCCGGCACGGGCTCGATGCTGGGCGCCGCGATCGTCCTGGTCACCCACGACCGCACGATGATGCGGTCCGCGCTCATCCAGGGGACGCTGCCCCTGCTGGCCGTGGTCTTCCTGCTCCTGGAGTACTAGGAGCCGACCTGCTGGGCCTCCAGCCAGGTGTGCACGAGGGAGACCACCGAGGCGCCCTCGCCGGTGGCCGATGCGACGCGCTTCATCGAGCCGGAGCGGATGTCGCCGGCGGCGAAGATCCCCGGGACCGTCGTGGCGAGATCGGCGGGCGGCAGGTCGTCGTCCCACTGCTCGCGGGCGATGTCGCGACCGGTCAGCACGAAGCCGCGCTCGTCCAGCATCACCGCGCCGGCCAGCCAGCCGCACTCGGGGGCGGCGCCGAGCAGGAGGAAGAGGCCACGTGCCTCGACGCGCTCGTGCTCCCCGCTCTCGATGTCCTCGAGGTCGAGCCAGGCCAGGTGCCCGACGTCGTCCGGCCCGCCGTCGACGACCCGGGTCGAGCCACGGACGGTGATCCGCGGGCTCCACTCGAGCTCGTTGATGAGATAGGCGGACATCGTGGACGTGAGGTCGGGACGGCGTACGACGATGGTGACGCGACTGCGCGAAACGGGCCGCATGGAGGGCGGCCTGCCCAGCGGAGTTGCCACCTCCCACGATGACGATGTGGTCGCCGGCGAGCTCGCGCGCGGCGGCCATCGCCGCACCGTAGAAGACACCGCGGCCGACCAGCGCCTCGATCGACTCGACGCCGAGACGCCGGTAGTCGACGCCGGTGGCGACCAGCACCGCCCGGGCGCGTACGTCGCCGCCGTCGGTGTGCACGACGTGGGGGAGATCCTCCGCGGCCGGGGTGAGGCCGGTGGCGGGCCACCCGGTGAAGAAGCGGGTGCCGAAGCGCAGCGCCTGGCCGCGGGCGCGCTGGGCCAGGCGCATGCCGGAGATGCCGCGCGGGAAGCCGAGGTAGTTGCGGATCATCGAGCTGGTGCCGGCCTGGCCCCCGATGGCCTCGGCCTCGAGACAGATCGTGGAGAGGCCCTCGCTCGAGGCGTACACGCTGGCCGCGAGGCCGGCCGGCCCGGCGCCCACGACGACGAGGTCGACGACCCCGTCGATCTCGATGTCGTCGGGTCGGCCGTAGAGCTGGTTGGCCAGCTCACGCACGCTCCCGCAATGGCCGCACCAGCCGACCAGCGACGACACCACGGGCCAGCGACCCTCGTCCTCCGGGCAGGCCGCCATCACCTCCCGCCCCACCTCGCTGTCGGGGTGGTGCACGCCCGCCGGCATGCCGACCCGACTGAGGTAGTCGAGCAGCTCCCGGGTCAGCGCATCCTTCTCCGGGGTGATGATGCGGACGTTCTCGATGACCGGGGCCGCGACGGTGGCGTTCCACTCGTTGAGCATCTCGCCGACCGCGCCGTGGAACTCCTCGTCGCGCGGGCCCTGCGGCATCAGGAGCAGGGCGTCGACCTTGCCCGCGGCGACCGCGGGGCGGAAGGTCTGGTTGTCCTCGCGGAAACGGCTGACGTGCGACACGATCAGTCGGCGCGCCGTCGGCACCGCCTTGCGGGTGCCGCCGATCAGCGCGTAGAGCGCGTCCTGGTCGTGGTCGGTGTCGATGACGAACAGGGCGACCTGGTGACCGCTGGTGAGCAGCTCCTTCGCGGTCGCCCTGGCGGTGTGCTCGTCGTGGGCGAGTCGTACGTCGTACTCCCGCTCGTAGCGGGCGAAGGCCTCGGCCAGCACGTCGCCGTGGTGGGTGGAGGCGATGACGATCGCGGGCGCTCCCATGCGTCGAGCCTAGTTGCGCGCGGAAGCGCCGGTCAGCCGGTGAGGTTGTGGAGGTAGCACCAGCGCCAGCGCTCGGTCGGCTCGGCCGACTGCATCACCGGGTGCTGGGTCCGGTGGAAGTGCGCGGTCGCGTGCTTGCCGACCGAGGAGTCGCAGCAGCCGATGTTGCCGCACGTCAGGCACTGGCGCAGCGACACCCAGCGCAGGCCCTCGGCCACGCAGATCGCGCAGGCGGCATCGGCCGCGGTCTCCACCGCCGGGTGGGCGGTCAGGTCGACGCACTCGGTGCCGAGCAGGGTCAACGACGACGAGCGCACCTCCTCGCCGGCCGTGGTGCCACCGTCGAGCATCGACTCCTCGATGTCGAGCATGCCGAGCACCTGGCGGACGACCTCGGACGGCAGCTCGCCCTTGCTCCGCTCCTCGAGCACGGCGGTGCGCTCCGCCTCGATCATCTCGAGCCGCACCCGGGCGTAGAGGGAGGACGGGGTCTCCTCGTCGGCCGTGGTGGACAGCTGCTCCCAGGCCGCGAAGGAGCGCTGGTCGAGGCGGGTCCGGATGCGGTCGTCGACGCCGTGGTGGTCGTCGTACTCCAGCTCGGCGAGGCGCGCGAGCCCGGCGGCCGCGGCCGTCTCGAGCAGGGTGGCTCGGGCCAGGGCGTCGAGGGCCGGGTCGGGGGAGGGGACCTTGAGGCGCCGGGTCAGCCACGGCAGCGTCAGCCCCTGCAGGAACAGGGTCCCGGCCACGACCGTGAAGGCGGCCAGCAGCAGCACCTCGCGGTGCGGGGCCCCCTCGGGGATGAGGAAGGCGGCCGCGAGCGTCACGACGCCCCGCATCCCGGCCCACCCGATGAGGAAGGTCCACGAGCGCGGCATCGCCTCGGCGCCCGGGTTGGGCACGAAGAGGCGGGTGGCGAAGACCCAGGCGAGGCGTACGACGATGACGGTCACCAGCGTCAGCAGGCAGACGGCCGCGATGAGGCCGGCGCCGAGCTCGGACTCCGCGACGTCGGCGAGGATCCAGTCGGCCTGGAGGCCGATGAGCAGGAAGACCGCGTTCTCCAGGACGAAGGCGATGGTGCGCCACGTCATCCGCTCGGTGATCCGCGACTGGGCGGTCTGGATGAGCGGTGCCTTGTGGCCCAGCAGCAGGCCGGCGACCACGACCGCGATGACGCCGGAGGCGTGCACGCGCTCGGCGGCCAGGAAGGCGGCGAAGGGGGTCAGGAAGGAGATCGCGGTGTCGAGCAGCGGGTCCTTGATGTGGCGGCGCAGCCAGGCCACCAGGGCGAACGCGGCCAGGCCGATGAGCAGGCCGCCGCCGGCCGCGCGGACGAAGTCGATCCCGACTGCGGCGAGGGTGACGCCACCACCGATGGCGGCGATCGCCGTACGCAGGGCGACCAGCGCAGTCGCGTCGTTGAGCAGCGACTCACCCTCGAGGATCGTCACGATGCGCCGGGGCAGGCCGATCCGGCGGGCGACCGCGGTCGCGGCCACCGCGTCCGGGGGCGCGACCACCGCGCCGATCGCGAAGGCCGCGGGCCACCCCACGCTCGGCAGCAGGGCGTGCACGACCGCCCCGACGGCGAACGTCGTGGCGATGACCAGCAGCACCGAGAGCCGCAGGATGGTGCCGCGGTTGGCGTTGAAGTCGACCAGCGAGGTCTGCAGTGCCGCGGTGTAGAGCAGCGGCGGCAGCAGGCCGAGCAGCACGACCTCGTGGTGCAGGTGGATGGTCGGCAGGAACGGCAGGTACGACGCCGCCACCCCGACCGCGATGAGCAGCAGCGGGGCGGGCACGCGGACACGGTCGGCGACGGCCGTACCGGCGAGGACGACGGCGGCCAGGCCGACGATCAGGGCTGCGGTCTCCACCCGTCGATTGTGTCCCATCGTCGGTCGGGGAAGGCGCGCCGACCACCGCGACGGCGCGGGCGAGACCTCAGCGCACGACGTCGTAGCGCTGCAGCGTGATGCCGTTGGAGTAGGCGGCGTGCTCGATCAGCGACAGCTTGGTCTTGTCGCCCTCGCCGAAGAGCCGCTTGCCGCTGCCGAGCACGAGCGGGAAGACCAACAGGTGGTAGCGGTCGACCAGGCCGGCGGCGGCGAGACCCTGGGCAAGGGTGGCGCTGCCGTGGACGTGGATCTCCCCGCCCTCGGTCTCCTTGAGGGCGGCGACCTCGTCGAGCGAGCGCAGGACCGAGGTGTTGTTCCACTCCGGGTCGCGCAACGTCGAGGAGACGACGTACTTCGGCATCGCGTTGTAGGTCGCGAACTCCTCCATCGACGGCCAGACCGGGGCGAACTCGTCGTAGGACCGGCGCCCGAAGAGGAGGGCGGTGGCCGCCTCGGTCTCGCGGCCCTTGATGTCGTAGGCGGCTTCGTCGAACTCGACGTCCTTGAACGTCCAGCCGGCGTGCGGGTGGTCCCCGCCGCCGGGGGCCTCGACGACTCCGTCGAGGGTGATGAACTCGGTGACGACGAGGGTGCGCATGGCGGTCTCCTTCGGTGGGTGGGTGGTCAGGCGGCGAGCAGGTCGTCGATCTGGTTGATGGCGAGGGTCGATCCCTCGACGGCGCCCATGTCGAGCACCTTCTGCAGGGACTCGGCGTCGGCGTAGCTCGCGACGAAGGTCGCGCGGGTGGTGCCGTCGTCCTCGGCGAAGGCGTAGACCTGCGACGACTCCGGCATCTCGGTGTTGGGCGTGAACGTCTCGTCGAGGGCGAAGCCGTCCCTGAACGAGAAGCCGCGCGGCTGGTCGACGGTCTCGATGTCCCAGTAGGCGTAGTACTTCTCGCCCTCGGGGCTGGTCATGTAGTAGTTCATCCGGCCGCCGGGGGCGAGCTCGTGGTCGACGAAGGTGGCGGGGTAGCCGGGCGGACCCCACACGCGCTCGAGCTGGCGCGGGTCGGCGTACACCTCCCAGACGCGGTCGGCGGTCGCCGCGAACTCGGCGGTGATGGTCAGCGTGCGGGACTCGAGGTCGTGGGTGACGTCGGTGACGGGCATGGGGATCAGTCCTTCGGGGTCGAGGTCGGGGTCGAGGTGTCGGGTGGCGTGGCGAAGAGGTCGTCCATCCGGGAGATGCGGCCGCGCCAGAGCGACTCCAGCTCGGTGAGCATCACGCCGACCGACCGCACCGCCTCCACGTCGCCGCTGGCGAGTGACTCGCGACCCTGCCGACGCTTGGTCAGCAGGCCCGCTCGCTCCAGCACGGCGACGTGCTTCTGGACGGCGGCGAAGCTCATGTCGTAGCTCTTCGCCAGCGACGAGACGGAGTGCTCGCCGGCCAGCACGCGCCGCAGGATGTCGCGCCGGGTCCGGTCCGCGAGGGCGTGGAACCAGGCGTCTGCCCGGGTCTCGTCCGTCTCGTTCACGGGACTAACCTACAACCATATGGTTGTAGGTTGTCAAGGCCCCCGGCCTTCTTGTTCTCCGGGTAGTTAGGGACGAAATGGTCGTCACGCGGCTCCTGGCCCACCACTTCGTCCCTAACTACCGGGGTAGTGGTGGCGTCCTTGCGCTCAGGCCCGCACGGACAGCCCGTCCAGCCAGGCCTGCCAGCCCGGCTCCTCGCGCCGCACGTAGTCCGCAGCGCCGGGCGAGAACAGGTAGGCCCGCACGACGGCAGTCGACTTCCCCTCGCCCATGCCCCACGCGACGACGGTGAGCATCCCGGCCACGGGCGCGGTGAGCCGGACCAGCGCCTGTCGCTCGCCGACCCGCTCGACGGTGCCGGTGGCGCCGCGCACCTCCACCGGTCTCGCCCTCGTCGCCCAGGCCCGAGGGACTCGTGCAGGGCCGACCAGAGCGCGTCGGGCTCGGCGGCATGGGAGGCGGTGACCTCCAGCTGGGTGGCCTCCTGGCCGGGGAAGTGGGCGAGGTAGAGGCGCAGGTTGTCGAAGAACGGCATCCAGCCGGGGCCCAGGGTGTCCCACCACTCCGACTCCCAGTCGGCGCCGGTCCCGAAGCCGCTGCTGGTGACGCGCACGACGCAGGTGCCGCCGGAGCGGGCCTCGACGAGGAACTCCGACGTCAGCGGGCTGAGCGAGTCCGGGTCCTTGCCCATGAGGGCGGCCCAGTCCTCCTCGTAGGCGATGCGCCGTGGCGGGTCCCAGCCGGTCACCCGGCCGTCCGAGCCCATGTCCGGGCCCATGGTGATGTGCAGGGAGCCGCCCTCGCGCTCCTCCAGCTCGGTCGGCAGGAACCACGCGCTCATGCCCTCGGGCGGTGGCGATGGCCTGCCAGACCTGCTCCGGGGTGCCGGGCACCTCGACGCTGAACTCCAGGCGGTAGGGGACGTTCGGGGTCGTGCTCATGTGCTCTCCTCGGGAAGGGGGTGGGCCGCGACGACGAGTCGGTGCGCCCGTCCGTCGTCGTGGTGGTAGCGGGCGGCCAGGTCGAGAACTGCTGCGGTCAGGTCGTCTGCGAAGGCAGCCCGGTCGGCGGCCGACCGGAAGCCGATCTGGGTGTCGATGGTCAGCGTCGGCAGACGCCTGCCGGACGTGTCGGCCCGGCGCGTCAGGGCGCCGACCTCACGCACCAGCCGGCCGGCCAGCGCGACGAGGTAGCCCGCCGACAGGTGGTCGGCGTTGGCGTCGGGGTCGGCCGCAGACGCGGTGACGGCCGCCGGCGAGATGACGTACGAGGCGGCGGAGGCCTGCAGCACCCGCTCGGTGAGGCCGCCGTGCCGGCGCTCCTCGGACAGCGTCACCAGGCCGTGCGCCTCGAGCGCCTTGAGGTGGTAGTTGACCTTCTGGCGGGCGATGCCGACCCGCGCGGCGAGCCCGGCGGCGGAGGCCGGGACGGTGAGCTCGCCGAGCAGCCGGGCCCGGATCGGGTCCATCGCGGCGGCGGCTGCCTCCGCGTCCTCGATGACCTCGACGTCCTGCATGGACCCACCATGCCCTTGACAAGAATTATTGTCAAGGGCGTCGGGTGGCCTCGTCCAGCAGCGTCGCGCAGGGCTGCCGGCTGGGTGAACATCGGCCAGTGGCCCGACTCGATGTCGACCAGCTCGAGCTTCCGGGCGGCGGCGAGCTCGGGCACGTCGCCGCTCTCGATCCACTCCCTCGCCTGGGCCGGGCTGAACTCCGGGCAGACCAGCGTGAGCGGTACGTCGTGGCGCCGCTCGTCGGTCCACTGCACGATGCCCTTGGTGACGCCGACCGGCACCGGGTGCGTGCCCGCGGCCACCTCCGCCTTGAGCTCGGGTGACATGTCGTCGGAGTCGGGTCCGGCGAAGGGCTCCCAGCCGGGGAACGGCACCCCGTCGCCGTCGGGCTCGAAGAAGTCGGCGTACGCCGTGCCGCCTGTCGTGGGGAACCCGCCGATCAGCACGACGCCGGTGACTCCGTCGGGGCGGCGGTCGGCGCCGACCCACGCCAGCGTGCTCGCGGCCGAGTGGCCGACAACCAGCGGCGCGCCCTCGGCGGCGTCGATGGCTGCCAGCACGGCGCCGGCCTGGTCGTCGTACGACGCGGTGCTGGCGCCGTCACCCTGCCCGGGCAGCGTCACCGGGATCCCGCGGTGGCCGAGCTTCTCCAGCGCCGGGAGCACGTCGTCCCAGGCGGAGCCGTCGAGCCAGAGGCCGGGAATGAGGACGATGTCCATGGGTTCTCCTTGGTCGGTGGGTGCGTTGCGACCACGCTAGGACCGGTTCCGGACGCTCCACGACCGGAACCGGTGCGAGGATCGACCCATGAGCGAGATCAGCCCCACGGCACGGGCCCTGCGCGCCCTCGACCTGCTCCAGTCGCGACCCGGGATCACCGCCGCCGAGCTCGCCCAGCGCCTCGGGGTGACCGAGCGTGCCGCGCGGCGCTACGTCGCGATCCTGCGGGAGGCCGACATCCCGGTGGAATCGACCCGTGGCCCCTACGGCGGCTACCGGCTGGGTCGCGGCCTGCGACTGCCGCCGCTCACCTTCACCGCCACCGAGGCGCTCGGCCTGGTGATGGCGGCCCTCGACGGCCAGCACGCCGCCGCCGACCCCGACGACCCGGTGGGTTCGGCACTCGGGAAGATCCTGCGGGTGCTGCCGGAGAATGTCGGCCGGCAGGCCGCGACCATGCGTGAGCACGCGCACCCGGTGCCCGACCGACGCTCCACCCGACCCGACCCCGAGGTCACCAGCGCACTGGTGGCGGCGGTGGCGGCCCAGCGGCAGGTCCGGATCAGCTACCGCACGGCCACCGGCAACCCACGCACCTTCGAGGTCGACCCGTGGTCGCTGGTCGTGCGATTCGGGCGGTGGTACCTCCTCTGCCTCGCGCACCACGCCGACGCGATCCGCACCTTCCGGGTCGACCGGATCGCGGGGGTCGAGGAGCTCGAGGGCAGCTTCGAGGTCCCGGCCGACCTCGACCCGGCGCGCGAGCTGGAGGCCAACCTCGGCAAGGGATGGGAGTACGACACCCGCGTGGTCTTCGACGCCCCGAAGAGCGAGGTCGCGCACTGGGTCCGGCCGGCGATGGGCGACCTCAGCGAGCTCGACGACGGTCGCTGCGTGCTGGTCGGGAGCACGCAGAACACCCAGGCGTACGTCGGCGAGTGGCTCGCCGGCGTACCGCTCCCGTTCGTGGTCGAGGGCGGCGAGGAGCTGCGCGCGGCGACGGCGGTGGTCGCCGACCGGCTGGCCCGGGCGGCCGCGCCTAGCGACCCACCGCGACCTCCTGGCTGAGCTGCCAGCCGTCGGCGATCGGGAGGTAGTCGCCGCTCCAGAACGTGCCGGGGTCGTACCAGGTGGCGCGTCGGTCGTCGCGCAGCACGCCCATCTCGATGTAGCAGCTCGCGACGACCTCGGCGCAGAAGGCGGCCTCCGGCGTGACCCGGCGGGTGCGGTGGCGGTGCGGGACGTAGGCGTCGCGACCGCGCAACCAGCGCGCGCCCAGCCCGACCATGCTCGGGAACGAGACACCGTCGAGCCGCGCGACGGCGCGGAGCATCCCGTCCTCCTCGGCCTGCCCGATCTCCGGCTCGAGCTGGCGGAGGAAGGCGTCCTGGTCGTACTCCGTCTGCCACCGTCCGACCACCTCGCGCAGGTCGTGGAGCTGGACGCCGCGGTGGTGCCCACCGGTCCACACGTCCAGCTGCGACTTGCCGAGCTCGGCGTGGAAGATCAGCGGCGGCAGGTCGTCGACGACCAGCGCGACGCCGACGTGGTTGACGGGCGCGTTGGTCACCGCGCGGATCGCCCGGTCGGGGGCGCGGCGGCCGCGGAAGAGCCAGATGTCCCCGCTGCGGGTGAGATCCATCGCCTGGTCGACGGTGAGGGGCGAGGCCATGGGCGTGAGTCTGCCCGAGGGCTACAGTCCCCGCATGCGCGTGTGGAAGCTGGTCGGCCTCGGTGGGCTGCTGGGTGCGATCGCGACCGGGGCGGCCGTGGCGCGTGACGAGCGCGTACGCCGTCACTACACCGCCGGTGAGATCCGCGAGCGGCTGCACGCGCGCCTCGACGAGGCGGTCGCCCGGGGTCCGAGGACGCCTAGCGCTACCCGCGGCGCACGGCCCGTTACCTGCCGGGGTAGTCCAGTGACGAACGGTCGGGAAATCACCCTTCGGACGACCGCATGTCACTGGACTACCCCGGCGGGACAGCCGTTGGACACTGGACTACCCCACCGAAGGTCAACCGAGCGCCAGCTTCACCGCGATCACCAGCATCACGATCCCGATCACCACGTCGAGCACCTGCCACGCGCGTGGGCTGGCCAGGCGCGGAGCCGCCAGCCGCGCGCCGTACCCGAGTCCCGCGAACCACCCGATGCTCGCGATCCCGGCCCCGAGCGCGAACCACCACCGCCCGGGGTCGCCGTGCGTGGCGGCGATCGAGCCGAGCAGGAGCACGGTGTCGAGGTAGACGTGCGGGTTGAGCCAGGTCAGCGCGAGGGCCCGGACCGCGACGCCGCCCCGGGCCTCGGCGGGAGCGTCGGCCAGCGAGAGGACCGAGGGGTTCCGGGCCCGCAGCAGCGAGCTGACGCCGTACCAGGTCAGGAAGGCGACGCCGAGCCAGCGGATCAGGTCGACTGCCCACGGGGCCCGGTCGACGATCACACCGATGCCTGCGACGCCGGCCACGATCAGCACCAGGTCGGAGAGCGCGCAGATGGCGACGACGAGCCCGACGTGGCTGCGGCGCAGGCCCTGGCGCAGGACGAACGCGTTCTGTGCGCCGATGGCGACGATCAGGGTCAGACCGGTCAGCAGCCCCGCCAGTACGTCGGTCGTCACCGGCCCAATCTAGGGGCGAGGTGGCGCCCCTGCCCGACCCTGACGGATGTCAGGGTCGGGCAGGGGTGATATCCCATGGCAGTCGTCTGCGGGACCCTGCCAGACTTGCGCCCATGACTGAGACGACCACGGGGGAGGCGGCCTCCACCGTCGCGGCTACGTGCGCAGGACCTGGTGAAGGTCTACGGCAAGGGCGAGGCCGAGGTCCGGGCCCTCGACGGGGTGACGGTCGACCTGATGAAGGGCGAGTTCACCGCCATCATGGGGCCGTCCGGATCGGGCAAGTCGACCCTCATGCACTGCCTGGCCGCGCTCGACACCCCCACCTCCGGCGAGGCCGTCGTCGACGGCACCTCGCTCGGACGCCTGAAGGACAAGGACCTCACCACCCTGCGCCGGGAGAAGATCGGCTTCGTCTTCCAGTCGTTCAACCTCGTGCCCACCCTGACCGCCGAGGAGAACATCCTGCTGCCGCTCAGCCTGGCCGGACGCAAGGCCGATCCGGAGTGGTTCGACTCCGTGATCGACGCGATCGGTCTCCGCCCGCGCCTGGGCCACCGCCCCAGTGAGATGTCCGGCGGGCAGCAGCAGCGCGTGGCCTGTGCGCGGGCCCTGGTGAGCCAGCCGTCGATCGTCTTCGCCGACGAGCCCACCGGAAACCTCGACTCGACCAGCTCGGCGGAGGTGCTGGGCTTCCTGCGGCGCAGCGTCGACGAGTTCGGCCAGACCGTGGTCATGGTGAGCCACGACCCGGTAGCGGCGTCGTACACCGACCGGGTCCTGTTCCTCGCAGACGGCAAGATCGTCGACGAGCTGCGCACGCCCGACCGCGACCAGATCCTCGCGAAGATGGCGTCGCTCCAGGACGCCGCGATGAAGAAGGCGGCGAGCTGACGTGCTCCGCCTGACCTGGCGCAACCTGCTGGCCCGCAAGGTGCGCCTGCTGATGAGCACGCTCGCGATCGTGCTCGGCATCGGCTTCCTGGCCGGGGTGATGACCTTCAGCACCGGCCTCAACGCGACCTTCGACAACATCGTCAAGGGGTCGACGTCGGACGGCCTGGTCCGGCCCGAGGGCGACCTCCAGGCCGCCAGCGCCGGGGTCGGCACGACACAGCTGATCGAGCCGGCCGACGTGGCGAAGATCGCCGCGCTCCCCGAGGTCGCGGACGCAGCCGGCTCGGTCGACGGCGTCGGCTCGTTCCTGCTCGGCAAGGACGGCAAGATGGTCGGCGGCCAGGGCGCGCCGACGCTGGCGTTCAACTACTCCCCCATCGAGAACATGGCCGGCGAACAGATCATGGAGCTGACGGAGGGCGACTGGCCCGCGAAGCCCGGCGAGATCACCCTCGACACCTCCTCGGCCGAGCGCGGTGCCTACGAGGTCGGTGACACCGTCACCATGATCGTCCCGACCCAGGACCCGCGACGCACCTTCACCCTCGTCGGCACCGCCGAGTTCAACGGCGGCGGCACGGCCGGCGCGACCCTCGTGCTCCTCGACACCGCAGAGGCGCAGGAGATCTTCCTCGACGGCGCCGACGCCTTCACCAGCGTCGCCCTCACGGCGGCCGACGGCGTCTCCCAGTCCGAGCTCGCCGCCGCTGCCTCGGCTGCGGCACCCGAGGGCTTCACCGCCGTGACCGGCGACGAGGTGGTGGAGGAGACCCAGGAGCAGCTGGGCCAGTTCCTCGACGTCATCTCCTACTTCCTGACCACCTTCGCGGTGATCGCGATCGTCGTCGGCGCCTTCATCATCTTCAACACCTTCTCGATCCTCGTCTCCCAGCGGGTGCGCGAGTCCGCGCTGCTGCGCGCCCTCGGCGCGAGCAAGAAGCAGGTCACCCGGTCGGTGCTGATCGAGGCCTTCATCATGTCCGTCGTCGGAGCGACGGTCGGGCTGTTCCTGGGCCTCGGGCTGGCGCGCGTGCTGGCCGGGTTGTTCCGGACCTTCGGGCTCGACATCGCCGGCGAGGTCCTGACCCTCACCCCGTTCACGGTCATTGCGGCCTACGTCGTGGGGATCGTCGTGACCATGGTCGCGGCCTTCGTGCCCGCCCGCCGCGCGGCCAAGGTCGCCCCGGTCGCGGCCATGCGCGACGACCTCGTCGTGCAGGAGCGGGGCATGGGCCGGCGACTCGTGCTCGGCAGCATCGCGATGCTGGTCGGCGTCGCCCTGGCGACCGCCGGGCTGATCGGTGCCCCCGGCAACGACGCGATCTGGATCGGCGTCGGCGCGGTCATCTGGGTCATCACCACGGCCGTCCTCGCACCGGTCATCGGCCACCCCGTGCTCGTCGCGTGCCGTGCCGTCTTCGGCCGACTGTTCGGCACTCCCGGCCGGCTGGCGGGTGAGAACGCGCTGCGCAACCCCCGCCGTACGGGCGCCACCGCGTCCGCGCTGATGATCGGCCTCGCCGTCGTGTCGGCGGTCGGCGTGCTGGCCTCCTCGCTGAGCGCGACCAACGACGCGTTGGTCGACCGGGAGTTCCGCAGCGACTTCCTCGTGCAGATGCCCACCTTCCAGGGTTTCCCGTCGCAGTTCGGCGACCAGATGGAGGACGTCGACGGGGTCGACCTGGTCTCGCGCCAGCAGGGCACCCCGGTGACCGTCGAGGTCGACGGAGAGTCCGACCAGACCTTCGCCATCGGTGCCGATCCGGAGTTCTTCGAGATCTACGACCTCATGATGATCGACGGCAGCGACTCGATCTCGGGGCACCAGGTGCTCCTGAGCGAGGGGCAGGCCGACGACCTGGAGGCGGGCCCGGGGGACACCATCGACGTGGCCTTCCCCGGTGGCGAGACCATCCAGCTCGAGGTGGTGGGCGTCTTCGAGGACACTCCGACGACCGGTGGCATCACCTTCCCGCTCTCGGTCCTTGCTGACGCCGGAATCACCCGGTCGGACTCGACCCTCAGCATCACCGTCGAGGACGGCGCCGACCGCGGTGCGGTCAAGCAGGACCTCGAGGACGTGGTGGGGGACCTGCCGATCCTCGCGGTGCAGGACAAGGAGGAGTTCAAGGAGCTCATCTCCGGTCAGGTCAACCAGCTGCTGTACGTGATCTACGGCCTGCTGGCCCTGGCGGTGATCATCGCCGTCATCGGCATCATCAACACCCTCGGCCTCAGCGTGCTCGAGCGCACCCGCGAGATCGGCCTGCTCCGGGCAGTCGGTCTCTCGCGCAGCAAGCTGCGTCGGATGATCACGCTGGAGTCGGTGGCCATCGCCCTGCTCGGGGCGGTGCTCGGCATGGTGCTCGGTCTGGTGATCGGGGTGGTGCTGCGCCAGTCGCTCAAGGACGACCTGACCGAGCTGGCGCTACCGCTCAGCAGTCTGTCCGTCTTCCTCGTGGTGGCGGTGATCTTCGGGGTGCTGGCGGCCATCGTCCCGGCCATCCGCGCCTCGCGGATGAAGGTGCTCGACGCGATCGCGAGCGAGTAGTGGTGGCATGATCGGCACGTGATCGAGGCCCTCGGCTGGGGTGCGCTGGCCGCCAGCTCGCTGGTGCTCGGCGCGTTCCTGGCTCTCGTCCGCACGTGGTCGGACACGGTCGTCGGACTGGTGCTGGGCTTCGGTGCCGGTGCGCTGATCGCGAGCGTGTCCTTCGAGCTGGCCGAGGAGGGCCTGCGCGTCGGTGGCGCCTGGCCGGTCGCACTCGGACTCGCCGTGGGCGGCGCGACGTTCTACTTCGCCAACCGGTGGGTGGGGTCGCGCTCGGCTGCCAGGGGCGGTGCCGCCGGCGCCACCCTGGCACTCGGCGCCTTCCTCGACGGCATCCCCGAGCAGGCCGTCCTCGGGATCGGCCTCGCCCAGGGGCAGGGCGTCAGCACCGCGCTCCTCGTCGCGATCTTCGCCTCCAACCTCCCGGAGGCGATCGGCTCCGCCGTCGACATGCGCTCGGCGGGGCGCAGCAAGGGCCAGGTGCTCGGGCTGTGGTCGGCGGTCGCCGCGGCCTGTGCCCTGGCGACCACGGCCGGCTACCTGGCCGCCGACGCGGTGTCGAGCAGCATGAGCGCGGCGATCGACGGGTTCGCCGCCGGCGCGCTGCTCACCATGCTGATCGACTCGATGATCCCCGAGGCCAAGGACAAGGCGAGGGACCTGGCCGGCCTCGCGACGGTGGCGGGGTTCGCGCTCGCGGCGGGACTCTCGCTGCTCGGTCAGTAGCCGCCCTCCGGCGGCACCATCTCGCCCCGGACACCGAGCAGACGCACCGGCCGCTGGTCGTCGAGCGCGAGGAACAGGTCGTACGCCGTCTGCGCGATCACGTCCGCGTCGTACGTCGGCTCGCTCAGCTTGCGGACCTTGGTGAACGTGAAGAAGGGGGCGAAGCGGACCTTGAGGTGCACGCGCTGGACCGCTCGGTCCTCCTTGCCCACGTCGTCGACGACCCGCGCCGCGAGGTCGGCCAGCGCTGCCTGCACCTCCTCGGCCGTGGTCAGGTCGACCTGGTAGGTCGTCTCGCGGCCGTGCGCCCGCGCGACCCAGGGGGTGTCGTCCGGCCTGGTGCGCCCGCCGCCGCGGCCGAGGCGGCCGAGGTGGGCTCCGCTGGACGGGCCGAACGCGGCGACCAGCGCCTCCTCGTCGGCGCCGGCCAGGTCCGCGACCGTGCGGATGCCGATCGCCTCCAACCGGGCGCCGATCCTGGTGCCCACACCCCACAGCGCGGTCGTGGGGCGCTCGCCCATCACGTCCATCCAGTTGTCGCGGGTCAGCTGATAGGTGCCCTGCGGCTTGCCGAAGTCGGTCGCGATCTTGGCCCGGACCAGGGTGTCGCCGATGCCCACCGAGCAGTGCAGGTCGGTCGCCGCCAGCACCGCCGCCTGGATGCCGCGGGCGGTCGCCGACCGGGTCGTCGGTCTCGACGCCGACGAAGGCCTCGTCCCAGCCCAGCACCTCGACGACCGCGCCCGGCGTGGCTCGCAGCGTCTCCATCACCCTGGCCGATGCCGCCTCGTAGACGGGGAAGTCGACGGGCAGGAACACCGCGTCGGGGCAGCGCCGCTGGGCGATCCGCAGCGCCAGCCCCGAACGTACGCCGTGGGCTCGTGCCTCGTAGGACGCCGTCGACACCACGGCCCGCTCGGTCGGGTCACCGCGACCGCCGACGACCACGGGCAGGCCGACGAGCTCCGGGCGGCGCAACAGCTCGACGGCGACGAGGAACTGGTCCATGTCGACGTGGAGGACCCAGTGCCGGCTCACCTCGTCATTGTGGCCGAGGGGTGCGACAGCGGCCGGCGCTGCAACCGGACCACGCTCATCGGGTTGCTCGCGTGGGGTGGGAACGATGCGAAGACGGCCGGGAGGTGGGGATCGAAGGTGCGCCCCTCGAGCTCCACCAGGGTGACCCCGCGACGACCGAGGACGTCGAGCGTCCCGTGCGATGGCCGCCTGCCACAAGCGGTGTGCCACCCGGCTCGTCCACCCGCGGCGTCTCGGCGAGGATCCGCGTCTGCGTGCGCTCCTCGGTGACGGAACACCAGGCTCAGTGCCACGACCCGGCCGTCGCGGAGGACGAGCGTCGACGCATCGTGGTCGAGGTCCTGCGGCGAGCCCTCTCGACGCGGCGGCCACGTCGGCGCGCGGGCGGAGTGGCCCGATCATCTCGTGGGCCCACACGTAGTAGTCGACGAAGGCGGACTCTCGAGGTCGACCTCCGAGACGGCGTCGATGCGGACGGTCTGCGCTCCCGCCGGCAACGGCTGGTCCGCCACCCACCTCCGCCAGGCGGTGTCGGACGGGTCTGCGATCGGCGCGGGGCAGAGCTCGATCAGCTCGTAGCCGATCGACTCGACGAATCCGCTCTCGGCCGTGGTCGGATGGAGCACGCGGCAGATCAACGCACTCCGCGGCGGGACGAGCGCGTCCACTGCGGCGTACAACGTCGAGCCGATGCCCTCGCGTCGACGGTCTGGCACCACCTCGACGGAGCAGAACCGTTCGTCGTGGAAGAGCTGCACCGGCCGGGCGCTCGCGTGGCCGACGAGGACACCGGCGTCCCACGCCTCGACGCGCACGTCGTCATCGGTGGAGGCGTCGCGGATCTCGGGCACGACCCAGCATCCCTCCCGACGGGCATGCCCGTCACGCCACCTCGGCGTACGGTCGAGGACATGACCAGCGACGACAGCACCGGACCGGACCCCTATGCCGAGCACCCGGAGAAGTCCGTGTTCCCCGGCGCCGGAAGGCGGGTCAGCGACGAGGAGCGGCAGGCGGCCCTCGACGCGGTGCCCGCGGGCAACGCGACCGTCGGCGACACGGTCGACACCGACGTCCTGGACTCCCGCGCCCACGAGGCCGGACCGGGGTCGCAAGAGGTCGCCGAGCAGGCCGAGGGCGACCACCAGCCGGACTGAGCGATCTCGAGTCAGCCGACGAGGTCCGTCAGCGCCTCGAGGCAGCCGGTCCACCTCGGCGTCGTCGTTGTAGGCCGCCAGCCCGATCCGCAGCCCGGCGTCGACGGAGAGCCGGAGCGCACGGAAGGTCTCGTAGGCGTAGAACGTGCCGGCCGGGACGAGGACGTCGCGCTTCGCCAGGGCGTCGTAGGCGTCCACGGCGGTGGCTCGGGTCGCGGAAGGTGAGGAACAGCGTCGACGTGCGGTCGGCGGCGCGTGAGTGGACGTGACGTGGTCGCCGAGCGCGGCGAGCCCTCCTCGATGCGCCGGCCGCAGCCGGAGCTCGTGGTCCTGGATCAGGGCGTACGCCGCCACCAGCCGCTCGCGCCGGGAGCCGCCGTCGGGCGCGAGGTCCGCGAGGAAGTCGACGGCCGCGGTCGCGCCGGCGAGCATCTCGTAGGGCAGCGTGCCGAGCTCGAAGCGCTCGGGCACGACGTCGGTCGACGGCAGCAGCTTGTCCGGGCGCAGCGTCTCGAGCAGCGCCGGGTCGGCGACGAGCGCGGCGCAGTGCGGGCCGAAGAACTTGTAGGGCGAGCAGACCAGGAAGTCCGCGCCGAGGGCCGTGAGGTCGGGCGCCGCGTGCGCCGCGTGGTGCACCCCGTCGACGTACACCAGCGCGCCGACCTCGTGCGCGCGCTGCGCGATGCGGGCGACCGGCGGCCGGGTGCCGAGCAGGTTGGAGGCGGCGGTGACGCGCGACGAGCCGGGTGCGGTCGTTGACGACCTCGTCGAGGTCGGCCAGGTCGAGCTCGGCGGTCTGCCGGGTCGAGTCGCAGCCAGCGGACCGTGACGCCCGACGCGTCTCGGCGGCCTGGATCCACGGGCGCACGTTGGCGTCGTGGTCGAGCTCGCGTGACCACGACCTCGTCGCCGGGCGCCACGTCCTGGCCAGCGTCCGGGAGAAGTCGTACGTCAGCTGGGTCGCGCTGCGGCCGTGGACCACGCCCTCGGGCACGCGCGCCGAGCAGGTCGGCGACCGAGCGCCGGAAGTCCTGCACGGCGTCCTCCGCGTTGCGCTGGCTCGACCAGCCCGGAGCCGCGCTGCGACAGCGGACCGGTCAGGGTGCGGGCGATCGCCTCGCCGACCACGGCCGGCGTCTGGGTGCCGCCGGGGTTGTCGAAGTGGGCGATGCCGGACGTCGAGCGAGGGGAACTGGCGCGGAGGGACGCGACGTCGAGGGGCATGGCGCGTCGTGGGGCATGCGGATGGCGAAGGACTCGCGTGCCACTACGCGCCTCAGGGGCAGCGGGTGCTGGAGGTGGTCACGCCGGTCAGGGTAGTTGGCCTACTCGTCCTCCACGAACGCGATCGACTCGCGGGCCTCCCGTCGCCTGGTCCACCAGCTCCGGCGGGGGCGTCGACGTTGTGCCACTGGTCGACGACCAGCGGCTCACCACCCACCTCGAGCACCCAGAAGTCGATGACGACATCCACCGCGGTCATTCCGCCCATGCACGTAGGTGATGCCCCGCGTGCCGACGACCGAGTGGGCGACGCGGTAGTAGCCCGGACAGTCGACGTCGATGCGGAGCCGCAGGTGGGTGGCGGGACGGTCGAACAGCTCCGTGGGTGCAGGCTCCTGGAGGACGGTGCTGCGCGGGAGCCCGGCGAGCTGCTCGGCAAGTCGGTCGGGAGTGCTTCCCGACGACCGTGGTCGTCACGTCGTCCTCGCACCCGGTGCCGGCCGCCAGCACTTCCGGCTGGTAGGCGCCGAAGCCGGCGTAGGTGCCGCCGTACTGGTCCGACACGATCGGGAAGTCACGCCGTCCAGCCAGTGGGGGCCGTCGACGGTCACGTCGGCAGACGATCCGCGCACCAGCCGAGTCACGCCCCACGAACATCCGGTACGTGCCCGGGTCCAAGGTCGCGCGACCGTCCTCCGACCAGGTCTCGAGGGTCGCCCGGGGGGAGGGCTGCGGTTCGGACGCGAGCTCCCCGTCGGCACGCGGATCGAGAGTCACGACGCCGAACGCCGTGGCGCCGACCAGCACCGTCGCGACGACCCCGACCCCGAGTCGTACGACGTTGCGCCGGCGCCGACGAGCCCGGCCCCGCAGGATCAGCCCGGCCACGTCGGGGGCCGGCACGCTCCGCGCGTCGGCCTCGCGGTTGAGGGTCGTCCGCATCTCCTCCTCGAGACTCATGACTCACCCGCCGCGTGCCCGACGCCGGACGCGGCCAACGCCCGACGCAGCGCCCGCATCGCCGCCGACGACTGCGACTTCACGGTGCCGGGGGCGCACCCCATGACCTGGGCGATCTGCACCTCCGTCAGGTCCTCGTAGTAGCGCAGCACGATCACCGCCCGCTGACGTTCCGGAAGGGCGCACACCAGCGGCCAGAGCAGCGACCGGTCGAGTGCGCCGATCTCCCCGGACTCGTCGCCGGTCTCGGGGAGCGTCTCCGTGGGCCGCTCCCGGGTCCAGGCCCGGCGCCGGCTGGAGACCAGCGTGGTGGTGATGATGCGGCGTACGTACGCCTCGGGATACTCCATCGCGCTGATCCGTCCCCAGTTCACGTAGGCCTTCTCCAAGGCAGTCTGCAGCAGGTCCTCGGCACCGCTGGGCGACGCCGCCAGCAGGTAGGCCAGGCGGTAGAGCGAGCTCCACCGGGCGCCGACGAACTCGGCGAAGTCCTGGTCCTGGTCCATGCGTCACCGCCCTGCGTCGACTAACCGTCCCAACGCGATGGTCCCGCCATCGGGTTCGTCGGCGCCAGAGATTTCCTCTCCGCTGTCGTCACCCGCAGCTGACCTCAGGGTTCCAGTCCGCGAACATCCCGTCCGGGTTCGTCTGCCAGATCCAGGCGTGGGTCAGGTAGAAGGCGGGGCCCGGCGGGGGAGCGATGATGTGCATCGGCATGCCCAGGACCGACGGCGCCGTGGAGACGCCCACGGGGTTGGACTGGGCGCTCAGCACCACCCATTCCACCGCGGCCAGGTGAAGGCGTCCCTCCTCGTCCGGTGCGTAGACGAGCACTTCCGGTCGGAGCGGGTCGACGCTGTGGTCGCGCATGAGGCCCGCGTTGAAGTAGTGGAACCCCATCGCGCTGGCGTTGGTGGGGTGCTTGACGCAGACTCCGACGATCCGGTTGCCCGCGCCGTTGACCCAGCCGAGCTCGTAGCCGGCCTCCTTCGCTGCCGCCACGCGGTGGAACTTCGCGGTGGCCGCGCGTACCCGGGCCAGGTCGTCCTGGAGCCCGGCCGTCATGGCCGCGTGCTCGTGGTCGCCGTGATCACCGGGCTCGACATCGCCCGAGGCGTTGGAGGGGATCAGCGCGACCCCCGCCACAAGGGGCCCGACCAGCCCGATGCCGAGCCAGGCCTTCCATCCGATCTGCTTCCTGGGACGCGTCATGCTGCGCATCTCCCCACCCTCTTCCGGCCATGACCTCGGGAACCACTCCCGACACCTGAACGCGTCAGAGGTGCTGCTGGGTTCGTCCGTGGAGCCGACCGCTTTTCCCCCGGCCCGTCACCCGCGGGGCCGGATCAGCTCAGCCGGGTCGTGCACCGTGCCGCGGCCGGGTGTGCAGCAGCCAGGCGATCCCGGCGAAGGGCAGCACCAGCGGCAGCCAGCCGTAGCCGGCGCCGTACGACGACCACACCGTCGCGTCGGGGAAGAGCTCGGGGTCGAGGACGGTGAGCGTGCCGACCGTCAGGACCCCGACCAGCTCGAAGCCGACGGCAGCCCATGCCAGCCGGCGCGGCTGCGGCCCGACCTCGGCGAGCCCCAGGGTCGCCGCGACGTAGACGAGCGCGGCCAGCGCGGAGAGGGCGTAGGCCACGGGCGCCTCGTCGGCCTTGGTGAGCAGCTGGACGAGGGAGCGCGCGGTGGCGGCGAGGGCGAAGACGCCGTAGATCGCGACGAGCACGCGACCGGCGCCGGTGCGGGTCGAGGGGGCGGTCGAGGTCACGACGGCCAGATCTGCAGCGCGCGCAGGATGAGGAAGGCCTCGGTGAGGCCGACGACGGCCAGCACGGCTGTCGCCCCGCGGCTCCGCTCGGCCAGCGACCACACGAAGCCGATCGGCAGCACGACGAGTGCCGCCAGCAGGTAGCCGAACAGTGTGAGGGCGCTCGCGACACCGAGATCGGCACCGCCGGCCTGGATAGCGGTGACGACCAGCAGCACGAGGGCGCCCGCCTCGATGACCCCGGCGAACCCCAGCAGTCCCCAGTCGGGCGTCCGGGCCAGGGCGACGTAGACCAGCACCACGACCGCGAAGGCGAGCGAGGCGCAGATCAGCACGAGGGGCAGCGGTCCGTCCACGACTGCAGATCCTCTCAGAGCGGTAGGCGCTCTCACTGGCGGGGCGCAGATCGGTGTCAGGTGTGGTGCGACCTTGCACCTCGCCGCCTCGCTCAGGTCGTGGTGACCGGGAACTCCTTCATCGCGTGGTCGGCGATCTGCTTCATCATGAAGGCGTCGAGGCCGCCGCCGACCAGGCCCCCCGCGACCGGGATGCCGCGGCCGAGGTGGGTGAAGAACTTCTCGCTGACGCCGCGCATCAGGCGGAAGCCCACTGCCTTGTTGACCATCATCAACGTTGCCGGCGGCATGCCCCTGAGGGCGTACGACGTCAGCCGGCCGCTGGCGGTCGTCATCCCCGCCTTCTTGAGCACCTCCTCGGACCCCGAACCCACGAGGGTGAGCAGGACGGCGGTCCGCACGCGCGGCTCTTCGATGTCGTAGCCGCGCAGGGTGGCGATGCCGCCGACCATCCGCACGGCCTGTACGTAGAACTCCGCGAGGTTGATCGGCAGCGAGACGGGCATCAGGACATAACCGCCGAGGCCGGTGACGAACCCGCCGATCCCACCCTTGATCGTGGTCGAGCGGGCAAGTGCTCCGATGGCCTTCTCACGGTCGCCGGCGTTCCTCGCCAGCACCGCGTCAGCCTGCTCACGGGCCGAGCTGAGCGGGCCGCGCCCCTCCAGCCCCGTGTCGACCAGCATCTCGACGAGCCGGTCGAACACGCCGGGGTCCTGCGGGGGGTTGTCGGAGGCGGCAGCGTCGAGTGCGGCCTTGGTCGTGCGAACTTCCTCGCGACCGGGCTTGAGCAGGCTGAAGAGTCCCATACGGGGACTGTACGTAGTCGACGCGGGCGCTCACCCTCCGCGGTGCCCCGGCGGGCGCCACCCTCGACGCCGGAATGTGGCTGGCCCGCTCAGGCAGCCTCAACCGATCGAGGAGCGGAACCCACGCAGCCTGAGGCTGTTGGTCACCACGAAGACGCTCGAGAACGCCATCGCGGCGCCGGCCAGCATCGGGTTGAGCAGTCCGGCTGCGGCGAGCGGGATCGCGGCGATGTTGTAGGCGAAGGCCCAGAACAGGTTGCCCTTGATGATTGCGAGAGTCCGCCGGGAGAGCCGGATCGCGTCGACGGCCACCCGCAGGTCGCCGCGCACCAACGTCAGGTCGCTGGCCTCGATCGCCACGTCGGCGCCGGTGCCCATCGCGAGGCCGAGGTCGGCCTGCGCGAGAGCGGCAGCGTCGTTGACACCGTCACCGACCATCGCCACGACCTGGCCCGCGGCCTGCAGTCGCTGCACCTCGGCCACCTTGTCGGCGGGGAGCACGTCGGCGACGACGGTCTCGATGCCCACTTCATCGGCGACCCGTCGAGCAGTCGCGGCGTTGTCGCCGGTGAGCAGGATCGGCGTCAGTCCGAGGTCGCGCAGCTGCCGGATCGCGTCGGCCGAGGTGTCCTTGACGGCATCGGCGACCACGACCAGACCGCGAGCGCGGCCGTCCCAGCCGACGGCGACCGGCGTACGTCCCTCTGCCTGGGCAGTCGCCAGCGCGGTCTCGAGCTCGGGGGTGAGGTGCTGCGACCAGTCCGCCAGCAGGCGCGGGCGGCCGACGAGGACGGCGTGGCCGTCGACCATGCCCTGCACGCCGAGGCCCTCGAGGTTGGCGAAGTCCTCGACGTCGGCGAGGGGCGCGGCGTCGGCCGCAGCCGTGGCGATGGCGCGGGCGATCGGGTGCTCGCTGGCGTGCTCGAGGGCGCCGGCCAGCCGCAGCACCTCGGCCGCGTCCTCGCCGTCGGCGGCGACGACCGCCTGCACCGTCATGACTCCCGTCGTCACGGTGCCGGTCTTGTCGAGGACGATCGTGTCGACGCGACGGGTGGACTCCAGCACCTCGGGACCCTTGATGAGGATGCCGAGCTGGGCGCCGCGGCCGGTGCCGACCATCAGCGCGGTCGGGGTGGCGAGGCCGAGGGCGCACGGGCAGGCCACGATCAGCACCGCCACCGCCGCGGTGAACGCCGCCGCCGCACCGGCACCGGCGCCGAGCCAGAAGCCCAGCGTCGCGACCGACAGCCCGATCACGATCGGCACGAAGATGCCCGAGATCCGGTCGGCCAGCCGCTGCACCTGGGCCTTGCCGTGCTGGGCGTCCTCGACGAGCCTCGCCATCTGCGCGAGCTGGGTGTCGGCGCCGACCCGCGTGGCGCGTACGACGAGTCGGCCGCCGACGTTGACGGTCGCGCCGGTCACCGTGTCGCCGGCGGAGACCTCGACCGGCACCGACTCACCGGTGAGCATCGAGGCGTCGACGGCGGAGGCTCCTTCGACGACCTCGCCGTCGGTCGCGACCTTCTCCCCGGGTCGTACGACGAAGGTGTCGCCCACGACCAGCGCCTCGATCGGGATGCGCGTCTCGACACCGGCCCGCAGGACCGCGACGTCGCGGGCGCCGAGGACGGCCAGGGCGCGGAGCGCGGCTCCCGACCGCCGCTTGGCGCGCTCCTCGAGCCAGCGGCCGAGCAGGATGAACGTCGTGACCCCGGCGGCGGCCTCGAGGTAGATGTTGGCGGCGCCGTCGCCGCGCTGGATGGTGAGCTCGAAGGGGTGGGTCATCCCCGGCTCGCCGGCGGTGCCGAGGAAGAGGGCGTAGAGGGACCAGCCGAAGGCCGCGAGCACGCCGACCGAGACCAGGGTGTCCATGGTCGCGGCGCCGTGGCGGGCGTTGACGAGCGTCGCGCGGTGCAGCGGCCAGGCACCCCACACCACGACGGGTGCGGCGAGCGTGAGCGAGGCCCACTGCCAGTAGGTGAACTGCCACGCCGGCACCATCGCCATCGCGACGACGGGGATGCTGAGGATCGCGGAGATGATCAGGCGGTCCCGCAACGTGTCGCGTGCGGCGCTCTCGGCCGGCTGCTCGGCCGCGGGAGCGGGAAGGGTCGCGGAGTAGCCCGCCTGCGCGACGGTTGCCAGCAGGTCGTCGGTCGAGACGTCGTCGCCGAAGCTCACCCGGGCCTTGGAGGTGGCGTAGTTGACCGACGCGGTCACCCCGTCGAGCTTGTTGAGCTTGCGCTCGATCCGGTTGGCGCACGAGGCACACGTCATTCCTGTGATGTCGAGCTCGGTCGTCGTGCCCAGGTGATCAGTGGCCATGACCGTCGCCCTCCTCCACCGCATGCCCGGGGGCCCCGCCCGACTCGACGGTGAAGGCAGCAGTGCGGACGGCGCCGCGGTGCTGGAAGTCGAGGAAGAGCCGGTAGGTCCCCGGGGTGGGGAAGGCGGTCGCGAAGTCGACCTCCGGACCGGGCTCGCCCTCCTCCGGGTGGACGTGGAGGTAGCCCAGGTCGCCCGCCCGGATGGCCACGAGGTGGCCGAACGCGCCGAGGTAGGGCTCGAGGTCGGTGACGGGCTCGCCGTCCAGCTCGATCCGGGTGGTGAGCACGGTGCCGGCACCCGGGGCGGTGTCGCCCTCGAGGCGGACCGTGTAGGTGCCGTCGGAGGTGCCTACGGTCGCAGTGCGGTCGTCGGCCGGCAGGTCCTCGGGACGGAAGTCGCCCGCCACGGAGACGTCGTCGGCGAGCGTGATCCCCTCCCAACCGGCCGGGGTGAAGTCGGCGATCACGCGCCACGTGCCGGGCGTGAGGTCGACGTCGGTCGACCACGTGCCGGTCGCCGGGTCGAGGCGGGGGTGCACGTGCTGGAAGCCGGTCAGGTCGCGGCGTACGACGATGAGGTGCAGGTCCTTCTCGTGCTCGCGTGTGTAGTCGAGCAGGGGTCGGCCGCTCGACGTGAGGATCGTGAAGTCGAGCCGCGTGCGCCCCGCGGGCAGTGTGCGGTCCGCGAGGGCGAGGGTGAAACCGTCGGCGCGCGAGGTCAGCCCACCGACGTCGGCCACCTCGGCGACATCCGGATGGTCGTCCGTCGTGTGGGAATCGTCGTGTGCCGCCGCGGGCTGCGTGTCGAGCGGACCGACGGCACGGCCGACGCCCACGGCTCCCACGAACGCCACGGCGAGCGCGAGGACGAACGCGGCGACACGCAGCGGCGTACTCATGCCAGGGCGTAGCCGGCTTCCTCGACGGCTGCCTGCACGGCGGCGGGGTCGAGGGGCTGGCTGCTGGTCACGGTGACCTCGCCGGAGGCGAGGGTCACGTCGACGGCTTCGACGCCGGCGAGCTCGGTGATCTCCTCGGTGACCGAGGCGACGCAGTGCTCGCAGGTCATGCCGGTGACGGTGTAGGTGCTGGTCTCGCTCATGGGGTTCTCCTCGATCATGACTTCACGAGGCGGGCGATCGCCTCGGAGGCTTCCTTGAGCTTCTCCTCCTGCTCGGCGCCGCCCTTGCGCGCGGCGTCCACGACGCAGTGCGCCATGTGGTCGTCGAGCAGCGAGAGGGCGAGGGCCTGCAGGGCCTTGGTCGCCGCGGACACCTGGGTGAGGACGTCGATGCAGTACTTCTCGTCCTCGACCATCCGCTGGATGCCGCGGACCTGGCCCTCGATGCGACGCAGTCGCTTGAGGTGGGCCTGCTTGGCCTCGTCGTTGCCCTCGAGGTGGCCGTGTGAGTCGCTCATGCCGACTACTATACCCCTAGGGGGTATCCGATCCAAGTCGGCGTCGGCATCGGAATAGGCTGCACCCCACCGGTGTTGAGGTCGTAGAATCTTCAACTACCAACGAGAGGGCAGCCATGCAGTTCGGAATCTTCAGCGTCGGGGACGTCACCGTGGACCCGACCACCGGTCGCGAGCCGACCGAGGCCGAGCGCATCGCCTCGATGACCCAGCTCGCGCTCAAGGCGGAGGAGGCCGGGCTCGACGTGTTCGCGACCGGCGAGCACCACAACCCGCCGTTCGTCGTGTCCTCCCCGACGACCCACCTCGGCTTCATCGCCGCGAAGACCGAGAAGCTGCTGCTCTCCACGAGCACCACCCTGATCACCACCAACGACCCGGTGAAGATCGCGGAGGACTATGCCTTCCTCCAGCACCTCTCCGGCGGCCGTGTCGACCTGATGATGGGCCGTGGCAACACCGGCCCGGTCTACCCGTGGTTCGGCAAGGACATCCGCGACGGCATCAAGCTCGCGGTCGAGAACTACCACCTGCTCCGCAAGCTCTGGCGCGAGCCGGTCGTCAACTGGCAGGGCGAGTTCCGTACGCCCCTGCAGGGCTACACCTCCACGCCGGCGCCGCTCGACGGCACGCCGCCCTTCGTGTGGCACGGCTCGATCCGGAGCTCGGAGATCGCGGAGCAGGCGGCCTACTACGGCGACGGCTTCTTCCACAACCACATCTTCTGGAACAAGGAGCACACCGAGGCGATGGTGAAGCTCTACCGCCGCCGCTTCGAGCACTACGGCCACGGTTCCGCCGACCAGGCGATCGTCGGCCTCGGCGGCCAGGTCTTCATGGGCGCGACCGAGGCGGAGGCCACGCGGACCTTCCGGCCCTACTTCGACAACGCCCCGGTCTACGGCCACGGCCCGTCGCTGGAGGACTTCACGAAGATGACGCCGCTGACCGTCGGCACGCCCGAGCAGGTCATCGAGCGCACGCTCGGCTTCGCCGACTACGTCGGTGACTACCAGCGCCAGCTCTTCCTCGTCGACCACGCCGGGCTCCCGACGTCGCTGGTGATGGAGCAGGTGGAGATGCTCGGCAGCGAGGTCGTCCCGGTCCTGCGCGCGGAGTTCGAGCGCCGTCGTCCGGCCCACGTGCCGAGCGACCCGCCCACGCACGCCTCGCTGGTGGCGCGCCGGTCCCGACGCCCCGCACCACCTGGTCGAGCCCGCCCGCGGCATGGTCGAGGCGGCACAGGCGTGACGCACCGCATCGTCGTGGTGACGGCGGGACTGACCGTCCCGTCGTCCACCCGGCTGCTGGCCGACCAGGTCGCCGAGGCCACCACGACCCAGGTCACCGCGCGCGGTGAGTCCGTGGAGATGGACTTCATCGAGCTCCGCGAGGTGGCCGGCGAGCTGGCCACGTTCATGGTCACCGGCGGCATCCCGACACCGAAGCTCACCGAGCTGCGGGAGCGGGTCTCCGCCGCCGACGGCCTGATCGCGGTGACGCCGGTCTTCAACGGGAGCTACAGCGGGCTCTTCAAGATGTTCTTCGACGCCCTCGACCCCGAGGCGTTGACCGGCACGCCGGTCCTGATCGGCGCGACGGCCGGCAGCGCGCGGCACTCGCTGATGCTCGACTTCGCGATGCGCCCGCTCTTCACCTACCTGCACGCGGTCGTCGTGCCGACCGGGGTGTTCGCCGCGACCGAGGACTTCGGGTCGCACGGACTGTCCGACCGGATCGCGCGGGCCGCGGCCGAGCTGGCGTCGGCGGTCCTGACGCAGGGCGGCTACGGCGTCGGCGGCTTCGCGCCCGACCTGGCCGCCCGCCCACGCCGTACGTCCGGGACGCGCGTCGCCGACGAGGTGACGCCCTTCGGCGAGCTGCTGCGCGGGCACACCGGGTCGGACTGAGGTCACCCCTTGGAGGGGTAACTCAGTGTTACCGCCTCTCGGGTGTGCCCGCCAGGTGGCCCTGGTGGTTGCGTCGGTGGCTCGGCACAACCGAAACCCCAGGAGGAACCATGAGTGACACCGTGTGGAGCTACCGCGACACCACGTGGAACCAGGACAGCGACCTCGTCGGCTACGACGTCGAGGCCAGCGACGGCTCGATCGGCACGATCGACGAGGCGAGCACCGAGGCCTCCGGCCAGTGGCTCGTCGTCGACACCGGCTTCTGGATCTTCGGCAAGAAGCGGCTCATCCCCGCCGGCACCGTGAGCGGTGTCGACCACGACGGCAAGACCGTCATCGTCAACATGTCGAAGGACCAGATCAAGTCCGCGCCCGACTTCGACAAGGACGACTGGAACGACGACTCCCGTAGCCAGCACACCGACTACTACACGCCCTACTCGGAGCGCTGACCCACCTCAGGATCCGACGCCCCGGCCGACACGCTCGGCCGGGGCGTCGCCATGGGCACGCTAGTCAGCCGTCAGCCTGGAGGCGGAGCCCGGCGAGCAGCAGGTCGAGACCCGCGGCGAACTGGTCGGCGTCGTCGTGCCCCTCGAACTCGTCGGCGATGTGGAGGATGAACGGGTACTCCTCTGCGTCGAGCGCCCGCCACTGGGCGACGAACCGGCCGAGGTACTCGTCGCGGGACACCTCGCCGTCCAGCACCACCTGCGGCGGCTGCTGACCGAGGTCAGCGGCGATGCCGACGACGTAGCCGATGACGGCCGACACGGCGTGGAACCGCTCGCGGCGCGTCAGGTCGAGGCGGAGCGTGCGCCGACCCAGCAGCTCGTAGAGCCTCAACCCGTTGGGCTGGACTCCCGTGTCGCGCAGGAAGTAGGCGCCGAGCCACGGCCGCTCGGCGATCGCGCCGAACAGCATGAGTGCGATCGCGCGCATGTCGTCGATCGGGTCGTCGCTTCCCGAGAGCTTCTCGACGTCAGCCAGGACATCGGCCAGGACGTGGTCGGCGGCGCGGTCGAGGAGCTCGTCCTTGCTCGAGACGTACCAGTAGATGCTGCCGACACCGCCGCCCAGCCGCGCTGCCAGGGCGCGGAAGGTCAGCGCACCCTCACCGGCCTCGTCCAGCAGCGCGACGGCCTCGGTCAGCACGGCCTCCATGGAGTGCGAGGCCCGCCGGCGCGGGCCGGTCGGGCGGCGACGGGGGCCGTTGCCGCGCGGGTGCCATGACTCACATCCCATCACAACTTGCGATGAACCGAACACTGTTCTATCGTATCGAACGTCGTTCGAGACTCGAACGCCGTTCGATAGGAGTGGCCCATGACCCCCACCACAGCTCAGGCGACCAGCGCGGCTCCCGCCACGACGCGGACGTACACGTCCCTGCGGTCGGCGTGGATCCCTCTCGCGGCCCTCTGCCTGGCGTTCTTCGTCGAGATGGTCGACAACACCCTGCTCACGATCGCCCTCCCCACCATCGGTCGGGACCTCGGCAGCGGCACGACGGCGCTGCAGTGGGTCACCGGCGCGTACTCGCTGACGTTCGGCGGCCTGCTGCTCACCGCCGGATCGATGGCCGATCGCCTCGGCCGACGACGTCTGCTGCTGGTCGGCCTCTCCGCGTTCGGCCTGCTGAGCCTGTCCGTCGTCCTCGTCACGACGGCCGGCGAGCTCATCGCCCTGCGCGCCGCGCTCGGCCTCGCCGCTGCAGCCATGGCGCCCATCACCACCTCGCTGGTCTTCAGGCTCTTCGAGGACCAGGCGCTGCGCATGCGCGCCATGACCGTGATGATCGTCGTCGGCATGTCCGGCTTCATCCTCGGCCCCGTCCTCGGGGGAACCGCCCTGGCCCACGTCCGGTGGGAGTGGCTGCTGCTGGTCAACGCTCCGATCGCGCTGATCGCGTACGTCGGCGTCCGCCTCGGCGTCGCGTCCGATCGTCCGGAGGACCTCACTGGCGACGCGCTCGACCTGCCCGGCGCGCTGCTCAGCATCGCCACGATCGGCCTGGCCTGCTACTCCCTCACCCACGGCGTCGAGCACGGCTGGCTGTCGCCGTTCACGCTCGCCTCGATCCTCGGCGCGGTTGTCGCGGGCATCGCGTTCGTCCGGCACGAACGCCGCACGGAGTCCCCCATGCTGGACCTCGACCTGTTCTCCAACGGCACGGTCCGCGGCGCGACGATCGCGCAGGTCGGGACCTCGATCGCGATGGCCAGCGTGATGTTCGGGCTGATCCTGCACTTCCAGTACGCCTACGGGTGGAGCCCCATGCGGGCCGGCCTGGCCAACCTGCCGCTGATCATCACCATGATCGCCGCCACGCCGGTGTCGGAGTGGCTCGCCAGGCGCTTCGGGCACCGCATCGCGTGCCTCGTCGGCGCGGCCCTCCTGGCCGGCTCGCTCGCGGGGCTCTCCTGGGGCGTCCTGCACGGCTACCTCGCGATCGCGGTCTGCCTGGTCGTCCTGACCGTCGGCCTCCGCACCGTCATGACGATCTGCGCCGTGGCGCTCGTCGGCGCAATGCCGAGCAACCGGACCTCGATCGGCGCGGCGCTCAACGACACCGCGCAGGAGATCGGCACGAGCGTCGGCACCGCCGTGGTCGGCACGTTGATCGCGGCCCTCGTGACCACGACGCTGCCCTCCGGCACGTGGAGCAACGAGCTGATGGCGTCGTTCTTCCACGGCGAGCGGATCACCTTCGCCGTCCTGGCGGTCGTCGTCGGGCTGGTCGCCGCAGGCGGCGCACTCTCGCTCACCGACTCCCGGGAGACGGACGAGCACCCGACCGGAGACTGAGCGCGAGAAGTGTCAGCGGCGCTGCGGTCCTGCTCAACCTGGGCCGCTGAGCCTTCCGCGTACGCCCCTCGCTCGTTAGCGTGAGGGGCACCCACCCAGCGCGAGGAGCACCGATGGCCATCAACCTCAATCCCTACCTCAACTTCCCCGATGCCAAGGCGCGGGAGGCGATGGAGTTCTACCAGTCGGTGCTCGGCGGCGACCTCAATGTGATGACCTTCGGCGACATGGGCACCGAGGGTCCCCTGGCCGGCCAGGTGATGCACGGCCAGCTCGAGACCCCGGCCGGCATCGTGCTGATGGGAGCCGACGCACCGCCCGAGATGGTGCAGGTGACCTTCGGTGACAACGTGTCGGTGAGCCTGTCCGGTGGTCCGGAGGATGCCGACGAGCTGCGCGGCTGGTTCTCGAGCCTGTCCGAGGGTGGCGAGGTGCGCCAGCCGCTGGAGGCCGCGCCCTGGGGTGACGCGTTCGGCATGTTCGTCGACCGCTTCGGCATCAGCTGGCTGGTGAACATCGCGGGCTCGCCTGCCTGATTCTGTGAGCGAGCTCGTTGGGACGCTGCCCGGAGCCGGGCGCTCGACTGCTCCTCAGGCGAGTCGCAGCCGGTGCTCGGCGCCGTCCTCACCGACGTAGGAGAACCCGCACCGCTCCCAGAACGCGCGCGCCCGCGGGTTGTCCTTCTCCACCCCGAGCTCGACCGGCAGCCCGTCCGCGCGCGCCTGGCGCGACGACCGCCTCGACCACGTGTCGGCCGACCCCTGCGACTGGTGGCGCGGCAGCAGCTGGAGCCCGGCGATCTCGACCAGCCCGTCACGTCGTACGACGCGCAGCCGTCCGGCGTCCTCGCCGTCGACCTCGACCACCTGGATCGACGACCCGGCACCGTCGCCGTTGACCTGCTCGGAGGTCCAGGCACCGAAGCCCGCGCGGAAGTCCACCTCGTCGAAGTCATCGGGCAGCCGGCCCTGGTCGAGGGTCGCCTCGATGACGACCTCGGTGAGGAAGACGACGTCGGCCTCGGTGGCCGCGCGGGTGGTGACGCGCACCGTCACCCTTCCCACGCCGGGCCGTCGCCGCCGAACCGCTCGAGGAGGCGGCTTGCGACGTGGGCGGCGTTGGCACGGCGTACGTCCTGGGGGACGGGCGGCAGGTTCTCCTCCCAGTCGAGGAGGGTCGAGCCACGCAGCTGTGGCATCCGGGCGGGACGGCCGAAGAAGAAGGGGTGCAGGTGGGCGCTGCCGTCGCCGTAGCGGCCCACGTGGCAGCGGCCGACACTCGGGAGGTCCTCGATGCCGGCGGCGATCGCGACCGTCAGGAGTCCCATCTCGGAGGCCAGGTCGTCGGGCAGGTCGGCGAGGTCGTGGTGCGCCCGCGGCTTGAGGATCATGGCCACCGGCAGGCGCATCTCGAGGACGGTGAGGAGCCAGCGCTCGTTGCTCCACGCGATGCGGTCAGCCTGCTCGGGCGTGGTCGGCTGCGCACACCCGCAGTCGGCGGGGTCGTCGCCGTGGCGGGCCGGCTCGGCGTCGGCGAGCGGCTCGAGGGGCTTGATGCGCAGCCCGTCGAGCTCGAACGGGAAGATGTCCCAGCCCGGCATCAGCTCGATTGCCACCGGGAGCCGGCCCTCGTCGTCGGTGGCCTCCGCGACGCGGGCGTGGAACTCGTCGGCGCTCTCGAGGGTGCTCATGTGGGGAGTCAATCAGGTGCGGCCGCCGCGCCACCCATTGGCGGCAAGGACTCACCAGGGCGAGGGCTGGTAGTCCTTCACGAAGCAGCCGAACAGGTCGGTCCCGGCCTCGCCGAGCACGATCGGGTCGTAGACCCGCGCCGCCCCGTCGACCAGGTCGAGCGGCGCGTGCCAGCCCTCGGCGGCGATGCGCAGCTTCTCCGCGTGCGGCCGCTCGTCGGTGATCCAGCCGGTGTCGACGGCGGTCATCAGGATCCGGTCGGTCTCGAACATCTCCTCCGACGACGTGCGGGTGAGCATGTTGAGCGCGGCCTTGGCCATGTTGGTGTGCGGGTGGCCGGCGCCCTTGTAGCGACGCGAGAACTGGCCCTCCATGGCCGACACGTTCACGACGTACGCCCGTCTGGACGTCGCGGTCAGCGCGGCCGCGGCCATCGCCGGGCGCAGCCGCGACACCAGCAGGAACGGCGCGATCGAGTTGCACAGCTGCACCTCGAGGAGCTCGAGCGGGTTCACCTCACCGACCGTCTGGGTCCAGGAGTTGTTGACCTGGACGTCGGGCAGCAGGCCGCCGGCGTCGACGGCCGTCCCGGCGAGGTGCGCGTCGAGCGAGGCGTGGCCGGCCGACAGGGCCAGCGCCGTCATCGTCGCCGCGTTGTGCGCCGCGAGCGCGTGCTCGGCGCTCTCCCCGAGATGGTGGGCGATGGCGGTGTCGGAGAGCGCCCCGGCGATCGACGCCGGGTGGGCCTCGGAGATCCGGTCGAAGGTGACCATCTCCGGCAGCTCGCGATCCTCGGGGAGGGGTGCGGTCTCGGCCTCGACCAGGGGTGCATAGGCGCCGGGAGTGCGGCGTACGGTCTGGCAGGCGTTGTTGATCAGGATGTCCAGCGTCCCGGCGGCAGCGACGTCGTCGGCGAGCGAGATCACCTGGGTCGGGTCGCGCAGGTCGATGCCGACGACCTTGAGCCGGTGCAGCCAGTCGTCGCTGTCGGGAAGCGCGGAGAAGCGGCGTACGGCGTCCTTGGGGAAGCGCGTCGTGATGGTCGTGTGGGCACCGTCGCGCAGCAGCCGCAGCGCGATGTACATCCCGATCTTGGCGCGGCCGCCGGTGAGCAGCGCGCGCTTGCCGGTGAGGTCGGTGCGCTGGTCGCGCTTGGTGTGGCTCATCGCCGCGCACGTCGGGCAGAGCCAGTGGTAGAACGCGTCGACCAGGGTGAAGTCCTGCTTGCAGATGTAGCAGCCGCGCGGCACGAGCAGCTCGCCGGCGAAGGCGCCGACCGTGGTGGAGACCAGCGGGATGCCGGCGGTCTCGTCGTCGATCCGCATGGGCGACCCGGTCGCGGTCTTCTCGATGACGTCGCGGTCGTGGGCCAGCTCCTCGGCGCGCTTCTGCAGCTTGCGCTCGGACTTGATCGCCTTGTACATGTGCGACGCCGCCCGCTTCACCCGGATGTGGTCGGGGTGGTCGCCGGGCACGTGGTGGAGGGTCTGCAGCACCCGCAGGGTCGTCGCCAGGTCGTCGGGGTCGATCCCGTCGGGCTGCTGCTCGGTCACCGGAGAAGCGTACGGGCCTTGTCGCGATCCCCGGGTACCCGGGGAAACCGTCGCTGGCGCCAGAGCGACCGGAAGGCCGGCCCGAACCACCCGAGCCCCGACCTGCTCGGCGTACGGCGCGGCTCAGCACCGCGGCAGGTCGCCCCGAGGGTGTCGCGTACACCCTGGGCAGGTCTGCGGTGTCCTGGGTGTTGCAACGCCCAGCTCATGTGGGAGTCACCGGGTAGCCGGTGACCCCGCCGTCGACGTCACCCCGAGACCAGTCAGCCCTCGCGAGCCGGCGACCCGTTGATCCGCACCCGGTCGGCGCGCAGGCCGTGCTCGACGCCCCAGAGGACTGCCTTGGACCGCGAGTCGACGTCGATCTTGCGGTAGGCGGAGCGGATGTAGGACTTGATCGAGTTGAGCGACAGCAGGGTGCGCTCGGCGATCTCCTGGTTGCTCAGGCCCATCGTGATCAGCGACAGCACCTCGGCCTCGCGCGCGGTGAGTCCCTCGGCGCGACCCGGCCAGTCGCCACCGACGAGCGCGGAGCGGCCCTTGGACGGCGAGACGACGAGCTGCCCCGCGGCGATGGCGCACAAGGCCTCGACCAGCCGGGCGGCCGGGAGGCTCTTCGAGAGATAGCCGCGGACGCCCTGGTTGAGGGTGTCCCGGGTCAGCCACGGCTGGAAGTTCCAGGTGTAGACGGCCACCGCCTTCACGCGCGGGCTCTCGACGAGATGCTTGACCGCCGTGCCGTTGCCCTGGCCCATGCCGAACGTGTCGTAGAGGGCGACGTCGACCGGCTCGCTGACCTGTTTTCCCGCAACCAGTTCGACGACCTCGATACGGTGGCTGTAGTTGCGCAGCATCGAATCGAGACCGCGCACCACCACCTCGTCGTCGTTGACGAGCGCAACTCTGATGACCATGCGCTCAACCTACGTCAGGGTGGGTATCTTTGGGGTGCCTGTTTCATCCAAAAGGGGGTTAGGTGCATCCGAGCGTGACCACGGTCGACGAGACCCGGGTCGGCGGCCTGGGAGTTCGCTGCGAAGGAGTCGTCCACCTCTACAAGACGTTCGGCGGGCACGACGTGGTCGCGCTGCGCGGGGTCGACCTGACCATCCGGGCCGGGGAGCGCGTCGCGTTCCTGGGCCCCAGTGGCTCGGGCAAGTCCACGCTGCTCGCGCTGCTCGGCGGCATCCAGCGCCCCAGCGCCGGCCGGATCTTCCTCGGCGAGGAGGAGATCTCCCGGATGGGTGAGCGCTATCTCGCCCGCATCCGCTCGCGCCAGGTGAGCACCATGCTGCAGGGCGCCACCCGCAACCTGCTGCCCTATGCCACTGCCCGGCAGAACATCGCCTTCGCCCGGCTCTCCCTGAGCGGCCGAGAGCGGGACAACGCCCTGCAGGACCTCGAGCTCCTCGACCGGGTGGGCCTGGTCGACCAGGCCGACCAGGTGGTCTCGACCATGTCCGGCGGCCAGCGCCAGCGCCTGGCCCTGGCCTGCGCCGTCTCCACCGCACCCCGGCTGCTGCTCGCCGACGAACCCACCAGCCAGCTCAGCCATGCCGACCGCGACCACGTGCTGCACCTGATCCACTCCCTCGGCGATGACTTCGGCACCACGATCGTCGTGGTGACCCACCAGCCCGAGGTCGCGGCGACCTTCTCGCGCACCGTCACCATGAAGGGCGGCCGCGTCGGCGCCGAGGGTCACGGCGGCTCGGAGTACGCCGTGGTGGGCGAGGACGGGGTCCTGCACCTCCCCGGCCACATCGCGGCCGAGTGGCCGCCCGGCACCCTCGTGAAGTTCGAGGACGACGACCAGGGCCGCATCATCGTCACCCGGGCCAGTGGGGAGGGACCACCCGTATGAAGGACCTGACGATGTCCGACATCACCTACGTCGCCGGACGCACCCTGCTCGACGACGTCACCGTGACGTTCCCGGCCGGCAAGGTCACCGCCGTCTCCGGGCCGAGCGGCTCCGGCAAGACCACCCTCCTCTCCATCGCCGGCGGGCTCCTCGAGCCCACCAGCGGCACCGCCGAGCTCGACGGCGAGGACATGTGGACCGGGAGCGGCGATCCCCGACCCGAGGTCGCGTTCGTCCTGCAGGTCTACGGCCTCGTCCCGATCCTCTCTGCGCGCGAGAACGTCTCGATCGCGCTGCGCGCCCGCGGCGTACGCCCTGCTGACGCCGACGAGGAGGCCGAGGCCGCGCTGGCGCGCTTCAGCATCGCCGACCTCGGCGAGCGCCAGGTCGAGGAGCTCTCCGGCGGCCAGATGCAGCGCGTGGCCTGCGCCCGCGGGTTCGTCGTCGGCGCCGACGTGCTGCTGGCCGACGAGCCGACCTCCGAGCTCGACGAGGGCAACCGCGGCGTCGTGCTGGCCGAGCTCCGCGCCGAGGCCGCCCGCGGCGCGGTCGTCGTGGTCGCCACCCACGACCCCGCGGTCGTCGATGCCTGTGACCTCCACATCGCGCTCGACGAGGGCCGCGTCCTGCGATGAGGTCCTGCTCGTGAGCCGCGTGCTGCGCGGCGCCTGGAGTCGTCGGGGTGCCCTGACGACGCTCGTGCTGATGACGCTGGTGGTCGTCGGTGGAGCCGTCACGGTCCTCCAGTTCGCCCTGGCCGCCGACACCTCGCCCGCCCTCGCCGCACCGCTCCTGCTGCTCGGAGCGGTCGCCGTCCCGAGCATCGGCGCCGAGCTGGCGGTCGCCCGTCGCGAGGAGATCGGCCTGGCGCGGTTGCGCGGCATCCACGGGGTACGCCTGTGGCGTTTCCTCCTCGTCGAGCCGCTGCTCGCGATCGTGCTCGGCACGCTGGTCGGCCTGGTCCTCGGTGCCGTCGGCACGGTCATCACCACCCGGACCTGGCTCGACGAGGCGGCCGCGCCACTGGGGCGTACGGCGCTGCTCACCGCCGCCGCCATCGCCGGCGTCGGCCTGGTCATCGTCGCACTCGGTGCCGCTGCCGCGCTGCGCGAGCCGCTGGCCGTCCAGGTCTCATCGCGCCGCCGACCCCGGCGGGCCACCACCCTGGCGATCTTCCTCAGCCTGCTCGTCATCGTCGGGGCAGGTGTGGCCGCCTACCGCAGCCGCAGCACCGACGGCGAGCCCGACCTGCTCGTCCTGCTCGGCCCTGCCCTCGTCGGCCTGGCGCTGGGCCAGGCCGCCATCTGGCTGATCCGGATCTTCGCCCGTGGCTTCACCCCGGTCACCGAGAAGCGCGGCCTCAGCCCCTTCCTCGCCACCCGCCGGCTGGCCCGCGCCGACGACCTGGTCGCCCCGGTCCGCCTCGTCGTCGCCGCTGCGGTGGTGGGTGCCCTGGCCCTGACCGGCGCGGTCAGCGTGGACCGGTGGACCGACACCCAGGCACGGGTGGAGACCGGCGGACCTCGGGTCATCGACGCCGGCGACGGCGCCTTCGGCGCCCAGCAGCTCACCGAGCGGCTCGACCCCGACGGGACGCAGCTCATGACGACCGCGCTCGTGCGCAACGAGCTGCGGTTGGCCGAGCGACGTGCCTACGTCGACGCCGCCCGGTGGGACGAGGTGGTCGGCGACTTCTACGACGACACCCCGGTCCGGGCCGCGTCGAACTCCGTGACGCGACTCACGGGTGCCGTCACGCCGCCCATCGCCACCGGCTCGCGCTTCGCGGTGACCGTGTCGGCGCTGGTCAAGGACGCACCGACCGGCTTCAGCGCGCAGGACGGCACGGTCCTCGACGCCAACCCGACCGGGTCGGTCGACGTGCAGGTCGACTACGTCGCAGCGGACAACCGGTCGGGCTCGTCCACGGTCACCCTGGACGTCCCCACCGTCGGTTCCCGCGCGAGCGGCACGGGGCGGGCGCCCGAGTGCGCGGACGGGTGCGCGATCACCGGCCTCCGGGTCGGTCGCAACACCGACTCGGTCTTCGACAACTCCGAGTTCGTCGTCCTCCTCGAGCAGGCCGAGCTGGGCGGGCTGGACCTGCTCGACCAGACCTGGAACCCGGACCCCTCGTCCCTCGAGACGGCCGCCAACGACCGCTTCACCCGCTTCGACGCCTCCCGCACCTTCGTGGTGAACCGTCCCGACGGCCTCGAGGTGACCCTCCTGGCCTCGACGCCGCTGGCCCTGCTGCTCGACGAGGTGAGCCAACCGGTTCCGGTCCTGGTCGCCGACGAGGACGAGCCGCTTGCCCTCGACCTGAGTGGCGACGACCGGGTCGCACAGGTCGTCGGCGAGGCCACCACCCTGCCGCTTCTCGGCAGCGTCGGCGTGCTCAGCGACCTGCGCACCGCAGCGGTCGGGTCCGGCCCGACGGTGCCCAGCGCGGTGGTCAGCATCGTGGCCGCCGAGGGGACTCCGCGGACGCTGCTCGACCAGGTCGAGGAGGCCACGGGCAGCTCGTGGCAGTCGCTCGACGACGTACGCACGTCGCTGGGCCAGGCCCACGGTGGCGCCCAGGCCAGGGCGTACGCCCTGACGGCCCTGGCCTGCGCCCTCGTCGCCCTGCTCGCCCTGGGTGCCGGCGTCGCGCGGCACCTGCGCGACTACCGCCGTGACGTCGCGTCGCTGCGGGTCCTCGGCATCGGCCTGGGCACCGCGCGCCGGGCGGGTCGTGCCGAGATCGTCACGCTCACCGTGCTCGTCGCGGGTGCCGCCGTCGCCGGCGGCTGGCTCGCGGTGACCCTCCTGCTGGGCGGGTTGCCGCTGCTGTCGCTGCCGATCGCGGCACTGCCGCTCGACACCACCGCCCAGGCGTGGCCCCTGCTCGTGCCGGCGGTGCTGGCTGCAGCCGCTGTCGTGGTGGTCGGCGGTCGCGCCCGCGCGGTGCGGTCCACCACCACCCGACCCAGCCTGCTGCGCGAGGAGGAGGGCCGATGAGCTCACCCCACGACGTTCTTCTCCTCCACTGCGCTCCCCCGAACAACGCCGTAGGGACCCCGAGATGATCCAGCTGCTCGGCGCGATCCTGCGTGGCCTGCGCGCCCGGGCCCTGCTGTCGGCGGGCTCGGTCCTGCTCGCCGCGCTGGCCATCGGCTCCGCTGTGCTCGGGCCGATCTTCTCCGAGGCGGTGACCAACTCCTACGTCGTGACCCGGCTGCAGGAGACCGCGCCCGGTCTCACCGGGACCAGCCGTGTCTTCACCCCGGACCAGGGCTCCACCCTCGAGGAGGCCGAGCGCAATGCCCGGGCCGCGGCGGACTCCCTGTCACGGGGCCCGTGGCAGGAGCCCGCCCTCATCGTCACCTCGCCGCGCTTCAGCGCCCTGCGCGGCGTCACCACCTTCTGGTCGCGCAGCGACGCGTGCGACATCCTCGAGATCCAGGGTCGCTGCCCGAGCGCGCCGGGCGAGGTCCTGATGCTCGACATCGACGTCGCGGCGACCGGGGCAGAGATCGGCGAGCCGCTCCCGCTGGCCATCTTCGAGCCGAGCGGGGTCACCGACCTCGACCTGCCGCGGCCCGCGCTCGACGAGGTCGTGGTGGTCGGCACCTACACGACCCCCAAGACCGGCGAGGACTGGCTCATCCCGGGACGCCTCACCAGCGCCAGCGAGCAGACGAGCATCAACGGCGGCTACCGGCCCTACCAGCCGTCGCCGCTGATCACGACCCCCGAGACAGTCGTCGCCCTGGGCGACTGGACGGTCCGGGTCGACACCCAGCTCGACGTGCCCGCCGACCTGACGCCCGCCGAGCTCGACGTGGCCGCTGCCTCGGCGACCGCGATCCCGCCCGACACCGAGCTCGAGGTCGAGGGCGGCACGATCCGCGACGACGGCACCAACTCCCTGTTCGACGTGGTCTCCGAGGTCCGCTTCCAGCAGTCCACGGCTCGCAGCTCCATCGCGCCGGCGGTGCTGTCGCTCGTGCTCGTCGCGCTGGCGCTACTGATGCGCCTGCTCAACGCCGCCAGCGAGCTCCGGGTCCCGGAGCTCGCGCTCGCCTCTCTGCGCGGCGTGACGGCGCGCCGGCTGTGGGGACTCGGGCTGGCCGAGCCCGTCGCGGTCCTGCTGGTCGCCACCCCGCTCGGCGTCGTGTTCGGCCTGGGCCTGGCGTGGCTGCTCATCCGTTCGTGGCTGGTCCCCGACCTGCCCATCCCGATCCCGGTGGCCAGCTGGCTGGCCGCAGCGCTCGTGCTGCTGGCTGCCTTCGCGGTGGCCTGCGTGGCGGTCGGTCTGGTCGTCCGAGAGTCGCTCGCGTCCCAGCTCTCCGGCGTACGACGCCCGGTGGCGGCCCGCCGCTGGTCGATCGTGGCGCAGCTGACCCTGGTGGCACTCGCCGTGGCCACGCTGCTCAGCAAGCTGTCGGCGAGCGGTCCGGCCGGGCCCGACGCGACGGACCTCGTCCTCCCGGTGCTGCTGGCGGTGGTGGCCGGCCTGGCCGCGACCCGGCTGACCGCGGTCGCGGCGACCCGGTGGACCCGTCGGTCGCACGGGCGCTCGCTGAGCGGCTTCGTGTCCTCGCGCGCGATCTCGCGCCGACAGGAGGGCACCCTGGTCATCCTGCCCATCACCGCCGCCATCGCGGTCGCGGTGTTCGGTGCGGGGGTCTACGACTCCGCCGCCACGTGGCGCACCAGCGTGGCGGCCACCTCGTCCCCGGCCCACACGACCTGGTCGACGCAGTACACCCTGGCCGAGACGATCGACCTGACCCGCGCGGTCGACCCCGACGCCGAGTGGGTGATGGCCGCGGCCGATGCCACCAACCCGGGCGCCAACTTCTCCATCGTCGACAGCAGCCGCCTGGCGCGGGTGTCGACCTGGCCCGCGACGTGGAGCCCCGGGCTCGACGTCACCCAGGTCGCCGACGCCATCGCCCCGGGCGGCGAGGTCCCGCAGGTCTCCGGCAAGCGGTTCTCACTCACCGTGGACAACCAGGCCGAGACCGACAAGCCACTCGCCGTCGAGGTGCGCTTCGGCACCCGCAACGGCCGGCCCATCAAGGCCTACCTGGGCCCCTTCCCCGCAGGCGAGTCCACGCTGTCGACGCGGGTGCCCGAGTGCCGGACGAGCTGTCCGCTGGAGGGCATGACCTTCGGGGGCGGTGCCGGCACCACGATGCAGATGAAGGGCTCGATCCGCCTGCTCGACATCCTGGTCGACGGCACGTCCGTGCCCGGAGGCATCGAGGGCGCGGCCTGGACCCCGACCCCCGACCCCGCGGTGAAGACCTCCATCACCGAGATGCGCGAGCAGGACGGCCAGCTCGAGATGGACCTCGACACCGGCAAGTCCGTCGGCATGGCGCGCATCACCGCCGGTGGCATCACCCGCGCCCGGCCAGCACTCAAAGGACCCAAGGTCCAGGACCAGGCCCTCGACAAGCTCGACGAGGGTTTCGGCCTGATCCCGGTCGACCCGGTCGCGGAGATCGAGGGGATGCCGTTCACCGGCCCCTCCGGCCTGCTGGTCGACTACTCCTCCTTCATCACCGACCGCCCGGTCTACGACAACCTGATGACCGTCCGCGTCCTGCAGCGCGAGGGTGCGCCGACGTCGATCACCGACGCCCTGTCCGCAGCCGGGCTCAGTGTCGAGACCAGCCTGGCGCAGGAGCAACGCGTGCTCGACCAGAGTGCCTACGCCCTCGCGCTCCGCCTCTACGCCGTCGTCGCCGCCCTCGTCGTGCTCATGGCACTGGCCGGACTCTTCGTGAGCGCCGCCGTCCAGCTGCCGTCTCGTCGACGCGACGCTGCCGCCCTCCGCGTCGTGGGGGTGCCGCGCCGCGCGATCATGGTGGCCGTGGTGCTCGAGCTGGCCGTCGTGCTGGGCAGCGCGGCGCTCGCCGGCATCCTCGCCGGGTCGCTGGCGCAATGGGTCGTGCTGCGCACCATCACGCTCGGGTATTCCGAAGACCTCACCACTCCGGCGCTGGTCGCGGAGATCTCACCGCTGCGACTGCTGGCGCTGGCGCTGGTCGCGGCCGCCGTCTTCGGGGCGGCGGCACTGATCAGTGCGACCTTGACGGTGCGCGGTGCGCGTGGCGCGACGCTGCGCGAGACGGCTCGCTGAGCGGGTCAGGAGCAGCAGGGGTCGAAGCGGAAGCCGACGCCGCGGATGGTGCGGATCCACTCGTTGTCCGCCGAGCGACGCAGCTTGCGACGCAGGTTGGCCAGGTGCACGTCGACCACGTGGGTGTTGTCCGGCACGAAGTCGGTCGCCCAGACGTCGCGCAGCAGCTCCTCGCGACCGACGACCACGCCGGGGCGGCTGACGAGGTGGTCGAGCAGGTCGAACTCGGTGCGGGTCAGCTCGACGTGATGGCCGGCGACCTTGACCTCGCGTGCCTGGCGGAAGAGCTGCAGGTCGTCGCACCCGACCACGCCCGCCGACGAGACCGGCTCGGAGCTGGTCGCCTCGACCGGGACAGGTGCGGGCGGAAGTCCCTCGACACTGCGCGGGCGACGAAACAGCGCGGCGACCCTGGCCTGCAGCTCGCGCAGCGAGAAGGGCTTGGAGAGGTAGTCGTCGGCACCGACCTCGAGCCCGACCAACCGGTCGACCTCGGCGGTGCGGGCGCTGACGACCATGACGTAGCAGTCGCTGACCATCCGGATCTGGCGGCAGACCTCGACCCCGTCGAAGTCGGGCAGGGTGAGGTCGAGGGTCACCAGGTCGGGACGCGTGTCGCGGATGACGGTGAGCGCCTCGGCACCCGTGCCCACGATCACCACCTCGAAGCCGACCTGGTCGAGCAGGGCGCCGATCACCTCAGCGATGTCGGCGTCGTCCTCGACGACCACGGCCGTGCGTTCATGCCTCATGCGTTGTCCATCCCCCAGTTGGTGCAAACCCTAACCGGCTCATCCACAGCTCGATGGGGGGACGATGGCCAAGCCGATCCATGACGTCGTTCGGCTGATCGACGCTCTCTTCCTGCCTGGGGCCTCAGAGGCCGAGCCCGCGGGCCCAGTCCTCGGAGTCGATCCGGGCGACGAGGTAGGGACCGCCACCGGCGGACCGCTCGTTGCCGACCTCGCGGTCCATGCGATAGCCGATCCCGCGGATCGTGTGGATCCAGGTGGCGTCGGAGTGCCGGCGCAGCTTGCCCCGGAGGTTGGCGACGTGGACGTCGACCAGGTGGTGGTCGTGCGTCAGGGCACTGCTCCAGATCGCGAGCACCATCTCCTCACGGGTGCAGACCCGCGAGAGGTGGCTGGCGAGGTAGTCGAGGACGTCGTACTCGATGCGGGTCAGCTCGACGATCGCGCCGTTGATCTCCACCTCGCGGCGTCCCGGGTTGATGACCAGGCCGGCACCGCAGTCGATCGTGGACGGCTCGTCCATCGGCTGCGGCGGGGACGAGACGTGGAAGGGTCGCGAGAGCGACTCCTCGGCGACCGCCGTGCCGTTGCGCGGACGGCGGAAG
The DNA here is from genome assembly GCA_963712875.1 of uncultured Actinomycetota bacterium. Taxonomy (GTDB): domain Bacteria; phylum Actinomycetota; class Actinomycetes; order Propionibacteriales; family Nocardioidaceae; genus Nocardioides. The sequence goes on along the minus strand of CAVQJS010000023.1, from coordinate 120,079 downwards.
AGCGCCGCGACCCGGGCGCGCAGCTCGCGCGGCGAGAAGGGCTTGAGGACGAAGTCGTCCGCACCGACCTCGAGGCCGATGAGCTTGTCCACCTCCTCCGAGCGGGCGGAGACGATGACGATGTAGCAGTCGCTGGTCTCGCGGATGCGACGGCACACCTCGATGCCGTCCATGTGCGGCAGCGTCAGGTCGAGAGTGACCAGGTCGGGCGCGTCGGCCAGCGCGACGTCGACCGCGGCGCGACCGTCGCGCGCCGCCGTGACGCGGAAGCCTGCCCCCTCCAGCGTCTCCACCAGAGCTGATGAGATGTCCGGGTCGTCTTCGACCACCAGAGCATGAAGATCTTGCACGTTCTCTACCCCCACTGCTGTTGCCGTGACGAGGACCCCACGTCCCGCCGTGGCGCCGCCCGAACGGCGTTGCCTGATGGTACGGCGCATATCCCCGAACCGGGAGAGGCCGCAGAAATCTCGAAACGGGTGGTCTAGACCACATGGTCCTTGCGGATTCCTCAGATCAACGGTCAAGGACTGCCGAAAATCTTCGTCAGAACAGGTCGATACCGCGATTTACCCACACCTGACTGACCGTCATGCCCACGCGCTCGTAGAGGCCGAGTGCTCCGGTGCGCGAGTCGGTGCTGAGCTCGGACGTCGTCGTGCCGTGCTCGCGGGTCGCGGCGAAGGAGTCGACGAGCAGCGCCTGGGCCAGGCCACGGTTGCGCTGGTCCTTGCGGACGGCGAGGCGGTCGACGTACCCGGTCGTGCCCTCGTCGGAGACGAGGACCAGCGAGACACCGACCACGTCACCGTGCGGGTCGAGCGCGACGCGGAGGTTCCACGGCTCGAAGCCCGGCCGGCCCGACGTGGACGCCTCGAAGTCCTCGAACGGCTCGCGCTCGCGCTCCGACCACTCGAGGAACGCGTCCTCCAGGACGTCGTGGGCAGCGCGTACGTCGCCGGGTCCGGCCGGTCGGATCGTGTAGCCCGGGGGCAGGTCCCGCGCCGGGATCGTCGCGCCCTCGGGGAGGGTGAGCACCCAGCTGGTCCACCGCACGCGGAAGCCGAGTGCCTCCAGCAGCCGGTCGCCGGGTGAGCCCTGGGGCACCGGCATGCCCACCACCGTGGAGCCGACCTCGCGCCCCAGCTGCTGGAGCCAGTGGGCCAGCCAGGTGCCGATGCCGCGGCCGCGGTGGGAGGGCAGCACGCTCGTGTCGGCGCGGTCCGCGCCCATCAGCTCGGCGTACGCCACGAGCTCGTCGCCGTCGAAGACGCCGACCGAGCGACCGGCCAGGTCGTGGCTGGGGCGCGCCCAGTCGCTGACGATGTCGGACTCCTCGATCGAGACCTGACCGGTGTCCACGAGCTGCTGGGCGGCCATCAGCTCGAAGACGGCACGGGAGTCGGTGGTCCGGAGCGGCCGGGTCGTGAGCCCGTCGGGGAGTGCGGGCTGTGGAGGCGTGGTGCTGGGCATGAGGGAAGTGTGCTACCTCACGCGGGGCCCTGTCGCACGGTTAACCGACGGATTGGTGGCTGCTGAGGAATGCCCTTATACCCCGTGAGGCCCTACCGTTGCAGGCGTGAGCGACGATCAAACCGACCTTCCCCAGCCGAGCTTCTCCGACCTCGGCCTCGCGCCCGAGGTCCTCAAGGTGCTTGCCGACGTCGGCTACGAGTCGCCCTCGCAGATCCAGGCCCTCACCATCCCGCCGCTGCTCGAGGGCCGCCACGTCGTCGGCCTGGCCCAGACCGGCACCGGCAAGACGGCCGCGTTCGCGCTCCCGATCCTCTCCCAGCTCGACTTCTCCCAGAAGACGCCGCAGGCGCTCGTGCTGGCCCCGACCCGTGAGCTCGCGCTCCAGGTCTCGGAGGCCTTCGAGAAGTACGCCGCCCACATGAAGGGCGTCCGCGTGCTGCCCATCTACGGCGGCCAGGGCTACGGCGTCCAGCTCTCCGCGCTGCGTCGCGGCGTCCACGTCGTCGTCGGCACGCCCGGCCGGATCATGGACCACCTCGAGAAGGGCACCCTCGACCTGTCGGAGCTGCGCTTCCTGGTGCTCGACGAGGCCGACGAGATGCTGAAGATGGGCTTCGCCGAGGACGTCGAGACGATCCTCGCCGACACCCCCGACAGCAAGCACGTGGCGCTGTTCTCGGCCACGATGCCGCCCCAGATCCGCCGCATCTCCAAGAAGTACCTCGACGACCCGGTCGAGATCACCGTCAAGAACAAGACGTCGACGGTCTCGGCCATCACCCAGCGCTACCTGATCGTGTCCTACCCCCAGAAGGTCGACGCCCTCACGCGCATCCTCGAGGTGGAGAACTTCGAGGGCATGATCGTCTTCGTCCGCACCAAGAACGAGACCGAGACGCTGGCCGAGAAGCTCCGTGCCCGCGGCTACTCCGCGATGGCGATCAACGGTGACGTCGCCCAGGTGCAGCGCGAGCGCACCATCAACCAGCTCAAGGCCGGCAAGCTCGACATCCTCGTCGCCACCGACGTCGCGGCCCGCGGCCTGGACGTCGAGCGCATCAGCCACGTCGTCAACTACGACATCCCCACCGACACCGAGTCCTACGTCCACCGCATCGGCCGTACGGGTCGCGCGGGTCGCACGGGTGACTCGATCGCGTTCGTCACCCCCCGCGAGCGCCACCTGCTGCGCGCCATCGAGAAGGCCACCCGCCAGCCGCTCACCCAGATGCAGCTGCCGACCGTCGACGACGTCAACGCGACCCGCCTCACGCGCTTCGACGACCAGATCACCCAGGCGCTGACCCAGCCCGAGCGGATCGACTTCTTCCGCGACGTGGTGTCCCACTACGTCAGCGAGCACGACGTGGCCGAGGTCGACGTCGCTGCCGCACTGGCGGCCGTCATGCACGGCGAGCAGCCGCTGCTCCTCGAGCCGGAGCCCGAGCGGTCCACCCGCAGCTTCGACGACCGACCCACCCACAGCGGCAAGGCCCAGCGCGAGCGGGCTCCCCGCGGCGACCGCAGCGACGTGCCGATGGCGACGTACCGCATCTCGGTCGGCAAGCGCCACAAGGTCGAGCCCCGCCAGATCGTCGGCGCCCTGGCCAACGAGGGCGGACTGTCGCGCGGCGACTTCGGCTACATCTCGATCAAGCCGGACTTCTCGCTCGTCGAGCTGCCCGCCACCCTGCCCGGCGGCACCCTGGAGCGCCTCTCCGGCACCCGGATCTCCGGCAAGCTGATCGAGCTCGAGCTCGACAAGGGTCCCCAGCGCGCGCGTACGGGTGGACACGGCGCAAGCAGCGGCGGCGGCTACAAGGGCAAGAACCCCCGCACCTGACCGCCAGCCGGGTCCCCGACCGCCGAGCGGGCGCGAATGTCCCCAGAAATGCGCTGACCGGGCACATATGTGCGGTGGTGCTGCACACATGTGCCCGGTCGAGGCCGATCGCTGCACATTCCTGCCCGGTGGGCAGGTGGGATCAGGCGTTGCGGATGGCGGAGACGTCGAACTCGAGCTTGATCTTCTCGGAGACGAGCACGCCACCGGTCTCGAGGGCGGCGTTCCAGCTGAGGCCGAAGTCCTTGCGGTTGATGGTGGTCTCGCCCTCGAAGCCGACGCGCAGGTTGCCGAAGGGGTCGCGGGCCGAGCCGGTCTCCTCGAACTCGATCGTGACGGGACGGGTGACGTCCTTGATGGTGAGGTCGCCGGTGACGGTCCACTCGGCGCCGTCGCGCTCGACCTTGGTCGAGGAGAAGGTGATGGTGGGGAACTGCTCGACGTCGAAGAAGTCGCCGGACTTGAGGTGACCGTCGCGGTCGGCGCTGCGGGTGTCGACGGAGGAGACGTCGATGGTGAGGTCGACCCTGGAGTCGGACGGGGTGGTGGCGTCGATGTGGGCGGTGCCCTCGAAGGTGCCGAACTGGCCGCGGACCTTGGTCACCATCGCGTGGCGGGCGACGAATCCGAGGCGGCTGTGCGAGGCGTCGATGGTGTAGTCGCCGGTGATGTCGTCGATGGCGGTGGTGGGGGTGTCGAAGCTGGTGCTCATGCGGATGAACTCCTCAGATGGTTGTTAGTAGAACTTTCAACCATGTCAACGGGCCGACCCCCTCATTCATTCCCGGCGTGCTGGAAGAAGTTTCCTGCCAGGTGGAAATGCCACGAGCCACGCCCTGGGGGCGTGGCTCGTGGCGGTGTTGAAGGTTGGGTCAGGCGGCCTTGCGGACTGCGACCGGGGTCAGCGTCCAGCGTGCCTCCATGTGGGTGCGACCCGACTCGTCGGTGACGGGGACCCAGCTGCAGGCCATCTCGTGCTTGTCCATGTGACACCTCCTGTTCACTTTCTGTTCACCCAACCTAACACGTCCCCACCGGCACACCACCATTTCGCTGAAGGATGTCGGAACTTCCCCACCCGACCTCCCGCTGAAGGACTGATCGCGTCGTGACACCCCACTTGGGACTGGTGTGACGATGGCCGAGGAGGGGAGGGCCGGCACCGAATCGACGGCCTGGAGCGCCAATCGCGAGAATGTGCCCGATATCGGGCAGGAACTTGCGCAAGAGGGCGCGGCGGGAGCATCCTCGTGCGGTGCCGGATCCTGCCCTCGTCGCCCATGTCGCCGCCACCACGTCGCTCACCGAGAGCGAGGCGGCACGGGTGGTCGACGACGTGATCGCGTTCCACGCCCAGGGCGTGGAGGACTACGTCCGGCTCCGTCACGCCAGCCTGAAGACGTACGGCTCGAAGAACCCCGAGATCTTCCTGCGCATCGCCGAGGAGCTGGGGACGCGCGTGTTCGCCGCCCCCGAGCTCTCCGAACGGCAGCTGCGCCGCATCGTCTACGGCTAGGTCTCCTCCCGAGACCCACTCGAACCCGAGACAGACCACCAAGGAGACACCAGCAATGTGCGGAATCGTCGGATACCTCGGCCGGCAGGACGCGGCGCCCCTCGTCCTGGAGGGGCTCACCCGGCTGGAGCACCGGGGCTACGACTCGGCGGGCGTCGCGGTCCTCGGCCGCTCCGGGCTCAGGGTCGCCAAGCAGGCCGGCCGGGTCCGTGACCTGACCGACGCGCTCCCCAAGCGCTTCGCCGGCACGGTCGGGATCGGGCACACCCGGTGGGCGACGCACGGCCCGGCCACCGACGCCAACGCCCACCCGCACGCCGACGAGGACGGCTTGGTCGCGGTCGTGCACAACGGCATCCTCGACAACTCCGCGGCCCTGCGCGCCCAGCTCACCGACGCCGGGGTGACCCTGGCGAGCGACACCGACACCGAGGTGCTCGCCCACCTGGTCGCCCGCAGCAGCTCGGACACCCTCGAGGGCAAGGTGCGTGACGCCCTCGCGGCTGTGGTGGGGACGTACGGCCTGGCCGTCGTGCACGCCGATTTCCCCGACCGCATCGTCGTGGCGCGCAACGGCAGCCCGCTCATCATCGGGGTCGGCGACAAGGAGATGTTCGTGGCCTCCGACCTCGCCGCGATCGTCCGCCACACCACCACCGTCGCCATCCTCGACGACGGTGAGCTCGCGACCGTCACCGCCAGCGGCTTCACCACGATGCGCCACAGCGACCTCTCGGCCACCGGCAAGTCGGCCAGCGAGGTCGACGTCGACGCGTCCGCCTACGACGCCGGCGACCACGAGTCCTTCATGCACAAGGAGATGCTCGAGCAGCCGACGACGGCGCAGGCGGCGCTGCGCGGACGCCTCGACGACCGGTTCGGCACCGCGCACCTCGGCGGCCTCGAGATGGACGCCCGGGAGCTGCGAGCAGTGCGCAGGGTCAAGATCCTCGGCTGCGGTTCTGCCTACTACGTCGGCCAGATGGGCGCCGCCCTGATCGAGGAGCTGGCCCGCATCCCCGCCGACGCCGAGGCGGCGAGCGAGTTCCGCTACCGCGACCCGGTGATCGAGCCCGACACCCTCTACGTCGCGGTGAGCCAGTCGGGGGAGACCATCGACACCCTCCTCGCAGTCCAGGAGGTACGCCGCAAGGGCGGGCGCTGCGTCGGGCTGGTCAACGTCGTGGGCTCGGCGATCGCGCGTGAGTGCGACGGCGGGATCTACCTCCACGCCGGTCCCGAGGTGGCGGTCGCGAGCACCAAGGCGCTCACCAACATGTTCCTCGGCTTCGCCCTGCTGGCCCTTCAGCTCGGTCGGGTCCGGGACCTGTCGATCGCCGACGGGAAGCGCCTGGTCGCCGGCCTCGAGAGGTTGCCCGACCAGATCGGGGAGATCCTCGCCGGCGAGGCCGACCTGGTCGAGGTCGCGAAGCTGCTCGCCGAGGCCGAGAGCCTGTTCTTCGTCGGTCGCGTGCGGGGCTACCCGGTGGCCCGCGAGGGTGCCCAGAAGTTCAAGGAGATCAGCTATCGCCATGCCGAGGCCTACCAGACCTCCGAGCTCAAGCACGGCCCGCTGGCGCTGATCTCGCCCGAGGTGCCGACGGTGGCGCTGGTGCCCGCCGACGAGCTGGCCGAGCGCAACGTCGCGGCGCTCCACGAGATCTCCGCACGCAGTGGTCCGCTCGTCGTGGTGACGCACGAGGGGGTCGACCTCGGGGAGGTCGACGCGCGTCGCATCGTCGTACCGAAGAACGAGCCGGAGCTGGACCCGATCCTGCTCACCATCCCGCTGCAGCTGCTGGCCTACCACGCCGCGCAGCACCTGGGCCACGACATCGACAAGCCCCGCAACCTGGCGAAGTCGGTCACCGTCGAATAGCCCGCTCACCTGCGTAGGCGCGCCCCTTGCTGCATGGGGTCACCAAGGAGCGCGCCGGAAGGGAACCTTGCCAGCGTCTGCAGGCCCTTGTCCGATGTTCGGATGAAGTGTGACCTTTCTTTGCTCTCCTGCGGCACGGCGGCGTTCGAGGCGGCCTGAAACCCCGGATTCAGCCGGCGAATGACCAGACCAGCAGCTCGCTGGGTGAGCCCGCCCGCACGGTCCGTCCGCCGCCCTCGTTGCTGATCCGTACGGCGTCTCCGGCGCGCAGCGGATCTCCGTCCAGCGTCACCGACCCGGTGGCCGCGAACACGTGCTGGCGGGGGTCCTCGGGCAGGTGTACCGCCTGGCCGGGAGCGAGGCTGGCGACCAGCAGCCGGGCCCCGGTCGTCCCGACCGGCAGGCCCGCGCCGCCCGCGACCTCGACGAGCTCCCCGGGCCTCCGCGGTGCCTCCCCGACGACGTACGACGGCGTCGTTCCCGGCGTGTCGGGCGTCAGCCACGCCTGGACGAACCGGCAGCGACCTGATCCGGGGTCGGCGACCTCGGAGTGCCGGATGCCCGATCCGGCCGACAGGACCTGGGCCCGACCGGCCTCGAGGACGTGGCTCGCGCCGGTCGAGTCGGTGTGCACGAGGGCTCCCTCGAGCACCCAGGTCACGATCTCCAGCTCGGAGTGCGGGTGCTCGGGATAGCCGGCGCCGGGGGACAGGTGGTCGTCGTTGTGGCACACCAGCGGCCCGAAGCCGAGATTGGCCGGGTCGTAGTGCTCGCCGAAGGAGAAGGAATGGTGCGTCAGGCGACCGGGCGCCGAGGTGGACGACCTGTCCGAACCCGCGTACAGCAGGACGCTCATGCCGATATCTTCGCCCATGTGACCGACCCTGGCCCGTCCACGTTCCCGAGGCTCCCTCCGGGGTTCCGCTTCGGCACGAGCACGGCGGCCTACCAGATCGAGGGAGCCGCCACCGAGGACGGCAAGGGACCGAGCATCTGGGACACGTTCGCCGCGGAGCCGGGCCGGATCTCGGACGGCAGCAACGGCGACGTGGCGTGCGACCACTACCACCGGTTCGAGGAGGACGTGGACCTGATCCAGCGGCTCGGCACCGGCGGTTACCGGCTCTCGATCAGCTGGCCGCGCATCCAGCCCACCGGACGAGGCCCGGCCAACGAGGCCGGCCTGGCCTTCTACGACCGGCTCATCGACTCCCTCCTCGCGCACGGCGTCCAGCCGATGGTGACGCTCTACCACTGGGACCTGCCGCAGGCGCTCGAGGACGACGGCGGATGGCTGAACCGCGACACCGTCGACTGCTTCGCCGAGTACGCCCGCATCCTGGGGGAGCGGTTCGCCGACCGCGTCGAGCACTGGATCCCGATCAACGAGCCCAACGTGGCCGCGATCCAGGGCTACGGCACCGGAGTGCACGCGCCGGGCAAGGACCTGCTCTTCGACGCCCTCCCGGCCGCTCACCACCTGCTCCTGGCCCACGGCCGCGCGGCGATCGAGCTGCGCAGGGCGGGCGCGACCTCGATCGGCTGCGCCAACAACCACGCGCCCATCTGGCCCGCCAGCGACGACGACGCCGACGTCGGTGCCAGCAAGATCTTCGACGCCCTCTGGAACGGCATGTTCCTCGAGCCGATGCTGCTGGGCCGCTACCCGGCCGACCTGGCGCCGCTGTTCGAGGACGTCATGCACGACGGCGACCTCGCGACGATCCGCCAGCCGCTCGACTTCTACGGCGTGAACTACTACAACCCGCTGAAGATCGCCGCCGCCGACGAGGACTCCGACGTCCCGTTCGAGTCACGCGAGGTCGTCGGCCACCCGACCACCGACTTCGGCTGGCCGGTTGTCCCCGACGCCCTGCGCGAGTGGCTCGTCATGTTCCGCGCCCGCTTCCGCGCCGCCCTGCCGCCGATCTACATCACCGAGTCGGGTTGCAGCTACAACATGGGCCCCGACGAGAACGGTGTCGTCGACGACCAGCAGCGCATCGACTACCTCCACTCCCACATCACGGCCGTCTCCGAGGCGATCATCCGCGGTGTCGACATCCGCGGCTACTACTGCTGGTCGCTGATGGACAACTTCGAGTGGGCCGAGGGCTACACGCAGCGCTTCGGGCTCGTGCACGTCGACTACGACACCCTGGAGCGGACGCCCAAGAAGTCCTTCCAGTGGTACGCCGACCTGATCGCCGCGCAGCCGCAGCACCTCTGACCTGCCGGGCCGCGTCCGCCACCCTCGGGACCCGACGGGACGACTCCCGGCCCGGAGACCCACCGATAGGCTGCCGAACATGAGTAGCCGCCGCCGCGTCGTGTTCGTCGTCGGCTCGGGCCGCAGCGGCACGAGCACCATGGCCGGCACCCTGCGCACCCTCGGTCTGCACGTCCCGCAGCCCGAGGTGGTGGCCGACGCGACCAACCCCAAGGGCTTCGGCGAGCCGCGGTGGGTCGTCGACCTCCACACCGAGCTGCTCCAGCGCAGCAACGTGCAGGTCTCCGACGCCCGTCCGCGCGCCTGGCTCGACACCGGCACCACCAGCGGCGACCACGCCACCCGCGAGCGGGTGACGACGTGGCTCGAGGAGCAGTTCGCCGTCGGCGACGAGCTCGTCATCAAGGACCCGCGGGCCGCGTGGTTCCTCGGTCTGTGGCGGGCCGCGGCCGAGCGCACCGATGCCACCGCGTCGTACGTCACGATGCTGCGTCCGGTCACCGAGGTCGTCGGCTCCAAGCAGAAGTACTACGGCCAGATGGGTGCCGGCTCCGACCAGGGCGCCGTCACCCGCACCGCCGCGTGGATCAACATGATGCTCCACACCGAGCGCGCGACCCGCGGCCAGCAGCGCGCCTTCGTGCGCTACGGCGACCTGCTCGACGACTGGACGCAGCCGGTCTTCGCCCTCGGTGAGGCCTTCGACCTCAACGGCGTGAAGACCGCGATGGCCGTCGACATCGCCGAGGTGCATCGCTTCATCGACCCGACCCTGCGCCGGGTCACCATGACATGGGACGACATCGGCGTCCCGGCCCGGCTGCGCGAGCTCGCCGACGAGACCTGGCAGGCGCTCGACGCGATCGCCGACGACGACAGCGCCGAGGGCCAGGAGCGGTGCGACCAGCTGCGCGCTGCCTATGCCGAGCAGTACGCCGAGGCCGAGGCGTTCGCCCACTCGACCGTCCTCGCCCAACGTCGTACGGCGGCGGCCGAGGCGCGCCGCGAGGTGGAGTCGCCGTCCGCGGCCCCGTCCGCCGGGCGGGGCGCGGACCGGGTGCCCCACGCCGTACGGGCGATGGTGCCGCCGGCGGCCCGCCAGAAGCTGCGCAAGGCCATCGGCCGGGAGCGTTGAGGATGCCCGACATCGTCTCGCTGGAGGGCGAGCCCGGCTTCGACGTCACGTGGCCGTGGTCGTCCGGCGAACCGCTCACGGCGGGGCTCACCTGCGTCTTCCGGGTGCGCAACGAGGCGCGCAACCTGCCGTGGGTGCTGCCGCCGATCTTCTCCGCGGTCCAGCACGTGCTGCTCGTCGACAACGGTTCCGACGACGGCACCGCCGACGTCGCCCGTCGCGTGGCCGAGGAGTGCGGGGCGGCCGAGCGACTGACCGTCCTCGACTATCCCCACCAGGTGGCGCGGGCCGGGGGTGAGCACCTCGCCACCCCGGCGACGAGCGTCCACTCGCTCACGCACTTCTACAACTGGTGCTTCTCCCACGTCCGCACGACCTACTCGATGAAGTGGGACGGCGACATGGTGCTCACGCCCGAGGGGGCCGGCATCCTGCGCGACCTGTCGTGGCAGCTGCAGTCGACCGACGCGATCGTGGCGATGCCGCGGCACCCGCTGACGGTCGTCGACGAGTCGACCGGCTGGCTCGACCTGTCGCTGCGCTTCCTCGAGCCGTGGGTCTATCCGATGGGCCCGGACTACACCTTCGTGAAGGCCTTCGACTGGGAGCTGAGAGAGTTTCCCCCGGGGGTGGAGCGTGTCGTGCTGCAGCAGGGGTTGTGTGTCGAGGTGAAGTGGCTCGACGCGGACGAGTACGCGCACTGGCGGCGCGACGGCGTCGACTTCACCAACACCCGCCTCTACCGCAAGCTGCGCGAGTTCGAGGTGGACGAGGCCATCCGCAACGGAGCTCGCCCGAGGAGCTCGGCGGACTCGTGAAGGTCACCGCCCCACCCGGCGTGCACATCATCGACCACGTCAGCCGCGACTGGCTGTGGCGCCAGCCGCGCCCGCTCGTCAAGCACTCGCTGCCCCCGTCGCTCAAGGAGCGGGTGCGCGCATGACCGAGCCCCATCCCCTCCACGACCTCCGGATGCCCGGCCCGACGCTCGTGCTGGTCGACGACTCCGACAGCCTCGGGCTGGAGGCGCTGCAGGGCATCGATGACGTCCCGGGGATCTCACCGCAGGTCGTCATGCTCTCCCAGCTGCACGGACCGCTGAAGGGATGGGGCTCGGTGCTCGTCGTGGCCGCCGACCGCGCCCGGCTGCGCCGGATGGCCAGCGCCGTACCTGCCCTCGGCCAGGTCAAGGTCGCCGCCTGCTGGCTCACCGACGCGCCCACCCCGTGGGTGCTGGTGCCGCGCCCCGAGTGGCCCAGGCTCCTTCACCTCGCCGCCCGCGAGGCCGGTGACCGTGGGGTCCTGATGGTCGTCCGCTTCGCCGGCGGCGCCCGCGCCCAGCTCGTCGTCATGGAGATGGCGCGCCAGGCCGCCGGCCCCGGTGACACCACCCACGGCGGACTCGTCACGGCGTACGCCGGGCGCCCCGCCGCTCCCGGCCTCGACGCGCGCAGCATCCTGGTCACCGACGCGGCCGAGGCTGCCGCGGCCGAGCGCGACGTACCTCCCGACGTGATCGTCGCCGTCGAGGACGCCACCGTCGACGCGCACCACGTCATCGACCGCGCGCCCACCGTCGTCACGGACCCCGGTGCCGACCCCGTCGACGAGCGGATCTTCAACCCCGTCGGCTTCCGCAAGGACTGGGACCACCCCGTCGTCGAGCTGTCGCGGCTGACCGCCGGGCCGGTGACCGAGGGCGTCGTGGCCGCGGCGCGCGCCTTCCAGGGCGTGCGCGTCGACCGCGAGGTGTCCTCGGCCGACGTCCTCGCTCTCGCGATCTCCGGGGTGCCGCTGGTCGCCGAGGGACTGCCGTCGCTGGCGACCCCGCTCGCGGACGCGATGGCCGCAGCCGTCGACCTCGACGACCCGCTGCGTCGCGAGGAGCACAGCCTCGCCGTGCGTCGCGCGGCCTTCGACCACCACTCCACGCTGGCCTGGCGCTCGGCCCTCGCCAGCCGCTCCGGCGCCCGCCACGTGGGGTTGTCGCCGGTCAGTGCGCTGCTCGCGACCAAGCGGCCGCAGATGCTCGACTTCGCGCTGCGCCAGATCGCCCGCCAGCGAGGTGCCGACGTCGAGCTCGTGCTGGCCGCCCACGGCTTCGAGCCCGACGCCGACGCCGTACGCCGTGCGCTGGGCGACCGGCCGCACCAGGTCCTCACCTTCGCCCAGTCGGACTTCTTCGGCGACGTGCTGACCGGAGCGGCACGAGCCGCGTCCAGCGAGGTGCTGCTGAAGGTCGACGACGACGACTGGTACTCCCCGGACGCGGTCCACGACCTGCTGATGGCGCGCCGGTTCTCCGGCGCCGACGTGGTCGGGATGCCGTCGGAGTACGTCTACCTCCAGCGCGACGACCTCACCGTCCGGCGCAGCCACCCCTCGGAGATCTTCGCCAGGTTCGTCGCCGGCGGCACGCTGCTGCTCGACCGCGGTCTGCTCGGGTCGCTCGGCGACTTCCGGCGCGTCCGGAGGTTCGTCGACGCGCAGCTGCTCGCGGGGGTCGAGGCGGCGGGCGGCCGGATCTACCGCACCCACGGCCTCGGCTACGTCCTGCGACGCACCGGCGAGGGACACACCTGGGTCCGTGATGACGACGAGTTCCGCCGACCTGACATCGTGGACACCGAGTGGACCGGTTTCGCGCCCAGCAGGGCACTCGAGATCGATCCGCTCGACCGGCCCGACGTGGCCGGCTCTGACGGGGGAACGTGAATGAGCAGTCAGCCGGTGGTGCGCCACAACGACTGGGGATCGCTGAGGCCGGCGACCCTCGGTGACTGGACGCCGACGCTGTCGGTGACCGTCGTCGTCCCGACCTTCAACTACCAGCGCACGCTGCCCTACGTCCTGGCCGGCCTCGCTGCTCAGTCCTACCCCTCGCACCTGCTCGAGGTGATCGTCGTCGACGACCAGAGCTCACCGAGACAGGAGCTGCCCGAGGTCCGTCCGGACCACACGAAGCTGATCCGGGTCGAGGAGGGCTGGGGCCGCGCCAACGCCTGCCACCTCGGCGCGCTCGCCGCCGAGGGCGACGTCCTTCACTGGTTCGACGCCGACATGCTTCCCTACCGCGAGGAGGTCGAGGCGCACGCCCGCTGGCACCACCTCATCGACTACGCCGTCCCCGGTGGTGACAAGCGCTTCGTCGACCCCGCGTCGTTGTTCGACCTCGACCCCGCCGTCGTACGCGACCGGGTGGCGGCCGGCGGAGCGGCGGATCTCTTCCCCGGCCAGGAGCACGAGCCGCACCAGTGGGTCGAGGACTACTGGGCGAAGACCGACGACCTGCGCACCGCCGGACCGCGGGCGCAGCGGTTCCACATCGGGATGACCGGCTCGGTGACGAAGGCGCTCTACGTCGACTCCCGCGGCTTCGACCGCACCTTGCGGCTCGGCGAGGACATGGCGCTCGGGCACGAGCTCGCCCAGGCCGGCGGCGTCTTCGTCGTCGACCGCGAGGCGCGCAGCTGGCACCTCGGCCGGTCGCAGGTGCTGCGCCGGGCCGAGCAGGTCAACCGCTACAACGACCCCTTCCTCGCCGACCTCGTCCCGTCGATGCGCCCCAAGCGCAACCGCAACGGCCGGGCCTATCAAGTCCCCTACCTCGAGGTTGTCGTCGACGCGGGGCCCGCCGACGAGACCATCCGGTTGGTCGACTCGCTCCTCGACGGGGACGTCCCCGACCTGCGCGTCGTCGTCGTCGGACCGTGGTCGTCGGTGCACGAGGACCGCGTCCAGCCGGTCGACGACCCGGTGCTGGAGACGCGGCTGGTGCACCGCACCTATCTCCACGAGCCGCGGGTGCGGCTGGTGGAGTCCGCGCCGACCTCCACCGATGCCGAGTTCGTCCTGACCCTCCCCGACGTGTCGCTCGCGCCACTGACGCGCACGCTGTCTGCCCTGCTCGACGACCTCGAGCGCACCCACCACGGCGCGCGCGTGCTGACCTATCCCTCCGGGGCGTCTGCCCGCCTCGTCCGCACCTCGGCCCTGGCCCGGGTGGCTCGCCTCGGTGGCCCGTCGGACACGCTGCTGGAGGAGGCCTTCGGCGTGAAGTCCTACGCCGCGACGGCCGTCGGCTTCGTGCCGGTCGACGAGCGCGACGTGGCGCGCTTCGTGCTCGGCGTACGTCCCCCGATGGACCCCGAGAAGTCCGAGCGCCGGCTGGCCAAGGCGCTCCGCAAGGCCGACGCGGCTCCGGGCAGCCCCGACCTGGACGTCGTACGGGATGCCGAGGGTGGATCCCACGAGCGCCGGCGGCTCTTCGGCCGCCGCCGCTGAGCTGTCGCAACCGTCAGCAGCCGGGAGACGATCAGTCGGCGCCGAAGAGGTCCCGCGTGTAGACCTTGTCCTTCACGTCCTCCAGCTCGGCGACCATCCGGTTGGCGACGATGACGTCTGCGCGCGCCGTGAAGGACGCCAGGTCGCGGGTCACCTCGGAGCCGAACCAGGTGTCCTCGTCGAGCTCGGGCTCGTAGACGATCACCTCGACGCCCTTGCCCTTGAGCCGTTTCATGATCCCCTGCACGGACGACTCGCGGAAGTTGTCGGAGCCGGCCTTCATGATCAACCGGTGGATGCCGACGACCGATGGTGCGCGGTCGAGGATGTCGAAGGCGATGAAGTCCTTGCGCGTGGTGTTGGCGTCGACGATCGCGGAGATCAGCGTCTGGGGTACGTCGGAGTAGTTGGCGAGCAGCTGCTTGGTGTCCTTCGGGAGGCACAGGCCGCCGTAGCCGAAGGACGGGTTGTTGTAGTGGCTGCCGATCCGCGGGTCGAGGCCGATCGCGTCGATGATCTGGCGGCTGTCGAGACCGCGGGCCATCGCGAAGGAGTCGAGCTCGTTGAAGTAGGCCACCCGCATCGCGAGGTAGGTGTTGGCGAACAGCTTGATCGCCTCCGCCTCGGTGGGCTCGGTGAAGAGCACGGGTACGTCGTCGGTGTCGGCGCCCTGCACCAGCAGGTCGGCGAAGGCGCGGGCCCGCTCGGAGTCCTCGCCGACCAGGATCCGCGATGGATGCAGGTTGTCGAGCAGCGCCTTGCCCTCGCGGAGGAACTCGGGAGAGAAGATGACGTTGTCGACGCCGAGGCGACGGCGTACGTCCTCGATGTAGCCCACCGGCACGGTCGACTTCACGACCATCGTGGCCTCGGGGTTGATGCGGTGCACGTCGCGCACGACGTGCTCGACGGTCGAGGTGTCGAAGTAGTTGGTCGACTCGTCGTAGTTGGTCGGCGTCGCGATGATCACGAAGTCGGCGCCGGCGTGGGCGGCCTCCGCGTCGGTGGTGAAGGTGAGGTCGAGCTCCTCCTCGGCGAGGAAGCGGGAGATCTCCTCGTCGTGGATCGGGCTCTCGCCCCGGCTGAGCCGCTCGATGCGAGCCGCGTCGATGTCGAGGCCGCGCACGGTGTTGTGGCGTGCGAGGAGCACAGCCATGGACAGGCCGACATAGCCGAGACCGGCGACAGAGATGGTGGGCACGGGGCGATTGTGCCGCACCCGGTCCGCTGGACGGTCAGCCGGCGACCGGGGTCAGCTCGGTCGGGAGGACCGCCGGCGTGCCGGTGACGGTGAGCTCATCGACCTCACCCATGCATGGCGACCCGGTGAGCGGCGCGAGGTCGGCCACCGAGTCGTCGGCCGGCGCCTCGGGGATCGGCAGCGTGAACCGCACCGACGCCCGCCCGTCGACCAGCGTCGCGTAGGCGACCGCGGGTCCGTGGTCGAAGGACCTGACGTACGTCGCCCGCGTCGGCGCGCCACCTCCGCAGGCCGTCCAGGTCAGGGTCCAGCCCTCGAGCGTGCTGCCCAGGTCCGTCAGGTCATCGGCCACGACGCTCGCCTCGGTGCCGGGGGCGCGGCGCCAGTTCTCACCGGCGCGCAGGCCCAGCGGCGGGATCTCGGCGATCTCCCTGGACGCCAGGTCGGCGTTGACCTCCTCGCGCAGGGCCGCGTCGTCGTCCGTGAGCTCGTCGGACTCCCAACCCACGCTCTCCACGTCCGGAAGCTCGGCCGTGCGCAGCGGCTCGGAGGACTCGGGCAGCTCGGCCAGGTCGGAGGGAGCGCCGTCGAGGCAGGTCCGCTCGACCAGCTTCCGGCGCCGTCCAGTCGTCGTCGAGGTGGTGTGGGGCCAACGCGGCCACCCGGACCTCTGACCCGTCCCCCGACGGCGTGACGACCAGGGTGGCGAGAGCGTCGTCGGGACCGGCGAGGGCGACGGAGAGGTTCGTCCCGCACTCGCTGGACGTGGGGAACCAGCCGGCCTCGGCGGCGGCGGCGAGCTCGGCGGTGGCCGCGGCCTCGACCGGGACGGCGTACGACGTGGTGCGCCCGCCGACGACCCGGGTCACCCAGCCGTCGGTCCCGAGGCCGGGGCCGGGCGCCATGGCCACGGTCGGGGCGACCCACGGGTCACGCCACACCGCGCTCGCGGCGGCGTGGTCGCTGGCATCCGAGTCGAGGGCTCCCGGGGTCGCGTCGCTGCAGCCGGCCAGGGGCACGGCCAGCAGCGCGGTCAGGACGACGGCGTGACGGCGAACCACGGCTCGTCCCATCCCGAGACCCCGAGGTCTCCGCTGGTGAAGTCGTCGCGGGAGATGGTCTGCTCCTGTCCTGAGGCGGGGTCGTAGATCGTGAGCGAGTCGCTGTCGCTCCCGGTGACCAGGACGACGTGTCCGGGCCGGGTCGAGTCGCCAACGTACAGCGGGACCGCGTGGCCGTCCTCGACCGACGACGCGATGTGGTCGTAGGTGTCGCCGCGGTCGCTGGGCGCGACGGTCTGCACCTCGTAGTCGGTGCCGGGGACGCCGCTGCCTCCGCCCGACGACATCTCGTTGGCCACTGCCCAGGGCTGGGTGCCGGCTGCCTCGGGCCACGGGAACTGGAGGTCGCCATCGCGGTCGGTGACGGAGTTGGTGCGGTCGTGCATCGCGAGGGACTCGTCGGCGAAGCGCTGCTCGGGCGTGCGCGTGTCGGTGAGCCCGGTCTCGGGGTCGTAGCCGGTCTCCATCCAGAGTGCGTACGCCGGGTCGTTGAGCATGCGCGACATGACGAGGCTCGAGGAGCCGCAGGTCGTCTGGTCGGGCTGGGAGTAGGAGCCGTCGGTCGGTGGATCGAGGGCGTCGAGCTGGGCGGGCGTCATGGTGCGCAGCCGGTTGAGGTAGTTGAGCAGTGCGGTGCCGGTGAGCCCGGAGGCGACGCCGGCCAGGATCCACGCGCGCTCCTCGTCGCTGACGGCGCCGGCGAGGGCGTCGCGGACCGCCTGCTTCTGCGCGGGGGTGAGGTCGTCGAAGGCCTGGTCGTAGTCCGCCAGCGTCGCGCCAGAGAGTGGGCCGTCCTCGTCCTCCCAGGCGTTGACCACGGAGACAGGGCTGACACCCTCGGGAAGGGTGTCCGGCAGGTCGATCTCGTCCATGGCCGTGCGGATCGCGTTCTTCGCGACCTGGACGGCGTCCCGGGCGTCGACGTAGGAGCAGATGGCCTCGGTGATGGCGTGGACGACGCCCTCGACCACGCCGCGGAGGAAGTCGACGAGCTCCCACGGCCACAGGTCGCCCCACGAGAGCTCGAGGTTGCCTCGGAGCATGTCGTCGGCCCGGCGGTGCCGGTCACGGGCCGACGTCATGGCCTCTGCGAGGGTGTCGAGGGCGGTGGCCACGTCGCGGGCGGCGGGCGGGACGGTGGCGGTGCGGGTGCGCAGCCGCCCGATCGAGGTGCGGAAGGCGTCGCCTGCGGTGCCGTCCCACGCGGTGGTGTCGATGCGCGTGCGGCAGGTCACGAGCTCGTCGCAACCGCTGTCGACCGAGGTGGCGATGCGGCGCCACACGGAAGCCGCGGTGGTGAGGTCGCCGGGCTCCGGGGCGGGGGGCTCGGTGGCGATCTCGATGGCCTGGGCCACCGCGTCGACGATGGTCTGCGCGGCGTCCCACGGCGGCCAGAGATCGATGTCCTCGACGGTCGCGAGGACGTCCCTCAGCCGGGCGATGGTGTCATCGAGCAAGCCCATGGAACTCACCCGCCGAGTTGCCGTCGCTGGCCCGGAAGTCGGCGATGCAGGTCTCGGTGTTGGTGTGGTGCTCGGCGATCACACCGAGGACCACGCCGAGCACGCCGTCGAGGTCGCTGGCGGCATCGGTCAGCGTGGCGGCCAGGTCGCTCATGCCGTGGCCGGCCGCCTCGGCCGTGCGGCTGCGCGCATCCTGGACCTCGGACCGGGCGCTGTCGGCGTACTGCCAACCGTCACGGACGGCCTGCGGGTTGAGAACGATGGTCATGGGAGCTCCTCGTGCGTCGAGGAGAGAGTTCCCTCGGAGGCCGACCCCAAACGCGGGGCCGGCCTCCTGTGGCAGCAGCCGCGGTCAGCCGCGGTCGCTCGAGTCGCCGGTGACGACGACGTAGAAGCGCTTGCGGGTGCCGTCGCCGGTGACGCTTCCGTCACTGTTGCGCGGGCTCACCACGAGGTGGTTGGTGTTGGCGGTGCCCGCAGGAGCACAGTTGACGACGCCGGGCTGGCACATGGCGGCGGCGGCCTCGCCGGAGAACTCCGGGTTGACGTCGGAGCCCGGGGCGCGACCGTTCATGATCCCGTCAGCGTTCTGGTCAGCGGTGTTCTGCAGCGCGATCGTGGCGATGATCCCGTTGTTGCTGAGGTCCTCGCCGGCGTTGATGTAGACGTTGCCGTTGGCTGCGGCGGGTGCCGCGGGGTAGCCCGCGGTCACGGTGAAGCCACCGGACTGGGCGATGATCGCGCCGGTCGCGTCGACGAGGGCCCAGCGGCCGACACCTGCGGGACCCTGCGCGCCGGCGGGGAGCTGGCCGGCCTTGAAGTCCTTGGACTTCAGCGAGCCGTTGCGGATCTTGTTGGACCCCAGGACGTTGTCCTTGACGTCACGACCCTTGAGCGAGCTGTCCTTGATGTCCATGGTGGTCAGCGAGTTGTTGCGCACCTCGTCGGAGCCGATCAGGCCGGCTGCGTACGACGTACCGGTCGACGCCACGAGCAGGGCCATGATCGACACGGCCATCGAGGGGGACGGGCGGCGCAGGGAGGGGAGACGCATGGTTGGAACCCTTCGTCGGAGGAATCCGCCGAGCGGCGGATCTTGAAGGTGTTCGACGTGACCCGGGTCACGGATTGGTCGAGTCGCTTGCCTCCTCTGGCTAGGTTCGAGGCATGGGAATCATGAAGAAGTCAGGCGCCCTCGGGGTCGCGAAGATGGTCTACGACGAGGCCCGTAAGCCGCACAACCAGGCCAAGCTCAAGGACGCCACCCGCAAGCTGCAGGAGCGTCGGGGACGCGGCAAGAGCGTCTGAGACTCGACCCCGTCCCTCTAGTGGCGGGGTCGTCCCATGCCCGGGCGGTGGCCCCACGCGAACCCGGCCAGCCCGAAGAGCACCGGCCACAGCGCCAGTCGCTCAAGCGCACCGGCGGCCCGCTCGTCGCCGGAGAGGATGAAGCCGACGGCGGCGGTGGCGGTGACGACTCCCGTGGCCAGGAGCGCCTTCGCGACACCGGGGCTCTCTTCGCGCAGGCGGTGGCCGAGCAGGAGCAGCGCCAGCGATTGCCCGATGAAGAGGGGCGTCGCGGCGATCGCGTGCAGTGTCGCGTCCTGGTCGAGCGGCACCAGCCCGGTGGCGTACGAGCCCACCCCAGACACCACGAGCAGCCCGGTCACCCACGGTCCGAGCGGCTTCGCGAGCAGCAGAGCGCCGCCGGCGAGGAGCACGCCGTAGCCCATGAAGGACGCGTTCATGAGCTCGTGCCGCGGCGAGCAGTAGTCCGCCGAGCAGCCCACCTCGCCGAGCTTGCTGACCGAGTCGGAGACGAAGCTGTAGCCGCCCGTGGTGGCTGCCGCGGTCACGAACTCGGTCGCGATGTACGTCGGTCGCAGCAGGAAGGCGATCGCGCCGAGCTGGGCGGCGCGGGAGGGGGTGTCGGGCACCGGCGTCAACCTAGCCGCGCGTGCCACGATGGCCTCTCGACCAAGGGAGCTCGCGTGGATCTCGAACGCTTTGTCCTGGCGCAGGCTGGGACCTATGACGATGCGCTGGGCGAGCTGCGTGCCGGGCGCAAGAGGAGCCACTGGATGTGGTGGATCTTCCCGCAGGTGGCCGGGCTCGGGCAGAGCCCGACGTCGCAGTCCTACGCCATCGCGGACGCGGCCGAGGCACGGGCCTACCTCGCCCACGAGGTGTTGGGTCCGCGGTTGCGCGAGTGCTGCCGCGCGTTGCTCGACCTCGAGGGCGTGTCGGCGGAGCGCGTGCTGGGTGGGATCGATGCGATCAAGCTGCGCTCCTCGATGACGCTCTTCGCCCACGCCGATCCGGAGGAGCGGCTCTTCACCGAGGTGCTCGACCGCTTCTGCGACGGTGACGAGGACGAGCGCACCGTGCGCCTGCTGGGGTGAGGTGGTGCTAACCGCCACCCACGTAGCCTCTGCTGAGCTCGTCGAAAGGAATCCCCCGCATGGACTTCGTCCTCAAGCTGACCGGGCTGCTCATCGCCGGCGTGCTCGGCTTCGTGGCTCTCGCCGCGCTCGGCGTGGCGGGGCTGTTCGGCCTCGCGAACCCGTTCGGGACCGAGGAGATCGACCGGAGCCAGCCGCCGATCCTGAAGTCGATCGAGGACCTCAACGAGTACCACGCGGCCGTCGGCAACTTCGAGGTCATCCTCGACGTCGAGGAGGACGTGAACTGGGTGCCCAGCTTCATCGCCGGTGAGCGCTCACTGTTCGTCGCAGCCGGCACGGTCGATGCGTACGTCGACTTCTCCGGCCTCGCGGAGGGCGACGTCGTGCTGTCGGAGGACGGGACGACGGCGGAGATCCGGCTGCCGGAGGCTGAGCTGGCCGAGCCGAACCTCGACCAGGAGCGGACCTACCTCTACGACCAGGACCGCGGCCTGGCCGACCGGATCGAGGACGCACTCTCCACGGACGACCAGGGAGACGTCTACGAGCTGGCAGAGGAGAAGCTGCGGACCGCCGCGGCGGAGTCGGAGCTCACCGATCAGGCGCGGGAGAACACCGAGGCGATGCTGACCGGACTCGGTCAGTCGCTCGGCGTCGAGGTCACGTTCGTCGAGTAGGTCCGCCCCACCACAAGGGGTGAGCAGGCGTTGCCACCTCGGTGCGACGGGCGTAGGACTGAGGGATGACCACCACACCGATGGAACCTGATCCCAACCCCGACGTCGTCCCCTCGGGCGACCCGAGCGTGAACCCGATCGACCCCGGCGAGGTGCCGGACTCGCCGATCCCGGAGACCCAGCCCGTCGGCGACCGCTAGTCCCGCCCGCCTCGTCCTATGCTCGCCACATGACGATCCAGCAGGCCACCGAACTGACCCACGCAGCGATGCTCGGACTGGGGGTCTACCGCCCCGAGCGGGTCGTCACGAATGACGAGGTCTGCGAGGTGCTGGACTCCAACGACGAGTGGATCCAGACCCGGTCGGGGATCAAGACCCGACGCTTCGCCGGGCCGGACGAGACACTCATCTCCATGGCGACGACCGCCGCCGAGCGTGCCCTCGCGGTGTCCGGCGTGAGCGCCGACCAGCTCGGGTGCGTCATCGTCGCGACCTCGACGCACCCCGAGCACACGCCTGCGTCCGCTCCGCAGATCGCGACGCGGCTCGGCTCGACGACGGCGGCCTTCGACGTCTCCGCCGGCTGCGCGGGCTTCTGCCACGCGCTCAACCTGGCGTCCTCGATGGTGCGCTCGGGAGCCGAGACATACGTCCTGGTCATCGGTGTGGAGCAGCTGAGCCGCTTCATGGACCCGACCGACCGCGGGACGGCGTTCATCTTCGCCGACGGCGCCGGAGCGGTGGTCGTGGGACCGGCCGACGCGACCGGCATCGGCCCGACCGCCTGGGGCTCGGACGGCTCGCAGTCGCACGTCATCACCCAGACGCCGAGCTGCCTCGGCGGCCACCAGCTCGAGGACCCGGTGGTGCAGATGGAGGGCACGGCGGTCTTCCGCTGGGCTCCCTTCGCGATGGCCGAGGTCGCGCACGAGGCGCTCGAGGCCGCCGGCGTCTCGGTCGAGGACCTCGACGCCTTCATCCCGCACCAGGCGAACCTGCGCATCACCCAGACCCTGACCCGCAACATCAAGCTCCCCGAGTCGGTGGCCGTGGCCACCGACGTGGTCGACTCCGGCAACACCTCGGCCGCCTCCGTCCCGCTGGCCATGGAGGCGATGCTGCGCCAGGGCGAGGCCAAGACCGGGGACACGGCGCTGCTGATCGCCTTCGGTGCGGGCCTGAGCTATGCCGGGCAGGTCGTGACGCTGCCGCCTCTTGGGTAAGAGGTCAGACGCTCAGCTCGGCCCACGCGACCTTGCCGTGCGGGGTCGAGTGGCACCCGGACCGGTGCGAGAGCGTCGCGACGATCGCCATGCCTCGTCCGTCCTGGTCGCCCGGTTGGGCCTCGTGCCGCTGGGGCCACGTCATGGACCCGTCCTCGACCGCGACCCGGACCACGCCGTGGGCGCGGACGAGTGACGCCCTGAAGGGCGAGCTGCCATGCGTGATCGCGTTGGTGGCGAGCTCGGAGGTGACGAGGGTGGCGTCGCCGATGAGGTCGTCGAGACCCCACCCGGTCAGGGCTTCGCGCACGAATCTGCGCACCGACGCGACGGCGGCCGGGACGGGCAGGTGCACGCTGGACATGGCCGCGTCGTCACCGGTCGGCATCGCGCCCGCACCCGGGTGGGCCCCGACGAGGCTGACGTGGTCGTGGAGGCCGCACATCCGGGCCACGTCACGCAGGTCGGCACCCGCGAGCAGCTCTCCCGGATAGGAGCAGAGCAACCGGATGGGGTGCTTCACGAGGGCGGTGTTCCACAGCGACTCGAGCTCCAGGGCCGCTACGACCTCGCCGCGCTCCCAGAGCATGGCCACCATCTCGCCGTAGGCGCTGACAGGACCGCCATCGGTAGGCATCACAGATGCGACGACCTCCGCGAAGCGGCGGGGATCGGGACGGCCGTCGACCACGAGGCTGCGCATCGTGGCGTCGGCGTCGAGGGAGATGAGGCTGCCCTCCCGGATCGCCCGCGCCGGGTCGGCTCCCCAGTCGGCCAGCAGGTCCTCGATGGCCTGGCGGTGACCCGGCCGGCTGACCATGACGACGGGTACGCCCTCGGCCAGCGACCCCGCGACGAAACGCGCGGCACGCCAGGCAAGTGCGCCCGGGTCGTCGTACGCCGCGACCTCGTGCTTCGTGTGGCCCATCGGGAAGGACCCTCTCCTCCGTTGCCGAGGTCCGAGGTCCCGGTCTTCGTGGTGTTCCCCAGCGATTGTGCGCCTCTCAGCAGCATCTGGGAAGAGAGTTGGGCGGTGATCGTCATGGAATCCGGTCACCGAGCGAGCCGATCCGCGACGATCGCCCACACGTCCGGGTCGATCCCCATACCGATGTGGGTCGAGGAGACCTCGACGTGCTCGACGCCCGGCGTCGCGTGGTCGATGCAGGCCTGCCACGAGACGACCCCGTCTCGCTTCGAGAAGACGACGGTCAGCGGAACCTCGATCGGGTCCGCCGCGTGGAGTCGTCGCGCGACCCGCTCAGCGTCGACGTCGGCGCCGCGTCCGTAGGCACGCGCGATCGTGGTGTGGGTGGCACCTCCTGTCACGGGTGTGCCGTAGGTGACGACCCGACGAACGGCATCGGGGTGCAGGCGGGCGACCTCCCGGGCGATCACCCCGCCGAGGCTCCAGCCGACCAGCGAGGCCGGCTCACCCTTCGCCTCGACCAGCTCGAGGACCCGCTTCGACAGGCGCTGGACGTCGCGGCGCGGGTCGCCGGTGTTGGTGCCGAATCCCCAGCCGCGGGCGTCGTACCCCAATCGCTTGAGGTAGCTGCGGAGCGGCGCCCCGGAGAGCTCGGGCGCGCGCCACCCGGGGATGTCGACCACGAGGTGGCCGTCACCGCGGGGAGCGAAGGACAGGCGGGGCAGGGCGCCGACCAGGCGGGCGCCGCCGAGGATCGAGCCGAGCTCTCCCATCGCCGTCCCCGTCGAGGGTGGGCCGTTGGGTCGCGACAACGCTTCCGTGCCGGGGTGCTCGCGTGCCCGGGATCGCACGCCCGTGGTTGCCAGGAGTGTCTCGACCGAGGGGCGTCTCACCATGGAAAGACCGTACGTGGCCCACCCACGAGCGCTGGTTCGTGGAGTCCCAGGCGGCAGGGGACTGGTCCTTCTTCTTCTCACCGCTCCCGCTCGTCCTCGTCGCCGTCGTCGTGGCGGTCGCGGTCCTGTGGCGGGCCATCGCGATGCATCTGGCTGGTGACGGGCTGGCAGGTCCGTACGGCGGCCGCGCTGGTGCTCGGCCTGGCACCCGCGCTTGCCCTGGTCGCCGGTTGCACGGCGCTGGGTGAGTGCGCGAACCTCGCGCGGTGACGGCGACCACTGCTTGACCCGAAGGTCCTGCTCAGGCCCCCTTCAGCACGAAGTCCCCGCCGACATTCGCCGCGACGAACTCCGCAATGTCCGAAGGACTCGTCTGTCCCGCTGACAAAGCTGCCTGAGCAGCCAGCATGAGGTCGTTGGAGGCCGAGAACTCCAGGGCGATGTCGTCGGGGTCACGGAAGTTCAGGTGAGAGCCGAACACCTCGTCCCGGATCGGCGTGTGCGGCACCTGGTAGGCCCGGAAGCGGGCTTCCCACGACTCCAGCTCCGCACGCGACCTGGCGCCGAAGCCGAGGTGGTCGACGCCGACGTGGAGCTCTGAGAACCGTTCGCCGCGGCCACCGGGGTGGGTGAGGAGAGCCAGCACGAAACCCGTCTGCGGGTGCATGCAGATGCGTCCGGTGCCGACGTCCATGACGACGACGAAGTCGAGCACGTCGGTGTAGAAGCGTTGGCTGCGGTCGAGGTCGGTGACCGTGAGTGCCACGTGATCCACTCCGGCGAACACCGGTGGTGCAAGGACGTCCACGCTGGCCGGGGCGGTCATCGACGCCCCTCCCGGTAGGCCGACCGTGGTGGCCTGACGAAGACCACCCAGGGGCGGAGCGGGTGGAGGTGGGAGCGGGTGTCAACCCGTCCCAACGCCTCTACGATCGTGGTCAATGACGCCATCGGGTCCTCCTGGGAAGTCGGCTCCTCTCCAGAGTCGAGGTGAGGACGCGCCCGTCGCATGGGGGGAATCCCTCGCTGTGGCCCTCGTCGGGCGCGAGGACGAGCTGGCCCGCTGCGGCGCGTTGCTCACCGCCGTACGAGCCGGGGCCGGCGGGTCGCTGCTCGTCACCGGTGAGCCGGGGATCGGGAAGTCCACGCTCCTGCGAGCCGTCGAGGACCTGGCGCCGGACTTCCTCCGCCTGTGGGTCGGCGGGGTGGAGTCCGAGCAGCCGATGGCGTACGCCGGCCTCCACCAGGCGCTCGCGCTGTTGCGTGAGCGGGTCGCCGAGCTGCCGGAGGTCCAGGCGGAGGCCCTGGGCCTGGCGCTCGGCTGGACGAGAGGTGTCGCCGAACCGGAGAGGTTCCTCGTGGCCGCGGCGACGATGACCCTGCTCGCCGCCGAGGCGGAGCGACGCCCGGTCCTGGTCGTCGTCGACGATACGCAGTGGGTGGACCAGGAATCTTCCGCCGCCTTCGCCTTCGCCGCACGCCGGCTGGAGGAGGACCAGGTCTGCTTCATCTGGTCCGCGCGTGACCGATCGGCGCTGGGCGACCTACCTCGCGACGTGTCGGAGCTGCCTCTGTCCGGTCTTGACCGGGATGCGGCCCGTGCCCTCGTCGGCCCCCGCGTGGCGTCGCGGGTCGCTGACCAGCTGGCCGTCGACACGGGCGGGAATCCGTTGGGCCTGCTGGAGATCTCGTCACGGCTCGATGAGTCACAACGCCGCGGGGCAGCGCCGCTGCCCGACCGCCTCCCGCTCGGGCAGCGACTCGAGGGGGACTACCAGCTCCTGCTCTCCCGGCTGTCCGATCCGGCCCGACGAGCCGCCCTGCTGTGCGCGCTGGACCGGGCGGCGTCGATCAGCACCGTCGCGGATGCCCTGGCGGCCGAGGGCCACGACAGCGACGCGGCACTCGACGAAGCGGTGGAGCTCGGGGTCCTGGTGCGAGGGGAGTCCGGCCTCGCCTTCCGCCACCCTCTGCTGCGCAGCGCCGCCGTCAGTGGCGCGACCTCCGCCGAACGACGACAGGCCCACCTCCAGCTGGCGAAGACGCTGTCGAGAAGGTCACTCCCACTGGCCGCGGCGTGGCACCGGGCCGAGGCGAGCAGCAAGGCCGACGGGTCGCTCGCGGAGGAGCTCGTCCGCCTGGCCGACGACAACCGGTCGAAGGCGGGGTACGCCGCGGCGTCGGCAGTCCTCGAGCGCGCCGCCCTGATTGCCGGCGACGCGACGCGCGCAGCGGAGCTCCTGGCCGCAGCGGCCGAGGACGCGTTGCTGGCGGGCGACGTACCCCGCACACGGTCCCTGGCGGGGCGGGTCCTGGACGACACGGCCCACGCCGCGTCCCGTGGCAGGGCCCTCGTCGTCCTCGGGGGCCTCGAGCTCACCACCGGTTCCGTGCCACGAGCCGCCGAGATGCTGGGCTCGGCCGTGGAGGTCGCCGAGGGCGCCGCGCTCGTCCAGGCACTGTCCGAGCTCTCGATGGCTCGCTTCCGCCTCGGCGACATGGCGGGGATCGCCGACTGTGCGGCCCGCATGGTCGAGGCACCCGACCGGACCGACCCCTACCACCAGCTCCTGAGCGACTTCACCCAGGCGCTCGCGGCGGCCGTCCGCGGCGACGCGTTCTCCTCGCAACACCTGTTGACCGCGTTGATCGCGGAAATCGGCAGACCGCCGTTGCGTGACGACCCACGCGCCGTCCTTCCGCTCGCGCTGGCCGCCGGTTTCCTCGGCGACGTCGCTCCGGTGTTCTCCCTGGCCGAGCACCTGTTGGCCCTCGCCCGCGAGCGGGGCGCCTTCGGTGTGCTGGTCCCGGCTCTCGCCCTGGCGGCAGGGGGACGGACCTGGATCGGTGACATGGCGGGCGCCTTCGCCGACGCCGGGGAGGCAGCGGAGCTGGGCGACCAGCTCGGCTACGCCGTCGACGTCGCCAACGCGGTCGACACGCTGGCCTGGCAGTCCGCTGCCCGCGGCCTCCACGCCGACGCCCGACAGGCACTGGTCCGCGCGCGTGAGCTGACCGAGCGGGCCGGGACGACGTCCTATGCCGCCCACCTCGCCCTCACCGAGGCCTTCTGTGCACTGTGCCGTGGCGACGCCGCGGAGGTGATCGCCGTCCTGGAGCCCCGTCTCGTCGTCGACGGGGGGATGGGATCGGCCGGCGAGCCGCTCGGCATCGCACCCGATCTCGTGGAGGCCTACGTCGCCTCCGGCCGGCGCGGCGAGGCGGCCGACCTGGCCGCACGTCTTGCCGCGGTCACGCCGGAGGGTGCGGCTCCGCTGACCATGGCCATCCTGGCCCGCACCCAGGCCCTGGTCATCGAGGACGACGACGAGGCGATCACCGCGTTCGACAGGGCGCTGGTCGAGCACGCCGCAACGACGAATCCGTTCGAGGGCGCGCGGACCCGACTCATGCTCGGGTCGCGCCTGCGACGCGCTGGGCGGCGGACCGTGGCCCGTGACCACCTGGCGCTGGCGCGCGACGCCTTCGCCGCCATGGACCTGGCCGCGTGGGTGGAGAAGGCCGACGACGAGCTCGCCGCCTCGGGTGCACGAGCACGCAAACGTGAGATCACCAGCAGCGAGCCCCTCACCGCACGCGAGGTCCGGGTCGCGCTGCTCGCGGCGCGAGGCTCGCCCAACAAGGAGATCGCAGCCGCGCTCTTCCTCAGCCCCAAGACGGTCGAGCGACACCTGAGCTCGGTCTACCGCAAGCGGGGATTCCGCTCGCGGACCGAGCTGGCGGCGGCATTTGCCGTGGGAGTGCAGGTGCCGGACGACAAGGTCGAGCACTAGGCGCAGTCGCTCACGTCGATCGGCGCGGGAGCTTGGGACGACGCTCGGGTCCGGTGGGTGCCTCCCCTGTGGGCACCCACCGGCCCCGACGAGCCACTGCGTGACGCGCTGGCGCAGTCGCGGTCAGGTGGCGTCGGGCTGGGTGATCGCACTGCGACCGAACGCCAGCCACAGCCCACCGATCGCCATCCCGAGGGCCGCCGTGACCGGCAGTCCGGGTACGCCGGTGATGCCGACCGCCAGCAACGTCCCGACCGAGAGCAGCACGCAGAACGCACCGAGCACCTTGGACACCAAGCCCTCGCGGAGCGCCATCCAGGCCAGGCCACCACTGGCGATGAGCACACCGAGCCAGCTGAGGTAGGGGCTGAAGTCGTTCATCACGTAGTAGGTGTAGAGGCCCATGTCGTCGTACGTGTTCGCCTCGGGGCCTCCGTGGCCGTAGTTGCCCAGCGCGCCCTTCCAGCCGTAGGCCAACGTGAGCGCCGCGGCGGAGACAGCGATCCCGAAGGTGACCACGCTCGCGCCGATGGACCAGCTGAACCGCTGCTCGACCCGGTGCCGCCACATCGCCAGGAAGATCACCAAGCAGATCACCGTCAGGTATCCGGTGAACCCTCCGACTCGGAACAGGTCGTAGTCCATCGTCGCCATGTGCTCAGCGGCAACGGGGAAGTCGAAGTCCTCGTCGGCATCGACCCGGGTGTCGGTGACGACCGTCGAGATCATGCCGAGGGCCCCCGCTGCCGCCGCCCACAGAGGCCAGGCGGTGAACCGGGGTCGTCCGGGTGCGGCGATGCGGCTCGCGTCGGTCTGGACCGGGGTTGGAGTGGTGTCCATGTGGGTGCCTCTCGGGTCGTCTGGCTGGTGAGAGGCAGCCTGAAAGACCCGGCGGCCCGGGTCCCAGTGTTCGATGTCCCTACCTTCCGGGTGACCCGTCCGGGACACCCAGGCCGGCCTCGCGGGCGAGCACGATGAGTTGGCTGCGGTCCGGCACCCCGAGCTTGGTCAGGATGCCGTAGAGGTAGTTGCGCACCGTCTTGTCGCTGAGCACCAGTCGCCGCGCGATGGTCGCGTTGTCGTGACCTCGGGCGACCAGGTCGAGGACCTCCCGCTCACGGCCGGTGAGCTCGGGGAACACCGCTGCCCCCGCGCTGCGCGCACCACTGAGGTACGTCGCGGCCCGCTGCGCGACCGCGGCTCCGAGCAGGAACTCGCCGCCGGCGACGGCACGGACCGCGCGTTCCACCTGCTCGGGCGAGGCGCCCTTGAGCAGGTAGCCCCGGGCGCCGGCTCGTACCGACGCGAACAAGGAATCGTCGTCACCGAGCATCGTGACCACCAGGACACCGACCGAGGGCTGCGCGCGGACGATGGCGCGGGTCGCCTCGACCCCGGAACCCGCGCCCAGGTCGAGGTCCATCACGACGACGTCCGGGCGTGCGCGGCCCACTACGGCCACCGCCTCGTCCTGGGTGGCTGCCTGGCCGACCACCTCCACGGCGTCCAGGGCCTCGAGCAGCGCCACCATGCCGATCCGGAAGACCGGGTGGTCGTCGACCACCACCACCCGGACCGTCGCGCCGGACGACGTGTCCTCGACGGCGCTCACGGCAGAGTCACCTTGACCGAGGTGCCGTGCCCTGTCTCGCCACTCTCCAGGCGAAGCGTCCCACCGGCCTCGTCGGCCCGCTCCCTCATCGAGCTGAGCCCGATCCCGGGCGTCGCCTCGTCGGGCAGTCCGATGCCGTCGTCGTGGACCGAGACCTCAACGGCACCGTCGGCTGCCACGTCGACCCGCACCGTGCACGTCGTCGCCCCTGCGTGCCGGAACGCGTTGAGGACCGCCTCCCCGACGACGTGGTAGACCGCGACCTGTCGGCGCGAGTCGATCCGGTCCGCACCCTGCACGTCGACCACCACCTCGAAGTCGTCATCGCTGAAGCGCGCAGCGAGCGCCGTGAGCGCGTCCTCCAGTCGACCCTGGTCCAACGCAGGCGGCAGCAGGCCGTGCGCCATCGTGCGTACGTCGTCGGCGCGGCGGTTCACCTCGCCGCGCAGCTGTCTCAGCAGCTCGAGGTCCCGTTGCGGCAATGCCTGCGCGTGCTTCTCGATCGCAGCCAGGCCGAGCCCGATGCCGGCCAGCGCCGGTCCCAGGCTGTCGTGGAGCTCGCGACGGAGCAGCCGGCGTTCCTCGTGGCGTACCTCCACGACCCGGTCGCGCTCGACGGACAGCAGGTGATTTGCCTGGGCGAGGTCCAGTGCGACGGCGACCATGCCGCTCACCCGCTCGAGCACCGAGCGAGTCCTCGGGTCGAGGCTCTCGCCGGCACGGGCACCGATCACGAGCTCCCCGACCCCACGATCATGGTTGCGCAATGGCAGGCACACGGTCGGCCGCGTCCCTGCTACACCGGCCGTCGCCCCGACGGGGGGCCGATCCGCGCTGGAGCGCACCTCGACGTAGCCGAGTCGCAGGTCGTCGCGAAGCTCCTGGGCCAGGCCGGCGAGTCCCTGGGTGCGGGCTGAGTCGCCGAACCTGGCCAGCAACGTGCCCGCGTCGGCGCCGTACACCAGTCGGTCCACACGCACCTGCATCCAGCTGCGCATCGGCTGCACACCCAGGGCCAGCACTGCGGCCGCGACGAGTCCGGAGGTGCGTTCGTCCCATGGCAGCAACTGGCCGAACGCCCAGACCATGGCCAGGTAGGCACCCACCAGCAGGGCGGTCAGAAGACCCCACAGTGTGGCCCGCGAGACCGCGACGTCCAGCCCCCAGAGCCGCTGCCTGGTGATCAGCACGAGCAGCGCTGCCGGAAGCATCCCCAAGCCGGCGAACAGGGCCGCCGCGGCCAGGGGCAGCACCGGGTCGCCGATGCGTAGGCCCAGGTCGAAGGCGGCGTACGACGCGGTGACCAGCACGAGGCTGCCGATCACCCAGCCGAGACAGCGCCGCTCCTCCATGCCTGCCGATGCGCTGCGACTCACGAGGTAACCGGCTCCGAACAGCGCGTAGGCGACTCCCACCGGCAGCACCACGGCATCGAGCACCCGCTCGAGTGAGGCGAGATCGTCGGGCGCCGGTGCCAGCGGGTTCTCCGGTCCCCCCGGGATCTGCAGGAACGCCAGTGGCAGACAGGCCGCGAGGGTGACGGTGGCCCCTGCCCACGCAGCCCGGAGACGCCATCCCGTCGGGGAGTCGACCGACAGCAGCCACGGCATCACCAGCACCATCGAGAACGCGCCCACCGACCAGGCCCAGGTGACCAGGTTGACCACGGTTCCCAGCATCGGCAGGCCCGGGTGTTCGGCCGCCAACAGCGCGTACTGGATCCCGAACGCGGTGATCCCGAACCCGAGAGCGGTGGCAGCGAGCAGCCAGCCCAACGGGTGCCGCGACCGGGCCAGCACCAGGGCGGCGACCGGTGCGTAGATCACCGCCACGACGACGTCGGGTATGAAGAACTCCCGGTGGACGTCGTAGGGGAGCGAGTTGTCGAATGGCCGCCACACCGCGGCGATGACCAGGCCGGCCGCCGCGAAGACCCACGACAGTGCCCACACTCCTGCTCCGAGCCGTCTGCGCGCGACGACCGTTGGGGCCGCGAACACCGACACTGTCACGGCGGCCGAGCCTACCCGCGCGAAGACGCACGTCTCGTCACCGGTTCACGGGAAAAGTGCACACATTCGTCCTGGTCCGGGCCAGCAGTGGGAGTGGCTCGTCCGCTCGTCGGCCTGAGCGATGGAGCGGACTACAGCGGCACGTGGTCCGGCGACACACGTGCCTGCCGTCCCAGGTCTGGCTGGATCGGCCATGGCCGCGGCGGTCGTGGGCGATGGCGCGGTGCCCGCTCCCTGCTCGGTCGAGGGGGCTCTCCCGAGCCTGATGGCGGCGTCCTCGTGGCGGACCACGTGTCGCGCGTAGTCCCGCCACTGGGTGCGCAAACGTCAGGAGGTCGTGCCGACGCGGTCGACCAGCTGTCGGCGCGATGAGATCCCCAGCTTCTGGAAGACCTTGCGGAGGTGGTAGTCGACCGTGTTGGGGCTGAGGAACATCGTGGCGCCGATCTCGGCGTTGGTGTGGCCGGCTGCGGCGAGACGAGCGACGGTCAGCTGCTGCGCGGTGAGGTCGAGGGTGTCGCGCGCGCCAGGGGTCGGGGACTGGTCGCCGATCGCCCGCAGCTCGGTGCGGACGCGCTGGGCGAACGCCGGAGCCTGCCCCTGCTCGAAGAGGTACAAGGCCCGGTGCAGCTGCTCCCGCGCGTCGCGGCGCCGTCGGGCGCGCCGCAACCACTCGCCGTACAGCAGGTGGGCGCGGGCGAGCTCGATGTCGAGGCCGCTGGACTCCAGCGTCTCAACGGCGGCCAGGTAGTGGGCCTCGGCGTCCTCCTCGACGAGCGCCCGGGAACGATGAGCGACTCCCTTCGTCCAGATCGAGCCGTTGGCCGACGCCAGCGCCTCCAGGCGCGACACGTGCTCGGCCGCCTCGTCGGCGTGCCCGCTGCGGGACGCCGCCTCCACGAAGTCGGGCAGCTCGAGCGGGGTGACCTGGAGGAAGGGATCGTCGACCAACGGCTTGAGCCGGCGGTAGGCCTCCTCGTAGCTGGCCTCTGCCAGGTCTCGTACGGCGAGGGCGGCCTGGCCGGAGGCAGCGACGCCGCCGAATCCCATCGCGGCCGCACCCTCGCTGATCATCTCGACCTGCGACCGAGGGGCGTCGGCCCACGCCAGCAGCGCGACGTTGATGACGTGCTCGGCGTCGTAACCGATCGCTCGCCGCAGCTCGCGCACCTGCTCGATGTACTCATGGGCCCGACGCGGGCTTCCGCCCGTGAGCTCGGTCAACGACATGGTCCACAGCGCCGTGTCCAGCAGCTGCAGCGACCCTGCGTCACGTGCCGCCGTTGCCGTGCGCTCCAGGCACTCGCTTCGTGCTGGTGGCGTCCCACATCGCGGTGGTGAGCACAACGCTGATCACCCCGTAGGGGAGCAGGTCCGGTGGATCCAGCGCCATGATCGTGTCGACGGCGGTGCGCATGACGGGCACCGCCTGCTCGTAGGGCAGGAGGACATACGCGCTGAGTCCGCGCAGGATGGTGCCGGCCGTACCGTCGTTCAGCTCCGCCCCCTTGCGCATCCGGGCACCCAGCTCCGACAAGGTGACGCCCTGGGCCAGGCGCTCCGCGGGCAACGTGTACTCGAACGCCTTGATCAAGGCGTTCTGCTCGAGGGTGACGTCGTGGCCGTGGAACGACTCGGCCGCCGACAGCATGTTGGCTCCGGCCTGCATGAGCGCGGGGTCCGCAGTGAAGATCGCGATGCTGGCCCGCGTCCAGATCAGACGTCCCCGGGACACCGGGTCCAGGACATCCTCGTCGACGTCGTCGAGGTACGACTTGGCCAGCTGGGCCGCACCCGACGCCAGGGCGGCCTCGGCGGCCGCGACGAGCCGCGCGAACTTCAGCTCCCCGATCGGGGTCAGGGTGGACGACTGGGCCAGGAGCCGCGCCCGTGACGAGAGACCGCCGCGCCGCCCGGCCACGTCCGCGACTCGCTCGAGCCGGTCGGCCACGTCCGGGTCGGTGCCGAGGGTGGCCTTGGCCGCATGCCACACCTCGACCTCTGCCAGTCCGAGCTGGTCGGCGGCCGTCGCGAGCGCCCGGTGCGCGCTCCGGCGCTGGGCTCCCTGGGCCGCGTTGTAGGCCGCCGAACGGACCAACGGGTGGCGGAACCGGATCGCGTGGTCGAGCACGACCAGCCCGGCCGACTCCGCCTCGTCGACAGGGTCTCCCGGCAGGCCCCAGACCTGACCGGCCGCCCGGATGAGGTCGATGTTCCCGGTGGAGTCCGCCGCGGCGATCAACAGCCACACCTGCAGGTCGGGAGTGAGATGACGGATCCGGCGCAGGTACAACGCCTCCAGGTGGTGACCGACGGGAAGCGGCTCGTCGGCCAGGCTGCTCTCGGTCAGCCGTCTGACACTCAGCTCCCCGGCCAGGTCGACCAGGGCCAGGGGGTTGCCACCTGTGGCAGCGACGATCTGCGCGGCGGCCGCCGGGTCGATGGCCTCTGGGAGGGACGCCGTCAGCAGCCGCATCGCCCATTCCTGTTCCAGGCCTGCAAGGTGCAGCGCCGGCACACCGGCGACCTGTGAGTCGAGCCTGGGGGTGTCCCGGGCAGCGATGACGAGGGCGACTGCCTCCGCCTCGAGCCGGCGCGCCACCAGGCCCAGGACATCCAACGACTCAGCGTCGAGCAGGTGGGCGTCGTCGACCACGCAGATGACGGGCTCGTCCTCTCCGGCGGCAGCCAGGAGGCCGAGTACCCCCAACCCGACCAGGAACCTGTCCGGCGGAGGTCCATCGGTCACCCCCGCGGCCACTCGGATGGCCTGCTGGTGACGTTCTGGCAGCGCCGACATGTAGTCACGCAGCGGCAGCGTGAGTCGCTGAACTCCTGCGAACGGGATGGTCGATTCCGCCTCGAACCCGTCCGACTTCAGCAACCGCATCCCGGTGGGATCCGAGGTCGTGGCATCCAGGAGCGTCGTCTTGCCGATTCCGGGCTCGCCAGTGAGGAACAGGGCGCCGCCACGTCGGTTCCGGGCGTGCGCCAGCAGCGCATGCACGCGTTGTTGCTCAGACTCCCGCCCGAGAAGCCGCCCTCCCCGCTCCACGCGCTGACTCTATCTAGATAGAGTTAGTACTGTCTGCCAGTGCCTAGACCTGTGAGTCGGGGGCATGGCGGACACGCGCCTCAGCAGCAGCGTCCGCCCGGCAGGTGCTCACGCTCGTGGTCCCGTAGACGTTCGAACTGACGCCGGGGCATCGGCTGATCACCGAAGGCAGCACACTCCGCGACGTAGTCGTCCCACCTGGCCTCACCGGTGAACTCACGGACGTACCAGCGCAGCTTGCGTGCCACCTCCAGGACCACAGTCATCGGTGACTCCCCACACCGGTCCCATGCCCTGCGGCCTCCCACTGCCGGACGGCCTCCTTCTCCTCAGCCGTGGCGAGGAAGTCGGAGGGCGCGACCAGGTGGGACTCGTGCCACGGCACCTCCGTGGTCGGCAGACCGCCGGCGCGCACCGCCCGGACCCAGATGACGATGGCGTTGGCGACCACCACGAGGACCAGGACTGCGAAGAGCGACTGCAGGGTGCCGTTGACCGTGGAGTTGAAGACCACCTGCTCCATCTGGTCGACGTTGGTCGCGGGGGCGAGCAATTCGCCGGCATCCAGGGCATCGGCGTAGCGCTCACGCTGGGTGAAGTAGCCGATGGCTGGGTTGTCGGAGAACACCTTCTGATAGCTGGCCGTCATGGTCACGATGAGGTCCCAGGCCAGGCCGATCCCCGGCACCCACGCCCACTTCGCCTTGCCGTGCTTGATCAGCAACGTCACGCAGAGCGTCAACGCGATCGCCGCGAGAAGCTGGTTGGCGATGCCGAAGAGCGGGAAGAGCTGGTTGATGCCGCCCAGTGGGTCGGTCACGCCGACGTACAGCATGTAGCCCCACAGCCCGACCACTACGGCGCTCGCCGACCACGAGGCCGGCTTCCAGGAGAGGTCGGCGTACTTGGGCCACACGTTGCCGACGGTGTCCTGGAGCATGAAGCGACCCACGCGGGTGCCGGCGTCGACGGCAGTCAGGATGAAGAGCGCCTCGAACATGATCGCGAAGTGGTACCAGAACGCGGCGAGCCCGCCTCCGAACGCCTCGGTGAAGATCTGGGACATGCCGAGCGCGAGTGTCGGTGCGCCACCTGTGCGGGAGATGAGCGTCTGCTCCTCCACGGCTGCTGCCGCCCCGGTCAGCTGGTCGGGAGTGATGCTGAAGCCGAGGCCGGCGATGAACTCCGCCGCGGTCGCCGGATCGCCCCCGGTGGCACCGGCTGGGCTGTTCATCGCGAAGTAGAGGCCCGGGTCGATCACGGAGGCAGCGATGAGGGCGCTGATGGCCACGAACGACTCCATCAGCATGGCGCCGTAGCCGATCATCCGGACCTGGCTCTCCTTGGCCACCATCTTGGGGGTGGTGCCGGAAGCGATGAGGGCATGGAACCCCGACAGTGCGCCGCACGCGATGGTGATGAAGACGAACGGGAACAGCTTGCCGGCAAACACCGGTCCGGTGCCCTCGCGGGCGAAGTCGGTCACCGCCTCCTGTTGCAGGACCGGGGCGGCGAGCACCAGGCCGGCAGCCAGCAGGACGATCACGCCGATCTTCATGAACGTGGAGAGGTAGTCGCGGGGAGTGAGCAGCATCCAGACCGGCAGGATCGAAGCGATGAAGCCGTAGACGACCAAGCCGAGCGTCAGCTGCTCCTTCGAGAGGGTCAGCGCCTCCTCCAGACCCATCTGCTCGACGTACCCCCCGCCGATGATCGCGAGCAACAACAGAGCGACCCCGATGGCGGTGACCTCCGACACCCGGCCGGGTCGTAGCACTCGCAGGTAGTAGCCCATGAACAAGGCGATGGGGATGGTCAGGCCGATCGAGAAGACGCCCCAGGGCGACTCGGCCAGGGCGTTGACGACCACCAGTGCGAGCACGGCCAGGATGATGATCATGATCGCGAAGACGGCGATCAGTGCGGCGATCCCGCCCACCACGCCGATCTCCTCGCGAACCATCTGACCGAGGCTCTTGCCGTCGCGGCGCATCGAGAAGAAGAGCACCACCATGTCCTGCACGGCGCCGGCGAAGATGACCCCGACGATGATCCAGATCGTGCCGGGCAGATAGCCCATCTGGGCGGCGAGCACCGGACCCACCAACGGGCCAGCCCCGGCGATGGCGGCGAAGTGGTGCCCGAACAGCACGTGGCGATGGGTGACGTCGAAGTCACGACCGTTCTCGTAGCGCTCCGCCGGTGTGGCCCGGGTGTCGTCGACCCCCAGCACCCGGTAGGCGATGAAGCGGGAGTAGAACCGATAGGCGATGGCATAGGACGACAGGGCTGCGAACAGGATCCACAGGGCCGAGACATCTTCTCCACGAGAGAGCGCGAGGACGGACCAGCAGACGGCGCCGACGGCGGCGACCGCTCCCCAGATGGCCATCGTCTTCGCGGTCATGCGGGACGGACCACCGGCCGGGGTGGGGGATTCAGGGGCTTGTGTCGACTGCGTGGACATGGAGCGACTCCTCCGTGCTCAGGCGCGCCCCGGCGGGCCGCGATCCCTCCCCTGATCTGTATCGCGCCAGAGACCTCACCGCAAGGGGTTGCCGCGTGCCACGGTCGGTCTGCGCCAGCTTTGATGTCAGTTGCCTGAGCTGGCACTTCCGCCAGCACGGGGTCCTCCTTCCGAAGCGGCATAGGATCTCGTCATGGAGCTGATCCTGCTGGTGCTGGTCGTTGCGGTGCTGGGGGCTGTCGCCCTCCGTGCGTCGCGTCACAACAAGGAACGCGAACTGGCCCGGCGAGAGGATGAGATCGCTCCGGTGAGGAAGCTGGTCTTCGAGGACATCACCGCGTTCGGCGAGGACCTGCAGCAGCTCGACGCGGAGATGAGCGGTCACGAGCTCGACGCTGGTGCCAACTCCGACTACCAGCGAGCGCTCGATGCCTATGAGTCGGCCAAGGTTGCCGGCGACTCGATCAACCGGCCCGAGGACGTCCGGCACATCACGGAGATCGTCGAGGATGGCCGCTATGCCATTGCGTGCGTGCGCGCCCGTGTCGCCGGCGAGCCGTTGCCGACTCGGCGGCCGCCGTGCTTCTTCGATCCTCGTCACGGGCTCTCGGTGGCCGACGTCCCCTACGTCCCGCCGGACGGCGTCGAGCGGGACGTGCCTGCCTGCGCCCTGGATGCCGAGCGCGTCCGGGCCGGCGCAGATCCTGACATCCGCAAGGTCATGGTGGGAGCCCAGCGGGTCCCGTACTGGCAGGGCGGCCGCGCCTACGAGCCGTATGCCATGGGCTACTACGGCGCCTTCGGCCCGATGACGTGGATGTTCATGGGAGGCATGATGTTCGGCGGCTTCGGCGACGGCGGTGGTGACGGCGGTGGTGACGGTGCGGTGGCGACGGTGGTGGTGGCGACGGTGGCGGTGACGGCGGTGGTTTCGACGGCGGCTTCGACGGCGGCGGGTTCGACATCGGATTCTGAGTCGGCTTGCCCATGAGCACACTCGTCCTGCTGAGGCACGGCAAGTCGGACTGGTCGGGCGGAGAGCCTGACCACCTGCGGCCCCTGGCGCGACGGGGACAGCGTCAGGTTCCCGAGGCTGGCCGATGGCTGGCCGACAACGTCGGCGTCATCGACCTGTCCATCGTCTCGCCCGCGGAGCGCACCCGTGAGACCTGGCGACTCGCCGCCGCGGAGCTCGACGTCCCTCCGCCGGTCCGAGAAGATGGTCGCGTCTACGCCGCTTCTGCACGATCGCTCGTCGGCGTCCTTCGGGAGGTTCCCGAGGAGATGGCGACCGTCGTCCTCGTGGGTCACAATCCGGGGATCGAGGACCTGGTGGCGAGCCTGACCGGTCGCTGTGTGCCGATGCCGACGTCCGCGCTGGCCGTGATCGATCTGCTGGGGCCCTGGTCCTCTGTGGGGGACGCTGCCGCTGAGCTGCGGGCCCAGGGACGCCCGCCCGTCCGGCAGGGGTGACGTCCGCCGGCCGCGGACAAGGGCAACTGGGCGACGATCGCTCGCCAGATGGGTGCGTCCGGGTCGCGGCAGAATGGGCTGTTGCGGGACTGAGCAGACCGCTGCAGATCTACGCGGTCGTTCAGAGCAGACGGCCGCAGTTGGGCCAGGGAGAGCGGCCACGCTGCTTGTAGAGCAACTTGGCACGGTAGGTCTGCTCGCCGGCCGAGGCGGAGGTGGGAAGGCCGGAGCCACCGACGCTGCGCCAGGTGCCCGTGTCGAACTGGTAGAGCCCGTAGTAGCCGGCCGGGTTCACCGCGCGCGGGTTGCCGCCGGACTCACAGTTGGCGAGGGCGGCCCAGTTCAGACTGTCTGCGCCGGGGACGGAGTAGGGCCGGCGGCCGACGAGCACCCGTCGCGGGCGGGGGTCACGGACCAGCTTGCTCGTGACCACGCGGCGCTTCACGGGCTCGCCGTTGTGGAGGGTGCGGAGGGCGACGACCTTGCGGACGCCGGGCCTCCCCTGGCGGACCACCTTGCGTCGGCCGGGGGCCAGATCGGTGGTGGGGACCTCGACGATGCCGGCGCGGACCCGCTTGTGGTTGGTCGTGCGCACCTTGACGACCTCGATCAGACGCACGCGGTCGCCCTGGCGGACGCGCTTCTGCCGGCCCGAGACCTCGCGGCCGTCGCGGAAGACGTCGACCAGGTCGTTGCCGTCGACGAGAACGCCTTGGTCCTCGAGCAGCTGGCCGGGCCACACGCGAGGTGCGACCGTCACCTCGACGGCTGGCTGGTCGGCCACCTTGAGGCGTACGTCGACCGGGTCCGCAGTCGTTTCCTGGGCGGCGGCGCTGCCGGGCATCAGGGTCAACGCCAGGGTGGCGACGGTGGCGCTTGCTGCGGCGCCTCGTAGGCGAACGGACAGGGCAGGTGTGGTGGTGGCACGCACGTGCTTGAGACCTCACAGGTTGTGCGCCTCCCGGCGCTCGGACGCGACACCAACGAGTCGGGCGTCGAGGCCGCGGCCAGCGTTCGCCTCGCGATGGGAGGCGCCTCGTTCGCGACGAGGATGCGGCCTGCGGCACTACCACGAGAACACGCTCGTGAGGGCATGTCGAATCGCGGGCGCGCCCAGCGACGGTTCTCTGCACACCGGCGTGAGCAGGTTCACGCCCCGCTGAACGGTCTCCCCATCGCTCGGGGCGACGTCGGTCGGAGCTCAGCCCGGTCCGTTGGGGTGCGTCAGGTCGTAGGCG
Source organism: uncultured Actinomycetota bacterium (assembly GCA_963712875.1). Lineage (GTDB taxonomy): Bacteria > Actinomycetota > Actinomycetes > Propionibacteriales > Nocardioidaceae > Nocardioides. Next base: position 80,209 of record CAVQJS010000023.1, on the reverse strand, counting down.
CGGGAGAGCTTCTGGGGGACGACCATGCGCCAAGCGTCGACGACGAGCTCCCGGGCCTCGGTCGGGTCCAGGGTCGCAAGGTCCGTGTGGACCCAGCTGAAGCGCATGTCCGACGCCGAGGGCATCTGGAACCTGTGCGGCTCGCTTGCGACAAGCGCCGCGCGCTCCTCCCTGGGAAACGCGAAACCCATCACGGTCTCGTCGATGGAGAACGCCACGTAGACGATCTGCTTGACACGAAACTTGAGCCGCCCGCGTACGTACACCTCGTAGGAGCGCTCCAGCTCGGAGCCGAGCGGCCGAACGTCCGCGATCACCGCCATGCGCGGAACGCCCCGGTCATGACGAAGTGGTGATCACGAAGCGCGTGCCGCCGCGTCGCGGCGCTTGTTCTCCTTGTCGACGGCGACGGCAATGTCCTGGACCAGGCGCGAGTGCCAGCGCTCATGAGCCTCGAGGTCGTCGGTCAACGCGTGGCAGTCGGGACATGACATCGACTCTGGTGACTGTTCCATTGCTTGCTCCCTCCAAGCGGTGGTCCGTTCCACCGTGGCACGAATGGGAGCGGTCGTCCATGCTCGTCGGCACATCAGCATGTCCTCACCCGCCACCCCCACGGCTGATGGCCGTCCGGCCAAGCACTCGGTTCAGCCGTCCTTCTTGCCAGCGACCACCAAGCCGGACTCGTACGCCGCGATCACCACCTGAGCGCGATCACGGACCGCCAGCTTGGTGAGGATCCGGGCCACGTGCGTCTTGACCGTCGTCTCGCCCAGCACCAGATCGGCGGCTATCTCGCGGTTGCTCAGGCCGCGCGCCATCAAGGTCATGACCTCGATCTCCCGCGGCGTCAGCTGCGCGAGCACCGAGGCGGCGGAACGGGTCGGACCCGCGGCCAAGAGGTAGCGCTCGATGACCATCCGGGTGATGCCAGGCGCGAGCAGGGCTTCACCGGCCGCGACGATGCGCACCGCGCCGATGAGCTCGTCGGCGGACGAGTTCTTGAGCAGGAAGCCGCTGGCGCCGGCCCGAAGGGATGCGAGCAGGTACTCCTCGTCACCGAACGTCGTCAGCACGAGAACCCGTCCCGCGGTCGGCGTCAGGGAGGTGAGGTGTCGGGTGGCGTCGATGCCGTTGAGGACTGGCATCCGGATGTCCATGACCACGACGTCGGGCCGCACGCGAGTGGCGACCTGTATCGCCTCCGCTCCGTCGCCTGCGGTGCCCACGACATCCAGGTCCGGTGCGGAGCCCAGGATGGTGGTCAACGCGGTGCGGGCGAGTGGATCGTCGTCGGCCACCACCAGCCGGATGCTCACGTAGGCCCACCCGCAGGGAGCACAGCCTGAATCCGGAAACCGTTCGCAGTGGGGTCCACGACGAGCGATCCGTCGTGGAGCGCTACCCGTTCCCGGATGCCGACCAGGCCGTGTCCGAATTGGACCGGGGTCGCGGAACCGTCACCGTCGTCGACGACCTCGATGTCGAGGGCGTCGGGCAGGTAAGTCAGGCGCACCCAGGCCGACTGGGCGTTCGCGTGTCGGCGAACGTTCGTCAGTGCCTCCTGCACGATCCGGTACGCCGACAGCTCCAGCCCGGTCGACAGGTCCCGGGGGTGGCCATCGACCGTGAGCCGGACCACGGGCGGTGTCCCTCCGTCCGCGCAGAGTTGGGACAGCTGGTCGAGCCGGGGAAGCGGCTGGAGCGGTACGTGTTCGGTCCCGGATCGGAGCACCCCCAACATCCGGTGCAGCTCCTCGAGCGTGGCGCGCCCCAGCGACTCGATCTTCTCCAGGGCGCCGCGTTGGTCCACCAGCTCTGGCGGCAGCCCAGCCCGTGTGCTGCTCGCCTGGAGGCCCATCACGCTGACGCCGTGTGCGACCACGTCATGGAGCTCGCGCGCGATCCGGCTGCGCTCCTCGGCCACGGCCGCGACCGCGGCCGATGCCGCACGCTGATGGTGGTGGCGGACCTCTCGACCGACGTACCACGCAGCGCCGATGAGCAGCGCCGGGACGACGAAGTCGTCGGGCCGGTCGCCCGCCGTGTGGGTGAGCCAGGACCAGGACAGGAAGCTGCCGAAGAGCAGGCAGGCTCCTGCCCACGCTCGTGGGCCGGCGGTGGTCTTGGCCAGGGTGTAGGTCGCCACCAGCCCACCGAGAGCCAGCTCGAACGCGGCCTGGTCAACCTGTCCGACCCAGCCGATCGCGACCACGGTCGCGGAGAAGGCGACGGCACCTGCGAGCGGCCAGCGCCCCTGACTGGCGAGGGCTGCGCCCATGATCACGACGAGGACGGTCAGCAGCACTCGGGGACCGGGGATGCCGGTCTGGAAGACAGGTTGCACCCAGATCTCGATCAGTGCCAGCCCGCCCAGCACGAGGCCGACCAACACGTTGAACCCTGCCGCCGGCCAGGCAGCAGCTACGTGATCCCCGCCGGTCGAGCGCATGGAACGACGGTACGGGACCTTCTGTCGACCCGGGTCGTCCTTCAGGATGACCCGTGTCGATGCATGTCATCCTGCGGCCGGACGCGGCCCGAGGCCGGGCGTGGGTTGACTGCGGGCATGACAAAGACATCGAGTCACCCAGGACCGGTCACCGCTCCTGCTTCCCGTGCTCGGTCCGACCGCACGCTCTCCGGGCTCGCCGTGGCGACCGGCGCCCTCTGGACCGTCGGCGTCACGTTGGTTGCCACCCAGGCTGTGAGCGACCCGGTGGGTGCCGGGTACGACGCCGCGAATCGCGCACTCACCCTCCCTCTGTTGCTCCTGGTCGTCTACGCGGTGCTTCTGCGGAGCTCACCACCAGGCGGCAGCAAGAAGGGTTCGGTGGCGCTGGTCGTGGGCTCGGCCCTGCTGCTCACGGGGAACGTCCTGGAGTTCTGGCTGGTGCTGTTCAGCGATCTGAACACGGAGAAGACCGCCGTACGGCTCGGGGAGCCGGAGGCGTTCTGGGGGAGCCTCGCCGGGTGGGTGGTGTTCGTGTTGGGCATGCTGGTCACGGTCGCCGCAGCCGCGATCCTGGGACGTGCCGTCGGTGGCCGCCGGGGCTGGGCGCTCGTCGTCCTCGCGATCGTGGGGCTGTCCGCCACCGGACTGTGGGCGGTCTCACCGCTGCTTGCCGGCACCGCTGGCCTGGCTCTCGCGGGATGGCTGATCGGGCTCGTCCACGCGCAATCGCCACGGACGGTTCAGAGTGGTCATACGGGCGACTCGTCGTCCTCGCCCGCAGCACGCCGAAGCCTGTAGTTCATGGCGTTGAGGGCCTGGCGCACATCGTCGGTGTCGAAGGAATCCGCGAGCAGCCCTACGCGGTTGAAGCGATCACCGATACGCCGCATGAGGCGGTCGTCTATCGAGCCTGCCAGGTACTCACCCTCCAGCAACGCCATGATGCCGATGAGAACGGCGACGTCCTGAGATGACGGAGCGTAGGGAACTGGTCCATTTCCGGGAGATTCGGTCACGCGAGAAACTGTCACACACGTCTCCCTTCGGGTGCGAGGGCCTCGAGTCTCAGCAGTTCCGTTCCCTGTCAGAGGCACATGCGGATGCTTGTTCGGGCACAGGTGAGGCAGCCCTAGGTCGCCTCACACCTGTGGCTCGGCGCTGGTCAGGACGTGCGGTTCTTGTGGGCTCGGCGGCGCTTGCGCCAGTCCAAGAACGCGATGATGCCGGCGCCGAGGCCGGCGCCATCGCCGCTGCCAAATGGCCCGTGCGCATCAAGGGACTGCCCCGCACGAACGGCGCGCATGGGGGCGTCGGCATCAGGTTGAGGATTCGCCTCACCGGGTAGACGTCTGGGCTGTTGAGCCATGTGCCGCTCTCCATTCGTGTGACGCCCACGTTGGCATCGCTTCCCCCAGGATCACTGTCTGGCAGCTCGTCGCAGGAGATCGTTTCGCTGGCGCGTCGGACTACGAAGGCCACCGCTCCCGTGTCCCTGGGCAGGCTACGCCTGGTTGGGTTCAGAACTCAGGGTCCGGAGCTGCGTCCAGTGCCCTTCGGAAACGAAGCGAACCTCCCCGTCGACCACCGTGATCGCCGTCTGGTCGTCCATCGCGTACGCCGCGTTCGGAATGCCTGCCGCCCACTGCTCCGCCTCGGCCATGGAGTTACCTGGCATGCCGTCGGCAGCCAGGTGAGGGCAGATCGAGAAGTCGACGACGCCCAGCGTGGTCTCATCGCCGGTAGGTGGCCGCCACTGGATGAAGTCGTCCCCGACAACGGGGGTCATCACCATGCTCCCCGCGCTGAGCCCCACCCAGACGGTCTCGCTCAACGAAGGCAGCAGGTCCGCCAGCCCGGACTCGCGCATCCAGTGACACAGGTAGAGGACGTCGCCGCCCGCGACGAGCAGGACATCGGTCTCGCGGACCAGCGGCACCCAATGCTCCTTGTCGATGCTGGGCAGCGCCGTCAGCTCCAGCACGCCGACGGACTTCCAGCCCAGGTCGACCATGGGGTTCTGGGAGTTGCCGCTGATGAACTGCCAGGCCCTCACTCCTGGGCCGACCATGGGATGCCCGTACTGCGCGGTAGGGATGCACAGCGCGGTGCACTCGGCGATCGGCCTTCCGAGGAGCTCGACGAGCGCGTCGCGGATGCTGGCGTTCGTCACGCCCCCGGACGTGAGAAGAAGCTTCACGGTGTCTCCCAGAAGTGAGTGTGATCGATAGGGAACGGCGACAACGGCGGGCCGTCCACTCCTCCCACGAACGGCCTCACCCCGATCCGACACATCTGATCAGATTTTCGAGGACACCCCCACGCGGCTACTAGACGATTCCGTCCCGGACACACGGGGGAACGGACACGGGGTCACAGCCAGCGCCGCACCCGCCGCGTGTAGTCGTCATACGGTCCACCGAACCGCTCGTGCAGGAACCGTTCCTCGGGACGGATCGCGCCCCAGCGGACGAGCAGCACCGCGGCCGGGAACAGCACCAGGCCCCAGAAGGTAGGTGCCAGCAACGCCAGCGCGAGGTAGAGCGTGAGGAGCCCGACGTACAGAGGGTTTCGAGAGAGCCGGTACGGACCCTCCTCGATCAATGCGTGTGTCTCCTGCCCTGGTAGAAGCCCGGTCTCGTGCCGGCCGAACAGCCACAGCGACCAGCCGTTCCACCCGATGAACAACAACAGCAGGGCCAGGCCGAGCGGAACCCGCCACCCGCCGAGGTCGACCGGGTCACCCCAGACCAGCGTGGTCAGCCAGGCGACCAGCAGAGGTCCGCCGATCGCGATCGGCGGCCAGAGCCGAAACGCGACCGTGTCCTGGGTGCCGTGGACCATGCACCCATTGTCGCGCGGAATGAGCCGTGGCTACCGGGCTCCGCTGGACGACCTCGTCCCGCTCCGGTGGGCACTCCCTGAGGCGATGGTTCCCGCGGAAATGAGTACACGATTTGCCTTGAGGAGGTAGTCGAGAACCTCCTGCCGTGTCTAAGATCCATGCCGCGAACAGCCGCAGTGACGCCGTGGGAGGGGAAGATGAGCGTCGGTGATGTCAGGCAACGGATGACAGAGTTCACGCACCTGACTCAGGTGCTTGCGGGTGCCTCGGACGAGAATGCTCGCCTCAAGATTGCGGTCGACAGCGCGGTCTCGTTGGTGGAGCGGTGTGACCATGCCGGTGTCACGATCAACGAGAAAGGCGGACTGCTCACCAGGGTGAGCAGCGACGACGTGGTGCGCCGCGCCAATGAGCTGCAGCACGAGCTGCGCGAGGGACCGTGCCTCGACGTGATGCGTGACCAGGACACGCTGGTCAGCGCCGACCTCGCGCAGGAGCAGCGGTGGCCGCTGTGGGCCAAGCGGGTACGTGCCGAGCTCGGCGTGGGGTCGATGATGTCGCTGCTCGTCTACACCGACCGGCATTCCTACGGCGCGTTGAGCCTCTACGCCCAGCGTGGCAACAGCTTCGAGGCCGACGACGTAGCCGTTGGCCAGGCCCTCGCCGGACACCTCGCCGTCATCATGACTTCCGGGCGGGAGATCGACCAGCTCGGGCTCGCGCTGCACAACCGCACGATCATCGGACAGGCACAGGGCCTCCTCATGGCGCGCCTCAACATCAGTGCCGACCAGGCATTCGACTACCTGCGTCGAGTGTCCTCGCACACCAACCGCAAGCTCGCCCAGGTCGCCGACGAGATCGCCACCACAGGCAGGCTCCCGCACCTGGACTGACCCAGGCAGCACTACGGGAAGGACGTCCCGGGCGCCCGCTTCTCGAGGCCGCGGGCTCAGTGCGCTGCGAACTTCCTGGGAGGCGTCCGTGACGTTCGCCTCGCCAGGAGGGACATGGACCACTACAGGACCGCGCCGCGGGGCGCGACTTCCACCGCGGCAACACCCCGTGCGTACAGCACCAACAGCCGATCGCCGTGTCTACAGCGGAGCACGCCGGAATCCTGCGAAAGTGTGTTGACGACGTGGTCGATGACCTCGCTCTCACTCCCCGCACTGCGGTCGTCGTACGTGACATCCATGCTGTCCCCGCTGATGAGCCGGACACGCAGCACAAGACCATCCATGTCTCGCACACTAGACGCGCGCAACGCCAACCCGCCATGCGAAGTCCAACCCGACAGGCGGCGGACAGGGGCAGGTCGAGCTGTCATCGACTCGTGCGTGAGACCCGACTGCCCTGGCTCTGGCCCTTGTTCTGGCACCATCACCGCATGCGGCGGTTGATGCCCCTCGGGTTGCTGGGCGTGCTCGTCGCCGGCGTCCTGAGCTGCGGGGCCAACGAGGCCGAGGGCTCAGCCGACCCGGGCGACCCGATAGAGACCGTGGGTGACGTGCGGTTCTCGCTGCCGACGCCGCACCGGGTCGTCGTGGAACGGCGCACCACCGAGGGCTGGGGGGATCCCCGCGTCGTGTTCGAGGACCGCGGTCGTGAGTGTGGGACGGTGCGCGCGATCGCCGCGGGATCTGCCGTGGCTGCCACCGTCGAATGCGATGAGCATTTCGCGGTCGACCAGATGCCTACCAAGAGTGTGGCGCTCATCAGCGCCGACGCGCGCCAGTGGATGCATCGTGACCTGGACGGGGAGGCCTCTGGGACTCCCGGGCTCTCGCCCCAGGGTGGTCATGCTGTCTGGGCTCAAGGTGACGACCTGCTGACATGGGAAGCCGGGTCGTTCAGCACAGCGCCGCAACCGACCGGGTGGGTGCAGGTCGTCACTGTTGATGATTCGGGCACGATCCTTGGACTCGGAGTCGGGGTCTCCGCTGGCCAGTGCGTCGTCGAGTTCCGTACCAACGACGCGGAGGTGCCACAGGCTGTGGTGCCTGTGGCCGGGGCCGAGGAGCTGCTGTGCGACGAGGTGGGGTTGGCGTTGGCCACAGCAGTGGAGATCCGGGGTGACGTGTCGGGTCAGCCCGGTACCGAGTTCGCCGTGAGCCGCACCAGCGCCGGCCCCGGCGGGTGGACCCTCACCGCTCGGCCACCGATCGCTGTACCGGGTCTGGATGTCTACCCCGACGACCCGGCCCGGGCAATCTGGAACCAGGTCACGTCCAACACCAGGGGCGACCTCGTCGCGATGGGGTCGCCGGATCGGCAGCACGTCACCACCCAGCGTTACGACCGTGCGCGGCAACGCTGGACATCGTCACGGGTCGTGCACGTCGCTGATGCGCCCACCTGCCGGCGCAGCCTCGGCGACTCCGGCGTGCTGCAGGGCGCGACCTTCCGGTTGCGTCTGATCTGTGATGGCAAGCCGATCGTTCTGCGCAGTCGCACTGGTGCGACGTGGAGCACGTAGACCGAGATCAGAGGGCCGCCACGACCTCGGTGCCCTGCTTGATCGCCCGCTTCGCATCGAGCTCGGCGGCCACGTCCGCACCACCGATCAGATGAGCGGATCGGTCGAGGCCGTCGTACAGATCGCGCACCGAGTCCTGACCCGCGCACACCACGACGGTGTCGCAGGCGATGACCTGCGAGATGCCATCGACGGTGAGGTGCAGGCCCTCGTCGTCGATGCGGTCGTACGTCGCGCCGCTGACCTGCGTCACGCCGGTCTGCTTCAACACGGCGCGGTGCGCCCAGCCCGACGTCTTGCCGAGGCCGATGCCGATGGGCGTGGTCTTGCGCTGGACGAGCGTCACCTCGCGCAAGGACGCACGCGGCTTGGCCTCCATCAGCCCGCCGACGTGGAGCGCAGGGTCGCCGACGCCCCAGTGCGCCATCCAGTCGTCCAGGTCCTCGGTCACGTGGGTGAGGAAGACGCTGACGTCGACGCCGATGCCGCCGGCGCCGATCACTGCAACGCGCGTGCCCGGCACGACACGACCGCTCAGCACATCGGCGTACGACGCGACGCTGCGGTGGTCGATCCCGGGGATGGACGGCATCCGGGGCTCGACGCCCGTCGCGACGATGACCTCGTCGAAGTCAGTCAGGTCGGAGCAGGTCGCAGGGGTGTCCAGCAGGACCTTCACCCCGAGGACCTCGAGACGGCGGGTGAAGTAGCGCAGGGTGTCGGCGAAGTCCTCCTTGCCCGGGACCTCCATCGCCAGGCGGAACTGGCCGCCGAGCTCGGGCGCCTTCTCGAAGAGCGTGACGACGAAGCCGCGCTCGGCGGCACTCGTCGCGGCCGCGAGGCCGGCGGGACCGGCGCCGACGACGGCGACCGTACGAGGACGTGACGACGGGACGGGCAGCAGCACCAGCTCGGTCTCGTGGCAGGCGCGGGGGTTGACCAGGCAGGAGGCGCGCTGGTTCTGGAAGACGTGGTCGAGGCAGGCCTGGTTGCAGGCGATGCACGTGTTGATCTCGTCGGCACGCTCGTCCATCGCCTTGGCGACGAACTGCGGGTCGGCCAGCAGTGGCCGCGCCATCGAGACCAGGTCGGCCTCGCCCGCGGCAAGGATGTCCTCCGCCAGCTCGGGGGTGTTGATCCGGTTGGACGCGCAGACCGGGACGTCGACGAGCTGCTTGAGTCGGGCCGTGTGCGAGCGCCAGGCGCCGCGCGGCACCTGGGTGATGATCGTCGGCACCCGTGCCTCGTGCCAGCCGATGCCGGTGTTGAAGACCGTCACTCCGGCTGCCTGGAGGTGCAGCGCGAGCTCCGCGGTCTCCTCCCAGGTCTGCCCGCCCTCGACGAGGTCGAGCAGGGAGATGCGGTAGACGATGGGGAAGTCGTCGCCGACGAGCTCGCGCGAGCGGCGTACGACCTCGACGGGGAAGTGCATGCGGCGCGCGGCCGAGCCACCCCACTCGTCGTCGCGGTCGTTGGTGCGCGAGGCGAGGAACTGGTTGATGAGGTAGCCCTCGGATCCCATGATCTCGACGCCGTCGTAGCCCGCCTTCCGTGCCAGCGCGACGCTCGTGGCGAAGGCGGTCGCGGTGCGGTCGACCTCCTTGCTCGACATCGCACTGGGCTTGAAGGGCGTGATCGGCGACTTCTTGTCCGAGGCGCTCTGCGAGAGCGGGTGGTAGCCGTAGCGCCCGGCGTGCAGCACCTGCAGGGCGATCGCGCCGCCGGCGTCGTGCACCGCGCCGGTGACCCGTGTGTGCCGCGCGGCGTGGATCCGGTTGGTCATCTCGGAGGCGAAGGGCTTCAGCCAGCCGCGCTTGGTGGGCGCGTAGCCGCCGGTGATGATCAGGCCGACCCCGCCGCGGGCACGCTCGGCGAAGAAGGCCGCCAGCTTGTCGATGTCCCAGGGGTGGTCCTCGAGGCCGGTGTGCATCGACCCCATGACCACGCGGTTGCGCAGCGTGAGCTCACCGATCTGCATCGGCTCGAGGAGGTGGGGGTAGACGGGGTGGCTCATGCGTGTGCCTCCAGGCATTCGGTGATCCAGTCGATCCAGAACTGCTCCAGCCGGATGCCGCCGCGCAGGACCAACCACTGGTCACGTTGGGCGGCGTCGAGCCGGTCGGGGTGCGGGAACTGCTGCTGCTCCATCTCCCGGTAGTGCGCGAGCCGCAGGGTGTGGTCGGCGCGGGTGTGCGTCAGGTTGGCGAGCACGCCGGCGTGATCGCCGTACGACGCCCCGCGGAGCTTGACGGCGACCTCGCTGCGGAAGGTCTCCATCGGCATCGGGGTGGCGAGCCACTCGCTGAGCGCCTCGCGGCCCGCCGGCGACGGCGTGTGGACGCGCTTGTCGGGGCGGCCGTCCTGCTCGACCACCTCGACGGTGACCCAGCCGTCGGCCTCCATCCGCGCGAGGACGCGGTAGATCTGCTGGTGGGTCGCGTGCCAGAAGAAGCCGAGGGACTTCTCGAAGCGGCGGGTGAGCTCGAGGCCGGACGCCGGTCGCTCGCTGAGTGCGACGAGGAGGGCGTGCTCGAGGGCCATGGGCATCAGTGTGCGGTACCTATGCAACTAGTTGCAAGGTGGTGAGGGTCACGGGCAAGCGGGTTAGTTAGGGACGAAGTGGACGGGATCCGGCCGAGACGGCGACCAGATCGTCCCTAACTACCCAGATGGCGCCTGACAGCGGCAGTGTCAGACTCACCCGCATGACGTACGAGCTGGGGCAGGGGACCGGGCCGCTGCGGGGCGTGAAGGTGGTCGAGATCGCCGGGATCGGGCCGGGGCCGCACGCGTGCATGATCCTGGCCGACCTCGGCGCCGACGTGATCCGGATCGACCGGCCCGGCGGCGGGGCGTTCGACATGGGGGACAAGGACGTCCTCACCCGCGGCCGGCCCAGCGTCGCGCTCGACCTCAAGCGGCCGGAAGCGGTGGCCGCCGTGCTCGACCTGGTCGAGAGCGCGGACGTGCTGGTCGAGGGCATGCGGCCCGGCGCCATCGAGCGGCTCGGCCTCGGCCCCGAGGCCTGTCACGCGCGCAACCCACGACTCGTCTACGGCCGGATGACCGGGTGGGGCCAGGACGGGCCGTGGAGCCAGGCCGCCGGCCACGACATCAACTACATCGGCATCACCGGCGCCCTGTACGGCCTCGGCCAGGACCGCGACCGGCCGCACTTCCCGGGCAACCTGCTGGGCGACTTCGGCGGCGGGTCGACGTACCTCGTCATCGGCGTCCTCGCCGCCCTCCTCGAAGCGAAGGACCAGTGGTCAGGGGCAGGTCGTCGACGCCGCGATCGTCGACGGGACCGCCCACCTCAACGCGATGGCCTCGACCTTCGCCGCGCTCGGCCTGGCCACCGACCGCAGGCGCTCCGGCCTGCTCGACGGCGGCACTCCCTACTACGACGTCTACGAGACGGCCGACGGCAAGCACGTCAGTGTCGGCGCGCTGGAGCCGCAGTTCTACGACGACCTCGTGGCGCGCCTCGAGATCGAGCTGCCCGACCGCAACGACCCGGTCAACTTCCGTGCGATCCGCGAAGCCCTCACTGCGCGCTTCAAGGAGCGGACCCAGGCTGAGTGGTCGACGGTCTTCGACGGCACCGACGCGTGCGTGGCCGCGATCATCCCGCTGAGCGAGGCGCCCGACCACCCGCACCTCGCTGCTCGCGGCACGTTCGTCGAGGACCACGGCGTCGTCCAGCCGGCCCCGGCGCCGCGGTTCTCGCGTACGGGCTCGTCCCTCACGATGCCGCCGGCCGGTCCCGGCACCCACACCCGCGCGGCCCTGGAGGCGTGGGGTGTGGACGCGGACGAGCTCATCGCCAGCGGCGCCGCGACCCAGGCCTGAGCCGTGCGTCCCTTCCTCTTCCTCGGCACGCGAGCGGAGGACGCCGTCGCGCAGCAGGAGTACGACGCGGTGCTGGCGGGCACCGGCCTGCATGCCGACGAGCTCGTCCGGCACCGGCTCGAGCAGCGTCCGCTCGGTGAGGTCGACCTCGACGACTGGTCGGGGATCATCCTCGGCGGCGGCCCCTTCAACGTCACCGACCCCGACGACGCCAAGTCGACCGACCAGCGCCGGGCGGAGGCCGAGCTGCACGACCTTGCCCTCAGTGTCGTCGCGGCCGACTTCCCCTTCCTCGGCGCCTGCTACGGCATCGGCGTGCTCGGCACGCTCGCCGGCGGCGTCGTGGACCGGACGTACGGCGAGGCCATCGGCGCGCTGCCGGTGCGCCTGACGGCCGAGGGCGTCGAGGACCCGCTCTTCGGGCAGCTGCCGGAGGTGTTCAGTGCATACCTCGGCCACAAGGAGGCGGTGTCGCGGTTGCCGGAGGGGGCCGTGCTGCTGGCCTCGACCGACACGTGCCCGGTGCACGCCTTCCGGCTGGGCCGCAACGTCTACGCCACCCAGTTCCACCCCGAGCTCGATGCGGCCGCACTCTGCGACCGGGTCGACGCCTACAGCGCCCACGGCTACTACGAGCCGCACGAGCAGGAGTCGCTGAAGGCCGCGGCTCGGGAGGCGATGGTGACCGAGCCGGTCCGGCTGCTGGGGCGGTTCGTGGAGCTGTACGCGCGCGGCTGAAGGTTTCGTCGGTGGACTCTAGGCTCGGCGCGTGACCACCTCCGACCACGTCGACGTGCTGATCATCGGCGCCGGCCTGTCCGGCATCGGCGCCGCCGCGCACCTGGCCCAGCACCGGCCGCAGACGTCGTACGCCGTGCTCGAGCGCCGCGAGGCCAGCGGCGGGACGTGGGACCTGTTCCGCTACCCCGGCATCAGGTCGGACTCGGACATGTACACCCTGGGCTATCGCTTCCGGCCCTGGCGCGGCGAGGAGGCACTGGCCGACGGGGAGTCGATCCTCGGCTACGTCCGCGACACCGCACACGAGTACGGCGTGGACCGGCGCATCCGCTACGGCCACCACGTCGTCCGTGCCGACTGGGACTCCACCGCAGCGATGTGGACGGTGACCACCATGGTCGACGGTGAGGAGCGGCAGCTGACCTCCAGCTTCCTGTGGGCGTGCAGCGGCTACTACGACTTCGACGAGGGCTTCACTCCCGAGTTCGCCGGCCGTGAACGATTCACGGGCCAGGTCATCCACCCGCAGCACTGGCCCGAGGACCTCGACTACAGAAACAAGAGGGTCGTCGTCATCGGCTCGGGCGCGACGGCCGTGACCCTGGTGCCTGCGCTGGCCAGCAGCGGTGCCGCGCACGTGACGATGCTGCAGCGCTCACCGACGTACATCCTGTCGCTGCCCGCGCGCGACGGCTTCGCCACGCGGGCGCGGAAGGTCCTCGGCCCGAAGGCGTCCTACGCCGTGACGCGGTGGAAGAACGTCACCGTCTCCACTGCCCTCTTCCAGCTCAGCCGGCGCAGGCCGCGGATGATCCGCGGCTTCATCCGCAAGGAGAACATCAAGCTCCTGCCCGAGGGCTACGACGTCGACACCCACTTCAAGCCGACCTACGACCCGTGGGACCAGCGGCTCTGCCTGGTGCCGGACGGCGACCTCTTCCGGGTCATCTCCGACGGCAGCGCGTCGGTGGTCACCGACCGGATCCGCACCTTCACCGAGACCGGCCTCGAGCTGGAGTCGGGGGAGACCCTCGACGCCGACATCATCGTCACCGCGACCGGCCTCAACGTCAGGATCTTCGGCGGCGCCGCGCTGTCGGTCGACGGAGTCGAGATCGAGCCCGGCAAGACCATGGCCTACCGCGCGATGATGCTGTCGGGTGTCCCCAACTTCGCCTTCACCATCGGCTACACCAACGCCTCCTGGACCCTGAAGGCCGACCTCGTCTCGGAGTACGTCGTCCGGCTGCTCGCCCACATGGAGTCGCGCGGCGCCCGCAGCGTCGTACCCGTCCGGGACGAGTCGGTCGCCGAGGTGCCACTGATGGACTTCCAGGCCGGCTACATCCAGCGGGTCGTCGACACCCTTCCGCGCCAGGGCACGGTGGCACCGTGGGCGCTGAAGCAGAACTACCTCTACGACGCCCGGTCGCTGCGCCGCGCGCCGATGGACGACGGGGTGCTCCGGTTCGACTGAGGAATGCGCGCCCTCGGAGAATGGTTCACACTTCAACCAGAATACTGAAGGAGCTTTCATGGCCTACGACGTCCTCGGCACCCGTGAGCACCCCTCGCTCGGCCTCGACACCTTCGGTGACGCCCCGCTCGACGGCGCTCCAGGGAACCACGCCGAGACCCTGCGCGAGGTCGTCGCGGAAGCGGTCCTCGCCGACCGGGTCGGCGTCGACTACATCGGCCTCGGCGAGCACCACCGCGCCGACTACGCCGTGTCCGCGCCCGACGTCGTGCTCGCCGCGATCGCCGGCCAGACCGAGCGGATCCGCCTCGGCACCGGCGTGACCGTGCTCTCCAGCGACGACCCGATCCGCGTCTACGAGCGCTTCGCGACCCTCGACGCGGTGTCCAACGGCCGCGCGGAGGTCCAGCTCGGCCGCGGCTCCTTCATCGAGTCCTTCTCACTCTTCGGCCTCGACCTCGGCGACTACGACCGGCTCTTCGCGGAGAAGCTCGACCTCTTCGCCGCGCTCCAGTCGGAGGAGCCGGTCTCGTGGGAGGGCACCATCCGCCCGCCCGTCGAGGCCACGCAGGTCTACCCGACGACCGCGGCCGGCAAGCTGCCGGCGTGGATCGCCGTCGGTGGCACCCCGGAGTCGGTGGTGCGTGCCGCGAAGTACGCCATGCCGCTGGTGCTGGCCGTGATCGGCGGGTCGCCCGCCGCCTTCGTCCAGTTCGCCGACCTCTACCGCCGCGCGCTCGGGCAGTACGGCCACGACGAGCTGCCCATCGGCATGCACTCGCCCGGCCACATCGCTGCCACGGACGCCGAGGCGCGCGAGCAGCTCTACCCCCACCAGGCCGACCTCTACACCCGCATCGGCCGCGAGCGCGGCTGGGGACCGTACAGCCAGCTCGCCTTCGAGCAGGCGGCCAGCCCGCAGGGCGCGATGTTCGTCGGGTCGCCCGACACCGTCGCGACCAAGATCGCCTGGGCCGTGCAGACGTTGGGGCTCTCGCGCTTCCAGCTGAAGTACAGCGTCGGCGCGCTGCCCCACGACCAGCGCCTCGAGTCGGTCCGGCTCTACGGCGAGGAGGTCATCCCGCGCGTGCGTACGCTGCTCGCCGCGGACTGACCCCGTCAGGAGCTGAGTCGCTCCCCGGTCGCGGTGTCGAAGACGTGGACGTGGGCGGGATCGATGACCAGGTGCACCTGCTCGCCCTTCTGCAGCTGCGGACGCCCCTCGAGGCGTACGACGCACTGGCTGAGCGCCTCTGACAGCGCCGGCTCGTCGGGGACGGCGTAGAGGTAGGTGTCGGCGCCGAGCTCCTCGAGCACGGTGACCGTGACGGCCAGCCCGTCCTCGTCCGGCGCGCTGAGCCGCCAGGCGTGGGGGCGTACGCCGAGGGTGACGGATGCGCCGGCCCGCGCCGCCACGCCGTGCTCGAGTGCCACCGGGTAGCTGCCGATCATGGCCACGCCCGACTCCACCGTGGCGGGGATCAGGTTCATCGCCGGGGAGCCGATGAAGCCGGCGACGAAGAGGTTGACGGGCCGGTCGTAGAGCGCGAGAGGCGTGTCGACCTGCTGCAGGAGGCCGTCCTTGAGCACCGCGACCCGGTCGCCCATCGTCATCGCCTCGGTCTGGTCGTGCGTGACGTAGACCGTGGTGACCCCCAGCCGCTGCTGGAGCGCGGCGATCTGGGTGCGGGTGGAGACGCGGAGCTTGGCGTCGAGGTTGGACAGCGGCTCGTCCATGAGGAACACCGCGGGCTGGCGCACGATCGCGCGGCCCATGGCCACGCGCTGTCGCTGCCCACCGGAGAGCGCCTTGGGCTTGCGGTCGAGGTAGTCCTCGAGGTCGAGCAGGCGAGCCGCCTCGCGGACCCGGACTGGTCCGCTCCTCCTTGCCCACGCGGGCCACCTTGAGGGCGAAGCCCATGTTCTCGGCGACCGTCATGTGGGGGTAGAGGGCGTAGTTCTGGAAGACCATCGCGATGTCGCGGTCCTTGGGCACGTCGTCGGTCACGTCGCGGTCGCCGATCATGATCGATCCCTCGGTGCACTCCTCGAGGCCGGCCAGCATCCGCAGCGAGGTCGACTTGCCGCAGCCCGACGGCCCGACCAGCACCATGAACTCGCCGTCGTGGACCTCCAGGTCCAGCGCGTCCACGGCCGGCCGGTCCGTGCCGGGATAGCGCCGCCCGGCTCCGACGAAGCGCACCGATGCCATGGCGAGGGGTCCTTCCAGCTGTCCGTCCCGATGTCCGACCCTTGACTGGTCGGCGGGGTGTTCGACACCGTACGGGAGGGATCGGCGACGCGTCTAGTGGAAGCGCTCTCATTTTCTCACGGCGTGTGCACGCTCACCATTGACACGCAGTGTGACCGCTGCCATGGTGATGCGCCGGACGAAAGTGGAAGCGCTCTCACACCCACGCTCGTCCATCACCCCGGCCGGACACCAGGTCCGGCGCTTCGCAGGACGGCAGGAGTGCAGTGGTGCAGACACGGAACCCCAGGCGAGTACGGCTCGCCTCGAGCGCAGTCATGGCGCTCACCCTCATGATGACGGCGGCCGCCTGTGGCGGCAGCGACGACGACTCGGACGACTCGAGCGCGGACGGGCCGACCACGATCTACCGTGGCGACGTTCAACGAGTTCGGCTACGAAGACCTCATCGACGAGTGGAACGCCGAGAACGACGACATCAAGATCGAGCAGGTGAAGGTCGGCACCTGGGACGACGCCAAGGCCAACCTCTACACCAAGCTGGCGGCGGGCTCGGGCCTCTCCGACATCGAGGCGATCGAGGGCGACTGCGATGCCCGCGATCATGGCCGAGAGCGACGCCTTCGTCGACCTCACCGACCCCGAGCTCGACGGTCGCTGGCTGGACTGGAAGGCCGCCGCCGGCACCAACGCCGACGGTGCAGATGATCGGCTACGGCACCGACGTGGGTCCCGAGGGGATCTGCTACCGGGCCGACCTCTTTAAGAAGGCTGGTCTCCCGACCGACCGGGAAGAGGTCGCGGCCCTGATGGGCACGTGGGACGACTACTTCGCCACCGGCGACAAGTTCATCAAGGCGATGCCCGACACGGCCTGGTACGACTCCTCGGGTGGGCTCGCGCAGGCCATGCTCAACCAGGTCGCGAACCCCTTCGAGACCGACGACGAGACCGTGGACGTCGAGAACCCCGAGCTCGAGGCCGTCTACACCACCGTCACCGACAACGTGGACGCGCGGCCTCTCCTCCAAGATCCCCCAGTGGAGCGACGACTGGACCGCGCAGTTCCAGGACGACGGCTTCGCCACGATGGCCTGCCCGGGTTGGATGATGGGCGTCATCGAGGGCAACTCCGAGGGCGTCGAGGGCTGGGACATCGCCAACGTCTTCCCCGGTGGGGGCGGCAACTGGGGCGGCTCCTTCCTGACGGTCCCCGCCCAGGGCGAGCACCGTGGACGAGGCCAAGGAGGTCGCCGCCTGGCTGACCGCCCCCGAGCAGCAGGCCAAGGCCTTCGCCGCAGTGGGAGCCTTCCCCAGCCAGGTCGAGGCCCAGGACTCTCCCGAGGTCGCCGAGAGCGGTGAACCCGTTCTTCAACGACGCACCCATCGGCGAGATCACGGCTGACCGCGCGGCGGCCATCACGGTGCAGCCCTTCAAGGGTCCGAAGTACTCCGACATCCTGTCGGCGTTCCAGGCAGCGATCCTCCGGGTCGACGACGGCTCGCAGGACCCCGACGAGTCGTGGGACCAGTTCCTGACTGACGTCGAAGCCCTGGGCTGACCGGTCCTGAGCACACCACCACGGAACGGCGAGACGTGAGCACTCACCTCCCCACCCGGGGTGGCGACACCGAGCAGGTGTCGCCACCCCGGCCGGGCAACCCGGTCAGCGGGCCCGGGCCCCACCCGCACCCGCGGCCGTGGCGCCGGCGGTTCGGAAAGCTCGACGTCACGCTCTCGCCGTACCTCTACATCGCCCCGTTCTTCATCCTGTTCCTCGTCATCGGCATGTTCCCCCTGGGCTACACGGCCTGGGTGTCGGTCCACGACTGGAGCCTGCTGGGCGGCAAGGGGGACTTCGTCGGCCTCGAGAACTACCGCGAGGTCCTCGGGAACCCCTACTTCACCAAGCAGCTGGTCAACACGATCAGCATCTTCCTCATCTCCTCGGTCCCCCAGATCCTCATCGCCCTCGTGCTCGCCGCGCTGCTCGACAACCACCTGCGCGGCCGCACGATGTGGCGGATGAGCATCCTGCTGCCGTTCGTCGTCTCGCCCGTGGCGGTCGCGATCATCTTCGGCAGCCTCTACGGAGACCGCTACGGCCTCGTCAACGAGGTCCTGGCCCTGGTGGGTGTCGATCCCGTCGCGTGGCACACCAACCGGTTCGCCAGCCACGTCGCGATCGCCACGATGGTCAACTGGCGCTGGACCGGCTACAACGCGCTGATCTTCCTGGCCGCGATGCAGGCGGTGCCACGCGAGCTCTACGAGTCGGCCTCGATCGACGGGGCGAGTCGCGTCCGCCAGTTCACCGCGATCACCGTCCCGATGATCCGCCCCACGATGATCTTCATCATCATCACGTCGACGATCGGTGGGCTGCAGATCTTCGCCGAGCCCCGCCTCTTCGACGACACCACGGCCCGCAACGGTGGCAGCGACCGCCAGTTCGGCACCATCACGATGCTGATCTACGACTTCGGCTGGCAGCTGCGCGACCTCGGGCGCGCGTCGGCCACGGCCTGGCTGCTGTTCCTGGTGATCTGCGTCTTCGCGGTCGTCAACTTCGTGCTCATCCGTCGTGTCGGCAGCCAGTGGAGGAGAGCGATGAGTCGCCGTCCCGGTTTCCTCGTCTACGGCCTGCTGATCGCGTTCGTGCTCGGCTCGGCCGCTCCGCTCTACTGGTCCTTCCTGCTGGGCTCCCAGACCAAGGAGGTGGCAGCGCAGGGCATCCCGCCGTTGCTACCGGGTGGCCACTTCGTCGCCAACGCCCAACGGGCGCTCGACTCCATCCCGTTCTGGAAGGCGCTCGCCAACAGCCTGATGGTGTCGACCATCACCGCCTGCTCGGTGGTCTTCTTCTGCACCCTGGCGGGCTACGCCTTCGCCAAGCTGCGCTTCCGGGGGAACGGGTGGCTGATGGTCGTCGTGATCGCGACGATGGCGGTCCCTACCCAGCTCGGCGTGGTCCCGCTGTTCATCCTGATGTCCAACCTGGGCTGGGCGGGCAGCATCTGGTCGGTGGTCGTCCCCTGGATGGTCACCGCCTTCGGGGTCTTCTTCATGCGCCAGTACCTCGTCGACGCCGTACCGGACGAGCTGATCGAGGCGGCGCGGATGGACGGGTGCTCCCAGATCCGCACCTTCTGGACGGTCGCCGTCCCGGCGGCGCGACCCGCCGCAGCGATCCTGTGGCTGTTCACCTTCATGCAGGTGTGGACCGACTTCTTCTGGCCGCTGATCGCCCTGCCGCCGGACAACCCCACCATCCAGGTGGCGCTCAACCAGCTCCAGAGCGGGTACTTCAAGGACTTCAGCATGGTCCTCGCCGGGACCACCCTGGCCACCATCCCGCTCCT
The DNA here is from genome assembly GCA_963712875.1 of uncultured Actinomycetota bacterium. Lineage (GTDB taxonomy): Bacteria > Actinomycetota > Actinomycetes > Propionibacteriales > Nocardioidaceae > Nocardioides. Next base: position 60,788 of record CAVQJS010000023.1, on the reverse strand, counting down.
CGCCCTGTTCGTCGTCGCCGGTCGCCAGCTCGTGGCCGGGATCATGCAAGGAGCCGTCAAGGGATGACCACCCAGAGCACGACCCCCACCTCGCCCCTCACCGACACGGAGCGGAGCGGCGAGGCCCGCTTCCCCCAGGACTTCGTGTGGGGCATGGCCACCGCCTCCTACCAGATCGAGGGAGCCGTCGACGAGGACGGACGCAGGCCCTCCATCTGGGACACCTTCTCCCGGATCCCCGGCGCCGTCCTGGGCGGGGACACCGGCGAGGTCGCCTGCGACCACTACCACCGGATGCCGGCCGACGTGGATCTCCTCGCCGAGCTCGGCGCCACGTCGTACCGCTTCTCGGTGGCGTGGCCGCGGGTGCGCCCGGACGCCGGTCCGGCCAACGCGGCCGGACTGGCGTTCTACGACCGGCTCGTCGACGAGCTGCTCGGCCACGACATCGCGCCGTGGCTGACGCTCTACCACTGGGACCTGCCGCAGATCCTCGAGGACGCGGGCGGCTGGACCAACCGCGACACCGCCCACCGCTTCGTCGACTACGCCCTCTCGGTGTACGACGTCCTGGGCGACCGGGTGCCCACGTGGACGACCCTCAACGAGCCGTTCTGCTCCTCGCTCCTCGGCTACACCGCGGGCCACCACGCGCCCGGCCGGCAGGAGGGCGTGGCCGGGCTCGTCGCGGCCCACCACCTCCTCCTCGGCCACGGGATGGTGACCGACGAGCTGCGGCGTCGCGGCGACGACGTACGTCTCGGGGTGAGCCTCAACCTCACCGTGCCCGACCCCAGCGACCCCGACGACCCCGTCGACGTGGACGCCGCGCGGCGCATCGACTCCCTGCACAACCGGCTCTTCCTCGACCCCATCTTCCGCGGCAGCTATCCCGCCGACCTGGTCGAGGACACCGCCCACCTCGACTGGGAGGGCGGTCCGTGGCAGCGCGTCGTCCGCGACGGCGACCTCGACGTGATCTCCACGCCCATCGACGTCCTGGGCGTGAACTACTACCACGGCAACGAGGTCTCCGGGCACCCGCGCACCGACGTCGTCGGCATCGGCAGTGACCAGCCGGACCGGGTCGCGCTGTCGCCCTTCGTCGGCTCCGAGCACGTCACCTTCCCGAGCCGCGGACTGCCCGTCACCGACATGGGCTGGGAGGTCCAGCCCGAGGGGCTGCACCGCCTGCTGCGCCGGCTGCACGACGACTACCCGCGTCTGCCGATCTACCTCACCGAGACGGGGGCTGCCTACGCGGATCGCCCCGGCCCGGACGGCGAGGTGCACGACCCCGACCGCATCGAGTTCCTCGACTCCTACCTCCGCGCGGTGTGCCGCGCGATCGACGAGGGCGTCGACGTGCGCGGCTTCTACCAGTGGTCGTTCATGGACAACTTCGAGTGGGCCTTCGGCTACGCCAAGCGCTTCGGCCTGGTCTACGTCGACTACGCCACGCAGACGCGGATCCCCAAGTCCAGCGCGCGGTGGTATGCCGACGTCTCCCGCACCGGAGTGCTCCCCGCCTCCGGCGCGGCACCTGCTCCGACGGGCGGCTAGCGTGACGCGCGTGACCACATCGCGGACCCAAGGCTCGGGTTCGCCGACCCTCGACGAGGTCGCCCGGGTGGCCGGTGTGTCGCGAGCCACCGCGTCGCGCGCCATCAACGGCGGGCAGCGCGTCAGCGCGCGCGCGCAGTCGGCCGTCGACACCGCGGTGCGCACCCTGGGCTACGTCCCGAACCCTGCGGCCCGCAGCCTCGTCACCCGTCGTACGGACTCGATCGCGGTCGTCGTGCCCGAGCCCGACGACCGGGTCTTCTCCGACCCCTTCTTCGCCGGCACCCTGCGCGGCGTGACGCGGGTGCTGGGGGAGCGCGACATCCAGCTGGTGCTGCTGCTGGCGAAGCCGGGAGCCTCCACCGCGCGCACCCTGCGCTACCTCACCAACCGCCACGTCGACGGCGCGCTGGTCGTCTCCCACCACCGCAACGACGGCCTCGCCGAGCACCTCGCCGAGCTCGACCTGCCGTGCGTCTTCGGCGGCCGTCCGTGGACCGGCGCCGACCGGGTGGCCTACGTCGACGTCGACAACACCGCCGGCGAGCGCGAGGCCACCGAGGTGCTGATCGCCCGCGGCTGCACCCGCATCGGCACCATCGCCGGACCCACCGACATGACCGCCTCCGAGGACCGGCTCGCGGGCTGGCGGCAGGCGATGGTCCTGGCCGGGCTGGCCGACGACGCGGTCGAGCACGGCGACTTCACCGAGGAGAGCGGCGAGCGTGCCGCCGAGGCGCTGATGGCCCGACACCCCGACCTCGACGGACTCGTGGTGGCCTCCGACCTGATGGCCGCGGGCGCACTGCGTGTGCTGACCGCGATGGGTCGCCGCGTCCCCGACGACATCGCCGTCGTGGGCTACGACGACCTCGGTGTCGCCGAGCGGACCACGCCTCCACTGACGACGGTGCGGCAACCGGTCGAGGAGATGGCCGAGCGCGCCACCCGGCTGCTGCTCGAGCGGGTCGACGGCGTCGACGGCGGCCATCCGATGCGGCTGATCATCCCGCCGAAGCTCGTGCGGCGCGCCAGCGCCTGACCGCGGATTCCACGGAACAACGCCGCGTACCGCTAACGTTGTGTCCACGCAGTCCGGCAAGTCTTGCACCGGGCGCAGGTCTCGTCTCCACGAGATCCTCCCTCACTTCTGAGGCACGTACGCCGCTTCCACAGCGGCTCACGTTGGCGAGACGCCAACCGAAAGCATCCACATGAACTTCGCCGAACTCGGCGTGCCCGCTTCGCTTGCTCGCATCCTGGAGCAGCAGGGCATCACCACTCCCACTCCCATCCAGGCCGCGACGCTGCCCGACAGCCTCGCCGGCCGCGACGTCCTCGGCAGGGGCCGTACCGGCTCCGGCAAGACGTTCGCCTTCCTCCTCCCGCTGGTCGCCCGCCTCGACGCGAGCAAGATGCCCGCGATGCCGCGCAAGCCCCGCGCCGTGATCCTCGCGCCGACCCGTGAGCTCGTCGGCCAGATCCACGCCGAGCTCGTCCCGCTCGCCAAGGCGACCGGTCTCTCGACCGTCGTCATCTACGGCGGCGTGGGCCAGGGCCCGCAGACCACCGCCCTCAAGCGCGGCGTCGACATCGTCATCGCCTGCCCCGGCCGCCTCGAGGACCTCATGGGTCAGGGCTACGCCGACCTCTCCAACGTCGAGATCACCATCCTCGACGAGGCCGACCACATGGCCGACCTGGGCTTCCTGCCCGGCGTGCGCCGCATCATGGACAAGACGCCCCGCGAGGGCCAGCGACTGCTGTTCTCCGCGACCCTCGACAAGGCGATCGACGTCCTGGTCAAGCGCTTCCTGACCAAGCCGGTCACCCACGAGGCCGACTCGGCGCAGTCGCCGATCTCGACCATGTCACCACCACGTGCTCCACCTCAGCCGCGAGCAGCGGGTGCCGGTCCTCGTGGACCTCACCAGCGCCCCCGGCCGCACGGTGGTCTTCACCCGCACCAAGCACGGCGCCAAGGCGCTGGCCCGCCAGCTCAACAAGTCCGGCGTGCCCGCGGTCGACCTGCACGGAAACCTCAGCCAGAACGCGCGTACGCGCAACATGGAGATGTTCCACTCCGGCAAGGCCACCACGCTCGTCGCGACCGACATCGCCGCCCGCGGCATCCACGTCGACGACGTGGCGCTGGTGATCCACGCCGACCCGCCGACCGAGCACAAGGCCTACCTGCACCGCTCCGGTCGTACGGCCCGTGCCGGCGCCGAGGGCACCGTCATCACCCTCATGACCGACGACCAGGTCCGCGACGTGCGCGACCTGACCCGTCTGGCCGGCATCAAGCCGACCACCACCAAGGTCCACGGCCCCGGTCACGCGATGCTCGAGCAGCTCGCCCCCGGCGCGCGCAGCACCCCCGGCGGCCTCGTCGTCGAGGTGGCCACGTCGTCCGGTGGCGGCGGCCGCTCCAACGGTGCCAACGCCCAGCGCAAGCGGGCCCGCAGCACCGGCCAGACCAACGGCCAGTCGCGTCGGGGCAACCCGACCGGTGGCTCGTCCAGCTCCTCGGCCGGCGGCTCGACCGGTGGCGGTGGCGGTCAGCGTCGTCGCTCCGGCGGCGGTCAGGGCGGTCGGCGGTGGTCAGGGCGGCGGTCGCTCCGGCGGCCAGGGCGGACGCTCGCGCAGCACCTCGGGTGGCGGCGGTCACAGCGCGTCGTCGTTCTCGCGCGGTCGCTGATTCCTCGTTGAACGACCCCACCTAGGGTTGCCGCATGCGCACCTGGATCCGGCGATCGCTGTGGGAGGTCGTCCCGCGCGACCAGCGCGACACCCCGGACGCCTTCAAGCGCCGGCAGGTGGTCTCGGCCATCGTGGTGCTGGTCGGCGCGGTGGTCCTGGGGTGGTCGCTGCGCCTCGAGCCCGGCGGCGGGCTGTTCTACGCCGCCGCCGTGCTGCTGGCCATGATCTGGGCGTGCGGCGCCTTCGTCTCCGGGCGCCTGCACCTGGGTCGCATCTCCCGGCGCGAGGACCTGATCCGACCCGTCGTGGAGCCGATCGTGATCGGCCTGGCCCTCGTCGCCCTCTTCGTCGTGGGCTCCCTCGTCGTGCGGGAGATCCCTCCGCTGGCCGACTACGTGAGCTCGGTCCTGGAGTACGCCGACGAGGGATCGTTGCCGCTCCTCGCGCTGATCACGTTCTTCAACGGCATCGCCGAGGAGCTCTTCTTCCGCGGCGCGATGTATGCCGCGATCCCGCACCACCCGGTGCTCTGGACGACCCTGGCCTACGTCGTGGCGACCCTGGCCACCGGCAACGTGATGCTGGCCTTCGCGGCGATCCTGCTCGGTGCGGTCTGCGGCCTGCAGCGACGGGCCAGCGGGGGCGTGCTCGCACCGATCCTGACCCACATCACGTGGTCGCTGTCGATGCTCTTCCTGCTGCCGCTACTCTTCCGCTGACGCCTTCCGCTCGGCCAGCGCGCGGCGTACGGCCTCTTCGTAGGTCAGCGTCTCGCCCGGCACGACGTCGCGGATCGAGGTGTCGGTGACGACGACCTCCGTCGACATCGAGTCGATGAGGTTGCGGCCCGTGGTCGCGTCGACGTCGGTGACCAGCGCCAGCCAGTACGACGACAGCCGCGGCGTCAGCACGGGGACGGTGACGATCGGGATCGTCCGGCCGTTCATGGCCTCCGCGGCGACCTTCATCATCTCCAGGTAGGTCAGCTGCTCGGTGCCGCCGATCTCGAAGACCCGGCCCTTGCGCCTCCTCCTTGCCGACCACGCCGGCGAGGTAGCGGATGACGTCGTCGAGCGCGATCGGCTGGGTGCGCGTGCCGACCCACTTGGGCACGATCATCGCCGGCAGGTTCTTGACCAGCTGGCGGGTGATCTCCCACGAGATGCCGCCGTGGCCGACGACGATCGCGGCGCGCAGCACCGTGACCGGGACGCCGTCCTGGGCGAGCAGGCCCTCGACCTCGCGCCGCGAGCGCAGGTGGGCGGAGAGGTCGTCGTCGTCCGCGCCGAGGCCGCCCATGTAGACGATCTGGCCCACGCCGGCGTCCTTGGCCGCGGCGCTGAAGTTGCGCGCCGCGTCGGCGTCCTTGCGCTCGAAGTCGGGGTCGTCGAGGGAGTGCACGAGGTAGATCGCGACGTCGACGCCGTCGAGCGCCTTGCGCAGGGAGTCCGGGTCGCCCACGTCGGCACCGACCGGCTCGCCCGGGCCGTCGTACGCCTCCGGGCGGCGCGTCATCGCACGGACGTCGTGGCCGTCCTCGATCAGGGCGGGGACGAGCCGTTTGCCGATGAAGCCGGTGGCACCGGTGACGAGGACTGTGGACATGACTGAACCCTCCCATCCACAGCCTGACGGGCCGCACCCCCCGAGGGCGGGTCCGGACGAGGCTGGCTCGAGCGGCGGGCGTCGAGCCGCGCCATCACCGGCGTCGCGCTCACCCCGTGGAGCAGCACCGACACGATGACGGTGAAGGCCACGGTCGACCACAGCCACGGCTCGTCCGGCACGTGCTCGTGGCTCGTCGCGTAGGCGAGGTAGTAGAGCGAGCCGACGCCGCGGACGCCGAAGAAGGCCACGGCCATCATCTCGCCGCGGTCGAGGCCGCCCTCGCGCTCCTCGTCGCGGGCCCGCAGCGCCAGGGCGGCGTACCCCGCCAGCGGGCGTACGACGAGCACGAGCGCCAGCGCGACCAGGACGCCGCGCCAGTCGAGGTGGTCGAGCAGGCCCGCGCGTCATCGCGGCGCCGAGCACCAGCAGGACCAGCAGGGTCATCAGGCGCTCGAGCCGCTCGACGACGCCGTGCATCGCGCGCTGGTAGCTGTGCCCGCGCTCGGACGCGCGCACCCGCATCGCGCAGGCGAAGACCGCGAGGAAGCCGTAGCCGCCGACCAGCTCCGCGGCGCCGTACGCCGTCAGCAGTGCGGCCAGCGCGAGCAGGGGCTCGCCGTGGTCGGCCAGGCGCAGCGTGTCGCTGCGGGCGTGGAAGGCCTGGCGGCCCAGCAGCCAGCCGATGCCGATGCCGACCGCGACGCCGAGCGCGATCTTGCCGACGACGTACCACCCGACCCACAGGCCGGTGTCCGCGAGCGGTGAAGCCGCCGGCGATCAGGAGCAGGGCGAGGTGCACGAACGGGAAGGCCAGGCCGTCGTTGAGGCCGGCCTCCGCGGTGAGGGAGAAGCGGATGTCGTCGTCCTCGACCGGGCTGTCGTCGTCCTCGTCGCGCTCGTCGATGTCCTCGGTGAGCGGCTCGCCGACCTGCACGTCGGAGGCGAGCACCGGGTCGGTCGGGGCGAGCACGGCGCCGAGGAGCAGCGCGACCGCGGGCGCCAGGCCGGCGACCCACCAGCCGAGGACGGCGACGCCGAGGATGGTCAGCGGCATCGTCACGCCGAGCAGACGCCACACCGGGGACCACGTCCGCCACGAGCGCCAGGACCGCAGGTCGAGGGTGCGTTCGATGGCCAGCCCCACGCCCATGAGCGAGACCAGCACGGTGAACTCGGTGACGTGCGTGACGAGGTCGCGGTGGTCCTGCGGGTCGAGGCTGACGGTGTCGGCGAGCGGCAGCAGCCCGAGGGCCATGCCGACGGCGACGAGGACCATCGGCGGGGAGAGGGCGATGCGCCGGGTGACCTGCGGGAGGACGATCGCGAGGAGGAGGGACAGGCCGAGGATGAGGTAGACCGCGGCTCCGGTCATCGGCGCCGCGGGGCGGGGATCGTCACGGGGTGCGGCACCGCCCATTCTCCCAGCGGAGCGGTCGCCGTGTCGCATCGCGTCACCCCGATGGGCGGGGCCGCGCTCTAGCGGGCGTGCCTGCTGTCGTACGTCGCGACGCTCTCGTCGATGGCCTGCTCGTAGGCCGTCACCAGGCCCGCGATGGTCAGCGGCTTGAGGCGGTGGACGAGCTCGCGCAGCTGTTCGACGGTGCCGCCGGCATCGCGGAACGGCGGCCACACGAGGGTGCGGACGACCTCGGAGAGCTCGGCGGCGACCTCCTGCCCGTGGCGGGCGTAGACCTGCGCCACCGCGCTCGCCGCCTCGGCCGGGATGCCGAGGACGGCCAGGCCCTCGGCGACGTCGACGTCGCGCTCGCCGTCGACCGGCGCGAGGAGGGAGAGGTGCAGCGCGATGTCGGACGGGGAGGCGGTCGGCCGGGATGCGCTCGACGTACTTCTCGATGGCCGCGAGGGTGAAGCCGTGGCCCTGGAGCTCGCGGACCAGCTCGAGGCGGGCGACGTGGTCGGGGCCGTAGTAGCCCGAGCGGCCGCGGCGGATCGGCGGCGGCACCAGGCCGCGGCTGGTGTAGAAGCGGACGTTGCGCACGCTCATGCCGACGTGCTCGGTGAGCTCGTCGAGGGTGAGCAGCACGTCGGTCTCCATCCGCCCATCCTTCCCGGGGCACGGACGTGAGCCGTGCCACACACCTTTCACTGTGACAGTGATGGTGTCACAATCGCAGCCATGAGTATGCAGAGCGCAGAAGCATTCGTCTACGACCACGTCCGGACTCCCCGTGGGAAGGGCAAGGCCGTCGGCTCCCTCCACGAGGTCAAGCCCATCGACCTGGTCGTCGGACTGCTCGACGAGCTCAAGACCCGCAATCCCAGCCTCGACCCGGGACGCGTCGACGACGTCGTGCTCGGCGTGGTGACCCCCGTCGGCGACCAGGGCGCCGACATCGCCAAGACCGCGGCGCTCAAGGCCGGCTATCCCGAGACCGTGGCGGGCGTGCAGCTCAACCGCTTCTGCGCCTCCGGGCTCGAGGCCGTCAACCAGGGCGCGCAGCGGGTGCGCTCCGGCTTCGAGGACCTGATCATCGCCGGCGGTGTCGAGTCGATGAGCCGGGTGCCGATGGGCTCCGACGGCGGCGCCTGGGCGATGGACCCCGCGACCGCGCTGCAGACCGGCTTCGTGCCGCAGGGCATCGGCGCCGACCTGATCGCCACGATCGAGGGCTGGAACCGTGCGGACGTCGACGCCTACGCCGCCGAGTCCCACCACCGCGCCGCCAAGGCGTGGGCCAACGGCTACTTCGACGGTGCCGTCGTGCCGGTGCGCGACCTCAACGGGATCACGGTCCTCGACCGCGACGAGACCGTACGTCCCGACACGTCCGTCGAGGGCCTGGCCGGTCTCAAGCCGTCCTTCGCCGGGATGGGCAAGGACGCGGGCTTCGACGACGTGGCGCTGGAGAAGTACCACTGGCTCGAGAAGATCGACCACGTCCACCACGCCGGCAACTCCTCCGGCATCGTCGACGGCGCCGCCCTGATGGCCATCGGCACCGAGGAGGTCGGCACCTCGCTCGGGCTGACCCCGCGGGCGCGGATCATCGCCACGGCCGTCTCCGGCGCGGACCCGACGATCATGCTGACCGGTCCGGCCCCGGCGGCGCGCAAGGCGCTGGCCAGGGCGGGTCTGGAGGTCGAGGACATCGACCTCTTCGAGATCAACGAGGCCTTCGCCGCGGTGGCCATGCGCTTCATGCGCGACATGGGCATCAGCCACGACATCACCAACGTCAACGGTGGCGCGATCGCCATGGGCCACCCGCTCGGCGCGACCGGCGCGATGATCCTCGGCACCCTCATCGACGAGCTCGAGCGCCGCGACCAGAAGCGCGGCCTCGCCACGCTCTGCGTCGGCGGCGGCATGGGCATCGCCACCATCGTCGAGCTCGTCTGACCCACCCCGGGGCAGCCCCGGGTAGTCCAGTGAGAACTGGCTGCTTCGGGACCCCGATCACGACCACTTGCCACTGGACTACACCCGCCAGAACGGACGACACGCTCCATGACTGACACCCAGACCCAGACCGAGACCGCTGTCCGCTACGACCGCGACGCCGACGGCATCGTCACCCTGACCCTCGACGACCCCCACGCCAGCGCCAACACCATGAACGAGCTCTACCTCGCGTCGATGGAGGCGGCCGTCCAGCGCCTCTACGCCGAGCAGGACGACGTCACCGGTGTCGTCCTGGCCAGCGCCAAGAAGACCTTCTTCGCCGGCGGCAACCTCAAGAGCATGGTCACCGCCACCGCGGACGACGCCGAGGAGATCTTCACGATGGGCGAGGCCGTCAAGGCCAGCCTGCGCAAGCTGGAGACCTACCCCCGCCCGGTCGTCGCCGCCATCAACGGCGCCGCACTCGGCGGCGGCCTCGAGATCGCCCTCGCCGCCAACCGTCGCATCGCCGTGGACGACCGCTCGGTGAAGATCGGCCTGCCCGAGGCCACCCTCGGCCTGCTGCCCGGCGGCGGCGGGGTCACCCGCGTCGTACGCATGCTCGGCCTGCAGTCGGCGCTGATGGACGTGCTGATGCCCGGGACGCAGTTCGACCCGCAGGGGGCGCAGGCCAAGGGTCTGGTCGACGAGCTGGTCGCGACGCGCGAGGAGCTCGTACCGGCCGCGAAGGCGTGGATCGCCAGCGTCCAGGGCGACGAGGACGCGGCGAAGAACCCGTGGGACCGCGCGGGCTACCGGATGCCCGGCGGCACCCCCAAGACCCCGGCGCTGGCGCAGTTCCTCCCGGCCTTCCCGGCGCTGCTGCGCAAGCAGACCAAGGGCGCGGTCTATCCCGCGCCGCGCGCGATCATGAGCGCCGCGGTCGAGGGCGCATCGGTCGACTTCGACACCGCGTCGCGCATCGAGAGCCGCTACTTCACCGACCTGGTGGTCAACCAGCAGGCCAAGAACATGATCCAGGCCTTCTTCTTCGACCTCCAGGCCATCAACTCCGGCTCGCTGCGCCCGGCCGGCATCGAGCGCTGGAAGGCCACCAAGGTCGGCGTCCTCGGCGCCGGGATGATGGGCGCCGGCATCGCCTACTCGTGTGCCCGCGCCGGCATGCAGGTCGTGCTCAAGGACGTCTCGACCGAGAACGCGGAGAAGGGCAAGGCCTACACGGCCAAGCTCAACGCCAAGGGCATCGAGCGGGGCAAGCTCACGCAGGAGAAGGCCGACGAGCTGCTCGGCCGCATCACCGCGACCGCCGACCCGGCCGACCTCGCCGGCTGCGACCTGGTGATCGAGGCCGTCTTCGAGGACCCGGCGCTCAAGGCCAGGGTCTTCGCCGAGGTGCTGCCGTTCGTCAACGACGACGCGCTGCTGTGCTCCAACACCTCGACCCTCCCCATCACCGAGCTGGCCTCTGGTGTCGACCGCCCGGCCGACTTCATCGGCCTGCACTTCTTCAGCCCCGTCGACAAGATGCCGCTGGTCGAGATCATCCGCGGCGCCGAGACGTCCGACGTGGCGCTGGCCAAGGCGTACGACGTCGTGCAGCAGATCCGCAAGACGCCGATCGTCGTCAACGACTCGCGTGGCTTCTACACCTCGCGCGTCATCGGCACCCAGATCAACGAGGGCCTCATCATGCTGGCCGAGGGCGTCCACCCGGTGTCGCTCGAGCGCGCGGCGACGTCCGCGGGCTACCCCGTCGGCGCGCTCCAGATCAGCGACGAGCTCAACATGGAGCTGATGGCCAAGATCCGCAAGGCGACCGCCGACGCCGCCGAGCGCGAGGGCATCGACCTCGGACCCGACCCGGCGGGGTCGGTGATCGAGACGATGATCGACCTCGGTCGGCCCTCGCGGCTGAAGGGTGCCGGGTTCTACGACTACGACGAGAACGGACGTCGTACGACGCTGTGGCCCGGGCTCGCCGAGACCTTCCCGGTCGCGGAGGAGCAGGTCCCGATCCAGGACATGCGTGACCGCTTCCTCTTCATCGAGGCGCTCGAGACCGCGAAGTGCTTCGAGGAGGGCGTCATCACCTCCGCCGCGGCGGCCAACATCGGCTCGATCATGGGCATCGGCTTCCCGGCGCTGACCGGCGGTGCGGCGCAGTTCATGACCGGCTACCAGGCCCTCGACGGGACCGGCCGCGGCGTCGGCGAGGTCGGACTGGGTGCCTTCCTGGCGCGTGCCGACGAGCTCGCCGAGGCGTACGGCGACCGCTTCCGCCCGACGGCGTACCTCCGTGAGATGGCGGCGACGGGCGAGTCCTTCCCCGCCTGACCCTCCGCCGACCGGGCGCGAATCTCCCGGGAATCGCCTCGACCGGGCACGAATGTCCAGCACGCTCGGACATACGTGCCCGGTCAGCGCATTTCGCCGCACATCTGTGACCGGTCGGCGAGAATGGGGGAGTGAGCCACCTCGCCGTCGACGTCCGCGACCTCCACGTCCGCTTCGGCGAGGTCGAGGCGGTGTCGGGCATCGACCTGAGCGCCGAGAGTGGCCAGGCGACGGCGCTGCTGGGTCGCAACGGTGCCGGCAAGTCGACGACCATGAAGGTCGTCGCCGGAGTCGTGCCGCCCACGTCCGGCACCGTCACGGTCGCCGGGCACGACGTCGCGACCGCCACCCTCGAGGTCAAGCGCGCGGTCGGCTACTGCCCCGACGTCGGTGGCCTCGTGCCGCGGGCCACCCCGTGGGAACACCTCCAGCTCAGCGCCGCCCTGCGTCGGCTGGACGACTGGGAGGAGCCGGGCCGCGACCTGCTGGAGCAGTTCGGCCTCGGCGACGTCGCCCATCGGGTCGTCGGCGGCTTCAGCCACGGCATGAGCCGCCGCCTCAGCGTCGTCCTGGCCGCCCTCCACCAGCCGGCCGTGCTGCTCCTCGACGAGCCCTTCGACGGTGTCGACCCGATCGGCGTCGACGCGACCCTCGAGGTCATCGCCGACGCGCGCGCCCGCGGGGCCTGCGTCCTGATCTCCACCCACCTGCGCGAGCTGGCCCTGGAGGCCTGCACCAGTGCGATCGTGCTGCGCGGTGGGTCGCGGGTCGCGGCCCTGCAGGCGGCCGAGCTCAGCGGCGAGGCCTACCGTGCCCTCCTCGACTGAGGGCTGGGTCGGCGCCGCCCGCGACACGGAGCACCTCCTGCGCTTCCGCGCCCGGACCGTACGCCGTCGCGGTCCCGCCGTGCTCGGGCTCGTCGTCGTCCTCGCGCTGACCGTCGCCTTCGCGACCTTCCCGGCTCGCCTGGACGGTGCGGTGACCGGCGAGGCCGTCGAGATCCTCGACCGGCTGGTGGCGGGGCTGGAGGGCAACCTCGCCCTGCTCTTCGCCGGCGTCCTGCTGCTGTCGATCGGCTCGGCGATGAGCAGCGGCGGAGGTCGCGAGCTGCTGTCGCGGTCGGAGGCGTCGATCCACCCCATCAGCCCGCTCACCGACCACCTCGGCGCCCTCGTCCTCGCCCCCCTCAACCTCGCGTGGCTCGTCCAGGTCTGGGGCCTGCTGGCCTCGACCGCCATCGTCACCAGCCCGGATCGCCTCGCCGGTGCCCAGGTCGTCGTCCTCGCGTGGGTGGTCGCCGCCACCGCGATGGGGCAGGTGGTCGGCTGGCTGGTGGAGGGCGTACGCCGCACTCCGCACGGCGTGCTCGTCGTCCGCGTCGCCTTCGGAGCGATGGCCCTGGTGCTCGGGGTGCTCCACCTGACCGGGCGACTGCGGGCGGTCGTCGACGCGCTGCCCACGACGTGGGTGGTCGAGACCATGGCGACGGACCGCTGGACCGTGGCGGCGCTTGCCCTCGTGGTCGTGACCGTCGTCGCCGGGTGGGTCGGCGGGGTGCCGGCGCGGTGGGCACTGGCCCTGCCGCCGCGCGAGGAGCTGCGCGTGGAGTCAGGAGTGCACGAGGCACGCCACGTCCCGACTCCCCGCTGGGGCTCGCTGGACCTGGCGCTGATGCGGCGGATCGACCGAGGTTCGGTGTGGCGCTCGGTGGGCATGCGACGCGGACTGCTGGTGCTGGGTGTGGGCCCGGGCCTGGTCGCGCTCGTCGCCGGCCTGCCGTGGAGCACGGTGACCCTGCTGCCCGGCCTGGTCGCGAGTGGTGGCGCGCTGCTCTTCGCGGTGAACGCGTGGTGCCTCGACGGTCGCGGCATGATCTGGCGCGAGACGCTGCCGGTGACCCCGGAGGCGGTCTTCGATGCCCGCACCCAGGTCATCGCCGAGTGCCTCGCCGGGGTCTCCGCCGTGACGATCGCCCTGGCCCTGCTCCGCAACGGACTGCCGCCGCTGCAGACCGGCGTCGCGGTTGCGACGTGCTGGGTGGTGGTGATCGTGCAGGTGCTGGCCAACGCGATGACGTGGTCGATGCGATCGCCGTACGGCGTCGACCTGAGCTCGCCCCGCGCGACCCCCGCGCCGCACGGTGCGATGGCGGGCTACGCCGGTCGCCTGTCGCTCAGCACCACCGTCACCGGCATGCTCTTCACCGGCCTCGCCGCGGTCCCGTGGGTGTGGGTGACGCCACTGTTCGGCGCGCTCTACCTGGCCTGGTCGATCAGGCGCCTGCGCCGGGCGCGGCGGCGCTGGCTGGCGCCCGCCGACCGGGCGCGGGTCGTGCTGACGGTGGCTGCGGTCTGAGGTCGATCAGGACCTCGGCAGGCGGTGGTTGATGTCCTCGCTCATCGACAGCTCGCCGACCGGGCACATATCGTCGTCGGAGTGCCTCGACCGGGCACGAATGCGCAGCTGGCGCGGAGATATGCGCCCGGTCGGCGCCCGCCGGGGGACATATGCGCCCGGTCGGCGGCGGCGTGGGGACATATGTGCCCGGTCAGCGGCTCACCTCGATGTCGGCGGAGAGGGTCTGGGCGCCCAGGTCGCTGACGAGCAGCTGCTCGAGCTCGCCCAGTGCGGAGACGGCGTCCCGCCTGACCCGTCGGGCCGTGCGCGGCTCGGTGGGCAGGGGGTCGCTGCTGGTGGTCCCGTCGGTCGGTGTGGTGGGGGATGGCGTCGCCTCGGGGGTCGCCTGTGCCTCTGGCACTGCCTCGGACGGGGCGGGGGCGGAGCCACTGAGGCACGCAGGAGGGCGACCTGCTCGTCGAACCATGCCTGCAGCTCGGCCACGGCGCTGCCCGTGAGTGCGGTGGCGCGGTCGGACACGAGCACGACCTGGAAGGCGAGGGCGGACGTACGGCACGAGGTGCAGGCAGCGGTCAGCGACAGCGCACGGTTGTTGGGCACCGCCACCGGGCGACCTCGCAGCACCACGACCTGGACCGAGAGAGCCGTGCTGGTGCACCCCTGGCACTCCTGTGCCCAGGCGTTCGCCACGTTGTCGAGGCGCGCCTCCCGGGCACGAGGGACGTAGACGACCTGGAGGGTGCTGCTCTCCCCGGCGCACCCGTCGCACGTGGTCGACGCGAGGGCCGCGGCGTCGGCCTCGATCGCGGCCCCCCGGGCGCGCACGTTGTCGAAGGCCACGTCGGACACCGTCGGCTGGGACGAGGTCGGATGTGCGCTGGTGAGCAGATCGAGGGAGTGAGGTTCGGGGTCGTGCCGGGCCGCCGGTGATGAACCGCCGGCCGTTGCGACGAGGAGGAGCGCGGTCAGCACGACCGGGGCGACGGCTGCGCGGGAGATCACGGTCGTGCCCCCATCTCGACGAAGTTGTCGGCGACCGCGGCGGCGATGTCGACGAGGCTGTCCCGGGTCTTGCGGTGCAGTGACGTCATGTCGGTCAGGGCTCCTTGCTCGAGGGCGCCGTCCCAGGGGACGGTGACCACGCGGTGGCATCGTTTCTCGAAGTGACGCCGCATCTTCTCGGGCGGGGCGGCGCCGTGGCGTTCGGCGTTGACGACGACGACGGCGCGCGAGACGAGCTCGCCGAAGCCGTGCTCGTCCATCCAGTCCAGGGTCAGCGCTCCGGCGCGGCCCCCGTCGAGCCCGGCGCGAACCACCAGCACGATCTGGTCGGCCTCGCTGAGGAGGCCCTGGTTGGCGCTGTCGAGGATCCCGGTCCCGGTGTCGAGCAGGATCAGGTTGTAGAAGTGGTCGAGGAGGCCGACCAGTCGGTGGTAGTCCTCGCGGTCGAGGGCCATCCCGATGCGCGGGTCGTCGTCGGAGGCGAGCACCTCCAGGCGCGACTCCACGGCTTGGGAGGTGTAGCCGCGCAGCATGGCATAGCTGGTGATCGCGTCGAGGTCGCGCAGCACGTCGGTGATGGTGCGGTCGTGCGGCGGGGCGACCCGGTGGGCCAGGTTGCCCGCGTCGGGGTTGGCATCGACGGCGATCACCCGGTCACCGCGCAGCATGGCGAACGTGCTGCCCAGGGCCAGCGCGATGGTGGTCTTGCCGACGCCTCCCTTCCGGCTGAGCACGACGACGCGACGGGACCCCTCGATGGGCGTACGCAGCCGACTCTCGAGCTCGCGGCGGCGCTGCTCGGTGGGACCGGGCCCGGGTTCACCGCGTGTCCGCTGCCCTCGTAGACGACGCGACGCCAGCCGCGGCGTGGCGCCGGCACGCGCGGGGCGTACATCACCGTGTCGGTGAAGTCGGCGGCTGACAGCACCGGTGGGTCGGGGACAGGAGGTTCGTCGTGCGTGCTCATGCGGTGCTCCAGGGTGCGGGCTCGTGCCCCGGCCCAGCGGCGTACGACGGTGAGCAGCGTGGCCATGACACGCCACAGCACCACCGCGATGCCCGACCAGCGGCACGAGGATCAGGGCGATGGAGACGACGGCCAGGGCCATCGCGGCCCAGTCGCGTCGGTCCCAGGCCAGGTCGAAGACGAGCTGTTGGAGCTCGATCCCGGCCCGGCCGCGACTCGACGAACTCGGGCAACGCCCAGAGGAACCAGGCGAACGCGCCGGCCAGCAACGGCACGACCATGAGGACCCAGGCGGTCACGAAGCGCCGCGCTCGCGGGCGCAGCTCGGTCACCCGCGGATCTGCCGGGTGGCCGGGCCGCAGGCTCCGCAGGACCGGCCCGACCCGGGAGAAGAGGTCAGGCACCCCGGCCAGGTCGGAGAGGATGAAGTAGCCGTCGAAGCGGACCACGGGGATGAGCTGCTGGAGCATCTGGATCTGCAGGGCGAAGGCGGTGAGCAGGAGGATCCCGCTGCCGGTCGCGAGGTGCCCGGCTCCCAGCGCCAGGACCGTCAGGACGTTGAAGTAGAGCCCGCCGAGGTCGGTGCGGATCCGGCCGGCGCGGCCGAGGCGGTAGGAGTCGGTGACGTCGGTGTAGAACGCGGGGAACACGAGGTAGACACCGACCCCGATCTCACCGGGCTCGGCGCCGCCGTAGTGGCAGGCAGAGGCGTGGCCCAGCTCGTGGATGACGGCCGAGACGACCAGCAGGGCGTAGATCACCAGCGCCGTCGTCGGCGTGGCGAACACCTCGCTCACCGCGCGCCAGAAGCCACCGCCGGCGATCAGGACGATGTCGGCGGTGACCATCGCGACGAGTGCCGTCAGGATGATCGGCAACCACCACAGCGGCGCGAGCAGCGCGGCGACGACTCGCGTCCAGCGCGCTGGGAGCAGCGTTGCCTTCAGGGTGAGCGACAGCAGCGGACGGGCCCGGGTCGGACGCAGCGGCTCCTCGGCCTCGGTCGCGACGACCAGTCCGAGCGGCTCGAGACGTGTGGCGACCAGGTGCTCGACGCCCTCGGCGGTGAGGGTGCGTCCGTACGCCGAGCTGACCGCGTCGGCGACCTCGGCGCGAGGTGCGCGGTGGCTCGGCATGCACGACGACCAGGTGGAGCAGCTCGGAGAGCTGCACCACCTGGTCGTCGATCCTGCGGACCAGGAAGGACGGATCGCGCAGACCCGACCCCTGGACCGGACCCAGAAATTGCAGGCCCAGTGCCCGTCGCCATCGCGGCCCGGTGGCTCCCGATGGGACGTCTCTCTGGTCTGCGCTCTGAGTGCTCATTGCTCTGGTGTGCTCTGGGAGGTGGGGCTGAGGACGGCGGGTGCGCCAGAGCAACACACCCGCCGCCTGGTCGAGATCACGGCATCTGGACCGAGGCGAGGTACTGCATCGCCAGCGCGTTGGCCTGCGAGTTGATCGTGGCCGCGTTGACGGCGATCGCGAGGTTGACGCCGACGACGTTGGTGACGTTGACGCAGGCGAAGTAACAGCATCGTCTCGCGACGGGGGAGCGGCACTGCCGCTTCGGCGTCGAGATCGGCCGTTGTGACAAGAGGTCGTCGGGACATTCCGGTTCACCCCCTTCCCTGGATGTTGCCGGCCCGGGCGGGCCCGGTCGGTGCGCGTGGCCCCCCGCGGTGGGGCCACGGCAGATGGATCAGCCCTGTCCGACGACGATCGTCTGGACAGCGGCGCTGTTGGCACTGGCGAAGATGGATGCCGCGTTGAGTGCCAGCGACGAGTTGGACGCGTAGACGGCGGCCCAGTTGTTGTTGCCGAAGCCGAAGGCCAGCGTCTCCCGGGTCGGAAGCAGCTCGGTGGTCTCGGCCTCGAGCTCGGCAATGGTCAGTACGTTGCGCATGGTGTTCACCTCCCCCCGTGGCGCGGTTCGTGGACCTGAAGTGGACTCGCGCTGCCGTGACTCCTGCGTGACCGTGTGCGAAGGCCGATCCAACGGTCTAGACCCGCAACCCCAAATGTGGGGATCGTCGGTGCTCGGCCTTTACCGGAGCGCCGCCGGGGAGCACGCTGAGTCGGTGTCGTGACCCCCGACGCCGCGCTAGGTGCCGGGATCTCTCGGGGGAAGGCAGTGTCGTGACAGAACTCAGTGCCGTGGCGGTCGATCGGGTACGCCTGCGCCTGCTGGGCGGCTGGCACCTGCTGGTCGACGGGGTCGACGTCGGGCTGGGTCACCGCGAGCAACGCCTGGTGGCGCTGCTGGCTCTCACCGGCTGCAGTGCCCGGGCGCAGGTCGCTGCCGCCCTGTGGCCCGACAGCACGGACGAGCGCGCCCTCGCCAGCCTGCGTCGCGCGGTCCTGCTGTGCGTCAGGCGGTGCCCGGGGCTGCTCGACGCGCGTCGGTCGACGATCGCGCTCGACCCGACGGTCCGGGTCGACGTGGACGACGTACGGCGGGCCGCAGGTCTCACGCAGCTGCCCATGTCCGGCGAGGTGGCCCGCGAGCTGCTCGCCGCGCTGGGCGGTGACGAGCTGCTCCCCGGGTGGTACGACGACTGGGTGATCGCCGAGCGCGAGCAGCTGCAGCAGCTGCGCGTCGAGGCTCTCGACCGGATCTCGCGCCAGTGCGCTGGACGCCGGGGACCTGGAGCTGGCGATCGAGGCCGCCCGGTGCGACCAGCGACATCGATCCGCTGCTCGAGTCAGCCGCGTGAGGTGTCGATCCGGGCCCACCTCGGTCGGGGCGACCTCAGCGGTGCCGTGCACGAGTTCCAGCGCTACCGCGCCTCATGGAGGAGGAGCTCGGCGTCGCTCCCTCGAGCGCGATCCTTGGACTGCTGGCCCCGGTGTTCGCCCTCCCGCCCAGCCCCGCACCCCTCGAGCCGGCAACCCATCCGGACGTCCTGCCGGTGGAGTCCCTGTTCCTCGAGCAGCACCCGGACCCCTTCGACGACCCCTTCGACGACGCCCTCGCCGACGATGAGCGCGACGAGCCGCCGACCGGGGCCCGCCGCTCCCACCTGATGCTGGCGGGCGCGGCCGGGCTGGCCCTGGCCGCAGCACTGGCCATCGCCATGTCCGGACCCGACCGAGGCGGTGACCCGACCACCGATCCGGGAGCCGGCTCCAGCCTGGCGCGTCCCGGGGACCCTCCGACCGGCGCCGGCCCGGACCCGGCCACCGAGCCCGTCCGCGAGGTCGCGGTCCGGGCCCTGGACTCCGACGACGGCAGCGCCGCCTTCACCGTGCGGGCCACCCTGCGACCGGCCCCGGTCACGCTGATCCTGCGCGGACGCGCCGGCCTGCGCGTCGTACGGCATCTCGTCGTGCGCGGAGCAGCCGGCAGCGAGGTGGTGCTGGACGGACTCGATCCCGGCACCTACCGCTGGTCGGCGAGGTCGGCGTCGGCGAACGGTGGACGGCGTGGTGTCGGTGGACACCCCGTCGCAGGAGTCCGTCGACGAGGAGCCGGCCAGTGGTCACGACCTCGCCTTCCGTGACACCTGTGGTCGAGACACCGCACGTCGACCCCGTCGCCCACGCCCACCCCGACACCGAGCCCGAGTCCGACCCCGAGCCCAAGCCCGACCCCGAGCCCCACGCCGACCTCGACGCCGACCCCGACGCCGAGCTCCACGCCCAGCCCGACCCCATCGCAGTCGTCCCACCCGACGGAGACCCCGTCGGATCCCGCCACCGTGGCGCCCACTCCGGTGGGCTGAGGAGGTACGTCATGTCCGAGCTCGCCGACACCGCCCGCGTCCGGGTCGCCCGGTTCATCGTCCTCGTGCTCGCTGCGGCCTGCCTGGTCGGGGTCGCGCCGCGGCACCGCCGACGCCGGGTCACGCGACGACGGCCCCGGCGCTGGGTGGGCTATGCCGATCCCCGCCGACGGCGACGCGGCCGGCGGCTGGATCGGGGGTTATCGCGTGGGCGGCACCAAGCTGTTCCTGACCACGCCGACCAGGAACCGCAACCGAGCGGGCTATGACTCACCCCAGGAGATCGACGACGTACCCGGACGCGCCGCGTCGAGGGCGGAGACCGCGCGGGCCGCGTGGATCCTCTCGAAGTACGGCGCCTACCGGGACGCCACCCAGGCAGCGGCGGTGGATGCGTCGGTCTACCACCTGCTGGTCGGCGGAAAGTGGCGCACCACCGGGACCCGGGGAGCGCGGCGGATCCGTCAGTCGGGCGACCGTGCCTCCGTGGCACGGTTCGCCCGGATCATGCTGCGCCAGTCGAAGGCCAGTGCCGGTGCCTACTCCGCGACGCTCACCACCTCGGGGACCGACGTCGGCGGCACGGTCGGGGTCACGCTGAGCGTGACCGACGGTCACGGAAGGCCGGCCGCGGGGCTCCCGGTCACGCTGGCGATGTCAGGGGCCGCACCGGTCAGCGCCGTGACCGGTGACGACGGTCGCGCCGTGGCCAGGTTCGCGGCGCAGACGCGCGGGTGGCAGGACGTCAGCGCCACGGTGAGCCAGGTGCCGGAGCACCGCCTCCACGCCTGGGCGGCCGAGAAGGACGGTCAGGCGTCGGCGGCCGAGGGCGGTGTCCGCCGGACGCTGGTGGTCTGCGCCAGGGCTGCCGTGCGCGGTCCGCAGACGTTGCCTCGATGGTCGCGTCACCCGCCGACCGTGACCGTCGGCGGCCCACCCGTGTCGTGGCGCACTGTCAGCGGTGACCGCGCGTCCGCGCGCCGGCACGGCGACCCTGCACGGCCCCTTCGTGACGGCTGCTGCGGCCCACTGCTCCGGGCCCGTCCGCGGCCACCAGAGCCTGGTCGTCGAGGGCGACGGCGACCTACGCCTGGCCGGCGGTGTCGCCCGCAGCCGGGGGCTACTACGCCTGGCGCGTCGCGGTCGACGGCACGGACACGAACGTGCCGATCTCGGCGTGCGGGCGCGACGGTGAAGGTCCGGGGCCGCGCCACCGTGACGCTGGCCGCACCCGCCACCGCATGGCCGTGGACGACGTCGTCTCGGCACGGGTCACCGTTGGCGGGCTTGCCGTTCGCGGCGTCCGGTCGACGTCACGACCACGCTCTACGGCCCCTATGTCAGTGCTGCGGACGCCTGCACGGGGAGCCATCGAGACGTGCACCCAACGCCGGCCGGGCAACGGGACGTTCACGTCCCAGAGCTTCCAGGTGGACCAGCCGGGCTGGTACGCCTGGCGGCCGAAGTCGCTCCCCGAGGAGACCTCCGGCTGGGCTCCAGCCTCGTGCCTGCGCGGCGTCGGGACGGTCACCCAGGTCAGCTAAATAAAAGTCAGGCTTGACTGTTTGTTTGTATGCCGCCACGATGGGCGGCGTGACCACCGTCCGCGTCCCCCAGGCAGACCGGAGCCGCGCCATGCGCGCCCGGCTGCTGGAGGCGACGGTCGAGCTGCTCGTGGAGCGCGGCTTCGCGGGCACGTCGACCACCCTCGTCTCCGAGCGGGCCGGCGTCAGCCGGGGCGCCCAGCTCCACCACTTCCCGACCAAGAACGACCTCGTCGTCGCCGCCGTCGAGCACCTCACCGAGCTGCGCGGGGCCGAGCTGGCCGCCGCGGTGTCGCGGCTGCCGCGCGGGAAGCGGCGTACGCGCGCCGTGCTCGAGATGCTCGGCGAGCACTTCTGCTCACCCGTCTTCTCCGCCGCCCTCGAGCTGTGGGTCGCGGCCCGCACCGACGATGCGCTCTTCGCCGCCGTCGCCCCGCTGGAGCAGCGGGTCGGCCGGGAGACCCACCGGATGACCGTCGCCGCCCTCGGCGCCGACGAGTCCCGGCCCGGGCGTGCGCGAGCTCGTGCAGGCCACCCTCGACCTGGTCCGCGGCCTGGGCCTGGCCAACACGATCACCGACGACACCGCCCGGCGGCGTCGCATCCTCCACCAGTGGGCCGACGTGCTCGACAGGGAGCTCATCGATGACCGACGTGCTGTCGCAGGTCCTGGCCGACCTGGCCGCCGAGGGCGACCGGCTCGAGGCCCTCGTCGCAGAGCTGGACGAGGCCGGGTGGCGCACCCCGACGCCCGGCGACCGGGTGGGACGTGGCGGCGCAGGTCGCCCACCTCGCCTGGACCGACGAGGTGGCGCTGAAGGCGGCGACCGACAAGGACGCCTGGGACGCGGTGGTCCTCGCGGCGATCAACGACCCGAACGGGTTCGTCGACGAGGGGGCGGCGGAGATCGCCCGGGACCCCGACCTCGGCACCCGGTGGCGTACGGCCCGGCGCGCGCTGGCCACCGCGCTGGCCGCCCATCCCCACGGCGAGAAGATGCCGTGGTTCGGCCCGCCGATGTCGGCCACGTCGATGGCGACGGCCCGGCTGATGGAGACGTGGGCGCACAGCCTCGACGTCCACGAGGCGCTCGGGCGCCGCGGTGGAGGACACCGACCGGATCCGCCACATCGCCCACCTCGGCGTCCGCACCCGCAACTTCGCCTTCGCCGTCCACGGCCTCGACGCACCCGCCGAGGAGTTCCGCATCGACCTCGTCGCGCCGTCGGAAGAGGTCTGGACGTGGGGTCCGGACGACGCCGCGCAGACGCTGACCGGCAGTGCCGGCGACTTCTGCCGCCTCGTCACCCAGCGGGTGCACCGCGCCGACACCGACCTCGTCGCCACCGGGCGCCGACGTCGACCGCTGGCTCGACATCGCCCAGGCCTTCGCCGGTCCTCCGGGCGAGGGGCGGGCGCCGCGATGAGCGGGTCGATCCGGATCGGCAACTGCTCCGGCTTCTACGGCGACCGGCTCAGCGCCATGCGCGAGCAGCTCGAGGGCGGGCGAGCTGGACGTCATCACCGGCGACTACCTCGCCGAGCTCACCATGCTCATCCTCGGCCGCGACCAGCTCAAGGACGCCTCGCCTCGGCTACGCCCGCACCTTCGTGCGCCAGGTCGAGGACTGCCTCGGGCTTGCTCTCGAGCGCGGCGTGCAAGATCGTCTCCAATGCCGGCGGCCTCAACCCGGCCGGTCTCGCCGACCGACTGCGCGAGGTCGCCCGCGGGCTCGGCCTCGACCCGGCCATCGCGCACGTGGAGGGCGACGACGTGCGCCACCTCGGCTTCGACGGCGCCCTCACCGCCAACGCCTACCTCGGCGGCTTCGGCATCGCGTCGGCCCTGCGCGCCGGTGCCGACGTGGTCGTGACCGGCCGCGTCACCGACGCGTCGCTGGTCGTCGGCCCGGCGATCGCGCACCACGGCTGGGGACAGACGTCGTACGACGAGCTGGCGGGCGCGGTCGTCGCCGGTCACGTCATCGAGTGCGGGGCGCAGGCGACCGGCGGCAACTTCAGCGGGTTCCTGCGCCTGCCGAGGTCGACCGAGCCGCTCGGCTTCCCGATCGCCGAGGTCGCCGCCGACGGCTCGAGCGTCATCACCAAGCACGACGGCACGCGGCGGCGCGGTCACCCTCGACACTGTCACCGCCCAGCTCGTCTACGAGATCCAGTCCGAGCGCTACCTCGGCCCCGACGTCACCACGCGCCTCGACACCATCGAGCTCAGCCAGGAGGCGCCCGACCGGGTCGCGATCACCGGCGTGCGAGGGGAGGCCCCGCCCGCGCAGCTCAAGGTCTGCCTCAACGAGCTCGGCGGCTGGCGCAACTCCGTCGAGCTCGTGCTGACCGGACTCGACGTCGAGGAGAAGGCGGCGTGGGTGCGCGACCAGCTCGGGTGCGCGCCTCGCCGCCGACGAGGTGACCTGGTCCGACGTGGTCACCCCGCCCCTCGACGCGGAGACCGAGGAGTCTGCCTCGGTCCTGCTGCGCTGCACCGTCAAGGACGCCTCACCCGACCCGGTCGGCCGGGCCTTCACGGCCGCGGCCGTCGAGCTCGCCCTGTCGTCCTACCCCGGCTTCACGATGACCGCGCCGCCCGCGGCGGCGACGCCGTACGGCATCTATCGCCCCGCCTATGTCGACCGCGCGGCCGTGACCCAGGTGGTGGTGCACGCCGACGGACGGCGCGAGGAGATCGCGGACGCGACGGAGTTCGGCGACGGCGCCCGAGTCGGTGGCGCACCGTCCCTCGCCCGTTCCCCGGGAGCACCGACGTGCTGACCCGCCGACTGCCGCTGGGCACCTTCGTCCACGCGCGCTCCGGCGACAAGGGCGGCGACGCCAACCTCGGCCTGTGGGTCGCCCGTGACGGCGCCGACCAGGAGACGTACGACGCCCGCGTGCGGTGGCTCTTCAAGGTGATGTCGCCGCGGCGGGTGCGCGAGCTCGTGCCCGAGGCGGCCGACCTCGACGTCGACGTGTGGCTGCTGCCGCGCATCGGTGCGGTGAACGTGGTGATCCACGGGCTGCTCGGCGACGGCGTCGCCGCGTCCACGCGCTTCGACCCGCAGGCCAAGGGGCTCGGCGAATGGGTGCGCTCGCGCACGGTGTCGATCGACCGGGAGCTGTTGTGACCGACGAGATCGAGGCGCTGCGGGCGACCGCCACCGAGTTCGTCCGCCGCGAGATCGCGCCGCACCTGCAGGAGTGGGAGGACGCCGGCGAGATCCCGCGCGCCCTCCACGCCACGGCCGGCGAGCTCGGCCTGATCGGCCTCGCCTTCCCCGAGGCGGTCGGTGGCGGCGGCGGGGACCTGATGACGAGTGTCCACCTCCAGGAGGCGATGTTCGCGGCCGGTGCCTCCAGCGGCCTGATGGCGGCGCTGTTCACCGCCGGCATCGCCCTGCCCCACATCGCCGCGTCCGGCAACGACGACCTGGTCGACCGCTTCGTCCGCCCGACCCTGGCCGGCGAGACGATCGGCTCGCTCGCGATCACCGAGCCCGGCGGCGGCTCCGACGTCGCCGCGCATCACCACCCGGGCGGTGCGCGACGGCGACCACTACGTCGTCAACGGCGCCAAGACCTTCATCACCTCCGGCGTCCGCGCCGACTTCGTGACGACCGCCGTCCGCACCGGCGGCCCCGGCCACGCCGGCATCTCGCTGCTGGTCGTCGAGAAGGGCACGCCCGGCTTCACCGTCGACCGTTCGCTGCAGAAGATGGGCTGGCACTGCTCCGACACCGCCGAGCTGTCGTACGTCGACGTGCGGGTGCCGGTCGCCAACCTGGTCGGCGCGGAGAACTCCGGCTTCGGACAGATCGCCGACCAGTTCGTCGTCGAGCGGATCGCGCTGGCCGTGCACGGCTACGGCATCGCCGCGCGGGCGCTCGACCTGACAGTCGAGCACTGCCGGGACCGCCAGACCTTCGGCCGACCGCTGATCGACAACCAGACCGTCCAGCACACGCTCGTCGAGATGCGCCGCCAGGTCGAGGTGGCGCGCACCTACACACGTGACGTCGCGGCCCGCCACGACGCCGGCGAGTTCGTCGTCGCCGAGGCGTGCCTGGCCAAGCAGACCGCGGTCGACTGCGCGGCGTACGTCTGCGACCGCGCGGTGCAGCTGCACGGCGGCGCCGGATACATGCATGGCACCGAGGTCGAGCGGCACTACCGCGACGCCCGGATCCTGCCGATCGGGGGCGGCGCCGACGAGGTGCTGCGCGACCTGACGGCCAAGCTGTTGGGCTATACGGCGGCTCTGCCGCCCACGGGCTCCGAATGAGAGGAACACGATGCTGAAGCTGCCGTCACTGGGGGACGAGGTCTCCGTCTGGATGGACGCCACGCCCGCCGCGGTCTGGGACCTCGTCAGCGACGTGACCCGGATCGGGGAGTTCAGCCCCGAGACCTTCGAGGCCAAGTGGACCCGCGGGTCGACCGGTCCCGAGGTGGGAGCGTTCTTCGCCGGCCACGTGAAGCGCAACGGCGTCGGGCCGACCTACTGGTCACCGTGCCGGATCACCGCCTGCGTGCCCGAGCAGGTCTTCGAGTTCTCCGTCGGCACCGACGCGGTGACCGTCAACAACTGGGGCTACCGGCTCGAGGCGAAGGACGGCGGGACGCTCGTGACGGAGTACTTCCGGATGGAGCCCAACCTGCCGACGCGGCTGTACTGGCTCGTCCTCGGGCCGCTCCGTCGCCGCACCAACCGCAAGGGGATGCGTACGACGCTGGAGCGGATGAAGGCGGTGGTGGAAGGTGTCTAACCGCCAAGCGATGCTCGACAAGCTCGCCGACCTCGACGCGCAGCACGCGATCGCGGTGGCCGGTGGCGGGGAGAAGTACGTCGACCGACACCACGCCCGCGGCAAGCTGACCGCGCGCGAGCGGATCGAGCTGCTCGTCGACCCGGGCTCGGCGTTCCTCGAGCTGTCGCCGCTGGCCGGCTGGGGCTCCGACTTCACCGTCGGTGCGTCGGTCGTCACCGGCATCGGGGTGGTCGAGGGCGTCGAGTGCATGATCAGCGCCAACGACCCGACCGTGAAGGGCGGCGCGAGCAACCCCTGGACGGTCAAGAAGATCTTCCGCGCCTCGCAGATCGCCGAGGAGAACAACCTCCCGACGATCTCGCTGGTCGAGTCCGGCGGGGCGGACCTGCCGACGCAGAAGGAGATCTTCATCCCCGGCGGCCGGCTCTTCCGCGACCTGACGCGGTCGTCGGCGCGCAAGCAGCCCACGATCGCGCTGGTCTTCGGCAACTCGACCGCGGGCGGGGCGTACGTCCCGGGCATGAGCGACTACACCGTCTTCGTCCGCGGCGGCGCCAAGGTCTTCCTCGGCGGTCCGCCGCTGGTGAAGATGGCGACCGGCGAGGAGTCCGACGACGAGTCGCTCGGCGGTGCGGAGATGCACGCCCGCGATCTCGGGGCTCGCTGACTACCTCGCCGAGGACGAGCACGACGCGATCCGGATCGGGCGGCGGATCGTGGCCCGCCTGAACCGGCGCAAGGGGACCCGGTCCACGGTTTGTGGCGATGCACGACCGACGAGGTCCCGGTCGGCTGCCGACCTCTCCCGACCCACGCCGACCCCGAGGACCTCCTCGACCTCATCCCGACCGACCTCAAGGAGCCGTTCGACCCCCGCGAGGTCATCATCCGGATCGTCGACGGCACGAGCACGCGCAACGGTCGAGCCTTCGACGAGTTCAAGCCGCTCTACGGCACGTCGCTGGTCACCGGCTGGGCGCAGCTGCACGGCCAGCCGATCGGCATCCTCGCCAACGCCCAGGGCGTGCTGTTCTCCGAGGAGGCGCAGAAGGCGACGCAGTTCATCCAGCTCGCCAACCAGTCGGACACGCCGCTGCTCTTCCTGCACAACACCACCGGCTACATGGTCGGCAAGGACTACGAGCAGGGCGGCATCATCAAGCACGGCGCGCAGATGCTCAACGCCGTCTCCAACTCCACCGTCCCGCACCTCAGCGTGATCATGGGCGCGTCCTACGGCGCCGGCAACTACGGCATGAACGGCCGCGCCTTCGACCCCCGCTTCCTCTTCACCTGGCCCAGCGCGAAGTCTGCGGTGATGGGACCGGCCCAGCTGGCCGGCGTGCTCAGCATCGTCGCCCGCGCGGCCGACCGAGGCGAAGGGCCAGACGTACGACGAGGAGGGCGACGCCGGCATGCGCGCCATGGTCGAGCAGATGGTCGAGGAGCAGTCCCTGCCCTACGCGCTGTCCGGGATGCTCTACGACGACGGCGTCATCGACCCGCGCGACACCCGCACCGTCCTCGCGCATCTGCCTCAGCGTCATCGGCAACACCACCTGGTCCGGCGCCGGGGGATACGGAGTGTTCC
Organism: uncultured Actinomycetota bacterium; assembly: GCA_963712875.1. Classification (GTDB taxonomy): domain Bacteria; phylum Actinomycetota; class Actinomycetes; order Propionibacteriales; family Nocardioidaceae; genus Nocardioides. The sequence continues at coordinate 33,246 of CAVQJS010000023.1, read as the reverse complement.
GACCGTGATCACCAGACTGCTCGTCGCCAACCGTGGCGAGATCGCCCGCCGCGTCTTCGCGACCTGTCGCCGCCTCGGCATCGAGACCGTGGCGGTCCACTCCGACGCCGATGCGGGACTGCCGTTCGTGGCCGAGGCCGACCACGCCGTACGCCTGCCGGGCAACGCGCCCGCGGACACCTACCTCCGGGTCGACCTCGTCATCGACGCGGCCAGGCGGACCGGGGCCGACGCGGTCCACCCCGGCTACGGCTTCCTCTCCGAGAACGCCGACTTCGCCCGCGCCGTCATCGACGCCGGACTCACCTGGGTCGGCCCGCCGCCCGAGGCCATCGAGTCGATGGGCGACAAGGTCCGCGCCAAGGAGATCGCCGCGGAGGCGGGCGTGCCGGTGCTGACGGCTCCGTCCGAGCCGACCGAGGCCGACCTGCCGCTGCTGGTGAAGGCCTCGGCGGGTGGCGGCGGGCGCGGCATGCGCGTCGTACGCACCCTCGACGGCCTGCAGGCCGAGATCGAGGCCGCCGGCGCCGAGGCCCAGTCGGCCTTCGGCGACGGAACCGTCTTCGTCGAGCCGTACGTCGAGGCCGGGCGCCACGTCGAGGTGCAGGTCGTGTCGAGCGAGGAGACCACGGTCGCGCTCGGCACCCGCGACTGCTCGGTGCAGCGCCGCCACCAGAAGGTCGTCGAGGAGGCCCCGGCCCCGGGGCTCCCGGCAGCCACCGAGGCGGCGATGTGCCAGGCCGCCGAGCGACTGGCGAGTGGCATCGGCTATCGCGGCGCGGGCACGGTCGAGTTCCTCTACGACCCCGCGGCGGACCGCTTCTTCTTCCTCGAGATGAACACCCGCCTCCAGGTGGAGCACCCGGTGACCGAGCTCGTGGCCGGGGTGGACCTCGTCGAGCTGCAGGTCGCGGTGGCCGAGGGTCGGGGTCTCGACGTCGCTCGACCGGCGGCCCCGGGCGGGCACGCGATCGAGGTACGCCTCTACGCCGAGGACGCGACGTACACACCCGCAGAGCGGCGCGCTCGTCACCTTCGACCTGCCTGCCGACGCCGAGTTCGGACCGCTGGGCGCCTCGGGCGTCCGGGTCGACAGCGGCTTCGGCTCCGGCGACGAGGTCTCCACGTTCTACGACGCCATGCTCGCCAAGGTGATGGCCTGGGCGCCGACCCGTGAGCAGGCGATCCGGACGCTCGTCGCCGCGCTGCGCCGCGCCCGCATCCACGGAGTCACCACCAACCGTGACCAGCTCGTCTCGATCCTTCTCCGACCCGGTGTTCGTCGCGGGCGAGATGACGACGACCTGGCTGGAGTCGCGTCCCGGCTCGCCCGAGCCCGATCCCGATCGGACCTCGGTGATCGCCGGTGCGCTGATGCTCGCCGCGGACGACGCGGCCCGGCGTACGGTCCAGCAGGGCATCCCGGCCGCCTGGCGCAACGTCGTCAGCCAGCCCCAGCGCACCACCTTCGACGGGCCACGAGCCGGTGGAGTGGTGGGGCACCCGCGACGGGTTCGTCGGTCGAGGGCGTCACCGTGCTCGAGGTCTCGCCGACCCACGCTCGGCTCGAGGTCGACGGGGTCACCACGGAGACACGCGGACAGAAGTCCCCCAGCGCCCCTGGTGCCCCGCGTGAGCTGTGGGTCGACGGCCCACATGGGTCCGCGCGTCTGCGCGAGGTCCCCCGCTTCACCGACCCGGCCGACGCGGTGGCGAGCGGTTCGCTGCTCGCCCCGATGCCCGGCACGGTCGTCAAGGTCTCGGTCGAGGCCGGCGCGACGGTCGCGGCGGGCGACGCCGTCCTGGTCCTGGAGGCCATGAAGATGCAGCACACCGTGACCGCGCCGCACGCCGGCACGGTCGCCGAGATCAACGTCGAGCCCGGTGCGCAGGTCGCGTCCGGGGAAGTCCTGGCAGTAGTCGAGGAGAACACCGCATGAGCAACTTCACCGAGTCCGACGAGCGCATCGAGCTGCGGCGCCAGGTGGCCAAGCTGTCGAGCAGGTACGGCCGCGAGTGGTTCACCGAGAAGGCGCGCGCGGGCGAGAAGACGACCGAGCTCTGGCTCGAGATCGGCAAGGCGGGCTACCTCGGCGCCAACCTCCCCGAGGAGTACGGCGGCTCCGGCGGCGGCATCGGCGACATCGCGGCGGTCTGCGAGGAGCTCGCCGCCCAGGGGTGCCCGCTGCTGATGATGGTCGTCAGCCCGGCGATCTGCGGCACCGTCATCGCGCGCTACGGCACCGACGAGCAGAAGCAGAAGTGGCTGCCCGGCATCGCCGACGGCACCGCGACCATGGCCTTCGCAATCACCGAGCCCGACGCCGGCACCAACTCCCACAACATCACCACCACCGCCCGCCGCGACGGCGACGAGTGGGTGCTCAAGGGCCAGAAGATCTACATCTCCGGTGTCGACGAGGCCGAGAACGTCCTCGTGGTCGCCCGGGCGGAGGACGCGAAGACCGGCAAGCTCAAGCCCTGCCTCTTCGTGGTGCCGACCGACTCGGCGGGCTTCGAGTTCACCTCGATCCCGATGGAGATCGTCAGCCCCGAGCTGCAGTTCCAGGTCTTCATCGACGACGTACGCCTTCCCGCCGACGCCCTCGTCGGCGACGAGGACGGCGGCCTCGTCCAGCTCTTCGCCGGCCTCAACCCCGAGCGGATCATGGCGGCCAGCTTCTCGACCGGGCTGGCGCGCTACGCCCTCGAGCGGGCGTCGTCGTACGCCAAGGAGCGCACCGTCTTCAAGGCCCCGATCGGCTCCCACCAGGCCGTCGCCCACCCGCTCGCGCAGGCACACATCGAGACCGAGCTGGCGCGCCTGATGACCCAGAAGGCCGCGGCGCTGTGCGACGCCGGCGACGACATGGGCGCGGGTGAGGCGGCCAACATGGCGAAGTACGCCGCTGCCGAGGCCGCGTGCCACGCGGTCGACGCGGCCGTGCAGACCCACGGCGGCAACGGGATCACGCAGGAGTACGGCATGGCCGGCCTGCTCGTCGCCGCGCGTGCGGGGCGGATCGCGCCCGTGAGCCGGGAGATGATCCTCAACTTCGTGGCGATGCACAGCCTGGGACTGCCGAAGTCCTACTGAGCGCCCGCGCTATCTCAACGGCGGGATGTTGGCGTTCCCCCGGAACACGTTCTCGGGATCCCAGGCGGTCTTCAGTGTCTGCAGTCGTGACCACTGCTGCGGGCTGTAGGCCTCCTGGACCCGGGACTGGGCGTCGTCGCTGGTGAAGTTCACGTAGACCCCGCGGCTGTGCGGGGCGAGCGCGTCGAAGAAGCCGCGCACCCACGCCCGGTGCCGGTCGGCGTCCCCGGCGTTCTCCGGCAGCCACGACGCCACGATGTTGATGTCGTGGCTGGCGTCGCGGTGGGGGAAGGCGGTGGCGTCCTCGGCCACCCGGCTCATGGCTCCGCCGAAGCTGAAGATGGGCACGGTCGACAGCGGGCTGCTGATCGTCGCGAGGTGCTCGCAGATGGTGGCGATGATGTCGTCGGTGAGCGGACCGAGGCGGTGCGACTTCCAGTAGTAGTGCCGCCCGTGCGGCACCGCCGGGTCGAGGAACTTCTGGTGCGCGACATAGGCCTTGGGCGCGATGGTGTCGAGCACCGGGTGGCCCAGCGCGCGCACCGGCGCGAGCACCCGCTCGCCCTCCTCGACGGAGCCGGCGTACGTCGCCACCAGGCCGATGATCGGCTTGCCGTGCAGGTGCTCGGGGAAGAGCGGTAGCGCCGGGGCGAGCCGCAGGTTGGCCATCAGGCCGACCTCGTCGGGCGCCTCGGCGATGAAGTCGCGGAGGAAGGCGAGCACGGTCGGCGCCTCGTCGGCCGGCCACGCGACCAGCCCGGCCAGGATCGTCGGGCCCAGCGGCTGGAGGTCGAAGGTGAAGTCGGTGACGACGCCGAAGTTGCCGCCGCCGCCCCGCAGTCCCCAGAAGAGGTCGGCGTTCTCGCTCTCCGAGGCCTGCACGATGGAGCCGTCGGCGGTCACCACCTGGCACGAGCGCAGCGCGTCGATCGCGAGACCGGTCTTGCGCATCAGGTGGCCGATCCCGCCGCCGAGCGTGAGCCCGGCGATGCCGGTGTGGCTGATGTAGCCGCTGGTCATCGCCAGCCCGAAGGCCTGGGACTCCCGGTCGACGTGGGCGTTGAGGGCGCCGCCCTGCGTCGAGACCGTGCGCGCCACCGGGTCGACGACGGTTCCCCGCATCCCGGAGAGATCGACGACGACCCCGTCGTCGACGAGCGAGTGCCCGGCGATGCCGTGGCCACCGCCGCGTACGGCGACGGGCAGGCCGCCCTCGCGGGCCCAGCGAAGGGCCGCTGCCACGTCGCTCGCGCCCTGGCATCGGGCGAGGAGCGCCGGTCGGCGGTCGATCTCCCCGTTCCAGATGCGGCGCTGGACGTCGTACGCCGGGTGGTCGGGCGTGACGAGCTCGCCGACGAAGTCGCTGGCAAGGGCCTCGGTGGTGGGGATGGCGAGCACGGTCATGGCGTCCTCCCGGACATCGGAGTGGTCGGTGGTGGTGCACGACCAGAGTGGGTCCGCCAGAGAGAGGTCCGCGAGTATCGATCCTGTACTGGTACAGAACCCATAGCGGCCCTACGGTCGGAGGATGGCAACCACGTACGGTCAGTTCTGCCCGGTGGCAATGGCGTCGGAGGTGCTCACCGAGAGGTGGACACCGCTCGTCGTCCGTGAGCTCCTGTGCGGCAGCACGCGCTTCAACGACCTCCGTCGAGGGGTCCCGCTCATGTCACCCGCCCTGCTGTCCAAGCGCCTGAAGACGCTCGAACGCGTGGGCGTGGTCGACCACGTCGGTGCGGAGTACCACCTCACCTCCGCCGGCAAGGAGCTGTGGCCGGTGATCGAGTCGATGGGTATCTGGGGCCAGCGTTGGGCGCGCGGCGACGTCATCGCCAAGCACTACGACGCCTCGCTGCTGATGTGGGACATCCACCGCAACGTGGACACGACCGCCCTGCCCGATCGTCGGGTCGTCGTGCACTTCCACCTCCAGGGGTCGAGCGACAAGAAGAGCCACTTCTGGCTGGTGCTGGAGTCGCCGACGGTCGACCTCTGCCTGACCGATCCGGGGCACGACGTCGACGTGCAGGTCGCCGGACACGTGTCGACGATGATCGACTACTGGATGGGTCGGCGCGACCTGCTCGGTGCCGTCAAGGCCGGCGACCTCGCCATCGCCGGCCCGCGCCCGCTGGTCCGGGCGCTGCCGACCTGGTTCAACCGCAGCGCGTTCGCCCCGGTGGCACTGCCGGAGGGAGCCTGACTGTCAGCGTCTGGTGGCAGGCTGTACGCCGTGGCTCTCGCTGACCGTCCACTCGTCCCCGAGGCGTGGGTGCTGCGCATCGATGCGACCCTCGGTGCCCTGCCGCGGTGCCGGCAGGAGTCGGCCTGGACCGGCACCCGATGGCGGGTCGGCTCCGCCACGGTGGCCCACATCTTCGGCGGCGAGGACCAGCGTCTTCCGGATCACCTTCCGCGGCGAGCCGGACGAGGTCGCCGCCTTCGAGCACATGGGAGACCCCTACTTCCGCTCCGGCTGGGGCGGCAACGTGATCGGGCTGATCCTCGACGAGGACGCCGGGATCGACTGGGACGAGCTCGCCGAGCTGCTCACCGACTCCTACTGCCTGCAGGCGCCTGCCAGCCTGGCCGAGCAGGTGCCGCGGCCGTAAGTTCACCGCAGCGGCACGAAGCGGTAGCGACCGTGCTCGGTCACCACGGCTCCCGGATTGGCCACCCGCAGCATGGTGCCCGCCACCGGGATCACCAGCACGCCGTCGTCGGCCAGCTGGTCGACGAGCTGCTGCGGCAGCTCGTCGGGCTCGGCCGACACCAGGATCCGGTCGTACGGCGCACCGTCGGGGTCGCCGAGCACGCCGGGGGTGGCGAGCCGGATCGTCGCCCAGGGCCGGTCGGTGGAAGAAAGGTTGCCTGCACCGAAGGCGACCAGCTCCGGCTCGAGCTCGACCCCGAGCACCGACCCGGTCGGGCCGACGAGGTGCGCGAGCAGGGCGGTGGTCCAGCCCGACCCAGCGCCGACGTCGAGCACCCGCTGACCCGGCACGACGTCGAGCAGGCGCAGCATGTCGGCCACCGTCCGCGGCTGGGAGTTGGTCTGGCCGGCCGCGATCCGCAGCGGGCCGTCGAACGCCGCCCGGCGACGGACCCCGCGCGGCAGGAAGTCCTGGCGCGGGGTGGCATCGAACGCTGCGTCGACACGGTCCACCAGACCACTGTGCCACCTGGGCAGGGAGTCAGAGCCAGTGGTTGTCGTGCGCGCGCATGAAGGCGGCGTACTGGTCGGCATCGAAGTCTCCGATGCCCTCGGCCAGGCCCTCGAAGTAGGCCTCCCGCGGAGCGCCCGGCGCGAAGTGGAGCAACATCTTCGCGGCGCCGTCCTCGTTGCGGAAGCCGTGGATGCCGCCGGCCGGGACGTGGGCGAAGTCGCCGGCGTGGCACTTCACCCAGGTCGTGCCGTCGAAGATCGTGACCGTGCCCTCGAGGACGTAGAACGACTCGGTGATCGTCCGGTGGAAGTGGGCGCCGGGCCCGCTCTGCGGTCCGGCGAACTCCCAGCGGTAGAGGCCGAACGTCCCGGACGTCTCGGTGCCCTTCGCGAGGTAGAAGACCTTGTTGCCGTTGGGGTAGACCAGCGCCGGCTCGATCCCCGCCCGCACCACGTGGGCGGAGACCTCGCCGGACTCGCCGTGGTAGATCGGTGGTGGATAGCTCATGCGCCGGCCGGCTGGTTGATCCGCACGTGGTTGCCGAAGGGGTCGCGGATGCCGAAGTCGGTGCCGTAGGGCTGCTCGACCGGCTCCTGGGTGATCTCGACGCCGGCGTCGCGGAGGGCGGCGTACGTCGCGTGGATGTCGTTGCTGAGCAGGAAGACTCCGCCCAGCGCGCCCTTGGTGACGAGCTCGCGGACCTGGGTGGCCGTGGCCTCGTCGTGCTGCGGGCCGCCGACGAGCTCGAGCAGCAGCGCGGTGTCCTGGCCCGGGACGCCGACGGTGAGCCAGCGCATGAAGCCGAGGTCGATGTCGTCGCGCACCTCGAAGCCGAGGTGGGTCGTGTAGAAGTCGAGCGCCTCGTCCTGGTCGAGCACGGGCACGCTGCGGATGTGGAGGGAGGTGATGTGGTTGGAGTTCATGCCGACGACGTTAGTCAGCGCCGGGGGTGTCCCGCTTCTCCGAAACGACTGTCTGTGACTCGCGCGGGCGGGTCCACGCGGCGATGAAGCACGACGGCACGTGCACGGGCGCGTGCTGGGCGCGGAACTCGCGTCGGTGAGAGTCCGACGATGTTGCTGAACGTGCGGCTGAAGGTGCCGAGGCTGGCGAACCCCACGTCCCACGCGACGTCCGTCACCGGCCGGTCGGTCTGGCGCAGCAGGGTCATCGCGCGCTCGACGCGGCGCCGCTGGAGGTAGCGGTGGGGCGTCTCGCCGAAGACCTCCTTGAATACCCGCCCGAACTGCGACGCGGACAGGTGGGCGGTGGCTGCCAGCGTGGGTACGTCGAGGGGCTCGGCGTAGCGCCGGTCCATCTCGTCGCGGGCGCGCAGCATCCGCCGGTTGGTGTCCTCGCGCGCACTCAGCTCCACACAGGAACGCTAGCTCCCGGCGTTCCGCGGCGGGCGGGGGAAGAAGAGCGGCACCCGGGCGGCGTACTCGTCCCAGCCGGGTCGGGTGGACATCGTCTTCTCCAGCAGCTTGGCGCCGGTGACGTTGCGGATGAAGTACGTCATCGCCGCCGGCGCGACCACGGTCAGCAGGCCCGGCAGCCAGCCGGTCGCCAGCGCGCCGGCGAGCCACAGGCCCCACCAGACGCAGGCGTCGCCGAAGTAGTTGGGGTGGCGGGTCCAGCCCCACAGGCCGGTGTCGAGGATCGGCGGTCGCGACTCCCGCGGCGTGGCCTTGTAGGCGGCGAGCTGGGCGTCGCCGACGACCTCGAAGAGGAAGCCGACCAGCCAGACGGCGACCCCGACCCAGACCAGCCAGGTCCAGCGCACGTCGTAGGCCCCGGCCACCATCAGCGGCAGGGAGATCACGAAGGCGACGACCGCCTGCACCAGGAAGACCCGGCGCACGGCCGCGCCGAAGCCGGCGTCGCCGAGCATCGCCGCGTAGCGCGGGTCCTCGCCGTGGCCCCGCGAGCGACGCCCGATGTGCCACGCCAGGCGACCGCCCCACGCGGTGACCAGGCCGGCGAGCAGGAGCGAGTGCCAGTCGGGCGACCAGACGGCCATCGAGACCGCCACGGCGACGAACATCAGCCCCCACGCGACGTCGACGACAGCAACCCGGCCCACGGATCGGCTGACGGCCACCGTCACCCCCATGACCACCGCGACGGCGGCCAGGCCGATGAGGAGCGCCGTCACCACGTGCGGATCGCCGGAAGCGTGTGTGCCGCGCCGGGGCGTACGGACAGGATCTGGTCCACGCCCATCCGGCCGTCGCGGAAGGCGAGCGCGCCGCCGACGAGGTAGAGCCGCCACACGCGCACGACCTCCTCGCCGACCAGCTCGGTCAGGCGCGGGAGGTTGGCCTCGAAGCGGGCGTACCACCCGGCGACCGTGAGGACGTAGTGCTCGCGCAGGGCGTGCACGTCGCGGACCTCGAGACCCCCCGCCTCGATCAGGTCGACCGTCTCGCCGACCGGCCGCATGGTCATGTCCGGGGCGATGAACGACTCGATGAACGGGCCGCCGCCGGGGTGCTTGCCGCCGCCGGCCCCCTGGCGTGACATCTGCTGGATCAGCACGCGACCGCCCGGACGGACCGCGCGGCGCAGCACCTCGACGTACGTCGGGTAGTTGGCCGCGCCGACGTGCTCGCCCATCTCGAGGGAGCCGACCGCGTCGAAGTGGTCGCGCTCGGGGACCTCGCGGTAGTCCTGCAGCCGGATCTCGACGCGATCCCCGAGTCCGCGCTCGGCGATGCGGGCGTCGATGAACTTCTTCTGCTCGGCCGCGATCGTCACGCCGGTGACCTGGGCACCGAAGTGCTCGGCGGCGTGCAACGACAGCGATCCCCAGCCACAGCCCACGTCGAGCATCCTCATGCCCGGCTCGAGGCCGAGCTTGGTGCAGACCAGGTCGAGCTTGGCGCGCTGCGCCTCCTCGAGCGGGGTGTCCGCGGTCGCGTGGTAGCCGCAGCTGTAGGCCATCTGCGGCTCGAGGATGAGCGAGTAGAACTCGTTGGAGAGGTCGTAGTGGTGGCTGATCGCCGACCTGTCGCGACCCAGGGTGTGCAGGCGTCCCTTGATCCGCGCCTGCGACGCGGGTGCTGCCGGCGGTCGGCCGAGGACACCCAGCCCGGAGGCGGTGCGGAGGGCGTCGACGAGGGCGCGGGGCGAGAGGCGTACGCCCGACAACCCGCGCTCGGCACCCACCGCGAAGGCGTGGGTCAGGGCGGAGGCGAGGTCCCAGCCGTCCTGCTCGGGGACGTCGAGCTCGCCGGTGACGTAGGCCTGGGCGGCGCCGAGCTCGCCCGGGTGCCACAGCAGCCGGCGCAGCGCGTCCGGGGAGCGGAGCACGACCAGCGGCGCGCCCGCGGGTCCGGCGACCGAGCCGTCCCAGGCCTGCAGCCGGACGGGCAGGTCGCCGCCGATGAAGGGCCGGACGGCCTCGGCGAGGCGGTGGGCGACGCCGGCGGTGGCAGCTGCCGGAGTGGTCGCGGTGGTCGTCTCCTCGATGCTCGTCACGAGGCCTCCCGGGTGAAGGTGAGCTGCTGGACGTCGATGTAGCCGCTGGCGAACCCGGCCTGGGAGTAGGCGAGGTAGAAGTGCCAGATCCGCATGAACATGTCGTCGAAGCCGAGGGCCAGCACGGCGTCGCGCTGCGCGAGGAAGCGTCGGTCCCAGCGGTGCAGCGTCTCGGCGTAGTGGGAGCCCATGTCGAGCTGACCCACCAGGCGCAGGCCCGGTCTCGGCGCGGGTGATCTCGTCGATCACCTGCACGCTGGGCAGGAAGCCGCCGGGGAAGATGTACTTGTTGATCCACGTGTGGGTGCCGCGGGTGGCGAGCATCCGGTCGTGGGGCATCGTGATCGCCTGGATCGCCACCCGTCCGCCGGGCGCGAGCACCCGGTCGATGGTCTGGAAGTAGGTGCCCCAGAACTCGTGGCCGACGGCCTCGATCATCTCGACGGACAGCACCGCGTCGTACGTCGCCCCGTCGGCGCCGAGGGCGCGGTAGTCGAGCAGCTCGACATGCACCTGCTCGGCGAATCCCGCCTCCGCGATCCGCTGCTCGGCCAGCTCGAGCTGCTCGATCGACAAGGTGATGGAGTGGACGGTGGCGCCACGGCGGGCCGCGCGGATGGCGAGCTCGCCCCAACCGGTGCCGATCTCGAGCACGCGGGTGCCCTCGCCGACCCCGGCCTGGTCGAGCAGCCGCTCGATCTTGCGCCCCTGCGCCTCGGCGAGGTCGGGGTTGTGGACGAGGGCGTCCGGCAGGTCGGCGGGCTCCGGCGGGGTCGCGACCAGGTGCTGGAGGCTCGTCCCCTTCGCGGTGACCGAGGTGTCGAAGAGGGCCGAGGAGTAGCTCAGCGTCTCGTCGAGGAAGAGCGCGAAGAGGTCGTTGGAGAGGTCGTAGTGGTGCGAGATGTTGGCCTGGCTGTTGGCCTCGGTGCTGCGGTGGTGGCCCGGCGTGCGGGGGACGACGAGGGCCCGCAGCCGCTGCAGTGAGTCCGGGACCAGCGTGGCGATCCGCGCCGCGGGGACGGTGAGGAAGCCGGCCAGGTCGTCGGCGTCCCAGGCGCCGGTGAGGTAGGCCTCGCCGAAGCCGATCAGGCCGTCGCGACCGAGACGGGCGTAGAACTCGTCGGGGCGGTGGATCCGCATGGTCGGGCCGCCCTGGCCGAGCGAGCGACCGGTGGGCTCCTCGACGACGGTGATCGCGAGCCGGCCGACGGCGGCACGGAACAGGCGGCGCGCGACGGCCGCCGAGACGGCGGTGCGCGGGCCGCGGACCAGGGGTTCGAGGGCAGGGAGCCGCTCGGTGGTGGCCTGGTCGGGACGGGTGTGCTCGATGGTCATCGCGCGCCTCCATTCGGGGTGTGTGTGAGGTGTTCGTTGCCGGATCGCGGACGGATTGGCAGTCGCCGCGCCCACAGCCAGATGCCGTGCGCCCGGATCAGCGCGCTGCCGCGCAGTGCGGCCCCGAGGGTCTTGCGGAGCGGTACGTCGCTGCGGGTCCCGGTGAGGGAGGCGCTGAAGGCGGCGGCCTGCTGCCCCTGTCCGCCGTCGTGGCCGCGCAGGGTCACCGCGATGTGCAGCCGGTCGGTCGGCAGCGGGACGGCGACGTCGTAGAAGCCGTCCACGCCGTGGAAGGGCGAGACGTACATCGCCTTGTCGGTGCGCGCGCGGCCCTGCTCGTCGGGGTGGACGACGTAGGCGTGGCGGTCGCCGTAGGTGTTGTGCACCTCGACCACGACCGCGGCCTGAGCGCCGGCGTCGTCGAAGCACCAGAAGACGCTGATCGGGTTGAAGCAGTGGCCCAGCGAGCGCGGGTGCGCCGCCATCAGGATCGTGCCGGGGGCCTCAGTCTCGCCCAGGGACACCCCGTGGTCGGCCAGCAGCGACTCGACGTTGGCGCGGATGCTCCGGTCGGCGGAGCCGACGTGGTCGCGCGCCTCGAAGCGGGCGAGGGCGCCGTGGTCGGGCAGGTCGTCGAGGTCGACGAGCCAGAACGTCGAGGAGTGCTCGAACGTGCGGTGGAAGGGCGTACGACGGGTGTGGCGGATCGTCGTCTCGAACCGACCCGGCCTCGGCAGGACGCGTGTCCGGCGCGCCCAGGGCAGTCCCAGGTGGGTGGCCGCGGCCAGTCCCGATCGCGCACCGTCCTCGTGGAACCCCCACCCGTGGTAGGCCCCGGCGAAGGCGATCCGGTCGGTGTTGATCTCCGGCAGCCGCCGTCCGGCGGCCACCGAGGCCGGTGTGTAGAGCGGGTGCTCGTACTCCATCCGGTCGATCACCGTGGCCGGGTCGACGAGGTGCTCGCCGCCGAGGGTCACGAGGTAGTGGGTGTCGGTGGGGAGCCGCTGGAGGCGGGTGAGGTCGTACGTCACCGTGACGGCGCCGGTCTGCGTCGCCGGGCGGTGGAAGTTCCAGGACGCGCGCGCAGCGGTCGCGTCGGGAAGCAGCGAGACGTCGGTGTGGAGCAGCGCGACGTTGGGGGAGTAGGGCATCGCCGACAGCAGCTCTCGCTGGAGCAGGGACGGCGCCTCCAGCATCGCGAGCGCCTGGGCAGGGTGGGTGGCGATGACGACGGCGTCGAAGGTCGACGTGGTCCCGCTGCCGTCGGTGACCTCGACGCCAGTGTCGAGCTCGCGCACCGAGGTCACCTTGGTGTCGAGCCGGATCTCGTCCAGTCCGGCCGCGACTGCAGCGACGTAGGTGCCGGAGCCGCCGGTCACGGTGCGCCACGACGGCGATCCGAAGACGCCCAGCATGCCGTGGTGCTCGAGGAACGTGAAGAGGAAGCGGGCGGGGTAGTCGAGCGAGGTCGCGGGGTCGCACGACCACACGGCCGCCACCAGGGGCTCCATGAAGTGGCGCACGAAGTGGGGCGAGAAGCCGCCGGCGTCGAGGAACTCGCGCAGAGTCTGGTCGTCCGTCGCGGTAGTCCAGTGAGAAGTGGCGGGCTTCGGGGCCCTGCGACGACCGTTGGCCACTGGACTACCCAGATCAGAGGCGAGCAGCGCCCGGGCCCGGCGGTGGAACCGCGGGATCTCGGCCAGCATCCGCCAGTGCGCCGGCGACCTCAGCGACGACCGGGTGGCGAACAGGCCGCGCGCGCCGAGCGCACCGGCGTACTCCACTCCGGTCTCGGCATCGCTGACGGACAGCGACATCTCCGACGGCTGGGTCTCGATGCCGAGCTCGGCGAAGAGCCGCAGCAGGGTGGGGTAGGTCCGGCGGTTGTGGACGATGAAGCCGGTGTCGATGGCCAGCTCGCCGTCAGGAGTCGGCACCCGGTGGGTGTCGGCGTGGCCACCGAGCCGGTCGTCGGCCTCGAAGAGGGTGACGTGCGCGGTGCGCGAGGCGACCCAGGCCGCCGTCAGACCAGCAACTCCCGAACCGACGACGGCCACCCGTCGGTCGGTGCCACTGGTCACGCCGCCTCGGAGAAGTCGAAGATGGCGATCGGGTCGGTCGTCGGCTCGTCGGACTCCGCTGTCGGGCTCGACCGTGATCCCGACGGCGGTGGCCTCGGCTGCGGGCCCTCCAGCACGACGGTCTGGTCGGCGGTCGTCGGGCATCAGCCCGGCCGGCACCATGACGCTGTCTGGCGTCTGGAACCAGAGCTCGTAGGCCTTGCCCGAGGGTGCGGACACCATGTCCTCGGTGACGATGACCGCCCGGTCCTCCGACCTTGGAGCGCACGACCGTCGCCCGGCCGGCGTCGTCGAGGTCGACGGAGACCTCCTCGGCGTCCGGTGCGGCCAGGACGCGCTCGGCAGCAGTCAGGGTCGGCTCGTCGGAGCTCCACGGCTGGGTCACCGCTGCCCCGACGCCGATCAGGAGTCCGACCGCAGCCGCCACCAGAAAGGGGAGCCACCGCGCCCGCCCCCGGGTCGGGGCGAGCGGCGAGACCTCGGGCGGGAGAGGTCGGACCTGCGAGATGCCGGAGAGGACGGAGTCGCGGAGCGAGGCCGGCGCAGTGACGGCGACGTCATCGGCGAGCAGGGCAGCGGTCTCGCGCAGCTCGGCCACCTCGGCGCGGCAGTCCTCGCAGGTGGCGAGGTGCTGCTCGAACCTGGCGCGCTCGAGGTCGTCGACGGCGTCGAGGGCGTAGGCGCCGGTGAGCTTGTGGATGTCGCTCATGAGCCAACTCCCATCAGGTCTCGCAGGCGGATGAGTCCGTCGCGTATTCGTGTCTTCGCGGTCCCGAGGGGAACGTCGAGCATGGTGGCCACCTCGGTGTGGGTGTAGCCGCCGAAGTAGGTGAGCTCGACGGCTTCTCGTTGTACGTCGGTCAGGGTGGCGACTGCTCCCCTGACCCGGGCCGCCTCGAGTGAGGAGTGGGCGGCATCGGAGGTCTGGTCGTGGTCGATCGGCCGCGTCTCGCGCTGCCAGGTCTCGTCACGGACGGTGGCCGCCTCGACCGAGCGGACCCGGTCGACGGCCTTGCGGTGCACGATGGTCAGCAGCCAGCCGGCTGCGCTCCCGAGTGCGGAGTCGTAGCGGGTGCTGGCCCGCCAGGCGTCGATGTAGGCCTCCTGGGTGACCTCCTCGGCATGGGCCGGGTTGCGGACCACGCGAAGAGCCAGGCCGTAGGCCCGGGCAGAGGTCGCGTCGTAGAACTCGGCGAAGGCCGCTTCGTCTCCCCGGCTGGCGCGCTTGAGCAGGTCCGCGAGCCTCGCGGCGGCGTCCCGGGACGGGGCACCCTGGGGTGCCCCGTCCGGAACTGGCCTCAACTGGTCCACGTCATGATCCTTGCAGTGATGGGCTGAAAAGGCCCGGTCACATCGCGGGCATCATGACCGAGTCGAGGAGGTACACGGTGGCGTTGGCGGTCTGCACGTTGCCGCACACCACGGTCGCGCCCTCGACGGTGAAGTCCTCGCCCGAGCCCTCGACGGTGATCATGTCGCCGGCCAGGGTCTCGTGCTCGCCCGCGACGTCCTCGGGGGACAGCTGGCCGGCAACCACGTGGTGGGTGAGCACCGTGGTCAGCGCCTTCCTGTCGGCGAGCAGCGCGGTCAGGTCATTCTTGGGGATCTTGGCGAACGCCTCTTCGGTCGGGGCGAACACGGTGATCCCCTCGGCGGAGTTCAGCGTGTCGACCAGCTTGGCCTCGGTGACAGCAGCGACGAGCGTCGTGAGGAGCGGGTTGTTGGAGGCGGCGGTGGCGACCGGGTCGTCGGCCATGCCCTCGACGGATCCTTCGCCGTCCGTGGGCACCTCGGCGCAGGCAGGACCGAAGGGCGCGTCGGCAGCCATCGGCTCCTCCGACTCCATCGGCTCCTCGGACTCCATCGGCTCTTCGGAGGGTGAGGAGCTCGACGTGGTGTCGTCGGCGGCGGTGTCGGCGGCGTCCTCGCTGCCACAGGCAGCCAGGGTCATCGACGCGGTCAACGCGAGGGCGGCAAGGCCCATGGTGCGGGTACGGAGCAAGGTGTTCATGGCGTGTGCCTTTCGGATCGGTGGTCATCAGCGGGCCGGGTGGCCCGCCTGACATGTGGTGTTCGGTGCTGCGGGTGGTGCGGATTGGTGCGGATCAGAAGAAGTTGAAAGATCATCCGACGCTGACGGAGATCTCCTGGAGTCCGCTGGAGCCCTCGGGGAACGGCTTCATGCGCACGGGGGTCTGCACCTCGCCGTCCTTGTTGGTCGCGCGGCAGGCCAGGAAGTGCTGACCGGGCTCGGCGTCCCACTCGAGGAACCACTGGCGCCAGTAGTCGTCGGTGACGGCAGGGCCGAGCTCGGCCTCCTGCCAGCCGCCACCGTCGATGCGTACCTCGACCTTCTCGATCCCGACGTTCTGCGACCAGGCGACCCCGCCGATGACGACCGTGCCGGCGTCTGACGTCGACAGCGGCTGGGGGGTGTCGATCCGGCTGGAGAGCTTGATGGGCGCATCGATCGCCCACTCGCGCTCGGTCCAGTAGGCCTGCTCGTCGTCGTAGGTCGTCAGCGTCATCCGGGTGATCCACTTGCAGGCGCTGACGAAGCCGTAGAGCCCCGGCACGACCATGCGGGCGGGGAAGCCGTTGGCGCGCGGCAGCGAGCTGCCGTTCATGCCGATGGCGATCATCGCGTCGCGGCCGTCGAGGGCCACCTTCAGCGGCGTCGAGATGGTCATCCCGTCGACGTCGGTGGAGAGGATCTGGTCGGCCTTCGTGGAGTCGATGCCGGCCCGCGCGAGGACGTCCTTGAGGGGTACGCCGAGCCAGCGCGCGCCGCCGACGTACGGGCCGCCCACCTCGTTGGAGACGCAGGTGAGGGTGATGTCGCGCTCGATGGTGTCCATCGCGGTGAGGTCGTCGAAGGTCAGCGTGACCTCCTGGTCGACGTCGCCGTCGATGGTGAGCGTCCAGCTGTCCACGTCGACGGCCGGCAACGTCAGCCGGGTGTCGACGCGGTAGAACTCGGCGGTGGGCGTACGCAGCGGGGTGATGTCGGCGTACTTCTCCTCGAGTCCGCGCGGGAAGCTCGACGCGGGGTCGGTGGCAGCAGGCAGTGCCACGTCGGTGCCGCCGAGGCGGTACGACGTGACCCAGCGGCCGGCTGCCCCCATGGCTACTGCGGCCGCTGCGAGTCCACCTGCTGCCAGCACGACCCCGCGCCGAGTCGGACCCTCCACCCCGGGGGCGGGTCCGTCGGAGGCCTGGTCGTC
This sequence comes from uncultured Actinomycetota bacterium, assembly GCA_963712875.1. Taxonomy (GTDB): domain Bacteria; phylum Actinomycetota; class Actinomycetes; order Propionibacteriales; family Nocardioidaceae; genus Nocardioides. Next base: position 16,862 of record CAVQJS010000023.1, on the reverse strand, counting down.
GAGGCGATGCAGCCACCACAGTGACGTGGCGGCGACCACTGCTGCGACCAGGGCGGGCAGGATGTCGAGAGGTCCGGCGCTGGGACGGAGGGCGGCCAGGAGGCCCGCCACTGCGGCCAGGCCGACCACGATGAGGAGGCCCGCCGTCCGGTGTCGGGCAGCGATGACTCCCGCGAGCGCTGCCAGCAGGAGCACCACGACGAGCACCGATCCCACGAGGATGGCCTTGTCGGCGGTGCCGAACTGGCGGATCGCCCATTCCTTCATCGGGGTCGGGCGTCAGGTCGATGACCGTCGAGCCGACCGCGAGGACGGGGGAGGCGGCGGGAACGGTCAGGGCGGCGACGAGGTGCGCCGCCGCGAGTCCGACCACGGTGGACAGCACGCCGTAGGAGGCGTGCCGCAACGTGCTGCCGCTGGGAGTCTTCACGGTCTTGGTTCGGAGCGCGGGGCCGATCGGATGGGTGGTCGGGCAGGATGTCGACCATGACCGACGAATCCGCCGAGCTCGTCCACTACGCGGTGGCCGACGCGGTCGCGACCATCACCCTGGACAGCCCGGCCAACCGCAACGCCCTGAGCCGTCAGCTCGTCACCGAGCTCTTCGCCCACCTCGAGGCCGCGGGCGCCGACGACGCCGTCCGGGTGGTGCTGATCGAGAGCTCCGGCAAGGTCTTCTGCTCGGGTGCCGACCTCACCGAGGCCAGCTCCGAGGGCATGGCGGCCGGGACCCGCCGGATCGTCGACCTGCAGCGCCTCATCGCCACGCTCGACAAGCCGGTGGTGACCAAGAACCTCGGGGCGGTGCGGGCGGGCGGCATCGGCATCATCGCCGCCGCCGACATCGCGATCAGCGCCGAGGAGGCCACCTTTGCGCTCACCGAGGTCAAGCTCGGCCTGGCCGCGGCGATCATCAGCCTGACCGTGCACCACCGGATGAACCCGCGGGCGGCGGCCCTGACCACCCTCGGCGGCGAGGTGTTCAGCGGCGCCGAGGCGGCGGCGTACGGGCTGGTGACGCGCGCCGTGCCGGCGGACCGGCTCGACGAGGAGGTCGCCGCGGTCTGCGCGAGCCTGGCCACGGGTGCCCCGCAGGGGCTGCGCGAGTCGAAGCGGATCCTCAACCGCGACCTGGTCGCCCGCATCGACGCCCTCGGCGAGGAGATGGCCGAGACCAGCACCCGGCTCTTCGCCTCCGACGAGGCCCGCGAGGCGATGACGGCCTTCCTGTCGCGCGGGAAGTAGCGCTCCGCAGGTTCCCGGAGCCCACGGAAAGCCGAGAAGTCGGTGCGGACCGACCTCGCGGGGCTAGGCTTGTCGGTCTGCCCGACGACATCCGGGCACACCACCGGGGGACGAGGAGCAGGAGTGAGCGAGGAGCTCGAGGCGCGGGAGATCGCGGCGGAGCAGCAGTACGTCGACGAGGTCTACGTCCAGCTCGAAGCCTCCACCCAGAACGCCAAGGCGCTCGCCGCCGAGGGACACCAGCGCGGCAAGCTCGAGCACGAGGGTGGCCTCGTCGAGCGTGACGCGATGGTCTTCCAGGCCGCCAAGCGCATCGCGCAGCTCGACGCCGCCCACGAGGGGCTGGTCTTCGGCCGCCTCGACCTCGATCCCGCGATCGACACCCTCCCGCGCTACATCGGCCGGATCGGCGTCCGCAACGCCGACCGCGACGTGCTGCTGATCGACTGGCGCGCGCCGGCTGCCGGCGTCTTCTACCAGGCGACGGCGGCCACCCCGCAGGGCGTCGTACGACGTCGGGTCCTGCGTTCGCTGCACCGCACGGTCGTCGGCGTCGAGGACGAGCTGCTCGACGACCAGATCGGGACCGACCTGCCGATCGTCGGCGAGGGCGCCCTCATGGCCCAGCTGTCCCGGGCCCGCGACCGCTCGATGCACTCGATCGTCGCGACCATCCAGGCCGAGCAGGACCAGGCGATCCGCGCACCGGGCAAGGGCGTCGTGTCGATCTCCGGCGGCCCCGGCACCGGCAAGACCGTCGTCGCGCTGCACCGCGCGGCCTTCCTGCTCTACTCCGACCGGCGGCGCTACGAGGGTGGCGGCGTGCTCGTCGTCGGTCCCAGCGGCGTCTTCATGCGCTACATCGAGCGGGTGCTGCCGAGCCTCGGCGAGACAGCCGTCGCGCTGCGCTCGCTCGGCGAGGTCGTCGGCGGGGTCCGCGCGACCCGTCACGACGAGCCGGCCGTGGCCGACGTCAAGGGCGCGCTGCGGATGGCCGAGCTGCTGCGTCGTACGGCCCGCCAGCACGCCCCCGGGGCGCCCACCAGCTTCCGCATCTACTGGCGCGACGAGACGATCGTGCTCGACCCGCCCCTGCTGGGACGGCTGCGTCGCCAGCTGATGGCGCAGGGTCGGCGCAACCGCCAGCTCCCGCGCGTCGCCAAGACCCTGCTCGACGCCATGTGGCGCCAGGTCAAGGGCGAGCGGGGCCGCGACCGCGGTCGCGAGGCCTTCGACGACGACATGCTGTCGCACGACGGCTTCGTGGAGTTCGCCCTGCAGTGGTGGCCGCCGCTCGACGCGATGACCGTGCTGGGGTGGCTGCGCGAGCCCGAGTTCCTCTCCCGCGTCGCGCGAGGGCGTGGTCAGCCGCGAGGAGCAGCTGCTGCTCACCAAGTCGTGGTCGGCGGGCGAGCTGTCGATCGAGGACGTGCCGCTGCTCGACGAGCTGCGCTACGCCATCGGCGACGTGCCGCAGCGCACCGACGACGAGCGTGACCTCGACGAGACGGGCCTGCTCGAGGGCGGCGTCGACCTCCAGGAGCTCACCACCGTCGCCGAGCGCGACTACGCCCCCGGCGGGCTGGCCTGGTCGGCGCCGACGCACCGCATCGAGGACGACGGCTACGCCCACGTCCTCATCGACGAGGCCCAGGACCTGACGCCGATGCAGTGGCGGATGGTCGGCCGCCGCGGCCGGGCCGCGAGCTGGACCATCGTCGGCGACCCCGCCCAGTCGTCCTGGCCGGACGCCGCCGAGGCCGCCCGCTCGCGGGCCGAGGCGCTCGAGGGCAAGGAGCTCCACGAGTTCCACCTGTCCACCAACTACCGCAACTCCGCGGAGATCTACGCCTTCGCCGCCGCCTACGCCCAGCGGGTCGGCCTCGACGCCGACCTGCCCGACGCCGTACGCCGCACGGGCGAGGAGCCCGCCGTCGTCGGATCGGTCGACGACCTCGAGGCGGCCGTCCGCCGCGGCGGTCACCGAGACCTCCGGCCGGGTCGAGGGCACCGTCGGCATCGTGGTCCCGGCCGCCCGGCGCTCCGAGGTCAACGCCTGGCTGGCCTCCTGGCCCGAGTTCGCCGGCGACTCCGCCGGGGCGCGCGCAGCCGTCGACTCGCGGGTGACGCCCAGCGGCGAGGACCGCATCGTCGTGCTCACCGGCCTGGACACCAAGGGCCTGGAGTTCGACGGCATCGTCGTCGTCGCCCCGCAGGAGATCGAGGACGAGTCGGCCACCGGGCGGTCCACGCTCTACGTCGTGCTCACCCGTGCGACGCAGCTGCTCACGACCGTCGGCTGACCCGCCCCGGACCGGCGTCGGTGGCGGCACGTAGCATCTCCGAACGCGGAATCCAGGACCACACACAACACTCTGGGGAGGCTGATGTCTCGGCTCGCTCGTCGCAGGTGCGCGGCACGATCCTGGTGTGTGGTGGCGCTCGTCGTCGCGACGGTGGCCGTGCGTGCTCGGGGTCGCGGCCCCGCGCACGCGTCCATCCCGCCGAGCCGACACGGTCGACTCCGACGCCCGCCCCCCGAGCGTCGAGGTCGTTCGCCGCCACGCCGGTCTTCGACGGACCGCCGGCGTGGCGCCGGAGCCTGGCCGGCCATGCGCCGGAGCCGGCGGCGCCGTCCAGAACGGGCTGGGCCAGCTCGATGTCGGGCGCCTCGCCAGATCCGGACGAACACGGGCTGGACCGCTCGCTGCCGGGACGCAGGTCGGGTCGCGCCAGCCTCGTCATGCCCGACACGGGCGGCAACTACGCCGCCTGCTGGGTCGCAGCAACGCCGACACGGCGACCGAGCCTCGTCAGATCGACCCAACATGGAGAGCAACTACACCGCATTTGGGTCCAGCACCCCGAGCATCGACCGCGCGAGATCGACGTGATCGAGAGCTACGGACCGCTCACGACGGGCGCGCAGCTCGGCTCGCACATCTGCTACGACGACACCCGTCAAGCCGTCGACGCGTGCGCGCCCGGCAGGCCGGCTCTGGCCGGTGTCGCACGCCTTCCCCGTCGGCGTCGAGCCGTGGCATGCCTTCTGGGAGTACGACGCGGAGTTCACCGATCGGCGGCGAGACCAGTGCTCTACGAGGCGGAGGACGCCAGGCCAACCAGTGCCTACGAGCGTCGGCTCGCCGCCGGACGCGCGGCGGGTGCCCGGCAACGCCGCCCCCTTCCACCTCCGGCTGTCCAACAAGGACGTCGCACCCGAGCACGCCGTCCCCGGGGGCACGCGGCACAGCATGCTGGTGGACTGGGTGAGCGTCGAGGTGAAGTACCACGACGTCAGCTGAGCTCGGGCTCCGGCAGCACCGGCCCGGCCGCGGCACTCGGCCGTCCGAGCCCGGCCACCGCGCCGAGGACCAGCAGGATGCCGACGACCGCGACCGGGCCGAGCGGCTCGTCGAGCACGACCGCCGCGACCACCGCGGCGGTGACGGGCTCGACCAGGCTGGCGGTGACCGCCGTGCTGGGCGCGACGACCCGGAGCCCGGAGTAGAGCAGGACGTAGGCCAGCGCCATCGTCAGGGCGCCGAGGTAGACCAGCCACGCCAGCGCGACGGGGTCGGTCGTGACCCGGGGCCCGTCGACGAACGCCAGGCACGGCAGCAGCACGGCCGCCCCGACGAGCGTCATCCCGCTCGTGAGGACGAGGGGCGAGGTCGTCCGGCTGATCGAGCCGCCGGCCACGGTGGTCAGGGCGTACGTCGTCCCCGACGCGATCGCCAGCAGCACGCCCGCCGTCGGGGCGGGTCCGGTCGACGACTCGGCCGCGGCCAGGCTGACGAGGACGAGCCCGGTCAGGGCCGCGACGAGGACCGCCACCCGCCCCGGCGACGGGGCTCGACGGTGCCGGACGGACTCCGCCACGGTGAGCAGGACCGGAGCCAGGCCGAGGCTGACCACGGTCGCGACGGCGACCCCGACCTGGGTGACCGAGACGAAGTAGAAGCCCTGGTAGGCGGCGGTCCCGACCCCGACGGCCAGCAGCTGGCGAGGCCTGGAGCGGGCCAGGGCGAGGAGCGCGCCGCCCTGGCGGAGGGCGAGCAGCGCGACGAGCAGCACGGCGGCCGCGATCGCCATCCGCCACGCGCTGATCGTCACCGGCGACATCGGCTCCTGCTCGCGGATGAGCTGGACGGCGAGCCCGCCGGTGCCCCACAGGACGCTGGCGACGGCCACCTCCAGCAGGCCGCGCACGTGGGAGGGCTGGTCCCGGACGTGCGGAGCGAGCAGGTGCGGCTGCTGGCTCATGCGCCGGATTGTGCCAGTCGGGGGCGACGGCGACATCCGGGTTTCGGCGCACGTCTCCTAGGCTGCCCGGCATGGTTTCCTCCTCACAGGTCGGCGGTCGCGTGCTCGTGACGGGCGGCGCCGGCTTCATCGGCACGACCCTCGCGCTCTCACTCGCGGACCACGCCGAGCGCTGGGTCGTCCTCGACAACCTGCACCCGCAGGTGCACCCGGACTCCCGGCCGCCTGCGGAACTGCCGGACTCGGTCGAGCTCCGCGTCGGCGACGTCACCCGCGCCGAGGACCTGGACGCGGTCGTCGCCGACCTGCGCCCCGACACCGTGATCCACCTGGCCGCCGAGACCGGCACGGCGCAGTCGCTGTCGGAGAGCACCCGCCACGGCATGGTCAACGTCGTCGGCACCACCCAGCTGCTCGACTCCCTCACCCGCGCCGGTCACGTGCCGGGACACTTCGTGCTGACCAGCTCGCGGGCGGTCTACGGCGAAGGCGTGTGGCGAAACCCTGACGGGTCCACGTTCCAGCCGGGGCTGCGCACGCACGCGCAGCTCGAGGCGGGTCGCTGGGACCACGGCACCGACGCGGTGCACGTGCCCAACTCGGTCGCCGGGACGCACCCCAACCCGATCAACGTCTACGGCGCCACCAAGCTGGCCCAGGAGCAGATCCTCGTCGGCCTGGACCGGCTCGCACGACACGAAGCTGTCGGTGCTGCGCCTGCAGAACGTCTACGGCCCCCGCCAGTCGCTGTCCAACCCCTACACCGGCATCGTCTCGCTCTTCTCGCGGCTGGCGCGCGAGGGACAGTCGATCCCGCTCTACGAGGACGGCGACATCACCCGCGACTTCGTCTACATCGACGACGTGGTCAGCGCGCTGGTCGCCGCCATCGCGACCCCGCCGGAGGGCCACATGCGCACCGTCGACGTCGGCAGCGGCGTCCGCACCACCATCGGCGACCTGGCCCGCGAGGTCGCGGCCTACCACTCCGCCCCCGAGCCGCACGTGACCGGACAGTTCCGCGACGGCGACGTCCGACACGCCTCCTGCACCGTCGACGCCACCACCGGGACCCTCGACTGGTCGCCCGCCTGGAGCCTGCGCGACGGTGTCGCCGGACTGCAGGAGTGGATCTCGACGCAGCTCGACTGAGACGGCCGCGGGCGGGCGCGTCCGCCCGCCGTAGGGTTTTGCCCATGACCGAGACCCCCACCGTCGCCGACCTCCTGGAGCAGATCCAGGGGTACGGCGCGTGGGCGGTGATCCGGCGCAAGGCGGCCCCCACCGCGGGTCTGGTCGGCGGGACCCCGCACGAGGTGGCGTCGCTGCTCGACATCCCGCTGGAGACCGGGATCCCCGAGGCCGGGCGCAGTGCGGACCGGCTGGTCGCGGTGCCCTTCCGCCAGGTGGCCGAGCGCGGCTTCGCGGCCATCGACGACGGCGCTCCGCTGACGGTGGTGGACATCGAGGCCGAGCACGAGGTCTCCGTCGACGACCTGCTGGCGGCGCTCCCGGATGCCCCCATCGAGTTCGCCGACCGTGGTGGGTTCGCGACCGACGACGCGGCGTACGGCGACGTCGTCGAGGCCATCATCCGCGACGAGATCGGCCAGGGCGAGGGCGCCAACCTCGTCATCGGCCGCCACTACCGTGCGGTCGTCGCCGACTGGGACGCCGCCCGTGCACTGACGGTCCTGCGCCGGCTGATGGAGCGCGAGCGCGGGGCGTACTGGACGTTCTGCTTCTTCACCGGCGAGCGGTTCCTGATCGGGGCGAGCCCCGAGCGGCACGTCAGCGTCAAGTCCGGCGACGTCCGGATGAACCCGATCTCGGGGACCTTCCGCGTCGCCGGAGCCCCTGAGCGGACGTCAAGGACCGGCTGCTCGACTTCCTCGCCGACGAGAAGGAGATCTTCGAGCTCTTCATGGTCGTCGACGAAGAGCTCAAGATGATGTGCGACATCTGCCACGAGGGCGGGCAGGTGCTCGGGCCGTTCCTCAAGCCGATGACCCACCTGATCCACACCGAGTACCTCCTGGCCGGGCGGTCCGACCGCGACCACCGCGAGATCCTGCGCGACACGATGTTCGCGGCCACCGTCACCGGGGCGCCCGTCGAGAACGCCTGCCGGCTGATCGCCGACTACGAGCCCGAGGGGCGCGGCTACTACGGCGCGGCACTGGCGCTCTTCGGCCGCGCGCCCGACGGGTCGCCGACCATGGACAGCCCGATCCTCATCCGCACCGCCGACGTCTCGCCGGCCGGCGAGCTCAAGGTGACCGCCGGGGCGACGCTGGTCCGCGACTCCGACGCCGCCTCCGAGGTCGCCGAGACCCGGGCCAAGGCGGGCGGCATCCTCAGCGCGTTCGGCCTGGCCGCGGCCGCCGGCTCCGACGGCACGGACATCGCCGACCTGGCGCGCGACGAGGACGTGCTGCTGAGCCTGGGCTCGCGCAACGGCCGGCTCTCCCGCTTCTGGCTCACCGACCAGGCCGGCGAACCCGCCGACCCCGGTCTGGCCGGGCGCTCGGTCGTGATCCTCCACGGCGAGGACGACTTCGTGAACATGCTGGTCCACGTGCTCGGCGTCTTCGGCATGACGTCGCGGGTGGTGCGCCACGAGGACTACGAGACCGGGTCCTTCGACGGCGCCGACCTCGTCATCGTCGGACCGGGTCCGGGAGATCCGCGGGAGGGCGACCATCCCAAGATCGCGTCCTTCCGGCGCGCTGTCGACGACCTGCTGGCGTCGGGGCAACCGTTCCTCGCGGTGTGCCTGGGCCACCAGACGCTGTGCCAGCGGCTGGGCCTCGACCTGGCCTACAAGGACGTCGTCTTCCAGGGCACGCAGTCGCCGGTCCGCCTCGACGGCCGCACCGAGCGGGTCGGGTTCTACAACACCTTCGTCGGCCGGGTCCCCGACGGCGCGCGCCTGCCCGACGGCGTACGCGTCGAGGCCGACGAGGCCACCGGCGACATCCACGCGGTGATCGGTCCGCACTTCCGCGGCATCCAGTTCCACGCCGAGTCGATCCTCACCGAGAACGGCTACGACCTGCTCCACGGCGCGGTGCGCGACCTGCTGACCTGAGGCGAGGGGGGCGTCGCCCGTCGCCCCCGGGGTGGTCTGTAGCCGCCTGCCGGGCTAGTTAGGGACGAAATGGACCTATCTGCGGCCTCGTCCCGACCAGAACGTCCCTAACTACGCCGGTGTGGGTCCGCCGAAGTCGACCCAAATGGTCGACAATCGGGTCGGGCGTGGCGGGCAACCGATCGGCCGTCCACCACGTCATCATCTGTAGTCATCGCGTGACACATCGGGGGATCAGTGCGACATCTGCAACGTGCGGTCGGTGGGCCTGTGCCTGCTGGCGCTCACGGCCTGTGCCAACGCCGCAACGGGGGACGGCGACGTCCTGCCGGCGCCGCGGCCCGCGCCGTCGGTGACCTCGGTCGGTGACCTCGAGCCCGCGTCCAGCGGGGCGCAGCGGCCCAACATCGTCGTCGTCATGCTCGACGACTTCTCGATGGACCTCGCGCAGACCATGCGGTCGGTGCGGACGATGAAGAGGACGGGCGCGAGCTATCCGTACTCCTTCGTCACCGACTCGCTGTGCTGCGTCTCGCGCTCGAGCTTCTTCACCGGGCAGTACCCCCGCCAGACCGGCGTACGCACCAACACCTCCGACCAGGGCACCTCGACGCTCGGCGGCTGGCCGGCCTTCGACGTCCACGGCAACCCCGAGCGTTCCTTCAACGTGCGGCTGCAGGAGTCCGGCTACACCACCGGCTTCGTCGGCAAGTTCCTCAACGAGTACGAGTGGACTCCCGGTCGTGCGCTGCCCCCGGCGGTCCCGGGCTGGTCGACCTTCAACACCGTCTTCGGCTCCGCCTACGACGGCTGGGACTTCACCAGCACGACGCTGGCCAACCAGCGGCTCGCCGTGGAGCCGCACGCCGCCCCGCCGGCCACCGCGTCCGACGAGGAGAAGGACGCGGCCTATGCCGGGACGTTCATCGGCGACCGTGCGCTCGACTTCATCCGGACCGGCAATGCCGGCGATGCGCCGTGGTTCCTCCAGGTCTCGGTCTATGCCCCGCACAACCGCACCCAGCCCGAGGGTCACTACCCCGGCGACCCGCTCTTCCCGGCGATGTTCCGCGACCGGGCGGGGCAGCGCAGCTGCGGGCGGGTCGCGTGCCGCAAACCTCACGGTCAAGGACCTGCCGGGCTTCGGCGACAACCGCGCGGACAACCGCCCCCGGAAGCGCAACGGGACGCCCGCACGGGAATGGAACACCGCCGGTGGACTGTCGGCCCCCGTGGCGGTGCGCGACCTGCGCGACCGGGCCCGGATGTCGCAGTCGGTCGACCGGCTGGTGCAGCAGATCCTGGCCGAGGCCGGCCCGGACACCTACGTCGTCCTCACCTCCGACAACGGCTTCCACCTCGGCCAGCTCGGCATGGGCCGGGGCAAGGGCACGCCGTACGACACCGACGTCCGCGTGCCGCTCCTGGTCACCGGACCCGGCGTGGTGGCCGGCACGCGCAAGGAGGTGACGAGCAACATCGACCTCGCCCCGACCTTCGAGGAGCTGGCCGGCCTGAGCTCGCCGCCCTATCGCGCCGGTGCCTCGCTGGTGCCGACCTTCGGCCAGCCCGGCCTGGTGCAGCGGTCGTACGCCTTCCTCGAGCACACCCAGCAGACGCTCGCGACCAAGGACCCCGACGGGGCGTTCACCGGCTCCGAGCTCGACCGGATCCCGTCCTTCACCGCTGTCCGCAGCCGGACCGCGCTGCTCGTCAGGTTCGACCTCGACCCGGGCAGGAAGCGCACGTCGTGGGGCTATGAGTTCTACACCTACCGGCGCCACGCGTTCGAGAAGGAGAACACCTTCGCCAACCCCCGGCGACGCGCCGAGGTCTCGGTGCTGATGAAGCGGCTCAAGGGGTTCGACGACTGCCGCGCCAAGGGGGACGAGGCGTTCCCCGACGCCTGCCGGGCGCTGACGCACTAGCCTCGGCGGGTGACGCCGGACGTGATCGTGGTCGACCACCACGACTCCTACACGTGGAACCTCGTCCACCTCATCGCCCGGGTGACCGGCGTCCTGCCGCGCGTGGTCCAGCACGACGAGGTCGAGCCGGACGACGTGCTGCGCCACTCCCACGTCGTGCTCTCGCCGGGACCCGGGCACCCGGCCGAGCCCGCCGACTTCGCGGTGGGACGCGAGGTGCTGGTCGCCGGCACCCGCCCCGTGCTCGGCGTCTGCCTGGGCATGCAGGGGCTGGTGACGACGTACGGCGGCGAGGTGGAGCGGGTGCGCCCGGCGCACGGCGAGGTGGCACAGGTCAGCCACGACGGGCGCGGCGTCTTCACCGGGCTGCCGCAGGACTTCGCGGCGGTGCGCTATCACTCGCTCGCCGCGGTCACCCTGCCCAGCGCCCTGGAGGCGACGGCGTGGAGCGAGGACGGCATCGTGATGGGCGTGCGCCACCGGTCGCTCCCGCTGGAGGGAGTGCAGTTCCATCCCGAGTCGATCCTGTCCGAGCAGGGTGCCGCGCTGGTGGGGAACTTCCTCTCGTGACCGATCCCGCCGAGTTCTTCCGGTCCGTGGCCGCCGAGCACCCGAGGTGCTTCTGGCTCGACGGCGGCGGTGCGCGCCAGTGGTCCGGTCGGCGCTCCATCATCGGCTGGCTCGAGGACGACGACGTCTCGCTGACCTTCTCGGCCGCGCGGCGCGAGGTCCGCGAGCACTCCGGCGGGACGTCGACCGTCGTCGGCGACGACGTCTTCGAGGTGCTGGACTCCCGGCTGCGGTCGGGCGAGCAGTGGTTCGGCTACTTCGGCTACGCCGCCCGCACCGACCTCCCGGCCCGGCCCGATCCGAGCCTTCCCGATGCGGTCTGGATGCGGCCCCGGCAGGTGCGGGTGTTCGAGCACGAGCTCCCTCATCCACCGGCCGCTGCACCATCCGGCCGGCGACGAAGTCGACCAGGTCGTGGGGCGGCTGGGGCTCCCGAGGCGTACGCCGATGCCTTCGCGCGGGTCCAGGAGCACCTCCACGCCGGCAACTCCTACGAGGTCAACCTGACCTATCGCCTCGAGCCCGAATCCGACCTCGACCCCCTCGGTGCCTACCTCCGCCTGCGCGAGCTCAACCCCGCGCCGTACGCCGGATTCCTCCAGCACGACGTCGCCGACGCGCGTGCCTGGCTGCTGTCCAGCTCGCCGGAGAGGTACGCCCTCATCACCCCTGAGCGCCACCTCGAGACCAAGCCGATCAAGGGCACCACCCCCCGCGGCGCGACGCCCGCCGAGGACGACGCGCTGCGCGACCGGCTCGCGAGCGACCCCAAGACCCGCGCCGAGAACCTGATGATCGTCGACCTGCTCCGCAACGACCTCTCGATGGTCTGCGAGGTCGGCTCGGTGGAGGTGCCCGCCCTCATGCAGGTGGAGTCCTACGAGTCGGTCCACCAGCTCGTCTCGACGGTCCGCGGTCATCTGCGCGAGGACGTCTCGACGATCGCGGCGCTGCGCGCGCTGTTCCCCGCCGGCTCCATGACCGGCGCCCCGAAGCTCCGGACGATGCAGGTGATCGAGGAGGTCGAGGCGACCCCGCGAGGCGCGTACGCCGGCGCGTTCGGCTGGATCAGCGGTGACGGTCCGGCCGACCTGGGGGTGGTCATCCGCTCGCTGATGACCGACGGCTCCGGCACCTGGACGATCGGCACCGGCGGCGGGATCACGGTGAAGTCCGACCTCGGTGAGGAGTGGGACGAGTCGCGGTGGAAGGCCGACCGGCTGCTCGCCACCCTCGATGTAACGCCGGGTTAGTGCTTGTGCCCACGGGGCTGTAGCAGGGCGGGTCAGAGGTCCTAACCCGGCGTTACATGGGCCGGGACGCCCGGCAGCCGCACGATCATCCGCGCCCCGCCCGACGGCGCCTCGCCGACCGTCGATCTGCCCGCCGTGCCGGTCGATCACCTGGCGCACGATGGCCAGGCCCAGGCCCGATCCGGGCATCGCGCGCGACTCGTCGGAGCGGTAGAAGCGGTCGAAGATGTGCGGCCGGTCGGCCTCGTCGATGCCGGGGCCCTCGTCGTCGACCACGAGCACGCCGTCGGTCAGCCGCACGGTGACGGTCCCGTCGGCGGGACTCCACTTCGCGGCGTTGTCGAGGAGGTTGGTGACGGCACGCTCGAGGCTGGCGGCGTCGCCGACGACGGGCCACGGGTCGAGCGAGACGTCGAAGCGGATGCCCTGCGCGCGACGTCGTACGCGCGTCACCGCACGCTCCACCACGTCGGCCAGGTCGACCTCGCCCACCACGTGGTTGATCGGCTCGTCGCGCGCCAGCTCGACGAGGTCGCCCACCAGGGCGCTGAGCTCCTCGATCTGGCCGCGCACGTCGTCGAGCAGCTCGAGCCGCGCCTGCGGCGGCAGCGCCGTGTTGCCCTCGGCCTGGCGCAGCAGGTCGAGGTTGGTGCGCAGGGAGGTGAGCGGCGTACGGAGCTCGTGGCTCGCGTCGGCGACCAGCCGGCGCTGGCGGTCGCGGGAGGCGCCGAGGGCCAGCAGCATCTCGTTGAAGGCGGTGGCGAGCCGGGCGATCTCGTCGTCGCCCTCGACCCGCAGCGGCGTGAGGTCCTCGGTGACGGTGATGCGCTCGACCGAGGAGCGTGAGGCGGCGCACCGGCCTGAGCCCGTTGCGGGCGACGAGCCAGCCGACCAGCAGGGCGGCGAGCACGCCGAGCGCGCCGAAGACGAAGAGCACCCCGCTGAGCTTCTCGAGCGTGCGGTCGTTGGTGGCGAGCGGCTGGGCGAGGATCAGGGCCTGTCCGCTGCCGGCCGGCACGGTCGCCGACCCGGAAGCGCTCACCCTCCGTCGGTGACCAGCGTGCGGACGACCGACTCGCGCTGGCCGGTGACGACGTCGTACTCCGGCTCGCCCAGCTTGAAGTGCGGGATGTCGGTGCCCGCTCGGGGGGCCGTCAGCGGTGACGAAGATGACGCGGACGTCGGCCGCGCCGAGCATCCAGGGCGGCCACCCGCGGACCGTCGAGGTCCGAGAGGGCCGAGACCGCGGTGGCCTTGTGCGCGCGGTTGAGCAGCGACTGGTCGAGCGAGCTCATCAGCTGCTGGCGCATGACGATGAAGGCGGTGAGCGCCATGATCGCGATCGAGGCCCCGAGCGCCAGCGTGGTGAGCACGGCGACCCGCGAGGCCAGCGAGCGGCGGCAGTGCCACCGCCCCGGTCGTCGGGCCACTGGGAGGCGGGCCGCGCTCATGATTCCTTCAGGACGTAGCCGACGCCCCGCACGGTCTGGATCAGGCGGCTCTCGCCCTCGGCCTCGGTCTTGCGGCGGAGGTAGCCGACGTACACCTCGAGCGAGTTCGCGCTCGTCGGGAAGTCGTAGCCCCACACCTCCTCGAGGATGAAGGAGCGCTCGAGCACGCGCCGGGGACGGCGCAGGAACATCTCGAGCAGGGTGAACTCGGTGCGGGTCAGCTCGATCGCGCGCCCGCCGCGGGTGACGTCACGGCTCGCGACGTCCATGGTCAGGTCGGCGAAGGCCAGGACCTCCTCGTCGGCGTCGCCCGGGACGACGCGACGCAGCAGCGCACGCAGCCGGGCCACCAGCTCCTCGAGGGCGAACGGCTTGGTGAGGTAGTCGTCGGCGCCGGCGTCGAGACCCTCGACCCGGTCGCCGACGGCGTCGCGGGCGGTGAGCACGAGGATCGGTACGTCGTTGCCGGCCGCTCGCAGGGCACGCGTCGTCTCGATCCCGTCGAGGCGCGGCATCATCACGTCCATCACCACGACATCGGGCTGGTGCGCGCCCATGGTGACCAGGGCCTCCGCGCCGTCTCCCGCGAGCACGACCTCGTAGCCGTTGAACTCCAGCGAGCGGCGCAGCGAGTCACGCACGGCACGGTCGTCGTCGACGACCAGCACGCGGGGCTTGGGTTCGGTCACCGGGCAAGGATGCCAGTCGCGCCTGAGTGGAGGCTGAAGAGTGGGCCGCGGCCACAGCGGGTCCAGCACCCCGGCGACCCCGGCTGACTACGCTCGCGAGCATGGATCGCCGCCTCGCCCTCGTCCGCCGACCCTCCCCGCTGCTGGCCGACGGGCTGGTCACGCACATCGAGCGGAGCCCGATCGACCTCGACCTCGCGGAGCGCCAGTGGCAGGGCTACGTCGACGCCCTCACCGATCACGGCTGGGAGGTCGTCGAGGCGCCCACGGCCGACGCCCACGCCGACAGCGTGTTCATCGAGGACCCGGTCTTCGTCCACCGTGACCTCGCCGTGCTGATGCGCAGCGGTGCGGAGGAGCGGCGCGGGGAGACCGACGGGCTGGCCGACGTGCTGGTCGAGCACGGCTACCGCATCGCCGCCATCGAGGCCCCCGGCACCATGGACGGCGGCGACATCCTCGTCCACGGGGACCAGGTCTGGGTGGGTCTCGGTGGCCGCACCAACCAGGCGGGGGTCGACCAGCTCGCCGCTCTCCTGGGCGAGCTGGGCGCCACGGTGACCGCCGTACCGCTCACGAAGGTGCTGCACCTCAAGTCGGCCGTCACCGCCCTGCCGGACGGCACCGTCATCGGCTACGAGCCGCTGGTCGACGACACCTCGACCTGGCCGGGCTTCCTCGCCGTGCCGGAGGAGCCCGGGTCGCACGTCGTCCTGCTGGGTGGCGACATCGTGCTCATGTCGGCCGCCGCTCCGGAGTCCGCGGCACTGCTGACCGAGCGAGGGCTCGACGTGGTGACCGTCGACATCTCGGAGTACGAGAAGCTCGAGGGCTGTGTCACCTGCCTGTCGGTGCGGCTGCGCGGATAGGGCCGGGCCGGGCTCAGGCGTAGCGGGCAGCGACCGCGCCGGCGCGGGCGCCGTAGCCGCCGCCGAACATGCACGCGTGCACGAGGAGCGGGAAGAGCTGGTGCACGCCGAGGCGGTCCTCCCAGCCCTCCGCGAGCGGGGCCACCTCGTCGTAGGCCGACATG
Source organism: uncultured Actinomycetota bacterium (assembly GCA_963712875.1). Taxonomy (GTDB): domain Bacteria; phylum Actinomycetota; class Actinomycetes; order Propionibacteriales; family Nocardioidaceae; genus Nocardioides. The sequence continues at coordinate 1,336 of CAVQJS010000023.1, read as the reverse complement.
ACCCGCGGGAGGTGGGTCAGGCCGAAGAGGTGGAGCATGGCGAGGTCGACCTCGCGGTGCCCGCCGTACGCCGCGGGATCGATGACGTGGATGGCCCCGTCGTGGCCCCACAGGCAGTTGCCGTTCCAGAGGTCGCCGTGGAGGCGGGCCGGCGCCTCGTCGGGGACGAGGGTGGTCAGCTTGCCGACGACGGCCTCGACGAAGGCGGCCTCGTTCTCCGTGATGGTGTCGCGGTCGCGGGCGAGCTTGAGATAGGGCAGCACCCGGCGCACGGCGTAGAACTCCGCCCACGACCCGGCCGTCGTGTTGGGCATCGGCAGCTTGCCGATGAACCCGTCGTGGGCCAGGCCCCAGCCGTCCGCTCCGGCGGCGTGGGTCCTCGCGAGGTGCTGGCCGAACGTGGCGGCTGCCTCGACGGGAGTCTTCGCGGACTGCTCGACCCACGCAAGGATCACGCAGTCACTGTCGGCGCCGAGCACGTCGGGCACCGGCAGCCCGTCCTCGACCTCGGCCAGCCAGCGCAGCCCGGCCGCCTCCGCCTCGAAGAACCCGGCCGGCGCGTGGGGCAGCGTCTTCATCAGGGCGGTCTGACCGCTGGAGAGTCGCAGCCGCGTCGCCGTCGCGATGTCGCCGCCGGCCACCGGTGACGTGGCGACCACCGAGAGGCCGAGGAGCTCCTCGGCTCGCTTGGCGAGCAGCGGCTGTCGCGCCATCAGGCCGTGCTCTCCACCCGCTGGGCGAGTGCGGCCACGATCGCGTCGCTCGTGCGTTCGACCATTGCCAGCACCTCCTCGAACCCGTCGTCCCCACCGTAGTACGGGTCGGGAACCTCACCACCGGGATTCTCCGGATCGAAGTCGCGGAACATCCCGACCCGTTCGCCGCGTCCGCCGACGTCGGCGAGGTTGGACTCGTCCATCACGAGCACCAGGTCGTACGTCGTGGGCCAGGTCGCGTCGTACTGCTGGGCGCGGTGCCGGCTCGGCGTCGTACCCGGCAGCGGTGAGCGATGCCGCGGCTCGGGAGTCCATCGGCTTGCCGACGTGCCAGCCACCGGTGCCCGAGGAGGCCACCTCGACCCGGTCGTCGAGGCCGGCGTCGGCGAGGCGGGCCTCGAGGACGACATGGGCCATCGGCGAGCGGCAGATGTTGCCCAGGCACACCAGTGCGATCCGGTAGCGCCCGTGCTGCCGCGGTACGGGGAGGGCCGGCACCGGCTCAGTCCCCGGAGGGCAGGACCAGACGGGCGCCCCAGCCGACGACGGTGACGATCAGTGCGCCGACCAGTGCGTTCCAGAAGCCGTCCACGTGGAAGCCCAGGTCGAAGGCATCGGCG
>CAVQJS010000022.1:0-45331 GCA_963712875.1 uncultured Actinomycetota bacterium | reverse complement strand
CACGGGGATCGTCGCGGGAGTCGCTCCCGGTGCCGGGATCGCGGCGTTCGTCGACCACTACGGCTCCTCCGCCGCCTACGGCGTGGCGCTCATCGGCGGAATCCTCGGCGCGATCGTCGCCCAGACCGCCCCCCGATCGCCTAGCGTGCGTTCATGACATCGCCCGTCGAGATTGATTCCAGCGGCAACCACTGGCGCAACTGGTCCGGTCTGGTCGAGGCCACCGCCGACCGGGTGGTCACCCCCACCTCGGTCGACGCCGTCGTGGACGTCGTACGACAGGCACGCGACAGCGGGACCACCGTCAAGATGACCGGTACCGGCCACAGCTTCACCGCAATCGCCGCTCCCGAGCACACGCTGCTGCTGCCCGGGGGAATGAGCGGCATCCTCTCGGTGGATCGCGACGCGATGACGGTCACCGCTCGTGCCGGGACTCCGCTCCACGAGCTCAACCTCGCGCTCGAACGCCTCGGACTCTCGCTGCACAACATGGGCGACATCGCCGAGCAGAACCTCGCCGGTGCGACCTCGACCGGCACCCACGGCACCGGCGGCATCGCGGCGGGACTCTCCGCCCAGCTGGCCGGCCTCGAGCTGGTCACCGGCACCGGCGACGTCGTCCGTGCCTCGGCCGACGAGAACGCCGACGTCTTCGACATCGCGCGCGTCGGGCTCGGCGCGCTCGGCATCCTGACCACCCTGACGTTCCGGGTCGAGCCGCTCTTCGTCATCGAGGCGCACGAGCAGCCGATGACGTGGGACCGCGCCCTCGGCTCGTACGACGAGATGGTCGCGGCGACGCACCACGTCGACATGTACTGGTTCCCCCACACCGACCGCATGACGGTCAAGCAGAACGTCCGCACCGACCTCGAGCCCGGCGAGCAGCAGCCGCCGTCCCGGCTGGCGGCGTGGTGGGAGGACGACCTCCTGGCCAACACGCTCTTCGGCGGCCTGTGCCGTATCGGCGAACGGGCGCCGGCGATCATCCCGCGCGTCAACCAGGTCAGCGGTCGTGCATCGTCCGAGCGCACCTACAGCGACGTCGCCCACCGCGTCTTCATCACTAGCGCAATGTCCGCTTCCGCGAGATGGAGTACGCCGTCCCGCGCGAGGCGGGTCTCGACGTCCTCCGTGAGTGCCGACGGGTGATCGAGGCCCACGACTGGAAGATCAGCTTCCCCGTCGAGATCCGCACCGCCCGCGCCGACGACATCCCGCTCTCCACCGCGCACGGCCGCGACAGCTTCTACCTCGCCTTCCACGTCTCCCAGGGCACCGACCACACGGCGTACTTCGGTGGGCTGCGAGCCGATCCTGCGTGAGGCCGGAGGCCGTCCGCACTGGGGCAAGGTCCACACGCGCACCTCCGCTGACCTGGCTCCGGTCTACGACCGGTTCGACGACTTCCTCGCCATGCGCGAGCGCCTGGATCCGGACCGGGTGTTCGCCAACGCCTACGTGCGCCAGGTGCTCGGGGACTGACCCGCTGGGGCCTACGAGTGGATCCCGCCCTTGTCATGGGCCTCCGGGGGCTTGCCCGTGTCGACCTTCTTCGTCTTGCCGCAATAGAGACACGAATGGTGGGCTCCTGCGACATCTGGCACCAGGGGTTCCCAGCTGTGCCAGCCCAACGTGCACCCGATACTGCGCAGCATGCTCATGGCGGGGCTCCTTCCACGATGAGCCCCATTGTGCTCTCGAGGCCGAGGGTGGACAAGCCTGTCCAGCCCGCCCAGAGCGCACCCCTCTGTAGCCTGAACGTCCCCAAGGAGGGTGAGGTGCGGGTTGAGGATTCGCGTAGCGACGACCGAGGATGCGCCAGCGCTCGGACGTGTCATGGTGCCGTCCTGGCTGGCGGCGCACCGCGACCACGTGCCGGCCGATGCATTTCAGAAGCGCGTGGAGGAATGGACGCCGGACGTGTCGGCGGCAGCCTGGGCGCGTCTGCTCGATGCCCAGGACGACGCAGGTGTCCCGGACGACGTCCTGCTGGTGGCCGAGGACGAGAGCGGGGTCGTCGTCGGCCTCGTGCTCGGCACCCCGGGTCAGGACGATGCCGACCGAGCTGCCGAGATCGGCGCCATCTACGTGTTGCCGAATCGCCATCGCATGGGCACAGGCACGGCACTGCTGAGGGCGTGTGCTGACCAGTTGTCACGACGCGGCTTCTCGCGGCTCCGCGTCAGTGTCCTGACTGCCAACCTCCCCGCGCGGGCGTTCTACGAGGCCATCGGCGCAACAGAGATCGACCACGGGACCTTTGACGAGGAAGGCCATCTGCTCCCACTCACCGTCTACGAGTGGGCCGACATCGCGGGGCTGGTCGACTGAGGACGTCGGAGTCGCTCGGACGGACCCATGGCCCGATCACCTCGTGGGTGTCGGGCTGGCGGGGCGGTCAGGGTCTGGGTCTCGGGGTGGGTGGGTCGGTGGTGACCTGGAGGCCGGTGGGCAACGTCCACCGGTAGGACCCGTCGCGGAGTCGGTGGTAGTGGAAGTCGGCGTGGGTCTTGGCGCGGTGGTGCCGGCGGCACAACGGCGCCAGGTTGGTCGGGGTCGTCTGGCCCGGCGGCCCGCCGTCGTCCTCGTCCCGGAACCGGACTGCCTCGACCATCCGTGTGGGTGGGTCGTGGGTATCCACCGCGCCCATCGCGTCGATGTCCAGTACGGGCTTGATGGTGATCGTCGCGGCACTGAACAACCAGCTCGCGAGGCGTCCCATCAGCATCGGCCCGAGCGTCGCGGACCGGGCGACCCCACCATGCCCGGGCACCGGCGCACCGTCGAGGAGGTCGCGGTCGGTGAGGTGCAGCACCAGCACCGCCTCACCAGCTCCCGACCCAGACCGCTCAGCGTCGTGGCCGCTGGCGGTGGGTCGCACGAACGGGTTGTGCCCGGCGTACATCGCGTCCTCGGCGCGGCACACGGCGGGATCGGTCTCCGGGTCGGGCCGTTCGGGATCGGTCGGGTCGACGGCAAGCAGGTCGAGCGCGCGCTGGGGATCGGCGAGTATCCCGACCGCGTTCGCCCGCCTGACGTCGAGGCTGCCGGGGTGCCCGAGGGCGCCCATGGTCGCGGCGATCGTGGACACGGTCCCGTCGAACGCCAGGAGGTCGGCCTCGTCGAGGACCATCCAGGCCTCACCGGTGCCGGGGGCGCCCTGGCCGTAGCGGGTCTCGACCTTGCGCGTCTCCATGGCCCGGTCGTGGTCGGCGACCGCGCGGTCGGGGTCGGCGTAGAGCCGGGCCTCGTGGACCAGCACCCCGACCCGGTGCGGGTTGAGCCGACGCGGACGCCAGACCAGCAGCCGGTCCGCATGGTCGGCCGCCGCAGGTGTGAGGTCGCGGGACTCCTGCGCGGCCCGTCGGGCCAGGTGGACCGGGACCCGCAGCTCACCCACCAGCGCCCACAGGCGTGGGAGGCGGTGCGCCAGGTCGAGGACGTCACCGAGCAGCGCCAGCGCCGCTTCGTGGGAGAGGTCGAGTGCGGCGGCGAGCTCGGCCGGCGCGAACTCCGCGACCAGCGGTGTGCCGGCACCGGCCAGCGGGACCGCCTGCTCCCCGAACAACGCCGCCGCTGTCCCGGGCCGGCGCATGGCCTCCGTCCGCCACCCTGCGGCGTTATCGGGATCAGTCACGATGTGGGCGTGCGCCCAGACCAGCGCCGAGTGCAGCACCTGCACCTCCGCGCGACGACGAAGAGTCATCGCCTCCACCGCACTCTGCAGCGCGGCCCGGGGGTCCCGGGTCCTGCTGCTGAGCGCTTCTTCGGTGGTGGTGGTTCTGAGACCAGCTGCGCGTTTCAGGTCGCCGTCGTCGACGAGCCGCTCGGGAGGGGGTGCTAGTCGATGTCCGTCAACCGGCGATCCGCGACCCGGTGGTGAATCCGCCACCAGCCCCAGGCCAGCCCGCCAATCGGGATCGGCAGCCAGAACGAGAAGAGTCGGTAGAGCAGCGTGCCGATGAGCGCGATGTCGGCCGGGACGCCGACCAGGACTAGAAGCGCGGTCAGTCCCGCGTCGACGAAGCCCACACCACCGGGGGTGATCGGGATGATCGCGAACGCCTGCGCGACCACATACGCGAGCAGCACCTCGGCGGGACGCACGTGCGCTCCGAATGCCACCAAGGCGGCGACCAGAGCGGCGTAGTCGAACATGCGGTTCGCGGCCGCAGCGAACACGGCCGTCCACCAATGACCGCGAAACGCAGCGGCGACCCGCGCACGCTGCGCCAGGAGCCCGTCCGCAAGACCGTGCGGCGTCACAGACTTCCAAAACACATGGACTACACGTCCGATGACCATGCCGGTCGCGGCCACGACTGATGGCCAGGTCAGCGCCGTGACCCCGATGGCAACGATGACTGCTGCCAGGATCAACGAGACCAGCAACCCCAGCTGCAGCTGCTTCGCCGGCGGCGGCCCGATGATCAGGGCCGGGATGGTGAGCACGGGCAGGATCAAGAGCACCGCTGTCCCCAGCAGGTTGGTGGCCGTGAGCCCCGACGCCACCGCGCCGGCTGGCTGCCCGGACTGGATGAGGACCTTGGCCTGGACGACTCCACCGGTGGCGGCACCCCCCGGGACGACCTTGCTGGCGGCGTTGCCAGCGAGCTGGGCAGCCGCGGCTGTCCCCCAACCCAATCGAGGTGGCGTCTGAGCCTGTCGATCTGCCGCCCCGTCAGGGACCGGGTCGTCGGGACTCGCGAGCGCGATCCGCGCCAGCCACCACAGACAAGCAAGGCTGCAGGCCTCGAGTACGGCGAGGATGACGAACCAGGGCTCGTCAACGTCCGACAGTCGGGGCCACGCCCCGAACATGGTCAACAAGCTCGGCGCCACGATGTACAGGCCGACGCCCGTGACAGCCAACCCGACTGCACGGCCACCCCACCGACGGACCAGGCTCTTGCCGGAGATGCTCATGCTCGCCCCGCCTGCCGAGTCGCCCATCCGCGCCGAAACTCGGCACCCTGCACGCCCAGTCTCCAGAACCGCTCGGAAATGAACAAGGAACACCTGGTTCGGAACCCCGCTCTCGCTACCCAGGATCCACGTTTCGTCGCCAGTCACCGGTCTTCATTTCGGGTGCTGCGTGTCCTCGCGTTGTCCAACTCCGCCCTCGTCTAGACGCCAGCGACGTAGGCGGTGAGGAAGTGGACGCCGTGGCGGTCGAGGTTCCCGCGGGCGCGGTCGTAGTGCTCGGTGGGTCGCGGATCGGCGTGTCTGGCGAGGATCTGGGCCTCACGGAGCGGAACGCCGGCTTCGCAGGGCGTTGGTGATGGCGGCGTGGCGCAGCGAGTGCGGACTGATGTGTCGCGGGATGCCGGCTGCTTTCGCGATGCGGGCAACCATTCGGTAGGCGTCTCGCCGGTCGATGGGGTTGCCGGAGACCGGGCGCAGAATGAGTCGTCCCTCGGTGCGGTTTCCGCGGCAGGCCTCAAGGACGCGCAGCACCGGCACGGTGATCGGCATGGTTGAGCCGCAAACTCGATGCCGAGCAGGGTTGACGTCAATGACGGCGGAACCACGAACGACGAGTTGTCGCCGAGGTCTGATGGGGGCGCAAGGTCTCCGACTGGGGGTCGTAGCAAACCAGTCCATGCTCCTCGGCGAGTCGTGACGCGAAGGCCGAAGCCTCCTCAGCTCGGCTCCACACCATGGAGAAGTAGATGGTGTCGCCGACAGCGTTTGCCATGAGCGGTCCGTCCGCCCATGGCGAGTCCTCGTCTGCGTCGTCCGTGATGTCCGGCCACCGCTGAAGAAGCGCCTCAACGTAGGCGCGGATGGCCGGGGAAGGCTCGACCTCAGGCTCCCCAGCTTCCATTCGTTCCATCATCTGCTCGTAGACAGAAGACGCATCTGCGTCCGATTGTGGAGGCGCCCCCACCCAGACGGCCAAGTCGTAGCTCACGAAGGCAACAGTTACAGATGTGCCGCGTAGCCGCCCTGTCATCGGCTTCGGATGTTTGGATGCGCCGACATGCGGCGTCGCAGGTCCGAAGTGCCTTGCGGCAGGTGATCGGCTGCACGAGGCTAGGGTGCCGCCATGTCGATGGACCACGCCGACGCGGTGTTCTTCGAGAACGACAAGGCGTTCGAGGCCTGGCTCGTCGACAACGCGTCGACCGCCTCGCACGTCTGGATGCGAATGGCCAAGAAGGGCACCGGAGTCACGTCGATCGACTGGACGACGGCCGTGGACGTGGCGCTCTGCTTCGGCTGGATCGACGGCATCGCCCGGCGCCTCGACGACGAGTGGTACGTGCAGCGGTTCACCCCGCGGCGCGCCAGGAGCGTCTGGTCGAAGATCAACCGCGAGCGCATCGAGCGCCTCACTGCCGAGGGGCGGATGCGCCCCGCCGGCCTGGCCGAGGTGGACAGGGCGAAGGTGGACGGCCGCTGGGACGCCGCCTACGACAGCCCGGCCACCGCAGTGGTGCCCGACGACCTCGCCGCCGCCCTGGCCGCGCGCGACCTGACCGACGTCTACGCCGCGCTGGACGGCCGCAACCGCTTCGCCTTCCTGAACCGCATCCAGACCGCGGTGCGCCCGGAGACCCGTGCCCGCCGCATCGAGCAGCTCACCGACGCGCTCGCCCAGGGCAGACCCCGTATCCGGCGCCGACGAAGAAGTCTGGCATCGAGAAGGCGCGGCCGAACCGAGCGTCCACCTGACCAAGCGCTACGGGGAGGCCTACAGCCCCAGGACGTGAAGGCGCCGTCGGGCGTCGTTGAGGCCCTTCTCGTTGTCGGCGTGCTCAATCCCGCCGGTGAGGTCGTTCGAGGCCAGCCGTCCTGCGAAGTACGCGCCTTGAACGGCTTCTCGGAAACGCCTGAACGCATCGAGGTGCTGCATCTCGTCGACAGCGAGCGGACCCTGCGACAGATAGGTGCTCAGGAAGGCCGATGCGTGTTCCGTACCGCCCAGGTACATGACGGCAGACGCGACGTCGTAGAGGACCGGTCCCCGCCTTGCTCCGGTCCAGTCGATCAGGCCCGTGACCCCCGACGACTCGTCGTGGATGAATGCTTCGGGCGCGGGGTCGGTGTGCAGGACCGACCACGTGACGGCTAGCGGGTCGGTTTCGCTCCGGACTTCCTCGATGGCAGTCACGAGCCATTGGTGAGCCTTCACGCCGGGCATCTGCGGCGAAAGCCATTCGACCCCGAAGGTGGCGGTGCTCGGCCCACGAGCCGGGTGGGCAGCGGCGTGGACGCCTGCCAGAGTGCGGGCGATCCACTGCTGCTCCTGTCGGTCTCGCCCTCCAGTTCGCGGCCGGGCACGTGTTGCAACAGGGCGAGTGGCGGCTCAGTCAGCACGATGCGGCCGTCGAGAGTGGGGATTGGGTGGCCGGTGACGAATCCGGCCCGAGCGAGCGTCGTGGCCACCTCGGCCCCGGCAACCAAGTCCGCGGCCGCCGCTTGCGAAACCGCCTTGGCGACGTATGACGATTCCTCGTGCTCGACCAGCCATGTCTCCGAGTTCATGCCGCCCCCAAGCGGCGTGACCGCTGCGTGGCGCATGCCCCAGAAGGTTCCGAACAACTGGGGTGCGTTCGTCATGGAGGCAACCTTTTCACGACTGATGGACACATCCGTGGCGCGCATTCATCGCGGCAGATCGGGCGTCTATGCATTGAAGGCAACGGGCCGCCCCGGGAGCGGGACGGCCCGGCTCCTACCTCACCCACTGCAGGGCACACGAGACGCGCTTGACGCGCGGTCAGATGCGCTTCTCGCACTCCCGAAGCTTCTCGCCCTGGCACACGTCGAACCCGCCCGAACGCCCCATCACGATGTCCTTGCCCGGGCCGCCGATGAGGCGGTCATTGCCGATGCTCCCAGTGATGGTGTCGTTGCCAGGGCCGCCGAAGATCGTGGCTTTGTACTTGCCGCACCGCGGCGTGGTCCACGTGCCGAGGCCGCGGTACTGGGAGTCAGCGTAGAGATCGTCTCGGCCCTTCGTGCCCTTGACTGTCGTCGGCACGCGATGACGCCGATCCTGTTCGCGCGGTTGGTGCTCGATGACGTCGGCGCGCTTCGCGGTCACGATGAGGTCATCAAAGCCGCGCACGCGGATCGAGTCCTTCACGCCCGCCTTGGTGGCCGTCACCCGGAACGGTTCAGGTCGGCGCGCACCCGGCAACGCGGCTGCCGTCGAGGAGGTAGTGCGCACGCTGCTCACAGTCGGCATGCGAAGGTGCGCCGACCTCAGGCGCTACGTCGACGTCCGCTGATCGGCTGCACGCATCGAGGCTATGAGCGGTCGACTGAGAACCCGTGTCAGCGCACCTCCACGCGCAGCGGCTCGCTCGAGTCCGTCTTCAAGGTCGCTCGACCCGGGGTCAAACCTTCCGGAAGGACCACCGTCCACTGGACGTGTCCGCGGGTCTCACCGTCGGATGCATCCGCAGAGCCCAGCTCCCATTCGCTACCGCGCTGGTGGATCCGAAGCACGACGTCCTCCATGGGAATCACCGGCTCTGCCGAGCATGCCCACGTCGAGCCGGTGTCGTTGCACCCGTCAACGAAGGCATCGCCTTCGATCGTCACCTTGGACCCCAGACGCAGGACAGGCGGTTCTGCGCCGGTCGCCGAGTCTTCGAGGTAGGGCGCAACACAACCCGCGGTCGCGTCACCTGCTGGCCATGGGCAGGTCGCGAAGAACACGGCAGTCGCTACCGCCACGCCGATGTGAACGACCCTCACGGTGTGACAATCCTGACCCTCATGCTCATGGGACGCAGTGTGCTCGGATCCAGTTCCCACCGCACGCACATCGGCAGATCCGGTTACTGGCGTCGCCCAGAGGGACACACCCAGTCAGACGTTCGCCGGCCCCTTGGGCAGCGGCGCGCGCCACCCGCGTACGAGCGCGAGCAGCCGCCACCCGAGGCAGGTGGTGAAGCCGGCGGCGGCGACGAACCCCAAGGGGACGCCGGCCCGGTCGAGGAGGACGGCCACGAGAGCCCCGGCGAGCGCGGGCGTGGCGTAGAGGACGCCCTCGAAGATCACGGGCACCCGCCCGGCCAGCACGTCGCGCATGATCCCGCCGCCGATGCCGGTGACCATGCCCAGCAGCGCCGCAGGGAGCGGGCCGAGCCCGTAGTCGACGGCCTTGAGGGCGCCGGTGACGCAGAAGAGCGCCAGCCCGACGGCGTCCAGGAGGGTGACGAGGCGTTCGAGGCGGCCGATGGCCGGGTGGAACGCGAAGGTCAGCAGGCCCGCCGCCACCGACACCATGAGGTAGCGCCAGTCGGCGAGTGCGGCCGGCGGGGTCGCGCCGATCAGGACGTCGCGGAGGAAGCCGCCGCCCAGGCCGGTGACCCCGGCGAGGACCGTGGCGGCGAACAGGTCGAGGTTCTTGCGGACGGCGACCAGCGCTCCGGTCGACGGAGAAGACGAAGATGCCGACGAGGTCCAGGACGACCAGGAGCTCGGCGTACTCGGTGGGCGGCACACGCGCAGGCTAGAGCCCGCAGAGCCCGCTGCACCAACGGCAGGCGCGCCGTACGCGTAGCGGCTGCGGGGGCGCACGCTGGCGTAGGCTCGGCGAACCGGACGCCGACAGGCGCATCGGCCACCACAGCACCCAGGAGCAGAGCAGGCAATGGCGCAGCTGACGTTCACCGGACGCAGCGAGGACGGCAAGCGCCTGCTGCTGGTGGACGAGTCGGGCCAGGAGTTCACCCTGGCGCTCGATGCCCGGCTCCGCACCGCCCTCCGGGGCATGCTCGAACGCAAGGGCCCACACCAGACCGGCCAGTTGGAGATCCCGATGGAATCAACGCTCCGTCCCCGCGACATCCAGATGCGCATCCGTGCCGGCGAGACCCCCGAGGCCGTGGCACATGCCGCCGGCACCTCGGTGGACAAGATCATGGCCTTCGCCGGGCCGGTCATGGACGAGCGCGCCCACGTGGCGCAGCGTGCCCAGCTGTCCTCCGTACGCCGTCGCTCCGGCGAGTCCGGTGCCCGGACCCTCGGCGAGGCAGTCGCCGCGCACCTGCGCGCCGAGAACGTCGACCCGAGTGGTGTCGAGTGGGACGCGTGGCGGCGCGAGGACGGCCGCTGGACGCTGACCGGCTCGTACGACGTCTCCGGGCGCACCGGCATCGCGACCTTCTCCTACGACCCCCGCGGCAGCTTCGTCACCGTCGACGACGAGGACGCGCGCTGGCTGATCGGCGACGCCTCCCCGGCTGGCGAGGCAACCACCGAGCCCACGTCCGACGACCTCACCGTGGCTCGGCAGCGCCGACTGAGCGCGGTCTCACCCGGCGAGCCCGCCTCGGACGAGCTCCCCCTCGGCGAGGACGCCATCGAGATGGTGGCCGGCGAGGGCGAGGACCTTCACTCCCCCGCGGAGACCACGCTCGACTTCGGCGAGACCTCGCTCGGCACGGAGCGGTCGGTCGAGTCCTACCTCGACGACGACACCGCCGGACCCGGATCACGCCCCCCGTCGCAGGCTCCCGAGACACCGACCGAGACCGCTGCCGACGACGCGACGGACGAGGCGCCCGCGCCGCAAGCCCGCGAAGAAGCGTGGCCGGGCCTCCGTCCCGAGCTGGGACGAGATCATGTTCGGCGGCGGCAAGAACGACTGAGCGTGCAGCTCACGGGCCTGGCGGTCCACCCGCTCAAGTCCGGTGCCATCAGGCCGGTCCACCACGCCGAGGTGCTGCCGCGCGGCCTCGCCGACGATCGCTCGTGGATGGTGGTGGACGGCGAGGGACGGCTCGTCTCCGCGCGTGAGGAGCACGCGACTGTTCCGGATCGTCGCCGACACACCGGCCACCGAGCCCGGGCTCGACGCGGCGCTGAGGTTGCGCTCACCCGGGCTGCCCGACCTCCACGTCGCCGACCCCGACCAGGCGCCGCAGGCCGTCCGCCTCCACTCCCTCGACCTGCTCGGGGTCCCCGCCGACGACGAGGCCGCACGCCTGGGTCACGCCGTGCCGTCGGGCGCGACGACCTGCGCCTGGTCTGGTGCCACGACCCGACGCGGCGCCACCTGCAGCCCGGCGTTCTCCGAGCCCGGGGAGCACACCGCGTACGCCGATGCGTTCCCGGTCACCGTGGCCTCCCTCGCGTCCCTGCGGCAGCTCAACGACTGGATCGTCGAGGGCGCCCTCGCGCGTGGAGAGGCGCCGCCGGAGCCGCTGCCCATGGAGCGATTCCGGCCCAACCTCGTCATCGACGGCGACGAACCCTTCGCCGAGGACGGCTGGACGACGCTCACCGTGGGCGAGGTCCGCTTCCGGGTCGCCAAGCAGACGGACCGGTGCGTGATGACCACCATCGATCCGGTGTCGCTGGCCACCGCGAAGGAGCCGATCCGCACCCTCGCGCGGCACCGTCTGGTCGGCGGCAAGACGATGTTCGCTGCCCACCTGGTGCCACTGTCCGAGGGGAAGGTCAGCGTGGGCGACGAGGTGTCGGCCGAGTGACCGTCAAGCGCCGACGCTCCACTCGATCGCCGGTGGCCGGAGCCTGGCGCACCGCGGGAGGCCCAGCTCATCGGTGAGGTCGACCCTCGCGACGACCTGCTCGGCCTCGGGTGCGTCACCGAGCATCAGCTTCGCCCGCCTGAACATCGTCAGCACCGGGACCCTCGAGCCAGGTGAGGTAGATGAACCGCTCCCCGTGCCTGCCCTGGACCGCCGGGCCGTGGAAGTCGCGGACGTCCGAGCCGTAGGACTCGGTCACCTCGACCGTCCAGACCGCCTCCGCCACGTCCGCCCAGACCAGGTCGCTCGGGTCCTTGCGGACCTGGATGCCGACCTGCACGTCGCGATGAGGCCCCGGGTGGCGGCCGGGCAGGTGGTGGCCTTCGATCCGGATCCTCATCCTCGCTCCACCGGCCGATCGGGGTCGGTGATCCAGCCGCTCCAGCTCCCGGGGTAGAGCGCCGCCTCGATGCCGGCCGACTCCATCGCCAGGACGTCGTGGGCCGCCGTCACGCCCGAGCCGCAGTAGGCCACGACCCGGCCGGGACCGGTGATGCCGGCGCGTGCGTAGACCTCGCGCAGCTCCTCGGGCGAGCGGAACCGGCCGCCCTCGTCGACGTTCTCGGTCGTGGCCACGTTCACCGCTCCCGGGATGCGGCCCGCCACCGGGTCGACGGGCTCGACCTCTCCCCGGTAGCGCTCGGCGGCCCGGGCGTCGATCAGGACGTCGGCGCCGAGCACGTCACCGGCCTCGACGACCGGCATGTGCTGCTCGTCCGACACGGTGAAGTCCCCGGCAACGGCATCGCTCGTCCCGGTCTCCACCGGCAGACCCGCGGCCAGCCACGCGGTCCACCCGCCGTCGAGGACGCGTACGTCGCGGTGGCCGTGGAAGCGCAGCAGCCACCAGGCCCGCGCCGCTGCCCGCCCCTGCCAGTCGTCGTAGACGACCACGGGCCGTTCCTGGCAGACGCCGACCCGACGCATGGCGGCCTCGAACCGCGCCGGGTCGGGCAGCGGGTGACGACCGCCCGCACCCGGTGGATCGGCGAGGTCGGCATCGAGGTCGACGTAGTGGGCGCCCGGGACGTGTCCGGCGGAGTAGTCGGCCGCGCCGGGCGGACCTCCCATCACGTAGCGCACGTCGAGGACGGTCACACCTCCGATGCCGGTGGTGAGCTCGTCGGCGCTGATGAGTGGACCGTGCGTCATGCGGACCACTGTCTCACCACCGGCGCGACGGTCGATCGACTCGATCTCGGCGGCTGCCACGGCCGCGACCTGGACCAGCTCGGCACGGCGTCGGGCGGGATCGGACTCGACGAGGGCCTCGAAGACCTCCTCGAGGAGGATCGCGTCCCACGAGTGCGCCCCGGACTCCATCCGAGCGTCGTTGACCGCCTTCCACCGCTCCACGACCGGCACGAACGGCGCGGTGCCGGCCGGTCCCACCGACGGATGGTCCTGGCGGCCCCACCGGCTGAGCTGGCGCCGACGCTCGGCAGCGATCTCCGCGGCGATCCGGTCGATCCGGGCAAAGTCGTCGTCCATGCCCGGCACGGTAGCCGCCGGCCTCGGCGCCCGTTGTGACAAGATCGCCCGCGACATGGCTGAACTGCACTTCTTCACCGGCACGATGGACTCCGGCAAGTCGACGCTGGCGCTCCAGACCAACCACAACCACGCCGCCCGCGGCCGGGTGGGTCGGATCTTCACGACCCACGACCGCGCCGGCCAGGCCGTCGTGTCGAGTCGTCTCGGGCTGACCCACGAGGCGCTCGAGGTCGACGAGTCGTTCGACTTCTGGGCCTACGTCGTCACCACGCTGACCCGCGGCGGCCGCATCGACTACCTCGTCTGCGACGAGGCCCAGTTCTACTCCCGCGAGCAGATCGACCAGCTCGCCAAGGTCGTCGACGAGCTGCAGATCGACGTCTTCGCCTTCGGCATCCTCACCGACTTCCGCTCGATCCTCTTCCCCGGCAGCAGCCGGCTCGTCGAGCTGGCCGACCGGATGAACGTCCTCCAGGTCGAGGCGCTGTGCTGGTGCGGCAAGCGCGCCACCCACAACGCCCGCACCGAGAACGGCGCGATGGTGGTCGAGGGCGAGGTCATCGTCGTCGGCGACGTGGAGCAGGCCGACGAGCCGCCCGCGGACGTGGCGTACGAGGTGCTGTGCCGACAGCACCACCGGCGCCGCCTCACCGCTGCGCGCGCCAAGGCCGTCAGCCTGGCCCCCGAGCCGCTGCCCTTCGGCTGAGGCGCGACGGCCGGCTCAGCCCACCAGGCTCAGCCCACCAGGATGGGGATCAGCATCTCGGCCGGGGTCGAGCGAGCCGTGCAGCCCGACGAGTGTCTTCTCGTAGGCGAAGTCGCGCGTCGAGACCACCGCGGCCTCGTCGTGGCAGGCGACCATCACGTCGCCGAGCCGCGGCCGCACCTGCGGGTCGACCCGGCCGAACCAGCCGCGGCCGATCACCTCCTCGCGGGTCAGCACCGTGGCACGGGTCCCGAGGACCTCACGCCACGTCGCGACGACGTCGTCGACGGCCCCGGCGGCGCAGTAGAGATGGCGGAACCGTGCCTCCCCGCCGATCAGCGCGATGCCGTCGCGCATGCCCACCACGTCGTCGACGTCGACGCGGTCCTCCTCGGGGCTGTCGACCATCCCGTGGTCGGCGATGACCAGGAGTCGGGTCGAGGACGGCAGCGACTCGCGCAGGTGCTCGGCCTGGGCGTCGACCATGGCGAGCTGCTGGAGCCACTGGGCCGAGGAGACCCCGAACTTGTGGCCGGTCCAGTCGAGGTCGGAGTCGTAGACGTAGGTCAGCGCGGGGCTCTCCCCCGACGCAGTCACGGCCGCGGCGATGCGCTCGCCGACACGGTCGGCGCCGACGTACGTCGCTCCTCGCTGCGAGGCCACGGTCAGCCCCGACCCGTCGAAGTCACGCTTGTTGATCGACGTCACGTGCACGCCGGCCGCCGCCAGCCGGCCGAACGCGGTGGGGTGCGGCTGCCACTCGACCGGGTCGACGGACCTGTCCCACCCGAGGTGGTTGAGCAGCCGGTCGGTGCCGGGGATGCGGGCGGTGTAGCCGACCAGCCCGTGGGAGCCGGGCACGAGGCCGGTCCCGAGGGAGGTCAGCGAGGTCGCGGTCGTGGACGGCACGCCCGCCGTGCCGGTGGCGCTCCCCTCCGCCAGCGAGGAGAGGTACGGCGCCGCGTGGCCGTGGCGGGCCAGCAGCTCGGCCCCCATCCCGTCGACCAGGAACACGACGTACGACGGCGCCGGGGGCAGCTCGAGGGCACCGGCGTGGCCGGTCAGGGGCACGCCCAGGGCGCGTCCCACGGCCGGGATGACGTCGGTCAGCGACCGCTGACCGTAGGCAGGCTCGGTGAAGCCCCGCCCCGAGGCGGGCATCGTCACCGTGGGGTGCTCATCCGCGGGTCCGCGCGGACAGCGCGTCGGCGAAGGCCAGCAGTCCGGCGACGGCGTCCACGCCCTCGGCGGCGGCGGAGACACGGAGGTTGTAGTCGTCGCCGGCCAGGGTGCCGGTGTAGCCGTGGTCGGCGTCGCAGCTCGGGTCGGAGCAGGCGGCCGGCTCGAGGTCGAGCCGTCCGACGCCACCCCAGCCGATGGTGAGCACCGCCTCGGCGGGCGGGGCCACGCCCGCGGTCGGGTTGGCGACCATGCGCGTCACCACGACCGTGCGGATCGAGGTCAGGGTGACCGCCTCGGTCGTCGTCGAGGTGTAGGGCTCGGGCAGCATCTCGTCGCCGGGGTGCTCGTCGGTGTGGGCGATCACCAGGCGCGTCGGTGTCAGGAGCAACGCCGTCAGGTGCCGGCGTACTTCCTCGTGGTCGAAGGTCGTCTCGTGGTGGACGAAGAAGGACAGCACGTCCTCACCACCGGCCGCGGAGAAGACGCCGTCAGCGACGACCTCGGGGTAGTAGCCGGTGCGGTGGATCGCCTGGCGGAGGTCGTCGGAGACGTCCGCGTCACGAGTGGAGCGGGGCATGCCCGCAAGTCTGTCACGCGGGGGTCCTCAGTCGGGGAGCGTGTCCCCAGGCATCGTGCTCAGGCGGCGCACGAACCAGTCCGAGCGCGGGTCCTTCACCGGCTCGACCCGGATGGTCGCGCCGAGCACGGTCAGCCCCTCCGCGCCCGCCAGCACCAGCGGCAGCTGCAGCGCCCGGACCTGCGGCAGGTCGTGCTGCAGCTGGGCGACCTGCCGGACCAGTCGCTCGATCTCGGCGACGTCGACGATCTCGCTGCCGCGGTAGCCGAAGAGCAGCGGCGAAGCCTTGATCTCTCGCACCATGTCCTGGGCGTCGTGCTCGGCCAGGGGCGGGATGCGGTAGGACCGGTCGCCCAGCAGCTCGGTGAGCGGGCCGCCGATGCCGAAGGACAGCACCGGACCGAAGAGCGGGTCCTCCATCGTCGCGATCGTCAGGGGGACACCCGGCGGGGCGTTGCGCTGGACCACGAAGCCCGCGCGGTCGGGGTCGGTGATGATCTCGTTGAGACTGGCCCAGGCGTCCTGCATGTCCTGGGGACCGTCGATGTTGCGCCACACGTGCGCGAGGTCGGGTCGGTCGCGCAGGTGCTCCGCGGTGGCCTTCAGGACGACGTCCCAGCCCAGGGACTCCCCCGCCGCGACAGCCTCGTCGCCGGAGGCGACGGCGAAGGTGTCCCACAGGTCGATGCCGTACGCCGCGAGGAGCCGGTGCTGCTCGGTGTAGTCCAGGTCACGGCCCTCCGGGTGGTTCATCAGCAGCTCGTTGACGAGGTGGCGGGCCGCCTCCCGGTCGGTGGAGGGCAGGTCCGAGATCGGGGTCTGCGGCGTCCGCAGCCACACGGCGTACTCCACGACGTGCGCCAGGGCACGCACGGCGGCCTCGACGGCGGGGTACGACGGCACCGACCCGCGGCCGGCACTCGATCCCGCCACGTCGGGCACCCGCAGCAGCTCGGGCACGCCCTCGGTGCCCAGGAAGGTCGACACGATGGGCTTGTCGGACTGCTCGCCCACGGCGGCGAGCACGTCGGCGACGTCCTCCCGGGCGCCGGGGACGTTGAGGGGCGGGATGAAGATCGCGGTGACCGCGTCCACCTCGGGGTCGTCGATGGCGGCGTCGAGCGCGTCCTCGAAGTCCTCGGCGGTGGCGTCGGCGCCGAGCGCGACCTGCTTGTTGACCACCAGGCCCACCGAGTTGGCCGCATCGGCGGCCAGGAGGCCCAGGGCGTCGGAGTTGCCGACGATCGCGACCCGGCGACCTCGCGGCAGCGGCTGGTGGGCGAGCAGCTGGGCGACGTCGAACATCTCCTCCAGCGACTCCACCTGGATGATCCCGGCCTGGCGGAACATCGCGTCGACCGCCTGGCCGGGCGCGGCGATCTTGCGGACGGCATGGCCCATGGGCACACCCTGGGAGCTGCGTCCCGAGCGCACGGCGACGATCGGCTTGCGGCGGCTGACCCGGCGCGCGATGCGGGAGAACTTGCGCGGGTTGCCGATCGACTCGAGGTAGAGCAGGACGACCTCGGTCGCGTCGTCCTCCTCCCAGTACTGCAGGAGGTCGTTGCCCGAGACGTCGGCGCGGTTGCCGGCACTGACGAAGGTGGTCAGTCCCAGACCCCGGTTCTGCACCTTCTCCAGGATCGCCGAGCCCAGCGCACCGGACTGGCAGAAGAAGCCGGCGCGACCCCGGGGCGGCATGACCGAGGAGAGGGACGCGTTGAGCGAGACCTCGGGGTCGGTGTTGATGACACCGAGCGCGTTCGGACCGATCAGGCGCAGGCCGTAGGAGCGGCACAGGCCCACCAGGCGGCGCTGGCGAAGCCGACCCTCCTCGCCGGTCTCCGCGAAGCCCGAGGAGATGACGACCAGGCCGTGCACGCCCTTGGCGGCGCAGTCGAGCACGACGTCCTGCACCGCGTCGGCCGGGACCGCGACGATGGCGACGTCGACCTCGTCGGGGATCTCACCGACCGTCTTCCAGGCGGGCATGCCGGCCACCGAGTCCGCGCTCGGGTTGACCACGTGCACCCGTCCGCTGAAGTTGCCGAGCACCAGGTGGCGGACCAGGGCACGCCCGATGGTGTCCTGCCGACGGCTGGCACCGATCACGGCCACCGACCGGGGCGTGAAGAACCGCTCGATAGAGGCGTACTCGGCGCGGTGCTCCCGCTGCTCCATCACGCCGATGGCGGTGTCGGTCGGGTCGATCCGGAAGACCAGCTCCATCACGCCCTCCTCGAAGGCGCTCTTCACCTTGTAGCCGGCGTCGCGGAACGTGTGGAGCATGGCCTTGTTGTCCGGCAGCACCTCGGCGACGAACTCCTCGACGCCACGCTCGCGGCCGGCCTGGGCGAGGTGCTCGAGCAGCAGCTGACCGACACCGCGACCCTGGTGCTGGTCCTCGACCAGGAACGCGACCTCTGCGTAGCCGGGCCGGACGGTGTCGTAGCGGCCCACAGCGATCATCTGGCCTGCGACCAACAGGATCAGGGCCACCCGGTCCTTGTGGTCGACGTGCGTGAAGCGGTCGAGGTCGCGGTCGGACAGCTCGGGCATCGGGGAGAAGAAGCGGTAGTACTTGGACTGGTCGGAGACCCGGCTGTAGAACTCGACGAGCAGGTCGCGGTCCTCGGGCTGGATCGGCCTGATGTGCGCGGTGCGCCCGTCCCGCAGCAGGACGTCGGCCTCCCAGTGGCGCGGAGGCGGCGTCGCGGTCAGTTCCTCCGGGGCGGTCACGGCTGCAATCTATCCGTCCGCGTGCACTTCGGCGTGCCCCGGCTCGGGTCCGCCCGATGAACAGGGAGAATGCCTCGCATGGCACGACGTACGACTCAACCGCCGCTCCCGGACGACTTCGAGGAGCACATCCTCGACACCGACATCCGCGACGAGATGCAGTCGTCGTTCCTGGAGTACGCCTACTCCGTCATCTACTCGCGCGCCCTCCCCGACGCTCGCGACGGGCTGAAGCCGGTGCAGCGTCGCATCCTCTACACGATGGACGAGATGGGGCTGCGGCCCGACCGCGGACACGTCAAGAGCGCCCGCGTCGTCGGCGAGGTCATGGGTCGCCTCCACCCCCACGGGGACGGTGCCATCTACGACGCGCTCGTCCGGATGGCCCAGCACTGGTCGATGCGCCTGCCGACCGTCGACGGCCACGGCAACTTCGGCTCGCCCGACGACTCCCCCGCCGCCATGCGCTACACCGAGTGCCGGATGTCGCCTGCTGCGGTCGCGATGACCGCCTCGATCGACGAGGACACCGTCGACTTCAAGCCCAACTACGACTCCCGCGAGACCGAGCCGGTGGTCCTGCCCGCGGCCATCCCGCACCTGCTGGTCAACGGGTCGGCCGGCATCGCGGTCGGCATGGCCACCAACATCGCCCCCCACAACCTCATCGAGGTCGTCCAGGCGCTGCGCCACCTGATCACCCACCCCCAGGCGACGCTCGACGACCTGATGCGCTTCATCCCGGGCCCGGACCTGCCCACGGGCGGCAAGATCGTCGGGCTCGACGGCATCCGCGACGCCTACGAGTCCGGGCGCGGCACCTTCCGCATGCGCGCCACCGCCCGCGTCGAGTCGGTGACGGCCCGACGCAAGGGCATCGTGGTCACCGAGCTCCCCTACGGCGTGGGCACCGAGCGGGTGATGGAGCAGATCAAGAAGCTCGTCCTGTCCAAGAAGCTCCAGGGCATCGCCGACATCAAGGACCTCAGCGACCGCCAGCACGGGCTGCGCCTGGTGATCGAGGTGAAGAACGGCTTCGTCCCCGAGGCGCTGCTCGAGCAGCTCTACCGCCAGACCCCCCTCGAGGACACCTTCGGCATCAACGCGGTGGCCCTGGTCGACGGCCAACCGCGCACGCTCGGCCTCATCCAGATGCTCGAGGTCTTCCTCGCCCACCGCTTCGACGTCGTACGCCGGCGCTCGCTGCACCGCCGCGCCAAGGCCGCCGACCGCCTCCACCTCGTCGACGGCCTGCTCATCGCGATCCTCGACATCGACGAGGTCATCCAGGTCATCCGCTCCTCCGACAACGCGGCGGCGGCCAAGGAGCGGCTGATCTCGGTCTTCGAGCTGTCCGAGGCCCAGGCCGACTACATCCTCGACATGCCGCTGCGCCGCCTCACCAGGTTCTCCAAGCTGGAGCTCGACAAGGAGAAGGACGAGCTGGAGCGCGCCATCGAGCTCCTCGACGCGATCCTGGCCGACGAGAAGCTGCTGCGGAAGGTCGTCTCCGACGAGCTCGCCGACGTGGCCAAGGCACACGGCACGCCCCGCCGGACCGTGCTGCTGGCCTCGGCCGGCACCACCGTCACCGCCGCGACTGCGAGCTCGCTGGAGGTGGCCGACGACCCCTGCTTCGCCTACCTCTCCTCCAGCGGCCTGCTGGCCCGGACGTCCTCGGTCGAGCACCCCGGCCACGGCGAGGGCCGGGCCAACCACGACGTCGTGGTCAGCGCCGTACGCACCACCGCCCGCGGCGAGGTCGGCGTCCTGACGAGTCGCGGCCGGCTGGTCAAGGTCGGCGTGCTCGACATGCCCGAGCTGCCGGACTCGGCCAACGACCCCAACCTCCAGGGCGGCCTGCCGCTCAGCGAGATCCTGTCCCTCGAGGCCGGCGAGCGCGCGCTGGCCCTGACCTCGCTGCCCACCGACGGGCCGGGCCTGGCGCTCGGCACGCGGGCCGGCGTCGTGAAGCGGGTGAACCCCGAGGTGCTGGGCCGCGACGACTGGGAGGTCATCGGGCTCAAGGACGGTGACGAGGTCATCGGCGCCGTCGAGCTGCGCACGGGCGAGGAGGAGCTGTGCTTCATCTCCTCCGACGCCCAGCTGCTGCACTTCCCGGCCGGCGGCGTACGTCCCCAGGGCAGGACCGGCGGCGGCATGGCCGGCATCAAGCTCGGCGCGGGCCAGCACGCGGCGTTCTTCGGTGCCTTCGACCCGGCCGAGGCTGTCGTCGTCACGGCCTCGGGCTCCTCGACCGCACTCCCCGGCACCGAGGCGGGATCGCTCAAGGTCGCACCGTTCAGCGAGTACCCCGGCAAGGGCCGCGCGACAGGGGGCGTGCGCAGCCACCGGTTCCTCAAGGGCGAGGACGTCCTCGTCACCGCGTGGGCGGGGGTGGGTCCGGCCAGGGCTGCCGCGGCCAGCGGTGCACCGATCGACCTGCCCGAGCCGACCGGCCGGCGCGACGGGTCCGGGACACCCGCACCCCAGCCCATCGCCGCCGTCTCCTCCCCCGTCGCGGCGCAGGTCGCGCCACCCGCCGGTGTGGAAGGCTGAGGACATGTCTGTCCGACGTCTCGCAGCACTGGCGACCGCCACCCTGCTCCTCGTGCCCACCCTCGCCGCGTGCTCGGACGACTCCCCGTCGGAGGACTCGGCCGAGGCGTCCCCCGAGGAGGTCCTGGCGCTCGCCTCCGAGAAGCTGACCGAGACCAGCGGGGTCGAGCTCACCCTGGCCACCGACGCCCTTCCCGAGGGGGTCGCCGGCATCGCCAGGGCGGCAGGCACCGTCACCGACGACTCCGGCCTTCGAAGGCACGCTGACGGTCGTCTTCGCCGGTCAGACCGCCGACGTCCCGGTGATCGCCGTGGACGACACGGTCTACGCCCAGATCCCGTTCACCCCCGGCTGGGACACCGTGAACCCCAAGGAGTACGGCGCCCCGGACCCGTCGACGCTCACCGGACGCAGACGGATTCCCCGGCCTGCTCGGCAAGACCGAGTCGATCGAGACCGGCGAGAGCGTGCGCGGCGGCGAGGACAACGACGAGATCCTCACGACCTACACCGGCACCGTGCCCGGCGAGGCCATGGAGAGCGTGATCCCGTCCTCGGCCGGTGACTCGTTCGACGTCGAGTGGCAGATCACCGACGACGGCGAGCTGCGCAAGGCCACGCTCACCGGCGTCTTCTACCCCCAGACCGACGCCGATGACCTACACCGTGGACTTCGTCGACTACGGCACCGAGAAGGACATCCAGGCGCCGTGAGCGAGACCGGGCAGGTCTCGCGCAGCTCGACCCTGCTCCTCGGCGTCGCCGCCGTCGCGGTCGCCTTCGCGGCTGCCGACACCTACGTCGTCGTCCTCGCGCTGCCGGACATGATGACCGGCGTCGGCGTCCCGATCGACCAGCTGCAGCGGGCGGCACCGATCGTCAGCGGCTTCCTGCTCGGCTACGTCGCCATGCTGCCACTGATCGGCAGGATCGCCGACCTCCGCGGCCGGGTGCCCGTGCTGGTGATGGCGCTGGTGCTCTTCGCCCTGGGCTCGCTGATCACCACCGTCGCCTACGACATGCCCAGCATCGTGACCGGCCGCTTCCTCCAGGGTGTCGGCGGCGGCGGCCTGGTGCCGGCGACCCTGGCCCTCGTGGCCGACCTCTACCCGGTCGAGCGGCGCGGTGTCCCGTTGGGCGTGGTCTCGGCCGTGCAGGAGATCGGCTCGGTGGTCGGACCGCTCTTCGGCGCGTTGGTCCTGGCCGTCGCCGACTGGCGCGCGATCTTCGCCATCAACTTCGCGGTCGGGCTGATCCTGGCGGTGGCGATCCGCGGCCTGGCGGGTGGTGCGCCTCGCGGCACGGACCGTCGCGACCGGTCCCGTCCGGACCTGGTCGGCCTCCTGCTCCTGATCGTGACCGTCGTGGCCGGCGGCATCGTCTTCCTGCGCCCACCCGACCTCCTACGCGACCTGACGTGGGGGTCGCTCTTCGTGCCGTTCACGGGCGACGGCCGGTGGCTGACGCCGATCGGCGCCATCGCCGTCGGCGCGCTCGTGCTGCTGCTGGTCTGGTGCTGGTTCGCCCCACGCCCGCTCCTCGACCTGCGCGGGTGGGTCGCGGTGCTGCTCGAGGCCGACCTCGTCGGCGCGCTGCTGCTCGCTGCCGCCCTGGGCGGGGTGATCCTGGCCTTCGCGACCGCCGATCCCAAGATCGAGGTCTTCTCGCCACGCGGCCGGTGGTACCTCCTCGGAGCCGTGGTGGCCGCGGCGGCCTTCATCTGGCACCTGCGCCGTGCAGCCCGGCCCCTCGTGCCGCGGGGGGCCCTCCGTCGTACGCCGGCGTGGGGGGCGTTGCTGGTCAGCTTCTTCATCGGTGCCGCGCTGATCGCCGCCCTCATCGACATCCCGCTCTTCGCGCGCACCACGGTCTATCCGGACGACCAGCTCCCGGCGGCGCTCGTGCTGGTCCGCTTCCTGATCGCGTTGCCGGTGGGCGCGGTGCTCGGCGGCTACGCCATCCGGCGCTTCTCCCCCGGTCTCGTCACCGCCGTCGGGATGCTGCTCGCGGCCACCGGCTTCGTGCTCATGACGCGCTGGGGACTCACCACCATCGAGGAGCCGATCGCCAACGTCGCGCTCATCACTGGTGGCCTCGGCTTCGGCCTGGCCCTCGCACCGGTCAACGCGGCGCTGCTCGCCCACACCGACGACGACGTCCACGGCGTCGCCAGCGCGTTCGTGGTCGTCTCGCGGATGGTCGGCATGCTCATCGGCATCTCGGCCCTCACCACGATCGGGCTGCGGCGCTACTACGCCGAGCAGAAGGTGGTGCCCCCGGTCCAGGAGGTCTGCGACGGCAAGAGCCGCTGCCAGGAGTTCTCCGACCTGCTGCGCGTCGCGGGCATCGCCCAGGAGCACGCCGTCTTCTGGGGGGCGGCGGGGTGCGCCGTCGTCGCGGCCGTGCTGGCGCTGGTGCTCTTCCGGGGCGTGCGCGCCGACCGGGTCAGCACCCGCGAGGTCCTCTCGACCCACTGATCGCGGCTGCGACCCCCGGTCCACGGGTCGAGGACTCTCGTGGGGCGATGCGCGCCTCCGCTAATCTCGCGATCGTGGACGACTTCTCCGACCTGCTCGACGCCAACCGTGAGTTCGCCGCATCCTTCGACCTCGGCGGCTTCGACGGCAAGGCGCACGCCGGGATCGCCCTCGTGACCTGCATGGACTCCCGCATCGATCCGCTGCGGATGCTCGGCCTCCAGCACGGAGACGCCAAGATCTTCCGCAACCCGGGCGGCCGGGTGACGCCGCAGGCGCTGGAGGCCCTCGTGCTCGGCGTCCACCTCCTCAATGTGAGGCGCATCCTCGTCGTCCCGCACACCCGCTGCGCGATGGCGTCCGCCTCGGAGGCCGAGCTGCGCGTCCGGGTGGGCGATTCGGCCGGCGTCGACGCCAGCTGGCAGTCGTTCGGTGTCGTGACCGACCAGCTCGAGCAGCTGCGCGAGGACGTCGTGAAGGTCCGCACCCACCCCCTCATCGGCGACCGCGCCATCGTCGGCGGCTTCGTCTACGACGTCGACACGGGCCTGCTCAGCCGGCACGCCTGAGCCGGTCCACTCGCCGTGCCCTACTTCAGGGTCTGCTTGCCTCCGTGCAGGAGCGTGATCAGCTGGGCGACCTTGCCGTCGGTGGCGGCGTCGCGCGAGAAGGACGTCAGCATCATGACCGGCTTGAACTTCTGGCGCGTGATGGCCTTGGCGTAGGTGAACTCCTTGAGCCCGTCAGCGCCGTGGATGCGGCCGAAGCCCGACTGCCCGACGCCGCCGAAGGGCAGGCCAGGTATCGCCGCGAACGCGGTCACGGAGTTGACCGACGTCATGCCGGAGCGGATGCGTCGGGCGATGGACATGCCGTTGCTCTTGGAGAAGACCGCGCCCGCGAGGCCGTACTCGGTCGCGTTCGTCAGGCGCACTGCCTCGTCCATGCTCGCGACCGGGTTGATCGCCAGGGTCGGGCCGAAGGTCTCCTCGGTGATCTCGGTGGAGTCCTCGGGCACGTGCGTCAGGATCGTCGGCTGCACGAAGCGGTCGCCCACGGCGTCGGACCCGCCGAGCACGACCTTGGCGCCCTTGGCGATCGCGTCGTCGATGTGGCTCTTGATGACCGCGAGCTGGGAGGGCATCGTGATCGGCCCGATCAACGCCTGGGAGTCGGCTCCGGCGCGAAGCCCCTTGGCCTGGGTGAGGATCTCGGCCATGAAGGCGTCGAAGACGTTCTGGTGCACGTAGACGCGCTCGGTGCCGATGCAGGTCTGCCCGGCGTTGGCCATGCCGCCCCACAGGGCGGCCTCGGCGGCCTTCGGCAGGTCGGCATCCTCGTCGACGATGAGCGAGTCCTTGCCGCCGGCCTCGATGATGACGGGGGTGAGGTTCTCGGCGCAGGCCGCCATGACCAGCTTGCCGGTCCGCCCCGAACCGGTGAAGGCGAGCTTGTCGATCCGCGCCCGGCACAGCGCGTTGCCGGTCTCACCGAGGCCGGTCACCACCTGCAGGACGTCTCGGCCGTGCACCACCTCACGGAAGGCGTCAGCGAGCCACTGGCCGACACCGGGGGTGTACTCGCTGGGCTTGAACACCACAGCGTTGCCCGCGGCCAGTGCGTAGGCGATCGATCCCATCGGGGTGAACACCGGATAGTTCCACGGGCCGATCACCCCGACGACGCCCAGCGGGTGGTACTCCACCGTCGCCGCGTGGTTGGCCATCAGCAGCCCGGACCCGACCTTGCGCGGGCCGAGCACCTTCTCGGCGTGCTTGGCCGCCCACGCGATGTGGTCGATCGCGAGGACGATCTCGAGCTGGGCGTCACCGTGTGGCTTGCCGGTCTCGCGGTGGGAGAGGTCGGCGAGCTGGGCGATGCGTCGGGTGATGACGCTGCGCCAGGTCAACAGGTACTCGGCCCGGTCGTCGAACGACAGGTTGCCCCACCAGTCGACCGCCTCGCGGGCGCGAGCGACAGCGGCGTCGACCTCGGCCCTGCTGGTGACCGGGTGCGTGCCCACGACGTCACCGGTGGCCGGGTCGAGCGAGTCGAACGTCTGGGTCGTGCCGGAGCTCGCGGTCGGCTCGAGGGTGGCGGTCATGCGGGGTCCCCTGCTTTCTGCGAGTGGAGCGTGCGGAGCGAGCAGGAAGTTGGGGTGCTCATCGGGACTCCTTGATGAGATCGGCGCACTTCTCGCCGATCATGACGGTGGGGGCATGGGTGTTGCCGCGAGGCACCCGCGGCATCACGGAGGCGTCGGCGACCCGCAGGCCCTCGACGCCGTGGACCTTGAGCTCCGGGTCGACGACGCTGCCCTCGACCGTGCCCATGGCGCACGTCGCGACGGGGTGGTAGAGGGTCTGGCCGAGTCGGCCGATGCCTTCGATGATGTCGTCGTCGGTCGGGTCGGCCGACGCCGGGATCCAGGGCTCGTCGATGTACTTCGCGATGGGTCCCTGGCGCAGCACCTCGAGTGCCGTGCGGAAGCCTCCGATCATCGCCTCGAGGTCGGCGTGGTCGTCGAAGTAGCCCGGATCGATCTCGGGGTGCCAGGTCGGGTCCGCCGAGCGCAGCTTCACGTGTCCCGAGCTCTGCACGTTGACGAGCGTCACGGCGGTCGTCAGCGCGCGGCGTACGGGCTCGTGCATGCCGTTGTCGTAGAAGCCGGTGGGCGCGACGTGGAGCTGGATGTCGGGGAGCTCGAGACCGTCGTGGGAGGTGTAGAACGCTCCCATCTCCCCGACGTTGGAGCTCAACGGCCCCTTGCCGGTGGCCTTCCACTTCAGCAGGTTGCCCAGCCCCAGCATCTCGGCGACGTCGGTCGTGTCCTTGGTGTGGCTGAGGATGCCCGCCGCGGGGTGGTCCTGCAGCTTCTGGCCGACGCCCGCCGACTCGACGGCCACGTCGATGCCCATGTCGCGCAGGTGCGCACCGGGACCGATGCCGGAGAGCATCAGCAGCTGAGGGCTGTTGATGGCGCCGCCACTCAGCACGACCTCGGCGTCGGCCCGGGCCACGAGCGACTCACCGCCGCGGGTGTAGGCGACCCCGACGGCACGGTTTCCCTCCAGCACGATCCGGGTCACGAAGGCCTCGGTGCGGACCGTGAGGTTGGGCCGCTTGTCCGCCGGGTGGATGTAGGCGTCCGCGACGGACCAGCGCCGACCCTTCTTGCAGGTGACCTGGTAGAGGCCGATGCCCTCCTGCTCGGCGCCGTTGAAGTCGTCGTTGCGCTTGAGCCCCGCCGCGACACCGGCCTCGATGAACGCCGTGCTGAGCTCGTGGTTGTAGGTGCGGTCCTCGACGTGGAGCGGGCCATCGGTCCCGTGGAAGGGACCGCCGAGGCGCGTGTTGCCCTCGGCCTTCTTGAAGTAGGGCAGGACGTCGTCGAACCCCCACCCGGTGGCGCCGAAGGAGTCGCGCCACTCGTCGTAGTCGCCGTGGTTGCCGCGGACGTAGATCATCGCGTTCATCGAGGAGCACCCGCCGAGGGCCTTCATGCGGGGCCAGTAGGCGCGGCGCCCGCCGAGGTGCTTCTGCGGCGTCGTCTCGTAGTTCCAGTCCCACTTGGTCTTGAAGAGCATCGAGAACGCCAGTGGGATGCGGATGTTGTCGTCGTCGTCGACCGGACCCGCCTCGAGGAGCAGGACGCTGACGTGGGGATCCTCGGTCAGCCGGGCGGCGACGACACCGCCGGCACTCCCTGATCCGATGACGATGTAGTCGAACTTCTCGTCCGGCATGGGCTCCCTGTCGACGGCACTGTGACGCGGGCCACAAACCTACTGAGAGCGTGATCGCGACACAACCACTGTCAGGGTCGGTGGCCCCGACAACTCAGCGAACGCGTGCGTTTCACGCGTCCTACGCGTCGAGGGTCTCGACGTCGACCTCATAGGCGCCCTGCACGATGAACTCCTTGCGCGGCGCCACCTCCGAGCCCATGAGCAGCTCGAAGACCCGGCTGGCCTCGTCGACGTCGTCGATGGTCAGGCGGCGCAACGTCCGGTGACGCGGGTCCATGGTGGTCTCGGCCAGCTGGTCGGCGTCCATCTCGCCGAGCCCCTTGTAGCGCTGGACCGGGTCCTTCCAGCGCACGTTCTTGCGCTTGAGGTCGGCCAGCCGTCGCTGCAGCTCGGCGTCGGAGTAGGTGTAGATGTACTTCTCCATCCCCTTCTTGGGGTTGGACAGCTCGACGCGGTGCAGCGGCGGGACGGCCGAGAACAACCGTCCGTCACGCACCAGCTCGGGCATGTACTTGAAGAACAGCGTCGCCAGCAGGCACCGGATGTGTGAGCCGTCGGAGTCGGCGTCGGCCATCAGGATGATCCGGCCGTAGCGCGCGGCCTCGAGGTCGAACGTACGCCCCGACCCGGCGCCGACGACCTGGATGATCGAGGCGCACTCGGCGTTCTTGAGCATGTCGCCGATCGAGGCCTTCTGGACGTTGAGGATCTTGCCGCGGATCGGCAGCAACGCCTGGAACTCGCTGCTGCGTGCTGCCTTCGCGGTGCCCATCGCCGAGTCACCCTCGACGATGAAGAGCTCGGTCCGCTCGGTGTCAGAGCTGCGGCAGTCGAAGAGCTTCGCCGGCAGTGCTGAAGACTCCAGGGCGTTCTTGCGGCGCTGGTTCTCCTTGTGCTGGCGTGCGGCCAGTCGCGTCTTCGACGCGCCGGCGACCTTCTCCATGAGCAGCTTGGCCTGGGCCTTCTCGGCCCGCCTGGTCGAGGTGAGGAACGCCTTGAGCTCGCTCGACACCACCTTGCGCACCACGCCACGTGCGGCGGGGGTGCCGAGGATCTCCTTGGTCTGGCCCTCGAACTGCGGCTCGGCGAGACGCACCGTCACGACGGCGGTGAGCCCTTCCATCACGTCGTCCTTGATGACGTCGGTGTCGGCCGCCTTGAGCACCTTGGCGTTGCGCATGGCGTCGTTGAAGGTCTTGGTCAGTGCACTCTCGAAGCCGCTGACGTGGGTGCCGCCCTTGGGGGTGGCGATCACGTTGACGAAGGAGCGCAGCTCGGTGTCGTACGCCGTGTCCCAGCGCAGCGCGACGTCGACCATCAGCTCGCGCTCGATCTCCTGGGGGGTCATGTGCCCCTTGTCGTCGAGCAGCGGCACGGTCTCGGTGAACGTGTCGGTCCCCTGCAGCCGCAGGACGTCGGTGACCGGGTCGCCGTGCGAGAGGAACTCGACGAACTCCGCGATGCCGCCGTCGTGGCGGAACTTCTCCTCGACGGGGCCCTCACCCGCGCCGGCGTCGCGCTGGTCGCGGATGACCAGCTCGAGCCCGGGCACGATGTACGACGTCTGCCGGGCGCGCCCGATCAGGCCGTCCATCTCGAAGCGGGCGTCCTTGGTGAAGACCTGGCGGTCGGGCCAGAAGCGGATCCTCGTGCCGGTCCTGCCCTTCGCGACCCGCTTGCCCTTGCGGGTCAGGCCGGAGGTGGGCGTGAATCCGGCAGTCGGGCCGTCGCCGTCGAAGACGCCGGGCACGCCGCGCTGGAAGGACAGTCCCTGCTGGGTGGGCGCGCGGTCGACGTCGATGTCCATGCGGGAGGAGAGCGCGTTGACGACCGAGAGCCCGACGCCGTGCAGGCCACCGGTGGCGACGTAGGACCCGCCCCCGAACTTGCCGCCGGCGTGCAGCTTGGTGGCGACCACCTCGACACCGGGCAGCCCGGTCTTGGGCTCCTTGTCGGTCGGGATGCCGCGCCCGTCGTCATGGACCTCGACCGACCCGTCGTCGTGCAGGGTGACCTCGACCCGGTGCGCGACGCCCGCCAGCGCCTCGTCCACGCCGTTGTCGATGATCTCCCAGAGGCAGTGCATCAACCCGCGGGTGTCCGTCGAGCCGATGTACATGCCGGGACGCTTGCGCACGGCGTCGAGGCCCTCGAGGACCAGGAGGTGCGCTGCGTTGTAGGTGTTGTCCGCGGGTGCTGCCACAGGGGAAAACCTACCCGCGACACGCCGTGGAGCAGTGCAGGGCACGCTGCCGACCGTCGGGCCGTGGCAGGTCTAGCGTGGTGGCATCCCGGCCCGGCAATCCGGGGAGCAGCACCGCACCGAACACGGGTTGCGTCCCAGGAGTTGGGAGCAATGCCGACAGGCGAAACAATTCAGTGATTGACTGGACTCTCGTCCACACCCGAGGACACCAGCCGGGAATCTTTGTCCCACTGGCTACGTTGGGCCAAGACACCGATGAAGAGAATTGAGGCTGACGTGACCACTGCCACCGCACCCACCCAGGCCGCCCTGACGGCCCTGGACCGTTGCGACCGCTGCGGGGCTCAGGCCTACCTCCGCGTGGAGCTCCAGACCGGCGGCGAGCTGCTGTTCTGTGCCCACCACGCCCGCGAGCACGGCGACAAGCTTCGTGAGATCGCGGCCACCGTCGTCGACGAGACCCACAAGCTCGAGACCCCGTCCACCAAGGCCGCCGACAGCGAGCTGTGACGCGCACCTGACCCGACCTTCGACACAGCCCCGGACACGTCGTCCGGGGCTGTGTCGCGTCGTGGCAGGCTGACGCCCGTGAGTGCCACCGAGATCCTCATCGCCGTCCTGATCGCGGTCGGCATCGCCGGCATCATCGTGCCCGTGCTGCCCGGCACGTTCCTGGTGCTCGGCGCGATCCTCGTCTGGGCCATGGAGGTCGGCACCTCCACCGCCTGGGTCGTCCTCGTGGTGGCCGCGGTGCTCCTGGTCGGCGGGACGGTCGTGAAGTACCTCGTGCCCGGTCGCCGACTGAAGTCGGCCGGCGTCCCCAACAGCACCCTGATCACTGGAGCGGCGCTGGCCTTCGTGGGCTTCTTCGTCATCCCCGTCGTGGGGATGTTCATCGGCTTCGTCCTGGGCGTCTACGTCGCCGAGCGGCACCGGGTCGGTGCCACGTCGGCCTGGCCCTCGACCACCGGTGCCCTGCGCGCGGTGGGCGTCTCGATCCTGATCGAGCTGGTGGCTGCGTTCCTGGCCGCTGTCGTCTGGGTCGTCGGGGTCGTGGTGACCTGATGGTGGTCCTGCTCTCGCTCGGGGCCGCGCTCGCCTACGGCCTGTCGGACTTCGTCGGCGGCCTCGCGTCGCGTCGTACGTCGGCGTGGCCGGTCGCGTTCGTCGGCACCGCCTCCGCGCTGGTCGGCGCGCTCGCCCTCGCCATGACCATCGAGGGCAGTCCGACGAGTGGCGACCTGTGGTGGGGCGCACTGGCCGGCATCGGGACCGGGGCGGGCGGCGCGTTCCTCTACCGCGGTCTGGCGGCGGGGCGGATGGGCGTGGTGGCGCCGATCTCCGCGGTGGGAGCGGCCCTGGTGCCGGTCACCGTCGGCGTCGTCACCGGCGAGCGCCCCGAGCCGATCGTCTGGCTGGGGATCGCGGCCGCGGTTCCCGGCATCTGGTTCGTCAGCCGCGAGCCGGGCCAGTCGGGCGACCTGGCCAGCCGGCATCGTCGACGGTGTGCTGGCCGGTCTCGGGTTCGGCCTGCTGTTCGCCGCCATGGGTCAGGTGCCCGAGTCGGCCGGCTTCTGGCCGCTCGCCGTCGCGCAGGCCGTGGGGATGGGGTGCGTCGCGCTCACGGCCACCGCGCTCGGCGGTCACTGGATCCCCGACCACCCCTCCCAGGCCTGGGGGGTCGTGGCCGGGATGCTCGCCACAGCGGCCGTCGTCGCGTTCCTGCTGGCCACGCAGACCGGGCTGCTCACCGTGGCCTCGGTGGTGACCTCGCTCTATCCCGCCGTCACGATCGTCCTGGCGGCCGCGCTGCTACGCGAGCGCATCCATCGTGCCCAGGCCGTCGGGCTCACCCTGTGCGCCGTCGCCGTGGCCCTGGTCGCCGCCGGCTGAGGCCGGCTCAGGCCGCCGTGGCGCCCAGGCCCGACGCGATGGGCAGGCTCCACCGGTGGCGCTTCGGCGCCCAGTCAACGACCGGGTGCGAGCCGTCGGCCTGGTCGACCATCTTCACCGAGACCCTGACCGAGCCCGGCTCGTCGAGGCAGTCGCGGCTGATCCGCGTCCGGAACACGTCCTTGCCCCACTTGGGCCGGGCCTCGTAGTCGCAGTTCGACCCGCTTGTCGCTGCCCCGCCACGCGACGGCCTCGGTCAGGACGTAGTCGGTGCCGTCGCCCAGACCGCTGCTGAGGACGAACTCCGGTCCCCTGACGTCCCGGTCGGTGTCGATGAAGACCGACACCCCGGCGGCGCTCGAGCGCAGCAGCTCGTTGAAGCGCACCTTCACCAGCAGGTTGCTCTCGACCGTGCGTCGCCGTGAACCCGTAGACGTCGGTCAACGACGCGCTGGCGTCCGCCGGGTCGTCGATGGAGTAGTACTCCGCGTGTGCCGGCGCGGCGGACAGGCCGGTGACCAGGAACGCGGCGACGGCGGTCAAGCAGATCCGAGTGCTCATGTCCCGAGTGTGGCACCCGGCACCGCCCCGTGCGTCACCCACTTCAGGTGGTGGGACGCGGCCCGGTGGCACGATGGCGGCATGACGGGGGCGGTGCACCGAGGCGTACGCCGCGCTCCGAACGGTCGCGGTGGCTCTGTCGATCCTCACGTTCACCGCGTGCACCGCGCGGCGCCCACCCGGCGCAGCAGCCGCACGCCTCCGCGACGCCCTCGACCTCCACGACACCGCAACCCGCTCCCGAGACCTCCACCCCGCGCCGGCAGCCGGTGCGGATCGCGGTCGCCGGCGACGTCCACTTCGAGGGTGTCCTGGCCGAGCGGCTGCGCGACCCCGGCACGGCGCTGGCGCCTGCGGCGGCGGCGCTCGCTGCCGCCGACCTGGCCATCGTCAACCTCGAGACGTCGGTGGGCACCGGCGGCGAACCCGAGCCCGGGAAGCGCTTCACGTTCTCGGCGGGCCGCGAGGCCTTCACCGCGCTGTCCGCGGCGGGGATCGACGTGGCCAGCATGGCCAACAACCACGCCCTCGACTACGGTCGCGCCCGGCTGCCCAGCACGCTGCGAGCCGCCCGGGCGGTCCGCGACTCCGATCCCGCACTCGCGGTCGTCGGCATCGGTCGCGACGAGGAGGAGGCGTTCGCGCCTGCCCTCACCGAGATCGACGACACGACCGTCGCCACGCTGGCCGCGTCGCTCGCCGACCAGGACCCCACCGCGGATCCGACCGGCGCGTGGGCGGCCGTCGGCACCAGGCCGGGGATCGCCGACGCGACGGACCCGTCCCGCCTCCTCGCGGAGGTGCGCCGGGCAGGCAGCGTGGCCGACGTGGTCGTGGTCTACCTCCACTGGGGCATCCAGGGCGAGAGCTGCCCCTCGGCCGACCAGCGCAGCATCGCGACGCCGGCTCGTCGCGGCCGGGGCCGACGTCGTCGTCGGCACCCATGCCCACCAGCTGCAGGGGGACGGACGGCTGGGACCGGGCTACGTCGCCTACGGCCTGGGCAACTACGCGTGGTACGCCCCCGGCACCGGTGCCACCTCCCGGACGGGCGTGCTGACCCTCACCGTGCGGCCGCCCGTCGAACGCCGGGGCCGGGCCCGGGTCGTCCGCGCCGTCTGGCAGCCCGCCGTCATCGGGTCGAGCGGCCTGGCGATGCCCGTCGCCGCAGGTGTGGCGGACGGCCTTCCGCGCACACCGGCAGGACCTGCGCGCCTGTGCCGGCCTCGAGCCGCTGAGCCCGGTCAGCCCGGATGTCCGCGCCGGGGCCAGCCACTCGAGCACGATCCGGCCGACCCGCTCGAGCTGGGCGGGCTGGACGACCTCCGGGACGTCCGCCGCGCGAGTGGTAGCCGGCGTACGGCGTCGACCCCAGCCGGGCGCCCGGCAGACCGACGCGAACGAACGACCAGTGGTCGCTGCTGCGCTGGTCGGGGTCGGCCACGGCCGGCATCCCCAGCGACCGGGCGGCCGAGAGCAGGCTGCGCTGCACGGGATCGGTGGTTGCGGCCGACCCGACGGGCACCACGTCGCCCACCCCGACCCGGTCCAGGGAGACCATGCCCCGGACGGCCTGCCGCTGGCGGGCGACAGGTCCTCGACGTAGGCCCGCGACCCGTAGTGGTGGTCGGCGTCGCTCGGTCCCCGGGGCTCCTCGGCGCCGAACGCCACGAACACGACCGGGAGCCGGGTCCGGTGGCTCGCCGCCGCCTCGGCCGCGGCGAGCATGACGCCGACGCCCGACGCGTTGTCCTCGGCTCCTGGTGCCGGCGCCACGGTGTCGAGGTGGGCGCCGACGACGAGGTGCGGCTGCTCGGGCGTGAAGCCGGGCGGCCACGCGATCACGTTGACCGACCGGCCCGCCGCGACCGGCACGCCCCACGAGCTCCCGGCCGGTACGTCGACGCGCTGGCGCCGGACGCTGTAGCCGAGCAGGTCGAACCGGCCCGCCACCCAGCGGGCAGCACGGTCGTACGCCGGACTGGTCGCCTCGCGCGGCCCGATGACGCCCGCGAGGTGGCGCACGGTCTGTCGCGGCCGTGCTGCGGTCGAGGTCGTCGGGGCTGACCGGCGGGGTCGGCTCAGCCGCGGCTGGCGCCGGCGGGTCGGGTCGGAGGTGGCTGCCGACGGCTCCGGCTCGGCGCGCGGCGGGTCGGCAGCGGTCGTACATGCGACTGCGGCCAACCCCACGCAGAGCAGGGCGGCCGCAGTTCGCATCGGGCGTCGATCAGTCCAGGTAGTCGCGCAGGACCTGGGACCGGCTCGGGTGGCGCAGCTTGGACATCGTCTTGGACTCGATCTGGCGGATGCGCTCGCGCGTCACGCCGTAGACCTTGCCGATCTCGTCGAGCGTCTTGGGCTGGCCGTCGGTGAGGCCGAAGCGCATCGACACCACGCCCGCCTCGCGCTCGGAGAGGGTGTCGAGGACGGCGTGCAGCTGCTCCTGCAGGAGCGTGAACGACACGGCGTCGGCCGGGACGATGGCCTCGGAGTCCTCGATGAGGTCACCGAACTCCGAGTCGCCGTCCTCGCCGAGCGGGGTGTGCAGCGAGATCGGCTCGCGGCCGTACTTCTGGACCTCGATGACCTTCTCGGGGGTCATGTCGAGCTCCTTGGCGAGCTCCTCCGGGGTGGGCTCGCGGCCCAGGTCCTGGAGCATCTGCCGCTGCACGCGCGCCAGCTTGTTGATGACCTCGACCATGTGCACCGGGATGCGGATGGTGCGGGCCTGGTCGGCCATGGCGCGGGTGATGGCCTGACGGATCCACCAGGTGGCGTAGGTCGAGAACTTGTAGCCCTTGGTGTAGTCGAACTTCTCGACCGCACGGATCAGGCCCAGGTTGCCCTCCTGGATGAGGTCGAGGAAGAGCATCCCGCGGCCGGTGTAGCGCTTGGCCAGCGAGACCACGAGGCGCAGGTTGGCCTCGAGGAGGTGGTTCTTGGCCCGGCGACCGTCCTCAGAGATCCACTGGTACTCCTCGAGCATCTTCGGGCTGATCCGCCCGCCCTTGGCCAGCTTCTCCTCCGAGAACAGGCCGGCCTCGATGCGCTTGGCGAGCTCGACCTCCATCTCGGCGTTGAGGAGGGGGACCTTGCCGATCTGCTTGAGGTAGTCCTTGACCGGGTCGGCGGTGGCGCCGGCCACCATGACCTGCTGCTCGGGCTCGTCGGTCTCGTCGGCCGCGGAGACGGTGAAGGCCTGCTTCTCGTCCTCCTTGATCGTCGGGTCCTTGGCGACGTCCTTCTCGAACTCGGCGTCGGGGATGTCCGGGCAGGATCTTCTTCCCGTCCGGGCCGATGACCGGCGCGTCGACCGTGCCGAGGTCGACGACCTCGGGGTTCGCCGCAGCCTTGTTGGCGGCGATCTTCTTGGCCGACGCCTTCTTGGCGGGGGCCTTGGCCGCCTTCTTGGCCGGGGCCGGCTCGTCGGCCGCCTCGACGGTCGCCTTGGCGCTCGCCTTCTTGGCGGGCGCCTTCGCCGCAGCCTTGGCCGGCGCCTTCTTGGCCGCGGTCGAGGTGGCGGCGCGCTTGCTGGTGGCGGCGACCGCTCGCGAGGTCGAGGCGTCGACCTGCACCGAGATCCCCAGGCCGCTGAGGTGCACCAGGAGCGCCTTCAGGAACCGTGGCTCGACCCCGGCGTCGTCACTGGCGCGACGGACGTCCTCGGGCGTGACGGTGCCGGTAGGGGTCGCGCTGGAGACCAGGGCGGCGATGGAGGGGTGCGACAGCACCTCGGCAGGGAGCAACTTGCGTGCGTGTGAGGACACGAACACCTCTCGTCGAACGACTTCGGGGCGCGGCAAGGCCCGGTGACGTCAAGAGCCGCGTCGTCATTCTGCCACGGCACTCCACACGCTCCGACACTGGTCAGGCAGGGGGGCGTGCAGCCGCCTTCTTGGCCTTCTTGAAGTCCCGCACCTTCTGCAGCGATTCGGCGTCCACGACGTCGGCGACCGAGCGATGACCGTCCAGCGCGTAGTCGCCGACGACGGCCTCCCAGCCCTCGGGACGTACGTCGAGCTGCTTGGCGAGCAGGGCCACGAAGATCTGCGCCTTCTGCTTGCCGAAGCCCGGCAGCGCCATCACCCGCTTGAGCAGGTCCTTGCCGTCCGTCGCCTCGGTCCACAGCCGCGAGGCGTCGCCGTCGTAGGTGTCCTCGACGATGCGGGCCAGCTCCTGGAGGCGGGCGGCCATCGAGCCCGGGAACCGGTGGATGGCCGGCGTCGTGGCCGCCATGGCGGCGAACTCCTCCGGATCCGCGGCGGCGATCGCGGCCGGGCGAGAACGAGCCGAAGCGGTCCACCACCTTGGCCGGACCACGGAAGGCGTGCTCCATCGGGTACTGCTGGTCGAGCATCATCGCCGCCAGCAGCGCGAAGGAGGACTCGTCGAGCACCTTGTCGGCGGCGGGATCACCCGTGATCTGGAAGCCCATGGGCACATCCTGCCCTAGTGCGTGCTCAGGTGGCCTTGACCGCGAGGACGGGGCACGGGGCGTCGAGGAGCACCCGCTGGGCGTTGCTGCCCAGGATCAGCTTGCCCACCGGCGAGCGCCGGCGAAGGCCGATGACGAGCAGCTCGGCCCCGTTGGCCTCGGCCAGGCTGATCAGGTCCTCGGCGGGCTCGAAGCCGCGGACCAGCTGGCGGATCTCGTGCTCGACGCCGGACTCGTCGAGCTGGGCTCGCACGGCGGCCATGTCGTCCTCGGCGGCGCGTGCCTTGTCCCCGTCGAACTCCTGGCCTCCCCGGTGGGAGTTCACGACGACGCAGCTTGCTCCCGCGGAGCTTGGCCTCGCTGATGCCAGCGGCGAGGGCAGCCTCGCCCTCGGGCTTGGGGACGTATCCGACGACGACGGTGCCCATGGGGTCTCCTCTCGCGGCCACCGCGACCTTGCCGTGGCACTGCTGGCACCGTAACGGAAACCACACCGCTTGGGCAGCCTGTGGAGAGCCGAGTCCGGCTCTCGGTGATCCGGCAGGGTGTGGCCATGGCCCTGCAGGCACCGATCGAGAGATCGACGCACGCGGTGCTGCGCGCCGCCGTGCTCGAGCTGATCGAGACCGAGCCGCGCAGGCGGTTCCCTGCCGTGCTCCATGCCGGGGTCCCCGGGCGCAGCGTCCGGCACGTCGATGCGGAGTGCGATCGATGCCGGGCTCCGGGCCGACCTCGCCCTGGCGCTGCTGCGTCGCGCCGGCACCGCGACGACGGCTCCCTACGTCTGGCTCACCCGGCCCGGCGAGCTGTCGGTGCACGACGACGACCTGCAGTGGCTGGGCCCGGTGGCCTGGGCCGCAGCCGGCCTGGGTCTGCGCGCGGGCCTCGTCGTCGTGACCAGGCGCGGCTGGTTCGACCCGGTGAGCGGCGTACGGCGGGAGTGGCGCCGCCTGCGGCGACGGACCTCCGGTGAGCCTCAGTCCCAGGTGTGGACGGGCTCGTTGGTGTGCATCCGGTCGCGGTAGTCCAGCAGGGTCGCCCGGAGCGCGTCGTAGCGGTCCTGCTCCCCCGCGCTCGCGCACCCGGCGGACGAACCACTCCGAGCCGCCGCTCTCGAGGAGGCAGCGCTGCTCGATGATGCCGAGGTAGCGGTCGCGCTCCTCGGCCGGCGACCCCCCACGCCTCCAGTCCGGCGTGGGCCATGGGGAGCAGGCGGCGCAGCACGAGCTCGGTGGCACGCACCTGGCCGACGCCCGGCCAGTAGACCTGGGCGTCGACGCCCATCTGGGCGGCGACGTGGAAGTTCTCCTCCGCGGCCGAGAACGACATCTGCGACCACAGCGGCCGCTCGCTCTCGGCGAGGTAGCGGATCAGGCCGAACCACAGGGCGGCGTTGGCGATCGTGTCGGCGACGGTCGGCCCTGCGGCGAGCA
Organism: uncultured Actinomycetota bacterium; assembly: GCA_963712875.1. Taxonomy (GTDB): domain Bacteria; phylum Actinomycetota; class Actinomycetes; order Propionibacteriales; family Nocardioidaceae; genus Nocardioides. The sequence continues at coordinate 7,797 of CAVQJS010000022.1, read as the reverse complement.
GTCGGTTCTCGACGCGCAGGTGCGGCACGCCGTGGGCGATGTCGTAGACCGGCCGGTTCCACCGGTAGATCGTGCCGTTGTGGAGCCGGAGCTCGTGGAGCCGGGGCGTGCCACCATTTTCGAGCACCTCGAGCGGGTCCTCGTCGTCGGTGATGGGCAGGAGCGCCGGGAAGTAGCGGACGTTCTCCTCGAACAGGTCGAAGACCGAGGTGATCCAGCGCTCGCCGAACCACACCCGGGGCCGCACGCCCTGGGCCTTGAGCTCCTCGCTGCGGGTGTCGGTGGCCTGCTCGAACAGCGGAATCCGGGTCTCGCGCCACAGCTCCTTGCCCAGCAGGAAGGGAGAGTTGGCCGAGACCGCCACCTGGATGCCGGCGATGGCCTGCGCGGCGTTCCAGTAGTCGGCGAACTGGTCGGGTGAGGTCTGGACGTGGAACTGGGTGCTGGTGCAGGCAGCCTCGGGCACGATCGAGTCGGCCGTGGTCGTGAGCCGCTCGCGACCCGAGATGCTGATCGTGATGTCCTCGCCACGGGCGTTGAGGATCTGCTCGGACAGCAGCTTGTAGCGCGGGTTGGCACTGATGGCGGACATCGACATGTGCCCCTCCGCCAGGGTGGGGAGGATCCCGATCATCACCTGGTGGGCGCCGACCTGGGCGGCCTTCTCCTCGGCGTCGTTGAGGGAGCGCCTCAGGCTCTCCTCGAAGGTCGTGAGGCCACCCTCGCGGAGCTTGGCGGGGGCGAGGTTGATCTCGATGTTGAACTGGCCCAGCTCGGTCTGGAAGTCGGGGTCCGCGATGGCCTCGAGCACCTCGGCGTTCTTCAGTGCCGGGTCGCCCGCGTCGTCGATGAGGTTGAGCTCCATCTCGAGACCGGTCATCGGGTCGTCGGTGTCGAACCTCGCCTCGCGCAGCATCCGCGCGAACACGTCGAGGTTGCGACGCACCTTCTCCCGGTGGCGCGTGCGGTCAGCCCGGCTGAACTCCTGCTGCTCGACCTCTTCTCCCATGGACGCACCCTAGTGCTCCGCACGGGCGTGGGAACCCACCCCGAGCGGTGTCTCAGGCGGCGGGATCCGTGGCCCCGTCCAGCTGCGGCCGCAACGTCTCCCACGTCGCCGGCGACGTCGCGGACTCCAGCAGCCCGGCGACGAGGGTGGCCAGGGAGTGGCGTGGCTCGGCGTCGCGGCTGCGGTCGACCGCACACCAGGCCAGGGCCCCGTCCCCGGCGAGCCAGGCCGCGAACGCGAGGACCGCCGCGGGGGCCGCCACGTGGGAGTCGGGGAGGCGCCGTACGGCATCGGACCAGAGGGCGACGGCCCGGGCTCCCCGGCCCGGTCGAGCCACGCCCACACCTCGTCGCGCCTCGGCCCCGAGAGTCACCGTCACGGCCACCGCCGCCAGCTCGGCGTCGGTGAAGGTGGTCGCCGTCGTGAGGTGGCCCTGCACCAGGTCGCGCAACCCACCGAGGGGGACCTCGTCCGCGTCATCCACCAGGCCGCGGATCACCGCGACTGCGGCCGGGTCGGGCGTGAGGGTGTCGCGCAGGGCCTCGCGACTGGCGTGGGTCACCCGTCCGTCGAAGACACCCTGCGCGGTGAACCGGTGGTCGTTGCGCTCGAAGCGGACGCCCTGGTAGGCAGCGAGCGGCGCCCCCGGCAGCACGGCGTACCAGTGGTCGTCGTGGATGCGCAGCGCCTCCTTGACGGTGATGCCGGCATCCTCGAACGCCTCACGGAGGGCCCAGGCGGCCTCGTCGGCGACGGTGGTGTCGTCGTCGTAGACCACGAAGAGGACCGCGGCCACCCGATGGCGCAGGGCTGGTCGCAGCAGCGCCTCCACCACGTCGTCGACGTCGTCGGGGTCGTGCGGCAGGTCGACGCGGGCATGCAGGCCGGACGTGCCGACGCTGATCATCACCACCGACCGTGCGGGCACGAAGCCCAGGGCGAGTGGGACGAACGCCGCGATGTCGTCGGGGGTGCTGGCCCGGAGGGTGCGCACCGGTGGCTGGTCGGGGACTGGTTCGGGTGTCGGAATCATGTCGACGACCGTTCCCGGCGGCGCCGACACCTCATGCCACGCCTCGGACAGGCTTGTGGAGAACCCCGGTCGGGGCCGACCTGTGGACGCTTCGTGGCCTGCGACAATGCCGTTCGTGATCGATGGCACGCGCGGGGACCGGCGCTGATGCGCGCCACCGCCTCGATCCTCCACCTCGACCTCGACGCCTTCTTCGCCGCCGTCGAGCAGCGCGACAAGCCCTCGTTGCGCGGCAAGCCGGTGGTCGTGGGCGGCACCGGCGGGCGCGGCGTCGTGGCGACCGCGTCGTACGAGGCGCGGAAGTACGGCGTCGGGTCGGCGATGTCCACCCGCGAGGCGCGCGCCCGGTGTCCCCACGCAGCCTTCCTGTCGGGGCGCTTCCCTGCCTACCGCGAGACCAGCACCCGGGTCATGGCCGTGCTGCGCGAGCTCTCGCCCCTGGTCGAGCCGCTCTCCCTCGACGAGGCGTTCGTCGACCTCGCCGCGGCCGGTCTGCCCGACCTCGACGTCGACACCGTCACCGAGGTCGGCGAGAAGCTGCGTCGGCGGGTGCACGAGGTGAGCGGCGGGCTGACCGGAACGGTCGGCATCGCCTCCTCGAAGTTCCTCGCCAAGGTCGCCAGCGAGCTCGACAAGCCCGACGGGATCACCGTGGTGCCGCCCGGCACCGAGCTCGACCTGCTGCGACCGATGAAGGTCGCCGTGATCCCCGGTGTCGGCCCGGCCACGGGCGAGCGGCTGCGCCGCGCCGGCATCCACACCATCGCCGAGCTCGAGCGTGTCGACGAGGACGAGCTGGTGGGGCTGCTGGGCAAGGCCCACGGCCACGGGCTGTGGCGCTTCGCCCGCGCCCTCGACGACCGTCCCGTGGTGGCCGAGCGGGAGGCCAAGTCGATCAGTGCCGAGGGCACCTACGACTCCGACCTGACGGACCGCCGCCTGCTCGACGGCCTGCTGACCCGCCAGGCGAAGGAGGTCGGCACCAGGCTCCGCAAGAACGGCCTCTCCGGACGCACCGTCACCATCAAGGTGCGCCTCCACGACTTCACCACGCTCAACCGCTCCAGCACCCTCACCAGCCCCACCGACGAGGGCGGCACCATCGCCCGGGTGGCACGCTCGCTGCTGTCCGACCTCGACACCTCCGGCGGCGTGCGCCTGCTGGGCGTGGGCGTCTCGGGTCTGGCGGACTGGGTGCAGGAGGACCTGTTCGGCGAGACGGCGACCGAGGAGGACGACCTCCCCCTCCCCGAGCCGCCCCGGCATGCGTGGGCGCCGGGCGCCGACGTCGTGCACGACGAGATGGGGGCGGGCTGGGTCTGGGGCTCCGGGTCCGGTGTGGTGACCGTGCGCTTCGAGACTGCCGACACTCCCCCGGGGCCGGTCCGCAGCTTCAAGGTCGACGATCCGCAGCTGCACCGCCCCGAGCGGCCCGAGAACGACTGACTCACCTCAGCAGGAGGCGTACGACGTCCCCCGGCCGCAGCTGTGCGCACTGGTCGAGGTCGTCGTCCTCGACGACGGCGATGACCGGGTAGCCACCCGTCGTCGGGTGGTCCGCGAGGAAGACCAACGGCTGCCCCGACGGCGGCAGCTGCAGACCGCCCGTCACGATCCCCTCGCTCGCCAGCTCCCCCGCACGGCGCGCCAGCGCGGGCCCGGTGAGCCGCAGCCCGATCCGGTCGCTGTCGGCGGCCACGACGTACGACGCCCCGTCCAGGGCTGCCCAGACCTCCCCGTCGACCCAGTCGGCGCGCGGACCCCGCTGGAGGTGCAGGACCGGCTCCCGGGGTCGTACGACGACCGCCTCGGGCACCCGGGGCAGGCGACCCGCGGTCCCGAGGGCCAGCACCTGCCCGGCAGCCAGTCGGGGCGGACCCACCCAGGCCAGGGTGTCGGTGCTCCGCGAGCCGAGGACCGGTGGGACGGCAAGGCCACCGGCGAACGCGAGGTAGGAGCGCACGCCCGAGGTGGCCGGGCCCACGGTGATCACGCTGTCCGCGGGGACGGTCACCGGTCCCGAGTGATCCGCGGCCCGGGAGCCCACCCGGACCGCGCAGCGAGCACCTGTGACGGCGACGGTGACGGCCACAGACGTCCGCACGCTCGCGCCGCCCATCGTCGTCTCGAGCACCGCGTCGTCGGGGTCGCCGCCGACCAGTCGGAGCGCGAGGGCCGCTGCTCCCCGGTCGAGCGCACCTCCGCGCGGGACCCCCAGGTGTGCGTGTCCGCGACGACCGCGGTCCTGCAGGGTCGTCAGCGGACCCGGGTCGAGCACCTCGATGCTCACGTCGCCTCGAAACGCACGCGCGTGCCCGGCGCCAGGAGCGCCGGCGGGTCGCGGTCGACGTCCCAGAGGACCGCGGACGTCGTGCCCAGCAGCAGCCAGCCTCCGGGCGACGCCGTCGGGTAGACCCCGCACCACGCATCGGCCAGGCCGACCGAGCCGGGTGCCACCCGTGCGCGCGGCGTGGCCAGGCGTGGCACCGCCCAGTCGGCGGGCAGCCCGGCCAGGTAGGCGAACCCGGGTGCGAACCCGGTGAAGGTCGACACGAACTCGATCCCCGTGTGACGCGACACGACCTCGTCGACCGCGCATCGCCAGAGCGCGGCTACGGCCTCGACGTCCGGCCCGTCGTAGATCACCGGCACCCGGACGAGCGGACCGTCCTGCATCACGCCGTCGGACGGCCAGCGGTCCACGGCGCCGACGACGACATCCGGGTCGATCCCGTCGAAGAGGACCGTGGCCGCGGCCGGCACGATCTCGACGGCTCCGACGCCGTCGGCGCGCGCCCAGGCGGCAAGGTCTGCGGCCGCGACCGCGTCCTCGACCTCCACCAGGGCCGCTCGGTCACCGACCGGGATCACGCGCATCGCCACATCCTGCCCCGGCGGGCGGCCACCCGCGACAGGGGTTCGCCGGGTGTTCACCGGCCGGCCCGTTGCGACCGCCGCGGGGACGCGGCACCATCGGGGACAAAGGGTGAGGGGCTCCCGGCGGTATGAGCGCCAGGAGCCCCTCGGCTTTGACCGGGGTGGTGACGTCCGATCCATCGCTCCGGACTCCGATCTCCCGCCGACCCCGTCACCGGGCCCGCGCGGCGAACAAGTCGCCGGGTGGAGTTCTTCGTCCGAGTCGATCCCCGAGACCGCATGCGGTCTCGGTAGGAGAGTTCTATGCCGTCCGGGACACCGGCCGCAAGGGTTTCGCGCAACAAACCCGTGGTCCCACAGGCTGCTCCACAGAACTCACTCGCCACTCCACAGGGGCGTGAGGCTGATCCACAGGCGGCGCCTCAGGCTGTGGAGGACCAGCAGCTCGCCAGCCGGAGCCCCGCGGCCTCGAGCGCACGTCGTACGGCGTCGGCGGTGGCCACTGCGCCCGGGCTGTCACCGTGCACGCAGACGGAGTCGACGCGGGCGGCCAGCTCGACCGCACGAACGGCGACCTCGTGGGGTGCGGTGACCAGCGCGCCGGGCACGTCGCGCGGGACCAGCCGGCCGTCGTCGGTGTAGGCCCGGTCCGGGAAGCCCTCGTGGCGGACCAGCCGCTCCCCCGCGGCGAGCGCCAGCAGCACCGACCCGGGCATCCCCAGCACCGGCAGCGAGCCCGACCCGGCCAGCACCGCCGAGGCCTGGACCGGGTCGACGGCCACCCGGTGGTAGAGCGCGCCGTGCGGCTTGAGGTAGGCGACCTCGCCCCCCTCGGCCCGGGCGATCTCGGACAGGGTGCCGACCTGCTCGGCCACCTGGTCGGTCAGCAGCCGCGGCGCGACGTCGCGCGCCACCCTGCCGAAGTTCTCCCGGTCGGCGTACGACACCTGGGCACCCAGCGCGACCCCACGCCGTACGGCCTCGGCGCAGACGGCCTGCATGGTCGCCCGGGTGCCGGCATGGAAGCCGCACGCCACGTTGGCGCTGGTCACCAGCGCCAGCAGACCGGCGTCGTCGGTGATCTCCTCGCCCAGGTCTGCGTTGAGATCAACCTCTCGCGGCACGGGCGCATGAGGTTCCGCCGGTCTGGGCACCGCCCCAGTGTGCCCGCTCGAGCCCTGAGAAGTCCCTGAGAGTTCGGCCCACGTGCAACTTGCGGCCGATCCCGCTCGTCAAGGCAGGTGAAGGCACCAATCCGATCGGGAATCCCGCAACGGACACAGGCGTTGGATCAGATGTGCGACACGGGGTTGTTCGCACGAGGAGCAGGAGGACGAGGACGATGAGCACTGCACAGGCACAGCGCACCAGCACCACTCGTGAGATCGAGGGACGCGACAGCGTCGGCCTCTACCTCGACGAGATCGCCCGCACTCCGCTCCTGGACGCCGAGACCGAGGTCGAGCTCTCGAAGGCCATCGAGGCGGGCCTGATGGCCCAGCACCTGCTCGACACCGGACGCATCGGTCGCCGCAAGGGCGGCGCCCCGATGACGGCCACCGAGGAAGAGCTCGAGTGGCTCGCCGAGCAGGGCCGTCTGGCCGTCGACCGCTTCATCGAGGCCAACCTGCGCCTCGTGGTCTCCATCGCCCGCAAGTACGGCCGCTCGCAGATGCCGATGCTCGACCTGATCCAGGAGGGCAACACCGGCCTGATCCGCGCGGTCGAGAAGTTCGACTACACCAAGGGCTACAAGTTCTCGACCTACGCCACCTGGTGGGTCCGCCAGGCCATCACCCGCGGCATCGCGCAGCAGGCACGCGTCGTACGCCTGCCCGTGCACGTCGTCGAGGAGCTCAACCAGGTCGGTGGCGCCCGCCGCACGCTCAGCCGTCAGCTGGGCCGCGACCCCGAGCCCCACGAGATCGCCACCGAGCTCGGCATGGACGTCGACCGGGTCCTCGACCTGATGAGCTGGGGGCGCGACCACGTCTCCCTCGACACCCCGGTGGACGAGGACGGCGACACCTCGCTCGGTGACCTGATGGCGCAGGAGACGGCTCCCGGCCCGGACCTCAACGTCCTCGACGCGGAGGCACGTCAGCGCCTCGACGACCTCGTCGACATCCTCGACGAGCGCTCCGCGGACATCGTCCGGGCGCGTTACGGCCTGGCCGACGGTCGCCAGCACAAGCTCGCCGACATCGGCGCCCGGCACGGCATCTCCGCCGAGCGGGTGCGGCAGCTCGAGCGGGAGGCGCTGCAGAAGCTGCGCCGCGCCGGCGACCCCGACCTGGCTGCCTGACACAGCCACGATCCACCTCGCCGCACCGCGGCGACAGGCCCGTCCCGACCACGCATCGGGGCGGGCCTCGGTCGTCCAGGGGGTCAGTACGCCGCTGCCTCGAGGGCCGCACTCGCCGCCTGGGCCCGCTCGGCGACGTCGGCAGGTACCGGGCGCTCGGCAGCGATCCTGGCCTGCCACATCTGCAGTGCGACCACCCGGGCGGCAGCCTCCTCGGCCCGATCGCGCGGGACCTCGCCCGACTCGATCGCCTCGGTGAGGATCGCGTGGGTCGTCCGGGTGTCCACCGGCATCAGCAGCAGGTCGGCGCCCGCGTTGAGTGCCTGGACCGCCGGCTTGGGCCGGCCACCGACCGCACCCATGCCGAGCGAGTCGGTGATGGTGACGCCCTCGAAGCCCAGGTCGTCGCGCAGCAGCTCGTAGACCTCGGGCGCCATGCTGGCCGGGACGCCGGGTGCGATGGAGGTGAGGTCGAGGTGGCTCAGCATCACCGCGGGAGCGCTCTTGGCTATGGCCGCCGCGAAGGGCGGCAGGTCGTGCTCCTCGATCTCGGCCAGGCTCGAGTCGACGAGC
>CAVQJS010000021.1:0-286010 GCA_963712875.1 uncultured Actinomycetota bacterium | reverse complement strand
TATTGTTTCCATCGGGCAGCGCAGTGGTTAATCAAAAAGGCAAAGAAGCACTTGGCACCTTAGCGCAGGCTCTTAATAATAGTCCTGATATAAATGTGGTGGTAGAAGGTCATACGGATTCTATTCCCATTAAAAAAAGCTATGAAGACAACTGGGCATTAAGTGTGGCAAGAGCTACCGCAATTGTAAGACTACTTACCAATACGTATATCTTTGACCCCACAAGAGTAACCGCATCGGGCCGCAGTTATTTTGAACCGGTAGACAACAACAGCACTCCCGAAGGAAGGCAACGTAATCGCCGCACCGAAATAATTCTAGCGCCTAAACTCGACCAGATTTTACAATTGCTCGAACAATCGAAAGCGATGAATGAAACGGGAACGAATTAGAAGCCTCCCTAAATCCCTCCGGTGGCGGGACTTGCTAACACACAAAGCCAGCTTATGCAAGACACCGATAAAATTTTGACTTAAAAGAATGTGATGGAAACTGAAAGCGGCGAGGTGAACTTCGGCGCCTGCGACGGGTAGATGTGCTGCGAGTAGGCGTTGAACTTGACCGACTTGTCGCTCACCAGCTTGTTCATCCACTCCTTGGCGCTGATGTTCCCGTTGCCGCCGCTGCTGCGTGGCCCGCCGACCCCCGCGATCACGATGGCGTTCGGCTGGGCCTCCTTGATGTTCTTGTAGCCCTGCTTCACGAGTCCCTTGTACTTGCCGACGTTGCTCTTGTTGTTGAAGCGGAAGAAGTTCTTGAGGTTGGCCTCGTTCCAGATCTCGAAGTGCCGCACCCGCGGGAGGGGGGTCTGGACGCCGCCGATGTTCGCGCTGAAGAACCCGTTGTAGCGGGTGGCGACCGCCTTCATGAACGACCCGAAGGCCTGCGGTATAGGCGCGTTCGGGTTGTACGCGCTCGGGAACCTGGTGTTCCGTCCGTAGACCGCCCACGTCGGCGTGCTGTAGGTGCTCACAATGGGCGTGATGCCGGCCCGGTCGAGGCCGATCAGCACCTGGTCGATGCGAGTCCAGTCATAGGCGGGGTCCTGCGGGTTCGTCGGATCGACCGGCTGCCTGGTCGCCACGAACGACCAGAGGATGTCGAAGCGTGCGACCTTCGCCTGCGTGTCCTTCACGAGCTGCAGGCGCTTCGGGATCTCCGTGATCGACGCCGTGGTGAGGACGTCGTCCTGGATCGCGGCGACGCCGCCCACCCCGGTCGAGGGCAGCGCGAGGGCGGCGCCGGCCGCCACGGCGACCGCCGTGCCGGCGAGGACGCGGCGCGTGCTGAGCGGCTTTCTCACAGACTGTTCCTCCGTAGGGGTCCGGAAGCGGCGGGGATCGTACCAACCATCGGCCGGGCGGCCGCAAGCCTGAAGGGTCCTCACAGGAGCCTTACCGCCGTTTTCCGTCCCCTAACGGCGGTCGTCGAAGAAGCTCCTGAGCAGGGACAAGGCGTCGGCGGCGAGCACCCCGCCCTGCCCCTCCACGCGATGCGACAGGCGGGGGTCCCGGAGGGGGTTCACGACCGTCCCCGCCGCGCCCACCTTCTGGTCGGGCGCGCCGAAGACCAGCCGCGCGGCGCGGGCCTGCTGGATCGCCCCGGCGCACATCGGGTACGGCTCGAGCGTGCAGTAGACGACCGTGCCCATCAGGCGCCAGCCGCCCAGCGCGTAGATCCGTCTGTGCCTGCCACACGCGAGTGGACGGGTCGGTGCGCCAAGGGCCGAAGGCTTTCACCGCTAGTGCGCAGGAAGAGCGCGGTAAGAGTGGAATCTCGGATACTCGGGCGGCGGCTTCCTTGGTTCCTTCAATGGTTTCTTCGGAACCCTCAGTTCGCCTCCATCGCCCCCTCGCACGTCCGCCAGTGCAGCATCGAGGCTCTTGGCTGGGATGGACGGACAGACCACGTGCCTGATGTCGCGGGCGCGGCCCGTCGAATCAAGATAGACGCCTGGGACTGCTGCGAGACTGGCGAGGAGGGCCTCCTTTGCGAGGGTCCTCGTTCGGCCCGCCTCACGCGGCTTGGGGTAGTTAACGTGAGGATTCGACATGGCTGTCACCGTAGACTCTTTCCGGTGCGGGCGGTGGCCTCTACATCCTCCGAGATGGGCCGCCCCGTCGCCAAAGGCTTCGGCCCCATCGGCACCAGCGCCGGAGGTGCGTGGCCGATCTCGGGATAGCCATGGCCCGGACCATCCGAGGGAGTCCGTCCCGCAACGTCTCCAAGCCACCCTCCTCCGCTGGCCAGGGGCCCCTCCGCCAACCGGCGAGTCTAGGTCTGAGGGACGAGACCTTGCCGCGGGGGCTCGCGACGCTCGGTGGATGTCAGCGGTCTTGGGGTGCCCGGGGGCATCGACCAAGCTGAGCGGTCCAGAGCGGCCGTGTCCCACCGGGTGGTGTAAATCGGGGCGCGTGATCCTCAGCGCGTGGGCGTGATCATCGCGGTCGGCTACGAGGCGATCAAGGCCGGCGCCGTCGAGGTCAGCTCGGCCGAAGCGCGGCCGCCCGCCACGATCGCCATCGAGCCCTCCGACAGGTAGCGCCGCTCGGCGATCGCCCACTCGTCGTGGGCCTCGATCAGCACCGCCCCGACCAGGCGCAGGATCGCCGGCTCGTCGGGGAAGATGCCCACCACGTCGGCGCGCCGCTTGACCTCCTTGATCACGCGCTCGAGCGGGTTCGTCGACCAGATCCGGCGCCAGTGGGCCGCCGGGAAGGGCGCGAAGGCGCAGATGTCGGCCTCGGCCTCGCGCAGCATCTGCTCGACGGCCGGGAACTGGCGCCCGAGCTTCTCGGCGATCGAGTCGAGCTGCTCGGCGACCGCGCCGGCGTCAGGCTGGGCGAAGATCGTGCGGATGGCGGCGGCGACCATCTCCTGGGAGCCCTTGGGCACGCGCGAGAGCACGTTGCGCATGAAGTGCACCCGGCAGCGCTGCCAGGCGGCGCCCACCAGCACGGCGGCAATCGCGGACTTCAGGCCCTCGTGGGCGTCGGAGACCACCAGGGCCACGCCCCCAAGCCCCCGCGCCCGCAGGCCGCGCAAGAAGGCCGTCCAGAAGGCGCCGTCCTCCGAGTCGCCGACGGCCAGCCCCAGCACCTCGCGGTGGCCGTCTGAGCGCACCCCGGTGGCGATCACCACCGCCTTGCTCACCACCTGGGGGCCCTCGTGGGCCTTGAGGTAGGTCGCGTCCAGGAACAGGTAGGGGAAGGGATCGCTGATCGGCCGCCCGGTGAAGGCGGCCACCTGCTCGTCGAGCTCGGCGCAGATGCGGCTGACCTCCGACTTGCTGATCCCGGCGTCGATGCCGAGCGCCTTGACGAGGTCGTCGACCTTGCGGGTGCTGACGCCGTGGACGTAGGCCTCCATCACCACCGCCCAAAGGGCCCGGTCGATGCGCCGGCGCGGCTCCAGCAGCGAGGGGTAGAACGACCCCGAGCGCAGCTTGGGGATGCGCAGCTCGATGTCGCCGGCCTTGGTCGACAGCAGCCGCTCGCGGGCACCGTTTCGGTGCGTCGTCCGCTCGGGGCTGCGCTGATACGGACCCGCTCCGATCGCCTGGGTGGCCTCCAGCTCGATCAGGGCCTGCAGCACCAGCTGCAGCCCCGAGCGGATCAGGTCCAGGTCGCCGCCGGCGCGCAGTGCATCGAGCAGCTCGGACAAGGCATTCTTGTCGAGGGCCATCGGGTTCTCCTTGAGCGCGACTTGGTAGGTCACGCTGAGGTTCACCCGGTGGCCCTCGTCCTGGCTACCGGCTACCCCGAATTCCCACCACTCGAAGGGACGTCAGCTCCAGAGCGACGCCCGTACCGAGTCGTGACGACGGCCCTGGCGAACTGCGGGCCGCAGTACGCCTCCCGCCGGCCGCGAAACTGCACGCGGACCTTGGCCGGGTCGAAGGGATAGTGGTTCGGAAGGACTGCCCCGACCGCCACGGCTTCGTCGGCGCCGATCCGAATCCACTTCAGCGCCCTGAGCCGCGCGAGCCATGCGTTCGCGGGCTGGTCATCCCCGCTGAGCGACAGGTCGCAGCGCTGCGGCTTCCGTCGCGCGACCGAGAACCAGGCCCCGGGTCGGCTGACGAGGCATGGCACTGCCGTCGGGGGTGGGTTCACGCAGGAGTACGAGATCTCGTGCGAGACGCCGAGGTCATCGACCACGGCTGCCGGGCATCCCGAGGCCGCGCATGAATCGACAACGCCCAAGCGAGGAGCCCACCGCCGCGACGTGCCACGCGACAGCGGTCGGATCGGCGCGTCGTAGGAGGTATCGGGCCCCCTGCAGCTGCTCGCCACCGTAAGTGCCAGAGACGTCGGCGTACGCCCATCGCCCATCGATGGTCGAGACGCGGGCCGTGGTGGCCGCGAGCTCGATCTCTGGATCGGGGCCCGGGCTGCTCACAGCCGCGAGCATCGAACCGACTTCCTCGGCAGTGGCCGCTCGATCGGCCAGCGCCGTTGCCGCACCCCCGACATCAGCGCGCCCGAGGTGGCCAGAAGTCCGGCGGCCGGGCCGGCAGCCCGACGAAGCCGTCGGGCCGGGCCGCCGCTCACCATGGGGCTATTCCACCGGATGTCCGGGCCTCCTTGGACCGAGCTCATGCGCCGGTTCTTCGTCCTCGCGGGTCTCCGGCACAGAGACGGCGTCGGAACCACCTCGGCCTGCTCCCGGCCAGACTGCACCCTGCCCCCACTGTTGACCGTCTCTTGACCGCCCGCGGTAGGCCGGACAAGGACGAGAGCCGGCCGACACTCCTGCCACCGGGCCGTCCGGTCGGTGCCCACAGAAGTTGGATCCAACTTTTTCGACGCGTGCCGGACGCTCTCGGACGTCGGCGGGAGTGCGCTGCCGATGAGGGGGCAGCAGGATCGCCCCGAGACGGGCTCGTCAACCGGTATCCTAGGGTCCGCGGCGGGATAGCTCAGTTGGTAGAGCACACGACTGAAAATCGTGGTGTCCCCAGTTCGAGTCTGGGTCCCGCCACTCCCTGATCCCGCATCGCTAAGCGGTTCTCGGCCCTCCTCGCGCTCGACGCTGGGAGGCCGTTGCACGTTGCGGGCGCCAGCGCGCCCATTCCCACTCTTAGAACGACCGGATGAGCACGTTGAGCAGCACCGTCAACACGATCGAGACGATGAGAGACACGATGGGGCACCCGGGCATGAAGCGCACCTCGGTGCGCCGGCCTGCGTCGCTTCGGTGAAGAGCCGCACGGTCCTGCCGGACTACCCGCCGAACCGGTACCGAAACCGCACGATGCCGTACGGGGACACCCTCCTGGCCCCTGGCTCGTCAAGAGCCGCCGTCGTCGCCCGAGCCCGTACCGAACACCCTGAGTGAGACCGGGTCCGGCGCCGGTCCTCCGCCGGCGACGCGCGGCGAGGAGCGGGGGGGCATGAGATACGACGAGCCCAGGCCCACGGTGGGGAGGCGCACGTCGCCAACCGCGCCGACGGCGGGCTCGAGGCATGGCTCGTGATCCCGGCAGCCGCCGGGGCGTTCCGCCTCAGGCTGAGGGCGTGGGCCGTCGTGGCGGCGCTCGACGGCGCATCGCGGGGCGACTCCCGTCAACCGTTTGCGCCGAGCCCCGATCGTCGTGGCCCGGCGACGCGCCGGGCAGGCGGAGGCGCTTCAGCGCGACCGCGTTGAGCGCGACGATGATGCTGGAGCCGGCCATCGAGATGGCGCCGACCTCGGGGCGCAGCACGAGCCCGAGCGGCTCGAAGACGCCGGCGGCGATCGGGCAGCGCGAGGCGTTGTAGCCGACCGCCCAGGCGAGGTTCTGGTGCATCTTGCGCACGGTGCCGCGGCTGATGGTGATCGCGGTCGCGACGTCGAGCGGGTCGGAGCGCATCAGCACGACGTCGGCGGTCTCGACCGCGACGTCGGTGCCGGCGCCGATGGCGATGCCGACGTCGGCCTGCGCGAGCGCGGGCGCGTCGTTGACGCCGTCGCCGACCATCGCCACCTTGCGGCCCTGCCGCTGGAGCTCGGCTGACCTTGGCGGCCTTGTCGGCCGGGCAGCACCTCGGCGATGACCTCGTCGATGCCGAGCTCGGCGGCGATCCGTTCGGCGGTCGCGCGGCTGTCGCCGGAGAGCATGACCGGCGCGCACGCCGAGCTCCTCGCAGCGCGCGCGATGGCCTCGCGCGGCGGTCTCGCGCGGCGCGTCGGCGATCGCGATGACGGCCGCGGCCGTGCCGTCGACGGCGACCTGCGACGCTGGTGCGCCCCTCGCCGGCGAGCTCGTCGGCGCGCGCCGCGAGGCCGTCGCGCGCGATGCCCTCGCGCTCCAGCAGGCGGGCGTTGCCGACGGCGAGCCGCCGGCCGTCGACGGTGGCGAGCGCGCCGTGGCCGGGCACGGCCTCGAACGCCTCCGCGCGCGGCGACGTCGAGGCCGCGCGCTCGGCCGCCGCCTTGACGATCGCCTCGCGCGAGCGGGTGCTCGCTCTCGCGCTCGGCGGCGGCGACCAGGCGCAGCACCTCGTCCTCGTCGACGCCGTCGGCGGTGGCGACCGCGACGACCTCCGGCTCGCCGCGCGTCAGCGTGCCGGTCTTGTCGAGCACGACGGTGTCGAGCGTGGCCGCCTGCTCCAGCGCCATCGCGTGCTTGAAGAGGATGCCGCGCTTGGCGCCGAGGCCGGTGCCGACCATGATCGCCGTCGGCGTCGCCAGCCCGAGCGCGTCGGGGCAGGTGATGACCACGACCGTGATGGCGAACAGCAGCGCCTCCTGCGACGTCGCGGCCGACGACGAAGTACCAGACGACGAAGGTCACGGCCGCCGCCGACGAGCGCGACGAGCACCAGCCAGAACGCCGCCCGGTCGGCCAGCCGCTGGCCGGGCGCCTTCGAGTTCTGGGCCTCCTGGACGAGCTTGACGATCTGCGCCAGCGCGGTGTCGGAGCCGACCGCCGTGGCGCGGGCGCGCAGCGTGCCGTTCGTGTTGATCGTCGCGCCGATCGAGCTCGGTCGCCGGGCGCCTTGTGAGACCGGCAGGCTCTCGCCGGTGACCGTCGACTCGTCGACCTCGGCTCTCGCCCTCCTCGACGACCTCGCGTCGACGGGCACCTTCGCGCCCGGGCGGATCAGCAGCAGGTCGCCGACCTGCACCTCGGCGGTCGGGACCTCGACCGGCTCGCCGTCGCGCAGCACGACGGCCATCGGCGGCGCGAGGTCGAGCAGCGCGCGGATGGCGTCGTTGGCGCCGCCGCGGGCGCGCATCTCGAACCAGTGCCCGAGCAGCACGAACGTGGCCAGCATGCCGGCGGCCTCGTAGAAGACCTCGCCCTCGATGAAGAACGTCGCGGCGACCGAGTACAGCCAGCCGGTGCCGATCGCGACGGCGACGAGCACCATCATGTCGAGCGTCCGCGCTGCGCAGGGCGGAGACCGCGCCGGTGAAGAAGATCGACGACGAGTAGAAGACGACCGGCAGGCTCAGCAGGAACTGCCAGACGTCGCGGTCGATGCCGAACGGCGTCGGCGAGCTCGGTCCCGAGCAGCTTCGTGCCCGACCATCGACCACAGGACGATCGGGATCGTGAAGACGAGCGCGACCAGGAAGCGGTTGCGCATGTCGCGCGACCATCGCGTCCATCGACATGCCGGCATGGCCGCCGTGGCCGTGCCCGTGGGCGTCGTCGGCGCGCTCGACCGCCGCGTGGTCGTGCGGCGGCCGGCGCGTCGTGGCCTCGCGCCATCGGATCGCAGACGTGCCCGGGCACCGAGCGCCCGGCGCAGTGGTAGCCGCACTCCTTCACCCAGCGCGCGCAGGTCGGCGACCGAGGTCCGCGCGGGGTCGTAGCTGACGGTCGCGGTCTGCGCGACCGGGTTGGCCTCGACGGCGATGACGCCCGGGCCGGCCGCCGAGCGCGCGCTCGACGACGGCCTTCTCGCTGGCGTAGTGCAGCCCGCCGACGTGGAGGACGACGCGAGCATCGGCCGGCCCCGTCGCGGGGGTCACGCCCTGCGTGTGGTCGTGCGGCGACGCGTGTCTAGCGGCGCCCGACCAGCCGGGTGAGCGCCGTCATCAGCTCCTGGCGCTTCTCCTCCTGGTTCTCGGGCTCGGCGCCGAGCACGCAGTGGCGCGTGTGGTCGTCAACGAGCGCGAGCGCGACCTTGTCGAGGGCCGCCTGCGCGGCGCTGATCTGCTGGAGCACGTCGATGCAGTAGCGCGTCGTCCTCGACCATCCCCGCGACCCCGCGCACCTGGCCCTCGATGCGCCGCAGCCGCTTGAGAACGTCGTCCTTCGTGCCGGCGGCCGAGTACCCCGGCGCCTGCGTCTGAGCCTTCTGGGAAGTCGTCATGGCGCGATCTTGACATACTGCACGGGGGTATGCAACGGTGCAGCGAATACTCACACTGGGTATGAGGAGCAGGGTGGAAGTGGACTCGAGGGCACGAGCGCGTCTACCGGGTCGCCGGCATGACCTGCGGCCACTGCGCGACGGCGGTCGCCGAGGAGGTCGGCGCCCTGCCGGGCGTGACGTCGGTGGACGTCGATCTCGAGAGCGCTCGGCTGACGGTGCGCGGCGAGCCGGTCGATGACGCCGCCGTCGCGGCGGCCGTCGCCGAGGCCGGCTACGAGGTCCGCTCGTGAGGACGCCCACCCGACTGGTGGCGTTCGCGGGTGCGCTCGGCCTGGTCTTCGGGGCCGCGGCCCTGGTGGGCGCCTCGGTCGATCCGTTGCGCGATTCGGACGAGCCGCACGGCCATGAGGCCGAGGGGTCGGCCGGCTCACGGCGTCGGCTCACGAGGCGACCTCGGCGGGAAGCGACCCGGTCGAGCAGGCCCCCGGCCTCGCCATCGCGCAGGGCGGCTATCGGCTGGAGCCGGAGGCCACCGCGCTGCCGCGCGGCCGCGACGCCGAGCTCGCGTTTCGCATCGTCGGCCCCGGCGGGGCGGCGGTCACGGACTTCGAGGTCGAGCACGAGCGCCGCATGCACCTGATCGTGGTGCGGCGCGACCTGACCGGCTTCCAGCACCTTCATCCCAGGATGGACGCCGGCGGGGCGCTGGGGCGTTCGGCTGCGCCTGCCCGAGGCCGGCGTCTACCGCGCGTACGCGGACTTCCGCGCCGGTGGGCGATCGCTGACGCTGGCGACCGACCTCGTCGTTCGCGGGCCCTTCAGGCCGCGGGCGTTGCCCGCGCCGGCGCCGACGGACACGACCGCCGGGTACACGGCCGGCCTCGTCGCCGAGCGGTTGGGGGCGGGCGCCGACGCCGAGCTGGCCTACGACATTCGCCGCGACGGCGCGCCGGTCGACGACCTCGAGCCCTACCTCGGCGCCGACGGGCACCTGGTCGCGCTGCGCGAGGGCGACCTCGCCTTCCTGCACGTCCACCCCGAGGAGTCCTCGACGCCCGGCCGGATCCGCTTCGGCGCATCGCTGCCCTCGGCGGGCCGCTACCGCCTGTTCCTGCAGTTCAAGCACGACGGCGTCGTGAGGACCGTCGCTCACACCGTCGAGGTGCCCCGAGTGAGCCGGGCAACCAGCCAGGATCCCGAGCGGCTCGAGCTGCCGATCGAGGGGATGACCTGCGCCTCCTGCGCGGCCCGGGTCGAGAAGCGCCTCAACCGGCTCGAGGGCGTCAACGCCACGGTGAACTACGCGACCGAGACGGCCTCGGTCTCGTTCGACCCGGGCAGCGTCGAGCCCGAGCGGCTCGTCGAGGCCGTCGAGCGGGCGGGCTACGGCGCCCGGCTCCCCGTCGCCGACGGGGAGGCGGCCGCCGAGGAGCCCGAGGAGCGGGACCCGACCGCCCCGCTGAGGCGGCGCCTGGTCGTCTCGGCGGCCCTGTCGCTGCCGGTCCTCCTGATGTCGATGATCCCAGCGCTCCAGTTCGACAACTGGCAGTGGCTCGCGCTGCAGCTCGCCACGCCGGTCGTGCTGTGGGGCGGCTGGCCGTTCCACCGCGCCGCCTGGACGAACCTGCGCCACGGCGCGGCCACGATGGACACGCTGATCTCGGTCGGGACGCTCGCCGCCTGGGGATGGTCGCTCGTCGCGCTCTTCTTCCTGGGCGCCGGCGACCCGGGGATGAGGATGGGCTTCGACCTGGTCATCGACCCGGGCGCGGGCGCCGACCACATCTACCTCGAGGTGGCGGCCGTCGTCACCACCTTCCTCCTCGCCGGGCGCTACTTCGAGGTGCGCGCCAAGCGCCGGGCCGGGGCCGCCCTGCCGCGCTGCTCGAGCTCGGCGCCAAGGAGGCGTCGCGTGCTCGACGACGACGGCTCCGAGCGGCGCGTGGCCATCTCCGAGCTCGCCGTCGGCGACCGCTTCGTGGTGCGCCCGGGCGAGCGGATCGCCACCGACGGCGTCGTCGAGGTCGGCTCGTCGGCCGTGGACGCCTCGCTGCTGACCGGCGAGAGCGTGCCGGTCGAGGTGGGCCCGGGCGACGAGGTGACCGGCGCCACGATCAACGCCGGCGGGCGGCTCGTCGTCCGCGCGACGCGGGTCGGATCGGACACGGCGCTCGCGCAGATCGGCCGCCTCGTGACCCGGGCGCAGTCGGGCAAGGCCCCCGTGCAACGCCTCGCCGACCGCATCTCGGCGGTCTTCGTGCCGATCGTGATCGCCCTTTCTGCGGGCACGCTCGGCTTCTGGCTCGCCGACGGCGCCGGCGCGACCTTCGCGTTCACGGCGGCGGTCGCCGTGCTGATCGTCGCCTGCCCCTGCGCGCTCGGTCTCGCCACCCCGACGGCGCTGCTGGTCGGCACCGGCCGCGGCGCGCAGCTCGGCATCCTGATCACGGGGCCCGAGGTCCTGGAGTCCACGCGGCGGGTCGACACGGTCGTGCTCGACAAGACGGGCACCGTCACCAGCGGCGAGATGTCGCTGGTCACCATCGTCCTGGCCGAGGGAGCGCAGCGCGCCGACGTCCTCCGGCTCGCGGGGGCGCTCGAGGACGGCTCCGAGCACCCGATCGCGCGTGCGATCGCCGCCGCGGCGCGCGACGAGCTCGGGCAGCTGCCGGCGCCCGAGGGCTTCGCCAACCGCGAGGGCCTCGGCGTGGAGGGCGTGGTCGAGGGCCACGGCGTGGTCGTGGGCCGCCCGGCGCTCATCGCGGACTGGGGGCTGTCCCTGAACGGCGACGCTCGGCTCGGCCCTCGAGACGGCCCAGGCCGCCGGTCGCACCGCGGTCGCCGCCGCATGGGACGGCCAGGTGCGCGCGCTGCTGGTCGTCGCGGACACGATCAAGCCGACCAGCGCCGAGGCCGTCGGGCGCCTGCGCGATCTGGGCCTGCGCCCGGTTCTCCTCACCGGCGACGACGCGGCGACGGCGCGCTCGGTCGCGGCGGCGGTCGGCATCGACGAGGTGATCGCCGAGGTGCTGCCGTCCGAGAAGGCCGCCGTCGTCCGGCGCCTGCAGGGCGAGGGGCGGGTGGTCGCCATGGTGGGCGACGGCGTCAACGACGCGCCCGCGCTCGCCCAGGCCGACCTCGGCCTGGGGATCGGCACCGGGACCGACCTCGCGATCGAGGCCTCCGACCTGACGCTCGTCTCGGGCGACCTGCGCGCGGCCGCCGATGCGATCCGCCTCTCGCGCCGCACCCTCGGCACCATCAAGGGCAACCTCTTCTGGGCGTTCGCCTACAACGTGGCGGCGCTGCCGCTGGCGGCGCTCGGATACCTCAACCCGATCGTCGCGGGGGCGGCGATGGCGCTGTCGAGCGTCTTCGTCGTCTCCAACTCGCTCCGCCTGCGCGGCTTCCGGGCGCAGCGCTCGTAGGCCGCTTCGTCCACCCACTCGCGGCGCGCCGGCATCGCGCGTTCGCCAAGGTCGGGTGGCCGGCGCTGGCCAGCAGATGACCACCGGCGTTAGGGTCGGGGAGCGACGCGCTGCCGCGCGAGGACGCCTTATCCCTGGAGGCTCGAGCGGCGGGTGGCCCGTCGGACCGGTTCAGTGTCTCGGGGCGACGAGCTCGCGGCGGAAGGAGTCGAGATGCACGCAGTAGTCGTCGAGGTCAGGATCGACCCGAACCGTGAGGAGGACGCGAGAAGGATGCTTCACGAGATGGTCGTGCCCATGGCCAAAGGGTTGGCCGGCTTTGCGAGCGGCACCTGGCTTCGGGCCCTGGAGGGCGACGGCGGAAGGGGCGTGCTGCTCTTCGAATCAGAGGAGGCTGCCCGAGCCGCGGCCGAGCAGATTCGGTCCGAGGGTCCCCCACCCGGTGTCCCCGTGGCCATGGAGACCGTCGATGCCTACGAGGTTCTTGCCCAGGCGTAGCCGATCAAAGCCAGCGAGGAAACCGGCGGCGTAACACCGCGCCGCGGCCTTCCAGCTGCCCGCACGGACAGGCCACGTCGCAGTTGCAGTTCTCGAAGTAGGTCCACCGCATGGCCTCCTCCGGCGGGAGCCCGAAGCCGAGGTCCGCCGCGATCGAGAGCCCGCCCAGCAGGTCGGCGAGCCGCAGTCGCTCGTTCACGCGCGGAGTCTCGCATCACCCACCGATCTCCGCGGCCGCGCATCCGGCCCGGCTGCGCTACGGGATGACGTTCTTGCGGACCACGACGAAGTCGGGGTACTCCTCCTCGATCGTCTCGACCGCCAGCACCTCGTGGCCGGGGACGAGGACGAACAGCGCGGCCTCGCGATGGATCTCGTCGAAGCGCCCCGGCGTGAGCTGCACCCGCTCCCGGCACTCGAGGTCGGAGCACTCGCAGAAGAAGGACACCGGGGCGTCGAGGTCCTCGTCGTCCTCGGCGCGCATCTCCTCGACCCGCTCCTCGACGCGCCGGTTGAGCGACTCGGCGATCTGCTCGTTCTCCGCCAGCCGTCGCGCGGAGCGGGGACCGTTGGAGCCGTCCTGCATGTCACCTCCGCGTCGCATTCCGCTCCGGAACGGGCATCCTCCCACATCGGCTCCGGCCGTCCGCGGGTTTGCGCCCGCGAGAGGGCGGTTACCACCTAAGCGTGAGCCCGCCCGCCCACTCGCCCGGCGGGGAACCGCCCCTCGGCGAGGAGCGCCTGGACACCCGGCTGTCCGGCGTCGCCGCCCTGCGCGGCATGCGGGTGAGCCTGCGGGCGCTGGCGGACGGGGCACTCGGACCCCAGCGATTGGCCGACGCCCTGGTGGCGGCCACCGAGCTGGCCACGAACAGCCTCGTCCACGCGGGGCCGGGCGCCGTCACGTTGCGCGCCAGCCGCGACCGGCGCCGGCTGCGCGTCGAGGTGCACGACGCCGGGCCGGGCATCGGGTCGCGACGCCTCGCGCGCCCCCCGGCGACGTCGGTCGGGGGCCGCGGCCTCTACCTGGTGACGAAGCTCGCCGATCGCTGGGGCTCGCGCGACCGGCCGTTGGCGATGGTCTGGTTCGAGATCGACCGCGAGGCCGTCGCCGCGGGGGGATGACCGCCCGCGGAGGGCAGCGAGGTTCGCCGCGCGCGCGCCGCCCACCAGAGCGCACCACCCGCGGCGCGGCATCGCGGGCGCCGACTACACTCGCCGGGTGGCGCCGTGCACCCATCTCGACCAGGTCGCGCTCGAGCGACTGCCCGAGGCGGTCGACGGCTGCGAGGACTGCCTGCGCACCGGAGGCGAGTGGCTGCACCTGCGCATCTGCCTGAGCTGCGGCCACGTCGGATGCTGCGACAGCTCGCCGAACCGGCACGCGAGCGCGCACTCGGCCGCGGAGGACCACCTTCTCATCCGCTCGCTGGAGCCGGGCGAGGACTGGTCGTGGTGCTTCGCCGACCGGGTGGGGATGGTGCTGGAGGTCCCGGCCGGCCAGACGCGCATCCCGCCCTCGCCGCTCGGCGGATAGGGCCGCCGGCGGCCTCTGTTCAACGGCGCGGGGGTGACATAGGTTGGCCGCGCGGATCATGATCGAGGAGGCGGCCCATGGCCGCGGGCAGCGGCGACGAGCATGGGCCACCGGACCCCGTCGAGGTCCGCGTCATCGGCAGCCCGCCGCGCGGCATCGTGCTGACCGGTGAGCTCGACATGGCCGAGGCGGAGGGCGTCGAGCGGGTCGCCGGCGAGGCCGTCGCCGCCTCGGGGCCGGAGCCCTTCGTCCTCGACCTGCGGGGCCTCACGTTCGTCAACTCCTTCGGGGTGAGGGCGCTGCTCAACGTCGCGGCCCGGGCGCGTGACGCCAGGCAGGCGACCCGCGTGATCGTCGGCGACAGCCCGGTGCGGCGCGCTCTCGAGTTGTTCAGCGCCTGGGAGGTCATGGGCCGGCTGGAGTAGCGGGCGCGACCGTGCACGGCCTCGAGCGCCCCGCCCGCACTATCGTGGCGACGGGTGAGACCCCGCCACGCCCTGATGCTCGCGCTCCTGTCCGCCGTGTGGGGCGCGTCCTACCTCCTGATCGCGTACGCGATCGAGGAGATCCCGGAGTCGCTCGTCGTGTTCGCGCGCACGGCGCTGGCGGCGCTCGCCTTGCTCCTCGTGATCCGGGTCCGCGGCGGCGAGCTCCGCCCGTTCCTGCGCGACGCCCGCCGGCGTCCCGGCACCGCGCTGCTGCTGGGGCTGGTCGCGATCGCGCTGCCGTTCATGCTCATCACGTTCGGCGAGCGCACCGTGCCGTCGGGCCTGACGGCGGTGCTGATCGCATCGGCGCCGATCTTCATCGCGATCCTCGCACCGGTCCTCGACCGCACCGAGATCGTCTCGCCGCTCGGGTGGGGCGGCCTGATCGTGGGGCTGGTGGGCGTGGGCCTGTTGGTCGGCGTCGAGCAGATCGGCACGCCGGGCGAGCTGCTCGGGGCGCTGGCGATGGTCGGCGCGGCGGCGAGCTACGCGCTGTCGGGCTTCATCCTCAAGCGCGAGTACCCCGGCTACCCGCCGGTCGTGACCTCCCTCGTCGCGATCGGCGCGTCGGCCGCCCTCACGCTGCCGGCGGTGGCGGTTCAGCCGCCCGACGCGGTGCCGGGCGGGCTCGCCGTGCTGGCGGTCGTCGCCCTCGGCCTGGTCGGCACGGCCTGGGCCTTCGTCGTCTACTACGGGCTGATCGCGGAGATCGGCTACAGCCGCGCGTCCGTCGTGGCCTACACGATCCCTCCGGTGGCGCTGGCCTACGGCTGGGCCCTGCGCGACGAGGCGATCACGCTCGCGACGGTCGGCGGGATGGTGCTGATCCTCGTGGGCGTGTTCATGGTGGCGCGCGGGCGTTCGCGCGAACCCGCACGCGCCTCGTCCTCGGCGGCGACCACATAGGGTGCCGACGTCTGTTCGTCAAAGAAACGGGGCACGATGCGACACGCACGACGGATGGGATGGTGGCTGGCCGTGCCGATCGGGGTCGCGCTGGGCCTCGCGCTGGCGGTGGGGCTCGACCGCGCCGCGGAGCCGGCCGGCGCGCAGGGCGGCCGATCGGGCGTCACGCTGAGCGCCGAGCAGCTGCGCATCAACCAGCGCATCGGCCAGCAGGGCGTCAAGCGGGCCAACCGGGCGAACACCCGGCTCGACAGGCTGCCGGCCGCCGCGACCGGCCCCGCGGGCCCCGCGGGCCCCGCGGGCCCGACCGGGCCGCAGGGGCCGGGCGCGACGCGCATCGCCTACTCGGCCGCCCAGGGGTCGCCCGCACAGACGATCCTCGACCAGCCGGGGCTGGCCCTGTCCGTGGTGTGCGAAGCCGGACCGGTCGCCGGCCAGACCGCTCTCGCCATCACCGCCAGCGTGCCGGCGGGAACGTCCTTTATCGGCACGTCGAACGTCGACGACGGGACGGATCCTGCAGGATCCGGATCCCACCACATCCACCAACTTCCCGAACACCCTCGCGGCCGGCCGGCGAATCCGCTCGGCGGGCCGACGGCAGACGACGGCGCGTTCTCGCGATCGGTCGGGATCGTGATCTTCATCGGGCCGACCCGGACGTTCAGCCTCAACATCGGCGTCGATCGCCGACGGGGCGGCGGACCGCTGCTCCTTCAACGGCACGGCGGTCCCGGCGTAGGGCGGCCGGCCGACGCTATCGTGGCGCCTCGGATGGAGGTCACCCGCGACAGGGCCTGGGCGACGCTGACCCGCTACACGACCGGCGAGGCGCTGCTGCGCCACGCGCTCGCCGTCGAGGCCTCGGTGCGCTCCTACGCGCGCCGCGACGGCGAGGACGAGGAGCGCTGGGGCGCCGTGGCGCTGTTGCACGACTTCGACTACGAGATCCACCCGACGCTCGACGAGCACCCGCAGGACGGCGCGCCGATCCTGCGCGAGGAGGGCTACCCGGAGGACGTCGTCGAGGCGGTGCTCTCGCACGCCGAGCACCTGGGCCTGCCGCGCGACACGCCGCTCAAGCGGACCCTGTTCGCCTGCGACGAGCTGTCGGGCTTCGTCCACGCGTGCGGGCTGGTGCGCCCGACGGGGCTCGACGGCCTGACGCCGAAGTCGGTGAAGAAGAAGCTCAAGCAGCCGTCCTTCGCCGCCGGGGTGCACCGCGACGAGGTCTACGCCGGCGCGGAGCTGCTGGGGATGGAGCTCGACGAGCACATCGCCAACGTGGTCGCGGCGCTCGCGCCGATCGCGCCCCAGCTCGGGCTGCGAACGGCCGCCGACGCCGCCTGAGCGGGGGCCCATGCGCCGGCGCCTTCTCGCGATCGGTGCGCTGGCCGCGGGCGCGGCGCTGCCCGGCGGTGCCGCCGGGGCCGAGCTGATCGGGGTCTGCGAGGAGGACCTGTGCGCCGTCAGCGAGGGCGGCGCCATCACGCGGCTCACGACCGACGGCGCCGCGGGCGCCTACTCCTCGCCGTCGGTCTCGCGCGACGGCGCGGTCCTCGCATACGTCCGCGCAGGGACGCCGTACCGCGGCGGCCGGCGCGGCGCGGGCGCCCAGCCGCTGCTCGAGACCGAGGACGCGCGCGAGGTCGCCGTCTCCCCCGACGGCCGCAGCCTCATGCTCCGGACCTTCGGCGCGAGCGCCGGGGAGGAGGGCTTCGTGCTCGAGTCAACGGTGCTGGTGACGGGCGCGGCCGGCCCGCGGTCCTACGCCTCGACCTCGGAGGCCGCCGAGCCGGGCTGGTCGGGCGGGCAGCCGCTGCTGACCTCCGCCGTCGGCGACGACGACCGCTACGTCGTCTGCCGCCCGCCGCTCGCGCCGTCCGGGGGCCTGCCGCCGTGCGGCCGCCCGGTGGCCGACGACCCGGCGCTGACGCTCGCGGAGCCCACCGGCACCCGCGACGGCCGCCTGATCGTGGTGCAGGCGCTGGGGCTCGACGACTCGGCGAGCCGCATCGCGGTCTACGACGCCCAGACGGGCGCGCCGCTGCGGACCCTGTCGAGCGGCCCGTCGGATTCCTCGCCGAGCCTGTCGCCCGACGGGACGCAGGTCGCGTTCACGCGCGACGACGACACCTGGACCGTCCCTCTGGCGGGCGGCGGCGAGCGGCTCCTGGCCCGCGGCGTCATCGAGGCCTCCTGGGGTGGCCCCCTGGCCGGCGACGCGGCGCCGGTCGTGCCGCGGCTGCGCGTGAGGGGCCGCCGGGCGGGGCTGCGCGTGCGCTGTCGGGTCGCCGGCGGGTGCGTCGCGGAGACGTGGGACCTGCGGCGCGGAGGGCGCCTGCTGGCCCGGTTCGCCATCCCCGCGCTCGCGTCGGGAGCGCGAGCGCGCGTGTCGGCGCGCCTGCCGCGGCGCGACGCGATCGCGGTCTCCCGGTCGGGGCCGCGCGGCGTCAGGGCCTCGCTCGTCGGGTCGGGCCCGAAGACTCGGGCCGTGCGGCTGCGCCGGACCGCCTGAGGTACGCTTGGGGAGTGGACGCGGTCCGCGACCCCGAACGCGTGGCGGCGGTGCGGGCGACGGGGCTGCTCGACACCGGGCCCGAGGAGCCGTTCGACCGTCTGACGGCGCTGGCCGCCGCCCTCCTCGACGCGCCCTACGCCTTCCTCACGCTCGTGGACGACCGCCGGGCGTTCCGCAAGAGCTCGCTCGGCGTCGATGCGGCCGGAGGCCTCCGAGAGCTGGCGGTCAACGAGTCCTTCTGCCGGCACGTCGTCGGGCGCGACGAGCCGCTTCTGGTGACCGACACGCGCGCCGATGGAGGCGCTCCGCTCGCGGCCGACCCGCCGGGGGTCGTCGCCTGGGCCGGGCACCCGATCCGCTCCTCCGGCGGCCACGTCCTCGGGACGCTCTGCGTCGCCGACACGATCGCGCGCGAGTGGACCTCGCGCCAGGCCACCATCCTCGCCGCGCTCGCCGGCGCCGCGTCCAGCGAGGTCGGGCTGCGCTCGGCCCTGGCGGCCGGCGAGGCCGACGGGCGTCGCGTCGCCCGGCTGGCGCGCGTGACGGCCGAGCTGTCGGAGGCCCTGACCCCCGACGACGTCGTGGCGATCGCCCTCCGCGAGACGTCGTCGGTGCTCGATGGCGACGGGGCCCTGCTGTGCGTGCTGTGGGACGGGGAGCTGCAGCTGGCCGCGTCCCAGGGGATCGACCCGGACCTCGCTGACGCGTTCCGGCACGTGCCGGTCGAACGCCCCGCTCGCGCTGACGCGCTGCCTCGGAGAGGGGGAGGCGATCTGGCTCTCCGATGCGGGCACCTGGCGGCGCGAGTGCCCGAACGGGGCGCGGGCCTTCGCCGATCGCGCCCGCGCCGCGGCGATCGTGCCGCTGGCCGGCCACCGGGGAACGCTCGGGGTCGTCATGGTCGTCTTCGAGGCCGAGCGCGACGTCCCGGGGCCGGAGCGGGAGCTCGCGGTCACCCTCGCGCGCCAGTGCGCCCAGGCGCTCGAGCGGGCCCGGCTCTACGACGCCGAGACGTCGGCGCGCGCGCGGGTGGAGCGGCTCCAGCGCATGACGGCCGCCCTGTCCGCGACCCTCGATCAGGAGGACGTGGCCCGCCTGATCGTCTCCGAGGGGATGGCCGCGCTGGGCGCCACCGCGGGCGTCCTCATCCTCAAGGAGAACGGCGGCGCCCGTGTGCTGGCGGCGACCGGCTACCCCTCGGGCGTGTTTCCCCCGGCGAGCTGCAGCCGCTGGACGCGCCGCTGCCGCTCGTCGAGGTGCTGCGCACGGGCGAGCCGTTCTGGTTCGAGTCGGCCGACGACTGGCCGGAGGGCTTTCCGCCGGAGAGCGTCGGGCTCGCCAGCAGCGTCGCCGTCGGCCTGCCGCTGTCGGCGAACGGCGCGTTGACGGGCGCCGTGGCGTTCCGGTTCTCCGAGGACGAGCGCGCGTTCAGCCCCGAGGAGCGCGAGCACGGCCTCGCGCTGGCCGCCCAGTGCTCGTCGGCGCTCGAGCGCGCGCGCCTGCACGACG
The DNA here is from genome assembly GCA_963712875.1 of uncultured Actinomycetota bacterium. Lineage (GTDB taxonomy): Bacteria > Actinomycetota > Actinomycetes > Propionibacteriales > Nocardioidaceae > Nocardioides. The sequence goes on along the minus strand of CAVQJS010000021.1, from coordinate 266,811 downwards.
CCGAGGCGCGCGCCCGCCATGCCGCCGAGCGCGCCGAGGACCGGGCGCGACTGCTCGCCGACGTCAGCCTGGCGCTCGACGCCCCGGTCGGCGTCTCCAGACGGTTCGACGCGCTGGTGCGCGCCGTCGTCCCCCGCCTCGCCGACTTCTGCACGGTGAGGGCCCTCGACGACCGCGGCAACGTCCCGCTGGTCGCCTGCGCGCACGCCGATGCCGACAAGCAGGAGCTCGTGCGCGCGACCTACGGGAGCGACCGGTCGCTCGGCGTCCGCGGCGGCCCGGCGCAGGTGATCCGCTCCGGCCGGGCGGTCCTGATCTCGGAGGTCACCGAGGACCAGTGGGAGGAGATGCCGGCCGACGAGGAGTTCCTCGCCGGGCTGCGGGAGCTCGCCCCGGTGTCGTACATCGGCGTGCCGATGACGGCCCGCGGCCGGGCGATCGGGGCGCTCGCGCTGATGTGCGGCGAGTCGGGGCGGCGCTTCACCGAGGAGCACCGCGACCTCGCGGTGGAGATCGGGCGGCGGGCGGGACTGGCGCTCGACAACGCCATCCTCTACGAGGGCCAGCGGCATGTCGCCGAGACGCTGCAGGAGGCGCTCCTGCCGTTCCGGCTGCCCCAACTGGAGGGCGGTGAGCTCGCGCGCCGCTACGTCGCGAGCGAGGAGCCGGGACGGGTCGGCGGCGACTGGTACGACGCCATCCCGCTCACGGACGGCCGCGTCCTCGTCGCCGTCGGGGACGTCGTGGGGCGCGGGCCGCAGGCGGCGGCGGTGATGGGCCAGCTGCGGAGCGCCCTGGGGATCTTCGCCGCCGAGGACCCCGCCCCGGCGGCGGTCCTCGACCGCCTCGCCGGGTTCGCGCTCGGCCTGCCCGACGCGATGGGCACCACCGCGGCGCTCTGCCTGCTCGACCTCGGCTCGGGGGAGCTGAGCTACGCCTGCGCCGGCCACCCGCCGCCGCTGGTGGTGCCGGCCGCCGGCGCCGCCGAGGCCGCGTTCCTCTGGGAGGGACGCTCGCCGCCGCTCGGCCTCGCGACCCACGGGTCGCGCGGTGGGGCGACGACGGCGCTCGCGGGAGGCGACACGCTCCTGCTCTACACCGACGGGCTCGTGGAGCGTCCGCGCGAGTCGATCGACGAGTCGCTCGAGCGACTGCGCCGGGCCGCGTTGACCGCCGAGGCGCCCACGCCGGACGCGCTGTGCGACGCCCTGCTCGCGAGCCTGGCGGCCGGGGGGTCCGGCGACGACACCGCGCTGCTCGCGCTGAGGCTCGCGCCGGCGCCGGCGCCGGCGCTCGAGGTTGCGGTGCCGGCCGTCGCGACCGAGCTGGGAGGGCTGCGGCGCCGCCTGTCCGGCTGGCTGCAGGACGTCGGCGCCGCCTCGGCGGTCGACGAGGTGATCCTCGCCGCCGGCGAGGCCGCGGCCAACTGCGTCGAGCACGCCTACCGCGGCCGCGTGCGCGGGCGCATCGCGCTCACGGCCCGGATCGACGCCGCCCGCCTGGTGGCGGTCGAGGTCCGCGACACCGGGCGCTGGCGCAGCTCGCCGGCCCCCGGCGACCGAGGGCGCGGGCTGGGGATGATGCGGGCGACGATGGACGAGGTGGGGGTGCGCACCGACGCCGCAGGGACCGTCGTTCGCATGACGAAGCGGCTCGACGCCCGGGCGGCGGCGGGCGGGGCGGCGGCCGGCGGCGCCGAGCCGGACGCGCGGGCCGCCATCGAGCTCTCGCGCGAGGGGGGCGCGCCCGGCGCGACGCGCGCCGTCGCGCGGCTGGAGGGCGAGATCGACCACGCCTCGGCACCGGCGCTCCTCGCGAGGCTGGTGGAGGAGCTCGCACCCGGCGACGAGCTCACGGTCGACCTTCGCGAGGTCCCCTTCCTCGACAGCGCCGGCACGCGCCTGGTCGGCGAGCTGATCGAGCGCGTCGGGGCGGGGAGCGTACGCCTGGCCGTGCGCCGGGGGTCGGCCGCCCACCGCGCGATCGAGCTCTCGGGCCTCGCCCGGGCGCCCGGCGTCGCGCTCGACCCGCAGGGCTGATGGCGCACGGGCACGACCACGCCCCGCACCGGGCCCGGGACGCCCGTGCGCTGACGCTCGTCCTGGTGCTGACCGGGGTGCTCGCAATCGCCGAGCTGGTCGGCGGGCTCGTCGGCGGGAGCCTCGCGCTGCTCGCGGACGCGGGCCACATGCTCTCCGACGTGGGCTCCCTGTCCCTGGCCCTCGTCGCGATCTGGCTCGCCGCGCGACCGCCGACGTCGCGCATGTCCTTCGGCTTTCGCCGGGCCGAGATCCTGGCGGCGCTCGTCAACGGCGTGGCCCTCGTGGCGATCGCGATCTGGATCTTCGTCGAGGCCGCCCGGCGCCTATCCGACCCGCCGGAGATCCTCGCGGGCACGACGCTCGCCGTGGCGCTCGCCGGCCTGGCCGTGAACGTCGCGGGCCTGGCGATCCTGCTCCGCTCGGGGGGCCGCAGCCTCAACCTGCGCGCGGCGCTCCTGCACGTCGTCGCCGACCTGCTCGGCTCGGTGGGCGTGGTCGTCGCCGCCGTCGTCGTGATGGCGACCGGCTGGCTCTACGCCGACCCGCTGGTCAGCGTGCTGATCGGCCTGCTGGTGCTGGGAAGCTCGTGGCGGGTCCTGCGCGAGTCCCTCGGCGTGCTGCTGGAGGCGGCGCCCGAGGGGATCGACGCCGACGCGGTCGGGCGGCGGATGGCCGAGTCCGAGGGCGTCACGGAGGTCCACGACCTGCACATCTGGACGATCACCTCGGGCTTCCCCGCGCTGTCGGCCCACGTGCTCGTGCCCGACGACGAGGACTGCCACGCTCGCCGCCGCGAGCTCAGCGAGATGCTGCGCCACGAGTTCGGCATCACCCACACGACCCTGCAGGTGGAGCACGGCGACGCCGATCACGGTCTCCCCGTGCGAGTGCCCCTCTCGGAGCGCCGCCGGGTGTGAGCGTCGCCGTGGTCACGGCCTCGGTCGCGCGCAGCCTCGACGACGACCTGCCGCCGCTCGCCGAGGCCCTCGGGCGCCGCGGCGTCGCGCACGAGCTCGTCGATTGGGACGACCCGGCGGTGGACTGGGGCGCCTTCGACCTCGCCGTCGTGCGCTCGGTCTGGGACTACACGCGCCGCCGCGACGAGCTGCTGGCGTGGGCCGACCGCGTGGCGGCGACGACCCCGCTGCACAACCCTCCCGCGACCCTGCGCTGGAGCAGCGACAAGCGCTACCTGGACGAGCTGGCGCGGGCGGGCGTGCCGGTCGTCCCCACGGCCTTCGCCGAGCCCGGCGAGCCCATGGCGTGGCCCGACGGCGAGGTGGTCGTGAAGCCGGTGGTCTCGGCGGGATCGCTCGACACCGAGCGCCACCCCGCCGGCGACCGCGCGGGCGCCGAGGCCCACGTGGCGCGCCTGCACGCCGACGGCCGCGCCGCGATGGCCCAGCCCTACATGGCCGGCGTCGAGGACGCGGGCGAGACGGCGATGGTCCACCTGGGCGGGGCCCTCAGCCACGCGGTGCGCAAGGGCCCGCTGCTCGTTCCGGGGCTCGCAATCGTGGGCGACCTGTTCGTGGAGGAGGACATCTCGCCCGCCTCCCCCACCCCCGACCAGGCCGCGGTGTCCCGCGCGGCGCTGGCGGCCGTGCCGGGCGGGGCCGGCGACCTGCTCTACGCCCGCGTCGACCTCGTGCCGGGACCGGACGGCGATCCGCTGGTCATCGAGCTGGAGCTGCTCGAGCCGTCGCTGTTCCTGGCCCACGTTCCGGGCGCCGCCGACCACCTGGCCGGTGCGATCGCGGAGAGGCTCTAGGGGCCCGCGTCGGCGAGCAGGGCCTCGACGAGGCCCGGGATCGTGTGCTCGGTGGCCTCGGCATCGACGCGCAGGCCCTCCTCGCGCGCGGTCGCGCTCGTCACCGGCCCGATCGAGACGACCCGCGGGCCGCTCTGCGCGAGCCGGGCCCGGTCGGCGTCGCTCAGCAGCTCGGTGAAGGCGCGGACGGTCGAGGACGCGGTGAAGGTGAGGTAGTCGGCGTCGAGCGCCCGCGCCACGAGATCGGCGTCGGCCGGCTCGGGGACGGCCTCGTACAACAGCACCTCGTCGACGCGGGCGCCGAGCGCTCGAGGCCGTCGATCAGCTCGGGACGCGAGCCGCCGGCGCGCGCGACGAGGGCGCGGGCGCCCGACACGGGCACGTCGGCGAGGGCCTCCAGGATGCCCTCGGCCACGAACCGCTCCGGCACCACGTCGGCGCGCACGCCGCGCTCGGCCAGGCGCGCGGCGGTCGCCGGGCCGATCGCCACCACGGTCGACGCGGCCGACAGCGCGCGCGCGTCGCGGTCGCGGGCCGCGAGCGCGTCGAAGAGCGCATCGACCCCGTTCACGCTCGTCAGCACGACGAGGCCGTAGTCGGCCAGCACCTCGAGCGCCGACGCGAGATCCGGGCCCTCGGGCAGACGCTCGATGCGGATCGCCGGCAGCTCGATCACCGCCGCCCCCAGAGCGCGCAGGCGCGACGACAGCTCGCTGGCCTGGGCCCGCGCGCGCGTCACGACCACGTGCCGCCCCAGCAGCGGCCGCTCGCCCGCCCAGGCGATGGCGGGCGCCAGCGCCGCGACCGGCCCGACCACGACGACCGCCGGCGACCCCAGGCCCTCGCGCTCGACGCGCTCCGCCAGCGTGCCGAGCGTCGCGACGACGCTGCGCTGGCGCGGCGTCGTGCCCCACTGGACGGCGGCCGCGGGCTCGTCGGCCGGGCCGCCCCGCCGACGTCAGCGCGTCGGCGATCTCGGCCAGTCGGCCCATCCCCATCAGGATCACGAGGGTGCCGGGAACGGCCGCCAGCGCCGCCCAGTCGGTCTGCTCGGAGGCCTTGCCGGGGTCCTCGTGGCCGGTCACGACGGTGAACGAGGTGGCGACGCCGCGATGCGTGACCGGGATCCCCGCGTAGGCGGGCGCGGCGATCGCGCTCGTGATGCCCGGCACCACGACGAACGGCACGCCGGCGGCCGCGAGCGCCTCGGCCTCCTCTCCGCCGCGGCCGAAGACGAACGGGTCGCCGCCCTTCAGTCGCACCACCCGCCGCCCGCGGCGACCGTGCTCCACCAGGGCCGCGTTGATCTCGTCCTGGCTCATCGCCTGGCGACCGGGCGCCTTGCCGGCGTTCGAGCAGCTCGGCGTCCGGGCGGCAGAGCGCGAGCAGCTCCTCGGTGCCGAGCCGGTCGTGCACCACCACCTCGGCGCGCTCGAGGGCCTCGCGGCCGGCGACCGTCACCAACCCGGGGTCGCCGGGGCCGGCCCCCACGAGGTGGACGAGCCCGGTCACCTGCGGGCGGCCGAGAGCGCCGCGGCGGCCTCGCGGCCGAGCGCCTCGGGGTCGTCCGCCGGCCCGGAGCGCTCGGCGCGATCGCCGCGCGCCCCGTCCTCCGACCCCGCGAAGGCGCGCAGCCGCAGGCCGTCGCCCTGCGGCTCGCAGAGCGCGCCGATCGGCCGCATGCAGCCGCCCCCCATCGCCGCCAGGAAGGCGCGCTCGGCGCGCAGGCAGACGTGCGCGGAGCGGTCGTCGAGCGCGGCGGCGGCCGCCTCGCCGGCCGGATCGCCGGCGCGCCCCTCCACCGCGAGCAGGCCCTGGCCCGGCGCCGGCGTCGAGATCTCCACCGGCAGCGGCGACGTCCCGCGCGGCCACAGCCCCAGCCGCCGCAGCCCGGCGGCGGCCAGCACCAGCGCGTCGGCGTCGCCGCGGGCCAGCTTGTCGAGCCGCGTGCCCACGTTGCCGCGGATCGGCACGACCGTCAGGTCGGGTCGCGCGGACAGGATCTGCGCGGCGCGGCGCGGGCTGCCGGTGGCGACGCGCGCGCCGGCCGGCAGGTCGTCGAGGCCGCCCGCGGGCCCCACCAGCACGTCGCGCGGGTCCTCCCGCGGCGGCACCCCGACCACGGCGAGGCCCGGCGGCAGCTCGCCGGGGAGGTCCTTGGCCGAGTGCACCGCCAGGTGCGCGCGCCCGTCGAGCAGGGCCTCCTCCAGCTCCTTCACGAACAGCCCGCGGTCGGGCGCCGGCGTGCGGTCCTGGGCGCTCCAGCGATCGCCGGTGGTCGTCGAGCTCGAGCCCCTCGGGCTCGTGTCCGGCGGCGCGCAGGCGCTCGGCGACGAGCTCGGTCTGGGCGAGGGCGAGGGGCGAGCGCCGGGTGCGCGAGGATCAGGCGGACCGCCGCCTCCCCCGCGGGTCAGGAGCCCGTCGGCGCCTCGAGGCCGAACAGGTGGCGCAGGCTCTCGAGGTGCCGCAGGGCGTCGCCGTCCTCGGCCGCCGCACGCACGCGGACGGTCGGCTCGTGCAGGAGCTTGTTGACGATGCCCTTGGTGAGCGCCTCGAGGCGCGCGCGGTCGGCGTCCGAGAGGTCCGCCCAGCCCGCCTCGGCGCGGGCCAGCTCGGCGCGCCGGATCTCCTCTCCGCGCGCGTGCAGCGAGGTGATCGCGGGCGCCGCCGCGAGCCCGCGGCGCCAGCTCGAGAAGCCCTGGACCGCGCCGATCACGAAGCCCTCGCCGCGCTCGGCCTCCGAGACGGCGGCCGTTGAGGTTGATCTCGACGACGCGCTCGAGGTCGTCGATGTCGAACAGGGCCACGCCGCCGATGTCGGCGACCGCCGCGTCAACGTCGCGCGGCACCGAGATGTCAACGATCACCATCGGGCGGGCCGTGCGCTCGGCCATCACCGGCGCCAGCTCGTCGTCGCGCAGGATCGCGTGCGGGGCGTCGGTCGACGAGATCACGATGTCGGCCGCCCGCAGCTCGTCCGCGAGGCGGTCGAAGCCGACGCCGCGCCCGCCGACGCGGCTCGCCAGCTGGCGCGCGGTGCCGACGGTGCGGTTGGCGAACACGACCTCGCGCACCCCGTGCGCCGACGAGCGCCTGGGCGGTCAGACTCGGCCATGCGCCCCGCGCCGATCAGCAGCACCTGGCGGCCGGGCAGGTCGTCGAGGACCTCCTCGGCCAGCTCCACGGCCACCGCCGACACCGACGCCGAGCCGGCGCCGATGCGCGTCTGGGCGCGCACCTGCTTGCCCACCTCGAGCGCCTGGCGGAAGAGCTGGTTCAGGATCGCGCCCGACGCCCCCTCCTCGGCCGCGATCTCCCAGGCCTGGCGCACCTGGCCCTGGATCTCGCTCTCGCCCACGACCATCGAGTCGAGGCTGGAGGTCACCCGGAAGAGCTGCGTCGCCGCGCGGTCGTCGCGAAGCACGTAGCGCGCGCACGACAGCTCGTCCTCGGAGATGTGCGGTGTGGGCCACCAGCGCGTCGCCGAGCGCGTCCTCGGCGGCCGACGCATCGGCGGCCGAGAGCGTAGACCTCGGTGCGGTTGCAGGTCGACAGCGCGACGGCCTCGGCGACGACGCCGGCGCCCATCAGGTCGCGCAGCAGCGAGCGCGTCTCGGCCTCCGACAGCGCGGCCTTCTCGCGCTGGGCGATCGGCGCCGTCTTGTGCGAGAGCCCGAGGGCGACGAGCGTCATGCCCGCCCCCCGACTCGTCCGCGCGCCGCCGAGAGCGAGCTGCGAGGAGGGGTCATGCCGTCACCCCGATGTCGAGGACTCGGTGGGCCAGCTCGCGCGCGCCGTCGTCGTCGCCGTCGGCCAGGCGCCGCACGACGTCGGTCTCCATCAGGCGCTCGACCGCGTCGCGGCGGCTCGGCATGTCGGGGTAGCGCACCTTCAGCTCGTCGCGGACGTCGCGCAGCAGCTCGACGAGCGCCTCCCACTCGGGCCCGTAGGCCTCCTCGAGCTCGCGGCGGATGTGCTTGGCGACCACGGGGCTCGCGCCGCCGGTGGAGACCGCCAGCGCCAGCTCGCCGCGACGCACGATCGACGGGACGATGAAGTTGCACAGCGGCGGGACGTCGACGACGTTGCAGAGCAGGTTCAGGGCCTCGGCGTCCTGCCAGATCATCCGGTTGATGGCGTCGAGGTTGGTCGCCGCGATCACCAGGAAGCAGCCCTCGAGGTCCTCGGGCCGGTAGGCCCGCCGCCGGTGCTCGGCGACCTCCCCGGACGAGACCATCGCCGCCAGCTCGCCGGTCGTCTCGGGGGTCACCAGCCGGATGACGGCGCCGTGCAGGAGGAGCTTCTCGACCTTCTCGGTGGCGACCGGGCCGCCGCCGACGACCAGGCAGCGGCGCCCCTCGAGGTCGACGAACATCGGGTAGAAGACCTTGCCCGGTCCGGGCGGCCGGCTCGGCGCGACGCGGTTGCCGCTCACGGCGTCGCCGCCGGCTCGCGGTGCGGCTCGGGCTCGCGCTCGACCAGGCGGGCGAGCAGCTCGGCCTCGCGCGCCAGCCGCGCGGTCCTCAGCCCGAGCACGACCACGTACATCAGGAGCCCGAACAGCACGACGCCGTACGCCGCGACGACGTACTGCGCGCCGGTGCTCACGCCGCCGCCTCGAGGCGCGGCTTGATGCGGCGCAGGGCCACCTCGGCGCGCCGGTGGAGGAGCTCGACCTGCATGATCGTGAGGAAGACGCCGATCACGGCCACCTGGCTGACGGCGAACCACACCAGCATCGAGTTCGGCATGTTGGCGCCGTCCGAGGTGAAGACGACCGGGTGCACGAACGAGCGCGCCACGCGCACCGAGTAGAAGGACAGCGGCACCGACGCGAAGGCGGCGATCGAGTAGATCGCCGAGTAGCGCATGCGCCGCTCGCCCTCGGCCGACGACCTCAGCACGAAGTAGGCCGCGTAGAGCAGCAGCACCACCACGAAGGTCACGAGCCGCGGGTCGGTCCAGACCCACCACGTCCCCCACGACGCCTTGGCCCAGATCGAGCCCGTGATCACGACGAGCACCGAGAAGCCGATGCCGATGCCGACGGCGGTCAACGAGACCTCGTCGAGGCGCTCGTCGCGCGAGCGCAGGTAGCGGATGCCGTAGATGCAGGCGACGGCGAAGGCCAGCAGCGACCCGATCGCGATCGCCACGTGGAAGTAGAAGATCTTCTGGATGATCCCCTGGTCGGCGTCCTCGGGTGCGACGAAGAAGACGCCGTAGGTCGCGAGCGCGACGAGGGCCGCGGTGAGCGTTCCGGTGACCGCGAGCCGCCGGGCTGGACGCGCGTCAGTCATCGAAGACGTGATCGTACGTCGCGTAGGCCACAAGCCCGAAGATTACCGCATACACCCCCAGGAACAGGCAGTAGCCCCGGTACTCCGCGAGGTCGTTCGTCCCCCCTGCGACCGCGTTCACGGCCCCCGCGGCGGCGATCACCACGGGCAGCAGCGAGGGCAGGAACAGCACCGGCAGCAGCAGCTCGCGGGCGCGCGCGAACAGCGCCAGGCAGGCGTAGAGCGAGCCGAGGACCGAGATGCCGACGTTCGCGAGCAGGCAGACGAGGACGATCAGCCCGAGGTCGCCCGCGACCGACCCGCGCACGAAGAAGAGGGCGACGAGCGGCACCGCCACGACCTCGACCGCCAGCAGGTAGGCGTAGATCGCGCCGGCCTTCGAGGCCAGCAGCACCAGCCGCGGGACCGGGGCGACGAGGATGCCGTCGAGCACGCGCTGCTCGCGCTCGGGCACCCACGAGCGGCCGACCCCGAGGACCGCCGTGAGCGACAGCGTCGCCCAGAGGATGCCGCCGGCGTAGGGCGTCAGGTCGTCGCCGCGCGAGCCGAAGGCGAACTGGAAGATCAGCATCGCGACGACCGAGAACAGCGCCATGGCCACGACGGTGTCGCGGGTGCGCAGCTCGAGGCGCAGGTCCTTCAGCAGCAGGGCCCGCATCTGGCGCCGCCAGGCGGGGCGGCCGCTCACGCCACCAGCTCCTCGTAGCGGGCGCGGAAGGCGGCGCCGTCGATGGCGCCGGTGGGCCCCGACATCACCGCCCGGCCGGCGCGCAGCACCAGCACCCGGCCCGCGAGCGCCACGCCGCGCTCCACCTCGTGGGTGACGATCACCACCCCGCGCCCCGCCGACGCCTCGGCGAGCACCCCGTCGAGCAGGTGGGCGCCGGCGGCGTCCAGCCCGGCGTAGGGCTCGTCGAGCAGCAGCAGCCGCGGCTCGTGCAGCAGCACGCGCGCCAGCCCGAGGCGCTGGGCCATGCCGCGGCTGAAGGTGCGCACCAGGTCGTACGAGCGGGCGAGCAGTCCCACGCGGTCGAGGGCGTCGTCGGCCAGGCGCCGCGGGTCGGGCAGGCCGTAGAGGTCGGCGTACAGCTCGAGGTTCTGGCGCGCGGTGAGGTCGAGGTAGACCAGCGGGTCGTGGCCCAGGTAGCCGATCTCGCCGCGGGCCGCGCCGGCCTCGTCGGGCAGCGCGTGGCCGCAGACGGCCAGCTCGCCCGGCGTCCGGGCGCAGCAGCGTCGCCATCATCCTCAGCAGCGTGCTCTTGCCGGCGCCGTTCGGCCCCAGGACGGCCAGGCACTCGCCCGCGCGCAGCTCCACATCCACCCGGTCGACCGCCCTCCGCTCGCCGAAGCGCTTGACCAGGCCGGACGCCCGCACGAGCTCGGCAGGCTCTACAGCGTCACCTCGGCCAGCGTGAAGACCAGGAAGACGACCGCCAGCAGGCCGTTCGACTGGGCGAAGGCGATCGACACGCGGCTCGTGTCGCGCGGCCCCACGATCGCGTTCTCGTACGCCAGCACCGCGCCGCAGACGGCCACGCCGACCATGTAGACGGCGCCCGCCCCGGCCGCTGCGCCCGCCGCGACGAGCAACGCGAGCGCCGCCGCGTGCAGCCCGCGCGTGACCCACAGGCCCTGGGCGGCGCCGAAGCGCGCCGGGATCGAGTGGATGCCGTCGGCGCGGTCGAAGTCAACGTCGAGCAGCGCGTAGATGATGTCGAAGCCGGCGATCCAGCAGGCGACGGCGAGCCCCAGCAGGATCGGGGCGGCGCTCAGCTCCCCCGTCACCGCCAGCCACGCGCCCAGGGGCGCGAGCCCGATGGTCAGCCCCAGCGCGATGTGGCACATCCACGTGTAGCGCTTGGTGAAGGGATAGATCACGAAGGCCGCGACCGGGATCGGCCACAGCACCCAGGTCTCGCGCGGAAGCTGCGAGACGGCGAGCAGCAGCACCGCGAGGCTCACGACGCAGAAGCCGACCACCTGGCCGGTCGTCAGGCGCCCGGACGGCAGCTCACGCTCGGCGGTGCGCGGGTTGCGCGCGTCGATGTCGGCGTCGATCAGGCGGTTGAGCGCCATGGCGAGGCTGCGGGCGCCGATCATCGCGATGGTGATCCACCACAGGACCGCCGCGCGCGGCACCTCCATGCGCGCCAGGACGGCGGCCGAGAACGCGAACGGCAGGGCGAAGATCGTGTGCGAGAAGCGCACGAGGCCGAGCAGGGCGGGCACGAGCCCGAGCCCGGCGGCCGGCGGCGCCGCCCCCGAGGAGGTGGTCACGGCCCGATGTTACCGGGGCCGGGGCGCGGCCTGACGACCCCCACCCGACGGGCCGGTGCCCCCGAGGGCAGCGTAGGATGGCGCCATGGGGACGAGTCGCCGGGTCTGGAACGTGGCCCACCGCGGAGCGTCGGCCGAGCGGCCGGAGAACACGCTGCCGGCCTTCGAGCTCGCGATCGCCCAGCGCGCCGACGTGGTCGAGTGCGACGTGCGGCGCAGCGCCGACGGCGCGCTGCTCCTGCTGCACGACGCGACGGTCAACCGCACCACCTCCGGCAGCGGTGAGCTGCGCGCGATGACGGCGGCCGAGGCCCAGGCGCTCGACGCCGGCGACGGCGAGCGGATCCCCGAGCTGGCCGACGTGCTCGCGCTGGCCCAGGGCCGCGCGCGCGTCAACGTCAACCTCAAGGAGGCGGACATCGTCAACGACGCGGTCGCGACCGTCCGGGCGGCGGGCGCCGAGGACGGCGTGACGTTCATCTCCTTCCTGCCCGAGGTGTGGGAGCGGCTCGACGAGCTCGCCCCCGACACGCCGGTCATCCACCTGGTCAACTCGGCCGCGGGCCTCGCCAGCCTGGCGATGGGCGACTCCGGCAGCCAGCTGGTGGCCACCGGCGTCGGCGTGCCCTTCGACATCGTCAACGAGGGCATGGTCGAGCGGATGCACCGCCACGGCTACGGAGTCTTCGCGTGGACCGTCGACGACGAGGACGAGATGCGCCGCCTCATCGCCTGCGACATCAACGGGATCGTCACGAACCGGCCCGCGGCTCTGGCCGACGTCATCCGTGACCTGCAGGCGTCGACGGTGGCCGGCTAGCCGAACCTCCTCCAACCTGCATGGACACGCGGGTGCCAATGGACGGATGATCGATCCGTGCTCGCCGGGCGCTCGACGGAGAGGGCGTACGTCCGAGCGGCCCTCGACGGTGCGCGCGAGGGTCGCGGGCAGGCGGTCCTCCTCCAGGGCCCGCCGGGGATCGGCAAGACGGCGCTGCTCGACGACGCGGTGGCGCAGGCCGCCGGCTTTCGCGTCCTGCGGGCGCACGGCGTCGAGTCGGAGTCGCGCCTCGCCTTCGCGGGCCTGTCGGACCTGCTGCGGCCGGTGCTCGATTGCCTGGCGCGCGTGCCGGGCGCCCAGCGCGCGGCCCTGCAGGCGGCCCTGGCGCTCGGGCCGCCGGCCGTCCCCGACCGCTTCGCCGCCTACGCCGCCACGCTCAGCCTGCTCGGCGCCGTCGCCGCCGACGGGCCGGTGCTGATCGCCGTCGACGACCTGCACTGGGTCGACCACCCCACCCATGAGGCTCTGATCTTCTGCGCGCGGCGCATCGAGGACGAGCCGATCGCGATTCTCGCCTCCTCGCGCGAGCGGCCTCCGGAGCGCGCCGAGCTGGAGGGGGCGCGCGAGCTCGAGCTCGCCCCGCTCGACGACCGGTCGGCGAGATCGTTGCTCGACTCGCAGACGGCCTCCGCCGGCCTCGCCGCGAGCGTCGCGGAGGAGGTCCTCGCGCTCGCGCAGGGCAACCCGCTCGCGCTCGTCGAGCTTCCACGCGCCCTGAGCCCCGACGAGCGCGCGGGCCGCGTGGCGCTGCCGCGGCCCCTGCGCGCCGGCGAGGCGCTGGCGCGGGCGTACCGGCGACGCGTGGAGGCGCTCGAGCCGGGCGCTCGCCGGGCGCTCGTGCTGGCGGCGGCGAGCGGCGACGGGGCGCTCGCCCCGCTGGTGTCGGCGCTCGCCGACACGGGGAGGGGGCCGGGGGACCTCGCCGAGGCGGAGGCCATCGGCTTCCTGCTCATCGACGGCGACGCGGTGCGCCTGCGCCACGCGGTGCTGCGCTCGGTCGTCCTCGAGCTCGCCGATCCCGGCGAGCTGCGCGCGGCACACCGGGCGCTCGCCGCAGCGCTGGACCCCGACCGCGACGCCGAGGCGCGCGCGTGGCATCTGGCCGAGGCGGCGATCGGCCCCGACGCCGAGGCCGCGTCCGCACTCGAGGACGTGGGCGCGCGCGCCGCGAGACGAACGGGCTACACCGCTGCCGCCGCGGCGCTGGAGCGCGCTGCCGCCCTCAGCTCATCGCGCGACGAGCGCGCGCGGCGGCTGCTTGCCGCGGGAATCGCCGCCCAGCACGGCGGGATCCTGGAGCGGAGCGTGCAGCTGCTCGCGGCGGCGGCACGCGAGTCGAACCGACCCGGCGATGAGCGCGGACATCGGCCACCTGCGCGGCCTGATGTCGATGTGGCTCGGACCGGTGCCGGCGGGGGCGGCGATCCTCGTCGAGGAAGCCGACCGGGCCGCCGCGGCCGTGCCGGACAAGGCGGCGCTGATGCTCGCGGACGCCGTCGTGGGCCACAGCCTCGCCGCCCAGACGCTGTCGGCACTGGCGACGTCGCGGCGCGGCCTCGCGCTGGCGCTGGCCGCCGAGGAGGGACCCCTCCCCATCTCGATGGCCCTCGTCGGATGGGCGCTGACCCTGCACGGCGAGCGTCGCGGCGCCATCGCCTGCCTGTCGCCCCTCGACCGCATCGCGGACGCCGTCGACCCCGTGTCGCCGGTCGGCCAGCTGGTGGGCCTGACCTCGCTCTGCCACCTCTGGCTCGACCAGTACGAGGTCGCGGCCGCGCGGCTCGGCCCATGGCTCGACGGGGCGCGCACGACCGGCTCGGTGGCCTATACCGCGCACGCACTGGTCATCGCCAGCGAGCTCCGCCTGCGCCTGGGGCGCCTCGGCGCGGCGCGGGCCGGGGCGCTGGAGGCGGTGCGCCTGCTCGACGAGAGCGGCCAGAGGAGCGTCCTCGGCTACGCGCAGGGACTGCTCGCCCAGGCCCAGGCGGCAATGGGGGCCGAGGCCGAGTGCGCCGAGGCGAGCGCGCGGGCCGAGGAGCTCGCCGATCGAATGGGGACCGACTCCGGCCGCTTCTTGGCCGCCGCGGCTCGCGCGTCCTCGCACCTGGCGCGCGGCGAGCCCGAGGCGGCGCTCGAGCACCTGCGGTGGATCGAGGACGGCTATCGCCGGCGCGCCCTCGGCGAGCCGAACCTGCTCCAGTGGCAGCCCGACCTGATCGAGGCGTACGTCCGCCTCGGGCGCGTGGACGATGCTCGCCGCGCCGTCGCGACCCTCGCGGAGCAGGCGTTCCGCGGCGGCGGCCGCTGGGCGCGCGCGGCGGCCTGTCGGGGCAGGGGGATGATCGACCCCGACTTCGACCGGCACTTCGGTCAGGCGCTCGCCCTGCACGCCCAGTCCGACGCGCCGTTCGAGCGGGCGCGCACGCAGCTCGCCTACGGAGCGCGCTTGAGGCGGGCGCGGCGGCGCGCCGAGGCCCGTGAGCAGGTCGAGCCGGCACTCGCCACGTTCGAGGAGCTGGGCGCCCGGCCCTGGGCCCGCCAGGCGCGCGAGGAGATCGCCGCGGCCGGCTCCGGCCTGCGCCGCCGCGCCACCCGCGCCGCCGACGAGCTGTCGCCGCGCGAGCTGCAGGTCGCCGCCGCGGTGGCGGAGGGGCTCACCAACCGCGAGGCGGCGGCCCGGCTCTTCCTGTCGGAGAAGACGATCGAGCGGCACCTGGGCAGCGTCTACCGCAAGCTCGGCCTGCGCTCACGCACCGAGCTGGCGCGCCGGTTCGCCCAGGGGAAGCCCAGGCGCGGCGCACCGGCTCAGTAGACGGCCGTCGCCTCCATCTCCGAGCCGAACATGAGCAGCGTGTCCCAGTAGGCCGTCTCCTCGGCGATCCCGCCGGCGCCGATCCGGAAGATCGAGACGCCGACGAAGTCGAACCGGCTCGCCGCGGGCCGGCCAGGCGCCGAGGTCGATGGCGTGCGTGCCGCGCAGCCGCCACTCGGTCCAGACGCGGTCGTCGCTGCCCTCGCTGAGGGCGCTGACGTCGATCTCCAGGTCGGGCACGGAGGCCATGAACTCCTCGATCCGCTCGGCGATCGTGGCGCGCCCCGTGAAGCGCGGGAACGGGCTGCCGCCGATGTGGGGCGGGGCCAGCACGCGCCACTCGCGCACGCCGTCGCTCTCGAAGCACGAGGCACATGCGGCCGCGTCATGGTCGTTCCAGGCATCGAAGTACCGGGCCACGATGCCGGTGAGGGTCACGGCCGACTCTCCTCCCCCTGGGCGCGCGCGGGCTCGAACGACGGGGAGGTCCAGGCCGTCTCGAGCCCGACGACCTCGAGGTTGCGCATGAATCGCGCCCGCGCGCCCGCGTACTCGTCCCAGCCCGGCGGTCCGAGCCGGGTCACCGGCCGGTCGTCGTCGTCCGGCGCCGGGTCGCCGATGCGGTCGAGCTGTCCCATGTCCACCCCTCCTCGATAATGGGTTCGTCCCACCGAGGGCGACGCTAAGCCGACGCGGCCGATCGGCGCATGAGGGATTCCCCTCGACCGGCGGACCCGAGGGCAACCGCTACCGGGGCGCGGCCGCTCCCGCGTAGCGGGCGGGGCGCCCCTGCACGAGCCCCCAGAACTGGTCGCCGAGGTCGAAGTGCCACCACTCCTCGAGGTAGGCCGTGAAGCCCTGACGGCACATCGACCAGAACAGCAGCCGGCGCCGGTCGCGGGCCGGTCCGGCCACCTGCTCCAGGGCGCGGGCGCCGGCCTCGGGGACGAAGGCGTCGAAGTCGGTGCCGAGGTCGAGCGGGAGGCCGTCGCCGTCCGCGAGCGTCAGGTTGACCGCGCCCCCCGTCAGGTGAGGCGGCGGGGCCGCCGGGTTGCGCGAGGGCGGCGTGACGTAGCGCGCCGCGGCCTCCTCGAGCGCGCCGGCGGGGTGGTCGGGGTGGATCATCATCAGCTCGGAGAGGTAGCCGTCGTAGAGGGCCGCCTGGGTCTCGATCGAGCGGTAGCCGTCCCAGACGACGATGCTCAGCCCGTCCGGCAGGCCCGCGGCCGCGCGCTCGAGGGCCTCGGCGACCGCCTCGCGCAGCCAGCCGGCCTCCTGGGCGCCCGGCAGGCCCGCGCGGTGGTAGCGCGGGTCGTCGCGCACCCGCCCGCCGATGTCGGCCACCCGCACGAGCGGCTCGTCGGCCGGCTCGATCGGCACGTCGCGCCAGCCGTCGGTGGGCGCGAGCGGGGGGATCGGGCTCAGCTCCACGCCGCCGCCTCCACGTGGGGACCGGGGTCCTCGCCGGCGATGATCGCGATGACCGGCGGCACCCGGCTCGACGGGTGCGGGACGGTGGCCGGGTCCTCCCGCGGGTAGGCGGCCGCCCGCATCGCCGTGCGCGTGCCGCCCGGGTTCACGCCCACGCACCGGATCTCGCGGTCGGCCAGCTCCTCGCGCAGCATCGCCGTGACGCCGTCGAGGGCGAGCTTCGAGACCGCGTAGGCGCCCCAGGTCGCGCGCCCGGCCGCGCCCGAGGTGATGTTGACGATGGCGCCGCCGCGCGAGATGGCGGGCAGGACCGCCTGCGTCAGCCTCAGCGTGCCGGTGACGTTGACCGCCATCACGCGCTCCCAGACGTCCATCGGGTAGTCGGCCAGCGGGCGGCGCACGCCCAGCAGGCTGGCGTTGTTGACGAGCGCCTCGACCCGCCCGAGCGCGGCGACCGCCTCGGCCGCGCCGGCGCGGACCGACCCCGGGTCCGCGAGATCGAGCACCACCGGGTGGGCCTCGGCGCCGCGCTCGCGCAGCCGGGCGAGGAGCGCCTCGAGGTTCGCGCGCCGCGTCGCCGTCACCACCAGGCGTCCGCCCTCCGCCGCGACGCCCTCGGCGATCGCGCGCCCGATCCCCCGCGAGGCCCCGGTGACGATCACCCGCGCGCCGTCGAGCCGCCCGCTCACCGGACGCGGCTGACTACTGAAGGGCTTGGCGCGGCGGGTTCGGCACTTCGGGCGTCTCCGGCGGCGCCGGGCGCACGGTGCTCTCCGGCGTCGTGCCGGCCACCTGGGCGACGTAGGCGGAGACGTCGGCCTTGTCCTGGCCGGTGACGAGGTCGCGCGGCATCGGCAGCTGGGCGATCTCGATCCAGCGCGACACCACGCCCGGCGAACTGGTCCTCCTCCATGCCCGCCTGGCGGGCGGCGCGGAAGGCGTCGTCGAGGTTGGGGCCGATGTTGGAGGGCGGCCTGCCGCTGTCCTCGAGGGTGTGGCAGCTCGAGCAGAGCGTGATGAAGGTCTGCTTGCCGGCCTCGGCGTCGGCCGTCGAGAAGTCGTCGCCGCAGCCGGCGGCGGCGAGGCCTCCTGCGGCGAGGGCGACCGCGGCCGCGAGGCGGCCGGCGCGGAGCGTGGCGCGGCCCGTCATAGGAGGTAGACGAGGACGAAGAGCAGCACCCAGACCACGTTGACGAAGTGCCAGTAGATGCTGCTGGCGGTGAGCGGCGTGGCCCACTTCGACGAGAAGTCGCGGCCGCGCTTGACCCGGATGTAGCAGAGCGTCAGGAGCGTCAGGCCCACGAAGACGTGCAGCCCGTGCAGCCCGGTGAGCGAGTAGAAGGCCGAGCCGAAGGCGGTGTCCTGCGGCGTGAAGCCCAGGTGCGACGTACTCGTTGATCTGGATGATCAGGAAGGTCGCACCGAGCAGCATCGTCACGAGCAGCCCGCGCTCGACGCCCTTGCGGTCGCCGTAGTGCTTCAGCCGGTGCTCGCCCCACCAGATCGTGAAGCTCGACGACACGAGGATGGCGGTGTTGACGCCGGTGATGAGGACCGGCAGCTCGAACGGCTCGCCCTCGGCGTTGAGCGGCGGCCACCGGTCGGAGACGTTGAAGCGGACGAAGAAGTAGGCCGTGAAGAACGAGGCGAACAGCATGACCTCGGAGCCGATGAAGAAGACCATCGACAGGAGGCCGGGGCTGAGCTGGCCGCCGCGCGACGGCGGCGGCGTGGCCTGCGGCGTGACGGTGACGCTGGGCTCGACGGTCGCCATCAGCGCCTGAGATCCCGGCGGGGGCGGTCGGGGCCTCGGCGTCCACGACGATGCGCTCGACCGGCACGGGGTCGGCCGCGGCGCTCACGCGCTCGAGGGCCTCGTCGGAGTCGAGCCGCCCGCCGCGGGTCGCCACCACCAGGACGCGTCTGCGCGCCGTGGGCGTCGCGGGCCACGCGCGCCGCCTCGGCCGCGTCGCCGTCGAGCACCTCGCCGCGCGACTGCACGCCGGCCTCCTGGAGCCGGCCGACGGCGCCGCGCACGCGCTCGGAGGCGGCCGAGCGCAGCTCCTCGGCCTCGTCGGTCCATCCCGGCACGTCGAGAGCCATCGGGTACAGCAGCACGACGGCGATCGGCTCGCGGTCGGCCCGCTCGCGCAGGGGCTCGATCAGGGCGCCGTTGGCGAGCGCGTCGTCGGCGACGACCGCGACGCGGGTGACGCCGGGTCGCGCCAGCGGCGCGCGCGCCTCGTCGGGACGCACCACCACGCGGGTGACGCCCAGACCGGTCGCCTTGCGCAGCCGGTCCACCATGTCGTTGTCCATCCAGGCCGACTCGCCGGTGGGGTAGGTCGCGAGCACGATCTCGAAGACGTCCTCGTCGTCGATGACCGCGCGGGCCGCGTCGAACGGGTCGCCGTCGACGACGAGGCCGCTGGCGTCGACGCCCGCCTCGGCGAGCACCGACAGCGCCACCTGCAGGCGCCGCTCGGCGGCCCTGCGGTCGGATCCCCCGGCGGCGACCGCGATCGTGAAGCGCCAGAGGCCGTCGGCGGCGCGGCGGCGGATCTCGTCGACCAGCGTGGACGAGGCGACGGTCTCGTTGGCGACCACGACGATCGTGCGCTTCTCGGTCTCGGTGAGCTCGCCGCCGATCTCCTCGGGGGCGAAGACGACCGCGTGGCGCGCGCCGGGCACGCCGTACTGGTAGGGGCCGCCCACCACCTGCGGCGTCGCCTCGAAGTTGAAGATCGAGGGCGGCGACGAGACGAGCCACTCGAGCGTGCGCCCGCGCCACGGGTTCCAGGGCGCGATCGGGCCTTGCCGCCACGACCAGATCATGTTGTAGAAGAAGATCAGGACGGCGATCGTCATGATCCCCGACGCCGCGCTGATGAACAGGTTGAGCTCGGCGAAGCGCTCGTCGTAGACCGCCACGCGGCGCGGCATGCCCTGCAGGCCGAGCCAGTGCATCGGCATGAACGTCGCGTTGAAGCCGATGAACATCAGCCAGAAGCTCCACTTGCCGAGCGTCTCGTTGTACATCCGCCCGGTCATCTTCGGGAACCAGTGGTAGACGCCCGCGAAGATGGTGAAGACGCTGCCGCCCAGGAACACGTAGTGGATGTGGGCGACGACGAAGTACGTGTCCGTGCACCTGGATGTCGACCGGGATCGTCCCCAGCATCACGCCCGACAGGCCGCCGATCGTGAACGTGAAGATGAAGCCCATCGCGAACAGCATCGGCGTCCGTCAGGTGGATCTTCCGCCTGCCAGAGCGTGCCGAGCCAGCGAGAACACCTTGATGCCGGTCGGGATGGCGATGATGATCGTGGTGATCATCATCGGCACGCGCAGCCAGGCGGCCATGCCGCTGACGAACATGTGGTGCGCCCACACGCCGAAGCCGAGCACGGCGATCGCGACCGTCGAGAAGGCGAGCGCCCGGTAGCCGAAGATCGGCTTGCGCGCGTGCGTGGCGATCACCTCGCTGATGATGCCGAAGCCGGGCAGCATCATGATGTACACGGCCGGGTGCGAGTAGAACCAGAAGACGTGCTGGTACATGACCACGTCGCCGCCGCCGGCCGGGTCGAAGAAGTTCGTGCCCATGACGCGGTCGAACAGCGTCATGAACTGCGAGCCGGCGATGAACGGCGTGCCGAACACGACCAGCGCCGAGGTGGTGGCGTTCGCCCACACCAGCAGCGGCATGCGCCACACGGTCATGCCGGGCGCGCGCATCGTGAAGATCGTGACCAGGAAGTTGATCGCGGTCATGATCGAGCTGGCGCCGACCAACTGGACGCCGACCTCGAACAGCGTCTGGCCGGTGCCGCCCTGGAGTCGCGAGCGGCGTGTAGGCGGTCCAGCCGGCCGAGAACGACCCGAAGACCGGGGCTGACGGCGAGCATCAGGCCGCCGGGGATCAGCATCCAGATCGACAGCGCGTTCAGGCGCGGGAACGCCATGTCCTTGGCGCCGATCATGATCGGCAGCACGAAGTTCGCGAGGCCGGCGAAGGCCGGGATGACGAACAGGAAGATCATCAGCGTGGCGTGGACGCTGAAGAGCCCGTTGTAAGTCTCGCCGTCGCCGATGGCCTGGCCCGGCTCGGCGAGCTCGGCGCGGACCAGCTCGGCGAAGATGCCGCCGATCACGAAGAAGGCGAACACCGTGACCAGGTACTGGACGCCGATGACCTTGTGGTCGGTGTTGACCTTGAAGTAGTCGCGCCAGCCGTGGGCGCCGTGCATGGAGTGGTCGTCGTAGTCCACCCGGCGGCCGAGTCATCCAGCGCCACCACCAGTCGAAGCAGCCGATGCCGATCAGGAAGCCGACGGTGCCGAGGCCGGCCGCGATCGTGTTGTAGACCTCCGGCTCCCAGGTCGGCGTGTTGCCGAAGGCGTTGCGCAGCAGCCACACGAGGGCGAACGCGAAGAGGATCGAGCCGATCGTCCAGATCGCGGCGCGCTTCCACCAGTAGGACACCGGGCGCGGATCGATGTGGTGGACGTGCCCGCCGGGCGACGGGTGCGTGGGTGCGTGGGTGGCCATGGACTCCTCGGTTACCGGGTCACGGCTGGCCGGAGGGGGCGGGGGCAGCGGCCGGCGGGGCGGCCTCGACGGCCTCGGGCTCGTTCTCGGGCGGCGTCCCCCCCTGGCCCGCGTCGGGCGGCTGGTTCGGCGCCGGCTGCCGGGCGACCTGCGCCTGCGCCCGGGTGAGCCAGGCGTCGAACTCGCCCTGCTCCATCACGATCACCCGCGCCCGCATGACGCCGTGGCCGACACCGCACAGCTCGTTGCAGATCACCTGGTACGTGCCGGTCCGCTCGGGGTCGAAGATCAGCCGCGTCGTGATGCCGGGGACGACGTCCTGCTTGACGCGGAACTCCTTGACGTAGAAGTCGTGGATCACGTCCTGCGAGCGCATCCGCAGCTCGACCTGGCGTCCGACGGGCACGCGCATGTCGCCCGACGCGATGCCGGCCTCGCGGTTGACGAACTCCCACGCGAACTGCTCGGCGGTGACCTCCACGACGAGGCGGTCCTGCGCGAGGGCCTCGTTGTCGGACAGCACCAGATAGGCCCAGACGGCCATGACCGCGAGCAGCACCGTCGGCACGATCGTCCACACGATCTCGAGCCGCGTGTTGCCGTGGATCGGCGGTCCGTCGCTGTCGTCGCCGGGCTTGGCGCGGAACGCGCCAGGCGCAGTAGACGATCACCACGGTCGACCAGCGTGAAGATCGCGATCGACGCCCAGACGACGAACCACAGCAGGGTGTCGACGCGCTCGGCCTGCGAGGACGCCTGCACCGGGATCCAGTCGATCAGGAGCGCCGTCGCCACCGTCGTGCCGCCGATGATGAGCGTGAGGATCAGCAGCGGAACCGTGTGGCGGGACCTCAGCACGAGCGAGAAACTATCAGGTGAAACTGCGCCCGAGATGGGCGTCGTAATGGGTCACACGTCCCTTCCGCACGGGGGTTCCGGCCCCTCCGAGAAAGGCATCGGTCATGGACATCCGCTCGCTGCAGAAACCGCTCAAGGAGGCCTACCGCGAGGACCCCGAGACGTCTCGGATCACCCTCGTGGCGACCGGCGCCCAGGGCGCCGCCCCGGTGAGCTGCTCGGTCGAGGTCGGTCGCGCGTTGCACGCCGCCGAGGCGCACCCCGGCGTCGGCGGCCCCGGCGCGGCGGCCTGCTCCGGCGACCTCCTGCTCGGCGCCCTCGCCGCCTGCGCGCAGATCACCTGCCAGATGGTCGCGGCCGCGATGGAGGTGCCCGTCCGGGCCGTGGGCGTGACCGTGGAGGGCGACCTCGACTTGCAGGGAACGCTCGGCACGCGCCGCGACGTCCCGGTCGGCTTCGAGCAGATCCGGATGCGCGTCAACCTGGACGCGCCGGATGCCGACCCCGCCTCGATCGCATCGCTTCGGGAGAAGACCGAGCGCTATTGCGTCGTCATGCAGACCCTGGCCGCGCCGCCGCGCGTGGAGACCAGCTGGTCCTGAGCCTCAGCGCCCCGGCCGCGCAGAGCGCGAACAGCGCCGCGCCGAGGATCAGCGGCACCGCGATCCCGGCGTGCTGGAACAGGAGCGTCGCCACGACCGGGCCGGCGATGCGGGCGGCGCCGCCGACCGAGGCCGTCAGGCCCAGCACCGACCCCTGCTCCGACTCGCCGGCCGACAGCGAGATCAGCGCGGTCGTGGTCGAGAAGACGAGCCCCGACGCCACCGCCAGCACCGCGAGCGCCGGCAGCAGCGCCCAGAGGCTCTCCGAGAGCGCCAGCATCAGCAGCCCGGCCGCCGTCCCGGCCAGCCCGGCGATCATCACCCGGGCCTCGCCGGCGCGCTCCACCAGCCTCCCCACCAGCAGCCCCTGCGACACCGCCGCCATGACGCCGATGAAGGTGAACAGCAGGCCGATCTCCACGGCCCCGTAGTCGAAGCGGCGCTCGCCGAAGAGCGCGAAGGTCGACTCCATGCCGACGAAGGCGAAGGTCGCCGCGAACGAGAGCCAGACGAGGGGCGCCAGCTCGCGGCTCGAGAGCGCGCGGCGCACGATGTCGAGGCGCGGCGCCGGGGCGCGCGGGCCCTCGGGCCGGCGCGACTCGGGCAGGCGCCGGTAGGCGATCGCGAGGTTGAGCGCCGCGAGGCCCGCGGCCACGAAGAAGGGCAGGCGCTCGTCAACGGCCGAGAAGACCGCCCCGATCGCCGGGCCGAGCACGAACCCGAGGCCGAAGGCGGCGCCGATCAGGCCCATGCCGCGCGCCCGCTCGCGCGCCGTCGTGACGTCGGCGACGTAGGCCTGCGCGGCGGCGTACGACGCGCCCGAGATCCCCTGGAGGACCCGGGCCACGAAGATCAGCAGGAGCGTGCCGGCGATCCCGATCAGGAGCGCGGCGAGGGCGCTGCCCGCCAGCGAGACGAGGATCACCGGGCGGCGCCCGTACGCCAGCGATGGTCGTTCCTCGAACACAAGCCCAACGTACCGTGCCGGCGGGCCTGCGAGTTGCGGACGCGGATCGGGTTCGGCTCGGGGCGGCAGGGGCGCCTGATCGAGCGACGTTGTCCGGCCCGCCCTGCGTCGGACCGCCATCGAGGCGGCCGCGGCTAGGATCGCCTGCTCGCTGTCGGCGCCGGCAATGAGGCTGGCCACAGCGGCGGGAATGGGCGCGTTGCCTCCGGTCCGCTCGGTCCCCAGCAGGGCAGCCGAAACGAGCGCGGACCGATCCGGGTGCATGGATGCGTTCGAGCGTTTCGGCATCCGCCGTCACGGATGCGAGGCGGCCGTCCGCAAGGGCCGCAAGCGGTCGAGCCGCGCGCCATCCCACTCGGCGACCAGAAGGATCGGATGCCCGCCCGAAATCGCGAGCAGACGCGGTGCGACGTCGGCGGCCACGATCGGCAGCGCGGTCCGTCGGCATCCCGCACAAGGAGCTGGTCGCCCCGCACGACTGGCACGACGTCGGCGATGAGCACCGGCCATGCGCCAGCGAACGGGTTTCGTGCCAGGCGCGCGCCGTGGTCTGCTGGCCAGCAGCTGGACCTCCCGAGCCGGGCCGTCGAGCCGGCGGTGGGCAGGTCAGGTTCACGCAGCGCGGCCCGGGCGACCGCGAGGGCGTCGATCGGGTCGGACTTGCCGTAGCTGCGCGCGGCTGTCGCGGGCGTGCGCCATCAGCTTGGGCGGCACCCGCACGACCCGCTCGCCCGCGGCCGAGCAGGTCGCGCTCGAGCCGGCCGGGACATGGCGGCAGTCCTCCACCGC
The DNA here is from genome assembly GCA_963712875.1 of uncultured Actinomycetota bacterium. GTDB lineage: Bacteria > Actinomycetota > Actinomycetes > Propionibacteriales > Nocardioidaceae > Nocardioides. The sequence goes on along the minus strand of CAVQJS010000021.1, from coordinate 242,569 downwards.
CCACCGTCGCTCGGGTGCCGAACCGCTCGGCCCAGCTCAGCATGGCCAGATGATCGGCCGTGGTCGTGCCGACGGTCCGTCGCCCGAGCTTGCGGCCGGTCTCATCGACCGCGACGACGGTGTGGGTGTGCTTGTGCGCGTCGATCCCGAACAGCACCATGGGCGTTGTCTCCCTGTTCGCCTGAGTGGGGTCGACAGGACCGGCCGGCGGGCACGCCTCAGTAGGGGCGATGCCACGCTCCTCTCAAGCCACGCCGGTCGGTCCACGACCCGGCCGGCCGCACAAGGGGACGAAGCCACGAACGGCAGGACGTGGTGGAGCGAGCCGACCGAGCCAAGATCATCCTGACACTGACGGAGGTGGTGTACGAGTTCCTCGCTGGTGAGCGGCGTGGCGTCGTGACGTGAGACGGCCACCGCGTGATCTTGATGAGTACCGACCAAGGAACTCACCGAGAGGATCACCACGATGGCCGCACCGCACAGTGTGGACCCCGCGCAGTTGTTGGAGCAGCACCTGGCGGCCGCGTCGCCGGATCTGCTGCGCGAGATGATCGCCACGTTCGCGAACGCGATGATGTCCGCCCAGGCCGACCAGGTCTGCGGCGCCGGCTACGGCGAGCGCAGCGCCGAGCGGACCAACCAGCGCAACGGCTACCGGGCCCGGGAGTGGGACACCCGCGCCGGCACCGTCGAGCTCGCGGTGCCGAAGCTGCGGGAGGGCTCGTACTTCCCGGACTGGCTGCTGACCCACCGCCGCCGCGCCGAGCAGGCCCTGGTCACCGTGGTGGCCACCGCCTATCTGCTGGGGGTGTCGACCCGGCGGGTGGAGCGGCTGGCCGAGCAGCTCGGGGTCAAGTCGCCTGTCCCGCTCGCAGGTCTCGGAGATGGCCGCGCACCTCGACGCCCAGGTCGCCGCGTTCCGCGACCGCCCGCTCGACGCCGGCCCGTACACGTTCGTCTGGGTCGACGCGCTGACGGTGAAGGTCCGCGAGGCACGGCCGGGTGGTCAACGTGCACGCCCTGATCGCCACCGGGGTCAACGCCGACGGGCACCGCGAGATCCTCGGCCTGGACGTCGCCTCGGCCGAGGACGGCGCCGGGCTGGTTGGCGTTCCTGCGCGGGCTGGTCGCCCGCGGCCTGTCCGGGGTCCAGCTGGTCATCTCCGACGCCCACCCCGGGCTGGTCGCGGCGATCGGGTCGGCGCTGCCCGGCGCGTCCTGGCAGCGGTGTCGCACCCACTGGGGCTGTAAAAGATCAACTTGGCGGTGTCGGGGTGTCCTCGTAGCTTGCCAGCGCGGCACCGATGGTGGCGACCACGAGCAGACCGTCGACGCGCTCGCCGTCGAGCAGGTCGAACGCGGCCGCACCCCGGTCGTCGTGATCGACGGCACCGGCGCGAGCCGGTGCAAGCCGTTTAGACTAAGTCGGGAATTTGCTCAAATGTTAATCAAGGAGATCGATGACAAGTCTTGCGGAGGCTGTTGAAGCCGTACGCCGAGGCTTTTACTTGGCGGAGAGGACGGCTCCGAACTTTGCCAGTACTGAGGATGGTCACGACGGAGATGTGCAATTCCGGCTGTATGGAAACCCGATTGCTATGTTCGAGTGGTCGCTGGCGAATGTGAAGGGGCAGCGAAAGCGCGTGAAGACCAAGAGAAGGATAGTCAATCTGCCGCGCCGGAAACTGCAAGATCATTCGCTAAGGACGTCATCCTCGTGTCTAGGGCTGCAATACTCGATTTACGCAATGCGTGGCACGTACGACGGAACGGGCAACGGGTTGAGGGGCGAAGCGAAGACGTCCAGTAGTCGTCCTCGGCAATCATGGTTTCATGGAAGTCCGATTCCGCCGATGTCGAGCCCCCAAAGCCATGACAGCTGATGTCAAGCGCGGTAAGCGCCGCCACATTCCTGACGAGGTCCGCATCCCGATCCGCGTGGTTGAGTACCGCATCACCAACCGGGAATCCGTCGAGACGATCCGTCTGATCACCACACTCGCCGACCACGAGTCATCCGTGGCCACGAGTCCCGTGGCACGTCAGGGACATGACCGGTGCGATCCCCACTCACGCCACATGGCGATGTACGCCTTAGCGGTCGGCCGCTTCCCGGGTTCGAGTACGATTTTCACGTGATGAGGGGCCGCGACAATGCGGCACGAACGGTGTGATGATAAAAAATTTGGCGCAGTGGCTGGATTCAGTTTCTCGACTGCGATTGAACGCGGAAACCATGCGAGCGCCGCTCCCTATCCGGGTCGAGCAGAGCCGGCGAGTTGCCAGCCAGCATCCAGCCGCAACCAACCGAGGCCATGCTGCTCAACGTCGTCGATGTCCGGATAGACTTCGTTCCCTATTCGTCGCCCCAAACCCCACCCGCCCGGAGTCGACATCAAGGCAGACGTGCCGACCGAGACTGACGACAGCGTGGAGGATTGCGATCGCTGCAGATAGCTCAGTACCGCCGAAGCCGGCCACCTCCAGAACGTTGCGGCAGAAGTTGACCGTCGGCTCAAAGAGGCAGAGTCGAACACGAGATCCGTCGCCGCGGCCGATCATCACGCCGACCTGAAAGACGCGTGGCCGAGGGAAAGCCAGGGCAGCGAGCTGACCCAGTCCGACGTGCGCGGCGCGTATCGCGGCGGCGCCACCAAGAAGCCCCACCGCTTCCTCGAGTACGGGGCCTCCAGGCGATGCCGGATCGACGACGTCTAGGTTGGTGTTCACGCCGAAGAAGACGCCACCAACCGGCGACGGATCCTCGGGCGGAAGCGCCGCCGAATCAAATTCCAGCCATATGCGGTCGGTGTGTCCTGCCAACGAGCCCGAATCGGCGCACCACGCTTCCGAGAAGGCGGCTAGCCGGTGCGCTCGACGTCCGCGGAGGGCGACGTAGCCTGGGCGTACGCACCGAGCCACTGCGGGCCTCCTTGATCGATAAGAAGCGCGCACACGAGGACGTCGCATCGGTTTGGTATGGCGAGATCGACTTCAACACCCCACATTCCGAAACCACTAGATGCAGGAAGAAGACGCACGGTTCGAGCGGCGCGGTCGATTGATCCTGCATCGAGAAGATCTCGGTAGAAATGCTCATCGAGCCCGTGGAGGAGTCCCTCCAATGTCGTGGGAGTCATCTGACGAAGGACCGCACATGTGGATGCAGCGGCGTCTGCGCGGCGGATCGGCGGCCGCATCCAACGGCGGCTACCGCGCCTGCCGTGCGGCCATCAAAGTGCAGCCGGTCGTCCAGATCGCCAGCGTTGATCGCAGCCGTGACAAACGACCCTAGATCCATTTCCGTGCACAGGAGTTGGAAGGTTTGAGTAAGATGCCCGACATCCATAAGCGCGACCAAGAAGGCGCGCTCGTGCCGGGGTACTTCCAGTGGAGCCGATCGAAACGGATAACCTGGACCAGCACGACATTGGCGTCGGCGAAGTATTCCTGCACCTGCGAAGCATCGCGCTTACCTCGTGCCGGACGGCCTCCCGGCTCTGTTGATCGATCAGCCGGAGGTCGGCGGATTGGACGTCGTAGTGGTACACCCCGCTCGGAACGTCGGCGACCGCCCGCACGTAGAGAAATACCTCAACCGCGTGCATCCTCCCCCTGATGGGCTGGTCTTGCGCAGGCTGGTGAACTCCGGCACGACGTCGACGGACCCTCGACACCCCAGACGAGGTTGAGGACGGACCCGAGGTCGGCGCTCGACAGGATGTAGGAGGGATCGAAACTTCGCGTCGTCCGTCGCTCGTCAAGTGTCGTCGCGAGCGGGCCGGTATGGGACGCCTGCGGTAGCCGTACCCGGCACGTCGCCGTGCGGTGCTCGTAGAAGTGCGACGGAGGGGGACCGAACTCGGCGAACGCTGCGGCGAACCGCGAGCTTGAGTCACCAAGTGCGTCGGTGAGCGTCGTCCCGGGCGGCAAGTCACGGCGGACGTCCCTGCCGCGCCACCGCGACGATTCATGGAGGGCAAACGCAGGGGGGTGCCACCCGTCGACAGCGTTCATCGACCAGCGCTTCGGATCGGAGGCACATACAGGGTGCTGGCGACGTCGAGGTCCGTTGAGGACTCGGTTAGCACACGCAGCTGTCGCCAACGAATCTCGGGGTCGGCCTCGCCATCGTCTGCGACGTGAACGACGGCGGCTACGTGCGACTCGCTGTAGGCCTGGATCAGCGGAGCACAAAGCTTCTTGACATCGCACGGTCGAGCAGCGCTGTCGACAAACCCGCCGTTGTCGTCCTGACGTTTTCCGGGTTGCAGGACAAGCGTTGGAACCGTCGTTTGCAGCACCCAGGGCCGCGCAATCAGGTCCCGGCCTTCGACGACAAGGAGCCCGGACACGCCCGGATCGACGCCGAGTGCGGCCAGGATGCACCCGATCGATGACACTCCGGGAATCACTCGGGTGGAGAGACCCAGGGCTCTTGCGCGGTCGCAGATCACCGTCGTCGGTTTCACAAGTACGGTGGGATGCCCGTACACCGCGAACGCGACCGGGCCTCCGAGGGCCGTTTCTTGCATCACCCGATCAACCACCGCGCGGTGAGCGGCGGCGACGGATGTCGAACCGGTCCAGTAGAACCCGATGGAGACGGCCGATATCCCGAAATTTCGCAGAGCATCGACGATCCGGTTATTCGAATGCGCGACAAGGACAAGTCGGCACCGCCGCATCGCCATCACGGCCTCGTGCGTCAATTGAGCAGGGCCGCTGATCCCGAGTCCGACCAGGAAGATGTCCGGGCTCCTCGGATCGCATAGCGTGCTGGCGGTTGCCCTAACGCCGGATCGCGGTGTTTCGGTCACGGCGCCCAAGGCCGTGACGCCGGGGCGCTCTTCACCGGCCGAGAGCTGAAGGTAGCCGTGCTTCGCGAGCCAGCACAGTGCAGTGATCTGCGACCCTGCCGGTTTCGGCCCCGACCTCGCGGAGGTCTTCGGACCCTCCCAGTCTGACGGCGGCCCTGAGCTCGTCCAGCTGCTGACCCCCGAGGGTGAGCGCGTCCACCACCCCGACTTCGACCACGACTTCAGTGCCGAGGAGCTGCGCGGTCTCTACCGCGACATGGTCCTCACCCGGCGCATCGACGTCGAGGCCACCGCCCTCCAGCGCCACGGCGAGCTCGGCATCTGGGCCCAGCTGCTCGGCCAGGAGGCCGCCCAGATCGGCGCCGGCCGCGCGCTGCGTCCGCAGGACTACGTCTTCCCGACCTACCGCGAGCACGGCGTTGCCTACTGCAAGGGCGTCGACCCGCTGCGGCTGCTCGGCCTCTTCCGGGGTGTCGACCAGGGCGGGTGGGACCCCAACGAGAACAACTTCGGGCTCTACACGATCGTCATCGGCGCCCAGACGCTGCACGCCACCGGCTACGCCATGGGCATGCAGCGCGACGGCGTCGTCGGCACCGGCGACCCCGACCGCGACTCGGCCGTGATCGCCCACTTCGGTGACGGCGCGTCCTCGCAGGGCGACGTCAACGAGGCGTTCATCTTCGCCGCGTCCTACAACGCCCCCGTGGTGTTCTTCTGCCAGAACAACCAGTGGGCCATCTCCGAGCCGATCGAGCGCCAGACCCGCATCCCGCTCTACCAGCGCGCGCTCGGCTTCGGCTTCCCGGGCATCCGCGTCGACGGCAACGACGTGCTCGCGACGTACGCCGTCACCAAGGCCGCGCTCCAGCGCGCCCGCGACGGCAACGGCCCGTCCTTCGTCGAGGCCTACACCTACCGGATGGGTGCGCACACCACGACCGACGACCCGACCCGCTACCGCCTCAACGACGAGCTCGAGCACTGGAAGCTCAAGGACCCGATCGAGCGGCTCAAGGTCTACCTGCGCCGCAACGGCCTGGTCGACCAGGAGTTCTTCGACAGCCTCGACGCCGAGGCCAAGGAGCTGGGCCACCACCTCCGCGAGGGGTGCAAGGCGCTGCCCGACCCGCAGCCGATGGACCAGTCTCGGCTACGTCTTCAGCGAGATGACCGAGGAGATCGCCGCCCAGCGCGACGGCTTCGCGGCCTACCTCGCGAGCTTTGAGGGAGCGCACTGATGGCAAGCACGCAGAAGATCACCCTCGCCAAGGGCCTCAACATGGGCCTGCGCAAGGCCATGGAGGCCGACGACAAGGTCCTGCTCATGGGCGAGGACGTCGGCAAGCTCGGCGGCGTCTTCCGCATCACCGACGGCCTGCAGAAGGACTTCGGCGAGGACCGGGTCATCGACTCGCCGCTGGCCGAGTCCGGCATCGTCGGCACCGCGGTCGGCATGGCGCTGCGCGGCTACCGCCCCGTCGTGGAGATCCAGTTCGACGGCTTCGTCTACCCCGCCTACGACCAGATCGTGTGCCAGGTCGCCAAGTACACCTACCGCTCGCAGGGCAAGGTCGAAGATGCCGATCGTCATCCGCATCCCCTTCGGCGGCGGCATCGGCGCGGTCGAGCACCACTCCGAGAGTCCCGAGGCCCAGTTCGCGCACACCCCCGGCCTCAAGGTCGTCGCCTGCTCCAACCCGGTCGACGGCTACTGGATGATCCAGCAGGCCATCGCCCACGACGACCCGGTCATCTTCCTCGAGCCCAAGCGGCAGTACCACGCCGACAAGGCCGAGCTCGACGACTCCGCGACGCCCGAGCCGCTCTTCAAGTCGCGCGTCGTGCGCCCCGGTGACGACGTCACCGTGCTGGCCTACGGCCCGACGGTGAAGACCGCGCTGAAGAGTGCCGAGGCCGCCGCGACCGAGGGTCGCCAGCTCGAGGTCATCGACCTGCGCACGCTGTCGCCGCTCGACATGGGCCCGGTCTACGAGTCCGTACGCCGCACCGGGCGCTGCGTGATCACCCACGAGGCCCACGTCAACCTCGGCATGGGCGCCGAGGTGGCCGCGCGCATCACCGAGGAGTGCTTCTACTCCCTCGAGGCCCCCGTGCTGCGCGTCGGTGCGCTTCGACATGCCCTACCCGCCGTCACGGATCGAGGAGGAGTACCTCCCCGACCTCGACCGCGTGCTCGACGCCGTCGACCGCACCTTCGCCTACTGAGAGGACCGTCGTGTCTGAATTCCTTCTTCCCGACGTCGGCGAGGGCCTCACCGAGGCCGAGATCGTCTCCTGGAAGGTCAAGGTCGGCGACGTCATCGAGATCAACGACGTGATCGTCGAGATCGAGACCGCCAAGTCGCTCGTCGAGCTGCCCTCGCCCTACGAGGGCACGGTCCTCGCGCTGCTCGTGTCGCGAGGGCCAGACCGTCGACGTCGGCACGCCGATCATCTCGGTCGGCGACCCGTCGGAGGCCCCGGCCCCGGCCACACCCGCCGCTCCGCAGACCGAGTCCGACCCCTACCTCGGGATGGCGCAGAAGGCCGGTGCCGAGGAGGCCGCGGCGCCTGCCGGCCAGGTCGACCCGGCCGACATCGACCTCTCCAACCCCGCGGCCTCCGGCTCGATGGAGGGCGCGTCCCTCGTCGGTCGGATCAAGGCCGACCGGGGCCCGATGCGCCGGGCCCGCCGCGGCTCGGCCTCGCCGAGCACCGACGCCGGCGCGCAGACCCAGATGCAGCTGCAGGGTGCGTTCGCGCCCGGCGGCGCCCAGTCACAGGACGTGCTGCCGGCCGACGAGTCGCCGGTGCCCGCCGTCGACCAGCGCCGCGCGCCCGCCGCCGCCCCGGCCGAGGCGCTCGTCCCGCCGTCCGCGCAGGTCGAGCCCAGCGACGTACGAGCGCTGGCGAAGCCGCCGGTGCGCAAGCTGGCCAAGGACCTCGGCGTCGACCTGTCGACGCTGACCGGCTCCGGTCCGGCCGGATCGATCACGCGCGACGACGTCGCAATCGGCGACGCCTGGTGCGTCTCGGGCTGGCGGAGGTCGCGCAGCGACCGTCACGAAGCCAGCCGACCGGCGAGCGCGAGACCCGCGAGCCGATCAAGGGCGTGCGCAAGATGATGGCGTCGGCGATGAGCCAGTCGGCCTTCACCAGCCCGCACGTCACCGAGTGGATCACCGTCGACGTGACGGCCACGATGCAGCTCGTCGAGCGGCTCAAGGCGCGTCGCGAGCTCAAGGACGTCCGGATCAGCCCGCTGCTGGTGCTCGCCCGTGCCGTCCTGATGGCGATGAAGCGCACCCCGGAGATCAACTCCTACTGGGACGACGCCGCGCAGGAGGTCGTCTACAAGCGCTACGTCAACCTCGGCATCGCCGCCGCGACCCCGCGCGGGCTGGTCGTGCCCAACGTCAAGGACGCCGACGCGATGTCGATGACCGAGCTGGCCGGCGCGCTCGGCGAGCTGACCGCCGTGGCCCGCGAGGGGCGTACGCAGCCTGCCGAGATGTCCGGCGGCACCTTCACGATCACCAACGTGGGCGTCTTCGGCGTCGACGCCGGCACGCCGATCATCAACCCCGGGCGAGTCCGCGATCCTGTGCTTCGGCGCGATCAACAAGCGGCCGTGGGTCGACGAGGCCGGCGAGATCGTCGTGCGCGACGTGACCACGCTGGCGCTGTCCTTCGACCACCGTCACATCGACGGCGAGAAGGGCTCGCGCTTCCTGGCCGACGTGGCCGGGATCCTCCAGGACCCGGGGACCGCGCTGCTCTTCTGACCCGATCGCGCTGAGCCGCCACACCTTCGCGTCCGCGACGGGCGGTCCCCGCCGCGCGAGCGGCGGTCAGCGGGCGTGCCAGGCCGCCAGCACCTCGGCCTCGCGCTCGGCGGTGAGGGCGGTGACCGGCGAGTCGAGGCACCCGGGGGCGGTCTCGGCGACCGGCCGCAGCCGCAGCCCAGCGGCGACGGCGGGCCCGGGGTCGTGCGCCAACATGCCGTCGTACTCGGGGCGGGGGAGCCACAGCGGGAGCGAGCCGTCCCCGGCCCAGGGCACCACGTCGTGCTCCTCCAGGAACGCGGTGTCGACCCACGTGAGCTCGGGCGAGCCGTTGCCGACGCCGGCGGCGATCCCGGCCAGCAGCTCCTCGAAGGGCATCGGCGTGCCGACGGCGTCGTAGACCCCCGTCGTCCGCGCCTCGCAGGCGTCGAGCAGCCAGGTCGCGAGATCTCGTACGTCGATGACCTGCACGACGTCGTCGGGGGTGCCGGGCGCGAGCACCTCGCCGCCGCGCGCCAGGCGCTGCGGCCAGTAGGCGAAGCGGCCGGTCGGGTCGCCCGGACCGACGATGAGCCCGGGTCGCGCGATCATCGACGAGGCAGCGAGCTCCTGCACCGCCTGCTCGCATGCCACCTTCATCCCGCCGTAGGCCTCGGGGTCGACGGCCAGGTCGACGTCCTCGGTGATCGGCTCGGCCAGCGGCTCCATCGCGGGCGACGCGTTGTCGGCGTAGACGCTGATCGTGGACACGAAGACCCAGTGGGCGTCGGCCGTCGCCGCCACGGCGCGCCGCACCTGGGACGGGCAGCCGCGCCACGTCGACCACCGCGTCCCACGTGCCCTCGGCCAGCGCGGCCGGCACCTCGTCCGCGCGGTCCCACCGCAGGTGATCGGCGCCGTCCGGGACCGGGCCGGACTCGCCGCGGCAGGCACACGTGACGTCCCATCCACGGGACACCGCCTGGACCGCGGTCTCGCGCGAGAGGAAGCGGGTACCGCCGAGCACGAGGAGCTTCATGGGCCTCACTCCACCCGTCCGCGCCGCCCACCCACAAGGGTGTTTCGCTCTCAGCGCAACTCGACGCAGTCCGCTTTGGCATCGGAGCCGTGCCACTGCGAGAATGGCCGCCTCGGATCGTGGAAGGAGTGGGGGATGGCGCTCGATGCTGCCACGTCTTCACCCGGTGAGCCCGCGACCTCCGTGCTGCTCGCCCGCGCCCAGCAGGTCGCCGACCAGCTGCAGAGCGAGGCCCGGCAGGAGGCGGAGCGGCTGACCGCCGACCTCGCCGTGCTGCGCGAGGAGGCGCGCCGCCTGATGGCCGAGGCCGAGCGGGACCGCGCCGAGGCCGGTCGCGCCCGCAAGCAGGCCGACGACGTGCTCGCCGGTGCCTCCGAGGAGGCAGCCACGATCGTGCTCGACGCCAACGAGCAGGCCGCCCTCCTGATGAGCTCTGCCACCGGTGCGCGGGACCAGGAGGTCGATGCGGCACGCGTCGAGGGCGACCGGTTGCGCGACGAGGCGTCGGGCGACGCCATTGCGCTGCGCGCCGAAGCCCAGGAGCTGCGCGACACCGCGGCCACCGCGACCGCGGCTCTCCTCGAGGCGGCGAAGGCCGAGGCCGACGCCATCGTGGCCGCCGCCCAGGAGACCGCCGCCCGCCTCGTCGAGGAAGGGCGCGCCACCGGCCAGCACCACCTCGGCTCGGCGACCACCGAGGCCGAGTCCCTGCGTGCCAGCGCCTCCGCCGAGTCGACGCGCATGCTCGACGAGGCGTCGCACCATGCCGAGGAGCTGCGCCACTCCTCGGCCGCCGAAGCCGACCGCATCCGCGGTGCCGCGGACGAGATCCTCGCCGCGGCCCGCTCGGAGAGCGAGGACGAGCTGCGCCGCGCTGCCGAGCAGACCGAGTGGGCGACCGCCACGGTCCGCTCCGTCCTCGAGGGTGCGGCCAGCGAGGCCGACGCGATCCGCCGCGCCGGCCACGCGGACGTCGCCGCGCACACCAGCGGCGTACGACGTCGCCTGCAGGGGGTGATCGCCGCTGTCGCCGGCCGGATGGCGCTCGAGCTCGCCGAGTCCCGGCAGCGCGCGGACGACATCGCCCAGGTCGCCGCCCTGGCGGCCGCCGAGACGGAGAGCGAGGCGACGGCCACCCGCGAGCGGGCCGAGGCCGAGGCCGCCCGCATCGTCGCCGACGCCACGGACGAGTCCGAGCGTGCGGTGGCTCGCCTCGAGCGGCGCCGCGCGGAGGCGGAGTCGGGTGCCGCCAGCCTGCGCTCCCTCGTTGCCGAGGAGGTCACCCGCAGCCGGTCCGAGGCAGCCGAGGACCGCCGTCAGGCCCGCGAGGAGTCGCTGGCCCTCGTCGCCGAGGGTCGCGCCGAGGCCGATCAGCTTCGCGAGGGTGCCCGGCGTGCGCTCGACCGGGCGCGCGCCGAGATCGCCCAGCTCCAGACCCAGCGCGACGGCATCGCCGCCGAGCTCGCTCAGCTCTCCGGCGTCATCGAGGCGCTCTCCGTGCCCGAGCGTGACGACGCCGACCCGACCGGGACGATCGTGCCCACCCCCCACACCCCCACCCCCGACCAGGAGAACCCCGATGCCTGACGAGATGTTCACGACCGTGCGCCGCGGCTACGACCCGACCGAGGTCGAGCGGGCGCTCGACGAGGCGAGGAACGAGGCGGCCGAGCTGCAGCAGCGGCTCGCCGTGGCCGAGGGTGAGGTCGAGCAGGCCCGGAGCGAGGCCTCCTCCTCCCGCGAGGCGCTGGTCTCCCGGGAGGCGCAGGAACCTGAGCTCTTGACGTACGACCACCTCGGTGAGCGCGTCGGCCAGATCCTCTCGCTCGCCGAGGCCGAGGCTGCTGACATCCGCGACCGGGTGGTGGCCGAGGTCGAGGCGCTGCGCAAGGACGCCGAGGCGGAGGCGGGTGCCCTGCGCGCGGACGCCGACAAGTACGCCGAGGAGACCCGCCGCGACGCCTCAGCAGAGGGCGCCCGGCTGGTCGCCGACGCTCGCACGGCCGCCGACTCCGAGCGCGACGCGGCCGAGCGTGACTCCTCGGCCCGCCGGGCCGAGGCCGAGGCGCTCTACGAGGACGCACGCGCCCAGGCCGCCCAGGCGGCGGCGGACTTCGAGACCACCCTGGCCGAGCGCCGGCAGCGGTCGACGTCGGAGTTCCAGGCCCAGCAGGCCGCGACGCAGGCCGAGCTCGACGCGATGACGGCCCGCAACCGCGACGCCGAGGCGGCGATGGAGCGCACCCGCAGCGAGGCCGAGGCCCGCGTGGCCCGGATGCTCGCCGAAGCGGAGGAGCGGTCGACCTCGATGGTCGCCGAGGCCCGGGCCACCGCCGACCGCGTCCGTGCCGAGTCCGATCGCGAGCTCGCCGCCGCCGGCCAACGCCGCGACAGCATCAACGCCCAGCTCTCCAACGTCCGCCAGATGCTCACCACCCTGTCCGGGTCCGGCATCCCCGGAGTCGGCATGGTGCCGCCTGTCACGCCCGAGGAGGCTCCCGAGGAGGAGACGGAGGAGGAGCCGGAGTCCGCTCCGGTCGACTCCGACGACCCCGAGCAGCCTCAGGAGCGGTGAGCCAGGCCGCCAGCACCTCGGCCTGACGGCAGCCCGGCGAGGAAGTCACGCAGCAGGAGGTTCACCTTCACCGGGTCCCGCGCCTGGGGCAGGTGCCCGCCGCCCTCGATGACCACGTGCTGCCCGCCGGTGAGCTCCGCGACCAGCTGGCCGCGGCCGGGGTGCTGGCACCGGTCGTCGGACCCGGTGATGACGAGCACCGGGCACTGCACCGACCGGCACGCCGCCGCGGCCGCCTCCGGGTCGCCGGCGATCCCGCGCGCCGAGGCGTACTCGAGCAGCATGGTCTCCGGACCCACGTCCATCGCCCAGGCGACGCAGTCCTCGCGCTGCTTGGTGGAGTGCGGCTCGGGGAACATCTCGGCGAAGAAGAACTCCGCGAAGTCGCGCCAGTCCGCACTCCAGTGGTGGCGGTTCTGCTTCTGCCAGCCCTCATAGGTCTCACGAGGCGCGTCGAAGTCGTACGCGATCCGGTGCGGCAGTGGCTCGGTCAGCCGCAGACCCGGATTGATCGCGCAGACGCCGAGCACCCGCTCCGGTGCTTCCGCGGCCATCAGCAGTGCGTGCCCGGCGCCCGTGCAGACCCCGGCGAGCACCGCCTGCTCCGCACCGACTGCGTCCAGCACCGCCCACTCCTGGTCGATGAGGACCCTCTCCTCCATCTGGTCGACGGTGACCGGCGTGCCGCTGAGACCGTTGCCGGGCGGGTCGCTGACCACGACCCGGTGCCGGCGGGCCAGGAACGGGACCTGGGCCTTCCACCCGCGGCTCTGCACGATCGAGTCGGGCATGAGCAGGAAGACCGTCGGGTCGCCGGCGCCGTACACCTCGAAGGCGACGCGTACGCCGCCGCGCCGGACGTGTCCGTGCCGGACCGGGGCCAGCGCGCGCATCAGACCAGCTCGGCCAGCATGTCGGCCGCTCGCGCCGCGCCACCGGTCTCGACGGGTCGGTAGTGCACCTCCTCGCGCACGGTCTTGGCGATCATCTCGGCCAGGAGGGCCGGATCCGAGGCGTCCTCGTAGGTCACGCACTGCCCGGCGCCGTACCTCTCCAGCCGGTGCCGGACGTGGAAGTTCTGCTCGAAGTGGTTCTGCAGCGGCACGTAGAGGAACGGGCGCCGGTTGGCCGTGAGCTCCATGCAGGTGGTGAGCCCGCCCTGGACCACGGCGAGGTCGCAGGCGGCGAGGTGGCGGTAGAGGTCGGGCAGGTAGCCGCGCACCTTCACCCCCTGCCGCCGCGGCAAGGACGCCGGATCGATGCGGGGACCGCACGACCAGCAGGAACTTCAGCTCGGGGACGAGCCGTCGGGCGAGGGGCACGGCGTCCAGGACCCGGCGCAGCAGGCTGGCCCCGACGCCGGAGCCGCCGACCGTGACCAGGCAGACCAGGTCGTCCTCGTCGTAGCCGAGGGTCGCGCGCAGCCGGGCGGACTCCTCCTCGTCGGGCGGGGTGAACCCCGAGACGTAGCCGGAGAAGTCGAAGTTGGCGTTCGTCCACTCGCGGATGCCGGGCAGGTCGGGGCCGAAGGACTCGTCCACGACGTCGTCGGGGTTGCCGACGAAGATCGACCGGTCGCGCAGGCGGCGGTAGCGGGCCCGCTGCTCGATCATCTCGGCGTTGTAGTCGGCGGTGAGCGCCGCTTCCTCCGCGCCGCCGGAGGGCATCGGCAGCCAGCCGACGAAGTCGGTCATCCAGGCGAAGGCGAACCGCTTGAGCTCGGGATTCTCGTGCAGGAAGTAGTCGACGTCCCACGCCTCGTCGCCGATCACCAGGTCGTAGTGGGTCTCCTCGACGACCTCGTTGAAGACCATGAAGTTGTTGACCAGGATCTCGTCCATCCGCCGGATCGCCTGGAAGGCGTGCAGGTCGTGCTCGGCGCACTCGTCCTCGATGTGGGCGGACTCGTTGGCCAGCCAGCCGCGACGCCGGGTGGACCGTCTCGCCGGCGGCGGCGAGCACCCGGGTCACCGGGTCCTGGGCGAGCCAGTCGACCTGGAGGTCGGGGTGCCGCTCGCGGAGCTCGGCGGCGATCGCCAGGTCACGACGTGCGTGGCCGAGGCCGATCGGGGAGGACAGGTAGAGCGCCCGCCGGGGCCGCCGTTGTGCCCGGACCCAGGTGCGGGTGCTCGGAGACGGATGGACCATGTCGGCGAACTCCTTCGATCGAGGTGGTTGATGCGTACGGGCTCGCGACCCGGCGGCGCCGTGCCCGACTCCCTCGAGCAGCACCAGGTCGCCGCCCGTCAGGTCGGCCAGCCGTCGCGCGATCGCGGCCGGCCGGACGTGGTCCTCGGTGCCGTGGACCACGAGCACCGGGCAGGTCACCTCGGCGCACAGCGGCTCCAGGGGAGCCGCTTCGGCGCCGTGCAGGCCCAGGCGGCCGGCGGTGGTGTCCGCCAGGGTGTCGGCGGAGACGTTGCCGCCCCACGCGACGAAGTCCTCGATCTGCTTGGTGGAGTGGGGCTCGTGGAACATCTGCTCGAAGAAGAACCGCACGAAGTCGTCGTAGCCTCCCGAGCAGCCAGTAGTGCTCGTTGTACTTCGCCCAGCCCCGGGTGGTGTCGAGCCGCGCGTCGAAGGCGTACTTCTCCCGCCCCGGGCTCGCGATCGACAGCCCGCACGAGGGTGAGATCGCGACGATGCCGCTGACCCGCTCCGGGTGCCCGGCGGCCACGTGCACCGACCAGGCGACACCGCACGAGAAGCCGACGAGCACGGCCCGGTCGGTGCCGGTGGCGTCGAGCACGGCGACGCGCGTCGGCGGCGTACTCGCTGTCGGTGTACGCCGCCGCCCCCACGGGACGCCCGGACCGGCCCGACCCCCGGCCGTCGAAGGTGACCACCCGGAAGTGCCGGGCGAGGTAGGGGACCTGGAACTTCCACGACCCGGGAGTCGACGATGGACCAGGTCGGCAGCAGCAGCACGGTCGGGCCGGTCGGCGTCGTAGACGTCGTAGGCGATCTCGACCCCGTCGCGCTCGACCGTGCCGCTGCGATCAGGAGGCCGGGGACGGTGCCTGACCACGCCCCGTACGTCGTGCTGGTCCATCCCCGGCCTCCTCCCGTCCTGGTCCGTCATCAGTGTCCACCTGCGACGCCCGTCGCGTCAGGGCCTGACCTCGAACACCTGGTTGAACGGCGTCTCGGCCACCCGGGCGAAGCGGGTGAAGCCGCCGGCCGTCGTGACGTCGCGGATCCGCGCCGGACCGGCCTGCGTGCCGAGCGCCAGCCCGACGTCCTGCGACAGCGACGACGGCGTGCACAGCAGGGTCGAGAAGCCGTAGTAGGCGCGGCCGACCGGGTTGAGGTTGTCCTCGACGTGGTCCCCGGCCATCGGCTCGACGACCATCCACGTGCCGTCGTCGGCGAGCGCGCTCGCGCACGTGCCGGGCCGCGCCCACCGGGTCGCCCATGTCGTGCAGGCAGTCGAACATCGTCACCAGGTCGAACCCGGTGCCGGTGAACCCGCTGGCCGGGGCGACCTCGAACCGGACCCGGTCGGCGACGCCCGGCCGCCGCGGCCCGCTCGCGAGCGGTCGCGATCGACTCGGGGTGGTAGTCCGAGCCGACGAACGTCGAGGCCGGGAACGCCTGCGCCATCAGGATCGTGGAGGCGCCGTGCCCGCAGCCGACGTCGGCGACGGTCGTGCCCCGCTCGAGCTTGTCGACGACCCCGTCGAGCGCCGGCAGCCACTCGGCGACCAGGTGCGCGTGATAGCTCGGGCGGAAGAAGCGCTCGCACCCGACGTGCACGTCGGTGTCGTGCTCGTGCCAGCCGTAGCCGGCGCCGCTGCGTGCCGCCTCGAGGATCGTGCGAGGTGTCGTGCACCGTGCCCAGCGCGATCTGGAAGAAGCCGGGCAGGAACGCCGGGCTGTCCTCGTCGGTCAGCGCGACCGCCTGCTCGGGCGGCAGCGTGTACGTGCCCGATGCCCGGGTCGTACGTCGACGTAGCCGCCCGCGGCCTGGGCGTTGAGCCACTCCCGGGCGTAGGGCTCGCTGGTCCCGGTGCGCTCGGCGAGCGCGCCGGGTGTGCTCGGGCCGTGGGCGGCCAGGTCGCGGTAGTAGCCGAGCTTGTCGCCCATCACCACCAGGGCCGCGTTGAGCGTCGCGCCCACCTCGTCGACCGCCCGGAACACGAACTGCATCAGCTTGTCGGTGTCGACCGGGGTCGGCGCCTGAGTCGTGGTCATCAGGATCTCCTTCGTTGTCGGATCTCGAACCTAGGAAGCAGCGGGTCAGGTCCGCGTCCGGTGACCCCCCTAGTCAGGTGGAACCACCCCTAGACTCGGCGGGTGCTGATCGGACGGGAGCACGAGCAGCGGACCATCGATCGGCTCGTCTCCGGGGCGAGGATCGGTGCCAGTGGCGTGCTCGCCGTCACCGGCGAGCCGGGCGTCGGCAAGACCGCGCTGCTGCGCTGGGCCGAGGGTCGCCTCGACGGCTTCCGCATCCTGCGCGCGACCGGCACCGAGCCCGAGCAGGAGGTGCCGTTCGCCGGTCTCCTCGCCGTGCTCCGACCCGCGCTGGGTCTCCTGGACACGATCGCCCCGCCGCAGGCCCGTGCTCTGTCGGCAGCCCTCGCCCTGGCGGAGGGGCCCGCCGGTGACAGGTTCGCGATCGGCGCAGCCACGCTGAGCCTGCTCTGTCGATACGCCGAGGACGCGCCCGTCGCCGTGCTGCTGGACGACGTCCACCTGCTCGACCGCTCGTCGGCCAGTGCGCTGGTCTTCGCGGCGCGACGGCTCGGCTCCGACCCGGTGGCGATGCTGGTGGTGGGGCGGGCCGGCGAGGCCGACGACCTGGTCGAGGGCCTCGACCGGCTCGTCCTCGGCGGGCTCGACAGGGGCGCTGCCCGCAGCTTCGCCGACGGGTTGTCCACGACACCTGTCACCGACGCGTGGCTCGCCCGCGTGCACGCGCTGACCGGCGGCAACCCGCTCGCCATCGCCGAGCTCGCCGAGGACCCGGACGCCCTGCTGCCCACCGGCTCCGACGTCCCGCCGCCGCTGTCGTCCGCCCTCGCCGAGTCCTTCACCCGTCGGGTACGCCTCCTCGATCCCGCCGCTCGCTCGGTGCTGCTCGTGGCCGTCGTGTGCAACGGCGACGCTGCGACTGACCGCAGCGGTGTGCGGGGCGCTGGGCCTGGACGTTGCCCGGCTCGCGGCCGCGCAGCACTCAGGGCTGGCCGACGTGGTCGGCGGCGACGTGGCCTTCCGGCACCCCCTCCTGCGAGCCTCGATCTATCGGGACAGCCCGCCGCAGGAGCGTCGATCCGTGCACGCGGCGGTGGCCGCCACGCTGCCCGTCGACGACGTCGATCGGCGGGCCTGGCACCTCTCGGAGTCGCTGTGGGCCCCCGATGCCGGGGTCGCCGAGCTGTTGGACGGTGCAGCCTCGCGGGCGGTGACGCGCTCGGCCTATGCCGTCGCGTCCACGGCGTACGAGCGGGCCGCCCGGCTGAGCCCCGACGTCGACGACCTGGCCGGGCGGTTGGTGGCAGCGGCCGAGAATGCGTGGGCGGCCGGCCTCGCTCCTCGTGCGCTCGCGCTGCTGGACGAGCTGCCTCCCACGGCGCTCGCGCCGGAGCTGACGACGAGTGCACTGGAGCTGCGCGCGTCCATCGCCGTCCGCAGCGGCTCGGTGCGGGAGGCGGCCGCGCTGCTCGAGCGCGCTGCCGCCTTGACCACCGACCCCGACGTCCGCGCCGTCCTGCTGGCCGAAGCGCTGCACGCCACGCTCTTCCTCGCCGACGGAGCAGCCGCGGGCCGGCTGGTCGATGAGCTGACCTCGGCGGTGGCGGCGACGACGTCGACGCGATCGCGAGCCATCTGCACCGTCGCGGCAGGCATGGCCAAGGTCATGGCGGGCCGCGGCGGCATCGAGGAGCTCCGCGCCGCCGTACCCCTCCTGGCGGGCATCCCGGACCTGCAGGGCGACGCCCGCGGGGTGTCGTGGCTGATGTACGCCCCCCTGTTCATCCGCGACGCCGAGACCGGCCGCGAGCTCCGCGCGCGGGTCGACGAGGCACGGGCGCGGGCCGGGGTGGGCACGCTGCCCGGGCTGCTCTTCCTGGTGGCGCGCGACGGGGCGGCGTCCGACTCGTGGGCCCGGGCCGCGGCGGACTACACCGAGGCGATCCGGCTGGCGCGGGACACCGGCCAGACCACCGAGCTGGCGATGTCGCTGGCGGGTCTGTCGTGGCTGGAGTCGCGGTGCGGGCCAGGAGGCGGAGTGCCGGGCGCACGCCGCGGAGGCGCTGACCCTGTGCGTCGGTCGTGACATCCACTGGGGCGAGGCCTGGGCGTTGTTCTCGCTCGGCGACCTCGAGCTGTCCCTGGGAGACCCGGGCACGGCACTCGAGCACCTGCAGGAGCTCGACCGCCTGCTCGTGGCGCGATCAGTGGGCGACCCCGACCTCTCACCGCGAGCGGAGCTGGTCGACGTGCTGCTGCGGCTGGGCCGCGTCGACGAGGCGACCCGGACGGCTGCGGCGTACGTCGAGGCTGCTGACGCCAAGGGTCAGCCGTGGGCGAGGGCGCGCGCCCGTCGATGCCTGGGACTGGTCGCGGGCGACGACTTCGACGGCCCGTTCGTCGAGGCGCTGGCCCTGCACGAGGAGACGCTCGACCGGTTCGAGGCGGCGCGCACCGCCCTGGCGTACGGCATCCGGCTGCGTCGCGCCGGACGGCGGGTCGACGCCCGGGTGCAGCTGAGGCGCGCGCTCGACGACTTCGCGCGTCTCGGCGCGGAGGTGTGGGCCGACCAGGCCGCGACCGAGCTCGACCTCACCGGCGAGCGGGTGCCGCGCCCGCGCCGCTGGGCGGCATCGCGGCGCTCACCCCGCAGGAGCTGCAGGTCGCCCTCCTGCTCGCCGACGGGCGGACGACCAGGGAGGCCGCCGCGGCGCTGTTCCTGAGCCCGAAGACCGTGGAGTACCACCTCCGCAAGGTCTACACGAAGCTCGGCGTGCGCTCGCGCGAGCAGCTGGCCGCGGTCGTGTCCGCGGCCTAGAGGTAGCGGCGGGTCCGCTTCTCCGCGGTGCCCGGCCCCTGGGCGATGAGCGTCGCCAGCTCGTGCTCGAGCACCGCCGCAACCCGTCGGCAGAACTCCTCGGGCTCGTCGGCGGCGTCGGGCTTCTCCGCCACGATCCGGTCGACGATGCCCCGGCGGTAGAGGTCGATCGCCCGCACCTGCTGGGTGCGAGCCATGTCGGCGGCGTGGTCGAGGTCGCGGTGCACGATCGCCGACGCGCCCTCCGGCGGGAGGGGGGACAGCCAGGCGTGCTGCGCGGCGACCACCCGGTCGGCGGGCAACAGCGCGAGCGCCCCACCTCCGTTGCCCTCTCCGAGCATCAGGCACAGGGTCGGCGCGTCGAGGGTGACCAGGTCGGCCAGCGACCGGGCGATCTCACCGGCGAGCCCGCCGTTCTCGGCGTCGGCCGACAGGGCCGCCCCCTGGGTGTCGATCACCGTCACCAGCGGCAGCCCGAGCTCGGAGGCCAGCCGCATCCCGCGCCGGGCCTCGCGCAGCGCCTCGGGTCCCATCGGGTGGTCGGTGGTCTGCCCGCGCCGGTCCTGGCCGAGGAAGACGCACGGCGCCTCGCCGAAGCTGGCCAGTGCGATCAGCAGCCCCGGATCGGACTCGCCCTCGCCCGGTGCCGTTGAGGGGTACGACGTCGCTCGCGCCGTAGCGCAGCAGTCGTCGTACGCCCGGACGGTCGGGTCGTCGCGACCGGGTGACGCAGTCCCAGGCGTCGACGTCCGGCACCGCCTCCTGGCCGGGGTCGGCGACCGGAGCGACGCCTTCGTGCGCGGCCATCAGGATGTTCAGCGCACGGTCGAGGATGTCGGCGATCTCCTCGGGCGGCAGGACCGCGTCGATGATGCCGTGGGCGTAGAGGTTCTCCGAGGTCTGGATGCCGTCGGGGAACGGCCTGCCGTAGAGCGCCTCGTAGACGCGCGGACCGAGGAAGCCCACGAGCGCGCCCGGCTCGGCGACGGTGACGTGGCCGAGCGAGCCCCACGACGCCATCACGCCGCCGGTGGTGGGGTTGCGGAGGTAGACGAGGTAGGGGAGACCCGCGGTGCGGTGGGCCGCGACAGCGGCCGAGATGCGCACCATCTGCACGAAGGCGGGCGTGCCCTCCTGCATGCGGGTGCCGCCGCTGATCGGGGCGGCGACCAGGGGGAGTCCCTCGCGGGTGGCGCGCTCGATGCCGGCGACGATCCGGTCCGCCGAGGCGCGCCCGATCGAGCCGGCCAGGAAGGCGAACTCGCCCACCAGCACGCCGATCCGTCGACCGTGCAACCGTGCCTCGCCGGTCAGGACCGACTCGTCGACGCCCGACTTCTCGGCCGCGGCGGCCAGCTCGGCGGCGTACTCCTCGCTCACGCCGGCTCGGGTCGGGGCGATGTCCCAGGAGGTCCACGAACCGTCGTCGAGGACCAGGTCGATCAGGTCGTGGGCGGAGAGTCGGGTCGCTCATCGGCAAGGTTAGCGGACCATCGTCCCGCAGCGATCGAGCTGCGCCGTCCCCCTCGCCCAAGTAGGGGTGTGTACACCAGCGTCGGTATTCGCTGGCAGGGCGCTGCTGACGCGCTCGCGCGCGGTCCTACGATGTGCAGCACGCTGTCCATCAGCGCTCGGGCCACGGCACTGTACGGAGATCGCTGTGGTCACTGGCTAGAAGCTTCGCGTTCGCGTCGCAGGCCTCGTCGGCCTGTTCCTCCTCGTCCTGGGCCTGGTGCTCGCGCCCCTGCGCTCCGCGCGGCCGCGGCCCCGGGGATCCCGGGCACCATCTCCGGCGTCGTGCTACGACCCCGACGGTCTGTCGAGGCCTCCGGGCGACCGTCACCCTCTACGACGACGTCGAAGGTCCGCGGTGGGCAGCCCCCAGGTCACTGGCGCCGACGGGACGCTTCGAGTTCGGTGGCCTCGACGGCACCTACTACGTCGGCGCCACCAAGGCCGGCGTGGGCACCGTCTTCTACGACGGCGCGGGCACCATCGCCAACGCCGACGCGATCGTCGGTCGACTCCTCGACTTCGGAGGAGTTCGTCGACCTCCAGCTGATCCGCGCCGCCGGTCATCGCCGGCACCGTGAGCAACGCGGCGGGCCCGATCGACGGAGCTGACGTCACCGCCTACGAGTACGACGCGATCGACGACTTCTGGATCGGCTGCCGACTTCGCCAGCACCGACGCGGCCGGCCACTACGCGTTCGCCGGCCTGGCGCCCGAAGGACGTACCGGCTCCGGTTCAGCGCGTCCGGCTCTGTCAGCGAGTACTGGAACGACAAGGCGTCGCTGTCCGACCGCCGACGACGTGACCGTGGTGGCCGGAGCCGTGCAGCAGGCGAACGCCGTGCTCGCCGAGCCTCACGGCGGTCTCCGGGCGGGTCACCGGGCACGGGCGGCGCCAACGTCGCGAACGCCAGCGTGACCGCGGAGCAGCAGGTGACCGACGAGTTCGGCGACACCTACTGGGACGAGGTCGACTTCGCCTTCAGCGCAGCTGACGGGACGTACACGCTGCGGGTGCCTGCCGGGCGCCACCCGCATCTCGTTCGCCGCGACGGCCTACCTCACCGAGTACTACGACAACGTCCTCGACGCCGCTGACGCGCAGCTCGTCCAGGTGGCGCAGGCCCCGGTCACCAACATCAACGCCGCGCTCACGACCGGCGGCAGGATCTCCGGCGTCGTCCGCAACGCGGGCAGCACCCCGATCCCGAGCGTGTCGGTCACGGCGTACCGCCTCGTCGGCGGTGCAGTGGCAGACGGCGGACAGCGGCTTCACCGACAACGCCGGGAGCCTACGCCGTCGACGGGCTGCGCACCGGCACCTACCGCCTGCGGTTCCAGACCTTCGGCGCCGGCGGCTACCTCCCGGAGTACTACCAGGACAAGGACACCCTCGAGACCGCCAACGACGTCGCGGTCACCCAGGGCGCGACCGCCACCGCCAACGCCACCCTCGACGTGGGCGGCCAGATCTCGGGCACGGTCACGCGGGCCCTCGGGGCCGTCACCGGCGCCACCGTCGTGCTCTACGCCCCAGCCGCTTCTCGTCCTCGGGCTGGAGCTGGAACGACTCCGCGACCACCACGTCCGGTGGCGCCTACTCCTTCGCCGGCCTCGTCCCCGGCCCCTACCGGGTGTGCGTCGACTCGGCCACCGGCCTGGCGCCGGAGTGCTGGAACGACAAGCCCGAGGTGTTCGCCGCCGACACCATCACCGCCGCCAAGAACAGCACCGCCACCGCCAGCTTCGTGCTGGCCGCCGCACGCAAGATCACCGGCACCGTGACCTCGCGCGCCGGGGTGCGCTCACCAACCCGTCGGTGTCGGTCTACCGCAAGCTCAACGGCCCTGACGGCGCCTACTGGTCGTTCGTCACGCTCCGCCACCCCCGCCGCGGGCGGCGCCTACTCCGCGGACGTCGCGCCCGGGACCTACCGCGTCTCCGCCTCGGCGAACGAGCACCAGTTCCGCTACTTCAGCGACCCCGCCACGCCGACCCGGCCCACCCGGATCGTCGTCGCCGCCGGCGCCGACCAGACCGGCAAGGACATCGCCCTCGACCGTCTCGGCCGGATCAGCGGCACGGTGAGCGGACCGTCGGGCGCCCTCACCGGAGCCACCGTCCGCGTCTACCGCTGGTCCAACCCGAGCTTCGTGCAGGTGGGCTCGGCGCAGACCACGGCCGGCGGGGCGTACTCCCTGACCGGCCTCAACCCCGGCAACTACCGGGTCGGGCTTCTCCGCGCCGGCATGACGCCGGAGTTCCACCTCGACAAGGCCGACGTCGAGCTCGCCGACGACGTCGCGGTGGCGCTGAACGGCACCGCGACCGTCAACGCCACCCTCGCCTCCAACCAGCGCACGCTGTCCGGCACCGTCACCGCGGCTGCCGGCGGAGCGGCCCTCGCCGGATGCTGCGGTGCGCGTCGAGCGTCGCGTGCAGACCCAGGACGACGTCCGGTGGCGGGTCGTGGCCGACCTGACCACGCCGGCCGACGGCACCTGGAGCACCACCGTGCCTGACGGCACCTACCGCCTCGGCTTCTCCCGCGACGGGCTACCTCGACCAGTGGTACTCCGGCGCCTCGACTCGTCGCGAACGCCACCCCTGTGGTCGTCAACGGCAGCAACCGCACCGGGCTCGACGCCGCCACTGGCGCGTCGGCCGGCACGATCAGCGGCACCGTCACCGGTCCCGCCGGGCCGGTCGTCGACGGCTACGTCACGATCTACCGCGAGGTCGCCCCGGCGACTTCGAGGACGTCGACTACGCCTCCACGAGCGCGACCGGCGCGCTGCGTCCGTCGACTCGCTCGCCTCCGGGCACCTACGTCGTCGAGATCGACGCCGACCGGCTCGTGACGGAGTACTGGAACGACAAGGCCACGCTGGCGGCCGCCGACCGCATCGTCGTCGGCGTCGGCAGCACGGCCACCGCCAACGCCGCCCTCGCAGCCGCACGCACCATCTCCGGGACGGTCACCGGTCCCACCGGCTCACCCCTGGCCGACGCCGACGTCACCGTCGAGAAGTACACGACTTCGGCGACGGTGAGTTCGACTGGGACTACTACACCGACGCGACCACCACGGCCACCGGCGCCTGGACGGCGGACGTCCCGCCGGGGACCTACCGGGTCGAGCTTCCGGAGGAACGGCTACCTCGCCGAGTGGTGGAACAACGCCGCCACCGCCGGCCGCCGCCCAGTCCGTGGTCGTGTCCACCGCCGACGTGGGGTCGATCAACGCCCAGCTGGCCGCGGCCGCCGATCCTCAACGGCACGGGTGTCCGGACCGGACGGACCGGTGTCGGGCCAGGTCAGGGTCTACCCGGCGAGTGCCACCGACCTCGCGACGGCGCCCGTCCTCGCCAGCGACTTCACCGGCTCCGACGGTGACTACGTGATCGACACCCTGCCTCCCGGCAGCTACAAGGTCCGCTTCGAGTCGTACCGGCTCATCCCCGAGTTCCACCTCGACAAGCCCGACCTCGCGTCGGCGAACGTCGTCGCGCTGTCGACGGCGGCGCCGGTGACGGTGGACGCGACCCTCGCGCGGGGCCGGGCGATCACCGGCACCGTCACCGGCGTCGGCGGCGCCATCGACACCGCGAGCGCGACCTTCTACCAGCTCCAGACCGGCGGCGGCTACAGCTACTTCGACTCCGACAGCACCGACGCCGACGGCGTCTACCGCGCCCACCTGCCGGCCGGCACCTACAAGATCAGCTTCTCGGCGTACGACAACCGCATCTCCGAGTGGTGGAACAACGCCACCAGCCAGGCGAGCGGGGCCACGGTCGTCCTCGGCACGGCGACCGACGTGACCGGCATCGACGCCGTCCTCGACGACGGCGCCACCGTCACGGGCACGGTCACCTTCCCGCAGCGACTGTCCGGCTGGGACAGTACCGTGTGATCATCCGCGACGCCACCACCGGCGCCTTCGCGGCCAGCGCCGCGGTGAACGCACACACCAACGCCTACTCCGTCAGCAACCTCGTCCCCGGCACCTACCGCGCGGAGTTCGCCCGCGACTTCGGGTACGACGTCGCCGAGGCGCAGTTCTTCGACGGCAAGGCCGAGCACCTGGGCGTGGCGTCGTCGCAGACGTTCACCCTCGCGGCCGGCGCGACCCGGGCAGGGGTGAGCGCCGTCCTGGTCGAAGGCGGGCGGCTCACCGGGCGCGTGCGGGACACCGCATCGAACCCGGTCGCCGGCTGCGTCGTGACCGCCTACAGCAGCGACGGCACCCGGGTCGGCCGCGACGTCCCGCCCCTCGGCAGCCGACGGCACGTACGCCGTCCCCGGCCTCACCACCGGCAGCTACCTGCTCCGCCTGGTCGGAGGCGGGTGCGGGCGCACCACCTCCTACTACGACGGCGCCGGCACGGTCTCACCGTCGGCCGGGAGCGCCGTTGCCGTGTCGCGCGACCCGCGCGACCAGCACGGCCGTCCCGCAGGACCTCGTCATCGGTCCGCCCGACGCGCCGCCGATGGTCAACAACACCCTGCCGACGGTCAGCGACGCCACCCCCGACGGTGGGCCAGACGCTCACCGCGACCACCGGCGCCTGGACGCCGTCCGACGGCACCTACGCCTACCAGTGGCTCGCCGGCGGCAGCCCCGTCCCCGGGCGCGACGACGAGCAGCTACACGGTGGTCGCCGGTGACGTCGGCAAGACGCTCGCGGTGCGGGTCACCGCGTCCAAGGCGGGCTTCACCAGCGTGAGCGCCACGTCCGCGGCCACCGCGGCCGTCCCGGCGCCGCCGAGGATGACCAACACCGCGCTCCCGACGATCAGCGACACCACCCCGGCGGTGGCCCAGTCGCTGACCGCGACGCCCGGCACGTGGACCCCCTCCGACGGCACGTACGCCTACCAGTGGCTCGCTCGACGGCGCGCCCGTCGCCGGCGCCACCACGGCCGCGTACACGGTGGCCGCAGGCGACCTCGGCAAGGTGCTGTCGGTCCGGGTGACGGCCTCGAAGGCCGGCTTCGTCACCGACAGCGCGACGTCGGCAGCCACGTCGGCCGTCGCCCCGCAGCCCCAGGTGACCAACACGGCGCTGCCCACCATCAGCGACACGACCCCGGAGGTCGGCCAGGTGCTGACGGCCGGCGACGGCACCTGGACGCCGGGCGGCGTCACGCTCGCCTACCAGTGGCGCTCCGACGGGACGGACATCGGCGGGGCCGACGTCGCAAGACCTTCCAGGTCCCGGCCGGACAGCTCGGCAAGAAGCTGTCCGTGCGGGTCACCGCGACGCGGGCCGAGCACCTCCCCGGCTCGGCGACCTCGGCCGAGACCACGGCGGTCGCGGCCGCGACGACCCCGTTCATCAGCAACACCGCGAAGCCCGCCGTCGACGACGCGACCCCGGTCGTCGGGCAGACCGTGACCGCCTCCGACGGCACCTGGTCGGAGACGAGCGGCGCTGACGTTCACCTACCGGTGGCTCGCCGACAACGTCGCCATCCCCGGCGCCACCGCCAAGACGTACGTCGTGGGCGCCGCGCAGGAGG
The DNA here is from genome assembly GCA_963712875.1 of uncultured Actinomycetota bacterium. Taxonomy (GTDB): domain Bacteria; phylum Actinomycetota; class Actinomycetes; order Propionibacteriales; family Nocardioidaceae; genus Nocardioides. The sequence continues at coordinate 216,311 of CAVQJS010000021.1, read as the reverse complement.
GCGCCCGGCTGTCGGTGGAGGTGACGGCGGCCAAGTCCGGCTTCACCTCCGGAGTCGCCACGTCCGACCAGACCTCGCCGGTCGGGCCGCGGCCGACGCTCGCCAACACCGCCCTGCCGGTCGATCAGCGACACCACGCCGACCGTCGGCGAGGCGGTGACGGCGACGACGCGGCACGTGGACGCCGTCCGACGGGAGCTACGCCTACCAGTGGCTCGCCGACGGATCCGCGATCGCCGGGCGCGACGACCAGCGGCTACACGCCGTCGTCGGTGACGTCGGGAAGAAGCTGGCGGTGCGGGTGACGGCGTCGAAGACCGGTTGGACGAGTGCCACCGCGACCTCCGCGGCGACCGCGGCCGTGGCAGCGGCCGTGCCGCCGACGCCCGCCGCCCCCCCCGACCCCGACGCCGACCCCGACCCCGACGCCGACGCCGGTCCCGACACCGCCTGCGCCCGCACCCGTGCCGACCGCGATCACGTGCCCGACGCCCAAGGTGAGCGGCACCTTCAAGGTCGGCAAGACGGTCAAGGCGGTCGTCGGGCACCGTCTCTCCGACCGGCGTCACGGTGAAGTACCAGTGGCTGCGCAACGGAAAGGCCATCAAGAAGGCGACGAAGGCGGTCCTACAAGCTGACCGCCAAGGACAAGGGCAGGAAGGTCAGCGTGAAGGTGACCTACAGCAAGGCCGGCCTCACCACGGTCGTCAAGACGTCGGCGGCCAAGAAGGTGAAGTAGCGCCGCCCCGGGCAACCGGGCCGGGCCGCTCAGCCCTGCGGGACCCGGGCGCCGGCGTCCGCCGGCCCATGATCCACGCGTCGAAGAACGCCGACAGCTCGCGGCCGGTCTCCTTCTCCCAGTGGGCGTAGATCTGCTCGCGGGTCGCCGACGTGTTGTCCTTGGCCGCCAGCCACGAGCGGGCGATGCGGAAGAACTCGTCGTCACCGAGCTCCACGCGCAGCTCGTTCCACATCAGGGCGGGGATGTAGTAGATGTTGGTGCTGCCGAACTGCCGCGGGTCGTAGTCGCCGGGCGGCCCGTAGTCGTCGCGGAACGACTGGTCGGCGGCGCGGGCGTTGGCGAGGGTGTCGGCGAGTCGCGAGATGTCGTGGTCGTCCTCGTAGAGCCACTGCAGCAGCATGGTCATGCCCTCGTTGAGCCACACGTCGCGCCAGTCGGCCGGCGAGACCTGGTCGCCGTACCACTGGTGGACCAGCTCGTGCGTGATCACCTGCGGGGACAGGACGTAGTCGGTGTTGCCCAGGGTGACCATCGTCTGGGTCTCCATGGCGCTGCTCGACTCGGTGACGACCATGCCCAGGGTGTCGAACGGGTAGGGGCCGAGCCGGCTCTCGATCCAGTCGACGGACGCCGCGGCGGTCTCGAGGCGTCGAGGCCCTGCGACCATGCCGCGCGGGGTCCAGTAGTCCACCCGCAACCCGCGACGAGGTGGTGTTGCTGGAGTGGACGTAGTCGCCGACCGCGAGGGTGAGGAGGTACGACGACGCGGGCTCGGTGAGCTGCCACGACGTCGTGGTGACGTCGTCGGTCGTCGTGAGGTCGACGAGGCGGCCGTTGGCGATCCCGGTCCACGGCGCGGGGGCGTGGACGGTGATGTCGTAGAGGGCCTTGTCGGCTGGTTGGTCGTTGACGGGGTACCACGTGAAGGCGCCGAACGGCTCCTGCATCGTCCACAGCTCGCCTGCGTCGGTGGTGGCGAGACCGGTCGTGGAGAAGTCCCGGCGCGTGGTCGGGGCCGGGACCGGGCCGGGGGGTGCCGGCGTAGGCGACGGCCAGCTCGTAGCGCTGGTCGGCGGCAAGGGGCGCCCTGACGACGAGGTTCTTGCCGGACCGCCCGAAGGACACGTCCTCGACCGTCGAGGGTCACGGCCGAGACCTTCAGTGGCCTGGCCAGGTCGACCTGGAAGCGCCGCGCGTCACCGGTCGCCCGGAAGGTGAGCGTGGTCTGCCCCTCCAGCATCCTCTGCTCGGGCAGCCAGGTCAGGTCGAGGTCGTAGAGGAGTGCGTCGACGCCCGGGTCGCCCACCTGCGGGTAGACGCTGTCCTCGACCGGCGTCGAGAGCGCGAGGTCCAGGTCCTGCTCGACTCCCTCGGTCGTCAGCGCAGCGGGCGGCGACGTGGGCTCCGGGAGCTCCTGCTCGACGGTGCTCTCCGGCGACGTCGTGCACGCCGTCAGCAGGCCGATGGCCAGCAGCGTGCCGCCGAGGTGGGCCCGCCTCATCGATCACCGCGCAGCAGTGGGCGGGCGAGCTTGCGGCCGTGGTGGATCTGCGCCTTCACGGTGCCGAGGGGGGCGTCGACCAGCGCGGCGATCTCGTCGTAGGGCAGGCCGTAGACGTCGCGGAGCAGCAGCGGCTCGACGAACTGCGGGTGGTCGCGCTCGATGGTCTCCATGGCCTCGAGCAGGTCGAGCCGGGTGCCGGCGATGACGCTCGTCGTACGCGGGTCCGGCCGGTCGTGCCCGGTCGCCTCGAAGTCGACGGGGGTGGCGAGGTTCTTCAGCCGACGGTAGGTCGAGCGTGCGCTGTTGACCGCGACGACGTGCAGCCACGTGGTGAACCGGCCGCGGCCGCCCCAGCCGCCGATCTTGGTGGCGACGCTGAGCATCGCGTCCTGGCAGGCGTCCTCGGCGTCGCCGGAGTAGGGGAGCACCCCGCGGCAGATGTTGAGCACCCGGGGGCGTACGGCGGTGAGCAGTGACTCGAGCGCGTCGCGGTCCCCGTCGCGGGCGCGCACGCGCGAGCTCATCGGTCTCGTCGGCGGTCAGCGCCACCCCGGCATCCCCCGAATACGTCATCCCTGAACGATAATGCCCGCGTGTCTGCTCCCTCTCGTCTCGGTCGTTACCCGGTGCGCCGCCGCATCGGCGCGGGAGCCTTCGCCACCGTCTGGCTGGCCTACGACGAGCACCTCGACTCACCGGTCGCCATCAAGGTGCTGGCCGACAACTGGACCGAGGACCTCCACGTCCGGCAGCGCTTCCTCGAGGAGGGGCGCTTCCTGCGCAAGGTCGAGTCGGCGCACGTCGTCACGGTCTACGACGCCGGCGAGCTGGCCGACGGGCGTCCCTACCTCGTCATGGCGTACGCCGACCAGGGCACGCTGGCCGACCGGCTCGAGCTGGAGTCCCTCGACCGGGGCCAGGCGCTCCACGTCATCACCCAGGTCGGCCGCGGCTTGTCCGCGCTCCACGACCGGGGCGTCCTCCACCGCGACGTGAAGCCGGCCAACGTCCTGTTCCGCACGATCGACGCCGGTCGCGCCGCGCACATCGTCGCCATGGTCGGCGACCTCGGCCTGGGCAAGGCGATGGACATGTCCTCGCGACTCACCATGATCGGCGGGACACCGACGTACGTCGCTCCCGAGCAGGCCGCCGGTGAGGCGCTCGACCCGCGCGCCGACCAGTTCTCCCTGGCCGCACTGACCTACTTCCTGCTCGCCGGCCGACAGCCCTTCGACCACACGTCCCTGGCCGCCGCGGCGGACCCGGCGCCGCCACCGCCGATGGGGATCGGCAACGACGCGGCCGAGGCCGTCGTCCTGCGGGCCCTGTCGAAGGACCGCGACGACCGTTTCGACGAGATCGCGGACTTCACCGGCGCCCTGGCCGAGGCGCTGGGCGAGCCGCTGGAGGAGGCCCCGCAGGCCTGGATCCCGCTCGATCCCGAGCTCACCCAGGCCGGGCGGAGGCCCGAGCTGACCGCGCTGGCGGACTCGCACGACCTGCCTCCCGTGCCGACGCATCGAAGGTCGGCGTCGCCGCTGGCCGTGGCTGGTGGCCGGCGTGCTGGCGTTGGCGCTCGGGCATCGGGGCCGGCTGGGCGCTCGGGCACGTCACGACGACCGAGCGCACCCTCGACGACGCGACCGAGACCATCTCCGTGACCGTGCCCGTCGTCGTGGACCGCCCAGGTCGAGCCCGAGCAGTGGACGCCTCCCAACAGCGACGCCGAGCTCCCCTCCATCGGGGCCGGATCGGCAGCGGGCTGGAACACCGACTCCACCCCGGCGCCGGGCGTGTTCGTGGGCATCCTCGAGGGCACGAAGCTGCCCTCGCAGGTGCCCCAGCACCGCGACTGCGGCAGCGCCCGCAACCCGGTCATCGCCGAGGACAACACCGTCATGACCGTGGTCTTCACCGACTGCCCCGGTGCGGACGTGACCGTGGAGCGTGTCGAGCGACTGGCCGACAACCAGCTCCTGTGGGTGCAGGTCCGCAGTGACGACACGGGCACGGCCAACCGCGTCCTCGACTCCGTCGAGGTGCACGGCATGGGCCGCGCCTGACGCGTCGACCGGGCACGAATGTCCAGCCGCGGCCGCCGACCGGGCGCGGGTGCCGCCGGCATCCATGCTCACGCTGGCGACCCGGGCGATCAGGTCCTGCATGCCGGGTACGTCGACCTGCCGCCCGCTGATCGCGACCTCGACCTGGGCCGTCGCCGTACCGGGCACCGGCACCCACGTCAGCAGTCCGTGGCGCAGGTGGTCGTCGGCGGTGTAGGTGAAGTGCAGGCTGTCGGCCGTCTCGCTGACGAACTCGAGGTTGCCCTCGTCCTCGTCCAGCGCGACCTTCCTGTTCGCCAGCACGCGGGAGATCGGGTCACGATCGCCGCGAACCTGCTCGACGCGCAGCACGTACGCGTACTTGGGCTGGTTCTCCGGGCGCCAGGTCCACTCGTCCTCGGCCAGGTTGCTCCTCATCCAGCCTCGCGGCACCGACAGGCTGACGACGTCGGCGCCGCGACCGACCTCGCGGTCGACCAGGGGAAGCGTGGTCGCCAGCGGTGCCGTCGTGGGGTCCGCGACGAGGTCGGGGCCGGGTCGACCGGCAGGCTCGGGGACTGGCGGCCACCGGGGAGGCGGTCCCGGTGCCGACGTGATCGGAGGCCATCGCCATCGACGCGACGAAGCCGCCGCCGGCGCCGAGCACCAGCAGCAGCCCGAGCACCACCGGCCCCCGCCATGTCACGGAGGCAATCTATCGGCGCGGCAGTCAGCCGCCGTGCAGGCCCGCGGCGACGCGCTCGACCAGGTCGCTCGTGCCGGGCACGTCCCGCTCGCGGCCGTGGACCACGATCTCCACGTCGGCCTGGCCGTCGGCGTCGGTGTCGACCCAGCGCATGAAGCTGTGGCGGGCGTTGCCCTCGTTGCTGCGGTAGGTGTACTCCAGCGAGTTCGGGCCCCGGTCGAGGATCTCGCACGCCCGTCCTGCTCGGCGCACAGCCGTGCGACCCGGTTGTCGACCGCCTGCTCGATCGTGACGTCCTGGCTGGTGATCTGCTCGATCCGCATGACGTAGCTGTTGTTGGACGTGCCGGGCTTCTTCCACTTCGCCTCGTTGGTGGCGTTGGTGTTGGTGCGCCAGCCCGCGGGGACGGGGAAGGTGATCATGAACTTCGCCTGCCCCGAGCGAGCCGTTGGTCATCGCGATCCCGGGCTCGAGCGGTAGATCGTCGGGGTCCTCGGCGGGCGGGACTCGGCGGGTCCACCGGCAGGCTCGGTCCCTCCGCCGCCACCGGGTCGGCGACGCCGGAGCCGACGGTGCTGTCGTCCTGGACCGACACGGCATAGCCGTACCGGCGCCGATGGCCACGAGTGCCACGAGCACCATCGGCCCCCGCCATTCCATGGTGCCGACCCTATCCGCGGTGGGGCTCCCTGATGGATTTCCAGACGCACGCGTGGAAGTTCGACCGGTACGAAGCCGAGTGAGGTGGGCGCCGATGGACTTCCTCTCGCCGGAGCGCATATCCCTTGGCCTACGGTGGCGCGCATGCTCATCCGCAACGCCCGGCTCGTCGCCCTGACCGATGCTGTCCCCGGCCTCGTCGACGTCCGGGTGACGGACGGTGTGGTCGCCGAGCTCGGCGCCGGGCTGTCCGCGGGCGCCGGCGAGACGTCGTACGACGCGGATGGCGGCTGGCTGATGCCGGGCCTGTGGGACCAGCACGTCCACCTCGCCCAGTGGACGCTCTCATCCGCGCGGCTGGACCTCGCCGGTGCGCGGTCGAGCGCGGATGCCGTCGCGCAGGTGCGTGAGCGGCTGGAGGAGTGGCCGGACCTGCCGGTGATCGGGTGGGGCCACCGCCCGACGGCGTGGGACGACAACCCGGCCGTGTCGGACCTCGACGCGATCGAGACCGACCAGCCGATCGTGCTCATCGCCGGCGACGGCCACCACGGCTGGCTCAACACCACCGCGCTGCACATGCTGGCCCTGCCGACCCGCGAGAGCGTCGTCAGCGAGGGCGAGTGGTTCATGGCCTACGGCCGCCTCTCGACCGTCCTGGGCAGCGACGGCACCGGCCCGGACGCCTACCGCCGGACGATGGAGGCCGCAGCGGCGCTCGGCGTGGTGGGTCTCGTGGACTTCGAGTTCAGCGGCGGGGTCGCCGACTGGGCGGCGCGGTGGGCCGAGGGTGCGGACCTCATCCGGGTGCGCCATGCGTGCTACGCCGACGGCCTCGACGACGTGCTCTCCCGCGGGCTGACGCTCCGGCGACCCGCTCGACGGTGACCCGCGGCTGACGATGGGGCCGCTCAAGATCATCAGCGACGGCTCGCTCAACACCCGCACGGCCTGGTGCTGCGAGCCGTACGCCGAGAAGGCGGTGCCCGGCGCGGAGGACGGCCAGCCCAACCAGACCCCCGAGGAGCTGCGGCAGCTGCTCGCCCGTGCCGCAGCCGGCGGCCTCGAGGTGGCCGTGCACGCGATCGGCGACCGGGCGGTCACCGAGGCGCTGGCCGCCTTCGAGGAGACCGGCGCCCGCGGCAGCATCGAGCACGTCCAGCTCACCACCCGCGAGGACGTACGTCGGATGGCCGGGCTCGGCGTCCGCGCCAGTGTCCAGCCGGCCCACCTGCTCGACGACCGCGACGTGACCGAGCGGCTCTGGCCGGGGCGCGGCGAACGCTGCTTCCCGCTGCGCTGGATGCTCGACGACGGGGTCGACGTGGTCATGGGCTCGGACGCACCGGTGTCGGCGCTCGACCCGTGGCTGGCGGTCGCTGCCGCGGTCCACCGCTCGGGTGACGAGCGCGAGCCCTGGCACCCCGGAGCAGTCGATCACCGCACGCGAGGCCCTCGCCGCCTCCACCGACGGGTGGGGCACGGTCGCCGTCGGCCACCCCGCTGACCTGGTGCTGCTCGGCTCCGATCCGCTGGCCGGGGAGTCGGACCGGGCGCACGCGGAAGCCCTCCGCGGCTTCGCCGACCACGTGCGTACGGTCTGGGTGGCGGGCGCGGTCGCCCACTCCACGAGCGGCTAGCGACGCGTACATGCCGCCACCATCAGGCGCAGGGGTGTCGGATGCCGCCACCCTGAGGCAGCAACCGTCAGGCCAGCGCCAGCGTCGCGTCGAGGACGAAGGCCGGGTCCTCGAGCTGGTCGCCGTAGACCTCCCGCAGCTGCCCGACGCGGTAGCGCACGGTCTGCGGGTGGACGAAGAGCGCCTCGGCGATCGCCTCGCGACGGCCGTGGTGGAGCAGCCAGACCCGCAGCGTCTCGGTCAGCTTCTCCGCGGTCGAGGGCCGGAGGTCGGCCATCGGGGCCAGTACGCGCGCCCGCAGGGCGGCACGCGCATCGCCGTCGGCAGCCAGCAGCAGTGCGGCGAGGTGGTCCTCGGAATCGACGAGGCCCTCGACCCCCAGCGCCAGGCAGCGGATCGCGCGGCGGTGCGAGGCAGACACCTCGAGCCACGGCGCCGCCGGCCCGACGACCGCATCGGTGCCTCGCAGGACTCGCAGCAACGTACGACGGGCTGCCGCCGTCGCCGCGCTCGGCACGAGCAGCGCCGCGTGCCCCTCGGGGAGGCCCGGCACGTCGTCGGTCGCCTGCAGGGTGTGGGCGTCGAGCGCGGTGAGGGCCTGCGAGACCTGCGACTCCGGCAGGACCACGGCCGTCAGCGCGCCGGGCGGCTCCCAGTCGGCGCGCTCGGCGGCCGCCGTCACCGCGTCGGCCGGTGCTCCGGTCAGCAGCGCCCGCGCGAGACGCTCGAGGTTGCGCTGCCGGACCCGGCCGCTGCTCTGGAGCTCGTCGGTGTGGCCGGCGACGGACGCGGCGGAGAGCTCGTCGATGTAGGCGAAGACCAGCTCGGCGAAGCGGCCGAGCTGCTCGGCGTCGACACCGGCGTCGACCGCGACCTGCGACATGTCGCGCCACGCGACGCGCGCCCCGATGCGGTAGGCCGCGAGCAGGGCCTCGACGCTCCGACCGCTGCGGGCCTCGCCGCGCCCGAGCTGGTAGGCGCCCTCGATCGCCGGCGCCTTCGGCACGTGCACGTCCTCGCGGGTGGCGAGGGTGAGGAAGCCGCCGAGGGCGAGCCGCACGGCGTTGCGGATGGTCTCGCCCATCCGTCCCCGCCAGGCGCCGGCATAGCTGGGCACCTCCTCGATGATGGTCAGCACGGCCCGGTCGGCCACGTCGGCGAGGTGGGTGCGCAGCGCCGCCGTGATGACCGGATCCAGCGAGACCACTGCGTCAATTTGTGTGGTGGGGCGCACACCGCGAGTGCTCACCGACATCTCCAGTCCTCGAATTGTTCGCAACGAACAATAGTGTAGACCCGATTCACGTGCTCGAGGCAGGAAATCCGCCCCGGTATCGGCGAGATTTGATCCCATGACCACGACTCTCGAGCCGCCCGTGCGCGGCACCCGCGTCCGTGACCAGCTGGTCCGGGTGGCCGAGGCTGCCACCACGCCCTACCTCCCGGCCGACTTCCTCGACCTCTTCGCGCCGCTGCGCTCCGGCGCGGACCTGCGCGGACGCATCGAGGAGATCCACCCCGAGACCCCCGACGCGGCCACCATCGTGATCCGCCCCGGCGCCGACTGGGCGGGCCACGTGCCCGGCCAGTACCTCCGCATCGGCATCGACGTCGACGGCGTACGCCAGTGGCGCGCCTACTCGCTCACCCACGGCCCGCGTGGCGACGGTCGCATCTCGATCACCGTCAAGGCCGTGCCCGATGGTCTCGTCAGCAACCACCTCGTCCACCGCTCCGTGCCCGGCACGATGGTCCACCTCGAGCAGGCGGCCGGCGAGTTCGTCCTGCCCCCCGAGGGCGGCAAGTACCTCATGGTCACCGCCGGGTCCGGCATCACGCCGGTCATCGGCATGCTGCGCAACCTCTTCCCGAGCACCGACGACGGCGTGCTGCTGCCCGAGCGCAGCGCGGCGCACGACATCGTGGTCGTCCACGTCGCACCCAGCCACCCCGACTCGATCTTCATCCGCGACCTCGAGGCGCTCGACGCCGCAGGTGCCATCCGCCTGGTCGCGCGGTACGACGACGAGCACGGTGTCCTCGACGTCGATCGCCTCGGTGACCTGGTCGACGACCTCGCCGACCGCCGTACGCTCGCCTGCGGCCCCGCCGGCCTGCTCGACGCCCTGGCGGCGCACCACGACGCGGCCGGGATCGAGCTCACCACCGAGCAGTTCCGCACCGCCCGCGTCGAGCCCGGCGACGGCGGCACCGTGTCCTTCGCCTCCGGCACCACGCTCGAGCTCGACGGCGCCACCCCCATCCTCGACGCTGCCGAGGACGCCGGCGTGCTGATGCCGAGCGGTTGCCGGATGGGCATCTGCATGGGCTGCGTCCTGCCCCTGCGCGAGGGCAGCGTGCGTGACCTGCGCAACGGCGCCATCACGACCGCTGTCCCCGGCGAGAGCGGCGCGATCAAGGTGCAGACCTGCATCAACGCCGCCGCCGGCCCCTGCCACATCGACCACTGAGCCCGACCTCCCACCACCTGACAAGGAGATCGCCATGACGACCATCCAGAAGAAGTCCGCACTGCCCGGCCAGTCCAACCCGATCGCGCACCTCACCGAGGCCGACATCGCGCAGATCGGCGTCGAGCTCGACGCCATCCGCCAGGACATCCTCGACGACCGCGGCGCCAGCGACGCGGCGTACATCCGCCGACTCATCGACACGCCAGCGCAAGATCGAGCTGGGCTCGCGCGCGGTGCTGCTCTTCAGCGCCTTCCCGCCGGCCTGGGTGGTGGGCACCGCGGGCCTGAGCGTCGCCAAGATCCTCGACAACATGGAGATCGGGCACAACATCCTCCACGGCCAGTGGGACTGGATGCGTGACCCGAAGATCCACTCCAGCACGTGGGAGTGGGACATGGCCTCACCCGCCGCGCAGTGGAAGCACAGCCACAACGAGGTGCACCACACCTACACCAACGTGGTCGGCAAGGACAACGACCTCGGCTACGGCATCATGCGCGTCGACGAGGGCCAGACCTGGGCGCCGTTCCACCTCGGTCAGCCGATCTGGTGCTTCATCAACGCGGTCTTCTTCGAGTACGGCATCGCGGCCTACGACCTCGACCTCGGCGCCGTCGTCAAGAAGAAGCAGACCAAGGACCCGGTCTTCCGCGCCCGCGCCAAGGAGGTGCTCAACAAGATCCGCAAGCAGGCGACCAAGGACTACGTCGTCCACCCGCTGCTGTCGATCCCGACCGGCTCGTTCCTGCCGACGCTGGCCGCCAACTTCACCGCCAACGTGGTGCGCAACCTGTGGTCGAACTCGATCATCCTGTGCGGTCACTTCCCCGAGGGTGTCGAGACCTTCGAGAAGCGCTCGATCGAGGGCGAGACCAAGGGAGACTGGTACGTCCGCCAGATGCTCGGCAGCGCCAACATCTCCGGCTCGAAGCTCCTCCACCTGATGTCGGGCAACCTGTCCCACCAGGTCGAGCACCACCTCTTCCCGGACCTGCCGTCCAACCGCTACGCCGAGGTGGCTCCCAAGGTCCAGGCGCTCTTCGAGAAGTACGACCTGGCCTACTGCTCGCGCCCGCTCGTCCCGCAGGTCTACTCCGCCTGGCACAAGGTGGTCCGCCTCTCGCTGCCCAACGGCTGGCTCAAGACCACCAACGCCAAGAACGCCCCGCAGCAGCTCGGCATCCTCTACAAGATGGCCACCGGTGACCGGCGTACGCGTCGGCTGCTCGGCCGCAAGCTCGAGAGCGAAGCCCGCGCAGCCGCCTGACTAGACCGTTGGAGCAATCCCCCGTTACCCCCGTGACGAATGCCCTTCATCCGTAGTACTACGGATGTATCAGCGGGCAGGTCAGCGCATCCTTGTTGATGAGAAGACAGCACCTGGGGAGTGGGAACAGATGAGCGCATGCACGAACTGACACGGCAGGACCGGTCCGATGATCCGCATCGGCTCCGTGGAGGACGCGGTCCTCGAGTCGGGGGCGGAGTGGTCGGCCGAGTGGTCGTCGGAGGCACTGTCCTCCTGGACGCGGCCGCTGGTGCCGAGGCAGCGTGGTTCCGTGGAGAGCGGCTCCACGACTTCTTGACCTTTGAGGTCATGGTCTGGACCGGGTCCTGCAGATCTCTCGCAGGCATCTCGAAGCACGGCGACACGGCGTCGAGCGCCTCGTACGGTGGCGACCTGAGTGGTCCGTGGGGGACCACCTCTCGGAAGGGGCACGTCCTCTCGGACGTGGAGAGGGGTAGGCGATGGGCACTGACAAGGGCAAGGGCAAGGGCGAGGCCGACGCCAACATGGTCAGGCGGCTCGAGCAGCTGGAGGCCCTCACGGGCGGGCTCGTGCGGAGCGTGGCCGAGCCGGACGCGATCCCGGAGAACGAGACGCCGGTCGCGCTGGTCCCGGTCCCGCGACGCTCGCGCATCTTCCTGCGCCACGGCAAGGGGCACGGCGAGTTCGCCGACCTCACGCTGACGGCGCCGATCGTGCGCTCCTACCTGACCTGACGGCCCCGCGTCCTCCCACGTCGGGACGCTCCGGGCGCCTAGAGTCGCCCCAGTGATCTGGCTCGTGGGTGCGCTCCTCCTGCTGTGGATCGCCCTCGGGCCCTGGGTCCTCGTGGCCGCGGCCGCGGCCCTCTTCGTGCCCCGTGCGCGGTGGTGGGTGCAGGACCGGATCCACGTCTCCCGTCGCGCCCTGTCGTACGCCGCTGCCGGCGCCGTCGTCCTCACCGGCCTGGTCGTCGTGGTGCCGGACGGGTGGCTCCCGATCCCGCCCGCGCCCGGCCTGCTCGCCACCCCGTCGTACGTCGGACGGCCGGCGATGGCGACCCCGCTCGCCGCGGCCGAGCTGCCGCAGCACCCGCACCTGGCGCGCAACGGAGCCAGCTCGAGGCACAGCGACGCCGCCGCCAGTGGTGCCTCCCCGTGGTCCGGGCCGCTGGGGCTGCAGCCCGAGGTGGAGACGGCGTGGTTCGGCCTGCAGGAGTGCGCGACGCTGGCCGTCGACTCACGGGACCGACTCGTGGCCCTGTGCAGTGACCGGTCGGGTCCGAGCCTGCACGTGGTCGATCCCGAGACGATGCGCAAGGCCGCCGGCAAGGACCTCCCGGAGTGGGTCGAGGGCGACGAGCACCGCCAGGGACGTCTGCAGCACCGAGTCGTTCTATCTCGACGAGCGCGACCGCGCGGTGCTCGCCACCACCGACCGGCAGGTGCTGGCGGTCCGCACGTCCGACGGGGAGGGCGAGCCCGAGCTCTCCACCGACGAGTCGTGGGACCTCAAGCCCTACGTCGCCTACGGCGACTGCCTGGTCGCGCTGCTGCCCGACTGGTCGGGCCGCATCTGGTGGGTCTCGCACGACGGGCTGGTCGGCACCATCACCCCCGACTCGGGCCAGGTCCGCGTCCACGACCTGGGCGCGGAGGTCGTCACCTCCCTCGCCACCGACGAGTCCGGCGGGGTCTACGTCGTCTCCGACGAGGCGCTTCACCGCCTCGTCGCGGGTCCCGACGGCACGCCGCAGGTGACCTGGCGGTCGGCGTACGACCGGGGCGACGAGCAGAAGCCCGGCCAGCCCAGCCGGGGCAGCGGATCGACGCCGGTCCTGCTGGACGGCGGCGTCGTGGCGATCACCGACAACGCCGAGCCCCGGATGAACGTCGTCTTCCTCGATCGAGGCACCGGCGCCGAGATCTGTCGGGAGCCCGTCTTCGACGACGACGCGAGCGCCACCGGCAGCTCGCTGGTGTCGGTCGGCACCGGAGTCGTCGTGGAGAACAACCACGGCTACGCCTCGCCGATGAGCACGGTCCTCGGCTTCGCATCGTCGCCCGGCCTCGCCCGGGTGGACCTCAGGGAGGGCGAGTGCTCGACTCGCTGGACGAGCGACCGCGTGGCCCCCAGCTCGGTGGCGAAGGCGAGCTGGGCGACCGGCCTGGTCTACGTCTACACCAAGCGACCGAGCTGGACGGGCGTGAGCTCGTGGTACGTCACGGCCATCGACGCCACCACCGGACGCACCATGTGGAGCGTCCGCACCGGCACGGGGATGCTGATGAACAACGACCACGCCGCGATCACCCTCGCCCCGGACGGGGCGCTGTGGATCGCCACCCTGGCCGGGTTGGTGCGGGTACGCGACCGTCCCTAGGGCCAGCTCAGGCCGACCGTCTCCTCACTGGTCTCCCACAGGCGACGCTGGGCGTCCTCGTCCCGGGCCAGGGTGCTGGTGCCGACGATGCGCGGCGCCCCGGACGCCTGACCGCGGCCGCCGGGACCGACGTACGTCCCTCCCGGCACGTCGTCGGTGGCCGCCATCAGGGTCGGCCAGGCGCCGGCGGCAGCGGACTGCGACACCGCCTTGACTGCGGCGTCGAGGATCGCGGCGCGCGTGCCGGTCGTCGAGCCGACCTGGCCGTTCACGGCGAGGTGGGTGCCGGCGAGGCCGGGGTGGGCGGCCATTGCCTTCACCGGCAGTCCCGCCTGGCGCAGACGCCGGTCGAGCTCGAACGTGAAGAGCAGGTTGGCCAGCTTGGTCTGGCCGTAGACCGGCCAGCGGCTGTAGCGCCGCTCGGCCCGCGGGTCGCCCACCGGCGCCGACCGCGCGACGCGGTGCATCTGCGACGACACGGTCACGACGCGGCCGTCGCCGGACGCCACCAGCTGGTCGAGGAGCAGCCCGGTGAGGAGGAACGGCCCGAAGTGGTTGGTCGCCATCTGCGACTCGAGGGCGTCCGGGCTGCGGTGCAGGGGCGGCGCCATGATGCCCGCGTTGTTGACGAGGAGGTGGATCGGCCCCAGTGCGTGCGCCTTCTCCGCAGCGCTCCGTACGGAGGTGAGGTCGGCCAGGTCGATGAGGACCTGGTCGAGCTCGGCGTCGGGCACCTCGGCACGTACGGCGTCGGCTGCGGCCGTGAGCTTGTCGGCGTTGCGGCCGGCCAGCGCCACGCGGGCGCCACGACGGGCGAGCTCGAGGGCGGTGTGGAAGCCGATGCCGCCCAGGCTCGGTCCGGTGACCAGCGCCGTGCGACCGCTCTGGTCGCCGATGTCGTCGGTCGTCCAGGTCACGGGGTGACTCCCATCGAGTCGATGATGCGGCTCGCCAGGGCGGCGTCGCCGGTGGTCTCGATCGTTCCGGCCTCGGCCTTGCGACGGCCGCCGGAGAGGACGAGGAAGGTGGCCCGGTCCATGGTGAGGCCGACGGTGGGCTCGCCGTCGATCTCCTGCACCCGGGCCCGGCCGTCGTCACCCACGGCGACCGTCACCGGCGCGTGGCCGGCCACGCTGATCCGGGCGGTCGTGCCGGCCGGTGCCTGGGCGCGCTTGCCCACGACGTAGGGGAACGACTCCAGGAGGTAGGTCGCGCTGTGGATCGCCGGCGCGGAGTCGATCCCGCCCGGCAACCCCACGGCACGGCGTACGTCCTGCTCGTGCATCCACACGTCCAGCGGACGGTTGCGCAGCAGGAGGCCGGTGGTCCAGCCGATCGCGCCGAACAGTCCGGGCGCCGGGGCCTCGGGATCGGTCGGCGGGTCGGAGAGGAGGGCCGTGTGGCGGGCGGTGGTGGCCTCGCGGATCTCGGTGATGAGGTCGTCGGGGGAGTCGTTGCGTCGGACGACCACGCCCTGCTCGGTGAACGTCCCCATCATCCCCTGCGCGTGCGGGGCGTCGCCGATCTCGACGTCCTCGTGGGGCCGCCCGCCGAGGAGCGCCTCGAGGTGGGCGGTGTGGGCCGCGACGGCGTGGACGTCCCACCCGGGCAGGTCGGTGGGGGCCGACCACTTCTCGGCCGGCACCTTCTCGAGGAGGTGGGTGAACGAGTCGACCGCCTCCCACCAGACGGCGACGTACCCGGCCAGGCGCTCGGCATCACTCATGGCGCAGAGCCTAGGGCGTGGGTCCGTTCGCGCAGCCTCCCTAGAGCCAGCCACGCTCCTGCGCGATCCGCGCCGCCTCGGCCCGGGTGGTCGCACCCGTCTTGCCGATGGCTGCCGAGAGGTGGTTGCGCACGGTGCCCTCGGAGAGGTGCACCGTGCGGGCGATGGCGGCGACCGCGCGCCCGTCGAGCGCAAGCGTCAAGCAGCTCGCGCTCGCGCCCGGTCAGCGGGCTGGGCCCGTCCATCAGCGACTCGGCGGCGAGGTCGGGGTCGATGACCCGCAGGCCCGAGTGCACGCGTCGTACGGCGTCGGCGAGCTGGCGTGCCGGGGTGTCCTTGACGACGAAGCCGGCGGCTCCCGCGTCGAGGGCGCGACGTACGTAGCCCGGCCGGCCGAAGGTCGTCACGATCAGGGTCCGGACTCCGGGCAGCTCGTCGCGCACCGCGGCCGCGGCCTCGATCCCGGTGAGGCCCGGCATCTCGATGTCGAGCAGGCAGACCTCGGCGCCCGACTCGCGGGCGGCCGCGACCACCTCGTCGCCGCGGCCCACCTGGGCGACGACGTCGAGGTCGGGCTCGAGGTCGAGCAGCGCGGCCAGGGCGCCGCGGACGAGGGCCTGGTCGTCGGCGAGCAGGATCCGGATCACGGCAGCACGACCTGGACGCGGGTCCCGGGGTCCCCCGACAGGTCGAGCGTCCCACCTGCCGCCGACACCCGCTCGCGCATGCCGCGCAGGCCGTTGCCCTCCGCGTGGCGCCCAGGCCGGTGCCGTCGTCGGCGACGGTCAGCCCGGACGGGTCGAGCCGGATGACGACGTGCGTCGCGTGCGCATGGCGTACGACGTTGGTCACCGACTCCCGCAGCACCCAGGCCAGGAGGGTGCGGTGGCGCGGGTCGGTGTCGGCCACGCTGCCCTCGACGGTGGTCGCGATGCCCGCGTCGGCGAGCACCCGCGGCAGCGCGGCGAGCTCGGCCTCGAGGTTGCCGGCGCGCAGGCCGCCGACGGTCGCGCGGACCTCGGCGAGGGCCTGGCGTGCGGTCTCCTGGATGGACTCGAGCTCGCGGCGCGCGCGGTCGGGGTCGACGTCGATGAGACGCGCGGCGAGCTCGGCCTTGACGCTGAGGGCGGTGAGGGAGTGACCGAGCACGTCGTGGACGTCGCGGGCGACCCGCTCGCGCTCGGCGACGAGGGCGTGCTGCCGCTGCGCCCGGTGGACGACCTCCTCCCGCTCGCCGAAGATCCGCAGCATCACGGCGCCCAGCATGATCGGCCAGATCATGAGGAAGAAGTAGGGCGGGAACCCGTCGATGTCCAGCAGCGACAGCAGCGGCAGGGCGGCCCAGAAGGCGACCGCCCACTTCCAGGCGGGACGGGGCAGCTCGAGCGCCGACAGGATGGCCAGGTAGGGGGTGAAGGCGATCGCCCCGATGCCGATCACCGGCACGCGTCGCCAGCGCGAGGACGATCATCAGCCCCAGGAGGAGCCAGACGTTCCGCCGCTTGCTGTAGGCCAGCACGTTGGCGACGGCGAAGCCGAGGATGCACAGGAGGGTGAGCGACCTTCGCGACCATCGGCGCGTCGGACTCGACGACCGAGGTGATCGGGTAGATCAGGAAGACCAGCCAGATCGACGCGAACGCCCACCCCCACTTCTCCCAGGGGTTCGTCGGCAGCGCGTCTGCGGTCACACCCGCTCCTGCCCGCGGCGCATCCCCCACACCGCCAGCGCCGTGAAGATCACCGTCCACGCGATCACGTTAGCGACCGGGAGCCACAGCGGGTCGTGGGAGCCGGATGCGGTCCAGCCGTCGGTGAGGGGGTAGCGGGCCAGGGCGGCGTAGCCGTAGAGCGGGGTGAGGCGCCCGATGTCGAGCATCAGCCCCGACATGGGGGAGAAGACGTTGCCCAGGAAGGCCATGATGACGATCAGACCCGACGCGATGCCGACGGCGTTCTCGCTGCGGAACGCGAGGACCACGGCCAGGCCGTAGATCGCGAACAGCGAGGATCCGAGCCAGACGATCAGGCCGGCGAGCAGCCAGTCCGAGGTCGTGCCGCGCGCCCCGGTCGCGGCGCCGATGGCGAAGATCAGGGCGATCGGCACCGCCGCGATGGTCATCGCGATGACCGTCTTCACCGCGACGAAGGTCAGCGGTCGCATCGGTGTCAGCGCCAGCTGCCGTCCCCAGCCCAGGGTGCGCTCGAGCACGGCGCTGCCCGCCGACGCCGGTCGTGGCGGACACGGCGCCGTACGCCGCCATCGAGACCATGACGTACATCGCGACGTTGCCGCTGCCGACCGGCTCGTCGGACACCGAGGCCGAACACGACGTACATGAACGCCGGCAGCCCGACGATGAAGAACATCTCCACGCGACTGCGCAGCCGCCGGCGCAGGTCGAGCAGGGCGAAGCCGGTGACCGCCGCGAGCCGCGAGGGGCGAGGGGCGGACGTCGGGGTCCCGGACGTCGAGCGGGTCGGTGGCGGAGGTGGTGCTCATCGGTCGGCTCCTTCGAGCTCGTCGGTGCGGGTGAGGGCGAGGAACGCGGCCTCGAGGCTGGCGCTGGAGACCTCCACGTCGGAGATGCCGAGCGGCGCCAGGGCCTCGCCGACGCGGGCCAGCCAGGCCGGGTCGACGCCGTCGGTGTGCACGACGTCGACGGGCGGGGTGAACGTGATGGTGCGACCGCCGAAGGCGGCGCGTACGTCGGCGGTGCGGCCGTCCTGGACGATGCGGCCGGCCTTCATCAGCACGGTGCGCTCGGCGAACTCGTCGGCCTCCGCGAGGTAGTGGGTGGCGAACACGATCGTGCGACCGTCCGCGGCGTCGGCGCGCATCGTCTCCCAGAACGACTGCCGGGTGGCGACGTCCATCCCGGTGGTGGGCTCGTCGAGGATGATCAGGTCGGGGTCGGGGACCAGGGCGAGCGCGAACTTCAGCCGCTGCTGCTCGCCACCCGAGCACGCCTGCACCCGGCGGTCGGCGATCGAGGCGAGGCCGGCCCGCTCGACCGCGTCGTCGACCCGGTCGCGACGCCCGTGGAGCGACGCGATCGCCTGCACGGTCTCGAGGACGGTGAAGTCGTTGAGCAGGCCGCCGGTCTGCATCACGGCGCTGACGCGTCCGGTGGCGACCGCCCGGCGCGGGGCTCTCGCCGTAGACCTCGACCGTGCCGCCGGTGGGGCTCGTCAGCCCGAGGAGCATGTCGACGGTCGTGGTCTTGCCCGCGCCGTTGGGGCCGAGGAAGGCCACGATCTCGCCGGGCAGGATGGTGAGGTCGATGTCGTCGACGGCGACGACGGTCTCGCCGCTCGTGGCGCGGAACGTCTTGCGGAGTCCGGTGGCCCGGATCGCGGGCAGGGCTGCTGGCGGCGTCATGCCTCCAGCGTGGTCGTACGGCTCGTGCCGGCCCTGGCCGAGTCGTCACGACGTGGGCGTGACACCTGTCATCGCCGCCGAGAACATGTAACGCCGGGTTCCGCCTGTGCCCACCCTGCAGCTGCACACAGGTGGAACAAGCAGTAACCCGGCGTTCCGTGGCCGGTCCATGATCAAGCGGTCAGAAGGCGGCCTCGTCGAGGTCCATCAGGTCGAGGGTCGATCGCCTCGGCGATCGCGCGCTCGGCGGAGATCTTGGGCAGGTTGTGCAGCGCGAAGAACTGCGCGGCCATCACCTTGCCCTCGTAGAACGCCTTGTCCTTGCGCGGACACGTCGCCGGCCAGCTTCTGCAGCGCGACCTCGGCCTGGCGCAGCAGCAGCCAGCCGCAGACCACGTCGCCGAGCGCCATCAGCAGGCGGCTGGTGTTGAAGCCGACCTTGTAGATGTTGCGCAGGTCGCCGCCCTCGGCGGACGCGTCGGCGGACATCAGGTCGTTGATCATGTGCCCGACGATGGCGTTGGCGTCCTCGAGCGCGGTCGCGAGCAGCGCACGCTCGTTCTTGAGGCGACCGTTGCCGGCCTCGGAGGCGATGAAGGCCTCGATCTCCTTCGCCAGGTGACCCAGCGCGCGGCCCTGGTCCTTGACGATCTTGCGGAAGAAGAAGTCCTGGCCCTGGATGGCGGTGGTGCCCTCGTAGAGGGTGTCGATCTTGGCGTCGCGGACGTACTGCTCGATCGGGTACTCCTGCAGGAAGCCCGAGCCGCCGAAGGTCTGCAGCGACTCGGTGCCGAGCAGCACCCACGAGCGCTCCGAGCCGTAGCCCTTGACGATCGGCAGCAGCAGGTCGTTGACCGCGGCGGCGAGCGTCGTCGGTCTCGCCGTCGTGCTCGGCGATCATGACCCGGTCCTGCCACGTCGCGGTGTAGAGCACCAGCGCCCGCATGGCCTCGGCGAACGACTTCTGCGTCATCAGCGAGCGGCGTACGTCGGGGTGGTGGGTGATGGTCACGCGCGGGGCGGTCTTGTCCGCGGCCTGCGTGAGGTCGGCGCCCTGGACGCGCTCCTTGGCGTAGTCGAGCGCGTTGAGGTAGCCGGTCGACAGCGTGGCGATGGCCTTGGTGCCGACCATCATCCGGGCGTTCTCGATCACGTCGAACATCTGGGCGATGCCGTTGTGGACCTCGCCGAGCAGCCAGCCCTGGGCCGCCTCGCCGCCGCCGACCTGCGGGTCGCCGAAGGTGACCTCGCAGGTGTTGGAGACCTTGATGCCCATCTTGTGCTCGACGTTGGTGACGTAGACGCCGTTGCGCTCGCCGGTCAGCTCGCCGGTCGCGTGGTCGAAGTGGTGCTCGGGCATCCAGAAGAGCGACAGGCCCTTGGTGCCCGGACCGCCGACGCCCTCGACGCCCTCCGGGCGCGCGAGCACGAGGTGCATGATGTTCTCGCTCATGTCGTGCGTGGCGCTGGTGATGAAGCGCTTGACGCCCGTGATGTTCCACGAGCCGTCCTCGTTGGGGGTGGCCTTGGTGCGGCCGGCGCCGACGTCGGAGCCCGCGTCGGGCTCGGTCAGCACCATGGTGCAGCCCCACTGGCGGTCGACCATGTAGCTGCGGCGACCTGCTTGTCGCGCTCGTTGCCGTTGCGGTGGACGACGTTGGCGAACGCCGGGCCGGCGGCGTACATCCAGACCGGGGCGTTGGCGCCGAGCACCATCTCGCCGATGGCCCAGATGAGGGACGAGGGGGCGGGCGTGCCGCCCATCTCCTCGAAGACCTGCAGGCGCCAGAACTCGGAGTCCATCCAGGCCTGGTAGCTCGCCTTGAACGACTCCGGCACGGGCGCGGTGTGCGTCGCGGGGTCGAACACGGGCGGGTTGCGGTCGCTGTCCTCGTAGGACGCGGCGAGGTCCTCGCGGGACAGGCGCTCGACCTCGCGGAGGATCTCGCGGGCGCTCTCGCCGTCGATCTCGCCGAACGGACCGGTGCCGAGCACCTCGTCGCGGCCGAGGACCTCGAAGAGGTTGAACTCGATGTCGCGGAGATTGGTCTTGTAGTGGCTCACGGCTTCCACCTGTTCCATCGTGTGGGCTTCGGGGATGAGCGGCGGTGGCCTACTCATCGGTAACTTAATGATGCCTCGCGATGCGGCGCCGCGCAACTCATTCGCCGAATGTCGCCCCTCACGGACAGTTCCCTCACGGATGTCCGGTATGTCGGTTTTGCCTATCATCCCGAGTATGTATAGCCTTTCACTCAACAAACATTGATCGAAAGGTGCCTGCCATGCGCAAGCTCATCGTGCTCGGTGTCGTCGGGCTCGTCGCCCAGCTCATCGACGGATCCCTGGGCATGGCCTACGGCGTCACGTCCTCCACGCTCCTGCTCGCCGTGGGGGTCGCCCCGGCCGCAGCCTCGGCCGCCGTCCACTTCTCCGAGATCGGCACCTCGCTGGTCTCCGGTGCCTCGCACCACAAGCTCGGCAACGTCGACTGGCGCACCGTCTCGATCCTGGCCGTGCCCGGCTTCGTCGGCGCCTTCATCGGAGCCACGGTGCTCTCCAACATGGACGCGGCCGTCGCCAAGCCGATCGTGGCCGGCATCCTGCTCAGCCTCGGCATCTACGTGGTCTACCGGTTCCTGCGCCTCGGCGGCCGGCGCCCGACGTTCAAGCCCCGTCCGGGCGTCGCCTTCCTCGCCCCGATGGGCCTCGTCGCCGGCACGCTCGACGCCATGGGCGGCGGCGGCTGGGGTCCGGTCGGCACCACCTCGCTGCTCTCCAGCGGTCGCCTCGAGCCCCGCAAGGTCGTCGGCTCGATCGACACGTCGGAGTTCGTCGTCGCCGTCGGTGGCTCCCTCGGCTTCATCCTGGCGCTGGGCAGCCAGGGCATCAACTGGGGCTACGCCGGCGCGCTGCTGGCCGGCGGTGTGATCGCCGCGCCGATCGCGGCCTGGCTGGTCAAGCACCTGGCGGCCCGCGTGCTCGGTGTCGCCGCCGGTGGGCTGATCATCCTCACCAACTCCAAGACCATCCTCGAGTCGCTGGGCGTTCCCGGCGTCGGGGTCGCCATCGTCGCCGCGATCGTCTTCGTCCTCTGGATCACCGGGATCGTCTGGGCCGTCAAGCAGGAGCGCCTGTCGAAGGCCCTGCGCGTCGACGAGCGTGACCTGGAGTCGGCCACGGCCTGACACCCGCGGCGTACGTGGATCCGGTGCCCCTCGAGGTCTCCTCGGGGGCGCCGGCCCGCCCCGAACGGGTGAAGGTTGACTGTGTTGGCCGACATATCTGACAAACTGGCCGTATGCGCGTTTCCGCCAAGGCCGACTATGCCCTTCGGGCCCTGATCGAGATCGCGGTCCGGACCGACGGGACCGCGGTCAGCGCCGAGCAGCTCGGCAAGGCCCAAGGCATCCCGCACGGCTTCCTGCAGGCGATCCTCGCCGACCTGCGCCGCGCCGACATCGTGGTGTCGCAGCGTGGCCAGTCCGGCGGGTGGCGTTTCGCCCGTACGCCCGCGACGATCACGATCGCCGACGTGGTCCGCGCGGTCGACGGTCCGCTCGTGTCGGTCTACGGCCTGCGCCCCGAAGCCGTCGAGTACGACGACTCCGCGCAGGTGCTGCAGCACGTCTGGATCGCGGCCCGCAGCTCGCTGCGCCTGGTCTTCGAGCACGTCTCGATCCAGGACCTCGCCGACGGCAGGCTGCCCAAGGCCGTCGCGGCCCTCACGGCCGACGAGGACGCCTGGCAGCCCCACTGAGCCGAGATGTTCAGGCGGCGAGCCGCCGGTCGACCTTCTTGCGACGCCGGCTGATCTTGATCAGCCGCTTGTCGAGGCGCGCCTGATCCTCGATCAGCGCGATGCGCGCCACCTGGGCGGCGAGCTGCTCGGGGGTCAGGCTGGAGGGCAGGACGTGTGTCCGGTCGTCCTTGACGAGCGAGGTCCAGGCTGACGGCGGCTCGACCTCGAAGCCGCCGGTGATCACCAGGATCACCTTCATCCCGTGCAGTCCGTCCAGCGCGAGTGCGGCCTGGTCACCCGTCGCCTCGAAGAACCCGGGCATGCTCACGAAGCAGTGGGAGCGGGTGCGGAACGCTGCGCGACACACCTTGGCCCACGAGCCCTCGACGTGCTTGCGCTTGAGGCCGGCGCGTTTGTGGGCGCGGCGGATCTCGATGTCGGCGTGGGTGAAGTGGTCGCGGTCGACGTCGGGCAGCGCGACGCCGCCGAGGTGCAGGCCCTTGCTCATCGCGGCGAGGTCAGCAGCCTCGGGGCCGAGGTGGAGGAAGATCAGGTGCTTGGCCATGACAGCACCGTGGCGGGCGGAGGCGTCGGACGCGTGAACTGGGGCCGACGCCCGCGACAACTTCGTGCTCCACGCAGGCGCGCGGACACAACCCTCCAGAGTCCGGCGTTGCGCGAGCGTGGGCCTGGTCTTCAGGCCCGACTTCGGTCCGCGAACTTACGCGGGGTCCACGTTGGTCAGCCAGGTGACGAGCGGGCGCAGGGCACGCCAGTCGGCCCGCACCCGGTCGACCAGGCCGGGGCCGATGGCGTCGGCCTCGAAGCCGTAGGACCGGCCGACGATGACCTGCTTGCGCCGCAGCAGGTGGATCCGCGGGTGGTCCTTGTCGAATCCGCGCGGCGCGGTCTTGAGCTCCTCGCCGCCGATCTCCCAGTTGTCCTTCTCGAGCCTGGTCAGCAGCCGGTCGAGCGCGCGTCCGGACCTGTCATCGGCCATCGCCTCGCGGATGGCCGCGAGCCGCGGCCCGCTGGCCTCGTAGAAGCCGGCGCCGACACGCGTGCCGCGCGGGGAGATCTCGACGTACCACCCGGTCGACGGTCCGGCGCCGACGAACGCACCCTGGTGGGTCTTGTAGGGCGTCTTGTCCTTGGCGAAGCGCACGTCGCGGTAGGGGCGGAACACCTTCGCGGCGCCGAACTCCGGCTCCAGCTCGGCGCACAGCGCCTTCATCGGCGCCTCGACGGCCTCCTTGTAGACGGCCTTGTGTGCCTCCCAGAACGACTTGGTGTTGTCGACCTCGAGGTCGTCGTAGAAGTCGAGCGCGGCGACGGGGAATCCGGTGAAGCTCACGTCACGAGACGCTAGCCCACACCTGCTCGTCGCCGGCCTCGCCGAAGGAGGAGAGAGTCAGTACGCCGCCGCCGCAGGCGGGTTCGCCGAGGAAGGCGTTGCCGGTCGAGGGCGACTCATAGGCGATCTCGAGCGCGTGGTCGGGAGTCCAGCGCAACAGCCGCGCCGGCTCGGCTGTCGTCCCCGGGGTCGCGGACGAAGAAGACCGAGTCGCCGCACGGGACGGCGCTGCCGGTGGTGCCGGGGCCGAGGTCGACGTACGTGCCGTCGACGGAGGCGTAGAAGTGCGCCTCCTCCTGGCGGCGCGGCTTGGGCACCTCGGACCACAGCGCCCCGTCGGCGGTGGCCGCGACGTCCCAGCCGAGGCAGTCCTCGGGGCCGTCGATGGGCTGCGGCAGCCCGCTGCCGTCCAGCAGGTTGAGGGTGCGGCAGGCGACCGGGCGGGCGTCGTCGAAGGTCATCAGCGCGACGCCGTTCTCACTGGCGGTCAGGCCCGACCAGCCCGTACGCGGCTCCGCGCACCAGCCGTCCTCGCCGTTGCCGTCCGCCAGCGCGGCGGTGGCCAGGCAGTAGGCGCGGTCCTCGCCGTAGGTCGGGTAGTAGAGGTCGCCGTCGGTGAGCGCCCAGGATCCGCCGCTGGCCGGCTCGGGGGAGACGAGGTCGCGCTGCTCGCCCGTGGCGAGGTCGACGGTGGCCGCCCGGCTCGGGTCGGTCTCGGCCTTGTCCTGCCTGACGACCACGGACCAGGTGTCGCTCATCAGGACCTCGGAGATCGTGCGTCCCGCGCCGGCCGCGATCGTGACCGCATCGCCGTCGCGCGCGAGCTCGACCGTGGTGCTCTGCGCGTTGGCGAGCGCCTCCCACTCGGCGCCCTTCACGTAGCGCGTGCCGGCCGGAACCCCGGTGTCGCGCCAGTCGAGCGTGGCCTCCACCGGCTCCGCGACCGTCGGCTCGTCGATCGTGCCGCCGGTCGGGGGTGCGGTGCTCGAGGCGCTGCCGTCACTGCTGGGTTCCTCGGTCGGCGTCGCTCGTCCTCCGCCGCCGCAGCCGGCGAGCGCGACGACAGCAACGCCAGCGCGTACGTCGTACGGGATCGCACCTCAGACGCCGACGTTCTGCTGGAAGTGGTCGAGGTTGGCGCGGTAGGACTTGTAGGCGTTGCGCCACTGCACGCGGTCGATGGTCGGCTCGCTGGGGTCGAATCGCGACTGGTCCCACGGCTCGAAGTAGCCGATCTGGCGGTTGCCGTCGGGGTTCTGGTCGTAGCCGCGACCGACCTGGAAGTGGCCGCTGGCGTCGTCGTCGAGGTAGGGGTAGTACTGCTTCAGCAGCACCGGGTGGAGCACCACGGGCGCGCGGTAGTCGTGGATGTGGCGCATCATCAGGCGGTACCACTGCCGGAAGGTGAAGTCGCCGATGTCGAGCGAGATGTAGGTGCCGGCGTACTTCTTGCGGTCGTACTTCGTGTGGTTGTTGACCACGCGGACCAGGTCGGTGATCGCGGTGCCGGCGCTGGTGGTGCGGAGCCGACGCGCCCAGACGGCCTGGTCCGTGCGCTCCTTCGACGACCCCCACCCGATGGCCTGCATGGTGGCCGGGCCGCACCAGTAGGTGCGGTTCTGCGACAGCGAGCGCGAGCCCTTGATGATCGAGGCCCGTGTCGGGTGGTTGTCGCCGTACGCCCTGATCCTGATCTCGGGGTGCGTCTCCGCGAAGCCGTCGGGGAGCGGCACGCCCTGGATCTCGTGCCGCAGCATCCACACCTTGCCGACCGACTCGGCCGCCGCGGTCAGCTCGGCGCGCTCCGCCCTGATCCGGGCGGCCTCGCTGCGACTGGTGGCCCGGGCGAGAAGGGCGTCCCCGTCGAGGTCCCCGGTCTGCTCGCGCCCCGGCCTGGTGCGGTCCGACAGCCGCGCCGCGACCTCCTCGGGCGACCGGTTGGTCCATCCGACGCCGAGGCAGTAGCGCTGGCCCTCGAAGGTCGCGCACCGGGCTGTCTTCTGGGCGGCGGCCGTCCGGCCGTCGGCTCGGCCCAGACCTGCTCCGGCCGCGACGACGCGCTCGATCTCGGCGCGCATCTCGGTGGTGACGACGCCGCGGTTCGGCGTACGAGCTCCCTCGGCAGACGGGGTGATCGACCCCCGCGGGTCGTTGCCGTCGGGCAGGAAGGGAACGGCGGCCAGGGTCAGGGCGAGGCACGGCCGCCGCGATGGCGGCGGGGTGTCGCAGGGTGGTCCGAGACGGGGTGATGCGCATGGGGAAGTACCTCGATCGGTAGGAATCGATCGTCCCACTGTCCCCTCTGGTCACAGAGGACGCAAGTGCCTCATCTGTGTCGGACGAGTCGCGCGCGTCAGTTTCCGCGGGTACCCGGGGATTTCGACACCGGTGAGCGTCGCGCCGCTGCGAGACAGTGATGGAGCGGATGACGAGATTCGAACTCGCGACATCGACCTTGGGAAGGTCGCGCTCTACCAGCTGAGCTACATCCGCAGGTGCTGCCCGGGGGCAGCGGGGGAATGCTACCCGACCGGTCCGAGGTCGGGTCGCTTCGGGGAGACGGTGTCCCCCGAGGACCGTCCGGTGACCCGGCGGTGCACCCACGGCACGAGGAACTCGCGCGTCCACTGCGCGTTGGCCGCCAGCTGCTCGCGTCGGCGCAGGGTCGGGAGCGGCTCGAAGGTGGCGGCCTCCAGCTCGTGGCGTACGCCGATCGCGTCGAGGACGGCGCGGGCCATGTGGGCGTGGCCGTCGCTGTTGAGGTGCATCCGGTCGGTGTCCATCGCGGCAGCGATGTCGACGTCGCGCATCCGCCACATGTCGACGATGGTGGCGCCGCGCGTGTCGGCGATCTCGCGCACCCACTCGTTGAAGATCGCCATCCGGCCACGCATCGGGCCGTAGATCCCGGACCCGCCCGGGTCGAAGATCGTGAACATCACCACGCGCGCACCGGTGGCCGACAGGCGGCCGATGGCGTCGTCGTACGCCCTGGCCAGCGCGTCGAGGTCCACCCGCGGACGCAGGACGTCGTTGCCGCCGCCGTGGATCGTGACCAGGTCCGGCTCGAGGGCTACGGCGGCGTCGACCTGCTCCTCCACGATCCGCCCGAGCTTGCGACCGCGGATGGCGAGATTGGCGTAGCCGAAGTCGTCGGACTCCTGGGCGAGGACCTCGGCGACCCGGTCGGCCCAGCCGCGCAGGCCGTTGGGTCGGGTCGGGTCGGGATCGCCGACGCCCTCGGTGAAGGAGTCGCCGAGGGCGACGTAGCGGTGGTAGGTCACCGCACCATTGTGACGAGCCGTGCCACGCAGCTGGAACTGAGGCTAGGTTTGCCGCGTGCTGCTCTCTGATCGCGACATCACCAGTGAGATCGACGCCGGGCGGATCGCCCTCGAGCCGTGGGACCCGGCGATGCTGCAGCCCTCCAGCATCGACGTCCGCCTCGACCGCTTCTTCCGGGTCTTCGAGAACCATCGCTATCCCTTCATCGACCCGATGGCCGACCAGTCCGACCTGACTCGCGTGGTGGAGCCGGAGGGTGACGAACCCTTCATCCTCCACCCGGGCGAGTTCGTGCTCGGTTCGACCTACGAGGTGGTCTCGCTGCCCGACGACGTCGCCGCGCGCGTCGAGGGCAAGTCGTCGCTGGGTCGCCTCGGGCTGCTCACCCACGCCACCGCCGGCTTCGTCGACCCCGGCTTCTCCGGCCACGTCACGCTCGAGCTCGCCAACGTCGCGACCCTGCCGATCCGGCTCTACCCCGGGATGAAGATCGGGCAGTTCTGCTTCTTCCGACTCTCCTCGCCGAGCGAGCACCCCTACGGCTCGGAGAAGTACGGCTCGCGCTACCAGGGCCAGCGCGGTCCCACCCCGAGCCGGTCCTTCCAGGGCTTCCACCGCACGCCGATCTGAGCGCGTACGCCGCTGCGAGCGGTGTCGAGACGTCCGCATGATGGATTACGGCATGACCCGTGTGTCGTTAATGCCGACGGCCGTGGGTTAGGGTCTCCTAAGTTAGGTCACCCTCACTCACGGAGTCATGATGAAGCGCACCCTCGCCGCACCCCTGGTCGCGGTCTCCCTGCTGGCCGCCGGCCTCACCGCCTGCAGCACCGGATCCACCGACGCGACCGACGCGGGCGGCCGAGCCCACCGCGGCCACCACGGCCGAGGCCGACGCCTTCCCGGTCACCATCGAGCACGCGTTCGGCGAGACGACCATCGAGGCCGAGCCGACCCGCGTCGCCACCCTCGGCTGGACCGACCACGACCACGCGCTCGCGCTGGGGGTCGTGCCGGTGGGCGCCACCAAGATCACGTGGGGCGGCAACGAGGGCGGCTCGACCGACTGGTTCGACGCGGCCGTCGAGGAGGCCGGCGCCGAGGCGCCCGTGCGCTACGACGACGCGGACGGCGCGCCGATCGACGAGGTCGCCGAGCTCGCGCCCGACCTGATCCTCGCCACCAACTCCGGCATCACCGAGGCGGAGTACGCCAAGCTCAGCAAGATCGCCCCCGTCGTGGCCTACCCCGAGACCCCGTGGACCACCAACTGGCAGGACAGCCTCGAGCTGGTCGGCACCGCCCTGGGCCGTACGGCGCAGGCCGAGGAGGTCAAGGCCGAGATCGAGGCCACCATCGAGCAGGCCAAGGCGGACAACCCCGAGCTCCAGGGCGCCGAGCTGATCTACGGCTACCTCGCCGCGACCGACCTCTCCACGATCGGGATGTACGCCCCCGCCGACCCGCGCGTCTCGATCCTGCGCGACTTCGGCATGGTCGACGCGCCCGTCGTGGCCGACGCGATCAAGCCCGGCGAGTTCTACGGCACCGTCTCCGCGGAGCAGGCCAGCGAGCTCGACTCCGACGTCTTCATCACCTGGGTGGAGTCGGCCGAGAGCGTCGACGTGATCGCCGAGGACAAGCTGCTCAGCCAGATCCCCGCGGTCGCCGACGGCCACTGGTATGCCGAGACCGACATGGAGAAGACCATGGCGTCGACCAACCCGACGCCGCTGTCCATCCCGGTGATCGTCAGCGACTTCCTGCCCGACGTCGTCGAGGCCATCGAAGGCGCATGACCGTCACCGCCCCGACTCGGGACGACGTGACCGGGCCCCACGGGGGAGGCCCGGCGCGTCGTCTCGGCCTGCCGATCATCGCCGCCGTCTGGGTCGCGGTGGTGGTCGGCGCCGGCGTCCTCTCCCTGGTGGTCGGGGCGCGGTCGGTCCCGCTCGACGCGTTCTGGGACGACGCCCACCCGCTGCACGCCGTCGTGCAGGCGCGGTTCGAGCGCACCGTCCTCGGCTTCGCCGTCGGCGCCGCGCTGGGCCTCGCCGGAGCGCTGCATGCAGGGCCTGACCCGCAACCCGCTCGCCGACCCGGGCATCCTCGGCGTCAACGCCGGGGCGACCTTCTCCATGGTCATCGGGATGACGGTGTTCGGGTTCACCGCGATGAGCCAGTTCCTCCCGATGGCCTTCCTCGGGGCGGCGGTCGCCGCCGTGCTGGTGCACGCCATCGCCTCGCTCGGCCGCGACGGCGCCACTCCCATGAAGCTCGCGATCACCGGAGCCGCACTCAGTGCCGGCCTGGCGAGCTGGACCACCGGCGTGCTCCTCGCCGACCGCAAGACGATGGAGTCGTTCCGGTTCTGGCAGGTCGGGACGGTCGGCGGCCGCGGCTTCGACGTCCTCATCGCCGGGCTGCCGTTCCTGGTCATCGGCGCGGTGCTCGCGCTCACCGGCGCCCGGCTGCTCAACACCCTCGCGCTCGGCGACGACCTCGCCCGCGGTCTCGGGCGTCGTACGTCCCGCGACCGGCTGCTCCTCGCCCTGGCGATCGTGCTGCTCGCCGGCACCGCCACCGCACTCGCCGGGCCGATCGCGTTCGTCGGCCTCGTCGTCCCGCACGTCGTCCGCACCTTCGTGGGACCCGACTACTCCCGCGTCCTGCCGTTCTCCATGCTCGTCGGCGCCGCCCTCGTCGTGCTCGCCGACACCGCCGGCCGGGTCGTGCTGCCACCGGCCGAGGTGCAGGTCGGCATCATGGCCGCGGTCGTCGGCGTGCCGGTGTTCCTCGCGCTGATCCGCCGCACGGGGAGGGCGCTGTGACCGTGACGCTCGACTCCCCGATGACGTCCGCGGCGACGCGGGCGACCGGCCACGACGTCGTACGTCGCGCCCGGCGTGCGCCGATCCGCCACCGCCGGCTGCTGCTCGCCGGCCTGTCCCTCGCCGTCGCGGCTGCCTTCGCGGCCCGGGTGCTGCTCGGCGACTACACCGTCACGATCCCCGACTTCTTCCGCATCCTCGGCGGCGAGCAGACTCCCCGGCGCCACCTTCATCGTCATGGAGTCCAAGCTCCCGCGGGCCGTGCTGGCCGTGCTGGTCGGTCTCGCCTTCGGCATCGGCGGCGCGATCTTCCAGACCACGCTGCGCAACCCGCTGGCCAGCCCCGACATCGTCGGCGTCAGCCTCGGCGCCAGCGCGGCCGCGGTCACCGTGATCACGCTCGCCGGGTGGAGCGGCTGGTCGGTGGCGGCCGCCGCCATCGCTCGGTGCGCTGGGCATCGCGCTCACCGTGCGCCTGGTGGCCGGCGACCACTCGGGCTTCCGGCTCGTGCTGGCTGGGATCGGCCTCGCCGCGGCGATGCAGTCGGTCATCCAGTACGTCTTCACGCGCGTCGACGAGTACGACGTCCAGCTGGTGCTGCGCTGGCTGACCGGCAGCGTCAACGGCGTCGCGTGGCCCACCATCGGTCTGCTGGCGCTCGCGCTGGCCGTGCTGCTGCCCGCCACCGCGTGGGCGGCGCGGTCGCTGCCGCGCCACCGAGCTGGGGGAGGACGCTGCCGCGGGCCTCGGTGTCGGCCGCGCGACGCACCGACGTCCTGCATGCTGCTCGGCGTCCTCCTGGTCGCCGTCGGCGTCGCGGCCGCCGGCCCCGTCGCGTTCGTCGCCTTCCTGTCCGGACCGATCGCGCGTGCCCTCAACCGCGGACGTACGACGTTGGCCGCGGCCGGGCTGGTCGGCGCGCTGATCGTGCTCGTCGGCGACTACGTCGGGGCGTACGCGCTTCGCCGACCTCAACCTGCCCGTCGGCGTCGTCACCGGCGCCTTCGGCGCACCGTTCCTGCTCTGGCTGCTCGCCCGCGGCCGCACCGGAAGGAGGGCGGCATGACCGCCACGACCACCAGTCCCGCGCACGGCCCGCCTGTCGGCCAGCGCGCTGACGCTGGGCTACACCGACACCGCTGTCGTCCACGAGCTCGATCTCGAGATCCCCGACGGCCAGGTCACGGTCATCGTCGGCGCCAACGCGTGCGGGAAGTCCACCCTGCTGCGGGGACTCGCCCGGCTGCTCACGCCGCGATCGGGTGCGGTGCTGCTCGACGGCGAGGTCATCCACCGGCTGCCCACCAAGCAGGTCGCCCGGACGCTCGGCCTGCTGCCGCAGAACCCGATCGCCCCGGAGGGCGTCACCGTCGCCGACCTGGTCGGTCGCGGTCGCCACCCGCACCACGGCACCTTCCGACGCTGGACGAGCGCCGACGAGGAGGCCGTCGCCGAGGCGCTGACCCTCACCGACACCCTCGGTCTCGCCGACCGCGTGGTCGACGAGCTCTCCGGTGGCCAGCGCCAGCGGGTCTGGATCGCGATGGCCCTGGCCCAGGGCACCGACCTGCTCCTGCTCGACGAGCCGACGACCTACCTCGACGTCGCCCACCAGGTCGAGATGCTCGACCTGCTCGCCGAGCTCAACGCCCGTCGCGGCACCACGATCGTCATGGTGCTCCACGACCTCAACCTCTCGGCGCGCTACGCCGACCACCTCGTCGCGCTCCACACCGGTCGCATCGTGGCCGAGGGCACGCCCCGCGAGGTCGTCACCGAGGAGGTCGTCCGGACCGTCTTCGGCCTGGACAACCGCGTGATCGACGACCCGGTCTCGCACACCCCGCTCGTCGTCCCCGTGGGCCGCCACCGGCCCCAACGCCTCTCGACCGGAGAACCCGTGACCGTCGTGACATCGACCCTGCCCATGCTGCTCACCGAGGTCGAGGTGGTCTCGGTCGAGCTGCTCACCCCGACCTTCCTGCGCGTCGAGCTCGGGAGCCCCGACCTGGCCGACTTCGGCGTCGAGGGTCCGCGCTACGACCAGCGCATCAAGCTCGTCTTCCCGGACCCGCAGACCGGTGGGATGACCGACATCGCCGGTGCCGACGAGTCGTGGATGGCCACCTGGCTCGAGCGTCCGGCGACCGAGCGCGGGCACATGCGGACCTACACGATCCGCGACGTGCGCGGCTCGGGCGTCGAGACGACCTTCGTCGTCGACATCGTGCTGCACCTCGAGGGCGACCAGGTCGGACCGGGCTCGCTGTGGGCGGCGTCGGCCCAGGTCGGCGACCGTCTGGTGATGCTCGCGCCGCGTCGTGGCTTCCCCTTCGGCGGCATCGAGTTCACGCCCGGTCCGGGAGCCGAGCTGCTGATGGTGGCCGACGAGACCGCTGTGCCGGCCGTCTGCGCGGTGCTGGAGCTGCTGCCCGACGACGCGACGGGCGCGGCCTTCCTCGAGGTGCCGGTGGCCGCCGACATCCTCGACGTACGCCGTCCTGCCGGCGTCGACGTCATCTGGCTGGCCCGCGAGGGCGCCGAGCTCGGGGCGGGCCTGCACGACGCGGTCGTCGCCCACCTCGGCATCCCGGGTGCGACGGTCGAGGTCGACCCCGACGAGGTGGACCCCGACCTGTGGGAGACGCCGTCCTACTCGTCCTCGGGTGAGGAGATCGAGCCCGCGGCGCCGGTGGGTCATGAGGGCACGTACGCGTGGATCGCCGGGGAGTCCACGGTCGTGACCGGCCTGCGACGCCACCTCGTCAAGGAGCTGGGCTTCGACCGCCGCCAGGTCGCCTTCATGGGCTACTGGCGCCGGGGCGTGGCGATGCGGTCCTGACGCTGCGCCTGCGCGTCTGCGATGGGAGGCCGCGTAGGTCAGCGGCGCTTGGGGTTGCGGGGGGAGTGGCGCACCCGCTCGGCGATGCGGTGACGGGCGATGAGTTCGATCTCGCTGAATGACTCGTACATGGTCGTGCTCCTTTCGATGTCGGTGTTCAGCTCTGGTGGAGGGTCACGTCACCCGAGGCCGTGGTGGCACGGACCTCGAGGAAGGGCTGGTCGTCGGCGGGCTCGCCGGTGCGGGGCAGGTCGGAGTGGAGGCGGCCGCTGACGGTGCGGATGTCGGTCCAGACGGGCGTGCCCGCCCTGACCCCGACACGTACGTCCCCGCTGGCGCTCTTGGCCGTGATCC
The DNA here is from genome assembly GCA_963712875.1 of uncultured Actinomycetota bacterium. GTDB lineage: Bacteria > Actinomycetota > Actinomycetes > Propionibacteriales > Nocardioidaceae > Nocardioides. Next base: position 183,372 of record CAVQJS010000021.1, on the reverse strand, counting down.
GGCCGGCATCGGCGGACACGACGACGAGGTCGCCGCTGCCGGTGGTGTAGACGAGGTCGTCGGACAGCGAGACGACCTGGGCGTCGCCCGAGCCGGTCTTGATGGCGACGCTGGAGCTCGCTGCCCCGACGCGTACGTCGCCGCTGCCGGTGGAGACCACCAGGCTGCCGTCGACGCGCTTGATCTGCACGTCGCCGGAACCCGACTTCACCTGGGCGTCGCCGTTGAGGTGCTCGACGCCGACGTCGCCCGAGCCGGTCTGCAGCTGGGCCGGGCCGTCGACGAGCTCGAGGGAGAGGTCTCCCGAACCACTGTCCACCCGGGTCGCGCCGAGCTGGCCGTGGGCGAACACGTCGGCGCTGCCGGACTTCACGACCAGGCCGCTCGCGGCCGGCATGACCACGATGATGTCGGCCTTGTGGTCCTTGCCGAAGAAGCCGCCGTCGCGGCGCGGGGCGATGATGGCGATGCGACGAGGCTCCCTGCCGTCGGCGAGGTCGCGGACCTCGAAGGCGTCGGCGCGGTCGCCGCTGATGTGCACGGTGGTCTCGGTCGTGTCGGCGGCCGTCACGTCGATGAGGCCGCGGCCGTTCTCGACGTGGAGCTCGATGGGCTCGGGGGTGTCGAAGGTCGTGTCCAGGCGGTCAGACATGGTCGTCTCCAGGGTGTGTTCGTCCGACGGGCCGGCGGGTGCCGGTCCGCAGTGGTGCGCGGCCGGGTGCGGGGCTGGTCAGAGCCAGCCGGTCATCCGGCGGTTGCCGGGCTTGCGGCTGGCGGCGAAGGGGTCGTAGCCGACGAAGGGGATCGCGCTCAGGTCGAGGTCGACGTTGATCGAGTGCTCGGAGGACGCGCCTCGGACGACGTTGACGAGCCAGGTGTTGAGGCTCTGCCCGGCCGCGGCGGCCTTCTCCTCGGCGCGGGCCTTGACCGACTCGGGGATGCGGAGGGTGATCCGGGCCAGGTCGCCGTCGTCCTCGTCGGGCGTCGGCGGTGCCGGCGGCGGCGGCGGGGTCGGGGCGGCGGTCGGTGGGGCCATCTCGACGACGAAGTCGAGCTCGCGACCGACCAGCCGGACGTCGACGCTGCCCTCGGGCAGCTCGGCGGTGATCTCGGCCGCGGCGTGGGAGATGGCCTCCATCAGCGCGAGCCGGGCGCTGGGGTCGAGGGCGTACGCCAGTCGCTCCGCCGCCTGCTTGAGGTCGTCGCTGCCCGCCTCGGCCGCGGCGACGAGGTCACGGCGGAGGGTGTCGACGTACGGGGTGATGTCCATGTGCATCACTATGACATCACTGTGACGTCATAGGCAAGAGTGTTTGACGTCATTTCTGCATCGGGGTGACGTCACCCCGACTCGCCGAGCGGGCACGAATCTCCCTCACCACGCGCTGACCGGGCACATATGCGCAGGTCAGCTGCACATATGTGCCCGGTCGAGACGCTCTGTCGGAGATTTGTGCCCGGTCGGCGAGGGGGTCAGAGGTCGAACAGCGACGACGCCGAGGTGATGTCAACGTCCGTACGCGGCTGGTGCGCCGGGCCGGCCGGCTTCTCGTCCGTCGGCTCGGCCTGGGTCTCCCCCGGGGCGGCCGGCTCGTCGTCGTCGGAGTCGAGGATCGTGTCGGGGTCGTCGGTCCTGTCGACGGTGTCGGTCACCGCGTCAGCCGGTGCCGCGAAGGTCGCGGCCTGGCTGAGGTCGGCGCCTGCCGGAGGACCGGTCGGCGCCTCGGTCGACCCGGGCGCGGCCTCGGCCGGCTCGTACGCCGACTCACCGGGTGCCGGTTCGGGCTCGGGCTCGGGTGCCGGGTCCGGGGTCGTGGGGCTGTCGACGCAGCGGCCGGGAGCCGGCGGCCGGTGCCTCCACGGCCGGGGCCTCGATGTCGAAGAGCGACCCCAGCGAGGAGATGTCGACGTCCGAGACCGGAGTGGCGGCACCTCCACCGGCGGTGGGTGCGGCCGTCACGGGTGCGGCCGCAGTGGGCGGCGGCTCCGCGGGCGCCGGCTCGAGCGGGCGCGACGACGGGCGCCGGGGCCTCCACGTCGAACAGCGAGCCGAGGCCGGAGATGTCGACGTCGGTGGCCGGTGTCGACGACGCGGGCGCCTCGGTCGGAGGCGACGGGCTCGGGCTCGACCTTCTCGTCAGCAGGCGCCTCGGCAACCTCCGCCTCGGGCGTGGGCGATGCCTCGGCCGTGGGCGATGCCTCGGCGACCGGCGTACTCACCGACTCGGCAGTCACGGCCGCAGCAGCTGTCGGTGCGGGCGCAGCGATGTCGAACAACGACCCGGTCGATCCGAGGTCCTTGGTGGGCGTGGCCTCGGACCTGCGCAGGCTTCGCCTCGGTGTCGGCAGCAGGCGCGGGCGGTGCGGCAGGTGCGCGGCAGGCGCGTCCAGGTCGAAGAGCGACCCGCCCGAACCGAGGTCAGCAGCGGGCTTCGCGTCTACCGGCGGTGCCTCAGCGGCCGGCGCGCTCGCCGGGGGCTCCAGGTCGAAGAGCGAGCCACCGGTTGACGCTGCCGCGGCCGGTGCGTCAGCCACAGTTTCATCGGTGGTTTCGGTGGCTGGCTCACCGCTCGCCGGCGTGTCGAAGAGTGACGTTCCGCCGGAGGCCTTGGCGGCGGGACCGGCGTCGGCGGTCTCGGTGACGGTGTCCTCGGTGACGGTGACGTCACCGGTCTCGGGCTCGTCCTTGGTGGCCACGTCGGTGGCGACAGCAGCGGCGGCGGCGGGTACGGCGGCAGCGGCGGACCCGGGAGCGGCCTTGGTGGCCTGCTCGCCCTTGACCGAGGCGAGCAGCATCTGGGCGACGTCGAGGACCTCGACCTCCTCGCGGGCCTCGCCCTTGGCCTGCTGGGCGGTGAGACCGTCGGAGAGCATCACCCGGCAGAAGGGGCAGCCGACGGCGATCTGGTCCGCGCCCGTGCCGACGGCTTCCTTGGTGCGGTTGAGGTTGATCCGCTCCCCGATGTTCTCCTCCATCCACATGCGTGCGCCACCGGCGCCGCAGCAGAAGGACTTCTCGGAGTTGCGCTCCATCTCGATGACCTCGGCACCGGGCAGCACCTGGAGCAGCTCGCGCGGCGGCGTGTAGACCTCGTTGTGGCGCCCGAGGTAGCACGGGTCGTGGTAGGTGATCGAGCGCTTCGCGGCCCCCGCGCCTTCCTTGACCGGGGTCAGCCTGCCCTCGCGCACGAGCCGGTTGAGCAGCTGGGTGTGGTGCACGACCTCGAGCTCGACGCCGAAGTCCTTGTACTCGTTCTTGAGCGTGTTGAAGCAGTGGGCGCAGGTCGAGACGACCTTCTTGACCTTGAACTCCTTGAACGTCTCGACGTTCTGCATCGCGAGTCCCTGGAAGACGAACTCGTTGCCGGCGCGACGGGCCGGGTCGCCGGTGCACGTCTCGCCGTTGCCGAGGACGCCGAAGGAGATGCCGGCCAGGTTGAGCAGCTCGGCGACCGCGCGGGTCGTCTTCTTGGCCCGGTCCTCGTACGCCCCGGCGCAGCCGACCCAGAACAGCCAGTCGACCGAGTCCAGCGACTCGAGGTCCTCACCGACGACGGGGACGTCGAACTCGAGGCCCTTGGCCCAGTCCATCCGCGCCGTGGACGACATGTTCCACGGGTTGCCCTTGTTCTCCAGGCCCTTGAAGAGCTGGTTGAGCTCGGCGGGGAAGTTCGACTCCACGAGCACCTGGTAGCGGCGCATGTCCATGATGTGGTCGACGTGCTCGATGTCGACGGGGCACTGCTGGACGCAGGCACCGCACGACGTGCAGTTCCACAGGACGTCCTCGTCGATGACGAAGGGCGCGTCCTCGGGGTTGTAGAAGTAGTCCAGGACGTCGGTGCCGGCGGTGCCGCCGCTCTCGCCCTTGGTGCCGGAGCCGATGAGCGCGCGCTCGGTGTGGGCCGCGTCGCCGGCCGACTTGGCGTACGCGTGGTCGCGCAGGCTGGTGATCAGCAGCTTGGGGGAGAGGGGCTTCTCGGTGTTCCACGCCGGGCACTGCGACTGGCAGCGACCGCACTCGGTGCAGGTGGTGAAGTCGAGGATGCCCTTCCAGGAGAAGTCCTCGACCTTGCCGACGCCGAGCACCGACTCCTCGTCGAGGTCGTCGATGTCGTCGAGGGTGATCGCCCTGCCCTCGGAGGTCAGCGGCTTCATCGCGCCGAGGGCGGTGCTGCCGTCGGACTCGCGCTTGAAGAAGATGTTGAACCAGGCCGTGAAGCGGTGCCACGCGATGCCCATGGTGATGTTGCGGGCGATCACCATCAGCCAGATCATCGCCAGCGCGATCTTGAACGTCGCGATGAGGTAGATCAGGTTCTCGAGCGAGACGACCGAGCTCGGGTAGAGCGCGTCGCCGAGAAACGACGAGAACGGGTAGTGGAGGCGGCCGGCCTCCTCGTCGAGCCTCCACTCCGCGGCGCGGACGAACAGGATCGCCGCGCCCTCCAGCAGCGCCAGCGCCTCGACGAAGTAGGCCTGCCAGAAGTTGGAGCCGAAGAAGCGGCTGTTGCGGCCCTCGCTGCGCGGGTGGTGCTTCTGGCGGTAGACGATCAGGAAGACGATGCCGACCGTGCTCAGCGCCCCGATGACCTCCATCAGCCACTCGAAGGGATACCAGTGGCCGATGACCGGGTAGGCGAAGTCGGGCTTGAAGAGCTGGAAGAACGCCGCCAGCACGGCCGTGCTGAGGAGCAGGAATCCCGCGTAGACGAACCAGTGCATGATGCCGACCCAGTGCCACTGCAGCATCCGGGTGTGGAGGAACGTCTCCTTGAGCATCGTCGCCGCGCGACCGGTCGGGTTCTCGTTGCGCCCCGGCGCCGGCTGGCCGGTGCGGATCACGCCCAGCATCCGGCGTACGGCCGGGACCAGCATCGCGACGGCGACGATGGTCAGGGCGAACGAGACGACGATCGCGAACATCTGCATGAAGGGCTGCTCCTGGGTCGGGTCGTGCTGAGCCGGAGCCTATGCCGGAGCCTGTCCCGACGGCAGGGCTCACACGAGTGAGAAGAATCCTACTTGCAGGTAACTTCGCGGGGCGTGCGAGCAGCGGTCAGTTGACGATCGCGACGTTCTCCACCTCGATCTCGCGGGCGTCCTCGCGATAGGACGCCAGCCTGGCCTTCACCTGGTCCAGCGCCTCGGTCAGCGACTTCACGCCGTCGCGCAGCCGCTGCTGGTGGTCGAGGTGTGCGGCATGCGACTCGCTCGTCTCGTCCCACCCCGGAGTCAGCTGCTCGGTCTGCTTGAGGAGGTCGTCGATCTGCCGGGTGATCGTCGACGTGGCGTCGGCCAGGGCCGTCTCCATCGCGGAGAGGGAGTCCTGGTGGACGACGAGCCCGCGGTCGGTCATCGGGGACCACCCCCGAGTCGGTCCTGGAGCTGGCTGACGCGGACGGCCTGCTCGGTGTCGTTGGTCGAGTGCTCCTGGGCGACGAACATCAGGTTCCGGGAGTAGGCCTCGAGGATGGGGCTGAGGGAGACCGCGACGTCGAACCACTCGTTGACGGCCTCGCCGAACCCGGCGGCGGCCTGCCCCTTGAAGCCCTTGCCTGCCTCGGTCTCGATGGTCGCGCCGAGGTCGCGCAGCGTCTGCTGCAGCGGATCGACGGCATCGGCCACGGCCTGGGCTGCGGCTTGCATCTCGGCGTAGACGAGTCCGACGGCCACGGCCGACCTCCTGGTGGGGACTGGGTGGGAGACACGCGGGCACGGCGCAGCCCGCGGATGACCGGGTCCTACCCCGCAGCGGCCAGTCCTACACGTGCGACCACGAAGTCGGTTTGGGCGGACCTCCGTGGGGGAACTGGGGTGACATGCCGTCGTACGACTATGAAGTGGACCTCGAGAGCATGGGCAAGGCTGCCCAGGGACTCAGCGAGACGCTCCAGCTCTTCAAGGACAAGGACGTCGAGGACCTGATCCCCTCCAAGGGCGATGTCGGCAGTGACGTGGTCTGGGACGCCCTCGACGAGTTCAAGGGTCGCTGGGAGGAGGGCGTCAACAACCTCTGCCAGGACGTGGAGGAGATGGCCGGTCGCCTCGGCAAGATCGCGATGAACTACTTCGACACCGACAAATCCGGCTACGACGCGATGCACGGACTGGTGGGCACCATCGCCGCCGTCAAGGTGCTGTGATGCCCGACTTCGAGATCGAGGGCAACCCCGCCAACATCCGCGCCAAGGCCGTCACGATGGACCAGAAGGGCCAGCTCTTCTACGACACCGGCGACGCCCTGGCGAAGATCGACGTCTCGGGCTGGACCGGGCGTGCGGCCGATGAGTTCCGCGAGGCCCACGACCTCGAGCCGGACCGCTGGATCAAGTCCGGCAACGGTTTCGCGAAGGCTGCTGCCGGGCTGCGGTCGTACGCCGGTGAGCTGGAGAGTGCCCGGTCGCGCGCCGACTGGGCGCGTGAGGAGTACGAGCGCGGTCAGCGCGAGTCCGAGAGCGCGCGCACGTCCTACGACTCCTACATGGGCCGGATGCGCTCCTACTGGAGCAGCGGCGGCACCGACCAGGCCCAGCCCTTCGTCGACTGGGGCAGCCCGATCCAGCAGGAGGCGCTCGCCGAGCTCGACGCGGCGCGTGCCGACCTGGACAACGCGGCCCACGTCTGTGCCGGTGAGGTGAGGGCCGGGTGCGCCGATGCGCCGGAGGAGCCGAACTGGCTCGAGTCGGGACTGAAGTTCGTCGGCGGCATCTTCGAGGGCGCCGGCGAGGCGGTCTGGGACCTGTTGACCATGGTGCCGTTCTCGCCGGTCAACATGGTCATCGACTCCTACAAGCTCGCCACGGGTGACATCACGCCCGAGGAGCTCATGAAGAAGTACGAGCTGTCCGCCGAGGACGCCTGGGACATGGCGAACGGCATCTACACCGGACTCACCACCGACCCGATCGGCTTCGGCCGCGAGCTCGGCAAGAGCCTGCTCGACTGGGACACCTGGGCCGACGACCCGGCGCGTGCCATCGGGCATCTCGTGCCTGACGCGGTCGCAGCCGTCGCGACCGCCGGCACGGGCGCGCTGGCCACCCGGGGTGCGAAGGGGACGATGGACGTCCTCGACGGGCTGTCCGACCTCAACAAGCTCGACAACATCAGCGACCTCAACAAGCTGGACAACCTCGACTCGCTGGACAACCTCGACGACCTCGGCGACCTGGGGGCGACGACGCGGCTGCCGGACGCGGAGTACGGCTCGATCCGCCTCTACACCGGCAACGCCTACGACGAGATCAACTCCTTCCTCCGGGGCACGGAGCCGGAGCTCGGTTTCCGGCGTACGCCGGAGGAGCTGGGGCAGATCTCCGACGACATCAGCCGCGGGCTCGACCGCCTGCCGGCCTACGACGGCACCACCTATCGCGGGACCGACCTCCCGGACCACATCCTCGACAGCATCGAACCGGGCGGCCGCTACAGCGACCCGGCCTTCAGCAGCACGAGCGAGTCCACGTCGGTGGCGCAGCAGTTCCGCTCCGACGGCAACACCATGTTCCACGTCGACGGGCACTCCGGGCGCGACATCCAGGACATCTCCGTCTATGACAAGACCGAGGCCGAGGTGCTCTTCGACAAGGGGCACGAGTTCACCGTCGTCGACAAGGTGTGGAACGAGAGCGGCGGCTACTGGGACATCTACCTGAGAGACTGAGGCATGGCTGACGGGACGAGCGCGAGCATGGAACAGATGGTGGATGACCTCATCCGCGGCCTCCGCAAGATGCCTGCCTACGAGGGGGTGTCCTTCCGCGGCGCGACGGTGGAGGACACCTTCGGACGATCGTCGGGCACGGTGGTCGCGCAGGGCCTGACGGCGACCTCACGGGATCCGCGCGTCGCCACCGAGAACTTCTCGACGCCTGCGCTCTACGCCGTGGTCGGCAACCTGGGCCGGTCGATCGAGTCGGTGTCGCAGCACCCGGCCGAGCAGGAGGTGGTATTCCTGCCCGGGACGCTGTTCCGTGCCCTCACGCAGGTGCGCTTCGACGACCTGCTCATCACGGTCGTGGAGCAGCTCGACCTCGATCGGGAGCCGGGAGGTCCGAAGGGGGACCTCGACGAGCTGCTGGGGACGGTCGCCTCTGCCGTCCGGGAGGCCCAGCGGGGCGGCCCGGTCGAGGTGACGTCTCCGGGGAAGTTCGTCGGAGACATCGTGTGACGTCCGACCCCTCCGACGTGCAGGACCTGGTGCGGGCCTGGCCGGCCCGCGACGTCATCTGCTTCCGCGGGCAGCAGTCCCCGATCCGTGCCGCGATCGACGACGAGGTGGTGCTGGACGGCGCGTGTGTCGCCACGACGGACGTCGCTGTCGCCACGGACAACTTCTCGACGCCCGGAGTCCTCGCGGTGGCCGCGAGCGCTCGTCGGGTGGTGCACCGCGGGCGTGCCCACGACGGAGAGGTCGTGCTGCTGCCCGGAACGCGCCTGCAGGTGGTCGGCCAGGCACGGTCGGACCGGCTCGTCGTCACGCTCCTGGCGGAGGAGGGCAGCGGGCTCGACGCAGCGGAGGTGGGTCGCCGCGCTGCGGCAGCCATCCGCCGCGACCGTGCCCACGAGCCGCACCCGGACCTGCCTCCCGGCCGCTTCGTGGGTGACCTGGTTGCTGCGCCACCGGGCACGTGGAGCCTCGACGACCTGGAGTCGGCGGAGGGCCCCGACTTCACGACCATGAGCACCGAGCAGGTGCAGGCATGGTTCGCGACACGACAGCGGAGCTCTGCCGAGCGGTTCCATGAAGCACCTCCCGCCCGGCTCAACCCGCAGAAGGTGGCCGACCACCCGCACCTGTCCCAGGTCGGGTGGGAGGTCCGGTTCGCGGCCGGAGTCCCGTGCCTCCTGGCGCTGGGTGACGACGCCCGCCCCGGTGTCGTGGTGGGCCTGCAGGAGGCGGACGGCCAGGTCGTGCTCGTCGTCGACGCGGACGGCCGCTGGGCCTGCGTGCGCGCCGACGGCGAGGCCTGGGCTCCGGCCCCGGACGCGACGACCGGCAGCGCGCCGGAGCGGGACGTGCCGGTGGTGGCGTGGCCGGTGGTCGATGACGCCTCCCTCCGCCCGCCGGCGCGTGCCCGACGGGTGAGCGCCACGCTCCGCACGATCGTCGAGGCCGGCGCATGAGCGGGAGCCGGACCGACCGGGTGGAAGGAGCCCTGCTGGCGTCCGCCTGCGGCGACGCGCTGGGGGTGCCGTACGAGTTCGGCTCGGCGCCGTTGGCCGCGACGGAGTCGCCTCGGATGATCGGCGGCGGTCTCGGTCCCTACGCGCCCGGCGAGTGGAGCGACGACACCCAGATGGCCGTCGTGATCGCCCGCGTGGCTGCCTCTCGTGGCCTCGCCGACGAGGCCGCCCTCGACGCCGTGGTCGACGGGTGGGTCGCCTGGTTGGCCGAGGGAGCCTCCGACGCCGGCATCCAGACCCGCCGAGTCCTCGGCGAGGCGGACCTGACGGGCCCGGGATCCGCTGCACGGGTGCGTGCGGCAGCTCGGGAGCTGCACCGGCGCACCGGCAGGACGGCCGGCAACGGGTCGCTGATGCGTACGGCGCCTGTCGCGCTCGCGTTCCTGGATGACCCGGCCGCGCTGACGGACCGGGCCCGCGCCATCTCCGACCTCACCCATCCCGATCCGGTCGCCGGCGACGCCTGCGTGCTGTGGTGCCACGCCATCCGCGTCGCCGTCGTCGAGGGACGGATGCCGGACCTGGCGGACCTGGTCGCCGAGCTGCCCGTCGAGCGGCGCGACCAGTGGGCAGCCCTGGGTCGCGGACGCGGCGCAGCGCGTGCCCTCGGCGTTCGCGCCCAACGGCTACGTCGTCCACGCCCTGCAGGCGGCGTGGTCCGCCATCTGCCAGCCGGTGGGTCCTGACCCGGCCCACAGCTCCTCGCCGCTGGCCTCCTCGTTGGCCGCCGCCGTGCACGCAGGGGACGACACCGACACGGTCGCGGCCATCGCGGGTGCCCTGCTGGGCGCTCGGTGGGGGGCGTCGTCCCTCCCCGAGCCGTGGGTGCGGGTCGTGCACGGGTGGCCGGGGCTCGACGCGGCGGGGCTGCGCGACCTCGCGACCCGGGTGGCGGACGTCCGATGAGCCAGCAGGACGGTGATCCGAGTCTTCCCACGGGTTGGTCGAAGACCGCTGACCGAACCCGCACGGAGGCGTAGCCTGCGGACCACGAGGGGCTCGGGCAGACAAGGGGTGTGGGCATGCGCAGGTGGTGGGTGGTCCTGGTGGCGCTGGCGGCGGTGCTGGCGGCCGAGCGCCGGCCGACGCCCGCCCGGTGGGGGCCGCCGAGCGCACCACCGCCGCTGCCCTCGGGCGCCTGGCCATCCCGGCGATCAACGTCAACGCCGGCATCATCCCGGTCGGGGTGACCCGGGGTGGGCACCTGGCGATCGGGCACAGCGTGCGCGACGTCTACCGGTGGCGCAGCGGGGTGCTCCCCGGCCAGCCGGGCAGCGCCGTGCTGGCCGGGCACACGTGGTCGAAGGGGCCTGGCGTCTTCGACAACCTCGGCCGGCTCACGGCCGGTGACCGCGTCAGGGTCGGTGCCGTCCGGTTCCGGGTGACCCGCGTTCGTCGCGTCACCGGCATGTCACCCGCCTCGGTCGCGGAGCTCTTCACTGATCGAGGTCCGGCACGGCTGGTCCTCATCACGTGCGGCGACCGCAACAACACCACCGGCGTCTACCGCACCCGCATCATCGTCGAGGCGAAGAAGCTCCGAGCACGGTCGGATCGCCACCCAACCGTCGGGTGAGCTGGGCCGCGGTCCTGGTGACCGCCGCGGCGACCTGGTCGACGTCGACCTCCTCGTCGCGGGGGAACGTCACCGCCACTCCCGCCACGGGATGGGCGTTGTGGTCGAGCACCGGTGCGGCCACGCTGCGCAGGCCGGGCGTCACCTCGCCGTCCTCGGTGGCGTGCCCACGCTGACGCGCCTCCGACAGGATCGAGCGCAGCGCGCTCAGTGAGGTCGGTCCCTGCCCGTGCCGGTCCACGAAGGCCGCGCGGTCGGGATAGAGCGCCCGCACCTGCGTCGCGGGGAGGGCGGCGAGGATGGCCCGCCCCGACGCAGTGAGCTGGGCCGGGAGGCGTACGCCGACATCGGTCACCAGCGGGGGTCGGCCGGGTGCCCGCTCCTCCACGACGTAGAGCACGTCGCGGCCGTGCAGGACCGCCAGGTGCGCGCCGTGGCCGGTGCGGTCGACCAGCTCGGCGAGCGGGCGACGGGCCAGCCGGGCCAACGGCTCCTGACGGGTGAAGCCGCTGCCGACCTCGAAGGCGGCCACGCCGAGGCCGTAGCGGTGGTCGTCGGGCAGGTGCACGACGAAGCCCTCGTCGATCATCGTGTTGAGGAGGTGGTAGGCCGTGCTGCGGGGCAGGTCGCAGGCCCGCATGATCCGGTCGAGGGGAACCGGGTCGGCCTGCGTCGCCAGGAACCGCAGGACGCGCAGGGCGCGCGTCGCTGCGGGAACCTGGCTCATGCGCAGATCCTGTCAGGCGCGGTGGGTGCCCTGGGTCGTTCCGTCCGTGTCCTCGCCGGCCACCGGGGACGGGTGCGTGTGGTCGGTCGTGGCGGGGTCCGTGTGCTCGGGGTCGGTGTCGACAGCGGTCCGGTCGGTCCCGGTGCCGGTGCCGGTCTCGGTGCCAGTGCCGGTGCTCGTGGCTGGTGGCGGTCGGGGGACGGTAGTCGTCGGCAGAGTCGTCGACCCGGGGGTCGAGCCGGTCCGCCTCGCGCAGGGTGTGCTCGTGCTGGGCCTCCTGCTGGACGACGCCCGTCCGTGCCTCGCGGGCCCGCTCCTCGGCACGCTCGGCCATCAGCCGGGCCTCCTCGGCGTCGGCCTCGGCGCGCTTGGCCTCGACCTGGGCCTCGGGGAGCGTGCTCGACACGCCCTGATCGGCCTGCTGGCGCAGCTCGTCGGCGCGGGCCGCGGCTTCGCGCCGGTTCTTGGCCTGCCTCGACATCACGAGCGCGCCGACGATGGCTGCCGCGAGGACGAGGACGACGACCAGGACGATGATCTCGGTGGTGCTCATCAGGGACTCCTTCCGGTCGGGCAAGCTGCCCGACAGCAGCCCCAACCTAGAGGGGCGGCGCCGCCCGGGAGTTCCTCCCAAGGGGTGCGTTCTCGGATCCGAGACCACACCCCTGCGAGGGAGGCGCGCATCGTGCCCGATCTACCTGCCGAGCCGTGCCTCGTCCCACGCCGAGGTCAGGTCACCTCAGCTCCTGCACCACCGCCCGCGCAGTACGGCGCCCAATGGCGTACGCGTCAGACATGGCGTCACGGAAGTGCAAGCCGCCCCAGATGCGGGAGTTGAGGGCGTCGAACTCCAGCTGGCTCAGCGTGGCGTAGGTCCGCGGCGCGGTCGGGAAGACGCTTGAGCGCAGCTCCAGCGGGATCGTGTCGCCGTAACGGGAGCGGATGACCGTCACCTGGGGGGAGGTCACGCAGCCGTGACCGCTCACGTAGTCCGAGTACGGGGGAGTAGGTGCCAGGAGCGGCGTCCAACCAGCCTCCGGCTGGGTGTCGAGGTTTCCGTCCTCGCCTGCCAGCGGGATGGCCTCGACCGGTCGCCAGAACCCGACGTCCCGCTTGAGCTGCCAGCACTTGATGATCGAGTCCGTCATGGCCCCGTGCATGGCCGCGAACATCCAGGCGGTGTCCTCGAGGCTCTCGGGGTGGGTCTCGAGGTAGCGGACCAGGGCATCGCCGACCATCGTGGCCGCGTTGGCACTGAAGAATCGCGACGTGTCGGTCTGCCCCGGGCTGCGCATCGTCGACGTTGCGGACCCGAGCATCTGCACCTCGTTGTAGTCGGTGGTGTAGTCGTCGCTGGTCAGCTTGTCCGGGCCGTCGACACGCGCCAGCTTGTGCACGATGAGCGGGTCCATCGAACCGATCCAGGCACCGAGCATGTCGGTGGCCGGCGGGACGGGCTGCCAGGTGCCGATCGCAGGCGGCAGCGTGTAGTGGATGCTCGTGTCGCCGTAGCCGTCGTCGGCCCGGTCCTTGATGAGCCGTGCGGCCACCTTCTCGCCGATCAGGACTCCGCGGTCCTCGGCCTCACCGTCGGGGACACCCGACAGCGACTTCACCAGTTGTGCATCGAGCGCTGCCAAGGCGCCGGGCGTGTAGTGGGCGAGCACGTCGTGGGCAGCCGTGGCAACCGCCGCCGTCTCAGAGCTGTCGTGCCGCCACATCGACCACTTCGCCGCGTCGTACATGGCGGTCGAGGTGTAGCCCAGCAGCGGTACGCCGACGGGTATCGGGTTGGCCGGATAGATGGCCGCGAATGCGGTGCGCTCCCAGTCCAGGAGCACCTGGGCGCTCTCCGTGCTGGTCGGGTGCTTGTGGTGGTGCGGGGTGCCGGACGTGGCAGCCGGCGCGACGAGCATCGACCCGGTCAGCAGGACCGCTGAGACCAGGGCGACGCGGGGGCGGTGCAAGTACATGGCGAAGACCCTTTCCTTCGTGGGGTGGGTGACCCTGTCTTCGCAGTGTTCTGGCGCGGGGACGGCGCGGTATTCGCGTCGTGGCGTATTCGGGGGGCAGGTCTAGCCCAGGCGGGCGAGTCGCTCGCGCAGGTCCAGGTCGGGCAGGTCCCGGCCCTGCAGCCGGGCGACCGCCGCCACCCGGCCGGTCACGCCGAGCTTGCGGTAGGCGTGCTCGAGGTGCTTGCGGACAGTCGACGGTGCGATGAAGAGGGCCTGGGCGATCTCGGTGTTGGACGCCCCCGCGGCCACATGGCTGAGCACCCGGCGCTCCTGGACCGTCAGCGCGGCGGGCAGGCTGGGCGTCGGGCGCTCACGCACCAGCCGGGCGAACAGCGGGGTGAGCATCCGGAGCATGGCGATGTCCCGCTGCGTGAAGTGCGTCCGGTTGCGCCCGAAGGCGATCTGGACCAGCCCGTCGCTGCCGTTGCGGAACCCGATGGCGATGCCGTCGGTGATCCCCTCAAGCGCGCCGCACCTTTCGGCAGCGAGCGAATGTCGGCTCCAGTGCATCATCCCGAGGTAGTGCGGCCCCGCACCCACCTCCGGGAGGTCCGGGACGTCGTCGTCACCGCCGAGGAAGACGCCCATGGTGACGCTGTAGGTCCCGTCCTGGAACACCGCGCAGAGCGAGTCGGACGGCACCAGCACGGCGATCTGCTCGAGGACCCGCGCGCTCGGGAGCGGGGACCCCGGGCATGGTTCGCTGGCCAACAGGGCCCGAAGAGCCCGCTGCTCGACGTCGTTGAGCACGAGATCCGGCATTCGATTCCACCTGTTCGGCACGCTATCGCCGGACGGATCGTCGTGGCATCCCCAGACCTGGGGCAACGAGGCGTCTGAGATCCGAGACGCTGTCCCGCGATGGTGGGTGGTGCGCGGCGGCTGCCGGCGGAGTTTCATGGACGGCATGAAGACCATCCAGGTCGGGGTCGGCCCCGTCGCCTTCGAGGACCTCATCCACGTCGCCCGTCACGGGGCCGCCGTCGAGCTCGGTGAGGAGGCCCTCGCCGCGGTCGACCGTGCCCGCGCCGTCATCGAGACGCTCGCCGCGGCCGAGACCCCGTCGTACGGCGTCAGCACGGGGTTCGGCGCGCTCGCCACCCGCCACATCCCGACCGAGATGCGGGCCCAGCTCCAGCGCTCGCTCGTCCGCTCGCACGCGGCCGGATCCGGGCCGGAGGTCGAGCGCGAGGTGGTGCGCGCGCTGATGCTGCTACGCCTCTCGACGCTGGCGACGGGTCGCACCGGCGTACGTCGCGAGACGGCGCAGCTGATGGCCGACCTGCTCACCCACGGCATCACCCCGGTGGTCCGGGAGTACGGATCACTCGGCTGCTCCGGCGACCTTGCGCCTCTGTCGCACTGTGCACTGGCGTTGATCGGTGAGGGCGACGTCCGCGATGCCGCCGGCACGCTCATGCCCGCGGCGGAGGCACTCTCGGCCGCCGGGCTGCAGCCGGTCGAGCTCGTCGCCAAGGAGGGTCTGGCCCTCATCAACGGCACGGACGGGATGCTCGGCATGCTCGTCCTGGCGATCACCGACCTGCGGATGCTGTTGCGCACCGCCGACATCGCGGCCGCGATGAGCGTCGAGGGCCAGCTCGGCACCGACCGGGTCTTCGCACCCGAGCTGCAGGTCATCCGACCGCACCCCGGGCAGGCGCTGTCCGCGGCCAACCTGACGGCACTGATGGCGGACTCCGCGATCGTGGCGTCGCACCGCACCGGCGACTGCAACCGTGTGCAGGACGCCTACTCCCTGCGCTGCTCGCCGCAGGTGCACGGCGCCGCGCGCGACACCGTCGAGCACGCCTCCGTCGTGGCCGAGCGCGAGCTCGCCAGCGCTATCGACAACCCCGTCGTGATCGGCGACGCGGTGGAGTCCAACGGCAACTTCCACGGCGCCCCCGTCGCCTACGTCCTCGACTTCCTCGCCATCATCGCCGCCGACGTCGCGTCGATCAGCGAGCGGCGCACGGACCGCTTCCTCGACCGTGCGCGCAGCCACGGCCTGCCCCCGTTCCTGGCAGACGACCCCGGGGTGGACAGCGGCCACATGATCGCGCAGTACACCCAGGCCGCCATCGTCTCCGAGCTCAAGCGGCTCGCGGTGCCGGCGTCGGTCGACTCGATCCCCTCCAGCGCCATGCAGGAGGACCACGTCTCGATGGGGTGGGGCGCCGCACGCAAGCTGCGCCGCAGCGTCGACGGCCTGTCACGTGTCGTCGCCGTGGAGGTGCTGACCGCGGCCCGCGCGCTCGACCTGCGCGCTCCGCTCACGCCCTCGCCGGCCACCGCCGCGGTCGTCGCGCTGCTGCGCGAGTCGGGCATCCAGGGCCCCGGCCCCGACCGCCACCTCTCGCCAGAGATCGAGGCGACCGTCGCCCTCGTCCAGTCCGGCGCCGTCCTCGCCGCCGCCGAATCCGTGATCGGAGAACTCCAGTGAACGACAGGCTCCCCATCCACGCGCCGCACGGCACCGAGCTGTCAGCGAAGTCGTGGCAGACCGAGGCCCCCCTGCGGATGCTGATGAACAACCTCGACCCCGACAACGCCGAGCGCCCCGAGGACCTCGTGGTCTACGGCGGCACCGGCAAGGCGGCGCGCAACTGGGAGTCGTACGACGCCATCCTCCGCAGCCTGCGCGACCTCGAGGACGACGAGACGCTGCTCGTGCAGTCCGGCAAGCCGGTCGGCATCATGCGTACGCACGCCTGGGCGCCGCGGGTGCTCATCGCCAACTCCAACCTGGTGGGCGACTGGGCCAACTGGGAGGAGTTCCGCCGGCTCGAGGACCTCGGCCTCACGATGTACGGCCAGATGACCGCCGGGTCGTGGATCTACATCGGCACCCAGGGCATCCTCCAGGGCACCTTCGAGACGTTCGCCGCGATCGCCGACAAGCTCAACGGCGGGTCGCTCGCCGGCACCATCACCGTCACCGCCGGACTCGGCGGCATGGGCGGCGCGCAGCCGCTGGCGGTCACGATGAACGACGGCGTTGCGATCTGCGTCGAGTGCGACCAGCACCGCATCGACCGGCGCCTGGAGACCCGCTACCTCGACGTCCAGGCCCGCGACCTCGACCACGCGATCGAGCTGGCCCTCGAGGCCCGCGACCAGCGCCGTGGGCTGTCGATCGGCGTGCTCGGCAACGCCGCTGAGGTGCTGCCCGAGCTGCTCGAGCGCCACCTCGACCGGGTCGGGCGGGGCGAAGGCCCGCTCGTCGACATCGTCACCGACCAGACCTCGGCGCACGACCCGCTGTTCTACCTCCCGGCAGGGACGTCGTACGACGACTGGGAGCGCGAGCGCACCGAGGACCCGCGCGG
Organism: uncultured Actinomycetota bacterium; assembly: GCA_963712875.1. Classification (GTDB taxonomy): domain Bacteria; phylum Actinomycetota; class Actinomycetes; order Propionibacteriales; family Nocardioidaceae; genus Nocardioides. Next base: position 166,533 of record CAVQJS010000021.1, on the reverse strand, counting down.
CTTCACCAAGCGCAGCCAGGAGTCGATGGCCCGGCACGTGCGCGCGATGGTGGAGTTCCAGGACGCCGGGGCCGAGGTCTTCGACTACGGCAACTCGATCCGCGACGAGGCCCGCAAGGGCGGCTACGACCGGGCCTTCGAGTTCCCCGGCTTCGTGCCGGCCTACATCCGACCGCTCTTCTGCGAGGGGAAGGGCCCGTTCCGCTGGGCGGCGCTGTCCGGCGACCCGGAGGACATCTACGCCACCGACCGCGCCATCAAGGAGCTGTTCCCGGCCGACGAGAAGCCGGAGTACGCCCGCCTGCACCGGTGGCTCGAGATGGCCGCAGAGCGTGTCCAGTTCCAGGGCCTGCCGGCGCGCATCTGCTGGCTGGGCTACGGCGACCGGGCCAAGGCGGGTGCGAAGTTCAACGAGATGGTGGCCTCCGGTGAGCTCAAGGCGCCTGTCGTCATCGGGCGCGACCACCTCGACTGCGGGTCGGTCGCCTCGCCCTACCGGGAGACCGAGGCGATGCTCGACGGCTCGGACGCGATCGGCGACTGGGCGATCCTCAACGCACTGGTCAACACTGCCTCCGGCGCGACCTGGGTGTCCTTCCACCACGGCGGCGGCGTCGGCATCGGCCGCTCGCTGCACGCCGGGCAGGTCACCGTCGCGGACGGCACCGAGCTGGCGGCCGAGAAGATCCAGCGGGTCCTCACCAACGACCCCGGGATGGGCGTGATCCGCCACGTCGACGCGGGCTACGACCGGGCGGTCGAGATCGCGGACGAGCGCGGAGTACGGGTGCCGATGTCTGAGGGGTCTCGACACCTCGTGGCCCTGACGCAGACGCAACGACCCCCGCGATCACAGGATCGCGGGGGTCGTTGTGCGTGGGTTTCGGGAGTTAAAAGACCCGCCTGCTGCTGCCACCGATCGGCACGAAGTTCAGGATCAGACCGACGACCACGAGGATCAGGCCGATCGTGACAAGGATGCTGGCGCTCTCCACGAGCAGACCGATGATCAACAGGATCAGTCCAAGGACGACCATGGGGTTTCCTCCTCTACTGGGCCTCACCGTGAGGCCCAATCCGACACGCTCCGAGAGACCTCCGCCACCACACCCGTTCGGGTACGTGGCTCAGCCCACGCGGAGCGCGACGACGTCCCGACCGTCGAGTCGCCGCGCAGGAGCCCGAGGACGGCCACCCTGATGCCGCGACGGCTCCCGCGTGACGGTGACGACCTCGCACGAGCTGGGTCGCCGCCTCGATCCGGAAGCCGCCCGCCGTCGGTGAGCCGTCGGTGACGTCCTGCCGCGTGACGAACCGGACCTGCACCGGACCGGGGCCCTGCCGGCGAGCGTGCCGGCGTACGCACCGGTTGTGACGCGTACGTCGTAGGACTGCCGTCCGGGGCCAGTCGATCCGACGCTGGCCCCGGTGGCGTCGACCACGCCGACGCCGAGGAGCTTGGAGCCGTCTGCGGATGGCGGCGTCGATCTCGTCGCTGGGCTGATGTCACCGTGGCCGCGCGGGGAGCCGATCACCGCGCCGGAGGCCTCGCAGGTGGACCTCGAAGGCCTCGCGCCCTCGGCGGCGGTGTCGGGCAGGATCCGGACCGGGATGTAGCGGACCTGCTGGCCGGCGGCGAAGGTGAGCTGGCCGGTCGCGTCGACGAAGTCGACACCCGCCGAGGCGGTGCCGGACACCGTCGCGTAGTCGATCGTCACCGGGCTCGACGCAGCGTCCTGCAGCTCGACCGGCACGTAGACCGTGCGGTCGCGCTCCTCGGGTGCGGATCCGGGTGAGGCCCAGCCGCGCCTCGTTGTTGCTCAACCACTGCGGCGCGGCGGCGCAGCCACCGGGCGAGGTGGTCGACCTCGTCGCCGTAGGTCGTGCCGTGCGCGGTCCAGGGCAGGTCGCCCGACAGGTGCCACTGCTGCCAGTCGGCTGCGGCCGAGGCAGCCAGCGGGGCTGCCGCACCCGGAATCTGCGCGATCAGTCGGTCCACGGTGGGCCGCAGGCCGGCCCACCGGCGCTTCACGCGAGCGGAGAACTTCGGGTCCTCCAGCATCCGCGCGATCCAGTGGTCGCCGACCCGCGTGTGCCACACGTCGGGCTGGGACTGGGCCCGCCACCGGGTGCCGGCGCTGATGTCGAAGTCCCACACCGGGCCGAACTCGAACCGCTTGCCGGGGCTCCAGGTGAAGTTCACGCTCGACTGGAAGTTGGAGTCCTGGTTGCCGAAGAGCTCCTCGACGAGGTACCAGTCGATGAGCAGCTTGGTGTCGATGTAGGCGGCGTAGCCGGTCTTCGGGTCGGCGAAGTCCTTCCCGTAGAGCACCTTCTCGAAGCGCGTCACGGCGCCGCGGACGCGCCGTCGCTGGGCCTTGGTGACCTCGTCGGGATCCTTGAAGGCGACGGCCGTGCCGCGGCCGGTGCGGAAGCCGGGCTCGTCGTCACGCAGGTAGCGCTTGTTGATCTCGAGCAGGTGGCCGTCCTCGGGCAGCTCGACGCGGCCGTTGCCCTCCTCGACCTGCTCGGTGAGCATGTAGAGACCCTGCGACGTCGCCGTTGATGACCACGTCGACGAAGCGGAAGCGCGGGGTCCACAGCAGGCGGGTCTGGCGGGCCAGCGTGAAGGCGGCCGCGGTGCGCAGGGCGCTGCGGTCGGCGTAGCCCGCGAGCAGCACCCACTCGTCGTACTCCCGCGTGCCCAGCAGGGCGGCGTCCTCGGCGAGCTTGAGCTTGTAGGGCTTCTTGGGCCAGGTCCAGGTGGAGTTGCCGCGGCCGCGGACCTCGGTCGCGTGGGTCGTGCCGTCGAGCGTGACGGTCCCCTCGACGTAGTCGTCACGGCCGATCGCGGTCCCGGCGGTGTCGATGACGAGCGTCGACGGGCGGCTGCGGCGGCCACCACGCGTCCGTCGCCGGCGGCCGAGGCCGGTGGCCCGCTCCGCGCACGGGCTCCGCGACCGCCGTGCCGGTGGCCGCGAGCAGTCCGGCGGCCACCGTCAGGGCTGTCGCCAACCCGGTGAAGAGTCGTGCTGATGCTCATGGTGTCCTCCCCTCGCGCCGGCAGCGCCCGCCGGGAGAGTACCTCCCCCGGTGAGGGCGGCCTCACCTATCGGAGGTGTTTCAGCCCGCCAGCGCGGAGATCGCGTCGTGGATCTGGAGGGTGCGTCGGGCCGACTCGACGTGGAGGTTCTCCACCATCTTGCCGTTGTAGGTCACGACTCCCGAGCCCTTCCCGGCCTCGAAGGCGGCGATGAGCCCGCGGGCGTCCTCGACGGCCTGCTCGCTGGGAGCGAAGGCGGCGTTGGCGCCCTCGACCTGCCCGGGGTGGATCAGGGTCTTGCCGTCGAAGCCCATCTGGCGGCCCTGGTCGCACTCGGCCAGGAAGCCCTCGGTGTCCTTGACGTCGTTGTAGACCCCGTCGACGATCGCGATGCCGGCGGCGCGGGCCGCGAGCAGTGCGGTGTGCAGGCTGGGCAGGATCGGCGCACGGCCGGGGACGTGCTCGGCGTAGAGCTCCTTGACGAGGTCGTTGGTGCCGATGACCAGGCAGGTGAGCCGCTCGGAGGCGCGGGCGATGGAGAGCACGTCGAGGATCGCGACCGGGGTCTCGACCATGGCCCACAGCTTCGTGTGCTCCGGGGCGCCGGCCGCCTCCATCGCGGCGACCAGCCGGTGCACCTCCTCGGCACTGTTGACCTTCGGCACCACGATCGCGGCCGGTCCGGCCTTGCTGGCCGCGGCGATGTCGGCGTCGTGCCACTCGGTGCCGATCCCGTTGACGCGGATCGTGACCGTACGCCGGCCGTACTCGCCGCTGGCCGCAGCTGCGCAGGCCGCCTTCCGTGCGGACTCCTTCGCATCGGGCGCGACGGCGTCCTCGAGATCGAGGATCAGGCCGTCGCACGCGATCGACTTGGCCTTCTCGAGCGCCCGCTCGTTGGAGCTCGGCATGTAGAGCACGCTGCGCAGGGGGGTGAAGTCGCTCATGTCAGGCCTCCTGCAGCTCGATGGCGTCGTACTGCTTCTGGAGCTCGGGGTCGATCGCGGCCAGCTCCTCGGCCAGGCGCACCATCACCTGGCACTGCTTGACCGACGCGTCGTCCTCCATCTTGCCGTCGATCATGACGGCGCCGGTGCCGTCGCCCATCGCGGCGATGACGCGGCGCGCGTGGGCGACGTCCTCGACGCTGGGGGAGAAGACCCGGTTGGCGATCTGGATCTGCACCGGGTGCAGCGACCAGGCGCCGACGCAGCCGAGCAGGAAGGCGTTGCGGAACTGGTCCTCGCAGGCCTGGACGTCCACGATGTCCCCGAACGGCCCGTAGTAGGGGTAGATGCCGTGCATCGCGCACGCGTCGACCATCCGGGCGATCGTGTAGTGCCACAGGTCCTGCTGGTACGTCGTCCGCTCGGCGTCGTACTGCGTCTCGCCGTCGACCTTCGGGGCGTCCTGGCGCACGAGGTAGCCGGGATGGCCGCCGCCGACGCGCGTGGTCTTCATCCGACGGTCGGCGGCGAGGTCGGCCGGGCCGAGGGAGAGGCCCTGCATGCGCGGGCTGGCCGCGCAGATCTCCTCGATGTTGGCCACGCCGCGGGCGGTCTCGAGGATCGCGTGGACCAGGATCGGGCGGGTGAGGCCGGCCTTGGCCTCGAGCTGGGCGAGAAGCCGGTCGACGTAGTGGATGTCCTCGGCGCCCTGCACCTTCGGCACCATGATGACGTCCAGCTTGTCGCCGATCTCGGGCACGAGCGTGGTCAGGTCGTCGAGTGCCCACGGGCTGTCGAGCGAGTTGATCCGGGTCCAGAACTGCGTCGGCCCGAAGGCGGTGGACCTGCCGATGTCGACGAGGCCCTGACGGGACTTCTCCTTGTTCTCCGCCTTGACCGCGTCCTCGAGGTTGCCGAGCAGCACGTCGACGGTGCCGACCATGCCGGGCACCTTGGCCGCCATCTTCTCGTTGCCGGGGTCGAAGAAGTGGATCGCGCGGCTCGGTCGGGCCGGGATGTCGCGCAGCGGCGCGGGGGCCCCCACGGCGAGCGGGGCGAAGAAGTCCTTGGCGGGGCGGGTCATGGGCGCGAACTTATCGCGGGCGGCCACCCGCGGGTATGGCGCAGGTCTCAGCCGAACTCCCCCGCGGCGTCGCCGAAGTAGCCGAGCTGGGTGAGCACCGCGTCGTCCACCCACGCGTCGATGATGCCAAGGTTCTCCACGATCATCCCGGCGCGCACGTGGAGTCGCTGGAACTCCTCGCTGGCCGTCATCGTGGCCAGGCCCTGGGCCGAGCCCTTGATCAGGAAGAACCCCTGGAGGTCACCACCATGGGGATTGAGCAGGACGGGGTCGAAGCTGTCGATCGAGCCGTCTGCCACGCGTTCGCCGTAGTAGGTCACGGCGTCGTTGAACACGTCGAGGGAGCGCTTCTCACGCCCGCGCACCGGCTGGCCCCACCCGACGAACAACCCTGATTCGGACACCTGAACCACCTCGTCTCTCCGACGGTCTCCGTCACCGGCCACGCTAGGACCGGAGTCCTGCCGGTGTCATCGCCCAACGGTGGGAAATGGTTCAACGTCGCCGGAACCACCTGCGTCGGCTTGGAGCCCGCTCCGCCTTCTGGGCCGCCAGCGCCTCGCGCAGGGCCTCGCGCCGCGCCGTACGACGGTCGCGCCACGCGGACACCTCGGCGTCGACGTCACGGGTGGGCGTGACCACGGGAGGTCCACCCTGGAGCTGGCGGCGGACCTCGACGACCCGGCGGTTGAAGTCCTCCAGCTCGCGGCGTACCTCCGACTCGACGTTGATCGAGTCGAGCCGCCCGTCCAGCTCCGCGTCCTCCTTCCGCAGGGCGATGGCCGGCGGCAGGAGCGCGATGTTCTCGCGCTCGACGAGCTTCTTCACCCACCAGTCCGGGTCGTGCTCGACACCGAGGTCCTCGATCGGCTTGCCGAGCCCCGGGAGGTTGTCGAACTCCCCGCGCTCCATCGCCTGCCGCACCTGGAGGTCCACCCAGGACGACTGCTGCGCGATGCGCGCGGCGGCAGCCGAGCGCCCGGTGCGGTCGTCGCGCTCACGTGCCGGGTTTCGGAAGCGGTCCTGGTCGTCGGGCTCGGCCATGCCCTCCACTGTAGGAGGCAGATCGGGGATGGTCGACGCACGATTGCGGGAGCACACTGGACGGGTGATCCGGACCGAGCCGATCGACAAGTGGGTGCGTGGCCGTCTGGCGGGCCGGCGTCGTGGTGGAGTCACGGGAGCCGTGGCTGGTGTGGCAGGGGGAGTTCCCGCCGGTCTACGCGTTCCGTCGCGACGAGGTCGAGCACGGCGTGCTCGTGCCGTCGGAAGCACCGTCGAGCGACGGCTTCTCCTTCTTCGCCCCGCAGGCGCCCGTCACCCAGTGGTACGACGTCGCGGCCGGCGAGCAGGTGCTGCGCCATGCCGCCTGGACGCTGGACGACGACACCCTCCGCGACCGGGTCGTGCTCACGTGGGAGCCGGGCCTCCTGGAGTGGACCGAGGAGGACGAGACCGTCACCGGCCACCCCCGGGATCCGCACAAGCGCGTCGAGGCGCTGCCCAGCTCGCGCCACGTCGAGGTCGCCGTCGGCGGCGTAACCGTGGCCAGCAGCTCCCGCCCGGTCCTCCTGTTCGAGACTCACCTGCCGACCCGCTTCTACGTCCCGCGCGAGGACGTCCGGCTGGACCTCCTGGAGCCCACCCACAACACCTCGGTCTGTCCCTACAAGGGCCGGGCGGACGCCTACTGGACGTGGCCCGGGCCGCCGGCGATCCCGAACCTGGCCTGGTCCTACTCAGATCCGGCCCCGGCAGTCGGCGCGGTCCGTGATCGGGTGGCGTTCTACAACGAGCTCGTCGATCTCACTGTCGACGGCGTGCTGCAGGAGCGACCGGAGTCCCCGTTCAGCAGGGCGGCACAGCGACCCGGAGCCGACGGCTGACGTCCGGACGTCATCGGGGCAGCGCGTCGTCGAGGACCTTCCCGGCGTCGCTGAAGGCGTGCTTCGGCGCTGCCATGAGCGCCAGCGGCAGCGAGGAAGGACGCGCCGGCGCAGACCGCCCAGACGGTGAGGTAGCCGCTGAGCGGGGCGACCGTCTCCGTCGTCGCGTCCAGCGAGCCGGTGGCGGTCAGGGCGATGGCGAAGATGGCCGAGGCGATGGCACCGCCGACGGTCTTGGTGCCGTTGGTCATGCCGGTGGCGATCCCCGTGCGCTCGGGGGGTGCTGCGGCGGCGGCCGCCGCCGGGAGGGCGGCGACCAGTGCCCCCGAGCCGAGGCCGGCGATGCCCATGTTGACCAGCGCCTGCCACGTGTAGTCGTGGAACGGCAACCACAGGAGGTAGCCGGTGCCCACCAGGACGCACGCGAGGACGAGCGCGCGGCGTACGCCCCCCAGCAGGCGGGTGGTCAGTGGCAGCGTGAACGCGCCGATGGCGAGGGTGACGACGTAGAGACCGATCAGCGTGGAGATGAAGGCCGGGTCCGCACCGAGACCGTAGCCGCGCTCGGCCGGGTCGGCCTGGGCGAAGGTCGACAGCGGGATCTGCCCGCCGAGCACCGGGATGCCGAAGAGGAACGCGGTCACCTGGATCGGCCACTGGGCGGGGCTGGAGAGGAGCCGCACGTCGACGATGGGCTCGGGGTGGTTGGCCTCGAACCGCCAGAACACCGCGAAGACGACGAGTGACACGAGGATCGTCAGCCAGCCGAAGGCGCTGCCGACGCCGTCGAGACGCAGCACGACGAGTCCGCCCATGAGCACCCCGAGCGCGACCGTGATCAGTCCCAGGCCCGCCCAGTCGATGCCGCCACCTGAGTCGTCGCCGGGGGCCTGCTCGATGCCGAGGAGGATCACGAAGAAGACCGCCGTGACCACGACGGCAGGCAGCGCGAGCAGGAGGTTCATGTCCAGCGTCTCGACCAGCAGTCCACTGGTGACCGCGCCGATGATGACCGCCAGCTCGAGGAAGCCGACCAGGATCGCCAGCACCGCGCCGGGTGAGCAGCTCCTGCCGCCCGCTGTGGCGGGTGCGGCGGTGGATGATCGCGATCTCCAGCGGCAGCCACACGACGTAGGCACCCTGGAGTGCCCACCCGATGAGGAACGTCGTGAAGGTCGGCGAGAACGCCAGCCACCAGGACCCGAGGGCGGTCACGGCGGTCGAGATGAGCAGCACCTGCTTGTGGCCGATCAGGTCGCCGAGGCGGGCGAGCAGCGGGATGCAGAGCGCGCTGACGATCAGCTGCGCCGCCTCGAACCAGTTGATGTCGCCCTCGCTGATCGAGAGGTGCTCGGCGATCTGCGGGTAGATGGGCGTGTAGTAGCCCTGCAGGATGCCGCTGGCGAACTCGACCAGCACGAGGAAGCCGACGACCGCCGTCAGGCCCTTCACCGCGGTGTGCGCAGGCGGGGCCTGGATCGGGCTGGGCGGGGTCTCGCTCATGCCGGGCAGCCTCTCGATCAGCAGCTGGTACCAACGTGCTCCGTCGACGAGGTCGGCGACGCCGATGTGCTCGTCGAAGGAGTGGATCGACTGTCGCTGGGCCTTGCTCATCCGGAAGGGCGCGAAGCGGTAGACGTGCTCGCTGATCGCGGTGAAGTGCCGCGAGTCGGTGGCGGCCATCATCACGTAGGGCGTGGGCACGGCCTCGGGGAACGACCTCGCCGATGCAGGCCTCGAGCAGCTCGAAGGGCTCGTCCATCGGCGAGACGGGGGAGGGCTCGCCCGACTCGACGACGTCGATGCGGATCGAGTCGTCGTCGACGGCCTTGCGGATGTGCTCGACGACGCCCGCCACGGTGTCGCCGACCATCACCCGGATGTTGAGCCCGGCCTTGGCGGTCGAGGCGATCACGTTGAGGGCCGGCGACCCGCTGAGGGTGGTGGCGGCGACCGTCGTACGCGTCATGGCGGCGGCCTCGGGTCCGGCAGCGAGGAGCGCGCGGGTGACCACCGGTGCGAGCCGGTCGGCGCGTCCCAGCAGCGGACGCAGCGGCAGCGGCACGTGCGGGGCGAGACGTCGCATCAGCTCGAGGGTCGGCGCCGGTGCCGAGGCGGGGAACGGGGACTTCTCGACCCGCAGGATCGCGCGCGCGATGCGGGCGGTGGGACCGTTCCTCGCCGGTGTCGAGGCGTGCCCGCCGCGGCCCTCGGCGACCAGCTCCAGGGACGTGGTGCCCTTCTCGGTGACGCCGATGACGCCCAGCGGTGCCTTCACGCCGGGGAACGCGCCCCCGGCGATCGCGCCGCCCTCGTCGAGCACCAGCCACGGCGTGACGCCACGGGAGCGGAGGACCTCGACGGCCTCGAGCGCCGCCGTACCGCTCACCTCCTCGTCGCAGCCGAAGGACAGCCAGACGTCCTGGGCGGGGGTGTGGTCGGCCTCGAGCAGCGACTCGACCGCGTCGCAGATCGCAGCGACGCACCCCTTGTCGTCGAGGGTGCCGCGGCCCCAGATCGACCCGTCGTGGATCTCGCCGCCGAAGGGGTCGTGCTTCCAGGGAGCCTCGACGTCGACGGGCACGACGTCGAGGTGTGCCATCAGCACCACCGGGCGCTCGGCACTCGCGCCCGCCCAGTGGAAGAGCAGCCCGTGGGTGCCGACGCGGGTGAGGTCGAGCCGCTCGTGGAGCAGCGGGAACTGGGCCGCCAGCTCGGCGAGGAGGGCGTCGAAGACGTCACCGTCGACACGGGCGGGATCGCGGTCGGAGACGGTCGGGACGCGGACGAGGGCCTGCAGGGCGCTCACCACGCGATCGGTCATGGGGTGACCATAGTGGCGAGTCGCGAGCGGGCGACCCTCACCACCGGCCGCGGTGCACCCGGTCCGTACGCCGCTCGCGCCTGCCCGGTGACCCGGCCGGGCCGGTGTCGGCCTCGCGGTGGCCGATCGTGATCGCGCCGATCGGGGTGTGGTCCGCGGGGATCCCGAAGCTCGTGCGGAACGTGTCGACGTGCTCGCCGGGGATGCCGAAGAAGCAGGCGCCCAGGCCCTCGTCGACCGCGGTCTGGAGGATCAGCAGCGCGGCCATGCCGGTGTCGACCCACCAGTAGGGCACCGGCCAGCGGCCGTCGTCGCGGTCGGTCCAGCCCTTGTCGGGTTCGGCGTAGCGGTCGAGGTAGGCGTCCTTGCTGGCGAGCGGGACGATCACGACGGGCGCCGTACGCATGCCGTCGAGCCAGGCGTTGTGGGTGCCGGGGTCGGCGCCGGTGGACTCCCAGAAGCGAGCCACGTCCTCCGGGTCGTCGAGCACGAGGAAGGCCCAACCCTGGCTGAACCCGGCGTTGGGCGCGCGCTGTGCGTGCTCGAGCATCCGGTCGACGACGTCCGGGTCGACCGGGTCGGGCGCGTAGCGGCGCACCATCCGGCGGCGGCGGACGACCTCGCGGAACTCCATGGGTCGGAGCCTGCCACGCTGGTGCCCGGTTGGGCGCGCGCAGCTGTAACGCCGGGTTACATCATGTTCCACCCGTGCTCCAGCAGGGTGGGTACAAGGCCAACCCGGCGTTACATGGGCGTCGTCGACCACCTGTCTGGGATCCGAGACGACTTGCCGGCGGTCCGTTGACCGCGGTCGGCGATGCCGGTGGACTGCAGGCATGCCCTCACCGCACACGACTTCGAGGAGATGTGGCGCGACCTGGCACCGGTCGGTCGTTCGGCCTCGTCCGGCGGCTACAACCGCCAGCCGTGGGCATCGGCCGAGAGCGAGCTGCGGAACTGGTTCGCCGCCGAGTGCGCGGCCCGCGGCCTCACGGTGGAGACGGACGGCATCGGCAACCAGCTCGCGTGGTGGTCGCCGGAGTCGCGCGGCGGGTCCCGGGGTGCTGACCGGCTCGCACCTCGACTCCGTCCTTGACGGCGGGGCGTACGACGGCCCGCTGGGCGTGGCGTCGGCCCTCGCCGCGATCGACCTGCTGCGCGATCGGGGCTTCGAGCCGTACGCCCGATCGGCGTCTCGGTCTTCGTCGAGGAGGAGGGCTCCCGCTTCGGCCGCGCCTGCCTCGGCTCCCGGCTGGTGACGGGTGCCGACCACCTGGGAGCAGGCCCGCGAGCTGCGCGACCGGGACGGGGTCTTCCTCGGCGACGCGGTGTCCGCTGCGGGCCTGGACCCGTCGCAGGGACTCCTGTCGCTGGACCGCGTCGCGACCTTCGTCGAGCTGCACGTCGAGCAGGGGCGCGACCTCGTCGACCGTGACCTCGCCGTCGGGCTGGCCAGCGAGATCTGGCCGCACGGCCGGTGGCGCTTCGACTTCGCGGGGCAGGCCAACCACGCCGGCACCACGCGCATGGAGGACCGGCACGACCCGATGCTCACCTATGCGATGACCGCGCTGGCGGCCAACAAGCAGGCCCGCCTGGCCGGCCAGCGGGCGACCTTCGGGCGGATCTCGGTGGAGCCCAACGGCACCAACGCGGTCCCGTCGCTCGTGACCGCCTGGCTCGACGCGCGTGCCTCCTCCGACGACGCCCTGGCCGACATGGTGGGGCTCATCGCGAAGCAGGCCGACGAACGAGCCGGCCGCGACGGCACCTCGTTGGTCGTGACGCCCGAGTCGGTGACGGGATCGGTGGCCTTCGACGCTGAGCTGGCTGCGCGCCTGGCCGGGCTCGGCGCCTGGCCGGTCATCCCGACCCAGGCCGGACACGACGCCGGCATCCTCTCCGCCGCGGGCATCCCCAGCGCGATGGTCTTCGTGCGCAATCCCACCGGCATCTCGCACTCACCCGACGAGCACGCGGAGATGTCCGACTGCCTCGCCGGCGTCGAGGCTCTCGCCGACGTGCTGGCCGAGCTGACCGGGGCGCGGGAGTGACGGCGTACCTGCTCGAACGGGCCTGGGTCGCCGGGCAGTTCCACGACGACGTCCTCGTCGAGGTCGAGGACGGCCGCTTCACCTCGGTGACACCCGCCGCCGACCCGCCGCGCGCGATTCCGGTGCGCGGCCTCGTCGTCCCGGGCCTCGCCAACACCCACAGCCATGCCTTCCACCGCGCCCTGCGCGGCCGCACCCAGCGCGAGCGCGGGACGTTCTGGACCTGGCGCGACCAGATGTACGCCGTCGCCGCTCGGCTCGACCCCGACACCTACCTCACCCTGGCCCGGGCGACGTACCGCGAGATGGCCGCCGCCGGGATCACGTGCGTCGGGGAGTTCCACTACCTCCACCACCAGCCCGACGGCACGCCCTACGCCGATCCCCACGAGATGGGCCACGCCCTGGTGGAGGCAGCACGACAGGCCGGCATCCGGCTCACCCTGCTCGACACCCTCTATCTCTCGAGCGGTTTCGGCGCCTCTCCCGAGGGTGCGCAGGTGCGCTACTCCGACGGCTCCGTAGCGGCCTGGACGGAGCGGGTCGACGGTCTCGTGACAGGACTGCGTCCTTCCTCGACCAGCGAGCCGCAGGCCCGTGTCGGGGCGGCCGTGCACTCGGTGAGGGCCGTGCCGGCCGCCGACCTCGACGCCGTTGCGGCCTGGTTGGGCAACCGTCCCTTCCACGTCCACCTCTCCGAGCAGGTCGCCGAGAACGATGCCTGCCTCCGCGCGTACGGCGTCACTCCGGCCCGCCTGCTCGCCGATCATGGCCTCCTGGGACCGACCACCTCCCTCGTCCACGCCACCCACCTGACCGACGACGACATCGCCCTGATCGGCACGGCCGGTGCCTACGCGTCCTTCTGCCCCACCACCGAACGCGATCTCGGGGACGGGATCGGGCCGAGCCGTCGCCTGCACGAAGCCGGCGCCCGGCTGACCCTGGGCTCGGACAGCCATGCGGCCATCGACCTCTTCGAGGAGATGCGTGCCGTCGAGCTCGACGAGCGGCTGGCCACCCAGCAGCGCGGCCACTGGACGGCGGCCGAGCTGCTGACGGCCGCGACGACCACCGGGCACGCCTCGCTCGGCTGGGACGACGCGGGCGAGATCGCGGTCTGGCAGCGGGCCGACCTCGTCGTGCTCGACCCGGCCTCGCCGCGGACCGCCGGGACCGGCCGCGACGAGCACACCGTCGTCTTCGCGGCCGCAGCGGAGGACGTCCGACGGGTCATGGTCGACGGGCGCTGGGTCGTCGAGCACGGTGACCGCGCGGAGATCGGCCGCGAGCTCGAGGAAGCGATCGCACGCAGTGTGGGAGGAACAACGATGACGACCACCGTGATCACCGGCATCGGCGAGCTGGTCACCAACGACCCGGCCCGCACCGAGCAGGGCGGCCTGCTCGGGCTGCTGACCGATGCGGCCGTCGTGGTCGAGGGCAGCCGGGTGGCCTGGGTCGGTCCGGCCGTACGAGGCGCCGGCAGCGGACGTGCACGTCGATGCCGGCGGCCGCGCGGTCATCCCCGGGTTCGTCGACTCCCACAGCCACCTCGTCTTCGCGGGCGACCGCTCGGCCGAGTTCGAGGCGCGGATGACCGGGCAGCCCTACACCGCCGGCGGGCATCCGCACCACCGTCGCCAGGACCCGTGCCGCCACGGACGAGCAGCTCACCTCCCACGTCGCCCGGCTCGTTGCCGAGATGCGGGCCCAGGGCACCACCACCGTCGAGATCAAGAGCGGCTACGGGTTGTCGGTGCACGACGAGGCCCGCAGCCTCGCGGTGGCCCGCCAGTTCACCGACGAGACGACGTTCCTCGGCGCCCACGTCGTCCCCGCCGACACCACCCCCGAGGACTACGTCGACCTCGTCACCGGCCCCATGCTCGCGGCCGCGGCACCGCACGCCCGGTGGATCGACGTGTTCTGCGAGGACGGCGCCTTCGACGTCGACCAGGCACGCACCATCCTGACCGCGGGCACCGACAACGGCCTGCGCGGACGGCTCCACGCCAACCAGCTGACGTACGGCCAGGGTGTGCAGCTGGCCTGCGAGCTCGGCCTCGTCGCCGTCGACCACTGCACGTTCTTGAGCGACGTCGACGTCGAGTCGCTCAGAGACTCACGGACGATCGCGACCCTGCTGCCCGGCGTGGAGTTCTCCACCCGACAGCCCTATCCCGATGCCCGCCGGCTGCTCGACGCCGGCGTCCGGGTCGCGCTGGCCAGCGACTGCAACCCCGGGTCCTGCTTCACCTCCTCGATGGCGCTGTGCATCGCGCTGGCCGTGCGGGAGATGCGGATGAGCCCGGCCGAGGCGCTCCACGCCGCCACCGCGATGGGGGCCGCGGCGCTCGGACGCGACGACGTCGGGGTGCTTGCCCCCGGCGCGGTCGCCGACCTCGTCCTCCTCGACGCACCGTCGTACGTCCACCTGGCCTACCGTCCCGGCGTCCCCCTCGTGGCGGGGGTGTGGCAGGGCGGTCGCCCTGTCCTCGCAACTCCTTGACGTAGCCCGGCGGCGACCGGCAGCTACCTCAGACACCGTCGTACGCCGCTCAGCTCCGCATCTGAGGTAGCTGGCCGCCGGTGAATAGGGCGCGCGCCCGATGTCCGCCCCTACCTCAGGGACGGACTCTCTACTCACGGCCCCAGAAGAGGCCGGATGAGAAGAGGAGAAGGACATGTTCACCACCGACAGCTTCCTGAGTGCCGAGATCGCCTACCGCCAGGACAAGATCCGCAGGGACTACGGCGCACGTCGTTGGAGCCGGACCCGTGCCCGCGCCGACCAGACCCAGAAGTGACCCGTACCGCGATCGAGCCCGCATTGTCGGAGCGACAGGACACAATGTGCTCCGTGCCGGCGCTGCGGACCACCGATCTCATCGGACGCGATGCCGAGCTGGAGGAACTCACCTCCCAGCTCGGCATCCGCGCGTCCGAGGACGTCCAGGCGGTCCGCGCGATGCTTCTCGCCGGCGACGCGGGCGTGGGCAAGACACGCGTCCTGATGGCCCTGCGCGACGCCGCGATCGAGGCCGACTGGCAGGTCGTGGCCGGCCACTGCCTCGACCTCGCCGACAGCTCCCTGCCCTACCTCCCCTTCTCTGAGATCCTCGGCCGCCTGATGGCCGACCAGCCCGACGTCGCCGCGCGCGTGCTCGAGCAGCACCCCACGCTCGCTCGCCTCCAGCCGGGCCGGCGCATCCGCAGCAGCGAGACCGCGTCGGGCGACCAGGCCCTCGACCGCGGCAACGTCTACGACGCGTTCGGCGACCTCCTCTCCGCCGTCGCCGGTCAGGCGCCCCTCCTCGTGGTCGTCGAGGACGCCCACTGGGCCGACGAGTCCACCCGCGACATGCTCAGCTTCCTCTTCTCCCGCCCCCTTGCCGGCGTCTCGCTGGTCGTGTCCTACCGCGCCGACGACCTCCACCGGCGCCACCCGCTGCGCCGCCAGGTGGCCGAGTGGATGCGGCTGCGCGGCGTCGACCGGCTCCAGCTCGACCCGCTCGCCGACGACGACGTACGCCGCCTCGTCCGCGCGCTCCACCCCGCCACCATGTCCGAGGCCGAGTACGTCTCCATCGTCGACCGGGCCGAGGGCAACCCGTTCTTCATCGAGGAGCTGGTCGGCGCGGCCTGGTCCGGGACAGGTCCCCGGCGAGCTCGCCGACGTCCTGCTGGTCCACCTCGACCGCCTCGACGAGCCCACCCGTCGGGTGGTCCGCATCGTCTCGGTGGCCGGCCGCCAGGTGAGCCACGGACTGCTGGCCGCCGTCTGCGACCTCGGCCCCGCCGACTCGAGGCGGCGCTCCGCACCGCGGTCGAGTCCAACGTGCTCGCCGCCTCCCGCGGCAGGACCTACGCGCTTCCGCCACGCGCTCCTCGGCGGAGGCGGTCTACGACGACCTGCTGCCCGGCGAGCGGGTCACGGCTCCACGCCGACTTCGTCGTCCGCGCTGGGCGAGGGGCGGCGCGATCGGCACCGCCGCCGAGCTGGCCCAGCACGCCCGCCGGCCGACGACCGGCCGGTCGCCATCCGCGCCTCGATCGAGGCCGGCGAGGAGGCCCTGGCGGTCGGCGGTCCGTCGGAGGCCGCGACCCACTTCCTCGACGCCCTCGAGCTCGATCGACAGCGCCCGCAGCGCCGGTGCCCGACGTCGACGCACTCGCCCTCGTACGCCGCTGCGCCGAGGCGCTCGTGGCAGCCGGGCGCGTGCCCAAGGCGGTGAAGGTGCTGCGGGCCAGGCTCGCCGCGATGCCGTCCGACGCCCCCGACGTCGACCGCGGCCAGCTCCTCACGACGCTCGCCTCGGCGCCTGCTGCTGACCGACACCCCCGAGTCCCCGCGCGAGATCGCCGCCGAGGCCGTCGAGCTGCTGCGCGACGGCCCACCCAAGCTGCTGGCCCGCGCGCTGTTCGTCCACGCCGAGACGCTCGGCAACCGGCAGGTCGACGAGGCCCGCACCATCGCGCTCGAGGCGTTGGAGCTCGCCGAGCGCAACGACCTCACCAGCCTCGCCGTCGAGCTCCAGACCACCCTCGCCGGGCTCGACCCGGCGGCGCCGGGGCACGGACCCCGGCAGTGGGTGGCGGGGCGGCCGTGCAGCGGGCCCGCGACGCCGGCCTCATCGAGCCCGAGCTCCGTGCCCTCTACTTCCTCGGTCGCCTCCACCACGACGGTGGCGACCTCGACGGCGCCATCGAGGTCTACCGCGAGGTCATCGCGCGCAGCGAGGTGGGCGGGCTCACCTGGTCGCCCTATCCCGCGGAGGCGCGGCTGCTGCTCGCTGTCGCCCTGACCGCATCAGGGCAGGCTTCGACGAGGCATGGACCCGGCTCGACGTCACCGGCCAGGACCCGCCGATGGTCTACGAGTGGCTCTACTTCGCCCACCAGATGCTGCTCATCATCGGCATCCGCGGCGGCAGCCACAGCCTGGCCCTGGAGCGACTGCGCGACCACTGGGCGACGACGGACTCACCGCGATCACCGCAGGCAGTGCCGAGGTGATGCGCGCGGCCAGCGGCCGGCGACCCGGCCGCGCGCTCGCGGTCTACGACGACGTCGTCGCCGAGCGTCGTACCCTCTGGCACGAGTGGTTCCAGGCCCGGCTCCGGCTCGCCACGCCTGGTGGTGGCGGCGTTCGCGAGCGCGGCTGCGCACCAGTCGGCCGGCGAGCGCGAGGCCTCGCGGGCAGCCGTGGACCGGCTGATGTCCGACGGCGGCAAGGTCATCGACTTCTATGCCCGCTACGAGGACAGCCGCGGCCCTGAGTATCGCCTGTGGGAGGCCCGGCGCACGGCCGAGCACCTGCGCTGGCGCTGGCTCGCGCAGGTCGAGCCACCCGCCAGCGACGAGCTGGTCACGGCCTGGCGCGCCGCCGAGGAGGCGGCCCTCGCCTACGGCAGCGTCCCCGAGATCGCCCAGACCCGGGTCCGCCTGTCCGTCGTCCTTCGGGCTGCCGGTGACGCCACCGGCGCTCGCGCCGCCGGCGACCAGGCCCGGGAGGCGGCACACGCGATGCGGGCCGAGCCGCTCCTGGCCGAGCTCGTCGCCGGAGGCTCGGCGCCGACCCCGCTCCCGGACCGCGGCACTGGACCCGTCGGCCGTCCTCACCCCGCGCGAGGCCGAGATCCTCGCGCTCGTGGCCGAGGGGCGCACCAACGGTGAGATCGGCAAGCAGCTCTACATCAGCCCCAAGACGGTGTCGGTGCACGTCTCCAACATCCTCGGCAAGCTCGACGCGACCTCCCGCACCGAGGCGGCCGCGATCGCTCGCCGCGTCGGTCTGCTGTGAGCAATGGCGGCAGGCAGAACGCGACGTACTGACCGCAGCCTCGCTGGTCACCCAGCGGAGTCGCGGACCTCGAAGTGCGTCGTCGGCTTGACCTTGAGGTCACCGCACGACTGACGGCGGACCGGCCCGGGCTGGGCGATGACCTCCACGCCCGGGTCGCCGCCGGCCAGGACGTGCAGCTCGCGGACCTGGTCGACACCACTCAGGCCGGCCCTGCCCCGACACACCTCGATCGGCACGTCACCCCGCTCGACGGCCTCGCACGCAGCCACCGCCGTCGTGGCGTCGAGCCGGCCGAGGGTCAGCCCGCTGGGCAGTGCCAGCAGCGTGCCGGAGAACCGGTGACCGCCCAGGTGCGTCGTCTCCCACGTCCCCTCGGACCACCGCTCGCTCAGCAGCGCGGCGATCGGACGACCGATCTCGGCGCAGCAGCGGTCGCGCTTGCCGTTGGTGCAGACCAGCCACAGCCTGTCGTCGTACGGCGACAGGCTGGCGAGGTCGAGCCCGACCAGGTCCTCGGGACGTCCGAGGACCCCGGCGGTCACCTCGAAGGAGCCGTCGACCATCCGGGCGCGGAACACCCGGGTGCCGGGACCGGCGGTGCCGTCGTACCTGCGGAGCAGGAAGACCTTCATCCCGCGCAGCGAGGCGAGGTGGTCGCGGACGACCTCCGGGAAGCGGTTCTCCGTGACGGCGTCGCGACCCCACGGGCCGGGGCACTCGACGAGGAGGTAGTCGGTGTCGGTCGGGGCGGTGCCGACGATCGGTTCGTCGTCCTCGACGCTGGCCCCAGAGCACCGGAAGTCAGACATGAGGACCAGTGTCCGGGACCGTGCCTGAGCTAGCTGTAGTTCCCCCACAGGTTGTGAACGGCAAGGCGTAGACGGATAGCGAGGACCTCCAGTACGGAGGGGGTTACCACACCAACCCTCAACTGGAGGTCCTCGTGACTCACGCTAACGCCCCGCTGACCCCTGATCGGACGTCGCCGTCTGGCCGTCCTGATCGTCGAGAAGGGCTGGCCTGCGCGCCGCGCCGCAGAACGGTTCCAGGTCTCGCCGGCCACGGCGCCGAAGTGGGCCGCTCGCTACCGCGCTGGTGCAGCCGATGACCGATCGTGTCCTCGCGGCCGCTGACTTGCCCGCGGCGATGCGCCGCAGCGGCTGGAGCGACGCATCGTCAAGCTGCGCTACTGCCGGCGCTGGGGACCGCACCGGATCAGCTACCACCTCGGCGTCCCACGCTCGACCGTCGGCCGCGTCCTGGCCCGCTACCGGATGCCGCTGCTGGCCCACCTCGACCAGGCCACCGGCCTGCCGGTCCGCACGCCCAAGCCGGTGCGCTACGAGGCCGCCGCGCCCGGCGACCTGGTCCACGTCGACATCAAGAAGCTCGGCCGGATCCCCGACGGCGGCGGCTGGCGCGCCTTCGGGCGCGCCTCCGAGCAGCACCGCCGGCCCAGGCCGCCAGCGACCGAGCTGCCCGCGCTGGGGCACCGCGCCTCGCGCGGCTACGTCTACCTGCACCACGCCGTCGACGACCACTCCCGGCTCGCCTACTCCGAGCAGCTCCCCGACGAGCGCAAGGAGACCGCTGCAGCGTTCTGGAGCCGGGCCAAGGCGTTCTTCGCCGACGCCGGCATCAGCGTGCGAGCCGTGATGACCGACAACGGCTCCTGCTACCGCTCCCACGCCTTCGCCCAGGCCCTCGGCGCGGAGGTCAAGCACCGCCGGACCCGGCCCTACCGGCCCCAGACCAACGGCAAGGTCGAACGCTTCAACCGCACCCTCGCCGCCGAATGGGCCTACGCCGAGGTCTACCTCTCAGACGACGCCCGCGCCGCGACCTACGCCGCCTGGCTCCACTTCTACAATCACCACCGACCCCACACCGGCATCGGCGGCCTCGTCCCCGCCGACCGCGTTCACAACGTCACGGGGAACTACAGCTAGCCGAGCCGGTCCCTGATGTCTGTCCGGCGCGGGCTGCAGGCCGACCTCGTCGGCGTCGGCACGCGGCGTGCCGGATTCGGCGGTGTCGAGGTCGCGGGCGGCACGGTGGGCCTCGGCCTGCTCGCGGTCGGCGGTGACCTCGAGGTCGCGCGCGTCGGTGCGCGCCTCGGCCAGCTCGCGGTGCAGCGCAGCGACCCGGTCGGCCTGCGCGGCGATCTCCTCGTGCGGGCGGTCGGCGAGGGCCAGCCTCTCGAGGGAGTCGAGCGCGGTCTGCTCGCGGCGCTTGAGGACCTCGACCGTGCGCTGCGCGGCGTCGGCCCGGTCACCCGCCTCCACGGCCTCCATGGCCTCCTCGGCCGCCTCGCGCCGCAGCTCGCCGAACGTCACCTGGTGGGCATCGGCGGCGACCGGCATGGCGCGATCCTTGTCGGGGTGCACGTCGGCGAACTCGGCCAGCGCGCGGACCAGCTCCCGGGTGCTGGCGCGCCGGATGTCACGGAGCTCGATCTTGAGGTCGAAGCACTCGCGGTAGGCCTTCCAGCCGGCCTCCCAGGCGTCGAGCTCCTTCTGGGTGGCGTCCTTGATCGTCTCCACGGGCGGCATGATCCGGTTGCCCTGGAGCTCCAGTCCCGAGCCGGTGGCGAAGGCGTGCAGCCGCTCGAGGCCCTCGCGGTGGCGACGCATCACGTCGGCGTAGGCGTTGATGGCACGACCGAGCCCCCGCAGGTTGTCGCGCACGAGCGTCGACTCCTCCAGACGCCTGCCCGCGCGGGCGCGCAGCGTGTCGGCCGCCTCGCCGGCGAAGACGTCCTCGGGGAGGGTCGCGGTGCGGTCGAAGGCGTCGACCGCGAGCTCGACCTTGGTGGCCAGCCGGCGCACGGAGTCGCCGTAGGCGTCGATCCTGTCGGGCTCGAGCCAGTGGTAGGAGCAGCCGATCGGGTCGCCGAACTGGAGCTTGTCCTGCTGGGTCTCGATCGTGTCGACCAGGACCCGAGTCATCGCGGGTCCACCTGGTCGAGCTTGGCGGCCACCGTGGCCGCCTGTCCGACCATCACGTCGAGCTCGTCGAAGTCGATGATCGAGTCGTCGATGGCACCGGCGACGTTGCGGCAGCGCAGGGCGATCTGCTCGGAGTCCTCGATGAGGCTGCGCACGCCCTCGACCATGAGGTCGCGCCAGGGGAAGTCGTCGGCGGGATGCTGGACATCACCGAGCGCGGACTGCAACGCCTCACTCGCGGAGTCGAGCTCTTCCCTGGCGGTCCGCAGCGCCTGCTGGTTGATCGCGATCGGCCTCATGGTCCTTCTTCTCCCCGCGGGCGAGGAGTCGAAACATGACGTCGTGAACCACGCCCCGCCTCCCGAGCACGGCGGACGACGGCCGGACCGGCCGTGCTCAGACGTGTCCGGACAGCTGCGCCATCCTCAGCTCGAGACGGCCCAGCAGGTCATTGCAGGCCTTCTCGGGCATGGCGGACTTCCTGCCGCCGCCCCGTGCACAGACCGGCAGCACGTCGATGGAGAGCTTGGCCCCGCCGGCCAGCGCGCGCAGCTCGTCGAGCTTGTCGCCGAACGGGGAGCCGCTGCCGGGGGAGTAGTAGTGGACGGCCGCGTCGACGTCGTCGGCGAAGAGGTCGGCCTTGGTGACCGCGACGATCAGCCAGGTCGGCCGGTCGCGGCGTACGGCCATGCCCGCGATCCGGTGCGCGGTGATCGACCAGTCCTCGAGCTCGGCGGCCAGCTGCTCCTCGCGGGAAGCGGCGGCGGCGCCACTCGTGCCACCTCGGCGACGCGGCGTGGCGTGGCCGTTGGCGACCACGTGCAGGATGCCGTCGACCGGCTCGTCGTGGAAGACCTCGTCGAGGGCACCGAGGCGGGTGGCGGCGTTCTCGCCCGGGACGACGCGGAAGCGGTAGCCGCGCAGCCTCGCGTTGCGACGCGTACGCCGCTCCATCACCGCAGAGCCCACCTCGTGGGCGCCTGCCTCGCCCGACTCGGCGCTCGCGCGTCGCGCGAGCCGGTCGGCGAGCCGGGTCTTGCCGACGCCGGTCATGCCCGTGACCGCGACGGTGGGGTAGCGGTTGCGGAGCAGGCGGGATGCCCGGTCGGGGGCCTGCGAGATCGCGGCGATGGCGCCGGTGGCGAGGGTCGTGCCGATGGCGGCCTTGCCGTGTCGCAACGGTGACTGCATGGCTACATCCTGACCCACGGGTGGGGGCGAGGCCGCTGGCCGGGTCCGGTGATCGACCCCTCGACTGGCCTCATGACCACCGATCACCGAGAATGGGCGCGCCCCTCCGACCGCCCGAAAGGCATGCATGAACACCGAGAACCGCCCCGTGCTGACCGGGCTCGTCGCCCTGGTCGCGGTCGCGCTGGTCATCGGGGTGCTCGGCGGGCTCGGCATCATGGTGGCGGTCAAGGCGACCGGGATCGGCGACAGCCCGGACGCCAGCGACGACAGCTCGGCCAGCGGCGGCCTGTACCTCCCTCAGCCGACCGACACCAGCACCACCGGCATCCCGGCGCCGGAGGAGACCGTCGACCCCGGCACCGAGACCCCGGAGAGCGCGACGCCCGCCGAGGAGATCTCGCTGGCGGCGACACAGCGATCGGTCAGCCCGATGCAGCAGATCGACCTCACCGGCACCTATCCCACCGGCGAGGGCGCGATCCTTCAGGTGCAGCGGTTCGAGAACGGTGCGTGGCAGGACTTCCCGGTCACCATGTCGGTGAGCGGGTCGACGTTCGCGACCTACGTGCAGACCAGCCGGGTCGGGCGCCAACAAGTTCCGCGTGATCGACACCGACACCCAGAAGCTCTCCAACGAGATCACGGTGACCGTCGGCTGAGGTCGACCTGCCGGGTCCAGTAGCCCACCCAGCCGGTGCCGGCCAGGCCCAGCAGCCCCACGACGAGGCAGGCCGTCGCGAGGGGTGCGACGGCGGCGACCGCGCTGACCAGCAGCGGGCCGCCCGTGTTGCCGATGTCGCCGCACAGTCGCCAGGCGCCGAGGAACTGGGGTCGCCCGTCCGCCGGCGCGGCGTCCGCGCCCAGGGTCATCACGATGCCCGAGCCCAGTCCGTTGCCGATCGCGATGATCGCCATCACCAGGGCCACGCCCAGCGCCGAGTCGGCCAGGGGGAGCAGCAGGCACGCGACGGCCATCGAGGCGACGACGGGAACCGCGACGACCATCCGGCCGCGGGTGTCCATCAACCAACCGCCCGGCCACATGAAGAGGACGTCCAGCGCGGCCGCCCCGGCGAAGATGAGCGAGGTGGTCGAGGCCGAGAGCCCGATGTGGTCGGCCCACAGCGGCAGGAGGCTGAGCCGCAACGACCGGCTCGCACCGAGGATCACGACCGCGACCCCGAGGGTGGCCAGCACCCGCCGGTGGGCGTGGATCACCGACCACACGCCGAGGTGGCCGCTCTCCCTCGCCGCCGCCCTCTTCTCCGAGCCGAGGTCGGGCATCGTGCGCCGCCAGCAGGGACGCGCACACCGACATCGCCGCCGCCCAGCCAGAAGACGCTGGTCAGGTCGGTCAGCGCGATCAGCCCCGCGCCGATGAGCGGACCGATCAGGACGCCCACCCGGTAGGAGCCGCCGAGCAGCGACATCGCCCGGGCCCGGTGGGTGACCGGGACGATGTCGATCATGAAGCCCTGGCGGGCGATGAGGAACGCCGTCCAGCAGACCCCGCTGAGCAGCACGGCGACCGCCAGCGCCGCGACCGAGTCGGTCAGCGCCGCCAGCGCCATCGCCCCGGCGTCGAGGAACCCGGCCGCGACCAGCGTGCGGCGCTCGCCGATCCGGGCCACGATCGCGCCGGACGGGGAGACTGGCCAGCAGCATCCCGACGCCGGTGAGCGCGACGATCGCCGCCGCCGTGCTCACGTCCGCGCCGAGGTCGCGGGCGCGCAGCGCGAGGACGGGCAGGATCGCGCCGTGCCCGATGGCCGAGACGATCGAGGGGCCGTACGCCACCAGCGCGATGTCGCGGAAGCGGAAGTCCGTCTGGGTCCCCGAGGTCACGGGTTCATCCTCGCTGGCGTCCTGACCGAGCGATGAGCAGGGCCGGTTCGGAGCGTACGGAACCGGCCCTCACTCACCGCTGCTCGGGCCGCGGGCTGAGGAGAGACGAGTCGCGTCAGGAAGGGATCCAGTCGAAGACGTCCGGGTTCGGGCCCATCCGCCCCGACTCGCCCCGGTCGAGCGCGTCGATGGCCGCCACGTGGGTCGGCTCGAGCTCGAAGTCGAAGAGCTCGAAGTTCTGCTGCATCCGGTCCCGGCTCATCGACTTGGGGAAGACGATGTCGCCGCGCTGGACGTGCCAGCGCAGGACGACCTGCGCCGGCGTACGGCCCACGAGCGAGGCGATCTCACCGATCGTGTCGTCGTCCAGAACCGTGCCCTGCGCGATCGGCGACCAGGCCTCGGTGAGCACGCCGTGGCGCGCGTTGGCGGCGCGGACGTCCTCGTTGGCGAAGAACGGGTGGACCTCGACCTGGTTGACCACCGGCACCACGCCGGTCTCCTCGACGATGCGGTCGAGGTGGGCGGGCTGGAAGTTGGAGACGCCGATCGACCGGGTCCTCCCGGCCTTCTGGGCCTCGATCAGCGCCTGCCAGGTCTGCACGAAGTCTCCGTCGTACTGCGTCGGGAGGGGCCAGTGGATGAGGAACAGGTCGACCTGGTCGAGGCCGAGCCGCTCGAGGGAGGCGTCGATCTCGCGGCGGGCGTCGTCGGGCCGGTGGAAGGCGTTGTTGAGCTTGGTGGTGACGTAGACGTCGTCGCGGGTCAGGCCGGAGTCCTTGAGCCCGGCCCCGACTCCCGCCTCGTTGCCGTACATCTGGGCGGTGTCGATGTGGCGGTAGCCGACCTCGAAGGCGGTGGCCACCGTGGCGGCTGTGTCGGCCGGCGGGACCTGGAAGACGCCGAAGCCGAGCTGGGGGATGGACGTGCCGTCATGGAGGGCGATGTTCGGAACAGTCATGCCTAGCCCTACACGCGAGCGTCGCGACGTATTCCGTGACGCGCCGACGAGGCGGAGAACCTAGGCTCGGGCTGTGGCCCATGACACTGACACCTCTCCCGCCCCCGCCCCGCTCGCTCTCCCCGGATCCGGGGACTGGCTCGCGTGGGTCACCGACCGCGGACGCGACGAGCTCGCCGAGGCGCGTCGGCTCGTCGACGAGCTCAAGGCGGCCCCTCCCGCGGGGACGCTCGCCGTGCTCGACCGCTGGAACGACACCCAGGTGGCGATCGAGCACGCGCAGGCGCTGTCCCTGTGGGCCGAGGTGCACCCCGACGAGGCGGTCCGCACCCGGGCCGACGAGGTGGGCCAGGAGGTGCAGAAGCTCGTCACCGACCTGGGGCTGGACCGCGACCTCTACGCCGTCTTCGCCGACCTCGACGAGGCCGACCTCGACGCCGACGCGGCCCGCGTGCTCGAGCACACGCTGCGTGACTTCCGCCGAGCCGGCGTCGACCGCGACGAGGCCAGCCGGACCCGGCTGCGCGAGCTCAGCGAGCAGGCGGTGAGGCTCTCGCAGGACTTCGGGCGCCACATCCGCGAGGACGTCCGCACGGTCCGCCTCGCGCCCGAACGGCTCGACGGGCTCCCCGACGACTACCGCGCAGCGCACCCGGCCGGCGACGACGGCCTGGTGGCCATCACCACGGACTACCCCGACCTGGTGCCCTTCATGACGTTCGGGGCCGACGGCCAGGCGCGCCACGAGCTGTCCCTGGCCGCGGCCAACGTCGCCTGGCCGGTCAACGACCAGGTGCTCCAGGACCTCCTCGCCGTACGCCGCGAGACCGCGACGCTGCTGGGCTACGACTCGTGGCCCGACTACGAGGCCGAGGTGAAGATGATCGGCACCGGCGCCGCGGTCGCCGAGTTCATCGACCGGATCAGCCGGCTGTCCCGCGACCGGGCCGAGCAGGAGAAGTCGGTGCTGCTGGAGCGCAAGCGCGTCGACCAGCCCGGCGCCGAGGAGGTCGAGTCCCACGACTCGCGCTACTACTCCGAGCTCGTGCGCCGCGAGCAGTACGACGTCGACGGCCAGGTCGTGCGGACCTACTTCGGCTTCGAGGCGGTCCGACAGGGCCTCCTCGACGTCACCGGCCGCCTCTTCGGCCTCGAGTGGACTCCCGTCCCCGCCGACGAGGCAGGCACCTGGCATCCCGAGGTGGCGTCGTACGACGTGCGCCTGGACGGTCGGCGGATCGGGCGCATCCACCTCGACCTGCACCCACGCGAGGGCAAGTTCAAGCACGCCGCGCAGTTCGACATGGTCGCCGGGCTCGGGGAGCGCCAGCTGCCGGAGGGCGTGCTCGTGTGCAACTTCGCCCGTGGCCTGATGGAGCACGACGAGGTCGTCACCCTCTTCCACGAGTTCGGCCACCTGGTGCACCACGTCCTGGGCGGGCAGGGTCGCTGGCTCCGGTTCGCCGGCGTCGCGACCGAGTGGGACTTCGTCGAGGCGCCGAGCCAGATGCTCGAGGAGTGGGCGTGGGACGCCGACGTGCTGGCGACCTTCGCCCGCAACGCCGCCGGCGAGACGATCCCGGCCGAGCTGGTCGCGGCCATGCGCCGCGCCGACCACTTCGGCAAGGGGCTCTACGCCGCCACCCAGATGTCGTACGCCGCGCGCTCCTACTGGTTCCACGCCCAGGAGTCCGCCGACCTCACCGCCTTCGGCGACGAGCTGCAGGAGCGCTACTCGGTCTTCCCGCCGTTGGCCGGTGGGCACATGCAGTGCGCGTTCGGCCACCTCGACGGCTACGGGTCGGGCTACTACACCTACATGTGGTCGCTGGTCATCGCCAAGGACCTGTTCTCCGCCTTCGACCGCGACGACATGTTCGCGCCGGAGGTGGCCCGGGCCTACCGCGACACGGTGCTGGCGATGGGCGGGCGCAAGGACGCCGCCGACCTGGTGGCCGACTTCCTGGGCCGGCCCTACTCCTTCGACTCCTGGGCCGCGTGGCTGCAGGAGGAGTAGGGCGCGGTGAGCGGGCACGAATGTCCGCCCAGGCGCGGTGACCGGGCACGAATGTCCGGAAATTTCTGCCCGGTCGGCGAGCTGAGTGGGACAGATGTGCCCGGTCGGCGGATGGGTCAGCTCGTCAGGACCGCGGGCCGGGTCGGCGTCACGTCCGCGATGCGCGCGGCCACCGCCTCGCCGAACTCCTCGTGCGCGTCCTCGGTGAGGTGGAGGAGGTCGCCGAGGTAGTCGAGCTCGAGGTCGGAGGTCGCCACGTAGGGGACGGCGTACTCCGTGCAGAGGCGCGCCAGCAGGTCGTCGACCCGCGGGACGGCGCGGACGCGGGACGGGGCGGACGCGGGTCCGACGACGACCACGTGCTGGCCGGCCAGGGCCTGCATGAGGTCCCGGAAGCCGCGCTCGGTGTCGCTCGCCGGCTGGTCGTAGTCGTTGAGGCCGCCCTCGACCACGACGAGGTCGGGTCGCGATGACACGGCGGTCGGTGCGCGGTCGGCGAACGAGACCGCGACCACAGCTGCTCGCCCGGGCGCTGAACCCCGATCCGGAGAAGCCCGCCACGCGCACCTCGCCGGGCAGCTGTGCCGGCCACGAGCGCGAGAGGTCGTCGAGCCCCAGCCCGACCGACCACGAGTCGCCGATCACCAGCGTGGACGCGCGCTCGTCGGCGTCGGCGGTGGCACGTTCGCGTGCGTCGACGCGGTGCTGCTGGCACCGCACGAGCTCCGCCTCCGCGCGGTCGGCGATCCGTAGGGTCAGGACGGCGGCGAGCAGGAGGAGGGCGACGGCGACGACGATCACGCGTCGTACGTTCACCCGATGGACCACATGGACATTGTCCGTCGCCGCGAGCTCTGCCGCACGCCATGTCCGAATTCTCCCCACAGCTAGGCTCGCGGCCGTGACCGACACCGACCTGCTCCGGGCCTACGACGACCAGCTCCGCAGGGAGGGCGAGGTGGTGCGAGCGGCCGAGGTCGTGCACCACGGGCCGTTGCTGTGGGCGGTCGGCGACCACGGCGGCTTCGTGACCTACCGCGACCTCGGCGGGCTCGAGGGGGACGCGCTCGACCGGCTCATCGAGGAGACGGTGGCGCACTTCCGCGACGACACGGACGTCGCCTCTTTCGAGTGGAAGTCGCGCGGGCACGACCTGCCGGTCGATCTGGCCGAGCGACTGCTCGCCCACGGGCTGGTCGCCGAACCCGTCGAGACCGTGATGGTGGGCGAGGCGTCACTGCTCGCCGTCGACGTGCCGCTGCCGGAGGGTGTCGTCGTACGCCGCGCAGGCGAGCGCGGTGACCTCCGGGGTGACATCGTCCGGATGCTGGCCGCGCAGGAGGCGGTGTTCGGCGGCAACCGTGGTCCGAGCCTGGAGAGCGCCCTCGCCGAGCTCGAGGGCGGCGACTCGGAGTACTGGCTGGCCGAGGTCGCCGACACCGGCCAGGTGGTCGCGGCCGGACGTCTGACCGTGGTGCCGGGCACCTCCTTCGCCGGGGTCTGGGGCGGCTCGACGCTGCCGGAGTGGCGCGGCCGCGGCATCTACCGGGCGTTGGTCGCGGCTCGCGCGCGGGCCGCCCTCGCCCGCGGCGTACGCCTGATCAACTCCGACTGCACCGACATGTCGCGCCCGATCCTCGAGCGCTCCGGGCTCGTCGCCGTGACGACCACGACGCCCTACGTCTGGACCCGCTGATGCCGCCAGGGTCGCGCGGAGCCCGAACGAGAGCCGTCCCAAGAAAAGTTCGGTCTCCGGGAATGCCCCGGCTGGCCCTGCGTTGAACCCAGTACGTAGAGTTGAGTGACATCGACTCAACTGTGGTGCCAGCCGGATGCGAAGCGTCCGGCTGGTCCACCACCCAGACCACACAGATCCCGGTTCTCCCGGGTCGCAGCAGGAGGTAGACACATGGCACGAGCGGTCGGCATCGACCTGGGGACGACGAACTCCGTCGTCTCCGTCCTCGAGGGTGGCGAACCCACCGTCATCACCAACGCCGAGGGCGCCCGGACCACTCCGTCCGTCGTCGCCTTCACCAAGTCCGGCGAGGTCCTCGTCGGTGAGGTCGCCAAGCGTCAGGCGGTCACGAACGTCGACCGCACCATCCGGTCCGTCAAGCGCCACATGGGCGAGGACTGGAAGGTCGAGATCGACGACAAGACCTTCACCCCCCAGCAGATCAGCGCCTTCGTGCTGCAGAAGCTCAAGCGCGACGCCGAGGCCTACCTCGGCGAGACCGTGACCGACGCGGTCATCACCGTCCCGGCCTACTTCTCCGACTCGCAGCGCCAGGCGACCAAGGAGGCCGGCGAGATCGCGGGCCTCAACGTCAGCCGCATCGTCAACGAGCCCACCGCGGCCGCGCTGGCCTACGGCCTCGACAAGGGCGACGACCAGACGATCCTCGTCTTCGACCTCGGTGGCGGCACGTTCGACGTGTCCCTGCTCGAGATCGGTGAGGGCGTGGTCGAGGTCAAGGCGACCTCCGGCGACAACCACCTCGGTGGGGACGACTGGGACAACAAGGTCGTCGAGTGGATGGTCACCAAGTTCAAGAACGCCAACGGTGTCGACCTCGCGGCCGACAAGATCGCCAAGCAGCGCCTCCAGGAGGCCGCCGAGAAGGCCAAGATCGAGCTGTCCTCCTCGAGCGAGACCACGATCCACCTGCCCTACATCACCCACGGCGAGTCGGGTCCCCTCCACTTCGAGGAGAAGCTCACCCGCAGCGAGTTCCAGAAGCTCACCGCCGACCTGCTCGAGCGCACCCGCGCGCCGTTCAAGAACGTGCTCAAGGACGGCGGCGTCGCGGTCGACAAGATCGACCACGTCGTGCTCGTCGGTGGCTCCACCCGCATGCCCGCCGTGAGCGAGCTCGTCACCGAGCTGCTCGGCGGCAAGCAGCCCAACAAGGGCGTCAACCCCGACGAGGTCGTCGCCATCGGTGCCGCCCTCCAGGCCGGTGTCCTCAAGGGCGAGGTCAAGGACGTGCTGCTCCTCGACGTCACCCCGCTCTCGCTCGGCATCGAGACCAAGGGCGGCGTGATGACCAACCTCATCGAGCGCAACACCACCATCCCGACCAAGCGCTCCGAGATCTTCACGACCGCTGACGACAACCAGCCGTCGGTCGAGATCAAGGTCGCCCAGGGCGAGCGCCAGATGTGGTCGCAGAACCAGCCGCTCGGCAACTTCGAGCTGACCGGCCTGCCGCCGGCCCCGCGCGGCAGTCCCGAAGATCGAGGTCACCTTCGACATCGACGCCAACGGCATCGTCCACGTCTCCGCCAAGGACCAGGCGTCCGGCCGCGAGCAGTCGATGACGATCTCCGGCGGCAGCGCCCTGTCGAAGGACGAGATCGACCGGATGGTCAAGGAGGCCGAGCAGTACGCCGAGGAGGACGCCAAGCGTCGCGAGTCGATCGAGGCCCGCAACCAGGGCGACCAGCTCGTCTACACGACCGAGAAGTTCCTCGCCGACAACGACGACAAGCTCCCCGAGGACGTCAAGACCGAGGTCAAGGCCGACCTCGACGCCCTCAAGGAGATCCTCGCCAAGGAGGACGCCACGTCCGAGGAGATCGGCTGCCGGCGTCACCAAGCTCGGTGAGTCCAGCCAGAAGATGGGTGCCGCGATGTACGCCGCTGCCGAGGCCGACCAGGCCGCCGCGGGTGGTGCCACCGGGGCGACCGGCGAGTCCGACGACGACGTCGTCGACGCCGAGATCGTCGACGAGTCCGACGCGACCGACGCGCCCGCCGACGGTGCGGCCGACTCGGAGGGTGAGTCCAAGTGACCGAGTCCGGCAGCGCATCCTTCGGTGACGCGGCCGGCGAGATGGCCAACGAGACCGAGGTCGAGGCGCCCACACGCGGGCGCCTCGGCCTCGGCCGGCCACCGGCCTCCCACGGCCGACGAGCACGGCGACGACATCAGTGGCGTCGACGACTGGGTCGAGGAGGGTGGACCGCTCGAGCCGCAGGACCTGGTCGACGGCTCGGTCCCGGACGAGGTCGACGCCGCTCGCGTCCGCCGAGGCGCGGCTCGCGGAGCGCACCTCCGACCTGCAGCGGCTGCAGGCCGAGTTCGCCAACTACCGCAAGCCGCGTCGACCGGGACCGCGCAGCTGATCTCCGAGAACGCGACCTACCGGTGCTCGCCCCGATCATCGAGGTGCTCGACACCATCGACCGGGCCCGCGAGCACGGCGAGGTCGAGGGCGGCTTCAAGGCGGTCGCCGACCAGCTCGAGCGCACCGTGTCCAACCTCGGGCCTGACCCGGTTCGGCCAGCCCGGCGACGCGTTCGACCCGAACCTGCACGAGGCGCTCAGCCACATGGGCACCGACCCGGAGGTCGACGTCGTCACTGCCGCCACATCGCCAAGGCCGGCTACAAGATCGGCGACCGGGTGGTGCGTGCCGCACAGGTCCTGGTCGTCGACCCGGTCGAGGCACTGACCCGAGCCTGACGTCGTACGAGAGGAGGTAGGGAGTGGCTGACAACGACGGATTCCGCAACGACTGGGCGACCAAGGACTTCTACAAGGTCCTCGGGGTGGCCCAGGACGCGAGCGCCGCCGACATCAAGAAGGCCTATCGCAAGCTCGCGCGCGCGAACCACCCCGACTCCAACCCCGGCAACGACGCGAAGCACGACAAGTTCAAGTCGGTGGCCGAGGCCTACGACGTCGTGGGCGACGCCGACAAGCGCACGAAGTACGACGAGTTCCGCCGGCTGCAGTCCAGCGGCGGCTTCGGTCCCGGCATGGGCGGCGGTTTCGGCGGTGGGGCGGCGGCGGCTTCAACATCGACGACCTGCTGCGCGACCGCGGCGGGGCCGGAGGCGGGCTGGGCGACATGTTCGGCGACCTCTTCGGCGGCGGTGCCCAGCGCCCGCGCACCCAGGCGCGACCGCGCCGCGGCCAGGACGTCGAGAGCTCGGCCACGATCAGCTTCACCGACGCCATCGACGGGGTGACGATCTCGCTGCGGCTCACCTCCGACGCGGCCTGCGCCACCTGTCAGGGCACCGGCGGCAAGCCCGGGCACCCGGCCGCACATCTGCCCCGAGTGCGAGGGCGCCGGCTTCGTCGTCGCCGGCACGGGCGGGGCCTTCTCGATCAACGAGACCTGCCCCGCCTGCGGTGGTCGCCAGCTCGTCTACGACGATGCCTGCCCGACCTGCCACGGCAGCGGCCGGGGCACCTCGGCGCGGTCGATCCAGGCGCGCATCCCCGCGGGGGTCAAGGACGGCGCGAAGATCCGGCTCAAGGGCAAGGGCGCGCCGGGGGAGAACGGTGGTCCCGCCGGCGACCTCTTCGTCACGGTCAAGGTCAGTCCCCACCGCGTCTTCGGCCGCAGCGGCGACAACCTCACGATCACCGTGCCGATCTCCTTCGACGAGGCCGCGCTCGGCGCGGAGGTGAAGATCCCGACGCTCGGCGGCGCTCCGGTGACGCTCAAGCTCCCTGCCGGCACTCCCAACGGGCGCACCTTCCGCGTGCGCGGCAAGGGAGCGACGCGCCGCGACGGCACGAAGGGCGACCTGCTCGCCACCGTCGAGGTGCACGTCCCTGCCACCCTCGACCCGACCGCACGCGAGGCCGTCGAGGCGTTCCGCGCCGCCATGGCCGGCAAGCCGCTCCGCAACGGGTTGTTCGCATCATGAACACCCCACGACGGTCTTCGCCTCCCCCGCTCCGCTCCTCCGTCGCACAACGCCGCGGGGACCCCGCATGAGCGGCGCCTTCGGCGTCCCGTCGCCCGACGCGGCCGTCTACGTCATCAGCGTCGCCGCCGAGCTCACCGGCCTGCACCCGCAGACCCTCCGGGCCTATGAGCGCCTCGGGCTGATCGCGCCCGGTCGCACGGGCGGTGGCGGACGTCGCTACTCCCACCGCGACCTCGAGCGACTGCGTCAGATCGCCGACCTCACGGGCGCGGGGATCGGCCTCGAGGGCGTGCGTCGGATCATGGCGCTGGAGCTGCAGGTCGATGCGCTGCGCTCACGCAACGACGAGCTCGTCGCCGAGCTCGAGGCTGCGCGCGCGGCGCTGCGGCAGGCGTACGCCGCCGGCGGAGCGCAGGCCGTGGTCAACAAGCTTCCCGTGCTCCATCAGGCCGCGGCCCAGTCCGTCGTCGTGTGGCGGCGTCCCGGTTGAGCCGAGCCCTCCCTCCGGGGATGTCGGTGGGGGCGCGTAGGTTCTGCGTGTGAGTGAACGATGAGCAAGATGGACGGACTGCGGGCCATGCGCGAGGCCCGCCACGCGGAGATGCAGAAGCGCGCGGGTGCCGCGACGAAGAAGACGTCGGCCCGCCCACCGGTCGCACCGCCTGCCGACGCCCCGCCGCCAGCGCAAGCCGAGCCGGTCGCGCCTCCACCAGCGTCGAGGCCGACGCCGACGAGCTGTGCGGTCACCGCAACATGAGTGGTCGCTCCTGCACGCGCGAGCGCGGCCACGCCGCCAAGAGCCACCGCTACTCCTGACCGCCGGCGCAGTCGGCTCTCAGCCGTCGAGGGCCAGTGCCCCGGCCGTGCGAGTCCGGTTGGCAGGCGCGTCGAGGCGTCCCCCCGGGCCGAGTTGACCTGGGGCTGGGTCAGGAAGAGGACCGTCGACAGGTCGCATCCGCGCATGTCCGCGTCGCGCAGGTCGGCGCCGAGCAGGTCGACATCCACGAGGTCGGCGTCGCGGAGATCGGCCTGGATGAGGGTCGCGCCCCTGAGCGACCACCCGCGGTGGTCGCCGCTCAGTCGTCGACCGGCGAGGTCGGCGCGGGTCCGGTCGGCCGCGTCGGGCCAGCGTCGTCGTACGCGGGTGCTGGCGTCGGCGAGCAGGCCCCCCACCCGCTCGTGGAGCTCGTCGAGGTCGAGCGTCAGCAGGGACTCGGGGTCGGTGCCCGTGAGTGCCTCGACCTCGTCCCGCACGGCGAGAGCGGCGGGATCGGGCGAGCGCCGGGCGACCTCCGAGAGGTGCACGAGCATCTCGTGCAGCTGGCGCATCACGGACAGGACGGCGCCCATCTCGCCGAGGTTGTCCTGCTCGCGCCACGAGACACCGGAGTAGGTGACCTGGGAGACCTGCTGGCCGGCGCCGAAGCACTCGAAGACGGTGCACCCCGGCCACCCGTCCGCACGCAGGGACGCGTGGATCCCGCACCGGTCGTCGTCGAGCAGGTTGAGGCACGGGGTCCCACCGGGCTTGTCGACGCCGAAGCCGGACACCGCGGAGAAGGGCAGCAGCACGCAGCACAGTGCGAAGCACTGGGAGCAGTCGGACCGGAGCACCGGGAGGGTCACCGGACCCACGATGTCAGGCGACGCCGACGACGTGGTGCCGGGCCTCCACGAAGGACGCTCAGCCGAGCCGCCTGCGCTCCGCGGAGGTGACCCTGGTGGTGCGGCCCAGGTCGGCCCGCTGCCCGGCTGCCCGTCCGTCGACGACCCCGCCGCCGGAGAGGTAGCGCGGTCTCGCGGTGCGCAGGTGCGGGTAGGCCTGGCTCGCGGACTGCTCGGCGACGGCGGCGCGGTCAGCGAGCACCAGTGCCGCCGAGGAACCGGCGGCGGCGAAGGCCGGCTCCGACTCCCGGGCCGCCTCCGCCTCGGCCGCCGCCAGGCGAGTGGCGATCGCGGAGGCGAACCCGAGCCACCACGTCCGGCGATAGGCGGCGGGGTGCTCGCCGGGCGGCACCCGCCGGCGGGTCAGCTCGCCGGTGCCCTGCACCAGGAGGCTGGTCAGCAGCATCTCGGTGAGGACCAGGTCCGTCGTGTGGCCGAAGAGGTGCAACGCGTAGGCGGTCTGCCCGGGACTCGTGCTCTTGCGGAGCACGGCGCTGCATCTCAGGCCGCGTGCCACGGCCGTGCCCAGGCTGGCCTTCTCGTAGGCGTAGGGGGCCAGCAGGTCGACGGTGAGGTCGCCGACCACGTCACGGTCCGGGTCGGCCGCGGCCAGCAGGGCTGCGTCGACGCCGTGGCGGGCCATGAGCTCGGCGGCCTTGGCGTTGAACGCCTCGGCCTCGGCCGCGGTGGCCGCTGGATCCTCCGCCTGCGCGAGCAGCTTGCGGATCCGGGCCAGCTTGTCGTCGTTCATCTGCGCTCCCCCTCGATGCGGAACCCGCACCATGGCACGGAGCACCGACATCGCGACACCCGTGTTCGGCGAGCTGTGGACAATCAGCAGCGCCCGCGGGTCGTCACGCAGGCGGCTGGGTCGTCACCCGGGTCAGGCGTACCAGTTGTTCTGGATCGCAAAGGCGTTGACCACGGTGAGGAGGAGGAACAGCCCCGCAATCACCCGGTTGTCGCCGATCAGCTTGGACATACATCAACTGTGCCCTGCCGTCTCGAGAATGAAACAGGTGGAAAGCAAAATCTGTGACCCAGAGTTGAGGGGAATCGACTCAACTTGTGGCGCGTTGCATCAGGTGGGACCAGAGTGGCCCCGTCGAGCGTCGTGACACGAGAGGACCTGAGTTGAGCCAGTTCGGTGCAGAGAAGTTCACCACCCGCAGCCGCGAGGTCATCGAGGCCGCCCAGCTGTCGGCCACGACCGGCGGCAACACCAACACCGAGCCCATCCACCTGCTCGTCGCCCTGCTGCGCCAGGAGGACGGCACGAGTCGCAACCTGGTCATGAAGGCGGGTGTCGACGCGGCGGCGCTGACGGCCAAGGCCGAGGCCGCGATGCAGTCCCTGCCTCGTGCCACCGGCTCGACCGTGCAGCAGCCCAGCGGCTCCGCGGCCCTGACGCGCGTGCTCGCCTCCGCACTCGACCTGGCCGGCTCGATGAAGGACGACTACGTCGCCACCGACCACCTCCTCGTCGCGATCGCCACCGTCGAGTCGCCCGCCCGCAAGGTGCTCACCGACGCCGGCCTCACGGCCGACGGGCTGCGCGAGGCCATCACCGCCGTGCGCGGCAACCGTCGGGTCACGAGCGAGAACGCAGAGGCGGCGTACGAGTCGCTGGAGAAGTTCTCCGTCGACCTCACCCAGTCGGCCGAGGACGGTCGGCTCGATCCCGTCATCGGGCGTGACGCCGAGATCCGGCGCGTCATCCAGGTGCTGTCGCGGCGCACCAAGAACAACCCGGTGCTCATCGGTGAGCCCGGCGTGGGCAAGACGGCGGTCGTCGAGGGACTGGCCCAGCGCGTCGTCGCAGGAGACGTGCCGGACTCGCTCAAGGGTCGTCGGGTGCTGAGCCTCGACCTGGCCGCGATGGTGGCCGGCGCGAAGTATCGCGGGGAGTTCGAGGAGCGGCTCAAGTCGGTGCTCGAGGAGATCAAGGATGCCGGCGGCCAGATCATCACCTTCATCGACGAGCTCCACACCGTCGTCGGCGCGGGCGCCGGTGGCGACTCCGCGATGGACGCCGGCAACATGCTCAAGCCGATGCTCGCGCGCGGCGAGCTGCACATGATCGGTGCGACGACGCTGGACGAGTACCGCGAGCGGATCGAGAAGGACCCCGCCCTCGAGCGGCGTTTCCAGCAGGTCTTCGTCGGCGAGCCGAGCGTCGAGGACACCATCCAGATCCTGCGCGGCATCCAGGAGAAGTACGAAGCCCACCACGGCGTCCGGATCACCGACGCCGCGCTGGTCGCGGCGGCGACGCTGAGCGACCGCTACATCACCGGCCGGCAGCTGCCCGACAAGGCCATCGACCTCATCGACGAGGCATCCTCGCGGCTGCGGATGGAGCACGAGTCGAGCCCCGAGGAGATCGACCAGCTCCGCCGCCAGGTCGAGCGCCTCAAGATGGAGGAGTTCGCGCTGGCCAAGGAGACCGACGCCGCGTCGGTCGAGCGGCTCGAGGCACTGCGCCGCGACCTCGCCGACAAGGAGGAGGAGCTGCGCGGGCTCGAGTCGCGATGGGAGCGCGAGAAGGACCAGCTGCACGGCGAGGGGGAGCTGCGACGCCAGCTCGACCAGCTCAAGATCGAGGCCGACAAGCTGCTGCGCGAGGGCGACCTCCAGGCGGCCAGCGAGATCAACTACGGCCAGATCCCGGCGCTCGAGAAGCAGATCGACGAGGTGGAGAAGGCCGAGCAGGCCGACACCGAGCCGCTGGTCGGCGACGAGGTCGGCGCCGAGCAGATCGCCGACGTCGTCGAGGCCTGGACCGGCATCCCCACCGGGAAGATGCTCCAGGGCGAGACCGCCAAGCTGCTGGAGATGGAGTCGGTCATCGGCGCCCGCCTGATCGGTCAGGCCGCCGCGGTCAACGCGGTCAGCGACGCCGTACGACGCTCGCGTGCCGGGATCGCCGACCCCAACCGTCCCACCGGCTCGTTCCTCTTCCTCGGGCCCACCGGCACGGGCAAGACCGAGCTCGCCAAGTCGCTGGCCGACTTCCTCTTCGACGACGAGCGCGCGATCGTGCGCATCGACATGAGTGAGTACGGCGAGAAGCACTCGGTCTCGCGGCTCGTCGGTGCGCCGCCCGGCTACGTCGGCTACGACGAGGGCGGGCAGCTCACCGAGGCCGTGCGCCGGCGCCCCTACAGCGTGGTGCTGCTCGACGAGGTCGAGAAGGCACACCCGGAGGTCTTCGACGTCCTGCTCCAGGTGCTCGACGACGGTCGCCTCACCGACGGCCAGGGCCGCACGGTCGACTTCCGCAACACGCTCCTGATCCTGACCTCCAACCTCGGCTCCACCTTCCTCGTCGACCCGACGCTGGAGCCGGCGGCCAAGCACGAGCAGGTGATGGGCATCGTCCGGGCGCACTTCAAGCCCGAGTTCCTCAACCGCCTCGACGAGGTCGTGATGTTCGACGCGCTGAGCAAGGACGCCCTGGCCCACATCGTCGACCTGCAGCTCGCGCTGCTGGAGAAGCGACTGGCGGTGCGCCGCATCAGCATCGCGGTGACCGACGCGGCGCGGGCCTGGCTCGCGGAGACGGGCTACGACCCGGCCTACGGTGCGCGACCGCTGCGGCGGCTGATCCAGACCGCCATCGGCGATCCGCTCGCGCGGCTGCTGATCGGTGGCGAGGTGACCGACGGCGGATCGGTGACCGTCGACGTGGGCGAGGACGGCCTGGTCCTGGCGACCTGACGGTCGTGATCGCCGGCCCGGGCGCGTTCCTCAGCGGCCACTCAGCCGACTGCGGGATGCTGGGCCGGTGAGTGAGTCCTTGTCGGCGCCGGCGCGCCGGGCCTGGTGGCGGCTGCCGGACACCCCGGTGCCCGGCGGCGTGCCCGAGCTGGCGCGTGCCCTGTTGTGGGTGGAGCTCGCGATCGTGCTCCTGCTCTCGCTCGGGCGCTCGGCGGTCTACTCGGTCGTCAGCATCCTCTCGGCACTGAGTGCGCCCGGCGCACTGTCGTCGCAGGCGGCCAACCTCAACAACTCCCTCGCCCCCGACCGGCCCTGGCTCGACCTGACCTACCAGCTCCTGCGGATCGTCTTCGCGCTGGTGCCCGTGGCGCTGGCGGCGTACCTCCTGGTGCGCTCCGGCACCCGGGTCCGCGACGTCTGGGCGCGCGGCGGCCGCTGGGCGACGTGGGGCGACCTGAGTCGCGGCGCCTGGCTGGCGCTGGGGGTCGGTTCGGTCGGGGTCGTGTTCTACCTCGCGACGTTCGCGCTGGGCACCAACCTGACCGTGGTGGCCCAGTCGCTGCCGGGAGAGTGGTGGCGGGTGCCCGTGCTCGTCCTCGCGGCGGCCGAGAACGCCGTCCTCGAGGAGCTCGTGGTGCTGGGCTTCGTGCAGGTGCGGCTGCGCCAGCTCGGGTTCGGCGACTCCGCGGCCATCGGGCTCGCAGCACTGCTGCGCGGGAGCTACCACCTCTACCAGGGCCTCGGCGGGTTCGTCGGCAACCTCGCGATGGGGCTGCTCTTCGGCTGGCTCTACCGCCGCTGGGGCCGGGTCGGGCCGTTCGTGGTGGCCCACACGCTGCTCGACGTCGGCGCCTTCGTCGGGTACGCCGTGCTGGCCGACCGGGTCAGCTGGCTGCCGACCCTCTGACGTCAGTCGCGCGGGGTACGGCGCAGCCAGCCGCCGCCCCACAGCGCCCACAGCACCAGGACGGGCTGGAAGAACAGCCGGACCAGCCGCGCGCGGTCGGTGTCGAGGCCGAAGGCGTCGGTGCCCTCGACGTACTGCGCGATGTTGCCGGGGAAGATCGCGACGAAGAACGCGGCGAGCAGGCCGCCCACCAGCCGCTTCTGCTGCGGGACGGCGATGAAGGCGGCGCCGAGGCCGATCTCGACGACACCCGACGCGACCACCGTCAGGTCCTCGTCGATCGGGAACCACCCGGGCACCTGGGCCCGGAACTCCTCGCGCTGGGTCGTCAGGTGGAGCACGCCGGCGCCGACCATGGCCGTACCGAGGAGGAGTCGTGCGGACGTCTGCAGGATGGCCATGCCCCCAGCGTAGGGGGCGAGCGTCACGGCAGCAGGGTGCCGGGATTCATCAGGCCCTGCGGATCGAGCGCGTGCTTGATGGCGCGCATCAGGTCGACCTCCACCTCCGACTTGTACGACGCCGCTGCCGCCGCCTTGGTCGAGCCGAGGCCGTGCTCGGCGCTGATCGACCCGGCGGCGGCGGCCACGGAGTCGTAGATCGCCGTCGAGAGGTCGCCGGCCGCGGCGCGCAGGGCGTCGTCGTCGCTCTCCCCGGCGACCAGCGGGGCGCTGAGGTTGAAGTGCAGGTTGCCGTCGCCGACGTGGCCGTAGGTCACCAGGCGAACGCCGGGCAGGATCGCCTCGAGCGCCGGGGCGATGCGGTCGGTCCAGGCGGCGAGGTCGCCGATCGGCAGCGTGACGTCGTGCTTGAGCGTGGCGCCCTCGACCTTCTGGGCCTCGGAGATGCCCTCGCGCAGCGCCCACAGTGCGGTGCGCTGGGCCGGGCTGCCGGCGACGGCGGCGTCCTCGACGAGTCCCCGCTCGACCGCTTCGGTCAGGGCTGCCTCCAGCGGGGCGTCGAGGTCGGCGGTGCCCGCCAGCTCGACGAGGACGGCCCAGTCGGCACCGGGCGCCGGGTCGTGCGAGCCGGGCAGGTGGGTCAGCACCAGGTCGAGCGCGGTCCGGTTGACGATCTCGAAGGTGGCCAGGTGCGCGCCGGCGTGGGACTGCACGAGACCGAGAAGGGTCACGGCGGCCGCCACGTCGGCGACCGAGACCCACGCCGTCGCCCGAGCCGGGGTCGGCGGGAAGAGCCGCAGCACCGCCGCGGTGATGATGCCGAGCGTGCCCTCGGAGCCGATGAAGACGTCCTTGAGGGAGTAGCCGGTGTTGTCCTTGCGCAGCGCCGCGCAGGCCGTCCCACACCCGGCCGTCGGGGAGCACCACCTCCAGGCCCAGGGCCAGCTCGCGCGTCATGCCGTAGCGCAGCACCGCGGTCCCGCCGGCGTTGGTCGCCAGGTTGCCGCCGATGGTGCAGCTGCCCTCCGACCCCAGCGACATCGGGAAGAGCCGGCCGGCCCCGGCCGCCGCGGCCTGCACGTCGGCCAGCACGACGCCGGCCTCGACGGTGATCGTGCTCGCGACCGGGTCGACGTCGCGGATCGTCCGCATCCGTCCCAGCGACAGCACGACCTGGGTTCCGGAGTCGTCCGGGACCCCGCCCGCGACGAGGCCGGTGTTGCCGCCCTGCGGCACGATCGCGACACCCGCCGCGTGGCAGGCGGTGACCACGGCCGCCACCTCGGCGGTCGACCCGGGCCGCACCACCGCGAGCGCCCGGCCGGGGTAGGCACCCGTCCAGTCCACGACGTACGCCGCCATGTCGGCCTCGTCGGTCAGGACGTGCTCGCCGCCGACGGTCTCGCGCAGGCGCTCCAGCAGGTCGTCGGTCACAGCAGGTCTCCCTCTTCGTAGCGGTGGTGTCAGCCCAGCAGGACGGCGACCAGGAGGGCCACCGGCAGCGACGCCAGGGTCGTGACGAGGATTGTCTCGCGAGCGACGTCCTCGCCGACGCGGTAGCGGGTGGCGTGCAGGAAGATGTTCTGCGCGGTGGGCAGGGCGGCGGTGATGACGACGCCCAGCAGCACCCGGCCGTCGAGCCCCAGGGCCACGGCGACGGCCCAGGCGATGATCGGCATGACGCCGAGCTTGAGGACGGTGATCAGCATGACCTCCCGGTTGTGGCCGGCCCGGCCCAGCGGTGGGCTCAACCGCAGCGCCGCGCCGTACGACATCAGCATCAGCGGGATCGCCGCGCCGGCGAGCATCTCCAGGGGCGACACCACGGCCGCGGGGAGGTGCCAGCCGGTGAGCGCGAGCACGAGCCCGAGCAGGGCCGCCAGGGTGAGCGGGTTGGTGACCAGTCGGCGCAGCGCCGCCGAGGACGCCCTCGCCGCGACCGGTGAGCCGGTCGAGGATGATCAGCGCGATCGGCTGGACGAACAGCATCTGCACCAGCAGCGTGGGCACGACGACGGTGATGTCGCCGACGACGTAGGCCGCGATGGCGATGCCCAGGTTGCCGGCGTTGACGTAGGACGACGACAGGGCGCCGATGAGCAGGGGGCCGGTGCCGATCTTCCAGCGCAACCGCGCGAAGACGGCGTACGCCGCAAAGCACGCGGCGAGCGACACGCTCGAGGCGACCAGGTTGGCCGCCGCTGCCTCCAGGTGCACCCGGCTGATCGTGATCACCATCAGCGCCGGCGAGGCGACGAAGAACGCGATCTCACCGAGGGTCCGCTGCGAGCGTGCGTCGAGCACGCCCCTGTGGGCCAGCCCGGCTCCGGCGGCGATGACGACGAGGATGGTCGCGAAGCCGATCAGGAGGTCCATGAGAACTCCCATGCTCGCAGTGGTGACGTGGTTCCGCCGAGTCGGCCACCATGCCGGATGGGCAATGGACGATGCCTGCCGGTCGTCCCTAGCGTCGAGGAGTGGGAGACGCGACCGGGCGCAAATGTCCGCTGAGGGGCCGCGACCGGGCGCAAATGTCCGGACATTCGCGCCCGTTCAGCGATGGGTGGGGCACATTCGTGCCCGGTCAGCCTGGGGGTGGGGCTCACATGTGCCCGGTCGGCGGGGAGTGAGGGAGATTCGCGCCCGCTCAGGTCGCGGGGCCCAGAGCCGCGCCGAAACCCGACGTCAGGCCGTGCCCACGTGGGCGTACCCCTCGCGATAGCTGGGCCGCGTCGGTGCCCAACCGGTCGCGCGGAGTCGCGCGTTGGACAGTCGCTTCCCGTGTCCACGGGCCGGGTCTGCGGGCGGGGGCGCCGGCGCGCCCAGCCGGTCGGCGATGTAGGCCGCGACGTCGCCCAGCTGGGCGGGCTCGTCGTCGGTGCCGAGGTAGAGGGTGTCGGGCTCGGACTTCGGTGGTGAGCAGGTGCACGACCGCATCGGCCGCGTCCTCGCGGTGGATCCGGTTGGTCCACCGGTGCGGGTCCTCGACGCGGCCCTCGCGGACCAGGTCCACGAGGCGCGTGCCAGCGCCGCCGTACAGCCCTGACAGGCGCAGCACCGTCCCGCCGGGCAACCGGTCGGCGAAGAGCTCCTCGGCCTCGAGCAGCATCCGGCCCGGCCCGTCGGACGGCTGCGGCGGCGAGGTCTCGTCCTGCAGGTGCGAGTCGTCTCCGCCGTGCACGGCCGTCGAGGAGACGAGCACCGCCCGACGGGGGAGGTGGCCGGTCGCCGACAGCGCGTCGAGCGCACGCGCCAACCCGTCGACGTACGTCGCGCCGGTAGGCCGCCTCGGTCCGCGGACGGGCGGTGAGCGCGACCACGAGCAGGTCCGCGCGGAGGTCGGGGAGGTCCGGCGTCTCGCGGGTGAGGTCGACGGACCACCCGCGCAGCGGGGCGGGGACGCGGTCGGCGTTGCGACGCAGGGCCAGCACCTCGTGGTCCAGTGCGGCGAGCCGCAGCCCGATCGCCGAGCCGAGGTCTCCGCAGCCGACGAGAAGGGCGTCCGAGGTCACGCGCGCACCGTACGCCGTGGAGGGTTTTCGTGCAGGGGCGCGTGACTTGTGAGTCGGGCTGTCGAGTGCGGCGAGTCACCGGGGCTCTCCGCGAGCGCAGGACGTACGGCGGCCAACGGCGCCCGGGGCCGACCGTGACCCAGCTCTGGACGCCGTCGGCGACGGCGCGAGACGGGACCCAGGCCGACCCGTGCCCCGTCGGCGACATCCACGCCGGCGACATCCGCACGTCCGGCCCTGGGGGACCAAGTGACCCTGACCCTGCCCGCCGGGGTCGAGCCGTGACGCGGGCTCTGCCGGCCGACTACCTCGTCGTGGGCGCCGGCGCCCTGGGCCTCGGTTTCACCGACACGCTCGTCGACCACTCCGACGCCCGGGTCGTCCTCGTCGACCGCCGCCACGGCGTCGGGGGCCACTGGCTGGAGGCCTACCCCTTCGTCCGGCTCCATCAGTCGTCGTGCTTCTACGGCGTCGCCTCGACCCTGCTCGGTGGTGGCGAGCTTCAGACGAGCGGACCGGAGGCGGGACTGCAGGAGCGGGCCTCGCAGCCCGAGATCGTGGCCTACTACGCACGCGTCCTCGACCGGCTGGTCCGCACGGGGCGCGTCGAGTTCCTCCCCAACAGTGACTTCGACGGTCACCGCACCGTGACCTCGCGCATCTCCGGCGAGCGCTTCGAGGTCCCGGAGACGTGCCGCATCGTCAACGCCCACTACCTCGCCCCGGCCATCCCGGCCGAGGTCCCGCCGCCCTTCGCCGTGTCCGACGATGCCCGCGTCGTTGCGGTCAACGACCTCGCCCGGCTGGAGGAGGCGCCGAGCCAGTACGTCATCGTCGGGTCGGGCAAGACCGCGACCGACGCGATCGTCTGGCTCCTCGGTCGAGGGCTCGACCCCGACGCGATCTGCTGGGTACGCCCTCGCGATCCGTGGATGCTCAACCGCGCCCGGGTGCAGCCCGACCCGGCGACCTTCTTCGGGCTGGCCGCCGACATCATGCAGAGCGTCGCGACGTCGTCCTCGCTCGACGAGGCGTTCCTGCGCATGGAGGAGGCGGGTGCGATGCTCCGCATCGATCGCTCGGTCACGCCGACGATGGCCAAGTCGCCGACGCTCGCCGAGTGGGAGCTCGAGCTGCTGCGGACCGTCGAGGACGTCGTACGCCGTGGGCACGTGCTGTCGGTCAACCGCGGTCGCCTGGAGCTCGGTGACGGCTCGGTCGGCATCTCCGACGACGCGCTCGTGGTGCACTGCGCCGCTGACGGCCTGAAGAACCCGCCGATCCTGCCGGTGTGGCGCCCCTCCGACATCACCATCCAGCCGATCCGGGCGGGATTCCCCTGCTTCGGCGCCGCACTGGTGGGCTACGTCGAGGCCACCCGCGACGACGACGCCGAGAAGAACCGCGTCTGCTCGGCATCCCAGTACGGCAACTCGCTGGAGCAGTGGGCCTCGATGAACCTGCTCGGCACTCGCAACGCCCAGGCGTTCTCCGCGGAGCCGGACATCAAGGAGTGGGCCGACGGGGTCGCCCTCAATCCGGCGCGTGTGCCTGCCGGCTATCCGGAGACGCCAGCGCTGGACGATGCGCGCGAGCGGCTCGCTGTGCACACCGCACCGGCGCTGGAGAGGCTTGCGGGGTTCTGCTGAGCGCGGGGCTTGTCACCACGCGGGGCTCGTGGTCGTGCTCAGGGACTCTCGACGCGGCGGGTCAGGCCCGGGACACCCGACGGTTCCGCGGTGACCTGCGCGGCGACCTCACTGAGGTGTCGCCGGTGGGAGCGGCTGTAGGAGCGCATCAGCTCGAAGGCTTCGTCCGGGCTGATGCCATGGATCTGCGCGAGCGCACCCTTGGCCTGCTCGATGCACACCCGGCTGTTGAGGGCGCCTTGGAGCTGTTCGGTGAGCAGCTCGCCCCGGCGGATGGCGCGTTCCTGGAGCAGCCCGATGGTCGCGACGTCGGCGAGCGCCTGGACGATCTGCGACGTCGGTCTCGGCCATGCGGCCGGTCGTGGCGCTGAAGACGTTGAGGGCTCCGATCACCTGCCCGGCGCAGTCGCAGCGGGAACGCGTGGACCGAGCGGAACCCGGCCGCGACGGCGCGGGGCGCGAAGCTGCGGCCACCGGTCGGCCTCGGCGAGGTCGGCGTTGACCACGGCCTTCCCTGTGCGAAGCGTCCTGGCAGGGGCCCTCCTGGTTCTGGACCTGGAACAGCTCAAGCAGCTTCGTCC
Source organism: uncultured Actinomycetota bacterium (assembly GCA_963712875.1). Lineage (GTDB taxonomy): Bacteria > Actinomycetota > Actinomycetes > Propionibacteriales > Nocardioidaceae > Nocardioides. The sequence continues at coordinate 121,812 of CAVQJS010000021.1, read as the reverse complement.
GCTCGTCGGAGGCCGCCATGAGCTGGAGCCGGCCGTGATGGTCGGCGAGCAGCGATGCCGGCCGCCTCGGCCCGCGACCAGCTCGGACGTGCGGGTGGTCACCATGTGCAGGAACTCGATCAGGTCGAACTCGTCGACGAGGGTGTCGGCGACCTCGACGAGCACCTCGGCGAGCCTCTCGGCGGACGTTCGTCATGCTGGACATCCTTCGCAGCAGGGCGCCGGGCACTCAGCGGACCGTCGACGTCATGGTGCATCCGACTCGAGGACGAGTCGACCCGCGACGATGTCGACGGCGACGTCGCTGAGCCGCCGATCGTGGGCGTAGGCGTAGGCACGGATCCGAGCCATCGCCTCGGCCAGGGTGACTCCGAGCTGGACCATGACCATGCCCTGGGCCTGGAACACCTGGTAGCGGTAGTCGCCGGCATCGTGGAGCACCTGGTCGCGGGAGCCGGGCTCGGCCTGGGCGTCGAGAGATCATCTCGGTCGCCACCTCGGCGAACGTGAGTGCGAGACCCAAGGACTCCCGGGAGAGCGCTCCGGCCGTGTCGCGGTAGACATCCATCGCACCCAGCCGCGCGCCGCCCGACCTGGAGCGGAAACGCGAAGACCGCGCGGACGCCGTGGTCCCTGGCCGCGTGGGCGTACGCCGGCCACGGGGTCGCATCCGCCGATCGAAGATCGGGGACCAGCACCGGTCGCCGGGTCGCTGTAGGCCTCGAGGCACGGCCCCTCGCCGAGCGAGAACTGCAGCTGCTCGATCCGCTCGATGGGTGCCGTGGACGCCGCCACTGTCACCTGCACCCCGCCCTCGCCGATCAGGCCGACACCGACCCCGGTCGCCGACAGGGCGCCGGCAGCGGCTCGGCAGAGCCGTTGCATGCCGCCCACCATGCCGGTCATGTCACCTTCGAGCCACGGCTGCTCGGCGATCAACGCCCGGACGTCCGGGGCGCGGTCCCGGGGGCGCGTCACGCGCGCACCGGGAGCTCGCCGGTCCTGCTGGTTGCACTCGTCACGCGACAACCTCCGGTGGCAGACCGCCAACATCGGCGGCTCGATGACGACCTGGTCGCCCTGGAGCGGGACCCTACTCCGGACGCGGCCCGCCGCCCCCCACGCCCAGTGGCGTCGTGATGGCCTCGGACACCGAGTCGAAGACGGGAAGCGCGCGCCCGAGATGGGTGAGCCTGAGGAGGCTCACCACGTGCCGGGAGGGAGCCGCCAGGTGCAGCGAGCCACCGGCGGCGACAGCCCTGCGCCGCGCCTCCAGGAGGGCCCGGACGCCGGAGCAGTCCATGAAGGTGACCCCGTGCAGGTCGAGCACGACGAAGCACGGGTCGATGCCGAGCGTGTCGAGGAGGGGGACGGCCTGGAGGTCGAGCTCACCGGCGACCTCCACCACCAGCCACGCACCCGACCTCGTGCATCGAGTGCTCACGTCGGGCGGGGGAGAGGGCCAGGCGTAGGTGAGAGTGCCCGCGGAGGAGCGTCTGCAGTGTGGCTGGTCGTCCAAGGCCATGAAGCTCCCCCATCCCGAGGAGGTCAACGGACGGCGGGGGCTCGGCCGGCTTTCTCCATCATCGCACCGTGTGCTGGTCGTGACTACCCGTCATCGGTCCGAGAGACGCACTGGTCCAGACGTCGGTCGCGCCAGGAACTCGTCGACCTCGTCCGCGGTGGGCGCGGACTCCGGACCGCGTCTCGTCACCTTGATGGCTGCCGCCGCGTTGGCGCGTCGACAGCCCTCGACCCACGGCGTACCGGCAGCGACCTCGGCGAGCAGGGCGCCGGTATGGGTGTCACCGGCTCCGTTTGTGTCGACCGGCGTCTGCGGGTAGCCGGGCACGTCGGTCGTCTCGCCCGCGACGTGGACGGCGCACCCCTCCGGTCCGTCGCGGACGATGGCGACCGCGTCGCCGCGTAGCAGGGGAGCAATGGCAGTGGTGAGTGCGGCAAGGTCGTCGGGAGCGGTCCCGCCGACGGCGGCGAGCAGGTCCTCGGCCTCCTCCGCGTTGCTCGACCAGACGTCGGTGACCTCGAGCATCGCGGCGCGGACGTCGGCCGGGAGCCCGGCGAACGCCGCGCCCGGATCCAGCACGACGAGCACATCGGGGTCGAGCGTCGGCAACCACGCGAGCAGCGGGTCGCGCGTGCTCTGCAGAGCGAGCGAGAAGCCCGTCACGCACACCAGGTCGCCGGCCACCGGCTCGGACGTGGCGAGCGACTCGACGGTGATCTGCCGCTCGGCACCGAGCGTGGTGACGAAGGTGCGCTCCGCGCTCGGCTCGACCATCACCACGCAGATGCCGGTGTCGCTGTCGGCGACCGGCGGGGCGGAGAGGTCGATGCCTTCCGCCGTGAGCGCGGCCCGGACGAGGTCGCCGTGGGGCCCGGTGCCGTGCGCGCCGGCGTGCACGCAGTCCGCGTCGAAGCGGGCGGCAGCGACGAGAACGGTGACGGCGCCGCCCGCGTAGTCGGCGACGGAGGAGGCCATCACGTTCTGGCCGCGTGCGGGCAGGTCCGGCACCTCCACCACCACGTCGACCAGCGCCTGGCCGGTGTGGATCACCCTGCTCATCGGGGTCCCCGACGAGTTGTTGGACGGCGGAGCGCAGCGGGGGAGGCCGGGAACTCGGTGGGGTGGTTCATGCGAGGAGCTCCCCGGATGTCGCGAGGGTGATCTGCGGCGGGTAGAGGGCCATCACGTCGAGGGCCGCTCGGTGGTTCTCCGGGGTCGAGCCGGCACAGGCGTCGGTGACGACGGTGAGCGTCGCGCCGGCGTCGGCCGCTGCCAGGGCGGTCGAGATCACGCAGCAGTCGGTGGAGACACCGGCCAGCACCAGGTGCGGCGTCGTCCCGGTGACGGCGACGAGGTCGGGGACCCACTTGCCGAAGGTCGGCGCAGTCACCACGGCGGCGGCCGAGTGGGCGAGGTCCGACAGCTCGTCCACCACGTCGAACAACGGCTCGTCGGACGAGACGGCCGCGAAGGGCCACGCCCGGAGGTAAGCCGCCCAGCTGCCCTCGGGGGCGGTGGGTGCGACCCACCGGGTGACGACGGTCCGCGAACCTGCGCGCTCCGCGAGGCGTCGTACGGGCTCGACGATCGTGGGGAACATCGGCGAGCCCCACGGGCTGGACGGGTCGGCGAAGATGCGCTGCGGGTCGATCACGACCAGCCAGGCGTCGGGGTGCATGCGGGCCAGCCTGTCAGAGACCGTTGGTGGGTCGCCTCCGAGACCGGACGTACGGGCGCACAGACATCAGCGGCTGCCGGTCCCCCGACCGGCAGCCGCTGATGGACGTGCCGAAGGTGCTACTTCACCTCGGCACGCAGGACCGCGCGCAGCCCGATGGCCAGCGGGATCCACAACCACACGAGCGTGGTGACGCCGAGCTGCTGCCAGTGTTCCGTCGTCAGCGAGCCCTCGAAGAGCCGGGTGATGGCGAAGTTGACGTCGACCCAGGGCTGCAGGTCGCGGAACCACTCCTGGAAGCTGGCGAGGGTGGCGAACGCCACCGGCAGGACGAGCGAGTAGACGAAGTAGCCCACGATCGCGGCAGCCGAGCTGCGGAAGAGCACGCCCAGCATGAAGCCCATCAGCATGCCGAGGATGTTGGCGAGCAGGATGTAGGCGAACGTCTGCACGCTGACGTCCCACACCGGGTCCAGGCCGGTGATGGCCGAGCCGAGCAGGTTGCCGAGGGCACCCACGGCCAGGGCGAAGAACATCGACACGATGCCGATGGCCAAGGTCACCAGCACCTTGGCGGTGATCACCCGGCCACGCCAGGGCACGAGCGTGTACGTCGTCAGGCCGGTGCGCTGGCTGTACTCGCTCGTGATCGAGAGGATCGCGATCATCGGCAGCACCACCGACAGCGGCATGCCGATCGCGGTCGCGAAGGTCTCCTGGGTGATCGCCTCGTCCGGCGCCCACATGATCACCGCCGCGGTGGCGAGGACGGCGACGATGCCGACGCTGGCCATCAGCCAGAACCCGGCACGGGTGTCGAACATCTTGCGCAGCTCGACCTTGGCCAGGCGGGTCATCGGGATCGGGGTGATGGTGCGTGCGGCCCGGTCGGGTCGCACGGCCCCCGGAGCGAGGGCCTGGGTCGAGGGTGTGGTCGGGATGGCGTTGGCGGTGGCGGTGCTCATGCTGCTGCTCCTTCGCGGGCGGTCTCGGCGGTGAGCTCGAGGAACATCTCCTCCAGGCCGGCGCCGTCGGCGGCGCGCAGCTCGCGCAGGGCGACGCCGGCGCGCTGCGCCGCCTCGCCCACGAGCTCGGGCTCGGCGTCGACCCGCAGGCCGCCGTCGATGGGGTTGGTGGTGAGCCCGGCCGCGCGCAGGGCACGGTCGAGGGAGTCGACGTCGGACGTCCGCACGAGGGTGCCCGCCGCGGCGAGGAGCTCGGCCTTGGTGCCGCTGGCAACGATCGTGCCCTGGCCGATGACGACCAGGTCGTCGGCGATGACCTCGATCTCGTGCAGCAGGTGCGAGGACAGCAGGACGGTGCCGCCGTCGTCGGCGAAGCCGCGCAGCAGGTCACGCATCCAGCGGATGCCCGCCGGGTCGAGGCCGTTGGCCGGCTCGTCGAGGATGAGGACCTCGGGGTCGCCGATCAACGCGGTCGCCAGGCCGAGTCGCTGGCGCATCCCGAGGGAGTAGTTGCGGACCCGGCGGCCGGCCTCCTCGTCGGTCAGGCCGACCTGGGTGAGGGTCTCGGCGACGCGGGCGCGGGGGAGGCCCATCGTCTGCTGCGCGATGGTGAGGATCTCCCGGCCGGTGCGACCGGCGTGCTGGGCGGATGCGTCGAGGAGGACGCCGACCTCCAGGCCCGGGTTGACCAGGTCGTGGTAGTCGCGGCCGGTGATCTGGCTGCGACCGGACGTGGCCCGGGTGAGCCCCACGATCATGCGCATGGTGGTGGACTTGCCCGCGCCGTTGGGGCCGAGGAAGCCGGTCACGCGACCGGTGGCGGCCGTGAAGGACACGTCGTCGACGGCGGTGAAGGCGCCGTACTGCTTGGTGAGGGACTCAACGGTGATCATGGGTCAACCTTCGTGGCCGATCGCCCACGCGCGCATCGGGGACAGCGCCGGGTCGGCCCCTGAGATCGACCCCGAGAAACCCCCGGCCCCACCGACGTACCCCCCTCACCACCGGGTTGAGACGATGGTGCTGTGAGTCAACCCACCGCGAAGCGTCCACCCCAGGTCACCATGGCCGCGGGGGTGGTCATGTTCTCCTCGGTGCTGGTTCTCCTCACGGCCTTCGAACGGCTCTCCGGGCTGGGCTCGCTCGACACGCGCAACGGCGTCGAGGACATCCTGGCCGAGCCGGCGATCGGCCGCCTCGGGCTCGACTTCGACGGCGCGATGCAGATCCTCTACGTCTCCGGCGTCATCGCCGCGCTCTGCGCGACCGCCACCGCGATCCTGGGCTGGTTCGTCCTCAAGCCCGACACCTCCGCCCGCCGGGCGATCTCCATCCTGGCTGTGCCGCTCTTCGTCACCGGTCTGACTGCGGGGGGCTTCGCCGCGTCCTTCGTCGCCGCCGGGGCGGCCATGCTCTGGATGCAGCCGGCCCGCGAGTGGTTCGCCACCGGCATGTGGACACCCCCGCCCCCGCCGGCCTCGGCTGCGGCCGAGGCGACGCGTCGTACGCCGTGGACCGCGCCGCCCCCGCCGAGCGGCGGCGCACCGGGCGCGCGCCCCGGCACCCAGGCCTTCCAGCAGCCTCAGCCGGCACCGCAGCCACCCGTCAGCCACCCGGCACACGCCCCGGCCGGCCACCAGCTGCACGACCGGCCGCGGGCCATGGTCGCCGCCTTCGTGCTCACGGTCCTCACCGCCGGCGCAGTGCTGGTCGTCTCGGTGTTGTCGCTCGCCGTCGTCGGGCTCTCGCCCGACCTGATCATGGCCGAGCTGGAGCGGCAGCAGCCCGAGCTCGTCGCCGACGGCCTCACCACCGACCAGCTGCGCCTCTCGACCTACGTCTCGGCGGGCGTGGCGATCGTGTGGTGCAGCGTGGCGCTCGCGTTCGCCGGCTTCGCCATGGCCCGGCGCGCCTGGGCTCGCCGCGGGCTGATGATCACCGCGGCCTTCAGCGCGGGCGCCTGCCTCCTGGTCGCGCTCAGCGCACCGTTCCTCATCATCCCGGCCGTGGCGGCGATGGCGACGGTCGCCTGCCTGGGTCGGACCGAGGTCCGCCGCTGGTTCGCACCTGTTCCACGCTGACCGGCTCAGGTCGCTCATGGTGAGATGTACCCATGAGCGAGCAGGAGCCCGGCCCCAGCGAGAACCCCTACGGCCAGCCGACCAACCCCTACGGCCAGGAGCCGTCGTCGCCGAACCCCTACGGGCAGGCCGACCAACCCCTACGGGCAGGAGCCGTCGTCGCCGAACCCCTACGGCCAGGCCTACGGCGAGCAGCAGACGCCCCAGCCCTACGGGGAGCCGCAGCGGCCGTACGGAGCGCCGGCGGCCCCGTCCGGCCCCGGTGACTCCCGTCCGGCAACGGTCACGGCAGCCGCGTGGATCACGATCGTCCTTTCCGGCCTGAGCGCCGCTCTCTTCGGCTTCGTCGCCCTGCTCTTCCTGATCGCCCGCGACTCGATCGTCACCGAGCTCGAGCGGGTGGAGGGCTTCGAGCAGGCCGACCTCGATCCCGACTCCATCGTCGGCGTGATGGTGGCCTTCATGCTCGTGCTGGTGATCTGGTCCGTGATCTCGCTCCTGCTCGGCATCTTCGTGCTCCGTCGCTCCAACGTCGCTCGCATCCTGCTGGTCATCTCGTCGGCCGTAGTGGCCGCCGGGTCGCTGCTCAGCATCACCAGCGGCGTGGCCGCGATCTGGCTGATCTCGGCGGTCGCGGTCATCGTCATGCTCTTCGTCGGCGGTGCCGGAGACTGGTTCAAGCGCACCCCGAGCTACCCCGGTGACGCCCAGGGCGGCTATGGCTACGGCTACGGCGACCAGCAGCCCGGTTCGCCGTACGACGGCCAGCAGGGCGGCAGCGACTACCCGCCGACCGACTACCCCGGCCGCTGATCAGCGGGTGAGGTCGGCGCCGGCCAGTCGGCGTACGCCCTCGACGATCACGTCCGGCTGCTTGCAGAAGGCCCACCGCACCAGGTGCCGGCCGGCCTCGGCGTCGTCGTGGAAACCTTGCGTAGGGATGGCGACGACCCCGGCGCGCTCGGGCAGCGCCAGGCAGAACTCACGCCCGTCGGCCCAGCCGAGGTGCGCGATGTCGGTGGTCGCGAAGTAGGTCCCCTCCGGGATGCGCGGCGGCAGGCCGGCGTCCGCCAGACCCGCGCAGAGCACGTCGCGTCTGGCCTGCAGGTCGGTGGCCAGGGTCCTGGGCCAGTCGGGCTCGTGGTCGAGGGCGTGGGCGACGGCCGGCTGCAGCGGTGAGCCCGAGGTGAAGGTCAGCCACTGCTTGGCTGCGAGCACCGCCTGCACCAGCGGTGCCGGTCCGGTGGCCCAGCCGACCTTCCAGCCCGTGAACGAGTAGCTCTTGCCCGCGCTGGACAGGGTCAGGGTCCGCTCCCACATGCCGGGCAGCGTCGCCAGCGGGATGTGGTCGCTGCCGTCGAAGACGAGATGCTCGTAGACCTCGTCGGTGATGACGACCAGGTCGTGCTCGATCGCGACGTCGGCAACCGACTGGAGCTCCTCGCGCGTCAGCACCGTCCCGGTGGGGTTGTGCGGCGTGTTGAGCAGGATCGCCCGCGTGCGGGGTGTGACGGCCGCGCGCAGCTCGTCGACGTCGAGCCGGAACTCCGGGGCGCGCAGGGTGACCGGTCGCCGGACGGCGCCGCACATGGTGAGCATCGCGACGTAGGAGTCGTAGTAGGGCTCGAGCACCACGACCTCGTCACCCGGGTCTATGAGCCCGAGCAGGGCGGCCGCGATGGCCTCGGTGCAGCCGGTGGTGACGACGACCTCGCGGTCCGGGTCGACCTCGAGGCCGTAGTGGCGGTGCTGGTGCCTGGCGATCGCGGCGCGCAGGGGCGCGATGCCGATGCCGGGGGCGTACTGGTTGGCACCGTGCTCGAGCGCGTCGACCGCGGCGGCGATGACGGACGGTGGCCCGTCGACGTCAGGGAAGCCCTGGCCGAGGTTGAGCGCGCCGGTGCGCACCGCCAGAGCGGACATCTCCGAGAAGATCGTGGGTGGGATGTCGGCCAGGCGGTGGGACAGTCGTGCGTCGGTCATGCCGTCGAAGATAGCGAGGCGGCACGGACGCAGGGGACGGCGCTCAGGACGGGCTGGCCAGCCAGGGATCCCGCAGGTCGAAGTACGACGTCTCGCCGACGGAGAGCGAGTCGAGCTCGGCCATCACCTTGCGGATCGCCTCCGGGGGCTCCTGCTGCTCGCCGGCCCGTGCCTCGGCTTCGCTGGTGAAGTAGATCGCCATCGTCCACCCGTCGGCGTCGTGGCTGGCGCTCAGGCTGCCGAGGACGTCGGGTCGGAAGTCCTCCCACGCCGGGTCGTCGTCGCTCATCAGCTCACGCGCCCGGTCACCGTCGCTGGTGCGCCCCTGCATCACCTGCACGAAACCGGCCGAGTCGAGGTCGCCGTGGTCGTCGACGTCGACGGCGGTGCTCTCGTGGAAGACCGGCTCACTCGTGAAGTGCTCGGCCATCTGCGCCCACCAGGCGCCCTGCTCGGGACGGTCGCTGTTGCGCCGGGCGGCCTCCTCGGAGTCGAACCTGGCCAGCGCGACGAGCGTCCCGTCGTCCGTGACGCCAGCCGTGCTGCCCAACCAGCCGTCGGCACCGGGCGCGAGCTCGGCCATCCAGCGGTCGAGTGTTTCCTTGACCTGTGCGGGATCGGAGACCGGTCCCTGGAACACCTGTACGAACATCAGTGTCTCCTCTGCATCGGGTTTCCCCCTGCCTCCGCTCGACGCTACGCCTCACCGCGAGACCCTGCACCCCGGTCCGGTCCAGTTCCTCGAGGGCCGTTTGGCAGGATCGCCCCCATGACCCCAGACGACGCCCTCGCGGCCGACATCGACGCCACCTGCCGGCTGACCGGCGAGTTCACCCTGCGCTCCGGACAGGTCGCGGACACCTACTTCGACAAGTACCTCTTCGAGGCCCAGCCCGCCCTGCTCGACCGGGTCGCAGCGCAGATGGTCGGCCTGCTGCCCGAGGGCACCGAGCTGCTCGGCGGACTCGAGCTGGGCGGCATCCCGATCGCCACCATGGTGAGCGCGCGCACCGGGCTGCCGGCGCTCTTCGTCCGCAAGCAGGCCAAGGAGTACGGCACGGCCAAGCTGGCCGAGGGCCCGGACGTCGCCGGTCGTCGGGTCACGATCATCGAGGACGTCATCACCACCGGGGGCGCGGTGCGCGACGCGACGAACGCCCTGCGCGAGCTCGGCGCGGTCGTCGAGGTCGTCGTGTGTGCGATCGACCGGTCACCAGCCGGCGAGGACCCACTGGCCGACGTCGGCCTGGAGGTCAGGTCGGTGCTGACGCGCGCGGAGCTGGACGCCGTACGCGGGTGACGACAGGCGGACCGGGCTCAGTTGATGTTGCGGCCGGAGATGTCGCGGTCCGGGCCGCCGTCCTGCGGGCCGATCCCGGCCCCTGGGGCGTTGGTGCGCTTGTGCCGCCACCACTCGTAGAGGATCGGGATCAACGAGAACGACAGGATCACGATGATCACCTTGTCGATGCTCTCGCCCAGGTGGGGGAACGCGTCGCCGAGGAAGAAGCCAGCCAGGCAGATCGAGGACACCCACAGCACGGCGCCGACGAAGCTCCAGAGGAAGAAGCGGGCCCGGTCCATGCGGGTGACGCCCGCGACGACCGTGATGTAGGTACGGACGAACGGCACGAAGCGACCGATCACCAGAGCCTTGTTGCCGTGCTTGTCGAAGAAGGCCGTGGTCTGGTCGAAGTACTTGCGCTTGATGATGCGGCCGTCGCGCTCGTAGAGCGGTGGCCCGAGCTTGCGCCCGATCTCGTAGCCGACGACGTTGCCGAGGAAGGCCGCGACGATCAGCATCGCCACGGCGATCAGCAGCTCGACGAAGGGCGGGCCGGGGAAGAGGTCGAGCTGACCGGTGGCGATGAACAGGCCCAACGCGAAGAGCAGCGTGTCGCCCGGCAGGATCGGGAAGAAGAGGCCGCACTCGACGAAGACGATGATCATGCTGATCCAGAACAGCTCGGCACCGAACCGTTCGAGCAGCCAGTTGGGGTCCATCCAGTCGATGCCCAGCAGGAGGGGCTGGACGACGATCTGGAGGTCCAGGAGAGCGCTCACTGCGTCACCCTAGCCAGCGATCCCTAGGGTTCTGGCATGCAGGACGACGAGCGGGCTCCCTACGACCCCATGCCACACGGTCCGCCCGAGGTGGGCGTGGGTCCGTGGGCGGGCGACTGGCCTGCAGGCGAGCAGTGGGATCCCGACCTGTTGCGTGACGGTGATCGCCGCAACGTGGTCGACCGCTACCGCTACTGGACGATGGCGGCCATCGTCGCCGACCTCGACACCCGTCGCCACGGCTTCCACGTCGCGATCGAGAACTGGCAGCACGACTTCAACATCGGCACCATCGTCCGCACCGCCAACGCGTTCCTCGCCGAGGAGGTCCACATCGTCGGCAACCGCCGCTGGAACCGCCGCGGCGCGATGGTGACCGACCGCTACCAGCACGTCCGGCACCACGACGACGTTCCCGGCCTGGCGGCGTACCTGCACTCGCTCGAGCAGCCGGTGCGCCTGCTGGGCATCGACAACCTGCCCGGCAGCGAGCACCTGGAGACGATGACGCTGCCCCGCCGGGTCTGCTTCCTCTTCGGCCAGGAGGGCCCGGGCCTGTCCGATGGCGCGCGGGAGGTGTGCGACGGCACCTTCTCGATCGCCCAGTTCGGCTCGACCCGCTCGATCAACGCCAGCTCCGCCGCGGCGATCGCCATGCACACCTGGGTGCGCGAGTACGCCGACCTGTCCGGCGACGCGGCCTGGCGGGGCTGACCGCTCAGCGACCAGGTAGCTCGGTCAGCTTCGGCTCGCCAGCCACGACCTCGCGGCCCAGGGTGTGCTCCGACCAATAAGTGAAGTCGGTACCGGCGCCCGACGGATCTGCGACCCACACGCGTGTCCGGTCGGGTGACCAGCTCGCCATCCACCAGCCCAGCGTCCCGTTGAGCTCGGCCTCGAGGGCCACGGAGTCCTGTCCGCGCGTCTCCATCGCCGCCGGATCGTCGACGCGTTGCCTGACGACCACATCGGGCGTGCTGCGCACGAGGGTGCCGTCGGAGAGGTAGCGCACGATGCCGATCCGGGCGAGCAGGGCCTCACACGTGGGCTGGCCGTCGGCACCGCACCCGGACCGCCATGACTCGTCGACCGGCAGTGCCTCCGTCAGCGCGACGTCGGACGGCTCCGGGGTCGCTGAGGTCTGCGAAGACCGGTCGATGGGATTGGTCGCGACGTCCGCCGCGTTGATGGTCTGGGGCAGCAACAGGGTGCCGGATCCCAGTGCGGCCACGACGGCAAGCCCGCCGGCTGCCACGGCGATGCGACGGTTGCGAACGACGCGTCGTCCGTCCATGATGCGCTCCTCTACGGGTCGGTGCGCGGGCTCGCCAACGAATGACGCCTCGAGACGCTCGCTGAAGATGGTGTCCATGTCAGTTCCCCTCCGCCTGCATCGAGAGCTGGAGATGGTCCAGCGCTCGTGAGGTGTGGCTCTTGACGGTTCCGGTGCTGATGCCCAGCTCCTGTGCGGTCTCCTCGACGGACAGGCCGAGCCAGTGGCGCAGCACGACGGTCTTGCGCTGCATCTCGGGGAGATCCTGGAGTGCCTGGATCAACGCACTGCGTTCCTCGATGCCGACGCCGGCCTCGACAGCTCGGTCGTCCTCGAAGAGCCCGGACGTCTCGCGCCGCCACGGCCGGCGGTGCTCGTCGATGTTGGCGCGGACCAGGATCTGGCGCACGTAGGCCTCCTCCCGGCCGTCTCGCCGCACACGCGGCCACGCGGCGTACAGCTTGACCAGTGCGATCTGCAGCAGGTCGTCGGCCTGGGTCCAGTCCCCGCAGATCGCGTAGGCGATCCGGCGGAGGTGGGTCTGGCGCGCGCGGACGAATTCGCTGTATGACGCTTCCCGCTCGTCTCGCCGCATCGCTGCTCCCTCACGGTCAGGCTCTCAGAGGGGATACGGAGCACGCCAGCGATCGGTTGTCACCGCTGGGACTCGTCGATGTCGGCGCGCAGCGTGATCTGTCATGACCGGGGCGCTCATCGGTCGTCACGATTCGGGCGCAGGGAGGCGACCCGCCAGTAGCCACTAGGGTTGGGAACGACGTGCTCGACCCCGTGCTCGAGGAGAAATCATGCCCATCGCCACCCCTGAGAAGTACGCCGAGATGCTGGACGCCGCGAAGTCGAAGGGCTTCGCGTTCCCGGCCATCAACGTGTCTTCGTCCCAGACCCTCAACGCAGCCCTCAAGGGCTTCGCCGACGCCGGTGCCGACGGCATCATCCAGGTCTCGACGGGCGGCGCCGAGTATCTCTCCGGCCCCTCCGTCAAGAACATGGTGAGCGGCTCGGTCGCCTTCGCCGCCTACGCCGCCGAGGTCGCCAAGAACTACCCCGTCAACATCGCCCTCCACACCGACCACTGCCCCAAGGACAAGCTCGACGGCTTCGTCCGGCCGCTGATCGCCATCTCCGCCGAGCGCGTCGCGCGCGGTGAGGCCCCGCTCTTCCAGTCGCACATGTGGGACGGCTCGGCCGTGCCGCTGGAGGAGAACCTCCAGATCGCCGAGGAGCTGCTGGCCGCCTGCGCCGCCGCGCAGATCATCCTCGAGGTCGAGATCGGCGTCGTCGGCGGCGAGGAGGACGGTGTCGCCAACGAGATCAACGACCAGCTCTACACGACCCCCGAGGACGCCCTCGCCACGGTCCGCGCGCTCGGCACCGGCGAGAAGGGTCGCTACCTCACCGCCCTGACCTTCGGCAACGTGCACGGCGTCTACAAGCCGGGCAACGTCAAGCTGCGTCCGGAGATCCTCCAGACCGCCCAGCAGGCGGTCGTCGCCGAGCTCGGCCTCGACGCCGACGCCAAGCCCTTCGACCTGGTCTTCCACGGCGGCTCGGGCTCGACCGCCGAGGAGATCGGCGCGGCCGTCGACTACGGCGTGGTGAAGATGAACGTCGACACCGACACCCAGTACGCCTTCACCCGGCCGGTTGCGGCCCACATGTTCGCCAACTGGGACGGAGTCCTCAAGGTCGACGGCGAGGTCGGCAGCAAGAAGGCCTACGACCCGCGCGCGTGGGGCAAGGCGGGCGAGGCCGGCATGGCCGCCCGCATCGTCGAGGCGTGCGAGAACCTGCGCTCCGCCGGGACCTCGCTGGGGATCTGACCCCGGCCCGTCCTCCGGGCAGCCCGACGTGTCCGGGTAACTGCCTCATCCGTGCACTCCCGCCCTCATCAATGGGGGCGGGAGTGCATGTCCGGGCCTGTTACCGCCAAACCCCTGGCAGCGGGACAGACCCGAGCTCAGCGGGCCGGGGCGTTCCCCGGGATGTCGTCGGGATCGCCGTAGGGATCGGCGTGCGTGTGGTGCTCGGCCAGGTCCTTCTGCACACGCGGGTCGTCCGCATCGGCGAAGTAGTCGAACGCGATCGTCTCGTCCGCGCCGTTGGAGACCTTCATGGCGTTGAGGATCGCGCTCACCACGACAGCCACCACCATGTTGATCACGAACGCGGTCACCGCGATGTAGCCCATCTTCTCGATGCCGGGGATGAGGCCCAGCGAGCCACCGAAGTGGTTGCCCGTCACCGGGTTGACGACCTGGTAGGCCTCGACCGTGCCGTAGACCATGCCGGCAGCCCAGCCCAGCAGCAGGCCGTACCGGTGGAACCAGCGGGTGAACAGGCTGAACACCACGGCGGGGAAGGTCTGCATGATCCAGATGCCGCCGAGGAGCTGGAAGTTGATCGCGTTCTGCTTGTCGAGCGTCAGCACGAAGACCAGCGCGAACGCCTTCACCAGCAGCGACATCAGCTTGGAGACCTTCGCCTCCTGCGCCGGTGTCGCGTCCTTGTTGAGCCACTCCTTGTAGATGTTGCGGCTGAAGGTGTTGGCGGCGGCGATCGACATGATGGCGGCCGGCACGAGCGCGCCGATCGCGATGGCGGCGAAGGCGACCCCGGCGAACCACGCCGGGAACATGTCCTCGAACAGCTGCGGGATCACCAGCTGCGCGTTTGCCTCGCCGTCGAGCCCGATCGGCTGCGTCCCGGCGGCAATGGCGACCCACCCGAGCAGGGCCAGCAGGCCCAGCACGAAGGAGTACGCCGGCAGGATCGCGGCGTTGCGTCGCACCACGTTGCGCGAGTTGGACGACAGCGAAGCGGTGACCGAGTGCGGGTACATGAAGAGCGCCATCGCGGAGCCCAGCGCCAGGGTGGCGTAGGCCCAGAAGGCCCCCGGGCCGGGGACGAACGAGGACACGGGCGGAAGGCCGGCTTCGACGGCGGCTGCGTTGTTGGCGTCCATCTTGTCCTCGGCGGCACCGAAGATCGCCTCCCATCCGCCGACCTGGCCGGGGAGGTAGATGATCGCGACGATGATGACGAGGTAGATCAGGATGTCCTTGACGAACGCGATCACCGCGGGGGCCCGCAGGCCGCTGGAGTAGGTGTAGGCCGCCAGCAGCGCGAAGGCGATGAAGAGCGGGGCGTCCTTGGAGATGATGCTGTCGCCGCCCCCGAGCCCGGCCACCTCGAGCACCGCCTGGATGCCGACGAGCTGGAGCGCGATGTAGGGCATCGTCGCGACGAAGCCGGTGATGGCAACAGCGAGCGACAGCACCCGGTCGTCGTACCTCCCGCGGACGAAGTCGGCGGTGGTGACGTAGCCGTGACGGTGGCTCACCGACCACAGCCGCGCCATGAAGATGAAGATGATGGGGTAGAGGATGATCGTGTAGGGCACGGCGAAGAAGCCCGCCACGGCCCCGGTCGCGAACATGGCCGCGGGCACCGCGACGAAGGTGTAGGCCGTGTAGAGGTCGCCGCCGAGCAGGAACCACGTGATCCACGTGCCGAACTTGCGACCGCCGAGGCCCCACTCGTCCAGGGACTCCATGGAGTCGGCGCGCATGAACCTGCTGGCCATGAACCCGGCGACCGTGACCAGGCCGAAGAGCACGATCAGCACCGCGAGCGCCACGCCGTTGACGCCGCCGGTGTCGGCCGCCATGACGGTGGGCTGCGCCGTCATCGGTCCTCACCCACCTTGTGGCTGGTCTTGCCGCGGGCAGAGAGCGTCAGCTTGTAGGCCGTCCACGTCAGGGCCGAGCAGATGAAGACCCAGAGGAACTGGTACCAGAAGAAGAACGGGAAGCCGAAGAGCCTCGGCTCGACCTTCGCGTAGTGGGGCACCCAGAGGAGCACCACGATCGGGATCGCGAGCAGGGCGCCGGCGAGCGCCATCTTGCCCTTGTCGGTGGGCGGCAC
This sequence comes from uncultured Actinomycetota bacterium, assembly GCA_963712875.1. Classification (GTDB taxonomy): domain Bacteria; phylum Actinomycetota; class Actinomycetes; order Propionibacteriales; family Nocardioidaceae; genus Nocardioides. Next base: position 106,298 of record CAVQJS010000021.1, on the reverse strand, counting down.
TTCTGGTTCAGGGCGCGCCGATGGAGGTGTGTTCCCGAGAGTCATGCGGCGACCCTAGACCCGGAGTGACTGCCGTCACGGCGGGCGGCGCGAGCCGTGTGCGGCCAGCGGTCGGTCTGGCGCGACGAGCGGTCAGCCGAGCAGCTCGTCCGCCGCAGTCGCGCTGCTGTCACGCAGGAACGTCGAGCAGCGTTCCCATTCGTCGGTCTCACCGATCGCGCGTGCGCTGAGCGCGAGCAGGGCGAGGGCCCTCAGGAAGCCGCGGTTGGGCTCGTGCTCCCACGGCACCGGGCCGTGACCCTTCCAGCCGTTGCGGCGCAGCATGTCGAGCGAGCGGTGGTAGCCGACCCGCGCATAGGCGTAGACCGTGACGTCGTCGGCGCCCTCGCTGCGTGCCTGCCCCGCCAGGGCGGCCCACGCGGCCGGCGACGCCGGGTGACGACGTACGACGTCCACCGGCGCGCCGCCCGCGGTCAGCTCGGCGGCGGCTGGGTCGACGGGCAGGTGGGTGGGCGGGGGACCGGCCATCAGGTCTGTGTGGGACATGGCGTCAGCCTGTCACGACCCACCGGCAGACTGCTCCCATGGGCCAGACCTTCACCACCGAGATCCAGGCGCGCTACCGCGACATCAACCTCGCGGGGCACGTGGACAACGTCGAGGCGGTCCGGGTGCTCGACGAGGCCCGCTACGAGTTCCTGCGTTTCGCCCACCTGCCGGGACTGCCCGAGGGTGCGACCGGGCTGCTCCACGGGATCGACGCCGAGGTGTCCGAGCTCGTCGCCTCCCAGACGATCGAGTACCACTCCGAGATGCGGTTCGTCCCCTACCAGCCGTTCCTCGCCTCGCTCTGGGTGTCGCGGATCGGCCGCTCCTCCTTCACCGTCGCCGCCGAGCTGCGCGTCGAGGTGGGCGGGGGACCGGCCGCGGTCTGGGAGTGCGTCAACGTGCTCTGGGACCACCACGCCCAGTCGGCGTGGACCATCAGCGACGCCGTGCGCGCCGACCTCGAGCGGTTCGTCGGCGAGCCCGCGGAGATGCGCCGCTGATCAGGCGGCGGGGTGAGCAGGCTCCGGACCTTGTCGCGACCCGAGCGCCAGGATCAGCGTCGGCAGTCGCGGCCCGCGGTCCTTGTCGACCAGCAGGTTGTAGAGCAGTCGGAAGAAGTCCTTCTGGTCCGCCTTGATCTGGTCGGTGGGGGCGTCCTCGAAGCCCAGCCCGCGGGCCACCTTCGGCACGCCGTAGACCACCGCGGTCACCTCGTCGAGGTGCATCGGCTCGGGCAAGCGGTCGAGGAAGAGGCGCAGCCACAGCTCCTCGTCCTCGCTCAGCGCGGCGAGGCGCTCGGCGTCGGGCGTGTCCCGCACGGTGGTGCGCTCGGCGGCTGGCACGTGCTCGGCCGTCCACTGCATGGCCTTGGTCAGTCGGGGTTCGAGGTCGGAGACGGAGTCGTGAGGGAATCCCGAGGACTCCACGATCCGCGAGATGTGGTCGGCCGAGCCGGCGGTCACGTCGGCGACCGATGACAGGGTCCGGAACGGGACCACGACGGCAGGGCTGGGCAGCGGACCGGCAGACGCCGTCGAGGACGCGCGGTGCCAGGCCAGCGTCGCGACGTCGCCCTTCTCGGGGTCGGCTGCCTTGCGGCCGAGGGCGTCCCACTCGTCGTAGAGGCGGACCACTGCCGGACCGAAGTCGATGTCGAAGGCCTGCGTCGGGGTGCGGCGGACGTAGAGCCAGCGCAGCATCGGCGCCTCGAGGATCCGCAGGGCGTCGGTCGCGGTCGGCACGCCGCCCGCCGACGACGACATCTTCTGCACTCCGGCGAAACCGACGAACGCGTAGATCACCCGGGCAGGTGCGCGCCAGTCGAAGATCGCCGACACGATCTCGGTGCCGACCGTGTAGGACGAGCCGGGCGTCATGTGGTCGCGACCGGCCGGCTCGAAGTTGACCGACTCGTAGGCCCAGCGCATCGGCCAGTCGACCTTCCAGACGAGCTTGCCGTTGTTGTCGGTGGACAGGTTGGTCGTGTCCTCGAAGCCGCAGGAGGTGCAGGTGTAGGACAGCGTCGTGGTCGCGGCGTCGTACGCCGTGGTGGTGACGGTGTCGCGGCCGCACTGGCGGCAGTAGGGGCGGTAGGGAAAGCGGGCGATCGCGTCGGCGGCCGCGGTCGGGTCGTCGTCCTCGTTGGCGACCGACTCCGCGAGGTCGGCGGCCTCCTGCGCGGAGGCGTCCTCGCCGGCGCTCACCTTCTTGGTGCGGTGCCTGGCGAGCACCGCCTCGATCTCGTCGCGCCGCGACACAGCCGTGAGGACCTGGTCGCGGTAGGCGCCCGAGGTGTACATCTCGGTCTGCGAGATCTCCTCCATCTCCACGCCGAGCTCGCGCAGCGCATCCTGCAGTGGTGCCTTGAAGTGCTCGGCCCAGCTGGCGTGGCACTCCCACGGGTCTGGGACCGCAGTGAGGGGTCGCCCGATGTGGTCGGCCCACTCGGCCGGCACGCCGGCCGGAACCTTGCGGAACCGGTCGAAGTCGTCCCAGGAGTGGAGGTGCCGCACCGGGACGCCGCGGCGCCTCAGCTCCTCGGCCACGAAGTGGGGAGTGATGAACTCGCGCAGGTTGCCCAGGTGGATCGGGCCGCTGGGTGAGGCACCGGACGCGACTGTCACCAGGTTGCCCTCACCTGCGTGGCGTACGGCGTCGTCCGCCGCCCGCGTCACCCAGTCGACGGGATCGCCCTGCTGTTGCCGTCCACCTCGTGCCATGGCGCAAGGCTAACGGCCTCGCGGCGGCGTCCCGGACGCCGGTGGAACGGCTGGACGGCGACCAGCCAGGTAGCGGTGAGTGAGGCGGGTTCGACAGCCCCGGAAGCCGCCTGGCTCACCGCTCCAGCGGCCCTGGCAGCGGCCGAACGAAGAAGTGGCGTCGGAGCCGACCCCCGTGGGCGACTCCGACGCCGACCGTTCGGGGTGTCACGAAAGACGAGTGTCGACACGGTCACCCCCGCGTCCATGCCGAGCTCCCCCGAGCGGTCGGCAGCATTGTGCCATTTCGGGGTTGACATCGGGTGGCTCGAAATGGCCGTTGGCACTAAGATGCCACAGGTGAGCGAATGGGGTCTGGACCACGACCAGGGACCGGAGTGGCTCGAACACCTCTACATGCAGGTACGGCCCGGCTCAGGCCGGACCGTGGAGGAGGTCGCCGCCAGCCTGTTGATCCGGCCACCGAAGCTCCTCGCGCAGCTCGACCCCTTGATCCGGCTCGGCATCGTCCGCGTGGAGGCGGGCGTGCTGCACGTCTCGGAGCCGGCCGTGGCAACCCGCGTCGCCCTGGCGGCGCAGGCCGCCGCTCTGTCCCGGGCGAGTCGCGACATCTCCCGGATCGCCGATGCGATCCCGGTCCTGGCCGAGGGCCGGGAGTCCCACGTCGTCGCTGACGGGGAGACGATCGACGGCGACGTCTCCGGGGAGGGCGACGTACCGTCCCTGATCAGTCGCTGGATCAGGGAGAAGCGGGGTGACCTGAGCTTCCTGCGCCCCGACCAGTGGCGCTTCCCCAGCGAGTCGGAGATGGCGGTGGCCGTCGGCAACGCGGTCCGCGACGGGCGGCGGGTGCGGGCGATCTATCCGGCACGAGCGCTGACCGAGGCCCCAGAGATGTTGCGCACCCGCGCGGAGATCGGCGAGGAGATCGGTGTGGTGCCGAGCGTGTTCACCCGGATGGTGGTCGTCGGCCCGCGCCGCGCGATCCTCCCCGAGCCGCTCGGGGTGGGCTCGGACACCCGCGTGGTGATCCGCCAGCCGGCCATCGTCGGCATCATCCAGGCCTACTTCGACGAGCTCTGGGAGTCCGCGACGCGCGTCGAACCCGTCGCGGGCCAGATCGGTCTGCGGGACCAGCGCCGGCTGCTGCTGGCCGAGCTCGCCGACGGGGTCAAGGACGAGCAGATCGCCCGCAACCTCGACCTGAGCCTGCGCACGGTTCGGCGCCGGGTGGCCTCGCTGATGAGCGAGCTCGGCGTCGACACCCGCTTCCAGGCAGGTGTGGAGGCCGTCCGCCGCGGCTGGCTGTAGGCCTGGGTCACCGCACGATCAGGGCAGGATCATGGAGTACGCCGCCGACTCGAGGCGCCAGCTCCTGCTGCGCTCGGGGCCGGAGACCTCCCCGTCCGCCGAGATCCAGAACTCGTCGCCGCTGACCTGGACCGAGCGACCGCGCAGCGACAGCACGTCGTCGCGCTCCTCGTGCTCGCCCTTGCGCAGGCGGGCGACGTAGCCGAGCTTCGCCGTCGGCGACACGGCCCGGCTGATCATCACGTCGAGCAGGCCGTCCTCGGTGTCGGCGTCGGGGTTGAGCTCGGTGCCGCCGCCGACGTTGCCGCCATTGCCGATCGCGACCATGAGCACCGGTCGGTCGAGGTCGTTGACGACCACGCCGTCGAGCTCGATGCGCAGGTGCCAGCTCGGCGGGTGGAACGCGGAGAGCAGGGCACCGATGGGGTAGCCGAGCTTGCCGAGGTTGACCTTGCCGACCCCGACCGAGCCGAGGCGGTCCTTCCACTTCGCGCCCTTGCGGCTGGCCTGGGCGCCGACTCCGACGTGGACGTTGTTGACCACGATGCTGCCGGTCTCGTCGACGATCAGGTCGACCGGGCGTGCCTCGCCGGCCAGCACGAGCCGCGCGGCGTCCTCGATCTCGAGGGGGATGTCGTTGCCGCGGGCGAAGTCGTTGCCGGTGCCCATCGGCAGCAGGCCGAGGGTCGCGCCGGCGAGCTCGTGACGTTTGTGGAGCGCCTTGACGACCGCGTGCAGGCTCCCGTCGCCGCCCGCCACCACGATCGTACGGCCCCCGGCGCGGTGCAGGACGCCGTCGAGCTCGCCCGGGTTGGAGGTCCTGGCGACCTCGACCGAGGCGTCGGCGCGCAGCACGGTGAGCGCCGTGGCGAGGGTCTCCTCGTCGGAGGTGCCGGCGTCAGCGTTGGTGATCACGAGCAAGGAGCGCACGGCTCGGACAGTAGCCCACCGCAGGTCGACGCGTCCCGCCCGATGGGCGCGGTCCGACCGGGGAGCGGTCGGACCCACCGGCCGGGCGGTCGGTGCGATAGCGTGACGCCGCAAGAGCCCCGGTGCCTTGTGCCGGGGCTTCTGCTTTTCCAGATGCAAGTCCCAGGACTCTGTCTCCAACCGTGCGAGGAGGGCTGAGATGCCCGCGATCGTCGTGCTCGGCGCCCAGTGGGGCGACGAGGGCAAAGGCAAGGCAACCGACCTGTTGGCCACGACCGACCCGATCGACTTCGTGGTCCGGACCAGTGGCGGGCACAACGCCGGCCACACCATCGTCATCGGTGGTGAGAAGTACGCCACCCACCTGCTGCCCAGCGGCATCCTGACGCCCGGCGCCACCAGCGTCATCGCCAACGGCGTCGTCGTCTCGCCCGAGGCGCTCTTCCGTGAGCTCGACGGGCTCATCGAGCGCGGGGTGGAGCTGGCCGACCTCAAGGTGAGCGCCAACGCCCACGTCATCGCGAGCTATCACGCCACGATCGACAAGGTGTCCGAGCGCTTCCTCGGCAAGAACCAGATCGGCACCACCGGCCGCGGCATCGGCCCGGCGTACGCCGACAAGGTCAACCGGGTCGGCATCCGCATCGCCGACCTCTTCGACGAGGGCATCCTGCGCCAGAAGATCGAGGCTGCCCTCGACGTGCGCAACCACCTCTTCACCAAGGTCTACAACCGTCGCGCGATCGAGGTCGAGGCCGTCGTGGAGGAGCTGCTGTCCTACGTCGAGCGCCTGCGGCCGATGGTGTGCGACACCTCGCTGCTGCTCAACGAGGCGCTCGACCGCGGCCAGACCGTGCTCTTCGAGGGCGCCCAGGCCACGATGCTGGACGTCGACCACGGCACCTATCCGTTCGTCACGTCCTCCAACCCCGTCGCCGGCGGCGTGTGCGTCGGCGCGGGCATCGGCCCGACCCGGATCGACAGGGTGGTCGGCGTGATCAAGGCCTACACGACCCGCGTCGGCTCCGGCCCGTTCCCCACCGAGCTCTTCGACGAGGACGGCATCAACCTGCAGAAGCTCGGCGGCGAGATCGGTGTCTCCACCGGCCGCACCCGGCGCTGCGGCTGGTACGACGCCGTCGTGGCGCGGTACGCCAGCCGGGTCAACGGCCTGACCGAGTTCTTCCTCACCAAGCTCGACATCCTCGGCGCCTGGGACCAGATCCCGGTCTGCGTGGCCTACGAGATCGACGGCCAGCGCGTCGACGAGATGCCGATGACCCAGACCGAGTTCCACCACGCGAAGCCGATCTACGAGTTCTTCGAGGGCTGGAAGACCGACATCTCCGGCTGTCGCTCCTTCGATGACCTGCCGAAGAACGCCCAGGTCTACGTCGAGGCACTGGAGCAGATCTCGGGCGCAAAGATCTGGGGCGTCGGGGTGGGACCCGGGCGCGAGCAGACGGTGGTCGTCCACCCGTGAAGGTCCTCGTCATCGGCACCGGCGGCCGCGAGCACGCCCTCGCCCTCTCCCTGGTCCGGGACCCGCAGGTGAGCGACGTGCACGCCGCTCCCGGCAACCCGGGCATCGGCGAGGTCGCGACCTTGCACGACGTGGACCCGATGGACGGATCCGACGTGGCGGCGCTCGCTGCCCGCATCGGTGCCGACCTGGTGGTCGTCGGGCCGGAGGCCCCGCTGGTCGCCGGCGTCGCCGACGCCGTACGCCAGCAGGGGATCTCCTGCTACGGCCCGTCCCGGGCCGCCGCCCAGCTCGAGGGGTCGAAGACCTTCTCCAAGCAGGTGATGGCCGCGGCCGACGTCCCGACGGCCCGCTCGCGCACGTGCACGACACCGCAGGAGGCGGCCGACGCCCTCGACGAGTTCGGGGCGCCGCACGTCGTCAAGGACGACGCGCTGGCCGCGGGCAAGGGCGTCGTCGTGACCTCGGACCGGGCCGAGGCCCTCGCCCATGCGGCGACCTGCGATCGGGTCGTCATCGAGGAGTTCCTCGACGGCCCCGAGGTCTCGGTGTTCGCCGTGTGCGACGGGACGACGGCGTACGCCCTCCAGCCCGCCCAGGACTTCAAGCGCATCTTCGACGGCGGCCACGGCCCCAACACCGGCGGGATGGGCTCCTACTCGCCGCTGCCGTGGGCGCCGCCCGACCTGTCCCCGCTCGTGCTCGCCACCGTCGTCCAGCCGACGCTGGACGAGATGGTGCGGCGCGGCTCGCCCTTCGTCGGCACGCTCTACGTCGGGCTGGCGCTGACCGCGGACGGCCCACGCGTGATCGAGTTCAACTGCCGCTTCGGCGACCCCGACATCCAGCCGGTGCTGGCACTGCTGACCTCGCCGCTCGGCGAGCTGCTGAAGGCCGCGGCCGACGGGGAGCTCTCGTCGGTCTCGCCGCCGACCTTCGCCGACGGTGCGTCGGTCACCGTCGTCATGGCGAGCGCCGGCTACCCCGAGGGCTCCAGCACCGGTGACGTCATCGTCGGTTCCGAGACGCTCGGCAGGGAGACCGATGTCGACGTGATCCATGCCGGCACGGCAGCGACCCCGGCCGGCCTGGTGACCGCGGGCGGTCGCGTGCTCGCCGTACGCGCTGTGGGATCCGACGTCGCCGACGCGCGGGCCAAGGCCTACGAGGGCATCGCCTCGATCAGCTTCCCGGGCGCTCAGTGGCGTCGCGACATCGCGGCCGAGCCGCTGGGCGTTGTCGAGGGTGCGGCGGCCGCCTCGGCCGATGGGACAATCGCCCCGTGACCGTCCCCAACGTCCTGGCCACCCGCTACGCCGGCGCCGACCTCGCCGCGATCTGGTCCCCCGAGCACAAGATCGTCCTCGAGCGACAGCTCTGGATCGCCGTCCTCAAGGCGCAGCGCGACCTCGGCATCGACGTGCCCGACGGCGTGGTCGGGGCCTACGAGCGGGTCGTCGACACCGTCGACCTCGACTCGATCGCGGCTCGCGAGCGCGTCACCCGCCACGACGTGAAGGCGCGCATCGAGGAGTTCTCCGCCCTCGCCGGTCATGAGCACATTCACAAGGGCATGACGTCCCGCGACCTGACCGAGAACGTCGAGCAGCTGCAGGTACGCCGCTCGCTCGAGCTCGTCCGCGACCGGGCCGTCGCTGCACTCGTCCGCCTCGGACGGCTCGCCGCCGAGCACGAGGCCACCGTCATGGCCGGTCGCTCGCACAACGTCGCCGCCCAGGCCACGACCCTGGGCAAGCGCTTCGCCACCGTCGCCGACGAGATGCTCATCTCGGTGCAGCGGATCGAGGAGCTGCTCGCCCGCTACCCGTTGCGCGGGGTCAAGGGTCCGATGGGCACCTCCCAGGACATGCTCGACCTGCTCGACGGCGATGCCGACAAGCTCGACGACCTCGAGCGGCGGGTCGCGGCCCACCTCGGCTTCGAGCAGGTCCTCACCAGCGTCGGTCAGGTCTACCCGCGCTCCCTCGACTTCGACGTCGTCGCAGCCCTCGTGCAGCTGGTCAGCGGCCCGTCCAACCTCGCCACGACGGTGCGACTGATGGCCGGCCACGAGCTGGTCACCGAGGGCTTCAAGGAGGGCCAGGTCGGCTCCTCGGCGATGCCCCACAAGATGAACACCCGCTCCTGCGAGCGTGTCAACGGCCTCGCCGTGATCCTGCGCGGGCACCTCTCGATGGTGAGCGAGCTCGCCGGAGACCAGTGGAACGAGGGCGACGTCTCCTGCTCGGTCGTGCGCCGCGTCGCGCTGCCGGACGCCTTCTTCGCCGCCGACGGGCTCTTTCAGACCTTCCTCACCGTGCTCGACGAGTTCGGCGCGTTCCCGGCCGTCATCCAGCGCGAGCTCGACCGCTACCTGCCGTTCCTCACGACCACCAAGGTGCTGATGGCCGCCGTGCGCAACGGCGTGGGTCGCGAGGCTGCCCACGAGGCGATCAAGGAAGCGGCCGTCGGCACGGCCTTGGCCATGCGGGCAGGTCAGGTCGACAACGACGTGTTCGCCAAGCTTGCCGCGGACGACCGGCTGGGGCTGACGCGCGACCAGATCGACGCGCTCGTCGCCGACCCGATCGAGTTCACCGGCGCTGCCGTGGCCCAGACCCGTGCGGTGGTGGCCCGGATCGAGGCGCTCGCTGCCCGCCATCCCCGCGCCGCGGCGTACGTCCCGGGCGCGATCCTCTAGCCGGTCGATCCCTCCTCAGTCGCCGTGGCGCCAGGACCGTACGGCGGCCGCCATCGCGATCGACAGCACGACCAGGGCGGCCAGCAGGGCCGACCGCGCCGCGACCGGGGCCGAGGCGACCGACGCGACCGCCTGGTAGATCGTCATCAGCAGCGCCGCGCCGAGGGCGGAGCCGATCCGCTGGCCGGTCTGCAGCGCCCCGCCGGCAGCACCGCCCATCCGTGGCGGCACCTCGGCCAGGGTCAGGGTGAAGTTGGGCGAGATCACGCCACCGCCGCCGACACCGGCCAGGAACATCGCCGGCGCGAGCGTCCACCACAGGGTGTCGGAGGGCGACGTCACCAGCCACGCCGCGAGCGCGGTGCCGGTCATCATCACCGAGAGCGCCAGCAGCGTGACCCGGCGGCCGATCCGTCCGACCAGCCGGCCGGCCAGGGGTGAGGTCGCGGCCGCGCCGACGGCGAACGGCGTCATCAGGAGAGCCGCCCCCAGTGGCGAGAAGCCCTCGCCCTCCTGCAGGTGGACCGAGAGCACCAGGAAGATGCCGGTGAAACCGGTGAAGTAGAGGGTGCCGACCAGCAGGCCGTTGGCATAGCCGGGCAGGCCGCGCAGCAGCGAGACATCGAGCAGCGGCGGTCGGCCGGCGGCGATGGTCCGCACCTCCCACCGGACGAACGCCCACGCCAGCAGCGGGAAGGCCAGGAGGATCAGCAGCGGCAGGCCGGCGCCACCTTCGAGACTGATCAGGGGGTAGAGCACCGCGAGCACGGCGAGGCCGAGCAGCAGCGCACCCGGGAGGTCGACGCGTGGGTCGCGCTCGGCATCGGCGCCGACGTCGTTGTCCGGAACCAGCCGCCGGATGAGCACCAGCGCCACGAGGCCGATCGGGACGTTGATGAGGAAGAGCGAGCGCCAGCCGTTCTCCTCGCCGAGCAGCCCGATCAGGAGTCCACCGATCAGCGGACCGGCCGCCGAGGCGACCGCGACGGTGAAGCCGAACATCCCGAAGGCACGGCCCCGCTCCGGGCCCCGGAAGAGCTGCTGGATGAGGCCGGAGTTCTGCGGGGTCAGCAGCCCGGCGCTCGCGCCCTGGGCGAGCCGGGCCACGATGATGGCGGCGGCGTTGGGGGCCATGCCCACCGCGAGGCTGGACACGATGAAGCCCACCAGGCCGATGGTCATCAGCCGCCGTCGTCCGTACGCGTCACCGAGGCGGCCCCCGGCCACCAGCGTCATTCCGAAGGCCAGGGCGTAGCCGGACACCACCCACTGGATCGTGGCGGCGCTGGTCTCGAGGCTGGCGCGGATGGACGGCACCGCGACGTTGACGATCGTGACGTCGAGCAGCGACATGAAGCCGACGACGAGGGAGACCGCGAGCACCCGCCAGCGCCGCGGGTCCGGGACGTACGCCTACTCGCCCGTGCGCGCGGCGTCGGTCTCCTCGCTCTGCGTCATCGCCAGCCAGCCTCTCACCCGGAGCCACGGCCGGAGCATGATAGGAGCGTGAAGGCGATCCAGGCGAGGGTGACCGGCCGGGTCCAGGGCGTCTCGTACCGGTGGTACGCCCAGGAGCAGGCGCGACGACTCGGGGTGCGCGGGTGGGTGCGCAACGAGCCGGACGGCTCGGTCCTCCTGCACGCGGAGGGTGACGACGACGCCGTGGACGCGCTCGTCGAGTGGTGCCGGACCGGCCCCTCCCTGGCCAAGGTGGCCCAAGTGGCGGCACGCGCCGCGACACCGACCGGGACGAGCTCGTTCGACGTCGGCTACTGAAGCAGTCCCTGGCGACGGGCCGTCGCGGCAGCCTCGGTCCGGTTGGCGGCGCCGAGCTTGGCGATGATGTGCGAGACGTGGACGCTCGCGGTCTTGGGTGACATGAACAGGGTGGCCGCGATCTCCGCGTTGGTCCGGCCCTCCGCGAGGAGGCCCAGCACCTCGGCCTCGCGGTCGGTGAGCACGTCCGCTCGTACGACGGTCGCGGGAGCCCAGCGCGTAGCGGTCGGCCAGCGCGTCGGCGCGGGCGAGCATCGGACGCGCCTCGAGGCGGGTGGCGATCTCCCGGCCGGCCGCCAGGTGTCGGCGTGCGGCCTCGCGGTCGCCGTGGAGGGCGTGCGCCTCGGCCAGCGAGAGGTGGGTGACGGCCACGTCCGGGACGTGGCCGATCCGCTCCCAGCCGGCGAGTGCCGCCTCGAGGGCAGGCCGCGCGTCGCGGCCGTGGAACCGGTCGAGCTGGGCGGTCAGGTCGAGCGGCCAGACCTCGCCGAGCCGGCCGTATCGGCGAAACTCCGCCGGCGTCCGCGTCGATCGTGTCCAGATGCGTCCGGGCGGTGTCCGCCGTCGTCCCGCCCGGACCCGCCAGCGGCGCGTCTGCCTCGATCCGGGCAGCATCGACGACGAGGCAGCCACACGTAGTCGTCGAACCCGAGCATGATCTGGTCGGTCCAGACCGTCGGCGTACGTCGCGCGTGCGCCGGGCAGGTCGCCCGCGGACGCCGACGGCGGCTGCCACCACGTGCGCGGACCAATGCCTGGGCTGCACCGCCGGGGATCTCCCGCCCACCGAGTGGACACGCCACCGCTCCGCGTCGACGGCTCCCCGCTGCCGCGAGGTCCAGGAGGTCGAGCCGCACGTTGCTGCTCCGCAGGTCGTCCTCCCACCACGGCGCCGACTCCTCCAGCAGGGCCCGGGCCGTGTCCAGTCCCCGGTGCAGGACAGGCTGAACGTGTGGTTCTCGACGAGGTGCTCCCACACCCCCAGGCGAGCTGCGGGTGTCGCAGGCGTGCCAGAGCGCCTGCGCCCCGCCTGCTGGGCGCTGCTCGATGCTCGCCACCACGGTGCGGCACCACACGAGGTTGCCGTCGAGGAAGCAGCACGTGGCTCGTCCTGACTCGTCGGGCAGGTCGGCGAGCTCGCGTCGAGGAAGTCCGCGGCCGCTGTCGGGTCACCGTCGAACTGTCGCGAGTGCGACTCGGCCTCGATCACCTCCTGAGCGCGCAGCCCGTCGTCGGTCGAGCAAGCTCCGCGCGATCGCGGCGCCAGGTCCAGCGCCTCCGAGCGCGCGGGTCGTCGCGCGGCAGGCGCGTTGCCAAGATCAGGACGTGCACCGTCAAAGGTCGCGTGGCGCGGAGAACCAGTCGAACAGGTCGAAGACGGTCGTCGACGTGGCCCGCGGAACCGCCGGTCGAGCTCGCCCTTGCCTTCCGTCGAAGAGTGCCCGGAAGAGCTGGACCGCCGCCTGCTCGGGCTCCGTGAGCAGGTGCATGCGGGACCGCGTCGAGCACGGCGATGAAGCCGTCGGCGAGGGCGCCCGGGTCCGCAGACAGCGAGGGCATCGGCCGTCACCGCCGCAGGGTCCACCCGGTCAGGGCCTCGGGGTCGTCGACGCACGACCACCCTCGAGGACAGCACGCGCGTCCACAGAGCGTCTCCGCCTGCGGGCGCCGAGGCGATGCGCGGCCGCCGGCAGCGCCGCCAGCGCCGCCGGAGCGACTCGGCGTACGTCCCCGGCCTGGTGCCAGTGCTCGGCGATCGCGAGCGCGGCCGGGTCCGCCGCGAGGACGCCCGGATTCGCTTCCAGCACCTCGGCCCACCGTCGGTGCCAGCGCCGCCGTGCTCCGGGCCCGAGCCCGCGGTCGGCGGCCTCACGGAGCAGCGCGTGGCGGAAACCGACCCCGTCGATCGGCGTGGTCCGTGGTGAGCACCCCGGCGCGCACCGCCTCGACGAGCGCGGTGTCGAGCTCGTCGGTCGTCGCGTCGACCACCTGCTCGAGAAGTCCGATGCGCAGGTGTCCCTCACCGACAGCGGCGGCATCGACGAGGCGACGCGCCTCCTGGAGAGTCCGGCGAGTCGACCGGCGGCGACGCCCGACGCGGTCGCGCCCTCCGGTCCGCCCGCGGGCGGCGCCAGCTCCTCCACCACGAAGGGCACGCCGTCGCTGAGCGTCCGATCCGGCCGCGACCCCCGGCGGCAGGGTCGATCCCGACCAGGCCGAGGAGCTGGGCGCGCACCTCGTCCGGGGTGAGTCGACCCAGGGGCAGCACCGTCGTGCCGGGCAGCGCGTGCCAGCCCGCCGACGTACGACGTGAGCGTGGCCTCCTGGTCCGCGGCGGGCGCTCCGGGTCGTCGGTCCGCACCGTCGCCACCACGACCAGCCCGCCGCGCAGCGTCCGCACCGCGAGGTTGACCAGGTCGCGGGTGGCAGCGTCGGCCCAGTGCAGGTCCTCGACCACCCAGACGAGCAGCCGGTCGGTGCACAGTCGCTGGAGGAGGTCGACGAACGCCGAGAGGATCTGCACCCGCTCGACGTGCCCCGACGGCACCGACCCGGGCAGCAGCGGGGCCAGGGCTTCCCGCTCAGCAGCGGTCAGAGCGTCGGGTCCCGCCTGGTGGGCGAGGTCGCGCAACGTGTCGGCGAGGACCCCGAACGGGATCTCGCCGGTCGCCATGTCGGCGCCGTGGCCGGTCACGACGAGTGCGTCGTCGATCCCGGTGAGCGCCTCGCGGACGAGCCTGCTCTTGCCGATCCCCGCCTCGCCGGTGACGAGGACACAGCGGGGAGCGCCGCCTCGGGCACTCACGACCGCGTCGCGGAGGATCGCGACGTCCTCGTCCCGGCCGATGAGCCGTGCGGCTGCCACCACAGGATCGTGGCACGGGACGAGGGCCGGCGCGAGGGCATGGACGGCAACGGATCGGGTCATCGGGCCGCAGTGGCGATGCCGAACCAGCGGCGCTGGCGCGGGATCCGGATGGTGCCGGTGGCGGGTGACTCCTGCCGCGGTTCGGCCGGCAGCGGTGGCGCGGAACGCGCGTGCGGTCCGGCGCTCCGCGGCGGCTGCCAACGCCTCGTGACGGTTGCTGCTGGCGATCTTCTCGATGCTGTAGCTGGTGTACATGGTGGGCTCCTCGGTGGGTGGTGCGGACATGACCGAGGTTGCCTCTGAGGAGTCCTGCTGCGGATCGGGAGTTCGCCTTATCTTTGGTCGCCACTAAGTCTTAGGCGTCCGCCTGACAAACTGGAGTGATCTTGTCGACTATCGTGGGGGAATGACGACGACCACCGCAGCTCCGCCCACCTACGACGACGTCGAGGTCGTGGTGCCCGCGCCCGGTCCCGGCGCCGGCAACTGGGCAGGCGCTGCCAGCGCTGTGCTCGTCGACGACGTCTTCTGGCTGACCTGGCGTGTCCGCCGCCCGCTGACCGACGGGCGCGGTGTCACCGTCGTGGTGGCCCGGTCCGCCGACGGCGTGAGCTTCGAGCACGTCACCGAGGTGTCGCGCGAGGACTTCGGCGCCGAGTCCTTCGAGCGCCCGGTCATCGTCGCCCTGCCCGGAGGCGGGTGGCGGCTCTACCTCTCCTGCGCCACCCCCGGCTCGAAGCACTGGTGGGTCGACAGCCTCACGGCCGACACGGTCGAGGGCCTGCCCGCCGGCGTACGACGGGTGGTGCACGCCGGCGACCGCGACACCGGCGTCAAGGACCCGGTGATCACCGTCGGCGACGACGGCTGGGAGATGTGGCTGTGCTGCCACCCGCTCGACGACGCCGGCCACGAGGACCGGATGACGACGCGTCGCCTGACGAGCAGCGACGGCCTCGAGTGGGACGACCGGGGCGAGGTGCTTGCCGGCCGCGACGGGCAGTGGGACGCGCGCGGTGCCCGGGTCAGCGCGGTCCTGCCCGACGGCACGGTGCTCTACGACGGGCGCCCGGACGCGGAGTCCAACTGGTTCGAGACGACCGGGGTGGCGACGTGGGACGGCATCGCGCTGACCCGCACCGCCCAGCCGCCGATCGCCTCACCCCACGCCGACGGGGCCTTCCGCTACGCGAGCGCCGTGCCCCTGCCCGACGGCCGGACGCGCTACTACGTCGAGGCGGCCCGCCCCGACGGGGCGCACGACCTGGTCACCTGTGTGCGCTGAGCTGCGTCACCGTGGCCGCGCGCTGCGCGTAGGACCCGCGGCTCTCCGCTGAGAGCCAGTCGCCGAAGTCCTGCCCGGTGAGCCGGCTGAGGAGGTCGATGTCGTCGGCGTACGACGCCACCATCCGTCGACGCTGCAGCGGGTCGAGTCGCGGCCGGGCCGCGTCCGCCTCGCCGGAGAGCAGCCGCGACCAGGGGCGGGTGCAGCCGACGCCACACCTCCGGCGGCGCGAACTGGCCGAGCCGTGCCCCGCCGCGCACCAGCGGCCCGAACACGCGCGGTCGCCACCCCGGCGTCACGAAGCTGCGCGAGTTGTCGCGGGGGATGGAGTCGACCAGGCCCTCGCGGATCCCGAGGAACCGGCTGACCCGGTCGACCGCCCTCCGCGGCTCGTCGATGAGGTCGCGGTAGCGCACGACGAGGATCCGCTCGGGGTCGACGTAGCGGTGCAGGTGCGCCAGCTGCTCGCCGTACATCCCGAGCTCGCGGTAGCGCCAGAACGGCGCCCACCCCGCCCGCACGCGCTCGTCCTGGCGCTCGAAGGCGGTCGCGAAGTCGGCCTCGGGCTCGAGGCCGTCGGACCACAGGTGCATCCAGTTGCTGTAGGCCCGGTCGACCGGGTCGCGGACCACGGCGATGAGCCGGACGTCGGGCAGCGACTCGCCGATGCGGCGGTGGGCGCCGCGGCTCCAGAGGTAGAACGGCGTGCTCTCGCCGCGCACCTGGTGGGCAGCCGCGGGCTCGAAGAGCGGGAAGTAGCGGTCGGCGCGCCAGATCCACTCCTGCTGCGAGTGCTTGTCCCCCGGCCCGCCCCAGGCCGGCGGAGGGGCGTCGTCGCAGAGCCAGTACTTCGGCTCCTTGGGCGAGGTGACGAAGACGTCGGGATGCTGGGCGAGCGCCGCGTGCAGCGCGGTGGTGCCGGCCTTGGGCGCGCCGATCACCAGGAAGTCGGGTCGAGGAGCACGAGTCACGGTGGGGCCCCGTTCGCGAGTGAAGTGGTGTAACAACACTAAGTGACTCGACAATGCCTTGACCAGTGCGTCCGGGAGGTGTCCGGGATCTCGTCGTCGCGGGCTTCGCGCAGCGCCCGCTCCCACCGGACAATGGCAGCCATGTCCGCCCCCGTCACCGTCTCCGTCACGCGCCACGTCGACCCGTCGCGCTCCAACGAGATGCTCGCGTGGGTGCAGGCTGGGACGTCGCTGGCGGAGAAGTTCGACGGCTTCCTCGGCTCCGGCTGGGTCAGGCCCAGCGTGGACTCGTCCGACTGGCACATGCTCTACCGCTTCGCCGACGTCGACTCCCTCGCCGCGTGGGAGGCCTCGCCGCAGCGCGCGTGGTGGATCGAGGCCGCCCAGGGTCGGATCGAGTCGACGCGCGTCGAGCGTCGTACGGGCATCGAGGGCTGGTTCGACGAGCCGTCCACCGTCGAGTCGATGTCAGCCACCCCGACGGCGCCGCCGCGGTGGAAGCAGATGGTCATCATCTTCATGGGGTTCTTCCCGCTGAGCCTGGCGATCAACGTCGTCATCAGCCGGACCTCGATCGCGGACTGGCCCCTGCCGCTGCGGGTCCTCACCGTCGATCGTGATCCTGACGCCGGTGATGACCTACGCCCTGCTGCCGTGGATCACCCGCCGCATGTCGTGGTGGCTCCACCGCTGACGTGCCGTACGCCGGCCGGCTCGGCGCAGCACTAGGCTCGGGGTCGTGCTGAACATCCCCGCCGCCCCGGCGATCGAGGGCACCACCCACGTCCACTCCGGCAAGGTCCGCGACCTCTATGCCATCGACGGAGGCGAGCATGCCGGCCGGCTGCTGATGGTCGCCAGCGACCGCATCTCGGCCTTCGACCACGTCCTGGCCTCCACCATCCCCGACAAGGGCGAGATCCTCACCCGGATGTCGCTGTGGTGGTTCGCCCAGCTCGACGGGCTGGTCGGCAACCACGTGGTCTCGACCGACGTGCCCGCCGCCGTGGCCGGGCGCGCGGTGATCTGCGAGCGCCTCGAGATGTTCCCGGTCGAGTGCGTCGCCCGCGGCTACCTCACCGGTTCCGGGCTGCTCGACTACCGCCGCACCAACGACGTCTGCGGCATCGAGCTCCCCGCCGGCCTGCAGGACGGCAGCCGGCTGCCGGAGCCGATCTTCACGCCGGCGACCAAGGCCGAGCTCGGCGACCACGACGAGAACGTCGACTACGCAGCGGTCGTCAAGGCGATCGGTGACGACGCCGCAGCGGAGCTGCGGATGCTGACCATGGAGGTCTACGGCAAGGCGCACGCGCTGGCTCGTGAGCGCGGCATCATCCTGGCCGACACCAAGCTGGAGTTCGGCCGGCGACCCGACCACACGACGATCCTCGCCGACGAGGTGCTCACCCCCGACAGCTCGAGGTTCTGGCCGGCGGCCGACTGGCAGCCGGGGCGCGCCCAGGCGTCGTACGACAAGCAGATCGTGCGGGACTGGCTGCTGTCCGACGGCGTCCGGGTGGGACCGCGACGTCCGGCGACGCACCGCCGCCCCTGCCGGACGAGGTCGTCGAGCGCACCCGTGCGCGTTACGTCGAGGCCTACGAGCTCCTCACCGGGGAGTCGTGGTGAGCGCTCGGCGCTTCACGGCTGACGTGCAGATGCCCGTGTCGGCGGAGGTGGCGTTCCGCTACCTCGTCGACCCGCGCAACCGTCCGGAGTGGCAGTCGTCGCTGCGCTCGGTCGAGGTCCCGGCGGACGAGGAACCGCACCTGGGCCAGGCCTGGCTCGAGACCACGTCGGTCGGGGTGCGCCCGCGGATGGAGACCACCGAGCTGGCGCCCTTCCGCCTCTGGACCGAGCGCGGGACGTGGCGCGGGGTGACCGCCACGTTGACGCTGCACTTCGTCGACACCCCCGGCGGCTCGCGGGTGCGCGCCGAGGGCGAGGTGTCGGGCAGCGGTGCCTGGGCGGTGCCCGCCTCGGCCGCCGGTCTGCTGGCATCGACGGCCATCGGGGCCGACCTCCGCAAGGCCGGCCGAATCCTGGGCGAGCGCGCGTCGCGCTGACGGTTCTGCGGGACGGACGGGTGACGCGCGTCGCGACCGCTGAGTAGGTTGGCGACATGTCGAACCTCGCATCGCTGCTCGAACGCTCCGCCCGGGCCTACCCGGACCGTACGGCCCTGGTGCTCGGCGACACCCGGCTCACCTACGCGCAGGTCGACGCGCGGCGCCAACCAGGTGGCCAACCTGCTGGTCTCGCGGGGCATCAAGCCGGGCGACAAGGTCGCCCTGAGCTGTCCCAACCTGCCCTACTTCGCGATCATCTACTACGGCATCCTCAAGGCCGGCGCGACGGTGGTGCCGCTCAACGTGCTGCTCAAGGGCCGCGAGGTGGCCTACCACCTCGACGACTCGCGACGCGAAGGCCTACTTCTGCTTCCAGGGCACGCCGGAGCTCGCCGATCGGCGTCGAGGGCCACGCCGGCTTCGAGCAGGCCGACGGTTGCGAGCACTTCTTCATGGTCACCGCCGACCCGGCCGCCGCGTCCCCGGTCGCGGGCACCGAGACGCTCGGCCAGGCCCTGGCTGGGCAGCCGCCGACCTTCGAGACCGTCGAGGTCGACGACGACGACACCGCGGTCATCCTCTACACCTCCGGCACCACCGGGCAGCCCAAGGGCGCCGAGCTGATGCACCGCAACATGATCTCCAACGCGCTGGCCAGTGACGCGCTCTTCGGCGCCGACGCCGACAACCCCGACACGCTGCTGTGCGTGCTGCCGCTGTTCCACTCCTTCGGCCAGACGGTGATCATGAACGCGGGCTTCGCCTTCGGCGGCACGGTCGTGCTGCTGCCGCGCTTCGAGGCCGGCCCGGCGCTGGCGCTGATGGACCGCGAGGACGTCACGTTCTTCGCCGGTGTCCCGACGATGTACTGGGGGCTCCTCGGCGCGCTCGACGACTCGGGTGTCGACGTGAAGAAGCTCGCCGGCACCATGCGGGTCGCCGCGGCCGGCGGATCGGCGCTCCCGGTCGAGGTGCACAAGGAGTTCGAGCGGCGCTTCGGTGTGACGATCCTCGAGGGCTACGGCCTCTCCGAGACGTCGCCGGTCGCGAGCTTCTCGGTGTGGGGCGAGCCGGCACGCGTCGGCTCGATCGGCCGACCGATCCCGGGTGTCGAGATGAAGCTCATCAACCCCGAGCCCGGCGTGCGCGAGGACGTGCAGGAGGGCGACGACCCGGAGACCACGGTCGGCGAGATCGCCATCAAGGGCCCCAACATCATGAAGGGCTACTTCGGCCGCCCCGACGCGACCGCGGAGGCCATCGTCGACGGCTGGTTCCGCTCCGGCGACCTCGGCCGCAAGGACGCCGACGGCTGGTACTACATCGTCGACCGCTCCAAGGACATGATCATCCGCGGCGGCTTCAACGTGTACCCGCGCGAGATCGAGGAGGTGCTGCTCACCCACCCCGAGGTCTCGCTCGCGGCCGTCATCGGCGTCCCGCACGAGAGCCACGGCGAGGAGATCAAGGCCGTCGTCATCCGCAACGACGGCGCCACGGTCACCGAGGACGAGCTCGTCGCCTGGGGCAAGGAGCAGATGGCGGCGCTACAAGTACCCCCGCATCGTCGAGTTCGTCGACGCGCTGCCCGATGACGGCCACCGGCAAGATCCTCAAGCGCGAGCTGCGCTGATGCGGCCGCTTGCTCATCGCGGTCGGGCGCGGTGATGGTCGCTGGTCGGGGCCGTCTGGACCGTTCCAGGGCCTGGGCTACCTCGAGGGCAGCGCCATGACCGACCAGACCCTGTGGGCGATCCTCGGTCCGCTGGTCGCGGGGCTGGGCGTCGGCCTGATCGTGGTGGCAGCGCGCCGCCGCGACGTGACGTACGGCGGACCCGAGCGTTCCCCAGGCGGCGTGCATCACTAGAATCGGGCTCGCCCACCCCCGCCTGTCCCCAGGAGCCCCGTGGCCCGTTACGTCGTCGACGTCATGCCCAAGCCCGAGATCCTCGACCCGCAGGGCAAGGCCGTCCTCGGTGCCCTGCCCCGGCTCGGCTTCGCCGGCGTGCACCGACGTCCGCCAGGGCAAGCGCTTCGAGCTCGAGCATCGAGGGCGACGCCTCCGACGCCAGCGCTCGCCGAGGTGCGCGAGATGGCCGAGACGCTGCTGTCCAACCCGGTGATCGAGGACTTCGAGGTGCGCGCGGACGCGGAGCCAGTGAAGGATCGGCGTCGTCACCTTCCCCGGGTCGCTCGACGACGTCGACGCGCGTCGCGCGGTGCGCTCGGCGGCAACGAGGCGGTCGCGCTGTGGCACGGCGACCACGACCTCAAGGGCGTGGACGCGGTCGTGCTGCCCGGCGGCTTCTCGTACGGCGACTACCTCCGCTGCGGCGCGATCTCGCGGTTCGCCCCGGTGATGACCGAGGTGATCGAGGCCGCCGGCAGGGGCATGCCGGTGCTCGGCATCTGCAACGGCTTCCAGATCCTGTGCGAGTCCCACCTGCTGCCCGGTGCGCTGATCCGCAACGACCACCGCAAGTTCGTCTGCCGCGACCAGCGGCTGCGCATCGAGCAGCGTCGACACCCCCTGGACCTCGGCCTACGCCGCGGGCCAGGAGGTCACCATCGTGCTCAAGAACGGTGAGGGCGGCTTCGTCGCCGACGAGCCGACGCTCGACCGGCTCGAGGGCGAGGGCCGCGTCGTCGCGCGCTACCTCGACGACAACCCCAACGGCTCGCTCCGCGACATCGCCGGCATCACCAACGAGCGCGGCAACGTGGTCGGCCTGATGCCGCACCCCGAGCACGCCGTCGAGGACCTCACCGGTCCCGGCACCGACGGCCTCGGGTTCTTCACCTCGCTCGTCGAGAGCGCGTTCGTGTGAATGCCCTGACCCCGCGCCGCCTCTTCCGGGGACTGGCCGTCGGCGAGGCGATCACGTGGGCGCTGCTGCTGGTCGGCATGTTCCTCAAGTACGTCACCGAGACCACCGAGCTCGGCGTCAGCATCTTCGGCATGGTGCACGGCGTCGTCTTCATCGCCTACTGCCTGGTGACCCTGGTCGTCGCGATCGACCAGCGGTGGTCGCCGGGCCGGACCGTGCTGGGCCTGGCCGCCGCGGTGCCGCCGTTCGCAACCCTGGTCTTCGAGGCGTACGCCGATCGCCGTGGCCTGCTCGGTCCCGAGTGGCTCTCGCGTCACGACAGCCCGACTGCTCGCGAGCGCGCCGTGTGCTGGCTGCTGCGCCACCACCGGCTGGCCGCGGGCCTGCTCGTGGGCGCTGTCGCCGGGCTCACCGGCATCGCATTGCTGGTCGGCCCGCCGGCCTGACGCCGCCGCCTCGGACTACCCGCCCGCTCAGAGGCCGCGCTGGAGCTTGTTCCAGGTCTGCGGCGTGGCGACGCCGGAGACGGCGATCCGCAGGCGCGACTGGTAGGTCCGCAGTGCGGCCTCGGTCTTCGCGTCGAACACGCCCGTCGCCCGGAACCTGCCGGCGCCGGCCGCGTTCAGCGCCCGCTGGAGCCGGTAGACCGACTCGTCGGAGGAGCCGCGCTTGATCGTCGTACGGCTGCCGGCGGCGAGCAGGGCGGTCCAGTGGCGCTTCTCGAACGCGTTGGTCGGGGTGAACTTGCGTGCGGCCTGCCAGGCGCGAGCCGCGGCGATGGTCGCCGCGTTGTAGGCGCCGTCGATCGCACCCGAGTAGGTGCCCTGCTCGGTCAGCAGGCACTGGAGGGCCTTGACCCGCGTGGGCTGGGCAGCGGCGGGGGAGAGGGTGGGGTACTTCCAGAAGCCGAGCCGGGTGCCGGGGCAGTGACCCTCGGGTACGGCGCTGGAGCCGGCGCCGAGGTCGAGGAAGTTGCTGTCGATGTTGATCGTGACGCCGCCCCACGTCTCGTTGTGCCCGCCGTGGTACTGCTTCATCCGACCGCCCGGACGCCACCCGTCCTCGCGGATGTAGGTCGTCGACGTGTTGGCCGCGCCGTCCCACCGCGCGATCCAGATGCGGTCGGGCAGGGCGAACTGGCCGGGGCGCTGGGTGCGCGCGTCGTCGAGCATCTTGATGCCCGAGCTGGCGCTGGAGTAGAAGCCGGCCACGTAGCCGTGCGCCTTGATCCGCGTCACCCAGCTGCTCACGAACGACCAGGGCCGACTCGCGGCAGTGGGTGTCGCCGAGGTTGAAGCCCTCGAGGTCGTACCAGATGCGTGCTGCCCGCGCCGATGCCGTACGCCGTCGCGTCGGCGGCGTTCTTGTCGGCCTCGGCCAGACCCCTGGGCGCCGCCAGGGCGTAGCCGCCGGTGGGCTTCGGGCTGATCTTGAAGTCGTCGGCGTAGCGCGGGAAGCGGGGCTGGCAGCGAGGCCTGCGGACCGAGCGCGATCGGCAGCAGCCGCCAGCCGCCGCGCCACCTGGGTCGCCACCCAGGTCGGGCGTGAGGTTGGGCTGCGTCCGGCAGGCGCGCGAGTCGCCGGAGATGTAGATGCCGACCGCCGAGAAGGGCGACTTCTTCCACCAGGTGTCCATCGCCGACTGGGTCGGGGCCAGGCACTGGTCGAAGCCGTAGCCGGTGAAGTCCCCGGGGGTCGCGAGCGCGACCTGGCGCTGCGACGCGAGCCTGCTCGACGTGCTGTCCGCCAGTGGCCGTCGTGGAGACCAGCCCGCCCAGGGGGACGACGAGGGCGACGACGGTTGCGGCAGCGAACGTACGGAGGAGGCGACGCATGGTGGCTCCGGCATCAGGCGGGGAAGGTGCAGGCGACCGCCAGAAAACCACACCAGTCACACACGTAACAGGGGTTCGGGGGAACTACAGGCCTGTAGTTCGCCGCCGCCCACCTGTCCGTCGTCGACGTCGCGCCCGGCGACCAGGCCGGGGACTCCCGCTCGTAGACTGGCGCCGTGCCCGACACCAGTGCCCCACGGCCAGCGTCCACCCTCGACACCGTCGCCGTCGCGGCGTCCGACGCCGGAGCGCGAGCAGCCGTGGGCCGACCTCGGGCTCAAGGCCGACGAGTACGCCCGGATCCGCGAGATCCTCGGCCGTCGTCCCGACCAGCTCGGAGCTGGCGATGTACTCCGTCATGTGGAGCGAGCACTGCTCCTACAAGTCCTCCAAGGTGCACCTCAAGCAGTTCTCCGAGCTTCCGCAGGAGACGCCGCTCGGCAAGACGCTCGCCGGCATCGGTGAGAACGCCGGCGTCATCGACATCGGCCAGGGCTATGCGGTCACCTTCAAGGTCGAGTCGCACAACCACCCGTCCTACGTCGAGCCCTACCAGGGTGCGGCGACCGGCGTCGGCGGCATCGTCCGCGACATCCTCGCGATGGGCGCGCGCCCGGTCGCCGTGATGGACCCGCTGCGCTTCGGCCCGCTCGATGCCGCCGACACCCACCGTGTGCTGCCGGGGATCGTGGCCGGCGTCGGCGGCTACGGCAACATGCTCGGGCTGCCCAACATCGGCGGTGAGGCCGTCTTCGACGAGACCTACCTCGGCAACCCGCTCGTCAACGCGCTCTGCGTCGGCGTGCTGCGCCACGAGGACCTGCACCTCGCCAAGGCGTCGGGCGCCGGCAACCAGGTCATCCTCTACGGCGCCCGCACCGGCGGCGACGGCATCGGCGGCGTCTCCGTGCTGGCGTCCGAGACCTTCGACGCGGATGGTCCCGCCAAGCGTCCGAGCGTCCAGGTCGGCGACCCCTTCATGGAGAAGCTGCTCATCGAGTGCACGCTCGAGATCTTCGCCGCCGGCCTCGTCGCCGGCATCCAGGACCTCGGCGGCGCCGGTCTCTCGTGCGCCACCTCCGAGCTCGCGTCCGCCGGCGACGGCGGCATGCACGTCGAGCTCGACCGGGTGCCGCTGCGCGACTCGACGCTGGCTCCCGAGGAGATCCTCATGAGCGAGTCGCAGGAGCGGATGATGGCGGTCGTCGAGCCCGCCGACGTCGACGCCTTCATGGCGATCTGCGCGAAGTGGGACGTCGAGGCCGTCGTGGTCGGCGAGGTCACCGACACCGGTCGTCTGCACATCGACTGGCACGGCGAGCGCGTCGTCGACGTACCCCCGCGCTCGGTCGCCCACGACGGCCCGACCTACCACCGACCCTTCGCCCGCCCCGACTGGCAGGACGCCCTGCAGGCGGACGGCGCGGAAGGCCTCGCCCGGCCGTCGACCGGAGACGAGCTCCGCGACACCCTGCTCACGCTGGTCGCGAGCCCCAACCTGTGCGACAAGCTCCTGGATCACCGACCAGTACGACCGCTACGTCCGCGGCAACACCGTGCTCGTCCCAGCCCTCCGACAGCGGCATGATCCGCGTGGACGACGACACCAACCTCGGCGTCGCGGTCGCCACCGACTGCAACGGTCGCTTCGCCAAGCTCGACCCCTACGCCGGGGCCCAGCTCGCGCTCGCCGAGTCCTACCGCAACGTCGCCACGGGCGGGGCCCGCCCGCTCGCCGTCTCCGACTGCCTCAACTTCGGCTCGCCCGAGGACCCCGACGTGATGTGGCAGTTCGCCGAGGCCTGCCGCGGGCTCAAGGACGCCTGCGCCGAGCTCGGCATCCCGGTGACCGGCGGCAACGTCAGCCTCTACAACCAGACCGGCGAGACCGCGATCCTGCCCACGCCGGTGGTCGCCGTCCTCGGCGTCATCGACGACGTCACGAGTCGTACGCCGACCGGGTTCGGCGCCGCCGGCGAGCGCGTCTTCCTGCTCGGCGAGACCCGCGAGGAGCTCTCCGGCTCGGAGTGGGCGCACGTCGTGCACGGTCACCTGGGCGGTCTCCCGCCGCGGGTCGACCTGGCCGCG
Source organism: uncultured Actinomycetota bacterium (assembly GCA_963712875.1). Lineage (GTDB taxonomy): Bacteria > Actinomycetota > Actinomycetes > Propionibacteriales > Nocardioidaceae > Nocardioides. Next base: position 81,381 of record CAVQJS010000021.1, on the reverse strand, counting down.
GAGCAGTCGCTGGCCGCGCTGCTCGCAGGACGCCGCGCGCGATGCAGTTGTCACCAGTGCCCACGACCTGTCCGACGGTGGACTGGCCCAGGCCCTGGCGGAGTCCTCCTTCCGCAACGGGGTCGGGGTCTCGGTGTCGGTGGACGCCGTGGCCGGCGGCGACGCCTTCGTCGCCCTCTTCGCCGAGTCCGCTGCTCGAGCCATCGTGACGATGACCACCGACAACGCCGATGCGCCTGGTCGCGCTGGCCCAGCACCACGGCGTACCCCTCACGCCGCTCGGCCGGACCGGCGGCGAGCACGATCAGCGTCGAGGGCCAGTTCGAGGTCGCCGTGGCAGACGCCCTCGCGGCCTGGCAGGCGACCCTCCCGGCCGCCCTCAACGGCTGAGACTCGGCCGTGAGTCTCTGAGAGACTCACGGCCAAGCGGGCCGAGCTGCCGGGGTAATCCAGTGGTGATCGGCTGTTGGACCGCCGATCTGACGACCGTTTGTCACTGGACTACCGCGGCGCGGACGCGGGGCCGCCGCCCCGTACGACGGTCAGTCGGCCCGGCGCATCGCCCGGATGCCGACGACGAGGCCGAGGGCGGCGACGACGAGCGCACCCGCGAGACCCTGGGCCAAGGTGGTCACGGGTAGGTGCCGCGAACAGCGCGCGGACGGCCTCGACGACGTAGGTCATCGGGTTCAGCGAGGAGACGACCTCCAGCCACCGCGGCGCCCCGTCCATCGGGAGCAGCACGCCGGCGGTGAGCAGGACCGGGAAGAGCAGCGTCTGCTGGACGGTCCAGAACATCCAGTCCTGCCCCTTCGACGCGAGCGCCAGGGCGAAGGACAGCGCGCCGACGCCGACGCTGAACAGGCAGAGCAGCGCGGCGCCGAGCACGACCCCACCGATGTGCAGGTCGAAGCTGAAGGGCGTCACGACCGCGACGATGATCACGACCTGCATCAGCATCGGCACGACCTCCTTGAGGGAGCGGCCGACCAGCAGCGAGGACCGGCGCAAGCGGCGAGACGAGCTGGCGCTCGTGGGAGCCGCTCTGCATCTCCTCCATCAGGTTGGCCCCGGTGAAGGACGCGCCCATCAGGCAGGTCATCGCCACGATGCCGGGCACGAACCACTGCAGCGCCACCCCGGACGCCATGTCCGGGAGCAGCGGCGCGAACAGGCCGAGGAAGACCAGGGGCTGGATCATCGCGAAGATCACCGACATCGGCTCGCGCCACACGGGCTTGAGCTCGCGGGTCATCACGTTGACGGTGTCGGACCAGAAGCCTCCGCGCGGGGTGTCGGTCACGGTGACGTGGGGACGGGACTGGGTCAGGGTGCTCATGCGGCAACCTCGCTCTCGGTGTCGGTCTCTGCATCGGGGGTCGTGGGTGCCGCTTCGCGCAGGCTGCGGCCGGTGAGGTCGAGGAAGACGTCGTCGAGCGTGGGCCTGGAGGCCTCGACCCGGGTCGGTGCGACGCCGGCTCCGCCCAGATCGGCGATCAGTGAACCGACGAGGGTGGTGCCGTCCGCGGCACGAACGGTGACCGTGTCGTCCGCGACCTCCACCCGGGCGCCGGGCGCCCGCCTCAGTCGTACGGCTGCTGTCGCCGCGTGCGGAGGTCGACGCGAAGCCGAGCCTGACGAGGTCGCCGAGCCCGGACTTCAGCTGCGCCGCGGAGTCGTCGGCGATGATCTGCCCGTGGTCGACCACGATCACCCTGCCGGCGAGGGCGTCGGCCTCCTCGAGGTAGTGCGTGGTGAGCACGACAGTGCTGCCGGTGTCCTCGTGCAGACGGCGTACGAGGTCCTGCAGGTTGGCGCGGTTCTGCGGGTCGAGCCCGGTGGACGGCTCGTCGAGGAACAGCACGCGGGGCAGGTGGACCAGCCCCATCGCGATGTCGAGGCGGCGCCGCTGACCGCCGGACAGCGAGGAGACCTTGCGGTCGGCGACCGCGCCGAGGTCGAGGTCGTCGATGAGCTCGCCGGCCCGGCGCCGGGCGTCGGCGCGGGACAACCCGTGGGCGCGGCCCTGGCTGACGAGCTCGTCGCGCCCGAGCTGGCGGTGCCCGGCGCCGTTGCCCTGGCCGACGTAGCCGATCGCGCGGCGGACGTCGCGCTGGGCGGTGACGACGTCGTGGCCGGCGACCTGCGCGGTCCCGGAGGTCGGCGCGATGAGGGTGGTGAGCATCCGCAGGGTGGTCGACTTGCCGGCGCCGTTGGGGCCGAGGAAGGCGACGAGCTCGCCCTGGCCGATCTCGAGGTCGAGGCCGCGCACGGCCTCGACGGTCTGCTTGTGCGCGGTGAAGTGGCGGGTCAGTCCCCGGGTCACGATCGCGGGCTGGTGAGGTGGTGGATGAGGTCATGCCACGAGGCTAGGAAGCAATCAGGCCAGTTCCTGACCGCTTTCGAAGTATTCTCGGAGACATGAGCACGAGTGAGCGGATGCTGCGGCTGCTGTCGCTGCTGCAGACCCACCGCTACTGGCCCGGGCCGGAGCTGTCCGGCCGGCTCGAGGTGAGCCCGCGGACGCTGCGTCGCGACGTCGACCGGCTGCGCGACCTGGGCTACACCGTCGATGCCGTACGCGGTGCCGCCGGCGGCTACCAGCTGCGCGCCGGCGGCTCGCTCCCGCCGTTGCTGCTCGAGGACGACGAGGCTGTCGCCGTCGCAGTCGGACTGCGCACGGCGGCGACGAGCGCGGTGGCCGGCGCCGACGACCGCTCGGTCCAGGCGCTGGCCAAGGTGCTGGCCCTGATGCCGCCGCGGCTGCGCCGGCAGATGGACGCCGTCTCCTCGCAGACCGAGACGCCCGGCCCGTGGGAGGGCGCCCCGACCGTCGACGCGACGGTCCTCACGACGCTCGCCCAGGCCTGCCGCGACGACGAGCTGGTCGAGTTCGACTACACCGCGCGCGAGGCCGAGAGCACGCACCGCCGGGTCGAGCCGTTCCGCCTCGTCGCGCTCGGACGCCGGTGGTACCTCGTCTCCTACGACCGCGACCGCCAGGACTGGCGCAGCTTCCGCCTCGACCGGATCGCTGATCCGCGCCCCACCGGCCAGAGGTTCCGACCACGCGATCTGCCCGCCGATGACGCGCTCACGTTCGTCCAGCAGGGCATCCGCCGGATGCCCCAGCAGTACGCCGTACGGGTCCGGGTGGCGGTCGCCGCCGAGGTGCTGCAGCGCGAGGTCGGACGCTGGGGGAGCGTCACCCCCGACGGCGAAGGGTGCGTGCTCGCGATGAACGTCGACTCCCTCGACTGGCCGGTGATGGTGCTCGCCTCGTCGGGAGCCGACTTCGTCGTCGAGTCGCCGCCGGAGCTGGCCGAGCGGATCGCCGAGGTCGGCGCGCGGTTCATCCGGGTTGCTGCCGGCTGAATGGCTCAGCCGGTCAGGACCGGCTCGGCGGGTTGCTGCGCCGGGGCGCGGTCCCACTCCGAGGGCTTGGGCACCGAGCGGATCGACCGGCTGGTGGTCAGCAGCACGGCCAGCAGCGCGGACGCGGCTACCAGCACGGTCATCGTGGTGGTGCCACCGCGGTGCTCGAGCAGCCAGCCGCCGAGCAGTGGCGCCAGCGGCATGATCGACATCGACGCGAACTGGCTCGCCGAGGAGACGCGTCCTTGCAGGTGGTCGGGAGTGACCGCCATCCGGTAGGCGCCGATGCCGGCGTTGCCGACGGGGTTGAGCAGCAGGAGGAAGAAGGTGCAGGCGCACGCCATCGCCGGGCTGGACGACCAGGCGAGCGGCACCAGCGGCAGGCAGCACATCCATCCGATCGCGACCGTCAGGACTCCGGTCGGCATCCGGTGGATGAGGCTCGGGGCCAGGGCTGCGCCCAGCAGGCCGCCCATCCCCGCGGCGGTCGAGACGAGCCCGATCTGGGCCGCAGGCACACCCTCCTGCACCATCCGCAGCACGATGACGAAGAAGATCGCGTTGGTGACCAGGTTGGTCATGGACGCCCAGACCAGCAGCGTCCGGAAGAACGGCTGCGCCCACATGAAGCCGAATCCCTCGGTGAGCTGGCGGCGCAGCGGCTCGCGGCGCCGGTGCGGCGCGGAGAGGTCGGTACGGATCCGGCTGACGGTGAAGCAGGCGATGGCGAAGGAGATCGCGTCCACGACGAACGGCAGCCATCGGGTGACGGCGTACAACGCCCCTCCGAGCGGTCCGCCGATGAGTGAGGCCACGTGCTGACGTGCCTGGTTCTGGCTCAGCGCGGTCGGCAGGTCCTCGGTGGACACCACGGACCGGATGGCCGATGTCTGGGCCGGGTTGAAGGCGCCGGCCGCGATGCCGCTGACGAGAGCGACGACGAGGAGGTGGGGGAGCGTGAGCGCCCCGAGGACGCCGGCCAGCGCCAGTGAGGTGTAGGCCACGCAGCCGGTGCCGCTGGACACGAGCATGATCCGCCGCCGGTCGATGCGGTCGGCCAGCACGCCCGCGGGCAGCAGCGTGGCGCAGAGCCCACCCAGGTAGGCGGCCTCGACCAGTGCGGCAGTGAGTGCAGAACCGCTGAGGGCATAGGCGATCAGGGGGAAGACGAACATCGAGAGGGCGCTTCCGAGCTCGCTGACCGTGTCGCCGATCCAGAGGACCGTGAAGTCGCGGTTGTGGGCGAGCTGTCGATAACCGGGCATATGCGCACCATATGTTGCGCACGCTATGTTGCGCAATAGTGCGTGCGCAATTCGGTAGGGTAGGGGCATGGCCGAACTGCACCGCGTCAACGACCCCCGGGTGCTGCGTGCGCTCGCGCACCCGATCCGGGGTCGGATCATGGACGAGATCGAGGCATCGGGCCCGGTGCGCGCGGCCGATGTGGCCCGCGAGCTCGACATCCCGGCCAACCAGGCGAGCTTCCACCTCCGGCAGCTCGCGAAGTACGGGCTGGTCGAGGAGGCACCGGAAGAGGCGCGCGACAAGCGCGACCGCGTGTGGCGCGCGACCACCACGGCCGCCCTCACCGTCAACCTGGGTGAGCTCGAGAAGGCGCCGGGGGGCAGGACGGCCGTCCACGTCTTCCGCCAGACCAAGCAGGCGTGGGGACACCACCTCGTCGACCGGGCGTTCGACACCGACCACCCGAAGGGGAGCGGGGTCTTCTCCTCCTCCGAGCACGCCCTGAAGCTGACCGACGCCGAGGCCGACGAGCTCCGCACGGAGATCGACGACCTCGTCGGATCCTGGGCCGAGCGCACGCGCGGTCGCGACCCCGACCGCCGCACCTACGTGATGTTCCACCTGGTGCAGCCCTACCCGACAGACACGGACGAGTGAGGCTCTCTCGACGCTGTGCCCTGGCCGCCGCGGCCTCCGTCCCCCTCGCGGCCTGCGCCGACTCCGGTTCCGAGCCCAGCGAACCTGCCCCGTCACAGGAGATCACCATGGACCGACTGCCCTACGGCGACGACCCCAGCCAGTGGGCGGAGCTCTACACCCCCGACCTCCGCGCTCGCGCGGCGTCGTCGTGGTCATCCATGGGGGCTTCTGGCGTGCCCAGTACGACGCCTCGCTCGGCACGCCGCTCGCCGAGGACCTGAGCGGTCGCGGGTGGACGGTGCTCAACGTCGAGTACCGCCGCGTCGGCAACGGCGGCGGCTTCCCGGCCACCTTCGACGACGTCGCAGCAGCCATCGACCTGCTCGCCGGCACCGACGTCGACACGTCCACCGTCGTCACCCTCGGCCACTCCGCCGGCGGTCACCTGGCGACCTGGGCAGCGGCCCGGACCCGCTTCGACGAGTGGTCCGGCGGCATCGAGGTCACCCACGTCATCTCGCAGGCCGGCGTCCTCGACCTGACCGCCGCGCAGGAGCAGGGACTGGGCGGCGGCGCGGTCGACGCCCTGATGGGGGCCGGCCCCAGCGACCCGTCGTACGACCTGGCCGACCCGACGCGGCACATTCCGCTGGACGTGCCGGTGTGGGCGGTGCACGCCCCCGACGACGACGTCGTGCCCATCAGCCAGTCCGAGGACTACGTCTCGGCGGCGACTGCCGCCGGTGCCGACGCCACGCTCGTCGAGGTCACCGGCGGCCACTTCGGGGTGATCGACATCGAGAGCGACGCGTGGAGCTCGATCGTCGACCTGCTCGACTCCATCCCGGCATAGTCCCTGTCAATCGGCTCGTCGGCGGGTGCTGACGGAGCCGCTGGATCACGGACTGCCCCGGAGGGCGCCGGGGCTCGGGCTAGCCTCACCTCGTGCCCGCCCGACTCAGGATCCTGACCGCCGACCAGCTCGCCGGCGCCGACACCAAGGCGCTGGTCAAGCACTACCTCGCCGTCCTCGCCGAGCGGGCACCCGGCAACTCGGTCGAGGTGCGCATCCCGCCCTACGCCGCCGTCCAGGTGATCCCGGGCGTGCGCCACACGCGCGGCACCCCGCCGGCGGTCATCGAGACCGACGGTGAGACGTGGCTCGCCCTCGCCACCGGTCGTACGTCCTGGCGCCAGGCCGTGCACGACGGCACGGTCGTCGCCAGCGGCGAGCGCACCGACCTGACGGCCTACCTCCCCCTGGTCGGGCGATGAGGGCCGCGCTCGCCACCGCCGAGCTCGCCGAGGCGGTCGGCCCGGTCGATGGCGTCGAGATCGTCGTCTGGAACGGCGATGGCCCCGCGCCCGAGGGCGACGTCGACCTGTGGGTGCCGCACTACGCGACGAGCGCCGACGTGATCGACCGCGGCCACGAGCTGCGCGGCCTGCGCGTCGTGCAGCTGCAGAGCGCGGGCTACGACGGCGTCGCGGACCGGCTGCCGGACGGCATCACCCTCTGCAACGCGGGCGGGGTGCACGACGACGCGACGGCCGAGCACGCGGTCGGGCTCATCCTGGCCAGCCTGCGCGGGATACCGGAGGCGGTGCGCGGGCACGGGCACTGGCACCGGATGCCCGACCGGCGCTCGCTGGCCGACTCGCGGGTGCTGGTCCTGGGCTACGGCTCGATCGGCCGTGCCCTGGCCGAGCGGCTGCTGCCGATGAAGGCCGAGGTCACCGCGGTGGCGAGCCGGGAGCGCGACGACGACCTCGTGGGTCGCGTCCGCGCCACCGCCGACCTGCCGCAGCTGCTCCCCGACCAGCACGTCGTGGTCGTGCTGGTGCCGCTGACCGACGGCACCCGGGGCCTCGTCGACGATGCCCTCCTCGCCCACCTCCCCGACGGCGCACTGGTCGTCAACGTCGCCCGCGGCCCGGTGGTCGACACGGCCGCAGTCCTGCGTCACGCAGGCCGCCTGCGCTTCGCCCTCGACGTCACCGACCCCGAGCCGCTGCCCGACGGGCACCCGCTGTGGGGCGCCCCGGACGTCCTCGTCACGCCCCACGTCGCGGGTGGTACGACGGCGATGCTGCCCCGCATCGCCGGGCTCGTGCGCGCCCAGCTCGTACGCCTCGCGGCCGGCGAGCAGCTCGTCAACATCGTTCAGGGCTAACCTCCGCTCATGCACGTGACCTCCCTCGGCTTCCGCACCGACCTCGCCCTCCTGACCGCGGCCGGCAGCCTGATCGAGGACCGCGGCACCCACCTGGTGATCCGCTCGCCGGAGAACCCGTCCTACTTCTGGGGCAACTTCCTGCTCCTCGCCGAGCCGCCGGTGCCGGGCGGCGAGAAGGAGGTCGTGGCCGCCTTCCACACCGAGTTCCCGAAGGCCGACCACGTGAGCATCGGCATCGACTCCGAAGACCTCACCGACGACGCCCGCGCCGCCTTCGAGGCGGCCGGCATGACGGTCGACCTCGCCACCGTGCTCACCGCCTCGCGCCTCACTGCCCCGCGCGAGGTCGAGGCCGAGGTGCGCCCCCTGGTCTCCGACGAGGACTGGGAGGCGCGCGCCCGGCTCAGCCAGCAGCTCTACCCCCAGACGTCGGAGGAGGCCTTCATGACCTTCGCCCGCGCCAAGAACGCCCAGGAGAGGAAGCTCGTCGACGCCGGCCGTGGCCAGCGCTTCGGTGCCTTCGTCGAGGGCGCGCTCGTCTCGACGGCCGGCTGCTTCGTGACCGAGGACGGTGTCGCCCGCTTCCAGAGCGTCGAGACCCACCCCGACCACCGGCGCAGGGGACTGGCCGGCGCGGTCACCCACGCTGCCGGTCAGCACGCCCTGGACCATCTCGGCGTGGGCACCCTCGTCATCGTGGCCGACACCGACGGGGAGGCCATCGGCCTCTACCGCAGCCTCGGCTTCACCGACTCCGAGCGCCAGCTGATGATGGAGCGGCGCAGCGGCGAGTGGGCCGCGATGAACGAGTCCTAAGGTGTCTCGCATGACTGTCGACATCACGCGCCCGCCTCGCCGAGGTCCTGCCCGGCATCCGCCGCGACCTCGAGGACCTCGTCCGCATCCAGTCCGTCTCCGCCGACCCGGCCCGCGCCGGCGAGGTCGAGCGCAGCGCCGAGGCCACGCGCGACCTGTTCGCCGCCGAGGGCTTCGAGACCGAGATCGTCCGCGCGTACGACGGCGCACCGCCCGCAGTGATCGCGAAGAAGGCCGGCCCCGAGGGGGCGCCGACGGTGCTGCTCTACGCCCACCACGACGTCCAGCCCGAGAACGACCACGCCGACTGGGACTCCCCGCCGTGGGAGCCGACCGAGCGAGGTGACCGTCTCTACGGTCGCGGCGCCGCCGACGACAAGGCCGGCATCGCCGCCCACCTGGGCGCCGTCCGGATCTTCGGTGACGACCTGCCGGTCAACCTGGTGATGTTCATCGAGGGCGAGGAGGAGGTCGGCTCCGACACCCTCGTCGAGCTGCTCACCACCTACCAGCAGCGCCTCGAGGCCGACGTCATCGTGATCGCCGACTCCGGCAACTGGGACATCGGCGAGCCCGCCCTGACCACCAGCCTGCGCGGCCTGGTCCGGATGGACGTCGAGGTCCGTACCCTCACCCACGCCGTGCACAGCGGCATGTGGGGCGGGCTGGTGCCCGACTCGATCATGACCCTGAGCCGCCTCATCGCCAGCCTCAACGACGACGCCGGCAACGTCGCGATCGAGGGCCTCCTCTCCGGCCCGGCCGCCGACGTCGACTACCCCGAGGCGCGGCTGCGCGCGGAGTCCGGTGCCGCCGAGGGCATCGAGTGGATCGGCGACGGCAGCGTCGTCGAGCGACTGTGGACCAAGCCCGCCCTGTCGATCACCGGCTTCGACGCCCCCAAGGTCGAGGGCGCCTCCAACACCCTCGTGCCCGCCGCCCGGTGCCGCATCAGCCTCCGCATCGCCCCCGGCGACACCACCGCCAACGCCGTCCAGCGCCTGCAGGCCCACCTGGAGAAGCACGTCGCCTGGGGCGCCACCCTCACCACGACCGTCGTCGACACCGGCGAGGCCACCCAGATCGACGCCAGCGGACCGGCGTACGACGCTGCCCGTGCGGCGTTCGCCGAGGCGTGGGACGGCACGGCGCCCGTCGACATGGGCGTGGGCGGCTCGATCCCGTTCATCGCCGAGTTCCTCGAGGCGTTCCCGCAGGCCAGCGTGCTCGTGACCGGCGTCGAGGACCCCGACACGCGTGCGCACGGCGCCAACGAGGGCCTGCACCTGGCCGAGTTCGAGAAGGTCGTGCTCGCCGAGGCCCTGCTGCTGCGCAACCTCGGCAACCTCTGAGCCGTCCGGGGCCGTCCGCCGCCGGGCGTCGATGGGACTGCGCCCGCCCGACGGCCCTAGAGTGGGTCTCGTGCCCCACCCGGTGAGCAAGCGGACGGGCGGCGATGGCCGCCTCACGATGGCGATCGACCCCCACGACCAGGGCCCGCAGGACGCCTGCGGCGTCTTCGGCGTCTGGGCCCCCGGCGAGGACGTCGCCAAGCTGACCTACTTCGGGCTGTACGCCCTGCAGCACCGCGGTCAGGAGTCCGCGGGCATCGCGGTCAGCAACGGGCGCCAGATCCTGGTCTACAAGGACATGGGGCTGGTCTCGCAGGTGTTCGACGAGTCCACGCTGGAGTCGCTCAAGGGCCACATCGCCATCGGCCACTCGCGCTACTCCACGACCGGTGCCAGCACCTGGCAGAACGCGCAGCCGACCTTCCGCCCGACCGTCGACGGCTCCATCGCGCTCGGCCACAACGGCAACCTGATCAACACCCACGAGCTCTCCCAGATGGTCACCGACCTCCCCGATCCCGACGGTGAGCTCGCCGCTGCACACCCGCGACATCGAGACGTCGACCAACGACACCGGGCTCGTCACCGCGCTGCTCGCACACCACCCCGACACGTCGCTGGAGCAGCGCGCCCTCGAGGTCCTCCCGCTGCTGCGCGGCGCCTTCTGCTTCGTCTGGATGAACGAGGGCACGCTCTACGCCGCGCGCGACCCGCAGGGCATCCGCCCGCTGGTGCTCGGGCGGCTCGACCGCGGCTGGGTGGTCGCCAGCGAGGACGCCGCCCTCGCGACCATCGGCGCGAGCGTGGTCCGCGAGGTCGAGCCCGGCGAGATGATCGTCATCGACGAGAACGGCCTGCGCTCGCACACGTTCGCCGAGCCCGCCCCCAAGGGCTGCGTGTTCGAGTACGTCTACCTCGCCCGCCCCGATGCGACCATCAGCGCCCGCAACGTCCACGAGGCGCGGGTCGAGATGGGCCGTCGGCTGGCCCGGGAGTTCCCCGTCGATGCGGACCTCGTCATGCCGGTCCCCGAGTCGGGCACGCCCGCCGCATCCGGGTACGCCGCCGAGTCGGGCATCCCGTTCGGCCAGGGCTTCGTCAAGAACGCCTACGTCGGACGCACCTTCATCCAGCCCAGCCAGACGCTGCGCCAGCTCGGCATCCGGCTCAAGCTCAACGCGCTCGAGCACATGATCCGTGGCAAGCGCATCGTCGTGGTCGACGACTCGATCGTGCGTGGCAACACCCAGCGCGCCCAGGTGCGGATGCTGCGCGAAGCCGGGGCCCTCGAGGTCCACGTCCGCATCTCGAGCCCCCCGGTGAAGTGGCCGTGCTTCTACGGCATCGACTTCGCCACCCGCGCCGAGCTGATCGCCAACGGGCTCACCCCCGAGGAGATCGCCGCCAGCGTCGGGGCCGACACGCTCGGCTACATCTCGCTCGAGGGCATGGTCGAGGCCACGGGCCAGACGGCCGAGCGCCTGTGCACGGCCTGCTTCACCGGCGAGTACCCCATCGAGCTGCCCGACGAGAGCCTCCTCGGCAAGCACCTGCTCGAGGCGACGCTGCAGTCGCCGACGATGGGCCGCGCGCTGCCGGTCCTCAACAACCCCTGACCCGCACCCGTCGTCACCCGAGGAGACACGTGACCGAGCAACCCGACAGTGCCCACTCCGAGTCGGGCGCCTACGCGGCCGCCGGCGTCTCCATCGACGCGGCCGACCGCGCGATCGACCTGATGAAGGCCTACGTCGAGAAGGCCCGCCGTCCGGAGATGATCGGGGGCCTGGGCGGCTTCGCCGGGCTCTTCGACGCGACCGCGCTGACGAAGTACACCCAGCCGCTGCTCGCCACCTCCACCGACGGCGTCGGCACCAAGGTCGCCATCGCGCAGCAGATGGACATCCACGACACGATCGGCTTCGACCTCGTCGGCATGGTCGTCGACGACCTCGTCGTCTGCGGCGCCGAGCCGCTCTTCATGACCGACTACATCGCCTGCGGTCGCGTGGTCCCCGAGCGGATCGCTGCCATCGTCAAGGGCATCGCCGAGGCCTGCGTGGTCGCCGGGTGTGCGCTGATCGGCGGCGAGACCGCCGAGCACCCCGGACTGCTCGACCCCGACGACTACGACGTGGCCGGTGCCACGACGGGCGTCGTCGAGGCCAGCAGGCTGCTCGGCCCCGGCCGGGTCCGTCCCGGTGACGTGGTCATCGCGATGGAGGCCAGCGGCCTGCACTCCAACGGCTACTCCCTCGTCCGCCACGTCCTCCTGCAGCAGGCCGGCTGGGGGCTCGACCGCGAGGTCGAGGAGCTCGGTCGCACCCTCGGCGAGGAGCTCCTCGAGCCGACCCGCATCTACGCCAAGGCCTGCCTCGACCTGGCCGACCGCACCGGCGACGCACGCGATGTCCCACGTGACCGGTGGCGGGCTCGCCGCCAACCTCGAGCGCGTGCTCCCCGAGGAGCTCGCCGTCACGATCGACCGGGCCACCTGGACGCCGCAACCGGTCTTCGACGTCGTACGACGGGTGGGCGCGGTGTCGCAGGCCGACCTCGAGGCCACGCTCAACTGCGGCGTCGGCATGGTGTCGCTCACCCCGCCTGATGACGTCGACGCAGCCATCGGCGTCCTGGCCACCCACGGCATCAGGGCCTGGGTCGCCGGCGAGGTGCGGACGGACGCCGACAACGGCGGCCGGGTCGCGCTGGTGGGCCAGCACCCCGGTTGGTGAGCGCGGATTGTCGAAAGTGACGCGAAATGCCGGGATCTGATGTGCGGGAACAGCCAGCGACCGGGTAGCGTTACCCCCACGATATGTGACCGATCAGACCGGGCGCGTCGTGGTCATCCACCGACAGCCCCGGCCAAGTGTGCGAGGGGGTCGACCCTATGGGGCGCGGCCGAGCGAAGGCGAAGCAGACCAAGGTCGCACGCGACCTGAAGTACCGGACTCACGAGACGGACTTCGGCGCGTTGGCGAAGGAGCTGCACGGTGAAGAGACTCACCCACCGCAGGTGCGTGACGTCGAGCCGGAAGAGGACGAGTGGGCGCGCTACGGCGATCCCAGTCGTCGCGACTGACTGACCACACACCTCACGGACCCGGCCCAGGTGCCGGGTCGGCGTACGACCGCGCCCGGGCGCTGAGCGTGCGAGCGGGCGCAAATGTCCGCCCGAGCCCGCCGACCGGGCACGATATGCGCGCGTCAGCCCGCCGACCGGGCACGAATGCGCAGATAGCCCTGGACATTCGTGCCCGGTCGGCGGCTCCCGGCGGACATCTGTGCCCGGTCAGCGGCTCGTGGGGGACATTCGCGCCCGCTCAGCGCAGGTAGATGCCCCGCAGGCGACCGACCTCGCGCATCCGACGCTCGGCGAGCCGGTCGGCGGCGATCGCCGGAGGTACGCCGTCGGCCTCGGCCAGGGCGAAGACCCGCCGGGTGGTGTCGAAGATGCCCGTCGCACGGTGCTGGGCGCGCTCGAAGGAGAAGCCCTGGAGCTCGTCGGCGACCTGGATGAGACCACCGGAGTTCACGCAGTAGTCGGGGGCGTAGAGGATGCCGCGCTCCTCGAGCTGCTTCTCGATGCCGGGGTGGGCGAGCTGGTTGTTGGCCGCGCCGCACACGATCTTCGCGCTGAGCACCTCGAGCACCTCGTCGCTGATCGCGCCGCCGAGGGCGCAGGGGGCGTAGACGTCGAGCTCGCTCGCGACCAGCTCGGCGGTCGAGGCGACGGCCGTGACCTGCGGGTACGCGGCGCGCACCGACTCGACGGAGGGGGCGTACACGTCGGTGACGACCACCGACGCGCCGTCCTCGATGAGGTGGCGGACCAGGTGGCGACCGACCTTGCCGACGCCGGCGACGCCGACGGTGCGCCCGGCCAGGGTGGGCTCGCCCCAGACCTGCTCGGCCGCGGCGCGCATGCCCTGGAAGACGCCGTACGCCGTGAGCACCGAGCTGTCGCCGGCGCCGCCGTGGGCGACGGTGCGGCCGGTGACGAAGTCGCACTCGCGGGCGATGTGGTCCATGTCCTCGGAGTAGGTCCCGACGTCGCAGGCGGTGAAGTAGCGGCCGTCGAGCGACTGCACGAAGCGGCCGTAGGCCCGCAGCAGCGCCTCGCTCTTGAGCTGGGCCGGGTCGCCGATGATGACGGCCTTGCCGCCACCGAGGTCGAGACCGGCCAGCGCGGCCTTGTAGGACATGCCGCGCGAGAGGTTGAGGGCGTCGACGATCGCGTCGTCGGTGCTGGCGTAGGGATAGAACCGCGTCCCGCCGAGCGCCGGGCCGAGGGCCGTGGAGTGGATCGCGACGATGGCCCGGAGGCCGGTGGCGTGGTCGTTGCAGAAGACGACCTGCTCGTGCTCGGCGCCGAGCTCGAAGACGTCGACGCCGGAAGAGGTGGCTCCAGACATGCGGGGTGGTCCTTTTCTCATGGGGCGAGCCGCGGGGTGTGCGGTCCTGGTCGACGCGGTCGTGGGTGGTGACCGCGGTCACGCTCAGCGTAGCCCGATCCGCTCATGTCGAACGCATCACCACGAGGTCGCCGTGGGTGCCGTAGCCCAGCAGCCTGCCGCCCCTCGGCCGCCCGTTGAAGGTGACCATCAGCCAGCCGTCGTCGACCCGCGCGAGGGTCGGCCAGGGGAGGTTCGTCGGGTACGGCGCATCCAGCACGCCGACCTCGGTGAGGTCGGTGTCGAAGACCGGGAAGCGCGCCCGCTGCCCGCGTCGCCCGTCGCGCCCGTCGCTCGCCAGGACCACCAGCCGACCGTCGACCTCGACGAGCGTGGTGCCCTCGGTGGCCCGCCGGTCGGTCGCGGCTCCCGACCAGCGACAGGTCGTCCAGTGTCGGGCCCCGACGCGAGCGCCGGGTGGAAGTCGAAGAACCTCCGGGCGCTCACGAAGCCGACCAGCCACTGCCCGTCACGCTGCACCAGGTGGGGATCCCAGGTCGCGATCGAGGCGAACCCGTCCGTCGGGAGCGGCAGCTCGCGGGTGTCCAGGACGTGGGTGCCGCGCAGCAGGTCGTCCCCGGACTCGGCGAGGGTGACCCGCAACCCCGATGCCGTACGCCGACCAGCGCGCGTCGCGGGCTGCTCGAAGTCTCCCCACGTGCTGGTCGCCACCAGCCACCCGTCGCCGTGCCGGACGAGGTGGGTCGCGTGGTCGCCGAAGACCCCGGGTCGGTCGGGCCTGCGGAAGAACAGGTCGCCGGAGTGGGCGAGCTCGAACGTCGTCGGGTCGAGGCGCCACACGCTGGTGTGCGCGGTGTCGAAGAAGCCCGGTCCGGCGGAGGTCGCGGTCAGCCAGAGGTCGCCGCCCTCGCGGACCGGCGTACCGTCCGCGTCGGACACGACCCGCACGTCGCGGAGTCCGAGCTGCCCGAAGCCGCCGGCGTGCGTGGCCGTTCCTCGGGGCCTCGACCGCCAGGCCGGCGAGGACCGACTCGTCGCGCGGGTCGAGGTCGTCGACGAGGTCGTAGCGCGCGCGGGCGACCCACGAGCCGGACTCGTCGGCCCAGGCCGTGAGGTGCGTGCCGGTCAGGCTGATGCCCAGGCGTGACGGCGACTGGCCACCGGCGAACCGACGGCTGCGCACCGGCCGGTCATCGACGGACAGGGACACCTCTCCTCCCCGCCACACCGCCGCCAGTCGCAATCCGCCGAGATGGAGGGCGAGCTCGCAGGCCGGACCGTCGATGTCGCTCACCGCCGCGACGTAGGGAGCGACCGCGGGCATCGCCACCGTCGCGGCCGACGACGTGTCGACGCGGACGGAGCCCGGAGCGACGAGGTCGACGGGTCGCATCCGGCGCACGATCTCGAAGCGGGGGAGCACCCACCCATCATCTCGGACCGGACGCACCGTGCCGCAACGACAAGACGCCCGGTTCGGGACGTGAACCGGGCGTCTTGCCTTGCCTGTGGGCAGGGGCGGGGTCGAACCGCCGACCTATCACTTTTCAGGCGATCGCTCGTACCAACTGAGCTACCTGCCCAAGCGCCTCGAAGAATACAACAGGCCGCGAGTGCCCACGGAATCGGCTCAGGTGGTCGGTGGCGGATCCGGGCCGTCGCAGCTCGCCATACTCGGCGGGGCTCGGGTTTGGGAGCGCGGGAGAGGGTGGCCCTATGCTGTACGACGCCTCCACGAGTGCGCTCGTCGGTGGGCAGGCCCCCATCGTCTAGCGGCCTAGGACGTCGCCCTTTCACGGCGGTAGCACGGGTTCGAATCCCGTTGGGGGTGCGACCTGGGTGCGTGGCCCTCCCGATTGGGAGGAGCCGTCGGGCATGGGTTAGAGTTCCCCCGCTTCACCAGTTGGCACAACTTCACATTGGCCCTG
The DNA here is from genome assembly GCA_963712875.1 of uncultured Actinomycetota bacterium. GTDB lineage: Bacteria > Actinomycetota > Actinomycetes > Propionibacteriales > Nocardioidaceae > Nocardioides. The sequence goes on along the minus strand of CAVQJS010000021.1, from coordinate 65,428 downwards.
TAGCGCAGTTGGTTAGCGCGCCGCCCTGTCACGGCGGAGGTCGCGAGTTCGAGTCTCGTCAGGGTCGCCACCTCACCGCCTCGGACCCTGGTCCGGGGCGGCGGTCATTTCCCGCCTAGTCTCGGCGCATGCCCCTCGACCTCGACCCCGCCGAATTCGACGCGATGGTCGGGCGCGCGCTCGACGACCTGCCCGAGGACCTGGCCCGGTTGGTCGACAACGTCGTGGTGCTGGTGGAGGCCGAGGCCCCCGCGGACGACCCCGACCTGCTCGGTCTCTACGACGGCCTCGCCCTGACCGAGCGACCGGCCAACCATGCCGGCATGCTGCCGGACCGGATCCTGCTCTTCCGCGGACCGCTGCTCGACATGGCCGAGACGGTCGAGGAGCTCGAGGAGGAGGTGCGCATCACCGTCGTCCACGAGGTGGCCCACCACTTCGGCCTCGACGACGCCCGGCTGCACGACCTCGGCTGGGGCTAGCTCGCCGGCCTGGATCAGGCGCGTGCCGACCTGCCAGCCCAGCACGCAGGCACCGACGGCCAGCACGACCGTCGCGAGGACGTACGGCGCCGCATCGCGTGGCGGGCGGTCGACGGACTGCACGGCGAAGGCCGAGAACGTCGTGAACGCGCCGCAGAAGCCCGAGCCGAGCAGGGCCCAGGCCGCGTCGGACAGGGACAGGGCCGCGAAGCAGCCGAAGCAGCCCCGAGCCCACCGTGTTGACGAGCAGGGTGCCGTGCGGCCAGCGGGCGTCGAACGCGACCGCCCAGGCATAGCGCAACGGTGCGCCGACCGCGGCGCCGAGGGCGACGAGCAGCGCGGTCATTCGACGCGCACCCGCGGGCTCCGGCCGGTGCGACATCCTCCGGCCGAGGGCGGCGGCGCCCAGGCCGGCGGCCAGCGTCACCGCGAGGTAGAGCCCGGCCACCCCGACATGTCCGGCAGCGGCCAGCTCCCGCACGCCCCCGGCCCAGGCGGAGACCGTCGTGAAACCGCCGAGCACGCCCGGGCCCGAGCGCGACCGCGACGCGTCGCGAGTGGCGTACGGCGGCCAGCACGGGCAGCAGTCCCAGCAGGAACGCACCGACGACGTTGACGGCCAACGTCGGCCAGGGGAACAGCGAGTCCGGGGCGGCCGTGTCGATGCCGACGCGCGCCAGGGCCCCGACGGCCCCGCCCGCAGCGACCAGGAGCAGGTCGACGCTGCGCAGCCGGCTCGAGCTCACCCGACCTGGCTCGTCGATCCGTGGCCGCTGGCGTGACCCGAGTCGTGCCAGGCGCGGGGGTTGGCCCCCTCGAGCTGTCCGATGAGCTCACCGAGCAGCCACACGTGCAGGTCGCGCTGTCGCGGGGTGCGAGCGAGGGAGAGCAGCCGCTCCGCCCTGCAGAAGGCGTCGGCGACGTCGAACATCTCGGTCATCGTCACGAAGATCGGTCCGGCCTCGGGCACCATCGCGAAGACGACGTCGACGCGAGGCAGGCCCCTGGTCTCGGCGGCGCGTGATCTGCTGCGGAGTAGGACTCGGGGAACTGGCGCTCGAAGTTGGAGAACATCGCGGTGAGGTCGCCGGCCAGGGGGTAGTCGGACTGGTGGGACAGCGACAGCAGGCGCAGCTCGCGCCGCAGCTCGGTGTACTGCCTGGCCAGCGAGGAGTAGAGGGGGACGTCGAGACCGAGCAGCTGCACCTGGACCGCTGCGTCGCTGGTGGGCTCGGGAGTGGCGCTGGTCGGTGCGATCGATCACCAGCTCGGCGGAGTCGTCCTCGTGCATCGCGGGAGACGGCTCGAACCACACCACCTTGCCGCTGCGGCTCGATGCTGGCTCCCCACGACACGGCGCACTGGGCGACCATCGACAGCCCGCGGCCGAAGGTCAGCAGCAGCTCGAGGTCGTCGCCGTTGCGCGGAACCGGGGCCACGGGCGGGTGGGTGGACCCGTCCAGCACCTCGATCCGCGGATGGCTGGCGGTGCCGCGCACGCGGACGGTGTAGGGCGCCCTGGCGTGGAGGATCGCGTTGGCGACCAGCTCGGAGACGCCCAGCTCGGCGCACTCGACGAGGTCGTGCCGGTCGAGTCGGCGACACACGTCGCTCACCCACCTGCGGGCGTCGGACGCGGAGCGCGGCGACGCCTCGAGGGTCAGCTCAGAGCTCAGCGGCACCGGGACTCATTTCCTGGACGGGGCTGAACGTGTAGTCCTGTGGGGCGTCGAATACCCACTGTGGAGCGTCACAAACGTCGCACGACTCTACTTCTCCTGCGATGGTTCGGTGCGATGTGAGCAACCGAACTCCCGTGGCGTTTTCGTGCGGGATCCGCGAGGCGGGAGGACAATGGACGGGTGTACCGCCTTCGACGACCCCAGGAGCTCCCATGACTGACGTCGCACGCCCCCGCCCACAAGGTGGTCGTGATCGGGTCCGGATTCGGCGGGCTCTTCGGCACCAAGGCGCTGCGCCGTGCCGACGTCGAAGTCACCATGGTGGCCAAGACGACCCACCACCTCTTCCAGCCGCTGCTCTACCAGGTGGCGACCGGCATCCTCTCCCAGGGCGAGATCGCGCCGCCCACCCGCGAGGTGCTCGCCTCGCAGCAGAACGCCCAGGTCCTGCTGGGTGAGGTCACCGACATCGACCTCCAGGCTCGCACGGTCACCTCGCGCGTCCTGGGCCGCGAGACCGTGTCGTCGTACGACTCGCTGCTCGTCGCGGCCGGCGCCACCCAGTCCTACTTCGGCAACGACCACTTCTCCGAGCACGCGCCCGGCATGAAGAGCATCGACGACGCCCTCGAGCTTCGCGGGCGCATCTTCGGCGCCTTCGAGATGGCCGAGCTCGGTGCCAAGCGCGGCGACGACGTCGACCACCTGCTGACCTTCGTCGTGGTCGGGGCCGGCCCCACCGGGGTGGAGATGGCCGGCCAGATCGCCGAGCTGGCCCACCGCACCCTCAAGCGCGACTTCCGCTCGATCAACACCCGCTCGGCGCGCGTCATCCTCCTCGACGCGGCGCCCCAGGTGCTGCCGCCGTTCGGCCAGAAGCTCGGCGCCAAGGCCGAGGCCGAGCTGAAGGAGCTCGGTGTCGAGGTCATCCTCGGCGCGATGGTGACCGACGTCGACGAGCGCGGCATCGAGATGAAGTTCAAGGACGGGCGCGTCGAGCGCATCAACACCGTCACCAAGATCTGGGCCGCCGGTGTCCAGGCGAGCCCGCTCGCCAAGACCCTCGCCGAGCAGACGGGTGCGCCCCTCGACCGCGCCGGCCGGATCGGCGTCAACCCCGACCTCACCCTGCCCGGCCACCCCGAGGTCTTCGTCGTCGGCGACATGATCGCCCTCGACAACCTCCCCGGTGTCGCCCAGGTGGCCATCCAGGGCGCGAAGTACGCCGCCAAGGAGATCAAGGGTCGTCTGGAGGGCAAGTCTCCGCAGGAGCCGTTCAAGTACTTCGACAAGGGCTCGATGGCCATCATCAGCCGCTTCAACGCGGTGGCGATGGTCGGCAAGCTGCGCCTCACCGGCGTCCTCGCCTGGCTGATGTGGCTGGCCGTGCACCTCGTCTACATCACCGGCTTCAAGAGCCGCGTCACCGCGGTGCTCCACTGGTTCATCTCGTTCCTCGGCCGCGGGCGCTCAGAGCGCACCACGACCGAGCAGCAGATCTTCGCCCGGGCCGCGCTGGCCCGGCTGCGCGGTGGTGCCACCGACCTCGTCTCCGACCCCGGGGCGTACGACGCCGCGCGGGCGCTGCTCGAGACGACCCGGCAGGAGCTCGAGGCCAGGGCCGCGGAGGAGGCGCGCCTCACCGACAGCGGGGCGCGCGGCGTACGCGAAGCCACGCGCTGATCTACTGCGCCGGCGGTGCGACGCTGAGCAGGTGCACGAGGCACCTGTCCGATCTGGCGATCCAGGGAGGAGAGTGATGACCGGTCTGCCCTCCACGATGCGGGCGTGGGTCGTGAGCGGTAGCGGCGGGGAACGCGGGCGCGTGATCGAGGTCGAGCGTTCAGTGCCCCGCCCGGCGCCCGACGAGGTGCTGGTGCGCGTGCTCGCGTGCGGTGTGTGCCGGACCGACCTGCATCTCGCCGACGGCGACCTGCCAGCCAGGGCACCGGCCCGGGTCCCCGGTCACGAGGTGGTCGGCGAGGTCGTCGCGACGGGGGACCGGAGCCGCCGGTTCGGCGTCGGCGACAAGGTGGGCATCGCGTGGTTGCGGCGCACCTGCCAGGTCTGTGGCCCGTGTCGTTCCGGGCGGGAGAACCTCTGTCGCGAGTCCACGTACACAGGCTGGGACACCGACGGAGGCTTCGCCGAGTACGCCGTCATCGCGGAGGCCTGGGCCTACTCCCTGCCGGCCGACGTCGACCCCGTCGCCACTGCGCCGCTGTTGTGCTCGGGCATCATCGGGTATCGCGCCCTGCGCCGGGCCGCGCTGCCTCCTGGAGGGCGGCTGGGGATCTACGGCTTCGGGGCCAGCGCGCACCTCACCGCCCAGCTGGCCCTGGCCCAGGGAGCGGAGGTGCACGTCCTCACCCGCGACCAGCCCGCGCAAGAGCTCGCCCTGGAGCTGGGTGCCGCCTCGGCAGGTCACGCGTACGCGCGACCGCCCGTCCCGCTCGACGCGGCGATCCTGTTCGCGCCGGTCGGCGACCTGGTGCCGGTGGCCCTGGAGGCGTTGGATCAGGGCGGAACCCTCGCGGTGGCGGGGATCCACCTGAGCGACATCCCCGCGCTCGACTACCAGGCTCATCTGTTCCGTGAGCGAACGCTCACCAGCGTCACCGCCAACACCCGCCTCGACGGCGAGGAGTTGCTGCACCTCGCCGCGGCGACCGGCATCCGGGCCAGGGTGACGACCTACCCGTTCTCGGACGCTGACACCGCTCTGGACGACGTGGCGACCGGCGCGCTCGTCGGCGCGGCAGTCCTGCTCGGTCCCCAGACCGCCGGGCAGGCCTGAGCCTGGAGTCGTCCGCTCAGCCGAGCCAGCGCAGCACCTTCCTGCGCCGGGCCTGGTGCCAGGCCTTCATGAACCGCGCTTCGCTCGCGTCGGCTGCTTCTTGTTCGCGTGTGCGAAGAAGGTCCAGTGTGGAGGTGTCGTGACCGCGCGCGGACTCGTCCAGGGCGAGCCGCTGGAGCTCGTGGAGGCTGATGAGCGCATCGTTCAGGTCGCCCAGCGATTCCTGGATCTCCTCGACGGCCATGACGAAGCGCTCGGCGTCGGGCCCGTAGATCGGTATCAGTGGCTCCGCCGCGTACCGGGTGCGCTTCGCGGCCTTGCGGACCTCGTGAAGTCTGTGTTGGCGGGTCCCGACGTCCAGGACCTGCTCGGTCCTGTCGACCGCGGACGCCAGTCTCTTCCAGTCGTGGCGCACGTGGGTGCGGAGTGCGCCCGCCTCGCGATCGACATCACCCGGAGCAAAGGGAGGCTCAGCGACGAGGTGCTCCAGGCTGTCCACCAGTGCGGCGTACCGGGGGGACCTCATCTCTCGCACCAGCCGGTCGTGGTTGTCACGGTATCGACGCGCCAACATCTCGTGTGCCGAGGTGATGCTGCCTCGATCGAGCAGCCGTGGGTCCTCGCCTCCGGCCAGGTCCCCGATCCGGTCGCGCAGCACCTCGGCGTCGCGTGCGTCGCCCAACAGGAGTCCCAACCAGCGCAGCTCGGCGCGAAGCGGCTCGGTCCGATCGCGGTCGAACATCGGGCGAAACGTGGCGAGGGCGCTGCGAAGCCGCCGAACGGTGACCCGCACCTGGTGAACCGAGTCCTCGGCGTCTCGTCTCACCAGCACGTCCCACCGCAACAGGCGAGCTTCCAGGTCGCGGAGACGAGCCCACACGATCTCGCGGGCAAGCGTAGGGGTGCCGTCGTCCGCCCCGGCAGCGCCCACCGCCACGCCGCATTCGCCCAGCGCCCGGGCGAGCTGCGACGCATGGGCCGCGGCCTGTGCTCCCGCGGTCTCGACCCTCCCGGAGACACGGTTCAGCAGAGCCACATCACCCTCGACGAGCTCGATCTCCCACTCGCGCCAGGTCGTCGCACGGTCACTCGATGTCCAGCGCTCGGCGTGCACGTGGTCGTCGACAACTTCCGCGAGAACCGAACCCTCGACGTCGCGCAACCGACGCACCTCACGACTGGTCCGGATGGTGACCTGCGGCGACAACGCTCCACCTCGGACAACACCTTGGAGTGCGTCGAGCAGGGGGGCAGGTGGTGCGAGATCTACGGTGTACGGCTCGTGCACCTCGTGCCGCGCGCCGGCTACAGGAACTTTCAGGTGCCAACCCGAGTCCTCGCCGCCGCTACGTCGCCGCAGAGTGATGCCGAGCCGTGCCAGCCGGAGGTCGTCGGTGTCGAAGTAGTCCGCCAGCAGTTCCTGGATCACTGGCGGATCGACCGTCGCGACCCCGGCGAGGTCGTCCAAGGACGGCAGCGCCATCTCCGGGGGGACGGAGTACGTGGCCCCGACTTCCACGTGATCGCGCGCCATGTCTCGGTTGTACTCCATCAGGGCGAACCTCGGGGTCGGTTCGTTCTACGTACGACGCTGCAACGCTTGACCTGCTTGGCAACCCGTCGATGACTGCCACAATCCGATCATGACTGGACGCGCACATCCTGGAGTCGATGCCTACCTCGCGCAGCTGCCCACGTGGCAGCGGTCGATATGCGATCAGCTACGTGACGCGATCTGGGCGACGGACCCCGAGATCGAAGAAACGATCAAGCGAACCGTGCAGCCCTACTTCGTCCTCATGGGCAATGTCTGTGCCCTGCTGGCGACGAAGGACCACGTCAACCTCTTCCTCTACGACCCGACCGTCACCGACCCCCACGGCCTCATCAACCAAGGCCACGGCAACGCGACCGGCCGGACGATCCAGATCTACGAGAACGATGAGATCGACCGGGATGCCCTGATCGAGATCCTGAGCGAGATAGTCGCCAACAACAGACATGGGGGATGGCGTCGGCTCAGCCGTCCATGACATCCCGGAGACCGGCTGATCGTGTCCACCCACACACCTGAACGCGGCGGAATGCGAGACGCAGGCACTGGCCCGGCTGGGTCGGTCAGTCCACGTGGTACGGGCTGGGCCCGGGCACCCAGGTGACGTCGTGCGTGGCCGCGTAGGCCTCGACCGCGGTTCGGATGGTCGGGTAGAAGCGGTCGTCGCTCAGAGTCGGCACCTCGTAGCTTCCGACCTTGGCCTGCACGGCATCCTTCAGCTCCGCGAAGACCAGTCGTGTCCCGGCCTCAGCGAGGTCGGCGTCGAGGTCGGCGAGCATGTCTGCTGCGGTGGTGTCGACGTCGGTGATCGGTTCGGCCGCGACGATGATCCACACCGGCCGGGGCTCGATGGCTGCGAGACGGCGCACCTGGTTGCGGAACGTGCGTGCGTTCGCGAACAGCAGCGGTGCGTCGAATCGGTAGATCGCGAGACCGGGCAGGTGCTCCGAGGTCTCCCGGTAGGCGGTGTCGTGGTAGCCGCGCACGCCACCTGAGCGGCCGAGGATCGCCTGGTGGGGCCACCAGAGCCGGCGGAACACGTTGAGGATCGACAGGCCAACGGCCACAGCGATGCCGTACAGCACCCCCAGGAGGGCGACGCTGAGGAAGGCGACGAGGGCAACGACGAAGTCGGAGCGGCGTTGGCGCCGCAGCCGACGCAGTCCCGCGATGTCCGCGAGGGACAGCGATGCGGCGATGACGACTGCTGCGAGCGCGGGCTGCGGAAGGTTGCGGAGCAGTCCGGGCGCGGCGACGAGCAGGGCGACGACCGCTGCAGCTCCGACCAGGCCGGTGACCTGGGTTCGCGAGCCGCTCTGGAACGCGACCGCGGTCCGCGATCCGCTGGCGCTGACGGGGAACCCCTGGAAGAACCCTGCGGCGATGCTGGCCGCGCCCACGCCGATCATCTCGCGGTTCCCGTCGATCTCCTCCCCGGTCTTGTCGGCGAACACGGATGCGTTCGAGATGGTGTCGGTGAGTGAGACCAGTGAGATGCCGAGCGCGCCGGCGAATAGAAACCCCAGGTCGCCGATCGGTACCGTCGGCAACGTGAGTGGTGGGAAACCTGACGGGAGCACTCCGATCAGGTCGACACCTCGGTCCGCGAGATCGAACACGGCAACGGCAGCGATCGCGAGGACGACGGCGGCGAGCACGGCCGGGAAGACCGGCCACAGTCGCTGAAGTCCCACGATCAGGACCAGGCATGTTGCCCCGACTGCCAGCGAGGCTCCGACGGTCTCTCCGTCACTGACCGCCTCAGCGAACGCGACCGCCTCACCGATCAGGCCGTCCGCATCGACGGAGAACCCGAACAGCTTGGGTAGCTGGCTGACGAGGATCGTGAGCGCGAGGCCATTCATGTACCCGATCTGGGTCGGCTTCGACAGGAGGTCGGCGATGAAGCCGAGGTTGAACACGCCGGCGAGCACGGTGATCGCACCCACCATGAGGGCGAGCACGGAGGCGTAGGCGACGGCAGCCCCCGCGTCTCCCTCCGCTGCGACGAGCGGAACGACGATCGCAGCAATCATCGGGCCGAGCGACGAGTCCGGGCCGAGAACGAGCACCCGGGACGGGCCGAACAGTGCGTAGCCGAGCAACGCGAGGATGGTCGTGTACAGACCGGTGATCGCCGGCAGGCCCGCGAGCTCGGCGTACGCCATCCCTTGCGGGACCAGCAGCGTGGTGAGCACGAGGCCGGCGACCAGGTCCTTGCCGAACAGGGCAGGCCTGTACGACCGAAGCATCGCCAGCCCCGGCATCGTGCGTGACAGGGCATCGAGGCGAGAGGTCGCTTCCGCAGCCACTGCCGTTCCTCTCGGTCGACTTTTCCCGTCCGGCACGGGCCTGTTCGCTACCCCCCGAGGACATCACCTCATCCCGTGGGTCGCACCGCCCGAACCGGGTGACCCGCGTGTCAGGGCGTCGCCTCCTCAACACGCACGTGGGCGAGACAGCCGCTGGCTTGCGGTTGTTTATGTAGGCCTCCAGGGGCTCGAACCCTGAACCAACGGATTAAAAGTCCGCTGCTCTACCCATTGAGCTAGAGGCCCGGGACGTGAGACCCTGGCGTCACCTGCGACGCCGACCGTCCACGACCTGCGACTGAGTATCCCAGAGGCGTCCGGGTCACCGCGCCGGCGTCAGGTAGCGCAGGTCCACGGTGAAGGACGCGACGTCGAAGGAATCGTCGTTCTCGGTCCAGAACATCCAGTAGGCCCCTGCCGGGACACGCGGGAAGCCCCCGCCGGCGGACTGGCCGTCGCCCCAGGCGGGGTGCTCGACCCAGGTGCTCTGGGCGGTGGTGCTCGAGGCGACGACGCTGTCGGTGTCGCCCGCTACCCGCAAATGCGCGAGATCCGACTCGCCCGGGGTGGTCGGCGTACCGGTGAACGCGACCCGGATGCGGTCGACGCCGCGCACGGCCTCGTCGACAGGCACGAGGTTGCCGGAGTAGGCCCGGTTCCGGTAGTTCCACGCGTCGTCGCACGCACCGGCGCGGTAGGTCAGCGCGCCCGCCGTGCGGGTGCTCGGAGCGATCGTCCCGCAGTCGAAGCTGGTCTCGCAGTCCTTCTCGGTGTCCCAACCGCAGGAGCTGGCCAGAGCCTCCTCGGCGGAGACGACCCTGGTCTCCTCGTGCCAGACGAGCCGGTCCGCAGATACCCAGAGACGCACCGGCTCGGTGCGGCCGGAGTTGCCGGCCTTGTCCCTGCCCGACACCTGGGCGACGTAGCGTCCCGGAGGCAGCGGGCGACCGCGCCCGTCGCGCGCGGACCAGCGAACGGTCCGGATGAACGTGTCCTTCGTCAACGATCGGCGTGCGACGACCTCGCCGCCTCGGCGCTTGATCGTGAGCACGCCACGGGCGAGCTCACTCGGTGCGGCCAGGACCTCGAGGGCGACCAGGTCCCGGATGACGCGCGAGCGGGGGTAGACGGGCGTCGCCTCGCGGCGGGGCCGGCCGAAGCGGCCAGCCACGTCGAGGCGGGCCTGGAACTTCAGGTCCAGCTCGACGAACGTGCTGGCCGTCCCGTTCGCCCTGAGCTGGATCTCGTACGTCGAGTGCGGCGCCGTCCTTCCGTTGGGCAGTCGTCCGTCCCAGGTCCACGAGTGGCGGCCCGCCTGCTGTCGGCCCAGCGGGGCGTCGAACATCCGCTTGCCGTACCTCAGCACCCGGATGGTGGGCCGGGCGCTCTGCGGGAGGTCGTAGGTGACACGGATCGTGTCCTTGAAGCCGTCTCCGTCCGGACTGAAGTCGCGCAACATCTTGCTGACGAACTCGGGCGGAGCACTCGACTGGCTCGACGCCGATCCGGCCGGCGTACCGGCCATCGACACCCCCATCAGCGTCGCCGCGACAAGCGTGGTCAACCGTCCGAGAGCCCGGTGTCGTGTCATGGCGGGATGCTATGTCGTGGTCGCCGCCGCCCCGGGAATTGCCCTGGCGTTCACAGCATCGTTTCCCCAGGTGATTGGCACGGCGCGTTTTGTTGGTAGGGTTTGTCGTGCAACAGGTGCAAGTTCCAGCAGGTCGACGCCCGCGGAGTTTGTGATCCAACGGCGTTTCTTCTTCGGGCCTCCCAGCTTGCAAGTCGGAGCGACGTGTCACCGCATCTGGTGCGGGGACGTCGAAGTGACGCCCCCTCGTTCCGATAACAGGAGTACAGAGCACATGGCTCAAGGCACCGTGAAGTGGTTCAACGCCGAGAAGGGTTTCGGCTTCATTGCGCAGGAGGACGGCGGCGACGACGTCTTCGTGCACTACTCGGCCATCCAGACCAACGGCTACAAGTCGCTGGACGAGAACCAGAAGGTTGAGTTCGACGTCACGCAGGGCCCGAAGGGTCCGCAGGCGGAGAACGTTCGTCCCGTCTGATCCGACTGCTGGACGCACCGTCCAGATCTGGTCACCTTGTGAGGCTCCATCCCGCTGGCGGGATGGAGCCTCACGCCGTTGTGGTCCTCGAGTGACTCAAAAGGGTCATTTGCTGGCGCGTAAGTGTCGGCGACAATGGGTACAGAGATAGAACGGTAGCGATCCAGAATCCCACCGTCAGGAGGTGAGCACATGCACGACCAGTTCGACGTGACCCTCGAGGACGGCGACCTGCTCAGCGAGGTGGAGCTCACCACCACCCTCATCATCGCTGCGAGCGAGTCCGATGAGCACCTGTCGCAGGACGAGATCGATCGGCTGCTGGGTGTCTCTCCCCGGCAGCCCTCCGACTGATCAGCAGGTCGCGAAGAGCACCGGGCCGCTCGTGAGGTCCGACAGCGCGTAGCCACTCTCACCTGGATGCAGGTCGAGGATGATCGTGCGCCCCTGTGACGAGGCCCGGTCGACTGTGAAGCGATCCGTGAAGCTACCGCCCTGGCCGGGTGCGGGGCCGGCGGCCAGTGCCGCCCGCGCGTCGGCGTCGCCCGCGGCGTCATCCTCGTCCTCGACCTGCATGACGACCCGGATGTCGCCGCCGACCAGCCGCGCCATCGCGAACCCGGTCAGCGGATGTACGCCGCCGGCCGCCGTCACCAGTTGTTCGGCCTCCTCCTGCGCGTCGTCGTCGGCCTGCGACATCGCCAGCTTCTCGCAGGCGTGGGCGCCGTCGTAGATCGCCGCCGCCGTCGCCTCCCCGAGGTCCTCGCTGAGCTCGGCGAGGTCGTCGGCCGCGGCGCCGTCGCCCTGCGCGACGGCGACGGCTCGCTCGAGGGCGGGCGCCTGGTCGGAGGTCATGACCAGCTGCTCGTCGTCGAGGAGTGCGACGTACTGGAGCTCGGGGGTCAGCGAGGCGTCGACGCCGGAGAGGACGTCGGATCCGCCGACCCACACGCCGTCGTCCTCCTCGGGGGCCGTGAAGCCCAGGGCCTCCAGCCGGTCGGCCACGCCAGCCAGGGACACGTCGTCGGACACCCGCATCAGCTCGACCGCGCCGGCGGCGGACTGGGCGAAGAGCTCCCACTCCAACGTGGCCGGCGAGAACCCGAACTCCTGCTGCAGCACGGGGGCCGAGGAGACAAGCGCCGACATCGAGCTCAGGTCGGCGGTGAAGGCGTCGTCGAGGAAGGAACGCACGTCCTCGGCCGACGAGTCGGCGTCGAGGCGGGCGTCCAGCTCACGGCGTACGGCGTCCCAGTCCGTCCACGAGACCCGGTCGGCGCCGGCCGGAGTCATCGACAGCGCCTCGGCCAGGGGCGTCTCCGGCTGGGCCACGCGCCACGCCACGAACCCGCCGGCGACGAGCGCGAGACCGACCAGGAGGACGACCACGAGACGGCGGGACACGGATGGGTCTCCTCGTCGTTCGGTGAAGATGTGAGACTAACGCCATGGAGCTCCGCGACGTGCGCGCTGCTGGTGCCGTGGTGACACGCAAGGGTGGCGACGTGCTGCTCGTGCACCGTCCGAAGTACGACGACTGGTCGTTCCCGAAGGGGAAGCTGGACCCCGGCGAGCACCCGATCACCGCGGCGGTCCGCGAGGTGGCCGAGGAGACGGGCCTCGACGTCAGGCTCGGCCCCGCGCTGCTCGCGCAGCGCTACCGGATGTCCAACGGGCGGATGAAGGCCGTGGACTACTGGACCGCGCGGGTCATCGGCAGCGACGACGTGAGTGGCTACCGCCCCAACGCCGAGATCGACTGCGTGGAATGGGTGCCGTGGAGCGCAGCCATGCAGCGGCTGACCTATCCCTACGACCGCGCGACGCTGACCGAGGCGCGCCCGCTGCGACGCAAGACGCGCGCGGTCGTCGTCCTGCGACACGCCAAGGCGAGGTCGCGCAGGGGCTGGCGGCGCGACGACCGTGAGCGACCGCTCGTCATGGCCGGGGCTGCGCAGGCCCAGCGACTCGTCCCGCTGCTCGCCGCGTTCGACGTCACGTCGGCGCACACCTCGTCGAGTGTGCGCTGCGCGGACACCGTGGCGCCGTACGTCGACACCACCGGCTGGCCGGTGAAGACCTATGACGAGCTCACCGAGCAGGGCGCGACGGTGAAGGGTGTCGTGCGACTGGTCGACTCCCTGGTCGACGCGGGCGAGAGCGTGGTCCTCTGCACGCACCGGCCGGTGCTGCCGACCGTCGTGGACGCGCTGGGCGTGCCCGACCCGTGCGCTGGAGCCGGGCAGCCTGCTGGTCGTCCACCACCGCAAGGGCAAGGTCGTGGCCACCGAGGTCCACCGGCCTGAGAGACGCCTGATACGACCTGGCATCGGCCGTCGTCAAGGCTCCCGACACGAATTCATGTGATCGTCGTCTCACGACTCGACTGGCGATGCCAACCGGTCCGGTCGAGTTCACCGCTCGTTCACCGAGGCCGACAGAGCAGGTCACTTCCGCTGCCTACCTTCCACGATGTCAGCACCACACACAGACTTCAGGAGTAACGAAGTGAACCGCACTTCCTTCCGCCGCGCGCTCGTCCCCGGCGCGGCCGCCCTCGTCCTCACCCTCTCCGCCTGCGGTGGCGGCGACGCCGGCGAGTCCGAGTCGTCCGGCTCGGACGAGTCCTCCTCGGCCAGCGGCAGCGTCTCCGTCGACGGTTCGTCCACCGTCTACCCCATGAGCGTCGCCGCGCAGGAGCTCCTCAGCGAGGAGAGCCCCGACGTGCAGGTCGCTGTCGCCGAGTCCGGCACCGGTGGCGGCTTCGAGGCCTTCTGTGGCGACCAGACCGACGTCTCCAACGCGTCGCGTGCCATCGAGGAGGACGAGGTCGCCGCGTGCGAGGAGGCCGGCATCGAGTACACCGAGCTCCAGGTCGCGACCGACGCCCTCACCGTCGTGGTGCACCCCGACCTCGCCGTGGACTGCCTCACCGTCGACCAGCTCGTCAAGCTGTGGGCCCCCGACTCCAAGGTGACCAACTGGAGCGACCTCGACCCGAGCTTCCCCGACCAGGAGATCTCGCTGTTCGGTCCGGGCACCGACTCCGGCACCTACGACTACATGGCGAGCGAGGTCGTCGACCCCGACGCCGAGGAGCCCGCGACCCGCGACGACTACGAGGCGTCCGAGGACGACAACGTGCTCGTCCAGGGCGTGGCCGGCACCGAGGGTGCCACCGGCTACTTCGGCTACACCTACTACGAGGAGAACTCGGACTCCCTCAAGGCCCTCGAGATCGACAACGGCGCCGGGTGCGTCGCCCCGTCCGCCGAGACCGCCCAGGCCGGCGAGTACACCCCGCTCGCCCGTCCGCTGTTCATGTACGTCAACAACGCGAAGTACTCGGACAACGAGGCCGTGGCCGCGTACACCGACTTCTTCGTCGAGAACCTCTCCGAGATCGCGGAGATCGGTCAGTTCATCCCGCTGAGCGACGAGCTCTACACGGAGACCCAGTCGGCCCTCGAGGGCATCGCTTCCTGACGCTCGAGCTGACGAGGAACACGGACTCACATGAGCAGCTACTCCAGCAGTGGGGCAGGCTCGTCCTTCGGGACGGGCCTGCCGCCCGCTGTCGACCTGAGCGCCAAGTCGCGACCGGGCGAGCAGGTCATCAAGGGCGTGCTGGTCGCGTCCGCGTTGATCTCGGTGGCCATCACGTTCGGCATCATCGCCGCCCTCATCGAGCCGGTCATCGCCTTCTTCCGCGAGGTGCCCTTCGGCGACTTCTTCGCCTTCGACGGCCAGTTCGCGGTCCTTCCCCTGGTGACGGCCACCCTGATGGTCACCTTCATCGCCCTGGTCGTCGCCGTGCCCCTGGGCCTCGGCGCCGCGATGTACCTCTCGGAGTACGCCTCGCGGCGGGCCCGCAAGATCCTCAAGCCCACGGTCGAGCTGCTCGCCGGTGTGCCGTCCGTCGTGTACGGCTTCTTCGCGCTGACCTTCGTCACGCCCACCCTGCTCCAGGACATCCTCAACATCGGGGTCGGCTTCACCAACGCCCTGGCCGCCGGCCTCGTGCTCGGGGTCATGATCATCCCCACCATCGCGTCGCTGGCCGAGGACTCGTTCTCGGCCGTCCCGCAAGCCATGCGCCAGGGTTCCCTGGCCATGGGGGCCAACCGGATGCAGACCACCCTCCGCGTCGTGTTCCCGGCCGCCATCTCGGGAGTCGCCGCCGCGGTGGTGCTCGGCATGTCGCGCGCGATCGGCGAGACCATGATCGTCGCGCTGGCCGCCGGTGCACAGAAGAACTTCAGCCTCGACCCCCGCGAAGGCATGCAGACCATGACCGGCTTCATGGCCCAGACCGCGGGCGGAGAGAGCCCGGTCGGCTCCCTGTCCTACAACAACCTCTTCGCCGTGGGCATGCTGCTCTTCCTCATCACGCTGGTCCTCAACCTGATCAGCATCAGGATCGTCCGACGATTCAGGCAGGTCTACTGATGAGTGTCGCCACGTCCACCGCCGCCGCCACCGTCACGACGACGATCGCCACGGGCAAGAGCCGGGACCGCACACCCCTGTCGTTGATCTTCCTGATCGGGCTGTGGGTCTCGCTGTTCTTCGGCATCCTCGTGCTGCTCGCGCTGATCGTCACCACGGCCATCGAGGGTGCGCCTCGCTTCGACACGGCGCTGCTGACCAACTACACGTCCGTCGTCGCCCCCGAGACCGCCGGCTTCCGCGCCGGCATCCTCGGCAGCCTGTGGCTGATGGTCTTCACGGCGCTGTTCGCGGTCCCGCTCGGGATCGCCGCCGCGCTCTACCTCGAGGAGTTCGCCACCTCGGACCGGTGGTGGCACCGGTTCATCGAGGTCAACCTCCAGAACCTGGCCGCCGTGCCGGCCATCGTCTACGGCCTCCTGGCCGTGGCCGTCATGGCCCTGATGGGGTTCACCGACTCGGGCACGGTCCTCGGCGGGTCCGTGGCCCTCGCACTGCTGATCCTTCCCGTCATCATCATCACGACCCGCGAGGCCGTGCGTGCCGTCCCCCGGGAGATCCGGGACGGCTCCCTGGCCCTGGGAGCCACCGTGTGGCAGACCACGTGGAAGCAGACCCTTCCCTCCGCGGTGCCGGGCATCGCCACCGGGACGATCCTGGGGATCTCACGGGCGATCGGCGAGGCGGCCCCGCTTATCGTGGTCGGCCTGGCCGGCTCGGTCCGCTTCGACCCCGAGGGCGTGATGAGCAAGATCACCGCGCTGCCGATGCAGATCTACTCGCTGACGTCTCAGTCCCAGGAGGAACTGCGTCAGGCGGCCTCGGCTGCGATCATCGTCCTGCTGATCATGATCCTCGGGCTCAATGCGCTTGCCATCTTCATCCGCAACAAGTTCCAGCGATCCTGGTGAGGTAGATCCCACATGTCATCAACGCCCGCAACCGCCACTACGCGCGGTTCGAGCTCGTCCAACGTCGGCTCGATGGTGGAGGTCAACTCGGACTCCGAACGCGAGCTTCCGGTCTACCCGACCAACCCCGTGATGGAGGCCCGGGACCTCAACGTCTTCTACGGCGACTTCCACGCCGTGCACGACGTCAACCTCGCCTACGGTCGCCACGAGATCACCGCGATGATCGGTCCGTCGGGCTGCGGCAAGTCGACCGTCCTGCGGTGCCTCAACCGGATGAACGACCTCGTCTCCGGCGCGCGCGTCGAGGGCAAGGTGCTCTACCACGACCAGGACATCTACGCGAAGGGCGTCGACCCGATCGCCGTACGCACGCCACATCGGCATGGTCTTCCAGAAGCCCAACCCGTTCCCCAAGTCGATCTACGACAACATCGCCTACGGGCCGCGGGTCACCGGCATGAAGGTCGACAACATGGACGACCTGGTCGAGGAGGCGCTCGAGGGTGCCGCGCTGTGGGACGAGGTCAAGGACAAGCTCAAGCAGTCGGCGTACGGACTCTCCGGCGGTCAGCAGCAGCGCCTCTGCATCGCGCGGACCATCGCCACCAAGCCCGACGTGATCCTGATGGACGAGCCGTGCTCGGCCCTCGACCCGATCGCCACCGCGCGCGTCGAGGACCTGATGATGACGCTGCGCGACGACTACACGATCATCGTCGTCACCCACAACATGCAGCAGGCTGCCCGCGTCTCGGACCGGACGGCGTTCTTCACCGCCCGCCCCGACGAGACCACCGGCAACCGCACCGGGCTCCTGGTGGAGTACGACCTCACCACCAAGATCTTCTCCAACCCCGGCGACCAGCGCACCGAGGACTACATCTCCGGTCGCTTCGGCTGAGCCGCTCGCCACCGCGTGCCAGCAAGCGCTGTCGGGGTGGTGCGGGACGTCCTGGTCGTCGTCACGGGGGTGGGACGACCAGGACGTCCCCCACCACCCCGACCGATGTCCATGGACTTCCCGGCGGCCTGCCGGACTACCCAGGGGCGGAGGCGAGGTCAGGGGAGGAAGATCCGCGCCACCCAGTAGCACAGAGCGGCGACGAGGGCAGCGGCGGGAAAGGTGAGCACCCACGCCGTCAGGATCGACTTCGCGACACCCCATCGCACGGCGGACAGGCGCTTGGTGGCGCCGACACCCATGACCGCGGAGGTGATGGTGTGGGTGGTGGAGATCGGCGCCTCGAAGACGTACGCCGTCGTGTAGAGCACCGACGCGGCCACCGACTCGGCCGCGAAGCCGCGGGCCGGGTCGAGGTGGATGATCCGGCGCCCGAGGGTGCGCATGATGCGCCAGCCACCGGACCAGGTGCCGAGGGAGATCGCCGTGGCCGCCGAGAAGATGACCCACAGCGGCAGGTCGTCGCCGGCACTGACGTAGCCGCCGGTGAGCAGCGCCAGGAAGATCACACCCATCGTCTTCTGCGCGTCCTGGAGACCGTGGCCGAGCGCCATGGCCGCCGCAGAGACGGTCTGCGCCATCTTGAAACCGCGGTTCGCGCGGCTCGGGTTGGCCCTGCGGAAGGCCCACATGATCGCCGAGCATCACCGCGAAGCCGAGGCTGAAGGCCACGACGGGCGAGACCAACATCGGGATGACGACCTTGTCGACCACCACGTCCCAGTTGGCAGTGGCACCGGCCGCCAGGGCCGCGCCGACGAGCCCGCCGATCAGGGCGTGCGAGGAGGACGACGGCAGGCCGTAGTACCACGTGATGAGGTTCCAGGTGATCGCGCCGAGCAGGCCGCACATCACGATGACGAGCCCGTGACTCCCCGTCCCGGGGTCGATCACCTCGGCGACCGTCTGGGCGACCTTCTGGCCCAGGAAGGCGCCGACGAAGTTCATGATCGCCGCCATCGCCAGCGCGACGCGGGGCTTGAGGGCGCCGGTCGAGACCGACGTGGCGATCGCGTTGGCCGCGTCGTGGAAGCCGTTGGTGTAGTCGAAGATGAGGGCAACGACGACCACGGCGATGATGATGCCGAGTTCCATCGCTGTCAGGACTCCTTGACGGCGATCTGCTCCACGATGTTGGCGACCTTCTCGAAGGCGTCGATCGCCCCCTCGAGGGCCTCCACGATGTCCTTGAGCTTGAGCACCTCCATGGCCTTGTACTCGCCACTGAAGAGGTTGGCCAGGATCCGCCGGTAGCGACTTGTCGCCCAGGTTCTCGAGGCGGTTGATCTCGATCCAGTACTCGTCGAGCGACTTCATCGACTCGCAGCGCCGGCATCGCCGCAGCCGTCAGCTCGGCGCAGCGCTGCAGCACCTCGACCTGCTCGGTGGTCTCGGCGGGGAGCGAGGTGACCTCGTAGAGGAGCACGAGGTCGACGGCCTCGTCCATCATGTCCATCACGTCGTCGAGCGCCCGAGGCGAGGGAGTAGATGTCCTCACGGTCGAACGGCGTCACGAAGGTGCTGTTGACCCGGCGCACGATCGCGTGGGTGGTCTCGTCGGCGGCGTGCTCGGCCTCGCGCATGCGCTGGGCGATCTCGGCGCGCGGAGCGCCGTCCGCAAGCATCTCGCTGAGCAGCTGGGCTCCGACGATGAGGTGGTCGGCGGCTTCGCTGAAGAGGTCGTAGAACGAGCTGTCGACGGGGCGAAACTTCAAACGCACGGTGAACTCCGAACGGGGGGGAGATGAACCGCGATCATGCTAGGGGGTCAGCGTCCTGAGCGCGCAACTTGCGGGCCCTGCGAGCCGCTCCGCAGGGTGTGATGTGGGGCGCAGTCAGCGACGGCGGGTGCGCTGACGCATGATCAGCTCGTCCTGGAGGTGGCGTACGCCCGCCTGCAGGCGCCACTCACCGTCCGCTCCCAGGTCCCAGGCGCTGGTCTGCTCGTCGAGCGCGAGGTCGAGGAAACCCGCCACCTCGCCGACCACGTGCGGGTCGCGCAGGCGTACGAGCACCTCCACGCGTCGGTCCAGGTTGCGGTGCATCATGTCCGCCGAGCCGATCCAGACCGCCGGCTCCCCGGCGTTGTCGAACCAGAAGACCCGGCTGTGCTCGAGGAAGCGACCCAGCACGGAGCGGACCCGGATGGTCTCGGACAGGCCGGGTACGCCGGGTCGCAGCGCGCAGATGCCGCGGATGACCAGCTCGATCCGCGACTCCCGCCTGGGAGGCGAGGTAGAGCGCGTCGATCACGGCCTCGTCGACCACCGAGTTGGCCTTGATCCGGATCCCGGAGCCACGGCCGGCCTGGTGGTGGGCGACCTCCTGGTGGATCTGCGCGATCAGCCCGTCGCGGACGCTGTCGGGCGCCACCAGCAGGTCGTCGTAGGTCGTGTTGCGGCTGATGCCGGACAGGTTGTTGAAGAGGTGCGCGACGTCCTCGCCGATCTCCGGGTCGGCCGTCAGCAGCCCGAGGTCCTCGTAGAGCCGGGCGGTCTTGGGGTTGTAGTTGCCGGTGCCGATGTGGACGTAGCGCCGGATGCCCTCGGCCTCGTCACGCACGACCATGGACAGCTTGCAGTGGGTCTTGAGGCCGACCAGGCCGTAGACGACATGGCAGCCGGCGTGCTCGAGCTTGCGGGCCCAGCGGATGTTGGCCTGCTCGTCGAAGCGCGCCTTGATCTCGACGATCACCAGCACCTGCTTGCCGGCCTCGGCCGCGTCGATCAGGGCGTCGATGATCGGGCTGTCACCCGAGGTGCGGTAGAGCGTCTGCTTGATCGCCAGCACGTGCGGGTCGGCGGCCGCCTGCTCGAGGAAGCGCTGCACCGAGGTCGCGAAGGAGTCGTAGGGGTGGTGCAGCAGCACGTCGTGGCGGGCGACGGCCTCGAAGACGTCGACGGGCGAGGAGGTCTCGACCTCGGCCAGGCTCGGGTGCGTGGTCGGCAGGAACGCGGGGTACTTCAGGTCGTCGCGGGGCAGGTCGGCGATCGAGTGCAGGCCGGTGAGGTCGAGCGGTCCCGGCAGCGAGACGACCTCGTCGCGGGCGACGCCGAGCTCGGAGACCAGCAGGTCGAGCACCTTCGGGTCGATCGACTCCTCCACCTCGAGGCGGACGGGCGCGCCGAAGCGGCGGCGCAGCAGCTCCTTCTCCAGGGCCTTGAGGAGGTTCTCGGCGTCGTCCTCCTCGACCTCGAGGTCCTCGTTGCGGGTGACCCGGAAGGTGTGCGCGCCGAGCACCTCCATGCCGGGGAAGAGCTTCTTGAGGTGCTCGCCGATGACGTCCTCGAGCGGCACGAAGCGCTGGTTGCCCACCGGCACGAAGCGGCCGAAGCGTCGGCGGCACCTTCACCCGGGCGAAGTGCTCCGTCCTGGCTCTTGGGGTGGCGCACCACGACGGCGAGGTTGAGCGAGAGTCCGGAGATGTAGGGGAACGGGTGCGCCGGGTCGACGGCCAGCGGGGTGAGGACCGGGAAGATCCGCTCCTTGAAGAGCTTCTTGCAGATCTTCTGCTCCTCGCGGTCGAGCTCGGACCAGCGGACGATCTCGATGCCCTGGTCGCCGCAGGGCGGGCATGCCAGGTCGCTGAAGACCTGGGCGTGGCGCTCCATGAGCTCGCGCGCTGCCTGCCCACACCTGCTCCAGCTGCTCGCGCGGCATCAAGCCGCTCGCTGCTCGTACGGCGACGCCGGCGGCGATGCGGCGCTTGAGACCGGCCACGCGGACCATGAAGAACTCGTCGAGGTTGCTGGCGAAGATCGCGAGGAACCGCGCTCGCTCGAGCAGCGGCAGGGTGGGGTCCTCGGCCAGCTCGAGCACGCGCTGGTTGAAGTGCAGCCAGGACAGCTCCCGGTCGATGAACCGGTCGTCGAACTTCTCCACGGCCGCGATCTCGGCGGCGTCGGGGACGTAGGGCGGCTCGACGTCGAAGGTGTCGCTCGGATGTCCGAACGGCTCGGTGAACGGGCCGTCCTCCAGGGACGGAGAGGCAGCGCTGGTCAGGGTGGCCGGTTCGGACATGGCCAGCAGTGTGGCACCGGCGGGTGAACGGACGGTGGCCTCGAGCAGTCGTCTCAGTAGACGAGTGCCTGGACGCCGTCGCCGAGGACCTCCTCGGCGAAGACGGCCGCGCCCGCGATGGTGACGCCCTCGCGCAGGTCGCCCTCGACGATGCCGCGGCGGGCCGCGCACTGCGAGCAGACCGTGACCGAGCCCGCGGCCAGGACGGCGCCCATCAGCTGGTCGAGGGGAGTGGCGAGGTCGAGGCCGAAGTCCTCGGCCCGGCCCGGCAGGGCGAACCACGCGGCCTCACCGGTGAGCCACAGCGAGACGTCCGCACCGGCGGCGGCCGCTGCCGCGGAGACCGTGAAGGCCTGGTTGCAGCGCTCGGCGTCCTCGACCCCGCAGGTGACCTTGACGACCAGTGAGCGAGCCATGGCTCCACACTAGAGTGGCCGCATGCCCTTCGAGCTGCCGGACAACCTGCACCCCAACTGCGGCCCCGTCGCCTGGCTCCTCGGCACCTGGCGCGGCAACGGCCACGGCGCCTACCCGACGATCGAGTCGTTCCAGTTCGGCCAGGAGCTCATCTTCACCCACGACGGGCGGCCGTTCTTCCACTACATGGCGCGCGCGTGGGTCGTCGACGACCAGGGCGAGTTCGTCCGCGACGCCGCCATGGAGTCGGGCTTCCTGCGCTGCCCCGAGCCGGGCAAGGTCGAGTTCCTGCTGTCGCACAACATCGGCTTCTCCGAGATCTGGTACGGCGCGGCCGACGCCGGCAAGGTCGAGATGCACACCGCCGGCGTCTCCTTCACCGAGACCGCCAAGGAGGTCACCCAGGGCTCGCGGATGTACGGCAACGTGGAGGGCGACCTCCTCTACGCCTTCGACATGGCCGCGGTCGGCCAGGAGCTCCAGCCGCACCTCTGGGCGCGACTCCAACGGGCATGAGCGACGACCTCGCCGCGCGCCTGCGGGAGAGCGGACTGCGGCTCACCCCGCAGCGGCAGCTGATCCTGCGCGCGGTCGAGGAGCTGGGCCACGCCACCCCCGACGAGGTGCTCGCCCACGTCCGGGGCCAGGCGAGCGCGGTCAACGCCTCCACGGTCTACCGCACGCTCGAGGTGCTCGAGGGGCTCGGGCTGGTCCGCCACGCCCACCTGAGCGACCGGGCACCCACCTACCACTCGACCAGCGAGCCGGAGCACTTCCACCTCGTGTGCCGCACCTGCCACGTCGTACGGTCCGTGGATCCGGAGACCGCCGCCCCGCTCCTGGCGGCGCTGGCCGAGGCGGAGGGCTTCGTGGCCGACGTCGGGCACCTGGCGATCTTCGGGACCTGTGCGGAGTGCCTCGGCCGGGTATCCGGACTACGCGTGTTGCAAGAGCCTCTTTCGAAAGAGTACTTTCGACAGGTGACCGAACCCCGCCGCCTGCGCGACCCCCGAGCCCTGACCGCAGTCGCCCACCCCGTGCGGATGGGCATCATCGAGCTGCTGACGATCGAGGGGGCGATGACGGCCACCGAGCTGGCCGACCGCCTCGACGAATCGCCGGCCAACTGCTCGTGGCACCTGCGCAAGCTCGCCGAGCACGACTTCATCGAGGAGGCGGCCGGTGGCTCGGGCCGTCAACGGCCCTGGCAGATGAGGCACGTCGGCATGTCCTGGGCCGAGGACGACGACGTCACGGGGGAGGAGCTGCGTGCCGGCCACGCGCTGAGCCGCATGCTCCTGGAGCGGTGGGTGGACCGTTTCCTCAGCGCGAGCGAGCGCGAGGTGAGCGGCGTCTGGCGCGACAGCAGCATGCTGACCCAGCAGGTCGCCTGGCTGACGCCCGAGGAGCTCGCCGACGTGACCCGCCGCCTGCAGGACGTGGCCAGCACCCACGCCGACCGGTTCGAGGCCGGGGACCGTCCCGAGGGCTCGAGGCTGTGCGAGATCGTCGCCTGGGGGGCGCCGGTCGAGGTCGCACGATGAAGGCGGCCTTCAGCCAACCCGGATTCCGACGGCTCTTCGCCGGCCTGTCGACCTCGATGCTCGGCGACTCGATGCTGCTGCTCGTCCTCAGCATCTGGGTGAAGACGCTGACCGGCTCGAGCGCGATGGCGGGCTTCACATTCTTCTTCATGTGCATCCCGGCGATCTTCGCGCCGCTCGCGGGCGCCTGGCTCGATCGCGTTCGCCGCAAGCCGCTGCTGGTCTGGGGCAACATCGCGTCGGCCCTGGCCGTCCTGCCGCTGCTCCTGGTGCGCGACGCCGGCGACGTGTGGATCATCTGGACCGTCGCCGCCCTCTACGGCGTGCAGCTTCGTCGTGCTGCCGGCCGGTCTCAACGGCCTGCTCAAGGAGCTGATGCCCGAGGAGCTGCTGGTCGAGGCCAACTCCAGCCTGCAGACCGTCAAGGAGTCCTACCGCCTCTTCGGGCCCCTGCTCGGTGCCGGCCTCTTCGCCTGGACCGGCGGCTGGGTCGTGGCCGTCGTGGACGCGATCTCCTTCCTCGTCGCGGCGGCCGTCATCGCCACGATCCCGGTCCAGGAGACCGTCCCCGAGCCGGAGCACGGCAGCTTCTGGGTCCAGCTCACCGGTGGGGTTCGCCACCTCATCGGCGACCGCATCCTCGGTCACGTGCTCGTCGGCTTCGGTCTCAGCATGCTGGTGCTCGGCTTCTGCGAGTCGGCGATCTTCGCGCTCACCGACCACTTCGAGAAGGACGCCACCTTCGTCAGCGTCCTCGTCTCGGTGCAGGGCATCGGCGCGGTGGTGGGCGGGCTGTCCTCGCCCCGCGTCGTACGTCGTCTCGGCGAGGTCGGCGCGAGCGTCCTGGGCCTCGTCCTGCTGGGCACCAGCGCTCTCGCGATGGCCGCGTCTCCGTCGGTGGGGTGGGTCCTCGCCAGCATCACGATCTTCGGTGTCTCGCTGCCGCTCCTCATCGTGTCCTACATGACGCTCCTGCAGCGCCGGACTCCGCAGCGGTTGATGGGACGGGTGTCGGTGGCGGCCGAGGTGGTGATGACGGTGCCGACCGCCGTGTCCCTCGCGCTGGGGGCGCTGCTCGTGACCATGGTCGACTGGCGGTGGATCTTCGTCACGATCGGTCTCGTCACGCTGGCGGGTGCCGCGCACATCGCCTGGTGGCTGCGTGACGTCATCGCTCGCCACGGCGATGCCTGAGAGCGTCGACGTACCGCAGGACGGCAGCCGGTCGGGCACCCCGGCCTAGACTCGACGACATGCCCAGCCCCCTCCTCGCACTTCCCGGCGCCGTCGCGGGCGACGGCATCGACGCGCCGGTCGCCGGCCACTACGGCTCCTTCAACACCGAGCAGCGCACGCTGGTCGGCGGGGACGGCTTCGTGGACCTCTCGCACCGCGACGTCCTGCGCATCGCCGGTCCCGACCGGCTGACCTGGCTCCACAACCTGACGACGCAGTTCTTCCTCGACCTCGCTCCCGGCACCTGGACCCAGGCCCTCGTGCTGAGCCCGCAGGGCCACGTCGAGCACGAGTTCACCGGTGTCGACGACGGCGAGGCCTTCGTCGCGCACACCGAGCCCGGCGCGGGCGCTGCTCTCGTCGAGTGGCTCGAGCGGATGAAGTTCATGACGCAGGTCGACATCTCGCTCGTCGACGACGTCGCGGTCATGTGGCGCCCGGGCGGACCCTCCGGTCGCTATGACCTGGTGCCGCGTGACCGGCTCGAGGCGTACGCCGCAGCCGCCGGTCCCGCCGCCGGGCTCTGGGCCTTCGAGGCCCTGCGCATCGAGCGCGGCGAGCCCCGCATGGGCCTCGACACCGACCACCGCACGATCCCCAACGAGGTCGGCTGGATCGGCCCTGCCGTCCACCTCGAGAAGGGCTGCTACCGCGGCCAGGAGACCGTCGCCCGGGTCCACACCCTCGGCAGGCCGCCGCGCCGGCTCGTGCTGCTGCACCTCGACGGCTCCGAGAACCGGCTCCCGAAGCCCGGTTCGCCGGTCTCCCACGACGGCCGCGACATCGGCACGGTCGGGTCCTCGGCCCGCCACCACGAGCTCGGACCCATCGCCCTGGCCCTGGTGAAGCGCAACGTCCCCGTCGACGCCGCCCTGGTCGTCGACGGGATGCCGGCCGGCCAGGAGGTCATCGTCGACCCCGAGGTCGGGCTGCACGTACGCCCCAAGCTGCGCTGACCCTGGGTAGTTAGGGACGATCTGGTCGGGATGGGGCGTCCGACCTACCGGAACGTCCCTAACTACCCCCCAGGGCAGGGCGGCGGCGGGCGTACTGCACGTCGGTGTCGCTCGCCGCGTGCTCGAAGCCGAGCCGCGAGTAGACCGCGACCGCAGGCGCGTTGTCGGACTCGACGTAGAGCAGCACCTCGTCCAGCGCGAGCCCGGCGAGATGGTGCAGCCCCGCCAGCGTGAGCGTGCGGCCCAGGCCGCGGCCCTGCGCGGCGGGATCGACCCCGACCACGTAGACCTCACCGTGGCGTGCATCGTGCTGCTTGGTCCAGTGGAAGCCGAGCAGCCCGCTGTCGCCCTCCGCCACGAGCAGACCGGCCGGGTCGAACCACGGCTCGGCCATCCGTCGGGCCAGGTTGGCCAGGTCCATCGACCTCTGCTCGGGGTGGTCCGCGAAGGCGGCTGCGTTGACCCGCACCACCTCGGTGGCATCGGAGTCGACGTAGCCGCGGATCCGCACCCCCTCCGGGACCTCGAGCTCCGGCAGGACGAGGGAAGTGGGTCGGCGCATCACCCAGAGCTCGCGCACCCGGTCCCATCCCTGGGCCGCAGCGAGCCGGACGGCAGCCGGGTGATCTCCGTGCGACCACGCCGTCAGCGGGTCGTCGTACGACGTCGCGCGCCGCAGCAGGGCGGCTCCGAGGCCCCGACGGCGGCGGTCGGGATGCACGACCAGGCTGAGGTCGCCGTCGTGGAGCAGCGTGAAGCCGTGGGGCTCGAGGGTGACCTGCGCCGACCCGTCGGCCAGCGCCATCCGCGCGGCTTCGTCGAGTCCGCCGCGACCGTCGACAGCCTCGGCTGCGGCGACGATCCGGCTGACCTCGGCGACCTCGTCCACGGGCCGACCCTAGCCCGTCGTCATCCCCCGATCAGTGGGGAAGGACGTGTCCGACATGTCACGACGAGGTTCCCCGTTCGTCCTGGCCCACCGGGCATCCGGGAGCGCCGCAGGCGTGTGGCAGTCCCTCCCAGCCGCGGCCACGGAAGAGCTCAGCCAGTCGGGACGCGGTCCGGCAGGGAGTGGCGAAGACCTGCCGGTAGCGCAGACGAGGCGTGACCTTCCCTCGAGCCAGGTCGTCGAGGTCACGGTCTGCGTCCTCGTCACGGGCCTCCGACCCGTCGTGCAGCTGTCCGTCCAGCTCGACGGACAGGTTCAGCTCGGCGTGCGCCGCGTCGCGGTACTGCGTGACGGCCCCGCCCTCCACCACCTTCTGCTGCGACGTGGGCTCGGGCAGGCCGTGCGGGCGCAGCACCCGGACGAGGTAGCCGTGCTCCAGCACGCTGTGCGTGCCCCGCTCGAGGTCGGCGAGCAGCTCGGTCAGCAGGGCACGTCGACGCAACCGACCTCGCCGCGCGATCTCGGCGTGCAAGCGGCCGGCCACCGTGCGCCGTGACCCGACCGCCGCGGCCAGGGCAGAGATCGCCGCGAGGTCGTCCGGCGCCCGGTGGGCCGCCTCCACCGCGGCCACCTCGAGCCGGACGCGAGGTGGCGAGAGGTTCCACTGGACCCGGTCCTCCAGCTCACGCACCCGGTGGATTCGGATGCCGGGCTGCGGCGCCACCCGGCGGGTCCAGTCCACCGCCACGTGCACAGGACCCTTCGGCGCGGAGTCCTTGCCCGGCTGGTGCAGCGCCGATCCGAGGTGCAGCGCCGAGCGACCGGCGTACAGGATCGCGGCCCAGCTCCGCTCCGACCACGTGGGCGTCCCGGTATGGGTGTAGTAGACGCCCGGATGGGCGACGACGAGCTCGCGACGACGCAGCAGGGTGTCGACGTGGGCCTGCGTGAGCCTGGCCCCGAGGAGCTGGCCGCGGGTGACGACCCCGTCCTGCCGGGCGAGGAGGTCGGAGACGGCGTCGAGTCGCATGACGTACGTCTTCCCCGACCGGCGGGAGCCGACCCGTCGGCGCGCCCGGCTGTGGACAACTCACTGGGGAAGGTCGTCCCGACATGTCACGAGGACCTTCCCCGCGTGACGACGCTACGAGGAGGTGGAGCGGCTCCTGGCCTCCGCGGCGTCGCTCTCCTGCTCGCGCGTCGGGAGGACGAAGCGGTAGCCGACGTTGCGCACGGTGCCGATGTGGTGCTCGTGCTCGACGCCGAGCTTGGCGCGCAGGCGTCGTACGTGCACGTCCACGGTGCGGGTGCCGCCGAAGTAGTCGTAGCCCCAGACCTCCTGCAGCAGCTGCTCACGGCTGAAGACGCGGCCCGGGTGCTGGGCGAGATACTTCAGGAGCTCGAACTCCTTGTAGGTCAGGTCGAGCGCACGCCCGCTGATCCGCGCGGTGTAGGTGGCGTCGTCGACGACCACCTCGCCGCGGTGGATGACGTGGGACGCCGGGTCGTCGGACGCCGCAGCGGCCAGACGTCCGATGGAGAGTCGGATCCGCGCGTCGAGCTCGGCGGGTCCGCAGGTGTGGAGGACGACGTCGTCCATGCCCCAGTCGGTGGCGACGACCGCCAGTCCGCCCTCGGTGACCACCAGCAGGACCGGGGCATCCGACCCGGTCGTGCGGATGAGGCGGCACAGGTCGCGCGCGGCGGCGAGGTCCTGGCGTCCGTCGACGAGGATCAGGTCGATCTCGGGCGCATCGAGCAGCGCACTGCCCTGGGCGGGCAGGATCTTCACGCTGTGTGCCAGCAGGGCGAGTCCGGGCAGGACCTCGGCGGAGGGCTGCAGGGCGCTGGTCAGCAACAGCAGTGCACTCATCGCCTCGGCCTCCTGTCGGCTCGGAATCCGCTGTGGGATGAGGAAGGATATCCCGCATGACGGCGACCGATCCGCGAGATCGCACAGTTGAGACGGTCACCGTTCGCTACTGGGCAGGTGCCCGTGCCGCGGCGGGCACGGCGCAGGACGTCTTCGGTGTCGGGGAGTCAACGACCCTCGCCGATGTCGTACGCCGGGTGCTGGAGGCCCACCCCGAGGCGCAGATGGCCAAGGTGGTGGGGGTCTGCTCCGTGCTGGTCGGTGACCGGCCCGTCGGCACGCGGGCGCCGGAGGACGTGACGATCGCTCCCGGCGACGTCGTCGAGCTGCTGCCGCCCTTCGCCGGCGGCTGAGGCACCGGTCGGAACATTTGCCGGGGACCGCAGGTTGGGCCCTGCATGACCACCGGTGCCTGGATCGTGCTGACCGCGCTCGCGGTGGCCCTGGGCTTCGGCTCCTGGCGGCTCGCGACTGACGGCCGCTTCCGCGGCACGCACGCCGTACGCCGTCCGGCCGGGGCCGCGGTCGACGGGTCCGTCGGCGCCGCCTCGCCGCAGGAGTCCGAGGGAACCCCCGGGGCCGAGCTGGTCTCAGCGGTCGGCGCGCGGCTGGGGGAGCGGGCCACCCTCCTGCAGTTCTCCAGTGCCTTCTGCGCGCCGTGCCGCGCCACCCGCCGCGTGCTGGGCGAGGTCACCGAGATCGTCGAGGGAGTGGCTCACGTCGAGGTCGATGCCGAGCACCACCTCGACGCCACGCGTGCCTTCAACATCCTGCGCACGCCCACCACCGTCGTCCTCGACGCGAGCGGCGCCGAGGTGACGCGAGCGACGGGTGCGCCCACCAAGGCCCAGGTCATCGCGGCTGTGGGGCTCGCGTGATCTCACGATATGGATACGATGCTCACATCGTGAGACGACCGGCCTTGGGCCGCGGATCGAGCCCCTACTGTCGTCGTCATGTCCTCGACCATGCTCACCAAGCGCCGCGCAGTGGATCACTGCCGCACGCGCTCGGCGCTGTGTCGAATGCCCTGACGGGTCGACCACTCCCTCTTCGCACCTGAGTCCCCTGTCGTGTGGACCGCGCTGGAGTGAGACCCGTGCGCTGCGTCCGTTCCAGCGCGCCCGGCCGACGAGCCCGGGCCGTCCATTCCCCGAGGAGAGACATGTCCACCACTTCCACCGGCGCGGTCCGCGACCACGCGTCGCTCGGTGACCGCCTACCGGGTCAGCTCGACCCCCGCGGCCCACAGGTCGCGGCCGCCCTGACCTCGGTCGTCCTCGTCGCGGTGCTGCTGCTGCCGGCGCCGATCAGCATCGCGCTGCTGGCCGTGCAGGCGGGTCTCTTCGCGCTCGGTGCCGTCCGCGGCGTCCAGGCCACGCCGTACGCCTGGGTGTTCCGCACCCTCGTGCGGCCGCGCCTGGCCCCGCCGAGCCACTGGGAGGACCCGGAGCCACCGCGCTTCGCCCAGGCCGTGGGCCTGGCCTTCACCGTCGTCGGCCTGGTCGCCCTCCTGGCCGGGGCGACGCTCGTCGGCCAGGTCGCCGTCGGAGCCGCGCTCGTCGCAGCCCTGCTCAACGCCGTCTTCGCCTTCTGCCTGGGCTGCGAGGTCTACCTGCTCGGGCGACGCCTGGTCTCGTGACCGGCCTGCGTCCTTCCTCCACCAACGACTGATCACCACCATCACCGACTGTTCACCAACAAGGAGCACACCATGAGCCGCGAGAACTCTCTCGTCACCGCCCAGTGGGTCGAGGACAACCTCGACACCGACGGCATCGTCCTCATCGAGGTCGACGAGGACACCACCGCCTACGACAAGGGCCACATCCGGGGAGCCATCAAGCTCGACTGGACCACGGACCTGCAGGACCAGGTCCGCCGCGACTTCGTCAGCAGGAAGCAGTTCGAGGCCCTGCTCTCCGAGCGCGGCGTCAGCAACGACGACACCGTGATCCTCTACGGCGGCAACAACAACTGGTTCGCGGCCTATGCCTACTGGTACTTCACCCTCTACGGCCACACCGACGTCAAGCTGCTCGACGGCGGTCGCAAGAAGTGGGAGCTCGACTCCCGCGAGCTGACCGATGAGTTGCCCACGCGCGCCACGACGTCGTACACCGCGACGGAGCAGGACACCTCGATCCGCGCCTTCCGCGACGAGGTCGTCGCCGCCATCGGCAGCCAGAACCTCGTCGATGTCCGCAGCCCCGACGAGTACGCCGGTCGGCTGCTCGCCCCGGCCCACCTCCCGCAGGAGCAGGCCCAGCGCGCCGGCCACGTCCCGACGTCGGTCAACGTGCCGTGGAGCAAGAACGCCAACGACGACGGCACCTTCAAGTCCGAGGCCGACCTGCAGGCGCTCTACGCCGAGGTGGGCTTCGACGAGTCCAAGGACACCATCGCCCTGTGCCGCATCGGTGAGCGCTCCTCGCTGACCTGGTTCGTCCTGCAGGAGCTGCTCGGCAAGAAGAACGTGAAGAACTACGACGGCTCGTGGACCGAGTACGGCTCGCTGGTCGGTGTCCCGGTCGCCCTGGGCGACGAGCCGGGCACGGCCGACGAGGTGCGTGCCTGATGTGCGGCGCGACTGAAGGCGGCCTCTCCCTCGACGGGGTCAACGTCGCCAAGGAGGCCGTCATCCAGGGCCAGGTCCTGCGCGCGGTGGCCGGCGGGCAGGGCGAGCCGGTCTCCAACGCCTACGTGCGGCTGCTCGACCGGACCGGTGAGTTCACCGCCGAGGTCCCGACCTCGGCGACCGGTCACTTCCGGTTCTTCGCCGGCGACGGCGAGTGGACGCTGCGCACGCTGGCTCCCAAGTCCGAGCCGGTCGACACCCGCGTCCACGCGGCGGTCGGATCGGTGGCCGAGGTCAACGTCTCGGTCTGACCGCTGCACGTGCACAGCCGCCCCGCGCTCCGGCGCCGGGCGGCTGGGTCGGTTCTGGCGTCAATCTTCGGTCAATCCACATCTCATCGGGAGCGTTCGCTCCTAGGCTGGTCGCTCCTGAGGTGGAGCGGAGGTGACGGCGTTGACGGCAGGCACGCAGGTGGTCGACACCGACCGGATGTGGCGGCTCACGATGGAGCACTCGCCGGTCGGGATGGTCGTGATCGCCCCCACCGGTGACGGTCCTGGCGGCCAACACCGTCGCTGTGCGACATGCTCGGCTACGAGCCCGAGGTGCTGACCTCGATGACCGCCCAGGACATCACCCACCCCGACGACGTCGAGGCCGACCGCAAGCTGGCCATGGAGGTCCTGGCGGGCACGACCGACTCGTTCCGGGTCACCAAGCGCTACCTCCGCTTCGACGGCAGCGTGATGGTCGCTGAGCTCTCGCTGGCGCTCCTGCGTGACGACCGCGGAGACCCGGTCCACTTCATCTCCCAGATCGTCGACCTGTCCGAGCGCCGGGCCTTCGAGGCCAGGCTCGAGTCCGCCGAACGCCAGATCGAGGTCGAGCGTCGCCGGGCCGAGGCGGTGTTCGAGACGGTGGCGGTCGGTCTGCTGCTCCTTGACGCCGACGGCAACCACCAGCTCCGCAACGCCCGCCACCGCGAGCTCCTCGACCTGGCGTTCCCGGCGGGCCGACGGGCAGGCCGACCAGGACGGCTTCGTCTTCGATGCCGAGCAGACGCGGCGGCTCTCCCTCGAGGAGATGCCGGAGGTGCGGGCAGCGGCCGGCGAGGAGTTCCAGGACATGCTCATCTGGGTCGGCGACCAGCCGGCGACACGTCGCGCGCTGTCGGTCTCGGCCCGGTCGGTGCGCGACGGCGTCGGTGGCTTCGCCGGCGCCGCCATGGCCTGCCACGACGTGACCGACCTGATGCGCGCCATCCAGGTGAAGGACGACTTCCTCGCCTCGGTCTCCCACGAGCTGCGTACGCCGCTCACCTCCGCCCTGGCCTACCTCGAGCTCCTCGAGGGGGCCGAGCACGTGACGCCTGCCGTGCGCAACCAGGTCGCGGCGGTGCGTCGCAACGCGATGCGCCTGTCCCACCTGGTCGCCGACCTCCTCTTCACCGCCACGGCGACCTCCGGGGCGCAGGTGATCGACCCCTTCCGGTGCGACCTGGCCATGATCATGCGCGAGGCGGTCGAGGCCGCCAGGCCGGACGCCGAGGACGGTGGCGTGGTCCTCGAGGTCGTCGTGCCGGAGACCGTCAGTGTCGTCGTGGACGGGATCAGGTTGCGCCAGGTGGCCGACAACCTGATCGCCAATGCCATCAAGTACACGATGCCGGACGGGCACGTACGCGTCGCGCTCTGCGTCACCGACGAGGAGGTGGAGATCGTCGTCGCCGACTCCGGCGAGGGCATCGACGAGTCGGACCTCGCCGACATCTTCTCCACCTTCGTCCGCGGCCAGAACGCCCGACGTCGCCTGGTCCCCGGCACCGGCCTGGGGCTCAGCATCGTGCGGACGATCGTCGAGGCGCACGGCGGTGAGGTCTCGCTGGAGAGCACGGTGGGTGTCGGGACGACCGTGCGCCTCACCCTGCCGCGCTGAGGGCTGCCGCCCGGGAAACGCAAGGACCCCCTGATCCCGCCCTGGCGCAGCGCGGTACAGCCTGCGACGCGGGACCACCGCGAACCGGCGTCAGCTGGCGTTGTTGATCATGCCGGCGCCGACGGTGACGCCGGTCGCCTCGTCGATCAGGATGAAGGACCCGGTGGTGCGGTTCTTGGAGTAGGGGTCGCACAGCAGCGGCACGGTGGTGCGCAGCTGGACGCGGCCGATCTCGTTGAGACCGAGCTCCTTGGTGTCCTGGTCGCGGTGCAGGCTGTTGACGTCGAGGCGGTACTGGATGTCCTTGACCATCGCGCGACCGGTGCGGGTCGTGTGCTTGATCGGCGAGCTTCTGGCGCGGACGCAGCGGCTCGTTGGTCATCCAGCAGATCATCGCGTCGATGTCCTGGCTGGGCTTGGGCGCGTTCTTGGGCCGGGCGATCATGTCGCCGCGCGAGACGTCGACGTCGTCCTCGAGGTGGACGGTGACCGACATGGGCGGGAAGGCCTCGGCGATCTCGTTGTCGAAGAGCTCGACCCTGGAGATGGTCGACGTCATGCCGCTGGGCAGCACGACGACCTCGTCGCCCTTCTTCAGCACGCCACCGGCGACCATGCCGGCGTAGCCGCGGAAGTCGTGGAACTCGTCGGACTTGGGGCGGATGACGTACTGCACCGGGAAGCGGGTGTCGACCAGGTCGCGGTCGGAGGCGACGTGCACGTGCTCGAGGTGGTGCATCAGCGTCGGCCCGGAGTACCACGGGGTGTTCTCGGAGCGGTTCACGACGTTGTCACCCTGGAGCGCCGAGATCGGGATGACCTCGAGGTCGGGGATGTTGAGCTTCGTCGCGAAGGTCGTGAACTCCTTGTGGATCTTCTCGTAGATCTCCTGCGACCAGTCGACGAGGTCCATCTTGTTGATGGCCAGCACGAGGTGCGGGACCCGCAGCAGCGAGAGCAGCACGGCGTGGCGACGCGACTGCTCGGTCAGGCCCTGACGGGCGTCGACCAGCACGAGGCCGAGGTCGGCGGTCGAGGCGCCGGTGACCATGTTGCGGGTGTACTGGATGTGCCCGGGGGTGTCGGCGATGATGAACTTGCGGCCGGCGTCGCGAAGTAGCGGTAGGCCACGTCGATGGTGATGCCCTGCTCGCGCTCGGAGCGCAGCCCGTCGGTCAGCAGCGCGAGGTCGGTGTAGTCGTAGCCCTTGGACTGGCTGGTCGACTCGACGGCCTCGAGCTGGTCCTCGAAGATCGACTTGGAGTCGAGCAGCAGGCGCCCGATGAGGGTCGACTTGCCGTCGTCGACCGAGCCGGCGGTCGCGAAGCGGAGCAGGTCCATGCCGCCCTGGGCGACGGTGTGGGGATCGTTGATCTCGGGGTGGCCATCAGAAGTAGCCCTCCTTCTTGCGGTCTTCCATGGCGGCCTCGGAGAACCGGTCGTCACCGCGGGTGGCGCCGCGCTCGGTGACCCGGGCGATGGCGATCTCGTCGATGATCGCGGCGGTGTCGGTGGCGTGCGACTCGACGCAGCCGGTCTGCGTGCGGTCGCCGACCGTGCGGAAGCGGACCATCTTGGTCACGACCTTCTCGTTGCCCTTGGGCTGGATCTCCTCGCCGACGCGAGAGCAGCATGCCGTCGCGCTCGATGACCTCGCGCTCGTGGGCGAAGTAGATCGACGGGATCTCGATCTGCTCGCGGTCGATGTAGTGCCAGATGTCGAGCTCGGTCCAGTTGGACAGCGGGAAGATCCGCATGTGCTCGCCGGCGTGGATGCGCCCGTTGTAGAGGCTCCACAGCTCGGGGCGCTGCATCTTGGGGTCCCACTGGCCGAACTCGTCGCGGTGGGAGTAGACGCGCTCCTTGGCGCGGGCCTTCTCCTCGTCGCGGCGACCGCCACCGAAGGCGGCGGTGAAGCCGTTCTCCTCGATGGCGTTGAGCAGCGCACCGATCTGCTGGCGGTTGCGGCTAGGTCTTGCCGTCGTCGACGACGTGGCCGTCGGCGATCGCCTCCTCGACGCTCGCGACGACCATCCGCGCGCCGAGGCGGTCGACCCAGCTGTCGCGGGTCGTCGAGGACCTCGTCGAAGTCGAGGCCGGTGTCGACCTGGAGCAGCGGGAACGGCAGCTTGGCGGGATAGAACGCCTTCTCCGCCAGGCGGAGCATGACGATGGAGTCCTTGCCACCGGAGAACATCAGGACCGGCTTCTCGAACTCGGCAGCGACCTCACGGAAGATGTGGATCGACTCTGCCTCGAGCTGGTCCAGCTGACTCAGCTGGTAGTCGACGTGGGTGTTGGTCATAGCGCAGCAGGGGCCTCTCTAGGGACAGCAGCGCTCATCGTAGCGACGGGCGGGCAGACCCCGAATTCGCGTGTCGTGGTCTGGTCGGACAGACTCGTCCGAATGCGCGTGAACACCTCACCCGGACCGCTGAAGACCCTCCTCGTGGGCCTGTCCGCCGTGGCCATCGTCACGTCGGGCTGTTCGTCGTCCGCCGAGCCGCCGTCGTACGGCGTCAGCGATGCGGTGACGGCGCGCGTTCTCCCACAGCTGGCGTCGGTCAGCGAGGACGCCGAAGCGGCCGACGACGCCGAGTGGGTGGTCGAGGTGCGGCTCGACGACGTCGAGGCCGGCACGACCGTGGCCCTCGTCGCCCGCCAGGACGGCGCGTGGAAGACCGTGGACGAGACCGAGAGCAACGACTCCGGTGAGGTCGCGCTGACCACCAGCGCCGACCGGCACCATGCACGTGGTGGTGGGCGACGGCGACGACGCGATCGGCGCCGAGGTCTCCACCGCCGACGCCCCGAAGGCGACCTTCACCGACGACTTCGACGAGAACTCCGTGGACGCGGAGGGCGGCACCTGGTTCACCCGCGCCCAGGGCTACGGCGGCGTCCGGACGTGCTCGCGCGCCGACGCGTCGGCCGCTGAGGTGCTCGATGGTGTGCTGCGGCTGAGCGTGCTCGGACGACCCCGAGCGCGAGCAGTGCCAGCTCAAGGGCAAGCGCAAGCAGTACGACTTCCGGCTCAACGGGCACGTCGGCACCGAAGGGATCCAGAGCTTCACCTACGGCTTCGCCGCCGCCCGCATCAAGGCCCAAGCGGCGCGTGGCCAGCACTCGGCCTTCTGGATGCAGGCCCAGGGTGGCCAGACCGAGGGTGGCCCGGAGAAGGGTGGCGCCGAGATCGACGTCATGGAGTACTTCGGTGACGACCACCCCGAGGGTGGCCTGACCAGCTTCACCTACTGGCTCGACGAGGACGGCAAGCAGCAGACCGCCGGTGGCTGGGTGAGCGACCTCGACCAGTACGGCGAGGACTGGGCCACGAAGTTCCACGTGTTCTCGGTCGAGTGGACGCCCGACGAGTACGTCTTCCGCATCGACGGCCAGGTCACTCACCGGCTCGAGGGACCCACGTCCGGGCGGCCGGAGTTCCTGATCCTGAGCCTGCTCTCCTCCGACTACGAGCTGGCCCGCTTCAACGGCGAGCTGCCCGAGCACATGGACGTCGACTGGGCGCGGGTCTGGGAGACCGGCCCGAGCTAGTCGGCCGTGTCGAGGATCGAGCGTGACGGGTCCGTCGTTGACGCTGCTCACCTGCATGTCGGCGCCGAAGCGGCCGCGCTCGACCTGGGCCCCGAGGCGCTACGAGCTCGGCGCAGACGGCGTCGTAGAGCGGCTCGCTGACCGGTCCCGGCGCCGCGGCCTGCCACGTGGGTCGGCGGCCCTT
This sequence comes from uncultured Actinomycetota bacterium, assembly GCA_963712875.1. Taxonomy (GTDB): domain Bacteria; phylum Actinomycetota; class Actinomycetes; order Propionibacteriales; family Nocardioidaceae; genus Nocardioides. Next base: position 29,020 of record CAVQJS010000021.1, on the reverse strand, counting down.
GCGGGCGTCGCCGTAGAGCGTGAACTGGCTGACCACCAGCACCGGCGCGGCGACGTCGCTGGCGCTCTGCTCGTCGCGGAGGAGGCGCAGGTCCCAGATCTTGCGCGCCGTCCAGGCGACCTCGTCCGGTCCGTCGTCGTGGGTGACGCCGAGGTAGACGAGCAGGCCGGGGCCCGTCGATGGCGCCGACGACCTCGCCGTCGACCCGGACACTGGCGGAGAGGACCCGCTGGATCACCGCACGCATGGTGCAAGGATGCCGCCATGTCCAGCGCACTCCTCATCACCGTGGCTCCCACCGGGGCCGAGACCGCCAAGGCCGACTGCCCGCAGCTGCCGACGACGCCGGAGGAGATCGCCACCACGGCCGCCGAGTGCGAGGCCGCCGGCGCGGCGATGATCCACATCCACGTCCGCGACGGCGAGCACGCGCCGACCCTCGACCTGGCGCTGCTGCGCGAGTGGGTCGCGGCGGTGCGCGAGTCGTCCTCGCTGGTGGTCCAGCTCTCCACCGGCGGCTCGGTCCACGACCCGCTGGAGGAGCGGCTCAAGGTGCTCGACGCCGAGCCCGACTCGTGCAGCCTGACGATGGGCACCACCAACTTCGGCGACGACGTCTTCCTCAACCCGTGGCCCTTCGTGAAGGACCTCTACCAGCTCGCCCTCGAGCGCGGGGTGGCGCCGGAGTTCGAGCTCTTCGACCTCGGCCAGGTGCACGCGCTGGGCCGGCTGTTCCGCGAGTACGGCGTCCCGGCCGGCGGCAAGGCGCACGTCGACTTCGTCATGGGCGTGCCCGGCGGGATGCCCGGCACCGCGCCCGCCCTCGTGGCCGGCGTCGACGCCCTGCCGCCCGAGGTGACCTCGTGGTCGGCCACCGGCATCGGCCGCTCGACCCTGTCGGTCGCGATGGCCTCGCTGTCGATGGGCGGCCACCTGCGCGTCGGCATGGAGGACGTGCTGACGATCAGCCGCGGCGTGCCCGGTCGACTCCAACCGCCAGCTCGTGGAGCGGGTGGTCGAGCTGGGGCGGATCGCGCAGCGGACGCCGATGACGCCCGCCGAGTGCCGGGAGCTGCTCGGCCTGGCCTGATCACCGCGGGCAGCGGCAGCGCCACCACGTGGACCGCGTCGTGGTCGTGGTTGGTGATCAGCAGGAAGTCGTCGGTGGCGGCGGCGCTGGCGCTGCCCGGAGGCGGGGCGATCACGTGGGTCGCAGCTCTGGTGCCGCAGGGTCGATCCGCACCACGGCCGAGTCCGTACGCAGCCACACGGCGCTCCCGCCGACGGTGAGGTCGCCCCCGCCGATGGGCTCGCCGGTGACCGGGATCTGCTCCACGGCGCCCGAGCGTGCCGTCGACCCGGGACACCGAGCCGTCCCCCTGGTTCATCACCCAGACGGCGTCGAAGCCGACGTCGAGGAAGCGGGGCCTCGGGCCGACCGGGATCGTGGTCCACGAGTCCGACGCGAGGTCGTACCTCTCCGAGGTGTGATCGGTCGTCGGCACCCAGAGCGAGCCGTAGCCGGCGCGGACCGCGACGGCGCCCTCGGGTGCGGGCAGCTCCTCCACGATCTCGTCGCCCTCGATGACCACGATCCTGGGCTCGCTCGGCTCCACGAGCACGTATGCCCGACCGGCCGCCGCGCCCACCGCTGGACTCCACGAGCGGGCTGGCCGGCAGCGGGACCTTGCCGAGCACGGCGCCGGTGGTGGCGTCGACGCGAAGGAGGTGGCTGGGGTTGAGGCTCGGCACCAGCACGGTCCTGGGCAGGGTGTCGAGTGCCTGCGCGACATCACCGGCGACGCGGGCGCGGGCCGTGATCCGTCCGTCGGCGTCGTAGCGCACGACGCCGGGTGCGACGCCGGAGACCCACACGCCGTCACCTGCGGCCACGGCGAAGTCGGCGAAGGGCCCGGCCGGCACCGTGCGCGCGCCGACGTCCGCGAGTGACAGCGGGCGGGGCAGGTCGCCCGCGGGGAGGTAGGTCGGCTCCGCGGGCTCGGGCGTCGGTGATGAGGTGGCGGATGACGGGCTGGGCTCGCCGCTGTCGTCCGGTGTGTCCGCCCCGCCGCACCCGGCCACCACGACTGCCAGCAGCGCAGTGGTCGTCAGGGCGGTGGCGCGGTTCACGTCTCCTGATGATCCTCGGTCCCCGGTCACCCGCAAGTCCATTGCCGGGTGGGCCAGTCCAGCCCGGCTGGTAGGCCCTCACGCGGCCTCGGGGCAGGGCGTACGCCGCTCGCATCGTGTCGACCACCACGCGCGGCGAGAACATCACCTGCTCCCAGGTGAACCGCAGCACGACCCAGCCGCCGACGACCAGTGCGTTGTAGCGCTCGCAATCGGCGTCGTGGTCGGCCTTGGCGGCGTGGTGGGTCCATGAGTTGGCCTCGACCGCGATTCCGGCGAAGGGATCGGCGACGATCGGGGTGGTAGGTGATGCCGCTGAGCTCGGTGGCCCATTGCGGCACGACGGAGAAGCCACCCTCGACCAGGACGGCCCGCAACACGGACTCGAAGGGGTTGGCCGCGAGCGGCGACGCGTGATCGATCACGCGCCGCGTCGCTCGCGGGTGCGTCTGGATGGCATGGCTGCGTCGAGCTCCTCACGCGTCACGTCGCCGTGGCGGAGCGCCGAGTCCGCGACCGCGAGCGCCTCGTCGAAGGGCAGCTCGGTTGCGCAGTCGAGGACCGTGCGCACCTTGCTCGTGGCCCACCCGTCGATGTCGGAACGGGGGAGGGCCGCGACGTTCAAGTGACGCCTCCACCGGGTGCGCCGGCTTGCTCCTCACCACGAGCTGCGGCCACTGGCGCTCGGCCACTTCACCTCCCAGCCCCAGTGGCCCGCGGCGCTCAACAGCCGTCAGGTGTCCGTCGACCTCCGCTGCCATGGCCCGTGCGCGGTCGACGCCGGGCAGGGCATAGCGATCGCGCGAGACGTGGATCACCGCTCGTGAGGCCACCGCTCGGCGGAGCCGCTTCCGGCTGGTCAGCGCCAGCACGTCCGCGTGTCCCGCGATCCCGCCCAGGCGGGCGAGCGCGGCGACCGGGTCCATCCGTGAAGCATGGTCGAGGGCGTACGCCCACGCGAACGCTTCTCCACAGGGGCCACGTCCTGCGCATGGGACCGCGACACGCCGTACGGCAGTGGCGACACGCCGACCGTGTGACTCGTGGGGCGACCTGGTGGCCCTCAGTCCCCGTCGATCTTCTTCATCCCGACGAGCCCGGGCTCATAGTCCGGGTCCTCGAGCTGCGCGATGGTCGGGGAGCCGAACATCGGCAGGCCCTGTCGCTTGCGCAGGAAGCCCCAGACGATCGGAAGGATGAACAGGATCGAGAGGCCGATGCCGGCGATCAGGAACGGGTGGGTCTCCTCCTCGCCGAGCGGAGGCCAGCCGGACTTGTCGAGGAGGGCCACGCCGCTCATCGTGAGGACGACGACGATGCCGCGACGGATGAAGGACTGCGGCACGCGCGGCGCGAGCAGGGAGCCGATGATCGTGCCGGGGACCGACCCGATGACGAGGGGGACGAGGATCGTCCAGTCGATGCCGTGCAGGAAGATGTTGGAGATGGCGGCAGCCATGACCAGCGGGACCGCCTGGACCAGGTCGGTGCCGACCAGCCTCACCGCCGAGAGCCCGGGGTAGAGCATGAGCAGCGCGATCATGATGACCGAGCCCGAACCGACGCTGGTGATGCCGACGAGCAGGCCGCCGAGCATGCCCACGAGCAGCGTCGGAAGGATGCGGATCTTCGGGTTGTCGTCGTGGACGTGCGTCCCGGACCGGACGCGCAGCAGGTTGACGTAGAGGCGCAGGGCATAGGTCGCCGCCGCGAGCAGGAGCGCGAAGCCGATGCAGATGACCAGGACGTAGTTGAGGTCGTCGGTGTCGTCGGTGACCGCGGCGACGAGGTGCGGACCGAGGAGCGCCATCGGGATCGAGCCGATCATCAGCCACATGGCGAGCTGCATGTTGGGCGAGCCCTCGCGCTTGTGCACGATGGCGCCGCCGGTCTTGTAGATGGCTGCCGCCGTGAGGTCGGCGGTGACGACCGTCGCGGCCTCGCCGACGCCGAGGAACAGCAGCGCCGGCGTCATCAGCGCGCCGCCGCCCATGCCGGTGAGCCCGACCACGATGCCGACGAGGAAACCCGCTGCCAGGATCGAGAAGAAGGTGATCGTGAGGAACTCGACAATCATCGGGAGTGCGACCAGTCTGGGAACGATCACGCTCAACATCCTCGACATTGTGTCGGCTGCGGCCATCGCCGCCGATTCCCCGCGCCGGTAGGGGTCGGCAATGTCGTGCTCGGGCCGTGCGGCCGTACGCCGTGCCGCTGCCGCGGCGACCAGCTCACGTCCGGTCAGGTCCGGGTGCTCCCCGACCGCGGCCTCGAACTGGCCCGTGGTGAACACCTTGCGAAAGTGCTGGGGGAACTCCTCCAGGATGAAGGCCCGATGGGTGGCCTCCGCCGTGAGCACCAGGTCGGCGTCCGCCAGGATCTCCCGGGTCAGCCGGCGGCTGGCGAAGCCCTCGGCCGATCCGCCGGCCAGGACCGCCACCATGGGCTCGTTCATCGGGTGGGCGTCGAACCCGTGGGTGCCGGCGCTGGAGAACTCCACTCCGGAGTCGTCGCCCGCCAGCGCTCGAGCGGTCAGCTCGAGGTAGGGGGAACGGCAGATGTTGGCGGTGCAGACGAAGAGCACCCGCAGAGGTCTCAGTCATGGTCGACCCGTCAGGTGGAGGTAGCCGGCCTCGTCGAGCGCGACGAGCACGTCCTCGAGCGCGTCGTCGATAGACCGCCCGGTCGTGTCGACGCGTACGGCGGGGTCCTCGGGCACCTCGTAGGGCGAGGAGATGCCGGTGAACTCGGGGATCTCGCCGCGGCGGGCCTTGGCGTAGAGGCCCTTGCGGTCGCGTCGCTCGCACTCCTCGAGGGGCGTGGCGACGTGGACGAGGAAGAACGCACCGCCCGCTGCCTCCACCATCTCCTCGACCTGCTCGCGCGTCTCGGCGAAGGGCGCGATGGGCGAGCAGACGGCGACACCGCCGTGGCGCGAGATCTCGGCCGCCACCCAGCCGATGCGGCGGATGTTGGTCTCCCGGTCGGCCTTCGAGAAGGTGAGGCCGGCGGACAGGTTGCGGCGTACGACGTCGCCGTCGAGGCTGGTGACACTGCGCCCGCCCTGCTCGAGCAGGCGGTCCATCAGGGCCTGGGCCAGCGTCGACTTGCCGCTGCCGGAGAGGCCGGTGAAGAACAGGACGAGGCCCTGCTCCTCGGGCTCCGGCTGGTCGCGGGCGACGATCGCGGCGATGGTGTCGGGGTAGTGGTCTCGTGACGGGTCCGCGAGCGCGTGCACGGGGTCGTCGCCCGCATAGGTGGCGACCACCTGGGCGCCGAGCTCGTGGTCGGTCTGTGGATCGCCGTGGGAGGGGAGGGGTACGGCGACGACGCCGGCGTCGTCGAGCAGGTCGGCCGCCGCGAGGGTGGCCCGGACCAGCGCGACGGGGGACAGCTCGGACGTACCGGTGCCCATCAGCGCCACCAGGACGACCCGGCCGAGGCCGCGCAGCTCGTCGAGGTCGGCCTGCGTGAGGGCGTCGACGACGGGCACGAAGGTGGCGCCGGCGTGCTGCTGGCGCGCCTGCGCCGGGGTGAGGTGCAGCCGGCGGAAGGGGCCGTGCTGCGCATGGGTCAGCGCCTCGACGTCTCCGTCCGCACTCACCCGGGCGAGCGGCAGGCCCTCGGGGTCGACCAGCTCCGCCTCGGTCGCGCCGTCGGGCAGGGCCAGGGTGACCGGGCTGCCGGGCTCGTTGAAGCGGGTGAGGGGGGCGTAGGCGCCGGAGGCGAGGAGCTCCAGGTCGTCGAGCTCGGTCGGCGTCGGACAGTGCTGGATCACGTCGGCATCCTCTCAGGTCTCGACGCCGCTCGACCAACGGGCGCAGGGGGCACGACCAGCGGGCGGAGGCGCTCGATAGCGTGCGCGCATGTCCACCACCGCACTCCCTGTCGTTGCCGAGATCGTCCGATCGGGGTTCGTCGAGGGCCACCACTACGGGTCGATCGTGGCGCTGGCCGCCGACGGCAGCGTCGACTGGTCGGTCGGTGACGTCACGTCGCAGGTGCTGCCGCGCTCGTGCAACAAGCCGCTCCAGGCGCTCGGGATGGTGGAGCTCGGCCTGGACCTGCCGGCCGACCTGCTGGCCCTCGCCTGCGCGTCGCACTCGGGTGAGGAGTTCCACGTCGAGGGCGCGCGTCGCATCCTCGCCTCGGCAGGTCTCGACGAGTCGGCCCTCCAGACGCCGCCCGACTACCCCCTCGACGACGACGCCCGGGAGGCCGTGATCCGATCCGGCGGCACCAGGGCGCCGGTGCTGATGAACTGCTCGGGCAAGCACGCGGCGATGCTGGCCACCTGCGTCGTGCAGGGGTGGGACACCGCGACCTATCTCGACCCGCAGCACCCGCTCCAGGTCGGCGATCGCCGAGTCGTTCGCGCAGCTGACCGGTGAGCCGGTCGACGCGGTGGCGGTCGACGGCTGCGGCGCCCCGCTGCTCTCCACCTCGCTGACCGGCCTGGCGCGCGGCTTCGCTGCGCTGGCCACCGCCACCGACGGCCCGCAGCACCGGGTGGCCTCGGCGATCCGCCAGCACCCGGAGTACGTCAGCGGCACGACGCGCGACGAGCTCGCCCTGCTGCGCGCGGTGCCCGGGATGATCGGCAAGGCCGGCGCAGAGTCCTGCTACGCCGTGGCCCTGCCCGACGGCCGCGCGTGGGCGCTGAAGACCGACGACGGGGCGCCACGCGTGCGTCCGGTGCTGATGGCCGAGGCGCTGCGCCGATCGGGTCTCCTCGACGAGCCCGGCGTCGACGCCGACGCGGTGGACGTCACCGGTCGGCACGCGCTCCTCGGCGGCGGGCAGCCCGTCGGAGAGATCCGTGCTGCCTACTAGCTAGCGGTCTGATCCGCCTGCAGTCCCTTGCGGGCATGGCATTTGTGAGGGCCGTCACGCGCCCTCAGTTTGCATTCTGCTAACTGGTGTTAGCACAATGGAGTCATGGCCAAGGACAAGGACGCACGGACCGCGAAGTCGGTGACCAGCAAGACGGTCGCCGGGTCGCTCGGCTCGTTGGGTTCGCTGGGCGACTACCTCAAGGAGCAGCGCGCTCGGCGCCCGGCTCTCGCTGCGGCAGCTGGCCGACCAGGTCGGGCGTCAGCAATCCCTACCTCAGCCAGATCGAGCGTGGACTGCGCAAGCCGTCCGCCGAAGTGCTCCAGCAGCTGGCCCGGGCCCTGCGGGTCTCCGCCGAGCAGCTCTACGTCCGGGCCGGGATCGTGCACCCCGACCCCGGTCACGCCGGATCGGTCGAGCTGGCCGTCCTCGCGGACTCCGGGCTCTCGGAGCGCCAGAAGCAGTCCCTGCTCGACGTCTACGCCTCGTTCCTGGCCCTCAACGCACAGCACGCAGTCCCCCCGAACCCGAACCCCCAGAACTGATCCCGACCCGGCCACCAGGGTCGGGCACCCCACCGAAGGAGAAGGACATGGCCACCGCCAAGTTCGACATCACGACCGAAGCCCTCAAGAAGCCCGTCCTCGCCTACGTCGGTGCCACCGACCTCGCCGTCGAGATCGTCCGCGACGCCGTCGCCGACGTGCAGAAGCGCGTCACGGCCGCCCAGAAGGACGTCACCACCCGCGTGGCCGACGTGCAGAAGACGGCCCAGAAGACCGACGCGAAGGTGCTGCGGGAGCAGGCCGTCAACGCCGTCACCACCCGTGTCGACGCCCTCGCCAAGGACGCCCAGGCCCGTCGCGTGGCCATCGAGGCCCGCGTCGCCGAGCTGCAGGCCGAGGCCAAGGCCTACCCCGCCAAGGTCTCCACCGCCGTCGACGAGAACGTCGCCGCCGTCAACGCGACCTACACCGACCTGGTCAAGCGCGGCGAGTCCCTCGTGGGCCGCATCCGTCGCCAGGAGTCGACCAAGGCCACGGTGAAGTCCGCCAAGACCACGACCGCCAAGGCGAAGACCACCGCTACCCAGGCCAAGAAGGCCGCCGACGCCGAGGTCACCGCGACCAAGAAGGTCCAGACCGCGCGGAAGACCGCCGCCAAGAAGGCCGCCGCGAAGAAGGCTCCGGCCCGCAAGGCTGCCGCCAAGAAGACCGCGACCGCGCAGGCCAGCGCCAAGGCCACGACGACCGCCGCGAAGAACACCGCCACCAACGCGGTCAAGGCCGTCGCCGACGCCGCCGAGAAGGTCGGCGACTGAAGAGACGATCCGTCGGCTGACCAGCTGACGTTGTTCTGAGCGCAGGCCCCCGCCCGGTTTCCGGGTGGGGGTCTTGTGCGTCACGGCCTAGGCTGTGGGGGTGAACATCTACGCCTTCGAGAGCACGGTCATGCTGGTGGTGCTCGTCGTGCTGCTGGCGATCAAGGGCTTCGCGTTCGTGAACTCACTGACCTACTCCGCCGAGGCCTACGAGGCCGCCGGCAAGCTCACCAAGCCCGCATGGGCGGCGATCACCGGCCTCGGCTTCGCGGCGCAGCTGATCCTGATGGGTTCCTCGCCCCTGGGGATCATCCACCTGGTCTTCACCATCGCGTCGCTGGTCTACCTCGCCGACGTGCGCCCGGCGCTGGCCGAGGTCACCTCGCGCCGGTCGCTGTTGAGGAGGTCGCGCAGCGACCGTGACGAAACCAAGATCGTCTCGTGCAGGACTGCGTCGCACCGCTCGGCCGACGGTCGCGCGGCTGGCGCGGCTGTCAGGCGAGGTAGCGGTCCAGCGCGACGAGCGCGTCCTCGGGCTCGAAGCCGGTGGCCCGGATCTTCTCCATCGACATCGCGGAGTTGAGCGGACGCGGCGCGAACGGCTTGCCCTGGGCCAGCACCCCGTCGGCGTACGCCCGGGTGCTGGTGGCGGAGACGTCACCCGCGGTGCGACCGCTGCGCTCGAAGACCGCCTGCGCGATCTCGCGCCACGACATCGCGGCGCCGCCGTTGGAGACGTTGTAGGTGCCGAAGTCGGCCCCGGACTCCAGCAGGTGCCGCGTCGCGCGGACGAGCTCGCCGGTGAAGGTCAGCCGGCCGACCTGGTCGTCGACGACGCTGGGGGAGACGCCCTTCTCGGCGAGCCCGCGCATGGTCCGCACGAAGTTGTTGCCCTCGCCGATCACCCACGACGTACGCAGCAGGTAGTGCCGCGGGGCCAGGCCGACCGCGAGGTCGCCTGCCGCCTTCGACTGGGCGTAGACGCCGAGCGGGGACAGCGGCTCGTCCTCGGTGTGGCCGGGGTCCAGGGGCGCGGTGCCGTCGAAGACGTACTCCGACGAGTAGTGCACGAGCGTGAAGGCGTGCTCGCGCGCGAGGCGGGCCAGGGTGGCCGGTCCGGTGGCGTTGGCGGCCCAGGCGGCGACGCGTCCCTCGGTGGTCTCCGCGGCGTCGACGGCGGTGTACGCCGCGGCGTTGAGGACGACGGCGTACTCGTGCCACGGCCAGGCCGCGACCGCCTCGGCGTCGGTCAGGTCGAGCGCGGTGACGCCCTCACCGGCGAACAGGTCGACGCGGTCGGCGTCGGGGTGGGCGACGTGCAGCGCCCGCCCGAGCTGGCCCAGCGCCCCGACGATCAGCGTCTTCTTGGGCGCCATCGCGGTGGACGGGTCGAGGGTGGGGTTCTTCTGGTCCTTCTCGCTGATGATCGCCTCGGCCAGCGGGATCGGCCAGGCGATGGCGACGGTCGGGTCGTCGAGCGCGAGCGCGGGGTAGGCGACGCCGGGACGCCAGTGCTCGTTGACGAGGTAGGTGTAGGCCGTCGCGTCCTCGAGGACCTGGTAGCTGTTGCCGACGCCGCGCGGCACGAAGACCGCGACGGCGGTGTCCATCTCGAGGGTGAAGGTGGTCCCGAACGTGTCGCCCTGGCGCATGTCGACCCACGCGCCGAAGATGCGGCCGGTGGCCAGCGAGATGAACTTGTCCCACGGCTCGGTGTGGATGCCGCGGGTGACGCCGCGGTCGCCGTTGAAGGAGACGTTGTTCTGGACCGGGCCGAAGTCGGGCAGGCCGATCGCGAGCATCTTCTCGCGCTGCCAGTTCTCCTTGAAGAACCCGCGGTCGTCGTCGCGACGGTCGAGCCGGACGACCACCAGCCCCGGGATGGGCGTCGTCTCGAGGGAGGGGAGCGACGCCATCACTGGCCCTTCTGGGCGTACGTCGCCTCGGTCGCTTCCTTGTGGGGGCGCCACCAGTCCTCGTGGCTGCGGTACCACTCGATGGTGTCGGCCAGGCCGGACTCGAAGTCCTGGAACTGCGGCGACCAGCCCAGCTCCTGGCGCAGCTTGCCGGACTCGATGGCGTAGCGCAGGTCGTGGCCGGCGCGGTCGGTGACGTGGTCGAAGGCGTCCGCGGGCTGGCCCATCATCGTGAGGATGAGGCGGACGACCTCGAGGTTGTTCTTCTCGCCGTCGGCGCCGATGAGGTAGGTCTCGCCGATGCGGCCCTTCTCCAGGATCGCGAGCACGGCCGAGGAGTGGTCCTCGGCGTGGATCCAGTCGCGGACGTTCTCGCCCGAGCCGTAGAGCTTGGGGCGGATGCCGTCGATGACGTTGGTGATCTGGCGCGGGATGAACTTCTCGATGTGCTGCCACGGGCCGTAGTTGTTGGAGCAGTTGGACACCGTCGCCTGCACGCCGAAGCTGCGCACCCAGGCGCGGACGAGGTGGTCCGAGCCGGCCTTGGACGCGGAGTAGGGCGAGGAGGGGTTGTAGGGCGTGTCCTCGGTGAAGCGCTTGGGGTCGTCGAGCTCGAGGTCGCCGTAGACCTCGTCGGTCGAGACGTGGTGGAGCCGCTTCTCGTGCTTCCGCACGGCCTCGAGGATCGTGTAGGTGCCGAGGATGTTGGTGCGGATGAACGGGCTCGGGTCGTTGAGCGAGTTGTCGTTGTGGGACTCCGCGGCGTAGTGCACGACCGCGTCGTGCTCGGCCACCAGCGGGTCGACCACGTCGGCGTCGGCGATGTCGCCGACCACGAGCTGCACCCGGTCCTCGGGCAGCGCTGCCAGCGACTCCTTGCTGGCCGCATAGGTCAGCTTGTCGAGCACGGTGACGCGCAGGTCGGTGTTGGCAACGAGGTGGTGCACGAAGTTCGATCCGATGAACCCCGCGCCTCCGGTCACGAGAAGGCGATCCATGGCGCGGAGTCTAGGGCGTGGTGCAGCGTGATCTCGACCAGTGATGCGGACTGGGCTCGAGTGACCGTCGGTCCGGGTACGTCGACGACGCGTCGCCGTCGGTGCGGTCCAGCCCTCGGGGAGGGTCGTCGACGTCGTAGCCCGTCGGGCAGCTGCACCGTGACCGGACGCGCCTGCCGGGTCGACCATGCCCTGCGGGTCGACGCGAGGCGGTAGGTCAGGTCGCCGTCCCCGTCGCGCGTCGCGGCGGCACGGGACGTCGTACTCGACGGCGACCGTCGTCGCGGGCCTGCGGGGCGAAGCTGCGATCGCCGGGCGCATGAAGGGCCGGCCGTAGAAGTCGCGGACGCGCGAGATCCGACGGCTCGCCGTCGACCGTCGCGCTGGTCGACGCTCGACGCCGTCGGGCAGGAAGACGCCGAGCGCTCAGGCCGTTCCAGCGGGTGAAGTAGCCCGTTGCGCGGGTCGGGACCGGCCGGAGCGTAGGGCGGGGAGTCGTTGTGGACCGTCGACCGTCGAGCCGGCACCGTGGCGGTGCCGTCCGGCGCGAGAGTGCACGTCGGTGCGACGGCTGCGCGCTGCCAGTAGTCGGCCTTGCTGCGCGTTGGTGTTCTGGGTGAAGACGCCGACGTAGTCGTGCGTCGGGTGTCGGAGAGCCGCCGGCGAGGCCGATGTCGTCGAACGCCGCCTGCAGCGTCGGGGTCGCGGAAGTAGAGCGCGAAGTGGCGGCCGCGCGCCGCCTCGCCGAGGGACCCGGTCTTGTCGACGCAGCTGGCCGCCGCTGAGCAGCCGGTCGGCGAAGACCGGGACGAGGGCGCGGTTGAGCCGTCCTTGCGGGCCTCGTTGTCGGGGTAGTGCGTCGTAGCTCGCCGACCAGCTTCTGCGACGAGGTTGGCGTCGGTCGAGCGTGCCGTAGCCTCGGGACCTCCACGCGGCCCGGTGACGCCGACCAGGTCGGCGAGCGCCACCACGTCGACGGCCACGACTCCGGCCGTGCGGCGTCCGCGCAGGCTGCGCTTCCACGCGCTGAGCAGCTCCTCGCCCGGACACCGACCAGTCGGGGGCGAACGTCGCCGATGGACAGGCGCAGTCTGCCCGCGGTGGAACGGGTTGCCCTTGACCTTCTGCCACCGTAGCGCGCGGTCCGAGCTCGGGGTCGTCGACCGGTGTCGACGGCCTCGCCGATCGTCAGCGCGCCGTCGGTCCGACGTCATCGGTCGCGAAGGTCAGGGGCGCGCCGCCGGAGTAGCGCATGCTCGGCGGGGTTGAGCAGCGCGACGAGGTAGCTGCGCTCGCCCTCGGCGCCGAGGAGCGCGGGCAGCTCGTCGAGCAGCGGGTCGACGCGCCGCGAGCCCGTCGCCGAGCGGGGTGACCTGCATCGACGCGGCCTCGTCGCGCGCCTCGCCGAGCCGGGTCGCCGACGACCGGCGGTCGTCGGCCGACCTCGGCGAGCTCGACGCTGCGCGGCGTCGAGCTCGGTGCTCGACACGCTCGAGACCGGCGTGATCACCGACTGCAGCGTCGTGATGTCGACCGATCGCCGTCCGTCGAAGAGCGTCGCGTCCTCGCCGCTGCACCTGCGGGCCAGGACCTCCACCCCGATCTCGGCCACGGCGACGAGCGTCGTCGAGGGCGTTGCCGAGGTGGCGTACGTCGCGCGACCGGGTCCCCAGCGACGGGCACGAGGCTCCACACGTCGCCCGCCGATGCCCTGCACCGAGTCCTGCGAGCTCGTCGGTGTGGCGCGCGAGCGCTCGTCCACCTGGCCTCGGCCGCGGCCGACGTCGCCGGCGGCGAGCGCGGTCGGCGCCGCCTCCAGGTCCGTCCTGCGCCGCCCTCGGCGTGGCCGGGCGCCTTGCAGGAAGCGGGATGGCGAGCGAGCCGCGAGCGCCACCACGAGCGAGGAACAGGCCCAGCACGATCGTCCGGGGTCGCACCAGCCGTCGCTGGAGCGGAGCTGGGCGGCTGGGCATGGGGCCATGGTGGCAGACGATGCCAACGGCTCACGAACAGATCGCGTGCCATAGGGTGGCGCCCATGCGCGGAATCATCCTGGCAGGCGGCACCGGCTCGCGGCTGCACCCGATCACCCAGGGCATCAGCAAGCAGCTGGTCCCGGTCTACGACAAGCCGATGATCTACTACCCGCTGTCCACGCTGATGCTCGCCGGCATCCGTGACGTGCTGATCATCACGACACCCCACGAGGCCGAGGGCTTCCACCGGCTGCTGGGCGACGGCTCGCAGTTCGGCATCAACCTCACCTTCGCGGTGCAGCCCAGCCCGGACGGGCTGGCCCAGGCCTTCATCATCGGCGCCGACCACATCGGCAGCGAGCGCTCGGCCCTCGTGCTCGGCGACAACATCTTCTACGGCTCCGGCCTCGGCCACCAGCTGCTGCGCTTCGCCGACCTCGACGGTGCTGCCGTCTTCGGCTACCACGTGGCCGACCCGCGGGCGTACGGCGTCGTCGAGTTCGACGACCAGGGCCGGGCGCTGTCGCTGGAGGAGAAGCCGGAGAACCCCAAGAGCGACTTCGCGGTGCCGGGGCTCTACTTCTACGACAACGACGTGATCGCCTACGCCGCCGAGCTGGCGCCGTCCGCGCGCGGCGAGCTCGAGATCACCGACCTCAACCGCCGCTACCTCGAGGAGGGCCGCCTCCACGTCGAGGTGCTGCCGCGAGGCACGGCCTGGCTCGACACCGGCACCTTCGACTCCCTCAACGACGCCTCCAACTTCGTCCGCACGATCGAGGGCCGCCAGGGCTTCAAGGTCGGCGCGCCCGAGGAGGTCGCCTGGCGGATGGGGTGGATGTCGGACGACGAGCTCGTGGCGACGGGCCGAGCCGCTGCGCAAGAGCGGCTACGGCGAGTACCTGCTGGAGCTGCTGCAGCACGGCTGAGCCTCTAACCAGCGGGGTCCAGGTCGGTGGCGACCATCCGCGCCACGATCTCCTCGAAGGCGACCGTGGGCGTCCAGCCGAGCACGTCGCGCGCCAGGGTCGCGTCGCCGACGAGCTCGGACGGATCGGCGGGACGCATGAAGGCCGCGTCCTGGCGCAGCAGCGGCTCCCAGTCGGTGATGCCGGCCGCCGCGAAGGCCGCCGCCACGAAGTCGCGCACCGAGTGGGCGACGCCGGTCGCGATCACGTAGTCGGCCGGCGTCGTCCGCACGAGCCGCGCGGACCATCGCGTCGACGTAGTCCGGGGCCCAGCCCCAGTCACGGCGGGCGTCGAGGTTGCCGAGCGTCAGCTGGTCGGCGTCGCCGCGGGCGATCGCCGCCACCGTCGAGGTGATCTTGCGGGTGACGAATCGGTCGGGCCGACGCGGCGACTCGTGGTTGTAGAGGATCGCGCTCGACACGTGGAGGTCGCGCTGGCGGAAGACGCCGGCGGAGAGGTGTGCGAAGGCCTTGGCCGCGCCGTACGGATTGACCGGCCGGATCGGCGTGGCCTCCGTCTGCGGGGCGTGGGGCGGCTCACCGAAGATCTCGGCGCTGGAGGCCTGCACGAGGCGTACGTCGCTGCCGACGAGGCGGGCGGACTCCATCAGCGCCGACAGCGGCGCTGCCGTTGACGTGGGCGGTGAGGTCGGGCTCGTCCCACGACTGCGCCACCGAGCTGATCGCGGCCAGGTTGTAGATCTCCGCCGGCGCGATCTCGAGCACGAGGCGCCGGGTCGCCTCGACGTCACCGATGTCGCCGGCGTGCAGCACCACCTGCTCGGGGCAGTGCGGCGGCGGGCCCTCCGCGTCGAGCACGAGGGCGTGGACCTCCATGCCGTCCGCCACCAGGCGCTCGGCCAGGTAGCTCCCGTCCTGGCCACCGATGCCGGTGACGAAGGCCCGAGGGGTCACCAGCCCGCCTTGGCGGCGGCGATGTCGGCGTCGACCATCATCGCCACGAGCTCGTCGAAGGAGACGGTCGGCGTCCAGCCCAGCTTGTCCTTCGCCTTGGTGGCGTCGCCGATGAGCAGCTCGACCTCGGCGGGGCGCATGAAGCGCGGGTCCTGGGTGACGTGCGTTGGTCCAGTCGTCGATGCCGACGTGGGCGAAGGCGATGTCGAGGAACTCCCGGATGGAGTGGGTCTCGCCGGTGGAGATGACGTAGTCGTCGGCCTCGTCCTGCTGCAGCATCCGCCACATCGCCTCGACGTAGTCGCCGGCGAAGCCCCAGTCGCGCTTCGCGTCGAGGTTGCCCAGCGCCATCGAGTCCTGCTGGCCGAGGTGGATCCGGGCGACGGCCTGGCTGATCTTGCGGGTCACGAACTCCGGCCCGCGGCGCGGCGACTCGTGGTTGAAGAGGATCCCCGAGGAGGCGTGCATGCCGTAGGACTCGCGGTAGTTGATGGTCATGTAGTGGCCGTAGACCTTGCTGACGCCGTAGGGCGAGCGCGGCCAGAGCAGGGTGCTCTCCGACTGCGGCACCTGCTGCACCTTGCCGAACATCTCCGAGCTCGACGCCTGGTAGAAGCGCACGCTCGACGGGTCGTCGCCGGCGTGGAGGCGTACGGCCTCGAGCATGTTGAGCACGCCCATGCCGGTGACGTCGGAGGTCACGAAGGCGTTCTCCCACGAGTAGGCCACGAAGCTGATCGCGCCGAGGTTGTAGACCTCGTCCGGGTTGGTGTCGCGCATCGCGCGCATCAGGCTGGACAGGTCGGTGAGGTCGCCGTTGTGCAGCGTGACGTCCGGCACGAGGTTCTCGACGAGCTCGCGGCGGGGGTTGTTCTGCCCCCGGATGAGCCCGTGCACGTCGTAGCCCTTCTCGAGCAGGAGCTCGGCGAGGTAGAGGCCGTCCTGGCCGGTGATTCCGGTGATGAGAGCGGTAGGCATGGGCGTCAGTCTGTCAGGAGGGGAGACCGTAGGCTCACCGGTCATGAAGATCCTTGTCAGCGGAGGGGCCGGCTACATCGGCTCGCACACCGTCATCCAGCTCATCGACGCCGGCCACGACGTGGTGATCGTCGACAACTTCAGCAACTCCCACCCGACCGTGCTGGGACGGCTGGAGTCGCTGACCGGTCAGGGGATCGTGCTGCACTCGTTCGACCTGTGCGACTACGACAAGACCGAGCACCTCTTCGCCGCCGAGGGCTTCGACGCGGTGATCCACTTCGCCGGCCACAAGGCCGTCGGCGAGAGCGTCGAGAAGCCGCTGGAGTACTACGAGAACAACCTCGTCTCCACCTTCTCCCTGGTCCGCGCGATGCAGCGCCACCACGTCGACAAGCTCGTCTTCTCCTCCAGCGCCACGGTCTACGGCAACGACCAGGCCGCCGCCACCGAGGACCGACCGACCTATGCGACCAACCCCTACGGCTGGACCAAGGTCATGCAGGAGCAGATCCTGCGCGACGTCGCCGCCGCCTCGCCCGAGATGCGCTTCGCGCTGCTGCGCTACTTCAACCCGGTGGGCGCGCACGCGTCCGGGACGATCGGCGAGGACCCGTCGGGCATCCCCAACAACCTGATGCCGTTCATCGCGCAGGTCGCGGTGGGCAAGCGCGAGAAGCTCAGCGTCTTCGGCGACGACTACGACACCGTCGACGGCACCGGCGTGCGCGACTACATCCACGTCGAGGACCTCGCCGCCGGCCACGTCGCCGCGCTCGAGGCGCTGGTCTCGACGACCGAGCCCGGTCAACGTGTGGAACCTCGGCTCCGGGCAGGGCACCAGCGTGCTCGAGCTCCTCCACGCCTTCGAGCGCGCGGTCGGTCGGGAGCTGCCGTACGAGATCGTGGCGCGCCGGGCCGGCGACGTGGCGACGTCCTACGCCGACCCGTCCAAGGCCAACGCCGAGCTCGGCTGGAGCACGCAGAAGACGGTCGACGACATGTGTGCCGACACCTGGCGCTGGCAGTCGCAGAACCCCCAGGGCTTCGCCGGCTGATGCGGCGCGCGGTCGCGGGCGTCGTACTCGCGGTGTGGCTGTGCGGGCAGGTGCCTGCATCTGCCGCCGGCGGGGTAGTCCAGTGGCCAACGGCTCCTGATCGGGTGTCCGGACAGCCGTTCCCCACTGGACTACCCCAGCGGGCGATGGACGGGGGGCGTCCGCTGGCCGGAAGGGTGGTCGTGATCGACCCCGGCCACCAGCTGGGCAACCACAACTTCCCGGCCGAGATCAACCGGCCGGTGCCGGCGGGCGGGTTCACCAAGCCCTGCAACACGACCGGCACGTCGACCAACGGCGGCTACGCCGAGGCGACCTTCGTCTGGCAGGTCTCGCGACTCCTCGCCGCCCGGCTGCGCGCGCTCGGCGCCACCGTGCGGATGACCCGCCACAGCAACCGGCAGGACCGCTGGGGACCCTGCGTCGATGCGCGGGGTCGGGCCGGCAACCGGATCGGGGCCGACCTCAAGGTCTCGATCCATGCCGACGGGTCGTACGCCGCCGGCGCCCGCGGCTTCCACGTGATCGCCCCCGCCGACCGGGCGCCGTGGACCGACGACATCGCCGACTCGTCGCTCCGGCTGGCGTCCGCGGTGCGGGCCGGGCTGGTGGGCAAGCGGTTCGTGGTCGCCAACTACATCGCCGGTGGCGACGGCCTCGACGTCCGCTCCGACCTCGGCACCCTCAACCTGTCCGACGTACCGACCGTGATGGTCGAGCTCGGCAACATGCGCAGCGCGGCCGAGGCTCGCGTGATGACCTCGGCGCGCGGGCGTACGCGCTATGCCCGGGGGCTCGTCTCGGGGGTTCGGGCCTTCCTGGGCTGAGGGTGGCGGCGGGTGGCGCGCGGCCACCGTGGAGCCGGCGGCACCCGAAGGGTGACGGTCAGCGGACCTCGAGCATCGCGAGCGCCCGGAGCACGACGCGCAGGTGGGCGACCTCGTGGATGCGCAGGAGGTGGGTGCCGCCGAGCGCGGCCAGGACGCCGTAGAACCCCTCCGCCTTGCGGAACTCGTCGCCGAAGATGTCGTAGGTGTGCGGCACCACGTTGCACACCGGCGCCCCCAGGGGGCGCAGCCGGAAGGTCTGGGTCAGCACGCGGGTCTGGTGGCGCGAGCGGGTCATCGGGTCGACGAGGTTGCCGTAGTGGAAGCCCATCCCCGGGTCGACGATCACCCGGTCGACACCCAGCGAGCGCGCGTGCTCGAGCCGCGGCGCGAAGTGGTCGAGGAGCACCGGCATCGGGTCGGCGTCGGGCGGCACGTCGGCGGCCTCGCGCACGTTGGCGGTCTCGCCGAAGCACATGACGACCGCGGCGTCGTACTCAGCGGCGAGCGCCAGCATCTCGTCCTCGTGCTGGCGACCGGTCATGTTGAGGATGCGCGCACCGGCGTCGAGGCAGGCGCGCACGACGTCGGGCTCGTAGGTCTCCACCGAGACGATCGCCTCCTCGGCGAGCCCCTTCACCGCCGGCACCAGGCGGGCGATCTGGTCCTCGACGGAGACCCGGACGGCGTTGGCGTTGCTCGACTCGGCGCCCAGGTCGATGATCGCGGCGCCCTGCGCGGCCTGGATCCGGCCCATCCGGATCGCGTCGTCGGGGCTGGTCGCCACGCTCTCGCGGTAGGTCGAGTCGCGCGAGAGGTTGACGCACCCCATCAGCGTCACCGGCCCGTCGCCGATGCTCACGTCGCCCCGCGGCCCGCCGAGCACCACCGGCGCGACCGGACTGGCCCACGCGTCGCCGTACGAGCTCTGCAGGGCGGCGAGGTCGGCAAGGGTGATCACGGGGCAAGATTAGGCGCGTGAGTGAAGACCTCGAGCTCAAGCGGCTGGCCGACCTCTCCGACGACGAGCTGGCGGAGCTCTACGCACCCCCGAGCGGGCCGTGGCTGCGGGTCAACTTCGTGAGCACCGTGGACGGGGCCGCCCAGGGCTCCGACGGGCTCAGCAAGGGCATCAACAACGACGCCGACAAGCGGGTCTTCGACGCCCTGCGCAGCCGGGCCGACTGCCTCGTCGTGGGTGCCGGCACGCTCCGCACGGAGGCGTACGACGTCCCGCGACTGCCGTTGGTCGTCGTGAGCCGGTCGGGGGACCTGCCCCCGACGCTGCGCGACGCCCCGCGGGGACGGGTGCTGATGGCGACCGTCGCGTCGGCCGACGGCCTGGCCGAGGTGCGCGAGCAGCTCGGCGCGGAGAACGTCCTGGTGCTGGGCGAGGAGGAGATCGACCTCGTCGCCCTCAAGCAGGAGCTGGCCGACCGCGGCTGGGCCGAGCAGCTCTGCGAGGGCGGACCCTCGCTCTTCGCCGACCTGCTGGCGGCGGGCGTCGTCGACGAGCTGTGCTGGACGGTCGTGCCGAGGCTCACCGGTGGCGACGCCGTACGGATCGCGACCGGTGCCGAGGTGGACGTCACGCTGCGCCCCGCCCTGCTGCTCGAGCAGGACGGGACGCTGCTGGGTCGCTGGCTGGTGGAGTAGCGCGGCTCAGGGGCCGGGTAGTCCACCACGTAGCTCGGCACGCCGGGTGCGGTGCTGTCGACGCGGGCGCCCGTGTCGTTGACGACGTGCTCGATGCTGCCGGCGTCGAGGTTGACGGTCAGGACGTGGTGCAGCCGCACCCCGGCCCGGTCCGGCACCTCGAAGCCGCTCTCGGTGGTGATCGAGGGGTCGTTGCGGTTGAAGACGTAGACCCCGCCGCCGAAGAGCTGGTGGCGCTGCACGTCGTCGGCGACCTTGAAGCCCGCCCAGCCGAGCGTGCCGTCCGGTCGGGTCCAGTCGGCCTGCGTGGGCGGGTCGTAGGGGAGCTCGTTCTGGTAGAGCACGACGTCGCCGTCCTCGCCGTTCCAGATGGTGTTGTGCTCCTGGTAGTGCTCGACGAACAGGCCCGTGGCGCGTCACCCGGTCGCCGTTGACGATCAGGCCCGACGCGACCGATGTTGGTGTTCCAGCGGTCGGTGTCGCCGCTGGCTCCGGCGGTGAAGCCCTCGATGCCGTGGTCGGCGCGCCACACCCACGCGTGGTCGATGAGCACGTCGTCGGCGTCGATCCGCAGTGAGACGTCGGCGCGGCCGACGTGCGGGCCACCGACGCGGAAGTAGACGTCGTTGAGCGTCGTGGTGGGCGTGGTGCGCGCGGGTGTGGGCGCCGGTGCTCGGCCGAGGCGCTGCCGCCCTGGCCGATGTGCATCAGCGTCGGCGACAGCCCGGTGCCCGCGTCGACGGTGACGCCGGCGAGCACGACGCCGTCGGCCTGGTGGCGTACGACGAGCGGGACCGCGCCGCCGACGGCGGTCAGCGTCGCCTGGCCCATGCCCAGCACGACGGTGTCGTCGCGGCGGACCACCAGGCTGCGGTCGACGTCGTACACGCCGGGGGTGAGCAGCAGGTTCTTGCCGCGCGCGAGCGGCGTGGCGCAGCTCGCGCGGCCGAGTCGGTCGGGACTGGCGACGTGGAAGGAGGAGAGCGGGCAGGTCGCGACCGGCGGTGGTGCCGGCGGTCCAGTCGGTGCCGCGCGAGTCGGTCCGAGCGGCCGGCACCCGCACCTGCCAGGCGCCGTCGTCGCCGACGTGGAGGAAGGGCTTCTCGCGGCTGACCGGCGTGCGGTCGAGCGTCGTGTAGGGCTCGGTCGGGAAGTTCGCCTCGGACGGCGCGCCGACGGTGCCGGCGAAGACCTGGTTCCACACGCCGTTGGTCCAGGTGCCGACCTCGCTGTTGCGCGTGAGCCACTGCTGCTGCGATCCGTTGATGACCGTCGCCGGCGCGCGAGTCGGCGAGGTAGCCGCCGCTGGCGAACTGCGGCCCCGCGGTGCAGTAGTCCATCAGCGAGAGGTTGCCGCCGCGGATGTCGACGCGGCGCAGCGAGGACGCCTGCGAGGTCGCCCAGAAGTTCGCCGAGGCGCGGCAGCCGTCCTGGCCGGCGCCGTTGACGTCGATCGTGAGGTTGGACAGCGAGCGCCAGAAGTTGTTGAGCGCGACGCAGTAGGGCTGCGTCGGGCCGTCGGTCAGGCAGCGGTTGTAGACCTCGACCTTGCCGTTGATCACCGCGTCGGACGGCGACGCGCCGAGGCCGGCGACCTCGGTGTAGTAGCCGACCTTGATCTGCAGCGGCTCGGTCGTCGGTGCCGTAGGTGCCGGGCAGGAAGAGCAGGCTCCACCGCTCCGTCCGACATCTCGGCGTCGACCTGCTGCTGCCAGATCGCGTCCGCCGCGTTCGCGGATCTCGGCGACCGGCATCGACGGGTCGAAGACGACCACCCGGAGCCGAGGTCGGGGGTGGCGACGGCGGGTGCCGGCGGCGCTCGCGTGGCAGCCGGTTGCCGCGAGGTCCGGGCGAGCAAGCCCGACGAGCGGTCAGGGCGAGAGCGGCCAGGACGGCCCGCAGCGGCGTACGACGACGGGAGTGAGGACGCGGCATGGAGGGGCCTTTCCGAGAGTGTGGAGCGCTCCACTCTGCCACCGGGGTGACGGGCGCCACACCCCGTGTGGGCTACGTCCCGAGCGCGTCGAGCAGTGCCTTCGAGAAGGCCGGGATGTCGTCCGGGTTGCGGCTGGTGATGAGGTTGCCGTCCACGACGACCTCCTCGTCCACCCACTCGCCGCCGCCGTTGCGGATGTCGGTCTGCAGGCTGGGCCAGCTCGCGACGCGCTTGCCCCGCACCCGGTCGGCCTCGACCAGGGTCCACGCGGCGTGGCAGATCGCGGCGACCGGCTTGCCGGAGTCGACGAAGTCGCGGATGAACTCGACGGCGGTCTCGTCCATGCGCAGCGCGTCGGGGTTGGCCACGCCGCCGGGCAGGACGAGAGCGTCGTAGTCGCCGATGGAGACGTCGCTGACGCGGCGGTCGATCCGCTGGGTACGGGACTTGTCGAGGTGGTGGAAGAGCTGGACCTCGCCCTCGTCGAGCGACAGGAGCTCGGCGGTGTGCCCGGCCCGGACGGCGGCCTCCCACGGCTTGGTCAGCTCGACCTCCTCGACGCCTTCGGCTGCGGTCAGGAATGCGATTCGCTTGGACATGCCTCCACCGTTGCTCGCCGGTCGGGTCGCAACAAGACTCGAAGGGGTGAGACCTGGCGCCCGCCGGCTGGCGGCGTTCGCTAGCGTCGGCCCGGTGAGCGACTCCGACCTGACCTCCCTGACCATCGCCGTCCTCGGCGGCACCGGCCCGCAGGGTCGCGGCCTGGCTCGCCGCTTCGCCGCAGCGGGCCTCGACGTCGTGCTGGGCTCGCGGTCGGCCGAACGTGCCGCCGAGACGGCCGCGACGCTGGCGTCACAGGGACGGGTGCGGGGCATGTCGAACGCCGAGGCCGCCGCGGCCGCGGACGTCGTACTCGTCGTGGTGCCGTGGGACGGCCACGCCGAGCTGCTCGCGGTCGCTGACCACCGAGCTCGCCGGCAAGATCGTCGTCGACTGCGTCAACCCGCTCGGCTTCGACAAGCAGGGCCCCTTCGCCCTCCAGGTCGAGGAGGGCTCGGCCACCCAGCAGGCCGCCGCGATCCTCACCGGGTCCCGCGTCGTCGGCGCCTTCCACAACGTCAGCGCGAGCCTGCTCGAGGACCCCGAGGTCGACCGGATCGAGACCGACGTCCTGGTCCTCGGCGACGACCGCGACGCGACCGACCTGGTGCAGTCCATCGCCGACGTGGTGCCCGGCATGCGCGGGTTGTACGGCGGTCGCCTCCGCAACGCCCACCAGGTCGAGGCCCTCACCGCGAACCTGATCGCGATCAACCGGCGCTACAAGGTGCACGCGGGGATTCGGGTGACCGACGTCTGAGGGCCCCGTCAGGACAAGGCGCCCGCGTTGTCCTTCGCCAACGACCGCGAGATGACCATCCGCTGGATCTGGTTGGTCCCCTCGAAGATCTGCATCACCTTGGCCTCGCGCATGTAGCGCTCGACCGGGAAGTCGCGGGTGTAGCCGTAGCCGCCGAGCACCTGGACGGCGTCGGTGGTGACCTTCATGGCGTTGTCGGTCGCGACGAGCTTGGCGATCGACGCCTCCCGCGAGAAGGGCTGGCCGGCGTCGCTGAGCCGGGCGGCGTGGAGCATCGTCGCCCGGGCGGAGACGATCGAGGCCTCCATGTCGGCCAGCACGAAGGCCAGGCCCTGGTGGTCGATGATCTTCTTGCCGAAGGTCTCCCGCTCGCGGGCGTAGGCCACGGCCGAGTCCAGCGCCCCCTGGGCGAGGCCCACCGCCACCGCGGCGATGCCGAGGCGACCGGAGTCGAGGCCGGCCAGGGCGATGCGCAGGCCGTCGCCCTCCCGGCCCAGCAGACGCGAGGCGTCGACGCGTACGTCGTCGAAGCGCATGGTCGCGGTCGCGGACCCGGTGAGCCCCATCTTGCGCTCCGGCGGGTCGGCCGAGAGCCCGTCGCGTGGACGCGGGGACCAGGAAGCAGGAGATGCCGTTGCGGTCGTCGGAGGTCCGGGCCATCACCTTGTAGAAGTCGGCGTGGCCGCCGTGCGTCGTCCAGGCCTTGGCGCCGTTGAGGACGTACGAGTCGCCGTCGCGCCGGGCGGTCGTCCGCATCGCGGCCGGGTCGGACCCGGCGTGCGCCTCGGAGAGGCAGTAGGCCCCGAGCAGGTCGCCGCCGAGCATGTCGGGCAGCCACTCGGCCTTCTGCTCGTCGGTGCCGAAGCGGGCCAGGCCGAAGCAGGACAGCGCGTGCACCGAGACGCCGACCCCGACCGACGACCAGACGGCGCCGATCTCCTCGAGCACCTGCAGGTAGACCTCGTAGGGCTGGTCGCCGCCGCCGAACTCCTCGGGGTAGGGCAGCGACAGCAGACCGGCCTGGCCGAGCAGCCTGAAGACGTCGCGCGGGAAGACCTCGGTGGCCTCCGCCTCGGCCGATCGGGGAGCGAGCTCCTTGGTGGCGATCTCACGCACGAGGGCGATCAGGTCGCGGGCCTCGTCGGTCGGCAGGTGGCGGCGCGCTGTCATGGGTCGCACGTTACCGGCGGCGACCGAGGTCAGTGCCGCGGGTAGGCCCATCGGTGCAGTGCCACCAGACCGGGCGCGAAGAGCACCAGCATCACGATGCCGGCGATGCGGTCACCGCTGTCGGAGCCGAAGAGCAGCAGCATGCTCCCGAAGAACACGAACGGAGCGGTGAAGAACGCGATGACCCAGAAGACGACCCGGTGACCGACGCGGCTGGGTCCGTCCGAGTTGGTGGCCCACAGGGCCGGGTGCCCCGTCGCGCCGAGCCCGTGCATCACCTGCGCCAGGTCGCCGTGCGTACGTGCCGCCAGCGCTCGAGTCGTCCGCTCGTCGAGCTCAACAGAGGTCAGCCTGCCGTCGCCGAAGGCGGTGTTGAGCAGCTCACAGACCTTCTCGCGCTCGGCGTCCGAGGCCAGCGCTGCCTCCCGTCGGGCCGCGGCCCGCGCACTCACGCCGGACAACCAGGCGACCGCCCCGGGGTCGTTGGACTGAGTCATGCGGCAAGGCTAGGGCGGAGGTGCGACCCCGGTGGCGCCTTTGGGGAATGTGACCCGGCGGGTGGAGGTTGAGCATTCCTGATGACCTCCCGCGCTGACGCACGCCTCCACGTCGAGCCCGTCGACGACTCCCGACGGGTCTCGATCCTGCTGGGCCTGCTCTTCGGCCTCGCCGGGATGGGGTCCTCGAGCGCGGCGGTCACGCTGCCTCTGCTCGGACCCGACCTGGGCGTCGGACCGGGCATGGCCGCGTGGACGATCAGCCTCTACGTCCTCATGCTCGCCGTCACCACCGCGCTCTACGGCCGGATCTCCGACCTGGTCGGCGTACGCGCTCCGCTGCTCGCCGGCCTGGTGCTGATGTCGGTCGGCGCGCTGGTCGCGGCCCTCGCCCCGACCTTTCCCGTGCTGCTGGGTGCCCGGGTGCTGCAGGGCGCCGGCGCTGCCGCCGTACCTACGCTCGGCGTCGCGATCCTCTCCGCGCGGTACAGCGGCGCGGTCCGCGGCCTCGCCTTCGGCCGCCTCGCCGGCGTCGCCGCTGCCGTCAGCTGCCTGGGCCCGCTCGTCGGTGGCCTCGTCGAGGCAGTGGCCGGGTGGCGGGCCGTGATGGCGCTGCCGATCCTTGGCGTGCTCGTGGTGCCCTTCCTGTGGCGGGCACTCTCGACCGGAGGCAGTGGCGCGCGCCTCGACATCGTGGGTGCCGTGCTCGTCGCGCTGACCGCGTCCGGGATGGTGCTGCTCGTGCAGTCACCCTCGGCCGGGCTGCTCGTCGCCTCGCTCGGCGCGGTGCTCCTCGTGGTCGGCGTGCCGGCCGTCCGCCACTCCGTACGTCGCCGCCCCAACGGCTTCCTTCCGGTCGAGGTCATCCGCAACGCCGTCGTCATCCGCAGCGCGGTCGCCGGATCGGCCGTGCCCGCGTCGTGGTTCGCGATGCTGATCGCGCTTCCGGCGGTCCTGCTCTCCGACGGCTGGCAGGCCTGGGAGGTCGGGCTGGCGATGGTGCCGAGTGCAGTAGTCGCGCTCTACGTGCCGCGGTTCACCGGCCCGATGCTCATCCGGATCGGGCCGGGCCGAGCGCTCGCCGTGTCCGGGGTCGTCGCCTCCGTCGCCTTGTTGGTCGCGGCCCTGGGGGCCGTCCTGGTCAGCGCGCCGATCCTCGTCGTCGGCATCATGCTGGTGACGCTTCGCCTTCGGGCTCGGCCAGCCGGCGCTGAGCGCCGCGGTGGGTGACGCGGTGCACGAGGACGTACGCGGCGTGGCGCTGGGCGTGGCGACCGCTGCTCTTCCTCGTCGGCGGCAGCATCGGCTCGGCCGTGGTCGCCGGCCTCAGCGGACCGCTGGGCATGGCGACCGCCCTGCTGTGCTCTCCGTGCTTCCGCTGCTGGGGCTCGTCGTCCTCGCGCCGACGCTCGCGGCCGACGCGAGCCTGAGGCCTACTTGTTGGCCTTGCGCGACTGCGAGGCGGTCTTGGCCCGCGCGTTGGCGTCGAGCACGACCTTGCGGATGCGTACGGCATCGGGCGTGACCTCGACACACTCGTCGTCGCGGCAGAACTCCAGGCACTGCTCGAGCGAGAGGTGGCGCGGCGGGATCAGCTTCTCGAAGTTGTCGGAGGTGGCGGACCGGATGTTGGTCTGCTGCTTCTCCTTGGTGATGTTGACGTCCATGTCGTCGGCGCGGGAGTTCTCGCCGATGATCATGCCCTCGTAGACCTCGGTCGTCGGCTCGACGAACATGATCCCGCGCTCCTGCAGGTTGGTCATGGCGTACGCCGTCGCGGCGCCCTTGCGGTCGGCGACGAGGGAGCCGTTGGTGCGCGAGCGGATCTCGCCGGCCCAGGGCTCGTAGCCCTCGGAGATGCCGTGCGCGATGCCGGTGCCGCGGGTGTCGGTGAGGAACTCGGTGCGGAAGCCGATGAGGCCACGCGCGGGGACGAGGAACTCCATGCGGACCCAGCCGGTGCCGTGGTTGGTCATCGACTCCATGCGGCCCTTGCGCGAGGCGAGGAGCTCGGTGATGGTGCCGAGGTATTCCTCCGGCGCGTCGATGGTGAGGCGCTCGAACGGCTCGTGCAGCTTGCCGTCGACCTCCTTGGTGACCACCTGCGGCTTGCCGACGGTGAGCTCGAAGCCCTCGCGGCGCATCTGCTCGACGAGGATGGCCAGCGCCAGCTCGCCGCGGCCCTGCACCTCCCACGCGTCGGGACGCTCGGTCGGGAGGATCCGCAGCGACACGTTGCCGACGAGCTCCTGGTCGAGGCGGTCCTTGACGAGTCGGGCAGTGACCTTGCCGCCCTTGGTGCGGCCGACGAGCGGCGAGGTGTTGGTGCCGATCGTCATCGAGATCGCGGGCTCGTCGACGTGGATGAGCGGCAGCGCGACCGGGTTCTCGGCGTCGGCCAGGGTCTCACCGATGGTGATCTCCGGGATGCCGGCGACGGCGACGATGTCGCCGGGGCCCGCGCTCTTGCCGGGCTGGCGCTCGAGGCCCTCGGTGACGAGGAGCTCGGTGATCTTGACGTTCTTGACCGAGCCGTCGCGACGCATCCAGGCGACGGTCGCACCCTTGTTGAGGGTGCCCTCGTGGACGCGGACCAGCGCGAGCCGGCCGAGGAACGGCGAGGCGTCGAGGTTGGTGACGTGGGCCTGAAGCGGCGCGCCCTCGTGGTAGACGGGGGCCGGGATGGTCTCGAGGATCGTCTTGAAGAGCGGCTCGAGGTCGGAGCCCTCGGGCATGGAGCCGTCGTCGGGTGCCACCAGGCTGGCGATGCCGGCGCGGCCCGACGCGTACACGACGGGGAAGTCGAGGGCGTCCTGGCTGTGGCTCTCGTCCAGCAGGTCCATGAACAGCTCGTAGGTCTCCTCGACGACCTCGGCGATGCGGGCGTCGCTGCGGTCGGTCTTGTTGACCACGAGGATCACCGGCATGTCGGCGTTGAGCGCCTTGCGCAGCACGAAGCGGGTCTGGGGGAGAGGGCCCTCGGAGGCGTCGACGAGGAGCACGATGCCGTCCACCATGGACAGGCCGCGCTCGACCTCGCCACCGAAGTCAGCGTGGCCGGGGGTGTCGATGATGTTGATGACCATCGGCTGGCCGCCGCCGGCGGGACCGGCGTAGTGGACCGCAGTGTTCTTCGCGAGGATCGTGATGCCCTTCTCGCGCTCGAGGTCACCGGAGTCCATGACGCGGTCGGCGACGCTCTCGGCCTGGTGGGCGGTGAAGGCACCGGCCTGACGCAGCATCTGGTCGACCAGCGTGGTCTTGCCGTGGTCGACGTGGGCGACGATCGCGACGTTGCGCAGGTCGGAGCGGGACAGCGTGGGCATGCAAAGGGCCTTCCGGGCGGAGACGATCGGCCGACACGGCCGGGACGCGACCGACACGGTCGCAGCGTCCGAGTCTAGTGCGCTGAGCGTGGAACGCACATTTCGCGGCCGAGCGGCTCAGCGCCGTCCCGGCCGACCCCTTCACTCGTGTCGGTGCCAGGCGGTAGACCTGTTCCATGAACTCTCGGGACACCCACTCGCACTGCACCTTCATCCCACCCTGGCTGACCGAACGCGTCGACGGCGCCGACGCGGCGGCCCGCGACCAGGCGTTGCGTGCGAGGCGTGGCCTCGACGTCCGTACCGCGACCCCCGAGCCGGTGGTCGCGGGCGAGGACTGGACCGTGCATGACGCGCGGAACACGACGAGGCTGCCCGGCACCCCGGCCCGCAGCTCGGGCGAGCCGGCGACCGGTGACCTGGCCGTCGACGAGGCCAGCGTGGGGATCGAGGCCACCCTGGCGATGTTCGCCGAGGAATTCGCCCGCGACTCCCACGACGGGGCGGGCTCACCGGTGAGCTTGCACCTCCACTACGGCCGTGCCTACAACAACCGCGACCTGGGACGCCACCCACCTGGTCTTCGGTCGACGCCGACGTGCAAGACGTTCGAGCGGTTCACCAAGCCGGTGGACGTGCTGGCCCACGAGTTCGGCCACGGTGTGATCGACCACACGGCCAACCTGGTCTACCGAGGCCAGTCCGGTGCGCTGAACGAGTCGGTGGCGGACGTCTTCGCTGCGTGCCTCAAGCAGCGGGTCCTCGGCCAGACCGCTGCGGAGGGCGACTGGCTGATCGGCGAAGGCATCTTCACGCCGTCCATCCAGGCGCGGGCGCTGCGCGACATGGCAGCCCCCGGGAAGGCCTACGACGACCCCGGCATCGGCGCCGACCCCCAGGTCGGCCACATGGACGACTTCGTCGTCACCACGTCCGACAACGGTGGGGTCCACCTCAACTCCGGAATCCCCAACCGCGCCTTCCAGCTCGCAGCTGTCAGCATCGGCGGCACGGCGACCGAGGGCGCCGGCAGATCTGGTACGCCGCCCTCACCGGTGGCGACGTGAGGCCGAGCAGCAACTTCGCCGGCGTTCGCGGCCGCGACGGTCGCGGCCGCGGGCGCCCACGTTGACCTCGTACGGGATGCGTGGGAGC
>CAVQJS010000020.1:0-208607 GCA_963712875.1 uncultured Actinomycetota bacterium | reverse complement strand
TCGACTACTCGCTGTTCGTCCTCTCCCGCTATCGCGAGGAGCGCTCGCGCGGTCGCGAGCAGATGGACGCGATCGCCGCCGTCGGCGCGACGGCCAGCCGCGCGGTGCTGTTCAGCGGCATCGCGTTCACACTCGCGATGGTCGGGCTGCTGCTCGTGCCGAGCACCATCATGCGCAGCCTCGCCACGGGGGCGATCACCGTCGGGCTCGTGTCGGTGGCGACGGCACTCACCTTCCTGCCCGCGCTGCTCGGCCTGCTGGGCGATCGGGTGAATGCCTGGCGCCTGCCGGTGTTCGGCCGGGTGGCGACCCGCGAGGAGAGCCCGTTCTGGTCGCGAGTGGTCCGCGGGGTGATGAGGCAGGTCCCGCGGCCAGCCTCGTGGTCGCCACAGCGGCGCTGCTCGCGATGGCGGCGCCGATCCTGACCCTGCGGTCCGGTGAGGCCGGTGTCAGCACGCTCCCAATCGCCTCCGCCGCAAAGCAGGGCTACGAGGCGCTGAACGCCGAGTTCCCCGCCGAGACCACCGCCCCGGTCGAGGTGGTGATCGCGGGCGGCGCCGACTCCCCCGCGGTCGCCGCCGGGATCGAGCGGCTGCGCGTCGACCCGCGCTCCGGCGAGGTGCTCGGGTTGGCGGACGCCTCGGTGGAACGGAGCCCCGAGTTGACGGTGCTGACAGTGCCGGTCCGGGGCGACGCGCTCGACGCCGACGCGGTCGACGCGGTGCGCGAGCTTCGCGCGCAGTGGATCCCCACAGCGTTCGGCGGGTCCGAGCTCGAGGTCCTCGTCGCGGGGGACACGGCGGAGACAATCGACGAGTCGGACACGATGACCTCCTGGCTTCCGGCCGTGCTCGCCTTCGTGCTCGGGCTCAGCTTCGTCCTGCTCACGATCGCCTTCCGTTCGCTCGTGGACGCGGCGAAGGCGATCGCGGCGAACGTGCTGTCGGTGGCGGCGGCGTACGGGGTGCTCGTGGGCGTGTTCCAGTTTGGTTCGGGGCGAGCTCGTGGGCTTCACGCAGGTCGACACGATCGCGCCGTGGGTGCCGCTGTTCCTGTTCGCGGTGCTGTTCGGGCTGTCGATGGATTATCACGTGTTCCTGTTGAGCCGGATCCGCGAGGCTATTGGCGCGACCGGCGACGCGCGAGGGCGATCGCCGACGGCGTCGGACGACCGGGCGCGATCATCACCGGCGCCGCGCTGATCATCGTCGCGGTCTTCAGTGGGTTCGCGCGCGGCGACCTGGTGATGTCTCCCAGATGGGGCTCGGCGTCGCCGTCGCGATCATGCTCGACGCGACCCTCGTCCGGCTGGTTCTCCTGCCGGCGGCGATGGAGCTCCTCGGCGAGCGCAACTGGTATCCTGCCTCCCTGGCTCAGCTGGCTTCCGGACGTTCGGGTCGAGGGTCCCGGGACGCCGCCCGCTCGAGCCCGATGAAGGTCTCCTCGATCCACTTGCCGAAGTAGCGACGGCCGGCGAACACGTCGAAGACGCGGTTGCCGAGCCCGCGCGGCTCCATTCCCATCTGGCCGTCCACGAAGGTGCCGTCCTGGGCGCCGGTCAGGTCGAACCGCACGAACGTCCCGGTGGTGAGGCAGCGGATCGAGAGGCCCTTGAACTCGTCGACGCTCTCGACCGTGAGCCGCATCTCCTCGTGGCCCGAGGGGGTCCGGGTGAGCTGGCGGTACGTCACTCCCTCGGAGAGTTCCTCCACCAGCTCCTCCATCTCGGTCTCGGCGACGCGCGGCCACCATTGCGGGTGGTTTGGCACCCCGCGCTTGCCTCAGTGTCCCGTCAGCGCCGCTCGATCAGGCCATCACGGATCGCTTGGTCAGCGCCATCACGCCGGTGACGATCGAGCTCGCGCTCAAAGCGCTGACGAACCTGGAGGAGCGGGATAGCGAGATCGGCGCGCAGTGGCGGATGCGGATCGAGCGGGCGCGCTATGAGGCCGACCTTGCGGAGCGTCGCTACGAAGCGGTCGATCCGGCAAACCGGCTGATCGCCGCGACGCTCGAAATCACGTTGGAACGACGCCTTGCAGCGCCTGCATGAGCTCGAAGCCGAGCTCGCGGCCTTTGAACAAAAGACGATGCGCGCCGTCACCGCCGAGCAAAAGCGACAGAATTCTCGCGCTGGCCCAGAACTTCCCTCGCCTCTGGTCGGCGCCAACCACGACCGCACGGGACCGCAAGCGCATCCTGCGCTTGCTGGTGCGCGACATCACCGTGACGCGGGGACCGGAGCCGAAGATCGTCCGATTGCACGTTCGCTTGGCAAGGGGGCGCAACGGAAGTCCTGCCACTCCGGCTACCCCCGAACCGGATGAGGCCGACCGGTATCCTGAGGCCTTTGTCGCGCGCATTCGCGAGCTGTCAATCGATCACCCTGATGGTGAGATTGTCGCCCTGTTGCGCGCGGAAGGCCATCGCAGTGCGACCGGCAAGCCCTTCACGGTCGGCGCCATCAGATGGATCCGATACAAGCACCGGATTTCTGCGCCCGAACCACCGGCCGGGAGCCTCAGCGTACGACAAGTGGGAGAACGCTATGGCGTTAGCCTCTGGGTCGTTCATTATTGGATCGCACACGGTATCATCTCTCCTGTGCGAAGCAGGCCGAAAGGCCCGTACGCGATCACGATCGATGCCGCATTGGATCACTGCCTCCGGACCTGGATTGCCAATCCAGGACACCTGCGTCCGGCATCCCCAACGCTTACTGCATGAGGTGCATTATGCCTCCTACATCGTTACACCCAGCGGTCGCTGTCGGCCATCCGGCTTCGGTATGAACCGCCGCCGAACCGGCTTCGCCCGGTAGCTGCTGCGATGGACCCGGCGATGCAGATCCTGAAGATTGGCCTCCAGGTTTGCCTCGTAGTCCTGCCATGTCAGACCATCCATCCCGGGCGCAGCCTGACGCTCAAGCGCCTGGAACGACTCCCGCAGCAGATCGACGGTGACATGGTGCAGCAGTGCGGTGAACGTCTCCTTCTTCCGCTGCCTTGCAGCGTGCCGTACACGGTCCAGCCCCGGTGACACGCTGGCCCGGGCTCTGCGTCCGGGGCGTGCGTGGATGGCCCGTGTTTCCCTCGGTCCCCGCCCTTGGCTCCCCCCGCTCCGCGGCCGGGGGCCCGGCTTTGTTCGCAGGGCTTCGTTGCTCCTATGGCGAGGTCAGACTTCTCCGGCTCGTGCATCATCGGCTTCGGCTCCTCGCCTTCCCGATGCGGACCGTCGGCTGATACGCACACCGACGGTCGAGCCGGAGATCTCCCGGTTCCCGCGCAAAGAGCGTGCGTGCATGCCAGGGTCTGCGACCACGCCGGATCCCCGCAGCCCTTGCGGTGACGGGCTGCGGGATGTTGCCTTCCACGTATTGGAGCGTGTCGGCATCCGGGATAGAAACCCTATCGTGGCGCTTCCTCGAACTCGTACTCGGTGCCGGACTCGTAACGCGAGCCGTCGGCGCGCGTGAACGCCGCGGGCAAGCGCGTGCCCAGGCGCGACCACAAGATGGAAATGACGACGTCGGTTTCGGACGGCTTGACGAGTTGCACCTGGAAGGTGGAGGTCGCGACCAGCGGCTCGTGCTCCCAGAGCACCGTCTCGAGCGCGACGCGACCCATGTACTCGCTTTGCAGGCGCTCGATGACGCGGCTGGCCAGAGCGCGTTCCTCGCACACGTCGCCAGGCGATGAGATGAAGAACTGCAGCTTCCTCATGGTTCGCCGTTGATCTGCAATGCGAGGGTGTTGTGCGCGACGACTGTACTCCGAAAAGATCGGTCCCGAAAGCCGTAAATACTTGTCGGGCCTTGCTTTATGAACTCACAATGCGCTGTGCCCAACCACCATTCCCCCCTCGTCATCGGCGTGTCCGGCCATCGCGATCTGCACGTCGAGGCGGTGCCGCTGGTCAGCCGCCAGGTCGACGAGTTCCTGGCCGACTTGCGGCGACGCCTCCCCGACACCGAGTTACGGATTATGACCGGCATGGCGCAAGGCGCTGATCTGCTGGTTGCGCGAGCAGCGGTGAAGGCGGGGTGCAAGGTCGATGCGGTGCTACCGATGCGGCTCGAGCGGTACATCGAAGATTTCGGCGCCGAATCCGGCGCCGCACTGCGCGCGCTGCTCGCGGATCCAGCCGTTACCTGCACGGTGCTCGCGGCGCCGCCAGGCTCGGACCCGAATGCGCCGCACGGTGCGAGCAGGGCGATCTTCTACGCGAACCTCACGCAGGTGCTGACGGCCAAGTGCAATCTGCTGCTGGCGCTGTGGGATGGCCGCACGTCGCGCCTCGAAGGCGGGACGGCGGACACGGTGCTGCGTTATCTCGGTGCGCGTACTCACCCGGGCCACGGTGACTCGGCCATCGAGGTCCAGGCGGCGGATGCGGCAGCCGAGGCGGCTTGGGGGCCGCACTTCGTTTACTGGGTGCCGACGCCGCGCGGCGATGGTGCGGCGGTTCCGAGCGAGCCCGGTTATCTGACCGGCATTGGCGAGAACCTGCTGGCCGCGCACGGCACGGCGATGCCTCACCCACTCGCACAACAATTCGCTGAGTTGAATACCTACAACCGCGAGTTCGAGCGGCTGAACGGCAAGCACGCCTTCGAGCGGCTCGACAGTCTGCTGCCGACGCTCGGGCCGATCGACTCGCACGCCGATCTCGAAGGTCTGCAGAAGATCGACGCGGAGTACGGTAAGGCGGACGCGCTGGCAATCTACCATCAGCGACATTCGGACCGACTGTTCCGCTGGTTCAGCTACACGGCGTCCGGCATGGCGCTGCTGTTCCTGGTCTACGCGAAGCTTTGGGCGAACAGCCTGCTGCTATCCGTCTACCTGACGCTCCTGCTGCTCAGTGTCGCGGTGTTCCATCGGCTGCGCTCGCACCAATGGTTCTCCAAGCACCTCGTGTATCGCGTGCTGGCCGAAACGATGCGCATCAAGTTTTTCCTGCGCGCCGCCGGCGCGGACCGCCTCGTCAGCGCGACCGAGCTGATCAATCTCACCGGCATCGACCAGTTCTCCGGCTTCAGCTGGATCGGCAATCTGCTGAAGAACGTCGAGCCGCTCGATGCGCGCGACGCCGGTGCGAACGGCGCGGACCGCGCGCGGCTGGAGAGCATTCATCGTCACTGGATCGTCGGCCAGCAGGAATACTTCCGTCGGCGAGTTCGCGCGCTGGAGCGCCACCACCGGCGGTTGGAAGTGCTGAAGAGCGCGCTGCTGTATGCGATAGCGACGTTCGCGCTCATCCTGCTGGTGTTCGCCGTCCCGCTGCATGAGCGAGTGCTCGGTGCGGTCACCTGGAAGGACGGCGTGCTGTTCCTGATGGGCCTGCTGCCGGTGTGGCTCGGCATCTGGGAGCTGTATCAGAACAAGATGGCGATGCGCGAGTTGCTCTGGCAATACCGCAATCAGTTAGGTCATTTCACAATAGCGGAGCTGCAGCTTTCCCGTAGCGCTGCTGCCGGCCGCTCACAGGAAATCCTCGCACAGGTCGGTAAGGAAGCGCTGATGGAAAGCTATTTGTGGACCATTCATCGCTATCACCGCGAGTACGAACCGCCGACAGCGACGTGACATTGTCGAAAATTTTCTCCCGCCGTTGCCGAACGACGACGCGCGCCGGACATCGCAGAAAATTTTCTGTTTTTGTTTCCAATTGACGACGCAACGGCACTTCTCTTCGCGCGCAGGCGCGAGCAGACTCGCGCACGCTCGCTCGGACAGCCGGTGAGCAAACAGCGGGCGCGCTCCGCGCGGGCGCAGCCAGATAACTTCACCACGGGGAGGTGAACAACTTCAGCAGAAAATCCTGCTCGCCGCCGTGACATTCGTCGCGCGGCGCGGGTCGGCGCATTCGCGCGCGCGCCGGACGGGCACAGCCCGCACGACCCTCGAAAGGTCTAACTCACTACCGGGGATATCCAATGACTACTCCTGTTACTGAAGAAGTGCACGAATCCGTCGCGCCCGCGGGGTGCCCGATGCATGGCAAGAAGGCGGCTGAGGCAGTGAGCCGCCGCGGTTTCATCGGCGCGCTCGGCGCAGCCGGTGCGATGGCACCTGGCGTGTGCCTGATGGGCGGCGCCGCGCATGCGCAGACGATTACGACTACGTTGCGCGAAGATCGCTTCGGCCGCATCTTCAACAATCTGCCGCCGTTTGCGACTCCGAGCGCGCAGCTCACCGCGGCGCTCACCGAGGCTGGCAAGCCGGGCGGCATCATGGATGCCAAGGATCCGCTGGAAGTCGGCCCTGTGCGGCTCATCACCGAGCCGGCGCTCAGCCCCAACAATCTGGACAGCACCACGATGACGGCCGGCACGACGTTCCTCGGCCAGTTCATCGATCACGATGTCACGTTCGACCTGGGCTCGGCGCTCGGCACGCCGACGCGGCCGGAGGACTCGACGAACACGCGCTCGCCGGCGCTGGATCTCGATTCGGTGTACGGCGGCGGACCGGTACGTAGCCCGCAGTTGTACGGACGGCGCAGCTTTCGCGAGCCGCTCGCTGGGATCAAGCTGCGCGTCGAACACGGCGGATTGTTCGAAGATCTGCCGCGCAATGCGGATGGCACGGCGATTCTCGGCGATCCGCGCAACGACGAGCACGTCATTCTCGCAGGCCTGCACGCTGCGTTCCTGTTGTTCCACAACGAGGCAGTCGACTACGTCGCCGCGCGCAATCGGCGGTGGAGCACGGACGAGATCTTCCGCGAAGCGCAGCGCCTGGTGCGCTGGCACTATCAATGGATCATCGTGCACGAGTTCCTGCCGCAGATCATCGGGCAGTCGCTCGTCAACAGCATCCTGCTGCGCCGGCGCATCTACAACCCGTCGGTCGGCTTCATGCCCGTCGAGTTCCAGGGCGCGTGCTATCGCATGGGCCACAGCATGGTGCGTCCGTCGTATCGCGCGAACATGCTCGGCGACAACGGCGCGCCGTTCTTCGCCTTCATCTTCGATCCTTCGCAGGAGGGCGCGACCGACCCGACCGATCTGCGCGGCGGCGTGCGCGCACCGCGGCGATTCGTCGGCTGGCAGACGTTCTTCGACTTCGGCGACACACAGGTGCGGCCGAACAAGCGGCTCGACACGACGTTGTCGACACCGCTGTTCGAGCTGCCATTTCAGACGATTGCCAGCGGCGACGGACCGCAATCGCTCGCGGTCCGCAATCTTCTGCGGCACATCACGTGGTCGCTGCCGTCGGGACAATCGATTGCGCGCGCGATGGGTGCGCCGGTGCTGTCGAGCGGTGATCTCGCGGATATCGGTGCGCTCGGTGCCAACCTGGGCCGCTCGACGCCGCTGTGGTTCTATATTCTGAGGGAGGCGCACGTGATCGCGCAGGGACGCACGCTCGGCCCGGTCGGCGGGCGCATCGTCGGTGAGGTGCTGATCGGACTGATGAAGCTGAATCGCAATTCATACCTGCGCGCGAATCCGAGCTGGCGTCCCACGTTCCTCGATCGCTTCGGCCAGCAGTCGAACGACTTCAAGATGGTCGACATGTTGACGTTCGCCGGCGTCGCACCGGCGCAGAGAGGTCAGTAAGGGCAAATCAGTGATCGGATGGTCAGGGATGACTTGAAGGTGCAGCGCCCGGCGTCAGGCCAAGGCACGGCTCAGACGCCGGGCGATCACCCGCAACTGCGGGAGCAGGTCCTTCCCTTCGAGCAACTCGAAGGCTTCGCGAGCTCGCTGACCGAGCCGGCGAGCTTCAAGCGCGCGCGACACGGATAGGGCTCGTATGAAATCGATTGCGACACGAACTTCACGACGTCCTGCGGAAGCTTGCGCGGAGTGAAGTGCGTGCCGGGCTCGACGATCCGGCTGATGCGATCGGCGCGGAACGTGCGCCAGTCCTTGCGATCGACGTCCCACGCAACCAGGTACCAGCGTCGGCCCGTGTGCGCGAGGCGGACCGGCTCGATCTGGCGCGCCGACGGGCGTCCGGCGCGATCTGCATAACCGATGGTCAGTTTTTTCTGATCGCGACACGCTCCCGCAATCTGCATCAACACATCGGCTGCCGGCATCTCCAGCGCGGCCGGCAGCGAGACGGTGACGGAGTGCAGTGAGCTCGCACGCTTGCGCAGGCGGGCCGGCATGACCTGGTCGATCTTCGCCAGTACGCCCATCGCGGCTTCATCCATTTGCGCGATGCTTCCCGCAGCCGCGCGCAAGGCGACCGCGACTGCCACTGCCTCATCGTCCTCCAGCAGCACCGGCGGCATCGCCGAGCCGGCGCGCATGCTGTATCCGCCGCCGAGGCCCGGCGAGGCGTGAATCGGATAACCGAGCTCGCGCAACCGCTCGACATCGCGACGTACGGTGCGCCCGCTCACTTCCAACCGGTCGTACAAGTCGCGAGCGGTCCAATGGCGGCGTGCCTGCAACAAGGAGAGCAGCCGCAGGAGGCGGGCTGACGTGGTAATCATGGCGGGGAAAGTCTATCGAGAGTTGCGGCCAGAAGCTGGCCGCAATGCCCGGTAGGATAGCGGCCACCCGATCAGGAGGAGACTGTCATGGCCCAGCAAACGATCACCGGTGCCTGCCACTGCGGCAAGGTGCGAATCGAGCTCGATGTGGATCTCGCCGCCGGCACCAGCCGCTGCAACTGCTCGATCTGCGGGAAATTGCGGGCGTGGACTGCCATCGTGAAGCCGCAAGCCTTCCGGCTGCTCGCCGGGCAGGACGCTCTCAGCAGCTATGAATGGGGCGCGAAGATCTCTAAGCGCATGTTCTGCAAGCACTGCGGAGTGCACGTGTTCGGCTGCGGCCATCTCGAGCAGGTCGGCGGCGACTACTGCAGCGTCAACGTCGCGATCCTCGACCTGGAGCCCGCCGTGCTGGCCACGATCCCGATCCGTTACTTCGACGGCCTGCACAACAACTGGGAGTCGACACCGCAGCAGACGGAATATCTGTAGCGGTGAACTTTTGGTGAGGGGGTTCGCGGCATGCTGCGGCCATGCTGCTACGTTCGCTGCCCGATCTCGATTCCGGCGATGCCGAGTCCCAGGCCTTTCATTCCAAGTGGGGGCGCGAGAACTGCGTCATGTGGGGTCGTGCCCGGCATGCCGAGTTCGGGCCCTACACGCACGCGCTTTCCATCCGCGCTGCCTGGGGCGGTGCCCAGTACTGTCACGTCAACGGCCGCACGCTGGCCGTCGACGACGATAACTTCCTCATTCTCAACCACGGCCGCGTCTACGCGACCAGCATTCGCTCGACGCTGCCGGTCGAGACATTGGCGATCTGCTTTCGTCCCGGCCTGGTCGAGCGCATCTACGGCGCCATGGCCGTCTCGGTCGAGAGCGCACTCGAGCAGGGCGAGAGCGTCGCTGAGCAGAGCGCGGAGTTCATGGAGAACCTGCAGCCGCACGACCAGTGCGTCACGCCGGTCCTGCGCTACATCAAGGCGCATCTACTGCAGGGACTCGACGACGAGCAGTGGTACGAGGAGCAAATGATCTTCCTGCTGGAGCGCATGCAGGCGCATCACGGCCGACTGCTGGAGCGCATCGACGCGTTGCATCTGGTCCGCGCTGCAACCCGGCGCGAGATTTTTCGTCGCGTCGCGCTGGCAACCGATTTCCTGCACACGAACTACGCGGAGTCCTGGGATCTGAGCAAGCTCGCGCGGATGGCCTATCTCTCGAAGTATCACTTTCTGCGCCTGTTCACGCTCGTGCACGGCGTGACGCCCTTCGCGTATCTACAGCGCAAGCGGCTCGGTGTGGCGCGGCGTCTGCTGGAGTCGACGGAGCTGCCGGTGGGCGAGGTGGCGACGCACGTCGGCTTCTCGACGCGCTCCGCGTTGCTGCGGCAGATCCGGCGCTCGACCGGTCTCTCGCCGTTGCAGGTGCGATCGGCTACGGCTTCGCTGGCGGCTCGGCCGGCGCTTTCTCACCCGGCATAGGGACGCCGACCGGCAGCAGCGCTTCGACCGTGAGCTGCGGCCGCAAGGCCGAGCGTTGCCGCTTATCGCAGGCGAGCGGCTGGCTCGTCACTTTGAGATCGAGCTCGCGGAACACGGTCTGCGTCATCTGCTCCAGCAGCTCGCAGTCGATGCTCTCGATGCGGATCGTGTCGTACGAGAGCGTGACCGGACGGCGTTCCGCGGCGAAAAAAATCGGGTCGTCCATCGCTGCACCCGGATTGCCCGTGACGCGCGAGACCAGCTCGCGGCGCGCCTTGTCCTGGTCCACTTGGGAGAGGATCTCCGCGGTCACCGGGACGGGCATCATCAGCTCGATGTGCACGGGCGTCGACTGAGTCCGGTTGCGATCGGTGGTGTTCGGGTGTATCCGGTCGAAAGTGCTCTCGGACCGGCTCGAGGCGTCCCACGGACTGCGGGTGGTGGTGTCCGTCCTGCTCGGTGTCGTCATCTGGGTCGGATCGATGAACGCCTCGCACTCATTGGCTCGCACCTGCACGTCCTGGCGCGCGCCCACTGCCCGGAGGATGACCGCGACGCGGTTGCGCAACTGCTCGCAGGTGAGCAGCCTGGAGGAGCTGCGATAAGTGAAGTCTGCTTTGCGCGCTTTCAGCACAGCGGGGACCTGCCCCGGCGGCAGCGTATTGGCTTGCTGCTGTGGCTGAACTTGCTCTTGTTGCTGTTCCTGCTCCTGCGCGAGCGCGGCGCCGCTCGTGGCGAGGGCGCCGGTTGCAAGCAGGACGAGCGCGGATCGGCAGAATTTTCGGCGCATGACTGGGCTCGACGTCGGCGCATCGACTCTACACCTGAAACCCCCAGCGACGAAAGGAGCCTGCGGCGCGACGAATGTCGGACGGACGACACCCGCCCGGGCACTCTCCTACTTAATATGGAGCGATGGGGGTGCTGGCTATGAAGAAATGCGCAGGGGTCGGGCTGCTGCTGTTCCTGGCCGCGACTACAACGGCTGCGCCCGCGCCGGATGTCACTGAAGGCTTCGTCACGGCCGAAAGCGGCGTCGAGCTCTATTACATCAAGACAGGACGCGGCGCGCAGACCGTAATCCTTCCCGCGCGGTTGTTCACGTTCGACGACTTGCGCTGGCTGGCCGAGCGCTACACGCTCATTTCATATGACATGCGCAATCGCGGGCGATCCTCGCGTGTCGCGGACCTGGCGAAGATTTCGCTGCAGGCGGACGTCGCCGATCTCGAAGCCATCCGCCGGCATTTCGGCGTCGACCAGGTCCATCTCATCGGCTATTCGTATCTCGGCCTCATGGTCATGCTGTATGCGCTGGACCATCCCCAGCATGTCGGGCGCATCGTGCAGCTCGGCCCGGTTGCGCTGAAATTCGGCACGGAGTATCGCGCCGAGTACGTGGCGGCCGATCGACAGCAGGTGATCGATCAACACGGCGGCGCCCGGCTGCGAGAGCTTCGCGCGAGCAACTATCACACGACGCATCCCCGCGAATATTGCGAAGAAGAGTGGCGCGTCGTGCGCTTCATGCTCGTCGGCGATCCGCAGCGCGTGGATCGGCTCGGGCCTGGTGTGTGCGAGTCGCCCAACGAGTGGCCGGTGAACCTGGCGCGGCACATGGAGCGACATTTCGTCGGCTCCGTGCAGACGCTCGACGTGCCGCGCGAACGCGTCGCGCCGGATTCGTTGGTCGCTCGCGGGATGCTGGCGTGGGCGTCGTTGTTCGGTTGCGTCAGCTTGAGGTCTCGGGCAGTACGGTGCCGACGCCTTCGCCGAGCCGAGAGACTCTCCGAGCACGCACCGCAGGTGCTGGTCGGGATCGTCGGGCTGCGGCTGACCGCGCTCAGCGCGCCAGCGCCCGGCCGGCCGCGCGGCCGGAGAAGATGCAGCCGCCGAGGAAGGTGCCCTCGAGCGCGTTGTAGCCGTGCACGCCGCCGCCGCCGAAGCCGGCGACCTCGCCGGCGGCGTACAGGCCGGGGAACGGCGATGCCGTCGGCCGCGATGCACTGCGGAGTCGAGGTTGGTCTCGAGCCCGCCGAGGGTCTTGCGGGTCAGGATGTTGAGGCGTACGGCGATGAGCGGGCCGTGCTCGGGGTCGAGGATCGCGGTGCGGCTTGGCGACCCGGACGATCTTGTCGGTGCGCGAGCGGCGGGCGTTGGCGATCGCCATCAGCTGGAGGTCCTTGGAGAAGCCGTTGTCGAGCTCGCGGTCGCGGGCCACGATCTGGCGCTCGACGGTCTGCGGCGTCGAGCTGCGGGCCGCGGGAGAGCTGGTTCATCCCGGCGACCAGGTCGGCGAGGTTGTCGGCGACGACGAAGTCCTCGCCGTGCTCCTTGAACGCCTCGACCGGCCCGGGCGCGCCCTTGGCCAGCCGGCTCTTGAGCAGGAACTTGCAGGTCCTTGCCGGTGATGTCGGGGTTCTGCTCGGAGCCCGAGAGCGCGAACTCCTTCTCGATGATCGACTGGGTGAGCACGAACCACGAGTAGTCGTGGCCGGCGGCCAGGATCTGCGCGCAGCGTGCCGAGGCTGTCGAAGCCGGGGAAGTTGGGCGCCGGCAGCCGCTGGCCGGTGGCGTCGAACCACATCGACGACGGGCCGGGGATGATCCGGATCGCGTGGTCGGGCCAGATCGGGTCCCAGTTGTGGATGCCCTCGGTGTAGTGCCACATCCGGTCGCGGTTGACGATCCGTGGCGCCGGCGGCCTCGGTGATCGCCGAGCATCCGGCCGTCCACGTGGGCGGGCACGCCGGAGATCATGTGCGCGGGCGCGGGGCCGAGCCGGTCGACCGGCCAGTTCTGCCGGATCAGGTCGTGGTTGTGGCCGATGCCGCCGCTGGTGACGACCACGGCGGGCGCGCGCAGCTCGAACTCGCCGACCACCTCGCGCGACGGACTTCACGCCGCGCGCCGGTCGTCGCTCGGCGCGAGCACGGTGCCGCGTACGCCGACGACGCGCGCCGTCCTCGACGACCAGGTCGTCGACGCGGTGCCGGAAGCCGAACTCGACCAGGCCGCGCTGCCTCGCCGGCCAGCACCGGCTCGGCGAAGACGCGGACCACCTCGGGGCCGGTGCCCCAGGTGAGGTGGAAGCGCGGCACCGAGTTGCCGTGGCCGGTCGCGCGTGCCGTCGCCGCGCTCGGCCCAGCCGACGATCGGCAGCACCCGCAGGCCGAGCTCGCGCAGGTAGTCGCGCTTCTCGCGTGGCCGCGAACTCGACGTACGCCTCGGCCCACTGCCGCGGCCAGACGTCCTCGTCGTCGCGCCCGGTCGAAGCCGGCCGAGCCGAGCCAGTCCTGGAGGGCGAGCTCGGGCGAGTCCTTGATGCCCATCCGGCGCTGCTCGGGGGAGTCGACGAAGAACAGCCCGCCGAGCGACCAGAACGCCTGGCCGCCGAGGTTGTCGCGGTTCTCCTGGTCGAGCACGCAGCACCCGCTGGCCGGCCAGCGACCAGCTCGTGGGTGGCGACCAGGCCGGCGAGGCCGGCGCCGACGACGATGACGTCGGGGGCGAAGTCGGTGCTCATCAGCGTTCCTCGGGGTAGTGGCGGACGATCATCTCGGCGAGCAGGGTCAGGGCGCGCTCGACCGTCCGTCCCGGCGGTGCGGCCGGGTCGGGGTCGAGGGCGGAGAAGGCCAGGCCGTCGAGCATGTTGACGACGATGCTCAGGACCGCGGCGATGTCGTCGGGGGGCAGGCGGCCGGCCCACAGAGCCGTGGCGGCATCGAGCATCTGCTGCTGGAGCAGCTCGCGCGCCGGGAGCATTGCGGCGCGCAGCTCCGCGTCGGCGCGGGCCGCGACGAGCAGCTCGCGCCAGGTCTGGTTGGCGGGGGAGAGGACCACCGCGCGCAGGTGCCCCAGCACGGCGGCCACCTGCTCGACGGTGTCGACCTCGACGTCGACGAGGGCGCGGAAGGCTGCCACGTTGCGCGTGGCGACGTGCTCGGCCGTGGCCACCAGCAACGCCTGCCGGGTGGGGAAGTGGCGGAACAGCGCGCCCTGGCTCACGCCCGCCTCCGCGCAGACCGCGGCGGTCGAGGTGGCGGCGTACCCCCGCGTGGTCAGGCATGCCACCGTCGCGTCGAGCAGCGCGCCGATGGTGCCCTCGCGCCGCTGCGCCTGCGTACGGCGTGAGGGCTGGGCGGAGGTCACCGGACCAGTCTTACATAGATAGTGAGCGCGCGCTATCTATCGGTCAGTCCTTGAGCTCGCAGATGACGGCGCCGTTGGTGACGGTGGCGCCGACCTCGGCCTGGAGGCCGGTGACGGTGCCGGCCTTGTGGGCCTTGAGCGGCTGCTCCATCTTCATCGCCTCGATGACGACGACGATGTCGCCCTCGGCGACCTCCTGGCCCTCGTCGACGACGACCTTGACGATGGTGCCCTGCATCGGGCTGGTGACCGCGTCGCCGCTAGGCGGCGGCGCCGGCCTTCTTGCCCTGCGCGCTTGGGCTTCTTCGCGCCACCGCCGCCACCGCCGCCGGCGGAGAGTCCGCCGAGCCCGCCGGGCAGCACGACCTCGAGCC
The DNA here is from genome assembly GCA_963712875.1 of uncultured Actinomycetota bacterium. Lineage (GTDB taxonomy): Bacteria > Actinomycetota > Actinomycetes > Propionibacteriales > Nocardioidaceae > Nocardioides. The sequence continues at coordinate 194,140 of CAVQJS010000020.1, read as the reverse complement.
GCCGCCGCCGACCTCGACGGTGACCTTCTGCCGCTCGCCGGCCTCGTCGGCCTCGGCCGATGTCGCCGGCGTACGGCTCGATCTGGTTGTCGAAGTCGGTCTCGATCCAGGTCGTGTAGACGTCGAAAGCCCTCGCCGGTCGGCGGTGGAGGCACCGACGTACGCCGGGTCGTTGACGACGGCGCGGTGGAACGGGATGACGGTGGGCATGCCGTCGACGACGAACTCGTCGAGCGCGCGGCGCGAGCGCTCGAGGGCCTGGGTGCGGTCGCGGCCGGTGACGATCAGCTTGGCGACCAGGGAGTCGAACGCGCCGGGGATGGTCTCGCCGTTCTCGTAGCCGCCGTCGACGCGGACGCCGGGGCCCTGCGGCGGGTGCCAGGCGGACAGGGTGCCGGGGGCGGGCATGAAGTTGCGGCCGCCGTCCTCGGCGTTGATCCGGAACTCGATGGAGTGGCCGCGGATCTCGGGGTCGTCGTAGCCCAGCTCCTCGCCGGCGGCGATGCGGAACATCTCGCGGACCAGGTCGATGCCGGTGACCTCCTCGGAGACGCAGTGCTCGACCTGGAGGCGGGTGTTGACCTCGAGGAAGGAGATGGTGCCGTCGGCGGCGACGAGGAACTCGCAGGTGCCGGCGCCGACGTACCCGGCCTCGCTGAGGATCGCCTTGGAGGAGTCGTAGAGGCGTTGGACCTGGTCGTCGGTGAGGAACGGCGCGGGCGCCTCCTCGACGAGCTTCTGGTGGCGGCGCTGCAGCGAGCAGTCGCGGGTGGAGACGACCACGACGTTGCCGTGCTGGTCGGCCAGGCACTGGGTCTCGACGTGGCGCGGCTTGTCGAGGAACTTCTCCACGAGGCACTCGCCGCGACCGAACGCGGAGACCGCCTCGCGGACCGCGGACTCGTAGGCGTCGGCGATCTCCTCGAGCGTGCGGGCGACCTTGAGGCCGCGACCGCCGCCGCCGAAGACGGCCTTGATCGCGACCGGCAGCCCGTTGGCCTCGGCGAACGCGACGACCTCGTCGGCGTCCTTGACCGGGTCCTTGGTGCCGGGCGCCAGCGGCGCGTCGGCCCTCTCGGCGATGTGCTTGGCCTTGACCTTGTCGCCGAGGTTCTCGATCGCCGACGGCGGCGGGCCGATCCAGATCAGGCCGGCGTCGATCACGGCCTGGGCGAAGTCGGCGTTCTCGGCGAGGAAGCCGTAGCCGGGGTGCACCGAGTCGGCACCGGTCTTCGGTCGGCGACCTCGATGATCTTCGCGATGTCGAGGTAGGAGTCGGCGGGCGTCGCGCCGTCCAGCGAGTGGGCCTCGTCGGCGAGCCGGACGAAGAGGGCGTCACGGTCGGGGTCGGCGTAGACCGCCACGCTGCCGATCCCGGCGTCCTTGCAGGCGCGGATGACGCGCACCGCGATCTCGCCACGGTTGGCGATGAGGACCTTCTGCAGACTCACGCGAGACTCCTGGGGGCGGGCGGCGTTGCGTCCGGCAGGCTATCGCGCGGCGCGCACGACGCGACCGACAGCCTGATTGAGTGGACGGACGACCCGCCCGTAGGCGATGCCGACCGCGATCGACGCGAGCAGCGCCAGCCACTGGTGGCCGCTGTCCTCCAGCGGTGGATAGACCTGCCAGTGCGTGAGGTAGATGAACAGGCTGGCGCCTGCCAGCACGCCGCAGGCCCGCGCCAGCAGCGGCGGGAGGCTCACGTACGACCGCCACAGGACCAGCAGGAAGCCACCCAGCACGATCACCTCGCGGTGCCACTGGCCGAAGAAGCCCACGGTGAGGACAGCAGCGAGGAACGAGACCAGCAGGCGCTGTCGCGTCGTGCCGGCGCGTGCTCCGAGCCAGCCCAGCACGAAGAAGAAGGCGACGACGAGCGTGGTGTAGCGCTGGGTGGGTCCGGCACGCAGGCCCACCTCGGCGAAGCGGGCCAGCGCGGCGACGCCCAGGACGACGAGAGCGAAGCGGAACGGTTCTCGCCGCTCGAGCCGGTGCAGGACGGGCACGCAGGTCAGGGCAAGGGCGCCCAGTGTGATCCAGACCAGCGACTGCAGGAACCAGAGCTGCCACTGGTCGTCCCACTCCGAGGCGTTGACGAACTCGCGGAGGAACAGCGCGGTCGTCAGGTCGTAGGTGCCGAGCGACCAGGGCGACAGCGCCGACCCACAGCACCGACGGCACGACCAGCTGGGCCACGCCGGACAGCCCGTGGCGCAGGCGGGTGCGCGAGTCGCCGGCGGAGGACAGCTGGAAGCGCGCGAAGTTGAAGCCGGCGAGCGCGAGCAGGAGGTGGGCACCGCCCTCCAGGGCGACCAGGTCGACGTGGCTGGCGACCACGAAGAGGATGGCCAGCGCGCGGAGGGCGACCGTCGTGTCGAGCCGCCGCCAGCGACGCGGAGTCGCCTCCGGCTCGCCGGCGGCCAGGGCCTCGAGCTCGCCGATCGGCCGGGTGTGCCAGCCGGCCGGGAGCCCGTCGGCGAAGCGGTCGGACAGCCGGCTGGCGAGCTCGACGTAGGACAGCGAGTCACCACCGAGGCCGACGAAGGTGTCCGTCTCGGTGGCGTCGGCCCGGCCGAGGGTGCGGGCGAAGTCGGCCAGCATCGGGCGGTCCGAGGTGCTCGTCTCCGGTGGACCGTCGAGCTCGGTCAGGGCGAGGAGCGCGGCGTAGTCGGTCTTGCCGGTGCTGGTGAGCGGCACCCGGGGGACGACGTGGACCCGGACGGCATGCCCCGGGATCCCGCAGCGGCCCGTCACCGCGTCCCGGGCGCGGGCGGCCGTGCGCCCGGTCGTGAGGAAGAGGTGGACGGCTCGATCGGTGGCGACCACACGCGTGTCCTGCCCGACGTCGGCGCGCAGCTCGGTCTCGAGGGCGTCGAGGTCGAGGCGCAGGCCGAAGACCTTGCCGTTGCGGTTGCGTCGGCCGACGATCTCGAACAGGCCGTCGACCTCACGGGCCAGGTCGCCGGTGCGCAGCTCGTCGACCTCGCGCCCACGGGACAGGTCGGCCGGACCCTCGGCATAGCCCAGCATCACGTTCGGGCCGGTGTAGACGAGCTCGCCCACGCCGGAGCGCTCGTCGACGGACTGGTCGAGGGTCAGCTCGCCCCCGGGGATGGCGATCCCGATGGAGCCGGGGTGCTGGTCGGCGAGGGCGGGTGGCAGCCACGCCATCCGGGCGGTGGCCTCGGTCTGGCCGTACATCACGACGAGGTCCCAGCCACGGGCGCGACCGACGCCCGCCCAGCGTCGTACGGACTCGGGCGCGAGTCGGCCCCCGGCCTGCGTGACGTGACGCAGCGCGGGCAGCTCGCGCTCCTCGAACCGGCTGGCAGCGAGGAGCTCGAAGGTGTGGGGAACGCCGGCGAAGCTCGTCGCCCCGGCGGTGGCGAACAGGTCGCCAGAAGCACTCGTCGACGACGCTCAGCTCGGTGAGCACGATGCTCGCCCCCGCGACGAGGTGGGAGTGGAGGACCGACAGGCCGTAGCAGTAGTGCAGCGGCAGCGCGGTGATCGCGCGGTCGCCTGCGCCGAGGTCGAGGTAGTCGGCGATGGCAGCCGCGTTGCTGGCGACGTTGTCGCGCGAGAGCCGCACCAGCTTGGGGGACCCGGTCGACCCCGAGGTGCTGAGCAGGAGGGCCAGGTCGGGGTGGAGGTCGTGCCCGGTCTCCGCGCGGCGTACGTCGTCGGCGTCGGCGCGGCACACGATGTCGGGGTCGTAGGCACGGACCGTCGGCTCGCTCTGCGCGTCGCGACCGCCGGGGACGACCAGCGCCACGTGCCCGTGCTGGACGGCGGCGAGGTAGGCCACCAGCGAGTCGAGGGTGTTGGCCCCCTCGACCAGCACCAGGCGCCGCGCGGGACCCCAGCGCCTGGGCCCGTGCTGCAACGCGGTCGGCGAGCTCGCGGTGGGTCAGGTGGGTGTCGCCGGCGACCACTGCGGTGGCGTCGGCGAACGCGCGCGTGGTCGAGGACCGGACGCGTCGACGGGTGGAGCGGGGTCAGGGTCATGGAGTGCCACCGCGGCGAGGGGTAGGCGCGCACCAGGCCGGTCACCCGCAGGTGGACGGTGTCGCCCACGACCGGGTGCGAGCACGCCCGGCACCCGGGCCAGGACCGGAGTGCCGTCCGCGAGGGTGATCCGCACGGCGGAGTCGTGGCCGTAGTAGTCGAGCTCCTCGACGGTGCCGAGGGCCCCGACGTCGTGGGTGCGGTCGACGAAGATCTGCTCCGGGCGGATGACCAGCGTGACGGGTCCGTCCGCGGGCTCGGAGAGGACGACCTCACCCAGGGCGCAGGTGGCCCGGTCGGCCGCCGCGGTGCCCGGGAGCACGACGGCGCGGCCGACGAACTCGGCCACCTGCGGGGTCGCTCGGGGAGAGGTAGACCTCGTTGGGGGTGGCCGACTGGATGAGTCGACCGGCGCGCATCACGGCGACCTGGTCGGCGAGGGAGAGTGCCTCGTTCTGGTCGTGGGTGACCAGCAGGGCGGTGGTGTTGGTGAGCGCGCAGGGCCCGGCGTACGGCGCGGGCGGTGCTGCCGCGCAGCGCTCGCGTCGAGGGAGGAGAACGGCTCGTCGAGCAGGACGACGGCGGGCCGGGGCGCCAGCGAACGGGCGAGGGCGACGCGCTGCTGCTGGCCGCCGGAGAGCTCGTCGGGGCGCCGGGTGCGGAAGGCGGCGGGGAGCTCGACCAGGTCGAGCATCTCGGCGACCCGGTCACCGCTGCGCGCGTCGCTGCGCTCCTCGCGGCCGAGGCCGAAGGCGATGTTGGCCGGCCACGTCGAGGTGCGGGAACAGCGCGCCCTCCTGCGGGACGTAGCCGACCCGCCGGGTCTGGGGCGGCATCGGTCGGATGCCGTCGCCGGCGACGACGGTGTCGCCGAAGGCGATGGTGCCCGACGTCGGGCTGCGAGGAAGCCGGCGATCAGCCGCAGCAGCGTGGTCTTGCCGCACCCGGAGGGGCCGAGCACGGTCGGTGAACGAGCCGTGCGGCACGTGCAGGGTGACGGCGTCGACGGCCGGGGTGGACCCGAAGGTGCGGGTGACGTCCGTGATGCTCACGCTGCTCATGCGGGGAGCCTCTCCTGGTCGCATCAGCAAGACGGTGGCGGGGATCGAGATCAGGACCAGCAGGAGGGCGTACGGCGAGGCGGCGCCGTAGCGCAGCTCGGACGACGCCGACCAGAACTCGGTGGCCAGGGTGCGGGTGCCGATGGGCGACAGCATCAAGGTGGCCGTCAGCTCGGTCGAGATGGCGAGGAAGACGAGGGCGGCGCCCGCGCCCAGGCTGGGCGCGATCAGCGGCAGGGTGACCCGTCGCGCGGTCTGCAGCGGACCGGCGCCGAGGCTCTGCGCGACGTCGTCGAGCACGACGGGGGCCTGCTCGAGCCCGGCCCGGACCGTGACGACGGCCCGCGGCAGGAAGAGGATCGTGTAGGCCACGACCAGCAGCAGCGCGGTCTGGTAGACCGCCGGCACCAGCCGCAGCGAGGCCACGACGAGGGCGAGGCCGACGACGATGCCGGGCAGGGCGTTGGCGACGTAGGTGCTGCGCTCGATGAGCGTCGAGGCCCAGCCCCGGTGGCGTACGGCCAGCCACACCACCGGCACCGCGGCCACCGTCGTGACGACGGCGCCGGCGAGCGCGAGCGCGACGGTCGAGGCCAGGGCCGAGGCGAGCTCGTCGAGCGGGAACTCCGTCGAGGTGCCGACCACCAGCCACTGCACGAGGGCGTAGGCGGGTACGCCGACGGCGAGGACGACGACCGCGCCGACGGCGCCGACGACCGGCCACCGCGCGGGCCCGAGGGTGGCCGGGACCGACGCGCGGGCGGCGCCGCGTCCGAGCCGGGCGTAGCGCCGGTTGCCGCGCAGGCGCAGCTCGGCGAGGAGCAGGAGGAGGCAGAGCAGCACCAGCACCGCCGGCCATCGCCGTGGCCGCGGAGCCGTTGAAGGTCGAGCCGTACTGGTCGTAGATCGCGGTCGTGAAGGTCGGGAAGCGCAGCAGCGACAGGGCCCCGAACTCGGCGAGCAGGTGGAGCCCGACCAGCAGGGTGCCGCCGAGCAGGGCCGGGCGCAGCTGGGGCAGCACGACCGAGCGGAAGGAGTGCGCACGCGAGTGTGCCCGAGCGACCACGCCGACTCCTCGAGCGCCGGGTCGAGGCGGCGGAGCACCGCGACGACCGGGAGGTAGACGAGGGGGTAGTAGGACAGGGTCACCACCAGCCAGGCGCCCGTGAAGCCGTTGACGCCGCGGTCGAGGGAGACCCAGGCGTAGCCGTTGACGAACGCCGGCACCGCGAGCGGCGCGACGAGCAGGCCGTGCCACAGCCGCCGGCCCGGCAGGTCGGTCCGCTCGACCAGCACGCCAGGCGCGATGCCGAGCACGGCGGTGGCGGCCATGCAGGCGATCGCCAGCGTCACGGTGTTGCGGAGCAGCTCGGCCATGCGGGGCCGGGCGAGGAGCTGCCAGAGCTCGGCCGGGCCGATGATGACGATGGACGTCGGCGACGTACGCCGAGCGGCACCAGGGCCAGCAGCGCGACGACCGCCCCGGCCGCGAGCAGCAGGGGTGGCGTCGCGGCGCCCGGTCCCGGTCAGAGCAGGCCGGCCTCGGTCATCAGCTCGGTGACCTGGGGGCCGTTGAGGCTGGCGACGTCGACCTGCGGCGGCTCGAGCTCGTCGAACGGCTTGACGTCCGGGTTGAGGCTGCGCCTCGGGGTTGAGGGGGTACTCCAGGGCGTAGGACTCGGCCATCGCCTGCTGGCGCCTCGGTGCTGGTCAGCCAGGTGACGAACTCCTCGGCCGCCTCGGCGTTCTCGCTGCTGGCGAGGATGCCGGCGCCCGAGACGCTGAGGAAGGCGCCGGGGTCCTGGTCGCCGAAGAAGTGGAGCGCGGAGTTGTCGGAGTCGGTGCCGTTCTCCGCGCGGTCGCGATACCAGTAGTAGTGGTAGGCGATGCCGGCGTCGACCTCGCCGGAGTCGACGCGACTGCATGACGACGAGGTTGTTCTGCACGATCACGCCGTTCTCCTTCAGGCCCGGCCAGCCAGCTCCTGGGTGGCGTCCTCGCCCTCGAGCTCGAGGACGGCCGAGACGATGGCCTGGAAGTCGGCGCCGGTCGGCGAGAAGCACACCCGGCCCTTCCACTCCGGCTCGGCGAAGTCGAGGATCGAGGCCGGCATGTCGGCCTCGGTCATGGTGTCGGTGTTGTACATCGCGACGGTCGAGCGGGCGAGGAAGCCGGTCCACGTGTGGTCGGCGGGGACGTACTGCGTCCGGGATCGGTGGCGGTCGCCGCCTCGGGCAGCTCGGCGAAGAGCCCGGCGTTGTCGACGATGCTCATCGCGGGGGAGTTCTCGGTGAGGAACACGTCGGCCGGGGAGTCCTCGCCCTCCTCCACGATCTGGTTGGCCATCTCGAGGTCCTTGCCGCTGCGCAGCTCGACGTCGAGGCCCGACTCCTCCTCGAACAACGGCACCAGCTCGTCGAGCAGCTCCTCGTGCTGGGCGTTGTAGACCACCAGGTCGGGGGAGCCGAAGACGCCGCACGCCGACAGGGTCGGGGCGGCGACGGTCGCGGCGGCCAGGGCGACGCCGAGACGGCGTACGGTGCGCTTCACGGGAAGGTGTCCTCACTTTGCTTAGGCTCACCTAACTCTAACGTGGGTACCCGGGACCCGCGGCATCGGCCGGAGTCGTCCCGGTCACGTGCCCGGCAGGCCGCCGAGCATGATGTCGAAGAGGTCGGTCTGGTCGATCGTGCCGGTCACCTCGGATGCCCCCGGGCCGATCGCTGCGACCCGGATCTGGGTGCCTGTGTGGTCGGCGTCGCCCGATGTCGGTGGAGTAGGCCACCGTCAGCGGGTCGCCGTCGGCGGTCCGGAGGGTTGCGGTCTGCCGGCCGTGCTCGACGTTCCGCACGATCTGGGTCGCCTGGGCGTGGTCACCCGTGACGATCACCAGGGTGTCGGGGTGCGTCCGTTGGTAGTCCAGGGCCACCTCGACGGTCTCGTCGAGACTCTCCACGTCCCCGATCGCACCACAGATGTCCAGGTCGTGCTCCTGCTTGTCGATCATCGCGCTCTCGACCTGGAGGAAGAAGCCCTCGGGGTTGTCGAGCAGGTCGATGGCTGTCTCGGTCATCGTGGCCAGGTCGGGCTGGGTGCCCGTGTCGGCACGGCTCGCAACGCGTGTTCGGCGAGCCCGAGCCGGGAGGCGGGGTGGCGACGAGCGGCAGGTACTTCGGCGTCATGTTGCTGGGGGCGAACAGTCCGAGCACCGGCCCGTCGGAGAGATCGGTGATCGCCTCGAGCTCGGTCTCCGTGGTGACGGAGCGGTAGCCCCACGTGCTCGTGGCGTAGGCCAGCACCGTCTCCGAGGCGTCCTCGAGCGGCTGGGTGAAGCGGTCCAGGCCGCCGCCGAGAAGCACGTCGACCTGGTTGTCGACCAGCTGCTCGGCGATCGAGCCCTTGCCGGAGACCGACTTGCGGGCCCTCGGGCAGGCGGCCATGTCGCGCGGCCCCTGGCACTCGCGGGCGTTGACGTGCGAGGCCGCGGCAGCCGGGGTGGCGTCGGTGATCTCGGCGGTCGACACGTTGCCGGTGAGCCTGCCCGCGGCCCGGAACTTCTCCAGCACCGTCTGGTGGTCATCGCCGGGCACGTCCGCGGCAGGCGACGGCCCCTGCGACAAGCGGTTGGCGACGGTCTTCCGCCCGGTCGACCAGGCGCTGGCGGTGGCCGCGGAGTCGGAGACGTAGTCGATCGCGTAGTCGGGGCCGGGTCCGAGCTCGAGGCCGTACGTCGTCATGGCACCCGTGAAGGGCAGCTCGTCGAGGGCGAAGCGACCGGCGGCTCCCAGTGAGTAGTTGCGCGCGGCGGTGATGATCGAGTCGTCCATGCCGTCGCCGATGACCAGGATGACGCTCCTGGGGCCCGTGCGGGTTCGGTCTGCGTCGGTCTGCGTCGGTCGAGTCGGTCGATCGGGGTGGGCGGGGCGTCCTGCGGCAGGGCAGTTCCCGCGGCAACGCCCAGGGCGAGCGCCGCCGCGGTGCCGACGGCCAGGGCAGGGAGGGACACACGCGGCACAGGGGACTCCTCTCGCGTCAGCGGACAGTCTGACCCCTCGGCCGCGGGGTTAGCGATCGTTAACCTGCGGCGCTACCATGCGAAGCATGACCTTCGAGCTGTCCCCCGAGCACGAGCAGTTCCGTCGCAGCGTCCGTGAGTTCGCGCAGGCCGAGATCGCGCCCCACGCCGCGCAGTGGGACCGCGACCACCACTTCCCGACCGACGTGGTCCAGAAGATGGGTGGCCTCGGGCTGATGGGGCTCACCGCGCCGGAGGAGTTCGGCGGCTCCGGCCTCGCCGGCGAGGACGGCGGGTTCACGTCGCTGTGCCTCGCCATCGAGGAGATCGGTCGCGTCGACCAGTCGATGGGCATCACCCTCGAGGCCGCTGTCGGTCTCGGCATCAACCCGATCCTGACCTACGGCACCGACGAGCAGAAGCAGACCTGGCTGCCGGATCTCGTCGAGGGCACGAAGCTCGCGGGCTTCGGCCTGACCGAGCCCGGTGCCGGATCCGACGCCGGTGCGACGACGACCAGGGCCGTGCTCGACGAACGGCGAGTGGGTGGTCAACGGCGCCAAGCAGTTCATCACCAACTCCGGCTCCGAGATCACCTCTGTCGTCACCGTCACCGCACGCACCGGCGATCGCGAGGGCGGCCGCCCGGAGATCTCGACGGTCATCATCCCCTCCGGCACGCCCGGCTTCACCGCGGAGAAGGCCTACGACAAGCTCGGCTGGCACGCCTCCGACACCCACCCGCTCTCCTTCGAGGACGCGCGAGTCCCCGAGGCCAACCTGCTCGGCGAGCGGGGCCGCGGCTACGCCCAGTTCCTCGCCACCCTCGACGACGGCCGCGTCGCGATCGCCGCGCTCGCCGTGGGCTGCATCCAGGCGTGCCTCGACATGTCGGTGGAGTACGCCGGCCAGCGCCAGACCTTCGGCGGTCCCATCGGTCGCAAGCAGGGGCTGGCCTTCCAGATCTCCGACCTCCAGGTGATGCTCGACGCCTCGCGCCTGCTGACCTACAAGGCCGCCGCCATGAAGGACGCCCTCGACCAGGGCGGCTCCGGTGCCCCGTCGGTGGCTGCCTTCAAGCAGGCCGCCGCGGTCTGCAAGCTCTACGCCACCGAGTCGGCCGTCACCGCGACCCGCATCGCGACCCAGGTCTTCGGCGGCTACGGCTTCATGGAGGAGTACCCCGTCGCGCGGTTCTACCGCGACGCGAAGGTGCTCGAGATCGGCGAGGGCACCTCCGAGGTGCAGCGGATGCTCATCGCGCGAGGGCTCGGCCTGCCGGTCGAGTAGCTGTGATCTCCTCCTCCCGATGGATCCGCTGAGGATCGCCGCTCACTACCCTCGGCCCATGCCCAGCCTGCGCCAGCGTGTCCTCGATGCCGCCGGCGTCGACGACCCCTGGGAGCGGCCGCGGCCCGAGATCGGGCGACAGGACGTCGTCCTCGCGGCGAGCGTCGGCGTACTCGGCCTGCTCAGCCTCGAGCTGGTGCGCAGCAGCGGCGGGCTCGACCACACCGACGCACCGGTCTGGGCGCAGTGGCTGGTGGTGCTCTCCGGCGCCGCCCTGCTGCTGGGCCGTCGCCGCTGGCCCCTCGTGGTGGCCATCCTCGCGGCCGGGCACATGTTCGTCGCCGGCGTCGCGATGCCCCAGGTCATGGGTCAGCTCGCGAGCCAGATCGTCTACTTCGTCGCGATCCTGTCCGGGGTCGCGTGGGCACGCGACCGCCGCGCGATGCTGGTCGTGATCGGGTCGATCATCGGGTTCATGTTCGCCTGGCTGTGCTGGCAGTTCGTCGTCGGCTCCGCGGTGCAGGACTGGTACGACGACCTCGGGCGCACGCGGGAGGGCGTCTTCGCGCCGATCCCGGCCGCGATCGGGCTGACCATGCTGATCAACGGCGTCTACTTCGGCGGGGCCGTGGTCGGTGGGCTGGTGTCGTGGCGGTCGGCGCGCCAGCGCGACCACCTGGCCGGTCAGGCGGCGACCATCGCCCGCCAGGCGGAGCGGCTGCGTGAGCAGGCCGTCATGGACGAGCGCCTGCGGATCGCCCGTGAGCTCCACGACGTCGTGGCCCACCACGTGTCGGCCATGGGCATCCAGGCAGGAGCGGCGCGTCGGGTCCTCGACCGCGATGCCGACGCCGCCCGCCAGGCCCTGACCAACGTCGAGGAGGCCTCGCGCGACGCCGTCACCCAGATGCGCCGCCTGCTCGGCACGCTGCGCGAGGGCGAGGTCCAGCGAGACGCTGGGGCCGGCCAGCCGCGTACGACGGAGGCCGGCGTCGACGACCTCCCCGGCCTCGTCGCCGAGGGCTCGTGGCGACGGCCTGTCGGTGTCCCTCGACGTCGTCGAGTCACCGGAGGGCGCGGCGTCGCGACTCCCGCGCGGCGTCGGCCTGGCGGTCTACCGCACGGTCCAGGAGGCCCTCACCAACGTCCGCCGCCACTCCAGCGCCGACACCGTCTCGGTCGTCGTGCGCATCGACGAGACCCGCACCCGGCCGTACGCCGAGGTCGAGGTGGTCGACAACGGCCGACCCCGGGCGGGCACGTCCGGCAGTGGGCTGGGCCAGCTCGGTATCCGCGAGCGTGCCGCCACCCACGACGGTCAGGTCGAGATCGGCCCCCGCGTCTCCGGTGGCTACCGCGTCCGGGTCCGCTACCCGCTCGGAGCGGCGCGATGACCGCGCGGCTCCGGGTGCTGCTCGTCGACGACCACGCCATGGTGCGCTCCGGTTTCGCGATGGTCCTCTCCGTCGAGGACGACGTGGAGGTCGTCGGGCAGGCGGCCGACGGCCTGCAGGCGATCGAGCTGGCACGCGCCACCCGCCCCGACGTCGTCCTGATGGACGTGCAGATGCCCCGGATGGACGGCATCGAGGCGACCCGGCAGCTGGTGGCCGAGGACCTGGGCCACGTCGTCATCCTCACGACGTTCGACCGGGACGACTACCTCTTCGACGCCCTCGACGCAGGAGCCAGCGGGTTCCTGCTGAAGAACGCCGGACCCGAGCAGCTCCTCGAGGCGGTCCGGGCCGCCGGCCACGGCCATGCCCTGCTCGCCCCCGAGGTCACCAGGCGGGTGATCGGCAGGCGGGCGGGCGAGCAGGCCGTCCGCGCGCGGCCGGTCGAGCTCGAGCACCTCACCGCCCGCGAGCACGAGGTGCTGGTGATGCTGGGTCGAGGCCTCTCGAACGCCGAGATCGCCGACGAGCTGGTGCTGGGGGAGGCGACGGTGAAGACCCACGTCTCCAACGTCCTGACCAAGCTCCACCTGCGCGACCGGGTCCAGGCCGTGATCTATGCCTACGAGGCCGGTCTCATCCTCCCGGCGGAGGACTGACTCAGCAGCGCGGGGGATCCGTCGCGACGTGCGGCCGCCTAGCGTCGTCGTCATGTTGGAGATCCGGGAGCTGACCAGGCGGTTCGGCGAGAACATCGCCGTCGACCACGTGTCCTTCGAGGTGCCCTCGGGGCAGATGACGGGCTTCGTCGGCGCCAACGGCGCCGGCAAGACCACGGCGATGCGGATGATCATGGGGGTCCTCGGCATCGACGAGGGCGAGGTGCTGTGGCAGGGGCGTCCGATCACCCGCCTGGACCGCCGCTCGTTCGGCTACATGCCCGAGGAGCGCGGGCTCTACCCCAAGCAGCCGATCCTCGACCAGCTCGTCTACATCGCCCAGCTCAAGGGGATGGACGCCGCCGCGGCCCGCGACCCAGGTGCGCGAGCTGCTGGAACGGTTCGGCCTCGGCGAGCGCACCAAGGACCACCTGGAGAAGCTCTCGCTGGGCAACCAGCAGCGCGTCCAGATCATCGCGTCGGTGCTGCCGCGACCGGTCGCCCTCGTGCTGGACGAGCCGTTCTCGGGACTGGACCCGGTGGCCGTCGACTCGATGGTCGACCTGCTGCGCGACCACACCCGCGACGGGATCCCGGTGCTGTTCTCCAGCCACCAGCTCGACCTGGTCGAGCGCCTGTGCGACCGGCTGGTCGTGCTGGCCCAGGGACGCCGCGTCGCCGCCGGGACGGTGGCCGAGCTGCGCGACACGGGGGTGCCGCGGTTCAGGCTCGTCCTCGGCGGCGACGCCGGCTGGGTGCGCGACCTGGCGGGGCTCCAGGTCCTCGACCTCGAGGGCCGTACGGCGCTGCTCGAGGTCCGCGAGCCCGGCTCCGAGCAGCACCTCATCGCCGAGGCCACCCGCCGCGGCGACGTCCACGAGTTCGTCCGGGTCCGTCCGGCACTCAGCGAGATCTATCGGGAGGCGACGGCATGACCACCCCACGACGTTCTTCTCCTCCGCTGCGCTCCTCCGAACAACGCCGCGGGGACCCCGGCATGACCACGAACAGGGATCCCGCGTGGCTGCTGGTCACCCGCCGCGAGGTCGTCTCGCGGATCACGGACAAGTCCTTCCTCCTGGGCACCGCACTCATGGTGGCGATGCTGGTCGGCTTCATCGGCTTCACCGCCTGGCAGGAGGAGAAGACCGACAGCGTCACCCTCGCCGCGACACCCGACTCGGTGGCGATGGCCACCGCCGTGGCGGACGCCGCGCCGCAGGTCGACGACAAGGTCGAGGTCACCGTCGTCGAGGTCGACGACGAGGCTGCCGCCACCGAGGCGCTGACCGAGGACGAGGTCGACGCCTGGCTGCACCCCACCCAGGACGGGTGGGAGCTCACGTCCGAGTCCAGCGAGCAGGACTCGCTGACGGGCGTCGTGGAGGCCGTCGTACGCCAGCAGGTGCTCGCCGAGAACGCGGCGGGTGCCGGGACGACTGTCGAGGAGCTCGAGGCCGGCAGTGCCGTGACGACCGCGTTCCTGCGAGGGGACGCCGAGAAGGCGGCCGTGGCGGATGCGGTGGGCTTCGCCTTCGTCTTCCTCTTCTACCTCGCCGCACTGATCTTCGGCATGCAGCTGGCCTCCTCGGTGATCGAGGAGAAGCAGAGCCGGATCGTGGAGATCATCGCCGCTGCCATCCCCCTGCGGCACCTGCTGGCCGGCAAGGTGCTGGGCAACACCGCGCTGGCCATGATCCAGCTGCTGATCTACGTCGCGGTGGGCCTGGTGGGCCTGTCGTTCACGTCCTACAAGTCCTACGTGCCGGCGCTGTCCGGCCCGGCCGCATGGTTCCTGGGCTTCTTCCTGGCCGGCTTCATCGCACTGGCCTGCCTGTGGGCCGTTGCCGGCTCCCTTGCCTCGCGCGCCGAGGACCTGCAAGCGACCTCCACGCCGTTGACGATGCTGATGCTCGTGATCTTCTTCGGGGGCATCTCGCTCGACGGCCGTGCCCAGGTGATCGCCTCCTTCATCCCGCCGGTCTCGGCCGTGGTCATGCCCAAGCGGATCCTCTCCGGTGGGGTCGCGTGGTGGGAGCCGCTGGTCGCCCTCGGCCTGCTGGCCGTGTTCGCGGCGATCACGGTCTGGGTCGGTGAGCGGATCTACCGCCGCGCCCTTCTGCAGACCGGTGGCCGGGTGAGCCTGCGCCAGGCGTGGTCCGCGGTCGAGTGAGCGCGGGCGCCCCGGCGTCAGCCCAGGTGCAGCAACGACGTCGTGCCGGCCACCAGCGCCCAGAAGCGCAGGCCGCGACCGAGGAGCCCGGTGACCAGGAAGACGACGAAGTGCACGCGCAGCACTCCGGCCAGCACGGCGGTGATGGCGTACGGCGGAAAGCCGAGGAACGCCGAGAAGAAGAGCAGCCCGGCGGTGAACCACGGACGACCTTCGGCCCGCTCGTGCCACTTCTCGAGTGACGCCTTGGCCTTCGGCTTCTCCAGGTGCTTGTGGACGAAGGGCGCCCGATCGAGGTGCATGCCGCCCCAGTACCAGAGGATCTTGCCGATCATCTGGCCGACGGCGGCCGCGAGGATCAGCGCCCACGTCGAGGAGGGTGCCTGGCTCACGGCGACGGCCAGGATCGCCTCGATGTTGATCAGCGGCAGCAGCGCGGAGGCGATCGAGGCACCGAGGATGCTCCAGAAGAGCATCAGGTGGCCGACCCAGGGACGGGCAGCCCGATCCGCATCAGGCGACCCAGCGACACGCACTTGAGGACCAGCAGCGCGGTGGCGACCGCCAGGCCCACCCACATCCAGCCGGTGACGAGGAGCAGCACGGCGAAGAGTGCACTGTTGATCGCCTTGGCCGGCTTCGACCAGTTCCACAGCCAGATCGGGCGGTCGACGACGAAGAAGTAGTTGGGGCTGCGGAGCGGCCACGCCAGGAAGGCGATGGACAGGAACAGGTCGATGACCATGAACTCGGCGAGGTAGACGTAGATCGCCGGCGCCAGGTCGGGTTCGAGCCACGCCAGCCCGACGTAGAACGCTCCGGCATTGAGCCGGTCGCACAGGATGTCGAGCACCGCGCCGATCCGGGTCTCGCAGTCGCGCACGCGGGCGTAGAAGCCGTCGAGCATGTCGCCGACCCAGTAGACGGCCAGCGAGACGACGAGGAGCGTCAGGCTCTGCTCGTAGGCCGCGGCCGCGGCCAGGACGACCGAGGCGATCGTGCGTACGGTGGTGATGACCGTCGCGCCGGTCCACAGCCGCTCGTCGCGGATGCCGTAGGCGTTGTCGGGGTCGGCCACGGGCTGCGCCCGCGACCCTCTCCAGGCTGCTTCCCCCACGGTCGCAAGGCTAGCGGGTCAGGCCCACAGGTCCGGCCACCCGTGGCCGAGCTCGATGACGAGTTCCCTCAGGAGCGGCAGGCTGACACCGACGACGTTGTGGTGGTCGCCCTCGATCCGGGTGACGAACGCCCCGCCGACCCCGTCGATCGTGAAGGCCCCGGCGACCTGCAACGGTTCGCCCGTCGCGACGTAGGCGTCGATCTCCTCGTCGCTCACCTCGGCGAAGTGAACGGTCGTCGATCCCGTGGCCGCGGCGACCCGGCCGGTGGCCACGTCGTGCAGGCAGTGGCCGCTGTGCAGCACGCCCGAGCGCCCGCGCATCGCCTGCCACCGGGCCCGGGCGTCGGCCGCGTCCGTGGGCTTGCCGAGTGCCTCGCCGTCGAGCTCGAGCACCGAGTCGCAGCCCAGGACCAGCGCGTCACCGGGTACGTCGTCGCGCTCGGCGACCGCGGCGCACTTGAGCTCGGCCAGCTGCAGCGCCAGCTCGGCCGGAGGCAGGTCGGTCAGCTGGGACTCGTCGACCCCGCTCACGATGACGACCGGGTCGAGACCGGCGGTGCGCAACGTCGTACGACGTGCGGGGGAGGCGGACGCGAGGACGAGTCGGGGCACGGCCCGAACCCTTCCACACCGGCTCGCACAGCCTGTCCCCTCGACACCGGCACGCCGGTGGATGCACGATGAGGCACATGACTCCGGGTGTGCGCAGGTCCGTGGCCCTCGGGACGTGTGGCCTGCTGATCGGCGCTCTGGCCTCGTGCGGGGTGACCCGCGGCGACGACGGCAACGACCTGCTGATGATCATCCCCAACAGCCCCGGCGGGGGTTACGACCTCACCGGCCGGGCAGCGGTGCAGGTGCTGGAGGACAACGACATCACCGGCGGTGACATCACGGTCGAGAACATCGTGGGTGCCGGCGGTGCCGTCGCGATGACGGAGCTGGTCGGCAAGGTGGGCGACGAGCACACGCTGATGACGGTCGGGCTCGGGGTCGTCGGCTCGACCTACTCCTTCGGCAGCCCGTACGGCCTCACCGACGCGACGGCGATCGCCCAGCTGATGAGCGAGCCGGAGGGGATCCTGGTGCCGGGCGACTCGCCGTACGAGACCCTGGACGACTTCCTCGAGGCCTGGAAGGCCGACCCGGGGTCGCTCGCGGTGGGTGGGGGGTCGTCGCCGGGAGGCCCGGACCACCTGTTCCCGATGCAGCTGGCGCAGGAGGTCGGCATCGACCCCAACGACGTCAACTACGTGACGTACGACGGCGGTGGCCCGCTCACGAGCGCGCTGCTCGGGAAGAAGATCGACGCGGGCTTCTCCGGCCTGCCCGAGTTCGAGGGCTCCATCGACGCGGGTGAGCTCCGGGTGCTGGCCGTCTCCGGGGAGGAGCGCTACCCCGACGGCAGTCCGTTCGCGGACGCACCCACCCTCAAGGAGGAGGGCGTCGACCTGGTGTTCCTCAACTGGCGGGGCGTGCTCGCGCCGCCCGAGATCAGTGACGAGCGCACGGACGAGCTGATCGGCTACTTCGAGGAGATGCACGAGACCGACGACTGGCAGCAGGTCGTGGAGGACAACGGCTGGACCGACGACTTCATCACCGGAGACGAGTTCGAGACCTTCATCGAGGAGCAGGACGAACGGGTGGCGCAAACTCTCGAGGATCTGGGGCTGCTGTGAACGACGAGAAGCGGCCGAGCACCGACGCGAAGAGATCGACAAGGCGCAGTACGGCCTCGCCGCCGTCCTGGCGCTGGTCGGCATCTACACGATCATCGACGCGCGCGGACTCAACGTCGGCTTCGGCGACCCGATCGGCCCGCGTGTCTTCCCCTACGTCATCGGGACCGCGATGGTCGTCCTCGCGGTGCTGCTCGCCGTCGCCACCGCCCGCGGGGACGTGCCGCAGGCCGAGGGGGGCGAGGACGTCGACCTGACCACCCCGCCCGACTGGGTGACCGTCGGCAAGCTGGTCGCGATCCTCGTGCTCAACATCCTGCTCGTGAACGTGCTGGGCTGGGCGATCACCGGGGCGCTGCTGTTCGCCGGCTGCGCCTGGGCGCTGGGGAGGCGCACCCTCGTGCGCGACCTCGTGGTCGGCGTGGTGCTGTCGGTGGCGAGCTGGTACTTCTTCTACGTCGGTCTCGGTGTGCCGCTCTCGCCGGGCATCCTCGACGGGATCCTGTGAGGCCGACATGGACACCCTGAACCTCCTCCTCGACGGCTTCGCCAGCGCGCTGCACGCTGGAGAACCTCCTGTACGCCGCCATCGGCGTGCTGCTCGGCACCTTCGTCGGCGTGCTCCCCGGCATCGGCCCCGCGATGGCGCTGGCGCTGCTGCTGCCGGTGACCTACGGCCTCGACGTCACGCAGGCGCTGATCATGTTCGCCGGCATCTACTACGGCGGGATGTACGGCGGCTCCACCACGTCGATCCTGCTGAACACACCCGGCGAGTCGGCCTCGGTGATGACCGCCATCGAGGGCAACAAGATGGCCAAGAAGGGGCGGGCCGCCCAGGCCCTGGCGACCGCGGCCATCGGATCGTTCATCGCCGGCACGATCGGCACCCTGCTGGTGGCCTTCTTCACCCCGTCGATCGCCACCTGGGCGGTCGAGATCGGCGCGCCGTCCTACTTCGCGATCATGCTGCTCGCGATGGTGCTGGTCAGCAGCGTGCTCGGCTGCGTCCAGGCTGCGCGGCTACATCGGGCTCGCCATCGGGCTGACGATCGGCCTCGTCGGGCTCGACGCCTCCACGGCGCAGGCGCGGCTGACGGGCGGCTCGCTGGAGCTCGCCGACGGCATCGACATCGTGGTGGTCGCGGTCGGCGTCTTCGCGATCGGCGAGGCGCTGTGGACCGCCGCCCACCTGCGCCGCAAGCCGATCGACGTGATCCCGGTGGGTCGCCCCTTCATGGGTCGCGACGACTGGGGCCGGTCGTGGGCGCCGTGGCTGCGCGGCACCGCGCTCGGCTTCCCGTTCGGCGCCCTGCCCGCAGGCGGTGCGGAGACGCCGACGTTCCTGTCCTACATCACCGAGCGCAAGCTGGCCGGCCGCCGCGGTGGCGCCAACGAGTTCG
The DNA here is from genome assembly GCA_963712875.1 of uncultured Actinomycetota bacterium. Lineage (GTDB taxonomy): Bacteria > Actinomycetota > Actinomycetes > Propionibacteriales > Nocardioidaceae > Nocardioides. The sequence goes on along the minus strand of CAVQJS010000020.1, from coordinate 175,332 downwards.
GCGAGGGCGCGATCGAGGGCGTGGCCGGCCCGGAGGCCGCCAACAACGCCAGCGCGGCCGGCATGTTCGTGCCGCTGCTGGCCCTCGGCCTGCCGGTCACCGCGACGGCGTCGATCCTGCTCGCCGCCATGCAGAAGTACGGCATCGTGCCGGGGCCGACCCTGATGACCGACCAGCCCGACCTGATCTGGACGCTGCTGGCCAGCCTGCTGATCGGCAACACCCTGCTGCTGGTGATCAACCTGCCGCTCGCGCCCGGTCTGGGCCAAGCTGCTGCGCATCCCGCGTCCGCAGCTCTACGCCGGCATCCTCTTCTTCGCCTGCCTCGGCGCCTACAGCGTCGGCCAGAGCTCCTTCGACCTGCTGCTGCTGCTGCTCTTCGGTGGGCTGGGCTTCGCGATCCGCCGCTTCGGCATCCCGGTGCTGCCACTGATCCTCGGCGTGATCCTGGGTCCGCTGATGGAGGTCAAGATGCGCGAGGCCCTCGACCTGTCCGGCGGTGACGTGAGTGGGCTCTTCAACGAGCCGCTGGCCATCTTCGTCTACGTCCTCGTCGTCCTCGTCGTGGTCGCGCCGCCGCTGATCGCACGCTTCCGTCCACCCGCGCTGCTCGAGCACCACGACCAGGAGGTCTCCTGATGGCGGTCGTGATCGGCTTCATCCCGGACGAGTACGGCGAGGCCGCGCTGGCCCACGGCCTCGACGAGGCGACCCGCCGCCAGACCGGCGTCGTGGTGGTCAACAGCACCAAGGGCGACGCCCTCGTCGACAATCGCTACCTCGGGGCGGAGGGCAAGGTGACCCTCGAGCAGCGGCTGGCCGACAGCGGCGTCGAGCACGAGGTGCGGCAGACCATGGGTCGCGACATCGCCGACGAGATCCTGGCGGTCGCCGCGGACGTCAACGCCGACGCCATCGTGATCGGCATCCGGCACCGCACCCCGGTCGGCAAGCTGATCATGGGCAGCGTCGCGCAGCGCGTCATCATCGACGCGGCTGCCCGGTGATCGCGGTCGCACGTCGCGAAGGGTCGTCTCGCTGCGCCGCGACCCCCCGGCCATCGTGATCGGCATCCGTCACCGCAGTCCCGTCGGCAAGCTGATCATGGGCAGCGTGGCGCAGCGGGTGATCATCGACGCTGCCTGCCCGGTGATCGCGGTCAAGCCGGGCTGAGCGGACGCGCGCTCACAGGCGGGAGAGCGCGGCCTTCAGCGGGTCGAGTCCGAGCGACCCGAGGTCGAGGGCCGCTCGGTGGAAGGCCTTCAGGTCGAACTGGTCGCCGTGGCGCTGCTGCACGTCGGCACGCGCGTCGAGCCAGATGCGCTCACCGACCTTGTAGGACGGGGCCTGGCCCGGCAGGCCGAGGTAGCGCTTGACCTCGAACTGGATGAACTCGTCGTCCATCCGGCAGTGCAGGCGCATGAACTCCAGACCGAGCTCGGGGGTCCACGTCTCGCCCGGGTGGAACGCGGTCCCGCCGGCGCCGAGGGTGTTGTCGGCGGGGATCTCCAGCTCGAGGTGCATGCCGATGTCGACGATGACCCGGGTGGCGCGCAAGGACTGGCCGTCGAGCATGCCGAGCAGGTCGGCCGGGTCGGAGAGGAAGCCCAGCTCGTCCATCAGCCGCTCGGCATAGAGCGCCCAGCCCTCGCCGTGGCCGCTGCACCAGCACATCAGCCGCTGCCAGCGGTTGAGGGTGTCGCTGCGGTAGGCGGTCTGGGCGACCTGGAGGTGATGACCGGGGACGCCCTCGTGGTAGACGGTCGTGACCTCGCGCCACGGGTGGAAGTTCTCGATCCCGTCGGGGACCGACCACCACATCCGCCCCGGTCGCTCGAAGTCCTCGGAGGGACCGGTGTAGTAGATGCCGCCGTCGTTCGTGGGAGCGAGCATGCACTCGATCCGGCGGATCGGGCCCGGGATGTCGAAGTGCACGTCGGCCATCGCCGCGATGGTCTCGTCGGCGAGCTCCTGCATCCAGTCGCGGAACGCCTCGCGCCCGTGGACGACCCGATCGGGGTCGCTGTCGAGATGGGCGACTGCCGCGTCGACGTCGGCCCCCGGGAGGATTCGGTCCGCGGTCTCGGCCATCAGGTCAGAGAGCCGCTGGAGCTCGGCCCAGCCCCAGTCGTAGGTCTCGTCGAGGTCGACCTCGGCCCCGAGGAAGTAGCGGCTGGCCAGGGCGTACACCTCGCGTCCGACCCCCTCGCGGTCCTTGCCCTGCGGCTCGAGCTCGTCGCTCAGGAACAGGCCGAAGGATGCCGTGGCGGCGCTGGCAGCCGTGGCTGCCGCGAGCAGCTCGCTGCGGTCCGCGACTTCGATGCGCTCCACGAGCCCGAGGAAGAAGTCGCCGCCGTCGCCGACCTGCCCGGTCCAGCGGCGTACCTGCTCAGCGACCTCGGCATACTGGCGCGCGGCCGCGACGTTGCCCTTGCGCGCCTCGTCCGAGAGCGTGACGCGCAGTCCCTGAAGCGCTGACGGTACGGCGGTGAGCCGGGCGATGATCGCCGCCACAGCCTCGTCCCCCTCGGTCGACATCAGGTCGAAGGCGCCGCGGATCTCGTGGAGCGGGCTCCACAGCACCGACATCCGCGACCGGTTGATGCCAGCCTCCTCCAGCTCGATCTCGAGCCGGGTGCGCTCGAGGAAGGCATCCCGGGCAGCAGCCTCGCGGTCATCCACCGGTGTCGACGCCTCGACGGCGGCGACGGCCGCCCGGGCGAGCGCCGCGCGGGCGTCGAAGCCGGCCGGCGAGAAGTCGGTCATCTCGTGCTCGTGCCCGGCCACGCCGATGCTCGTGGCGGTCAGCGGGTCGAGGGCGCAGAAGTCGTCGACGTAGGCGTTGCAGAGGTCGTCGATCGTGCGTGCGGTCATGCGCGTGACCCTAGCCCCGGTCGGGTTGGGCGCCTCTCAGCCGGCCGGTCCGAACGCAACCACCCGGCCATCCGCGGCGTAGGTGTAGAGCCTCCCGTCGTGGACAGCGATCCCGCTGTAGGACGTGTTCTGCTCGAGGACCGGTGAGAGCCACACTGTCTGGAGGCTGATCAGGTCGACGGCCTGGATCCGCCCTGAGGTGCGGAACACCGCCAGGTCGCCCACGACGGTCCATGTGCCCCTGACGTTGCCCACCACGTCGAAGGAGGCTGCGCCGACCAGCTCCCCGGTGAACCGGTCGAGGAGCGAGAGGGAGGATCCGTAGCGGTCGGTGACGACGTACCGCTCGGTCACGACCGGGGTGCTCTTCCAGGCGAGGGTGAGGGTACGCCACTGCACCGCGCCGGTGGCGGCGTCGATCGCGACGGTTCCCCCGGCGGGATTGGCAGAGGTGAACACCACCCCGGCGTCCACGACGGGGACCATCCGCTCGGGGCCGGAGAGGCCGCGCGAGCACGTCTGCTCGCCGGGCACCAGGTCGGACCGCCACACCTCCACTCCGTCGGTCAGGCGGAGGGCCACCAGGTCGCACCCGTCGAAGACGAACGCCCTCGTGCCATCGGCCGATGCCGAACCCCTGGTGCCGCTGGTCATCGGCGTGGTCCATGCCCGCAGGCCGGTGTTCCGGTCGACCGCCACCACTTCGCCGACGCCCACCACCACGACTACGCCACCGACCACCAGCGGAGCCATCTCCCATGCATCATTCTGCGTGGACAGGGCGGCGCTCCAGTCCTCGGTCAGGGTCGTCGCGTCCAGGGCGACCAGGTGGCCCCTGTCGGTCATCGCGTACAGCGTCCCGTCGCCCGGTGTCCCGGCGAACGACGGCGTGCCGACGTACCTCTCGTTGTCGGCAAGTGCCACGGTGGTCGCGAGAGGGCTGGCGTTGACGGCGGCCGTGGTCGACCAGGCCCGCAACGCGCCGTCCCACCCGAGTCCGTAGACCCGGCTCCCCACCACCAGCGGCTCCTCGGCCTTGTCACCGGGAGGGCTGCCATTGCCGTCGACGACGGCAGAGGAGAACCGCTGCGTGAATCCTCCGACAGTCGTCGCGTCGATGGTGCCCTCGGCCAGCGCAGCACCGCTGCGACCGGGACCGCCACCGAGGGTCCGCCACTCGGTGGGGGCGGACGCCCGCACGGCGATCCGGGTGACCCGCTGGGCGGCCATGCCACGGCTGTCGACGACGCGGAGCGTGAACGTCGCGAGCCCCGGCACGGACGGCGTGCCGGACAGGGCTCCCTGGGGGGTCAGCGTCAGGCCGGCCGGGAGGCTGCCGCCGGGGAGGGACCAGGTGTACGGCGGGCGCCCGGTCGTGGGCGCGGTCAGCGACGCGGAATAGGTGCGGGTCGCCCAAGCGGTCGGCAGCACCTGCGGGGGCAGGTGGACGGGTGCGGCCATCAGGCCGTAGACGTAGGTTCCGCCACCGTGCGCGATGACGCGCCCGCCGGCGACCAGCGGCGAGCGGGAGGCCGGCCCGGGCACCCGGATGAGGTGTCGCTGCTCGCCGGTGGTGGGCCGGAGCGCGAACAGGTTGCTCGGCGCCGATTCGTCCATCTCCCCGCTGCCCTGCACCCAGAGGAGGTCGCCGGCCACGGCAACACCGATGCTCGCTCCGAGGTAGGTGCTGTGGTGCCAGACCTCGGCCGCGTCGGAATGCCTCACCGCGGCCACTCCGGCGCCGACGATGCTGCCGAACTCGTCGAATCGCCCCGTGGGCACGTAGACCCGGTCGGCGTCGGCCGCGAGAGCTCCTCGGCTGCCGCGCTGAGAGGCCCAGGAGCGCAGGACGAGTCCGGTCTCGGCGGAGCGCCAGGAGACCGTCCCGGCGTGCAGTGCGACCACCTCGTTGCGACCGGGCACCGCGATGACCGGGTCGCGTGCGTTGGCTGCGTCGGTGGCGACCCACCCCGGTGCCCCGGTGGAGAGTGCGAAGGTGCGGATCTCGCCGCCCTCGTCGGTCGTGAGCACCCGCGTCCCCGAGACGGACACCGTGCGCACGCCGGCCACGAATCGTGACCACCGGAGTGCGCCGTCACCGAGACCGAGGGCGGTGACCGAGCTGCCGGCGATCACGATCGCGGTGTCGCCGACGACCACGAGCTCGCCGTAGTCGACGGTGCCCACGTCGGTGTCGCTGGTGCGCCACAGGATGGGGTGGCTCCCGGTGAGCGAGACGGCCATCACCTCGTACGGAGCCTGGCAGAGGACAACCGCGCCGGTCACCGCCATGCGGTCGCACCGGTCGCCCGAACCCGGACCCGGGAGGGCTCGGGTCCACAGGACCTCGCCAGAACCCAGGTCCCGGGCCGTGATGCCGTGCGCGAAGCTGCCCGGGACCTGCCCCCCGGAGTAGAGCACGCCACCGACCACGACGTCGCTCGAGTTCTCCTCCGGCATCCGCCACTCGAGGCCGGCAGCGGCCACGTTGCCCGGAGTCATGGTCCGCTCGCCGGGAGCCGACGAGGAGGAGCCGGGATCATGCGCCTCCTGAGCCCAGTCGGTGGCCGACGTGACCTCCCATGCAAGCGCCCGACTGCTGCCTCCCGTGCCGTCCTGGACACGGATCGTCACCTGTCCCGAGCCGGTTGTGGTGGGAGAGCCGGACACCAGACCGGAGGATGGGTTGAGCGTCAACCCGGCCGGGAGGGAACCACCCGTGGTTGACCAGGCGTAGGTGCTGGTGCCACCGACGGCGCGCACCACATAGGCGTAGCCACCCCCACCTGACCAGCAGGGAGGCCGACGTCGAGGAAGGTCGGTTGCGCGGCCGGGTCGATCGTGATCGACACCATGGTGCTCGTCGCACCCTGGATGCTGTCGATGACCTCGACGCCGAAGGTCTCGGTCCCCACGCTCTCGGGTGTGCCGGAGATCTGCCCGTCGGCGGCGATCGCGAGCCCGGCGGGAAGCGACCACCCGGGGAGGAGGTGCCAGTCCAGGTCTCCCTCGCCGCCTGCCGCCTGCACGTCAGCGCTGTACGGCGCTCCCTGGGTGGCACGTGGCAGTGAGCTCGTCGTGATCTGGAAGGGCGCGTTCCGCACCCTCAGGTAGAAGTCCTGGGTGACGGACCGGTTGCCGGCGTCGACCGCACGCACCGTGAAGGACGTGCCCCCCTCCACCGTAGGGGTGCCCGTGATGGTGCCGCCGCTGCTGAGTGAGAGCCCGGTCGGGAGCCCTCCCGACTGGAGGCTCCAGGTGATGGGCAGTTGTCCGCCTGACGTCGACAGCGTGGTGGCGTAGGGCTTGTCCTCGTCGGCGTCGGGGAGGGCCGATGTCACGATCACCAGCGGGGTCGGGGTCGGGGTCGGTGTTGGGGTCGGAGTCGGTGTCGGGGTCGGAGTGGGGGTCGTCGTGGGGGTCGTCGTGGGAGTGGGGACGCAGTTCCCGTTGGCGTCCACAAGGTGACCCGGGGGCGGACTGGCCTGACTGCCGGTGAGGTTCGGGCAGACGTCAACGGGAATGGGCGCATCGGTGACGGCAACCCGTCGGACAGGCGAGGTGGCTCGTGCCCACGTCGAGGTGCTCGCGGAGCGGGCCCGGAACTCCGTGGTCCGCGTCAGAGGCGTGGTGCGCACGACCCAGGCGCCCCTGCGGTTGGTGCGAGTGCGGGTCTCGGTGCGCCACGTACCCCCCGGCTTGCGGGCCTGCACGACGACGAGCACACGCGGCACGGCCGCCCCGCTGCGCGCGCGGAGCCTGCCGCGCAGTGCGGCGGTGGCGCCCGGCTCCACGCTCGCGGGGGAGGTCATGCTGAGCCGGGTCGCGGCGCCGTGTGCCGACTCTGCGAAGACGTGAGTGGCAGGCACGCTCGTGGCCAGTGCCAGCACCAGCGTCAGGGCTAGCACCGGCAGCATGGTGGAAGAACGACGAGCAGTCATCGCGAACCCCCGACTCAGAGCCTGATGCCGGGCAACGTACGCCCCGCTCCGCAGTTGCCGGTGGGTGTGCAGGGAAGGTCAGACAAACCTTGACGCAGTGGTCCAGCCCACCCTCCGGGTGGGGAGTCAGCGAGGCAGACCGCTGGCCCGCCAGCCGCCGGCACCGGCGCGGTGCGTGCGACGTACGCCGCGGGCCGGGAGGCTCCACGCCGGTCGCGGGGCGCGGGGCGGGGCCTCGGTGGAGCCGAGGGCGGAGAGGACCGCGACCAGGGCGGCGACCTCCTCAGGGGTGGCGTCGGCGTTGATCACCCTCAGCAGTGGTTGATCGCCGCTGTTGGCCATCGGTTGGTCTGTGGTCATCGACTGGTCACCTCGATCCTCCTCCGCTTCGCTCCTCCGGAAAGAGATGACCAGTCGATGCGATCCCGCTGCTCGGGGACCCTTCGGGCCCACCTCACAGCGGGATGTTCCCGTGCTTCTTGGGCGGGAGGGTCTCCCGCTTGGAGCGCAGCAGCCGGAGCCCGCGGACGATCTCGGTGCGGGTCTCGTGGGGCATGATCACGGTGTCGACGTAGCCGCGCTCGGCCGCGATGTAGGGGTTGGCGAGGGTGGTCTCGTACTCGTCGACCAGCTCGGCGCGGCGGGCCTCGACGTCGCCGCCGTCTGCCTCGATCTTCGCCAGCGTCTTGCGGTGCACGATGTTGGCCGCGCCCTGGGCGCCCATCACGGCGATCTGCGCGGTGGGCCAGGCGACGTTGAGGTCGGCACCGAGGTGCTTGGAGCCCATCACGTCGTAGGCGCCGCCGTAGGCCTTGCGGGTGATGACGGTGATCAGTGGGACGGTGGCCTCGGCGTAGGCGTAGATCAGCTTCGCGCCGCGGCGGATGATGCCCTGCCACTCCTGGTCGGTGCCGGGCAGGAAGCCGGGGACGTCGACGAAGGTGAGGACCGGGATGTTGAAGGCGTCGCAGGTGCGGACGAACCGGGCCGCCTTCTCGGAGGCGTCGATGTCGAGGCAGCCGGCGAACTGCATCGGCTGGTTGGCCACGACGCCGACCGGGTGGCCCTCGACGCGGCCGTAGCCGACGATGATGTTGGGCGCGAAGAGTGCCTGCACCTCGAGGAACTCCTCGTCGTCGAGGCTGGCCTCGATGACGGTGTGCATGTCGTAGGGCTGGTTCGGGGAGTCCGGGATGATCGCATCCAGGGTCCGGTCGAGATCGGTGATCTCCATGTCCGGCGCGTCGTCGAAGACGACCGGCTCGTCGAGGTTGTTCTGCGGGAGGTAGGACAGCAGCGCCTTGACGTAGTCGAAGGCGTCCTCCTCATCAGTGGCCAGGTAGTGGGCGTTGCCCGACTTGGTGTTGTGGGTGCGCGCGCCGCCGAGGTCCTCCATGCGTCACGTCCTCGCCGGTGACGGTCTTGATGACGTCGGGTCCGGTGATGAACATCGCGGAGGTCTTGTCGACCATGACCGTGAAGTCGGTGACGGCGGGGGAGTAGACGTGGCCGCCGGCGCAGTTGCCCAGGATCATCGAGATCTGCGGGATGACTCCGGAGGCGTGCACGTTGCGGCGGAAGATCTCGCCGTAGAGGCCGAGCGAGACCACGCCCTCCTGGATGCGGGCGCCGGCGCCCTCGTTGATGCCGATGATCGGGCAGCCGGTCTTCATCGCGAGGTCCATGACCTTGGTGATCTTCTCGCCGTAGACCTCGCCGAGCGATCCGCCGAAGACGGTGAAGTCCTGGGAGAAGACGCACACCTGACGGCCGTCGACGGTGCCGAAGCCGGTCACCACGCCGTCGCCGTACGGGCGGGTCTTCTCCAGCCCGAACGCCGTCGATCGGTGCCGGGCGAGCTCGTCGAGCTCGACGAAGGAGCCCTCGTCGAAGAGCATCGCGATCCGCTCGCGGGCGGTCTTGCGTCCCTTGGCGTGCTGCTTCTCGATCGCCTTCGCGGACCCCGCGTGGACGGCCTCGTCGAGGCGCTGCTCCAGGTCGGCGAGCTTGCCGGCGGTGGTGTGGATGTCGATCGCTGCGGGGACGTCGGTGCCCTCGCCCGGCTGTGCAGTCACGGTGTGGCCTCCTGAAGGGGTCGCTGTGAGGCAATCTAGTGCCCATGAATGACGCGGCCGCACCTCGCCCACCGATCGATCCCGCACGCCTCGCGGTCCCCGGAGGCTGGCGGATCGAGGTCGAGGAGGCCACACCGTCGACCAATGCAGCGCTTGCGGAGAGGGCGCGCGTCGGGGAGGAGCCCGGGTTGGTTCTGGTCACCGAGCACCAGACCGCCGGGCGGGGCCGGCTCGACCGGGCCTGGGAGACGCCGGCCCGGTCGTCGCTGACCTTCTCGGTGCTGGTGAAGCCCGGCGTCCCGCCGGAGGACTGGCCGTGGTTGCCGCTGCTCACGGGGTACGCCGTCCAGGCCGCGCTCGCCGACCGCCTTCCCGACATCGCGCTGAAGTGGCCCAACGACGTGCTGGTCGACGGCGCCGGGTCGGGGCTCGGGCGCAAGATCGCTGGCATCCTGGTCGAGCGGATCGAGACCGATCGCGGACCGATGGCGGTGGTCGGCGTCGGCATCAACGTGGACCAGACCCTCGACGAGCTGCCGGTGGCGTTGGCCACGTCCGTCTCGCTGGAGACCGGCGAGCCGGTCGACCGGACCGGGCTTCTCAGTCAGGTCCTGGGGTCGCTGCACGGTCTGCAGGGACTCATCGAGGACACCGGCGCGCTGCGTCGGGCCTACGCCGATGTCTGCGTCACCCTCGGCCGGACCGTGGACGTCCACCTGCCGGGAGGGGACGTACGCCGGGGCGAGGCGCTCGACATCGACGGCTCCGGCGCCCTCGTCGTGGGCACCGAGGAGGGGGCGTTCACGGTGTCTGCCGGAGACGTGGTGCACGTCCGCCCGACCGGGTGACATGATCGTCCGGTGCCCTTTCCGACCAAGCTCCTCAACGAGGGCGAGCACGTCGTCGTCTCGACCCGCACCCACCCCAAGGCGTTGATCGTCCCGGTGCTGGTCCTCGTGGTCGTCGCAGCCGCCGTGCTGTTCGCCTCGACGCAGACCGACTCCACCGTGGTGGGTGCCGGGATGGGCGTGATCGCCGCGGGTGTCGTCGTGTGGTGGGTGGTGCGTCCGCTGATCGCGTGGCTCACCACGACCTACACGTTCACCAACCGCCGCTTCATCAAGCGCTCGGGCTTCATCGCCAAGGAGGGGCGGACGATCCCGCTGAACCGGATCAGCGGCGTCGACTTCGAGATCGGGGTGATCGACCGGGTCTTCGGCTGCGGCACCCTCGTCGTCTCCGACGCCAGCACCCACGGCCGGGTCGAGCTCCACGACATCCCCCGCGTGGAGGACGTGCAGCTCCAGGTCGCCCACGAGCTGCAGGGCCTCTCCGACGGGGACCGACGCGACGACGGCGCCTGAGCCGTGCCCGAGGACGAGCCCGCACGTCGCGCCGGGGACCGCCTCGACGAGGCGATCCTGGGCCAGGCGCCGAACTTCAACGCCCTGGAGGTGGCGGCCGAGACCGGCGTGACCGTCGACCAGGCCCGGCGGCTGTGGCGCGCCCTGGGCTTCCCCGAGATCCTCGGGGAGAAGGCCTACAACGCCGCCGACATCGAGGCCCTGACCACGCTGATGGGCTTCGTCGACGCCGGGTCGGTCGACTTCGACATGGCCGTCAACCTCACCCGCGGCGTCGGCCAGACCATGGCCCGGCTCGCCGACTGGGAGGTCTCCACCCTCGTCAGCCGCGTCGAGGAGCTCGAGGCCAGTGACGAGGCCACGGGGTCCCGCGTCGGCTCGGCGCTCCGGCTCATCGATGAGATCAACGCGCCCTTCGAGGACCTGCTCGTCTACGCCTGGCGGCGCCACCTGGCCGTCGCCGTGGGTCGGATCGAGGCGATGGGAGCCAAGGACGAGGACCTCCACACCATCGACGTCACCGTCGGCTTCGCCGACCTGGTCTCCTTCACTGCCCTCTCCAACACCCTGGACCGCGACGAGATCGGCGACCTGGTCGAGGTCTTCGAGGGGCGCTGCCACGACGTGGTCACCCGCTACCGCGGGCGGATCATCAAGAGCCTCGGCGACTCGGTGCTCTTCGTGACCAGCAGCGCCGAGGACGCGGTGGGTGTCGCCGAGGGGATCATCAACGTGATCGGGCGCGACGCCAAGATGCCGGACGTCCGCATCGGCCTGGCGAGTGGTCCGGTCGTCCAGCGTCTCGGTGACGTCTTCGGTCCGCCCGTCAACATGGCGGCCCGGCTCACCCAGGTCGCCCGGCGCAACCGCCTCATCGTCGACCAGAACACCGCCGACCTCCTGCCGGACGAGGAATGGGAGGACCGGCGGCTCCCTGCTCGGCCGGTCCGCGGGTTCGGACTGGTCGAGCCGGTCGCCGTGCGCCGCCGCTAGCTGGACCAGACCACTCGACGCAATTGGTCCAAAGCGACCACCCCTAGGTGCGGGATTACGTACTTTCCCGACGTGCTTGCAGTTCAGGATGTCCGACTGGACCCCGCTTCCCGCCGGGTCTGGCGCGGCGATCGCGAGATCCGCCTCTCACGCAAGGAGTTCGACCTCCTGAGCGCCCTCATGGGCCGTGCCGGCGACATCGTCACCCGTGACGACCTGATGGCCAACGTGTGGCAGACGTCCTTCTACACCAACTCCAAGACCATCGACGTGCACCTCGGTTGGCTGCGGCGCAAGCTCGACGACAACCCCCGCCAGCCCACCCTGATCACGACCCACCGCGGTCGTGGGCTTCGCTTCGAGACCGCCCGCGCCTGACCGATAGGCTCCGGGCGTGCCCATCGCCGGATCCCACCGCGCCCCCACACTCGCCGTCATCGGCGGCGGACAGCTGGCCCGGATGATGGCCCAGCCGGCGATCGCCCTCGGGTTGCCGCTGCGCCTGCTGGCGGAGGCGAAGGGCGTCTCGGCGGCCCAGGTGATCCCCGACCAGGTCGTCGGTGACTACACGGACCTGGCGACCCTGCGGCGGGTGACCGAGGGTGCGAGCGTGGTGACCTTCGACCACGAGCACGTGCCCACCGCCCACCTCCACGCCCTCGCAGCGGACGGGATCGCCGTACGCCCCGGGCCGGACGCGCTGGTGCACGCGCAGGACAAGGCAGTGATGCGTCGCCGTCTCGCCGAGCTCGGCGTCCCGTGCCCGCGCAACGCGGTGGTCACCTCGGTCTCGGACGTCGAGGCGTTCGGCCTGCCGTGCGTTCTGAAGACCACCCGCGGTGGGTACGACGGGAAGGGCGTGTGGACCGTCCACTCGGCCCGGGACTCGACGATCGCCTTCGACACGGCCGCCGCCGCTGGTGTCGAGGTGCTGGCCGAGGAGCTCGTCGACTTCCGCCGCGAGCTCTCCGCCCTGGTGGCCCGGTCGCCCAGCGGCCAGGCGGCCGCCTACCCCGTCGTCGCCTCCACCCAGCTCGACGGCATCTGCCACGAGGTCGTCGCCCCCGCGCCGGACCTCGCGCCCGCGCTGGCCGGTCAGGCGCAGGAGATCGCCCTGCGCGTCGCCGGTGCGCTCGACGTCACGGGCATCCTCGCCGTCGAGCTCTTCGAGACGACCGACGGCCGGATCCTGGTCAACGAGCTGGCGATGCGCCCCCACAACACCGGCCACTGGACCCAGGACGGTGCCGTGACGTCCCAGTTCGAGAATCATCTGCGCGCCGTCATGGACCTCCCGCTGGGTTCGCCCGCCCCGCGCAGCCGCTGGACGGTGATGGTCAACATCCTCGGCGGACCCACCGACAGCGGTCACCTGTACGACGGCCTGCCGCACGCCCTGGCGCGTGACCCCCATCTGCGGGTGCACTTCTACGGCAAGGACCTGCGGCCCGGCCGCAAGGTCGGCCACGTCAACGCCTACGGCGACGACCTCGACGACTGCCTCGAGCGCGCGCGGCACGCCGCCGCGTGGTTCCGCGGCGACCTCGGCAACGACAGTGAGTGACACAGGGAGACCAAGGGATGACTGAGCAGCAGGTGGGCACCGCGAGGGTCGGGATCGTGATGGGTTCTGACTCCGACTGGCCGGTGATGCAGGCAGCAGGCGAGATCCTCACCGAGCTCGGCGTCGGATGGGAGGCCGACGTCGTCTCGGCGCACCGGATGCCGACGCAGATGATCGAGTGGGGACAGCAGGCCCACACCCGCGGGCTCTCGGTGGTCATCGCCGGAGCCGGGGGAGCGGCCCATCTGCCCGGGATGCTCGCCGCGGTCACCCCACTTCCCGTGATCGGCGTGCCGGTGCCCCTGAAGTACCTCGACGGGATGGACTCGCTCCTCTCGATCGTCCAGATGCCGGGCGGCATCCCGGTGGCCACGGTCGCGATCGGCAACGCCAAGAACGCCGGCATCCTCGCCGCGCGGATCCTGGGCACCAGCGACGCCGAGCTCCAGCAGCGCCTCGTCGACTACCAGACGGCGCTCGCCGAGACCGCGCACGCCAAGGGTGCCGTCGTACGCGATGCCGCCGCAGGCAGTGACCGACGGCTCGGGTTCTAGGGCCGTGACCACGACACGCTGGGGGGTGGCCGGCACCGGTGGCATGGCCGCGGCCTTCCTCGACGACTTCCCACTCGTGCCCTCGGCCGAGGTGGTCGCGATCGGCAGCCGAACCCGTGAGCGGGCCCGGGAGTTCGCCGAGCCGTGGGGCGCCGCTGCCATGACGTACGGCGAGCTGGTGGCCGCCGACCTCGACGTGCTCTACATCGCCACGCCCCACCCGCAGCACCGCGACCTCGCTCTCGCCGCGATCCGCAACGGCACCCCGGTCCTGGTCGAGAAGTCGTTCACCGCCACGCTGGACGGCGCTCGTGAGGTCGTGGCGGCGGCGCGCGGGGCCCGGGTGTTCTGCATGGAGGCCATGTGGACCCGGATGCAGCCCGCGGTGCTCGCGGCCCGCGAGCTCGTGGCGACCGGCGAGATCGGCGAGGTCACCTCGGTGCACGCGGACTTCGGTGCCCACCGGGTCTACGACCCCACCCACCGACTGTTCGCGCCGGAGCTGGGTGGGGGCGCCGTCCTCGACCTCGGGGTCTACGTCATCTCCATCGCCCAGCACTTCCTCGGCACCCCGACCGGGGTCACCGCCGCCGGTGCGCTCTACCCCAACGGCACCGACGCCAGCGTCTCGCTGCTCCTGTCGTACGACGACGGGCGTGGGGCCAGCCTCTCCACCACCTTGCAGGCGGCGACCGGCTGCCGGGCCACGGTGGTCGGCACCCGCGGCTCGATCGAGATCGTCCCGCCGTTCTACCACCCGACGCGACTCGTGCTGCGGCGCGCGGGGGAGCCGGAGCAGGAGCTCACCTCACCTGCTCTCGGCAGCGGCTACTCCCACGAGATCATCCACGTCGGCGAGTGCCTGGCTGCCGGTCTCACCGAGAGCCCGCTCATGCCCCTGCAGGACACCCTCGACGTGCAGCGGGTGCTGCAGGAGACGCTGGACCAGCTCGGCGTCGCGACCACGGAAGGCGTCGTCGACCTGACCGCGTGAACCTCAGTCGGTGACGCGACCGCGCAGCGCCTTGGTCTGGCCGCGCTCCTTCTTCGCGCGCAGGCGCCGCTCCTTCGAGCCGCGACTGGGCCTGGTGGGTCGGCGCGGCGGCGGTGGCGGCGCCAGCGCCTCGCGCAGCAGGTCGCCAAGTCGCTCGCGGGCGGCGACCCGGTTCCGGTGCTGCGAGCGGTGCTCGGAGGCAGCGATCGAGACCCGGCCATCGGGCCAGCGTCCGTAGCGCCCGCGTCCGCTGCGCGTCGGTGAGGACGGTCGAGGTGGTGATGTCCCAGTCCAGCTCGACGCGCGAGTCGCTGGTGTTGACCGACTGGCCGCCGGGCCCGGGCGACCTGGAGAACTTCTCCACCAGCTCGGCCGCCGGCACGACCAGCCCCTGCGGGCAGACCCGGGCCGGCGGGGACCTGGAGGTCACGCATCCGACGTCACCGGTTCCGTTTGCGCCACTCGATGGCGGGGCAGGTGTCCATCACCATCGCGACCCCCGCGGCGGTGGTCCGCAGGTACGCCTCCTCGTCGATGACCCCGAGCTGGAACCACACGCCCTTCGCGCCGATCGCGACCGCCTGGTCGGCGAACTCGCCGGCCGCGTCCGAGCGTCGGAAGACGTCGACCACGTCGACGTCGAAGGGGACGTCGGCCAGCGTGGCGTAGCCCTGCTCACCCAGGACGGTGGGCGCCTCCGGCTCCGAGAAGCGGGGGTGGATGGGCACGATCCGCTTGCCACGCTCCTGCAGCAGCGCCGCGATGCTGTACGCCGTACGACCGGGGTCTCCCGACAGCCCCACGACAGCCCAGGTCTGGAGGCCGTCCAGCAGCGTGTCGACGGTCGCAGGGTCCTGCCAATCGGGGTGAGGGGACGTGGCCATGACCACACCCTAGACCGGCCCGGAGAAAGGCTGGACGTCCTACAATTCGACCATGGACGACTACCCCCTCTACGCCCTCTCCGAGGAGCACCAGGCCATCCGTGAGGCGGTCCGGGCGGTGTGTGACGCCAAGATCGCCCCCTTCGCGGCGGCGGTGGACGAGGAGGCCCGCTACCCCCAGGAGGCGCACGACGCGCTCGTAGCCTCCGACTTCCACGCCCCCCACGTCCCCGAGGAGTACGGCGGCGCCGGCGCCGATGCCCTCGCGACCGTGCTGGTCATCGAGGAGGTCGCCCGGGCGTGCGTGAGCTCCAGCCTCATCCCGGCGGTCAACAAGCTCGGGTCGCTCCCGGTGATGATCGGGGGCGGCGAGGAGATCAAGAAGAAGTACCTCACCCGGCTTGCGGCCGGTGACGGCGGCTTCTCCTACTGCCTCTCCGAGCCCGACGCCGGGTCCGACGCGTCCGCCCAGAAGACCACCGCGGTGCGCGACGGCGACCACTACGTCCTCAACGGCGTGAAGCGCTGGATCAGCAACGCCGGCGTCTCGGAGTTCTACACGACTCTCGCGGTCACCGACCCCGAGAAGCGCAGCAAGGGCATCTCGGCCTTTGTCGTGGAGAAGTCCGACGAGGGCGTGTCCTTCGGCGCACCCGAGAAGAAGCTCGGCATCAAGGGCTCACCGACCCGCGAGGTCTACCTCGACAACGTGCGCATCCCCGCCGACCGACTGATCGGCCAGGAGGGCGAGGGCTTCGAGATCGCCATGAAGACCCTCGACCACACCCGCGTCACCATCGCCGCCCAGGCCGTCGGCGTCGCGCAGGGAGCCCTCGACTACGCACTCGGCTACGCCAAGGAGCGTCAGCAGTTCGGCAGGTCGATCGCCGAGTTCCAGGGCCTGCAGTTCCTCCTCGCCGACATGGGCATGAAGGTCGAGGCCGCACGCCAGATGACGTACGCCGCTGCCGGCCGCTCCGAGCGCGGCGACTCCGACCTGACGTTCTTCGGCGCCGCTGCCAAGTGCTTCGCCTCCGACGTCGCCATGGAGGTCACCGTCAACGCCGTCCAGGTGCTCGGGGGCTACGGCTACACCCGCGACTATCCCGTCGAGCGGATGATGCGCGACGCCAAGATCACCCAGATCTACGAGGGCACCAACCAGGTCCAGCGGATCGTGATGGCCCGCCAGCTGCTCGCCGGGGTGCAGTCGCAGCTCTGAGCGACACCTCAGATCGCGGTGACGAGCCCCACGACCATCCCGACGAGGGCGCAGGCGCCGAGGGTGCGCAGCACCGACCAGCCGCGCCAGAAGATGAGTGCGAAGGCCAGGCCGGTGATCGCCACCGCCGACCACTGGACCGACGCCGGCACGGGGACCTCGAGCTCGAGCACCCCGGCGGTGATCTGTCGGGTCTCCCCGAAGAGCGAGTGGACCGCGAAGTAGACGGCAAGGCTGGCGATGACACCGACGACGGCCGCCGTGATGCCGGCCAGCGCCGTCGCCAGTGACCGGTTGCCGCGCAGGCGCTCGACGTAGGGCGCCCCGAGCAGGATGAAGAGGAAGCACGGCACGAACGTCACCCAGGTGACGAGCAGGGACGCCAGGACGGCCGCCACCCACGGGTCGAGGTCGCCGGGTGCCCGGTAGGCGCCGACGAACGCGACGAACTGGACCACCATGACCAGCGGGCCGGGGGTCGTCTCGGCCAGCGCCAGACCGCGGACCATCTCGCCGGGAAGCAGCCAGCCGTAGACGTTGACGGCCTGCTGCGCGACGTACGCCAGCACGGCGTACGCGCCGCCGAAGGTGACGACCGCGGCGCCGGAGAAGAACATGCCCTGGTCGACGAAGATGCTCGACCGGCCGAAGGCGAGGGCGGCCAGCGCCACCGGCGCGAACCACACCGTCAAGCCGATCGCGAGGATGCGTGCGGATCGGCCGGTCGACGGACGTTCGGTGTGCAGGGCGTCGTCGCTGATCAGCGGGGCCGGCCCGTCGTCGGGAGCGGCCGCCCGGGGTGCCGACAGGGACGGGATGGCCCGCCCCAGGACCCAGCCGGCGAGCGCGGCCAGACCCACCAGGACCGGGAACGGGACCGCGAAGAACGCGAGGGCCACGAAGGAGGCGACCGCCAGGCAGACAAGGGCGGGGTGGTCGAGGCTCTTGCGGGAGAGCCGGATGAGGGCCTGGACGACGATCGCGAGGACGGCCGGGGCGAGCCCGAGGAAGAGCGCCTCGACCAGCGTCGTGTCGCCGAAGGCGACGTAGATGGCGGAGAGCGCAAGGAGCGAGGCGACGCCGGGGAGGATGAAGAGGATGCCGGCCACGAGGGCACCCTTGACACCGTTGAGCAGCCAGCCGACGTACGTCGCGAGCTGCTGGGCCTCGGGCCCGGGCAGCAGGGTGCAGTAGGAGAGTGCGAAGAGGAATCGCTGCTGCCCGATCCAGCGCTTCTCGTCGACCAGCGTGCGCTGCATCACCGCGATCTGGCCGGCGGGTCCGCCAAAGGTCTGCAGCGAGATGGCGAACCAGGTCCGGGCGGCTTCCCGCAGGGGGATCACGTCGCTCGCCACGGGTGCCACCGTGGTTGATGTGGCCGGGCGCGTCAAGTCGGGCGTCACGGCGCTAGGGTCGGCCGCATGCACAGGGATGGACGGCAGCGCAGCCGGGTGGTGGTGAGCGCGATGGCGCTCGGCCTGCTCGCGGCCGGGTGCACGTCCGCTCGGGTGCCCGCGGAGGTGCCCACCGACCACTCCCACCCGGACGGCGGTCACGTCGCCCTCCCGGTCGGGGACGGCACCTCCGTCAGCGAGGTGGGCTACACCCTGAGCGGCGTCCAGGTGCTCGAGCAGCCCGACCGGATGCGTCAGGTGCGGTTCCGCATCGAGACCTACCAGGGCCAGCCGCTGACCGACTTCCGGGTCGAGCAGACCAAGGAGCTCCACCTCTACGTCGTCAACGACGACCTCACCGTCTTCCGACACCTGCACCCGACGCGCGACGAGGGCGGCACCTGGTCGGCGCCGTTCGACGTCCCCGACGCGGGCGCCTACCGCGTGATCACCGAGTTCGTCGCCGTCGACGAGGGCGGCAACGGCGACCACGTGGTGCTGGGCCGGTCGCTGGCCCTGGCCCCGGGCGACCCGGGGGACACCGTCGCCGGGGACAGCGTGGTCAACGTCTCCGTCTCGCAGGCTCCGGCGGCAGGACCCGACGGTGTGCTGCGCCTGGTGGTGCGTGACGCAGCGGGGCGCCCGGTGAACATCGGCACCTACCTCGGCACCTACGGCCACGTCACCGGCTTCAACACCGAGACGGGCGAGATGGCCCACCTGCACCCGTTGGAGGCGCCCGACATCACCGAGGACGGCTCCGAGCTGACCTTCCACACCGACATCGCGCAGCCGGGCGACTACCGCCTCTTCGTGCAGGTCCGGGTCGACGGCTTCCTGCACACCGTGCCCGTCGAGCTCACGGTCGCACAGTCAGCCTGACCGTCGTCACCGGGTTGTCGAAGCGGCTCAGCTCGATGCTGACCTGCACCTCCCACTCGCCGGCGCGCGGCACCACGACCTGACCGCGATAGGTGCCGGACCCGATCGGCGTCACGGTCACCTCGCCGACGTCGAGTCCGTCCGTGCTGAGGGTGACCACCGGGGTGGTCGGTGGGTCGTAGGGCTCGCCCGCCTCGTCCTGCACCTGGACGAGGAGGGTGTTGTTGCCGTTGCGCTGCGGGTCCATCACGGCCAGGACGCGCAGGTCGCCGGCGGTCGCCGCCCCGACGCCCGTCGAGCCCGAAGCGACGGTGACAGGCACCGGTCGTGGCGACTGGTTGACCAGGAAGCCGGTCACGCCGAGCAGTGCCACGAGCAGCACCGCCTCGACGCGGATCGTCCGCGTGACCATGGCGGCGGCGCGCTCACGGTCCCCGAACCCGGCCGCGGCCCGCACCGCGGGGAGGACCCGCCAGCGGTTCCAGCCGCCGATCCCGGCGGCCACGAGGGCGATCGCGATCTTGACCAGGAGCAGCACCCCGTACGTCGTCGCGACGAGCGCCTCCCACGACCCGACGATCCGCCACGCCAGGAAGGACCCGGTCATGGCCACGGCCACCAGCATGCCGCCGGCCAGGCTGGAGAAGCCGCCCAGCGTCTGGGCGGCCAGCACCTCGCGACCCGACATGGCACGCAGGCTGAGCACCAGGCCGAGCAGGCCGCCGAGCCAGAACGCGCCCGCCGTCACGTGCACGACGTCGGCGACGACCAGGAGGGGGGAGGGGTCGAAGGCCCGCGTGTGGCCGACCAGGGAGGGAGCCAGCAGGGCGACGAGGGCACCGGCGGTCAGGAGCAGGCCGCCCGTGCGGTCCGGCGGACCCGTGGGGCAGGCGCGCACGGCGAGGCCGAGGCCCGCGAGCACGAGCACCGCGCTCAGCATCTCGTTGCGGACCAGGCCGGGGTCGAAGCCGGTGACGACGTCGCCCAGCGCCAGCCCCTGGCCGTAGACGGCTGCGATCGGGACCTGCAGCACCGCACCGAGGGCGCCGAGGGCAGCGGCGTATGTCAGCAGGCGGCGCAACCGGGCGCGGACGTCGGTGCCGGGCCACGAGCGGGGGAGGACCAGGACGATGAAGAGGGCCAGACCCGCCGCCGTCAGCAGCCCGACCAGGGTCGCGACCGTCACCAGGTCGCGCACCACCCGCACCCCCGCTGGGGAAGTCTCCGGCTCGGGCGGGGCAGCCACCGAGGCACTGGGTGCGCCCACGGAGAAGGTCAGGGCGCCGGAGATCGGGTGGCCGTCGCCGGAGATGACGTTCCACGCCACGACGTACGTCCCGTCGCCGAGGTCGGCGGGGTCGGCCAGGTCGACCCGGACCTCCGCACCGCTCGCTCCGGAGGTCGACGGCACGCGGTCGCCCGCCGCGTCGTAGACGACGATCTCCTGCGGTGTCAGGCGGACCGGTTCGTTGAAGGTGAGGGTCACCGACTCCGGGGCCGTCTCCGCGACGGAGCCCTCGGCAGGATCGGTCCCGATCAGCTCCGCGTGTGCCTGGGCCGGTGCGCCCAGGCCCAGCACGATCGCGAGCGCAACCAGCGCGGCGCTTGCCAGACCCACGGCCCGGCGCCACCACGCTGGTCGCGCTGCGGGGCTCACGTGGTCTTGCGCGTCCGGGCCAGGGCGAGACCACCGGCGGTCAGGCCGAGGAGGCCGGCCACGAGGCCGGCCCACCCGAGGGCGGAGGAGCCGGTGTCCGCAGACGCCGCGGCCTCGGTGGTGTCGTCGGTGGTGTCGGCGGACTGCTCGGCGGTGTCGTCAGCAGTCTCCTCGGCGGTCTCCTCGGCGGTCTCCTCGGCCGCCTCGTCGGCGGCCTCGTCGCCGTGACCGCCGTCGCTCGCCGGCAGGATCTCGAAGGCGGGCGCCGGGCTGTCGAGCTCCTCCTCGTCCTGTCCCTCGGCCGCGACCTGGGTCCAGTTCGTGGAGCCCTTCTCGCAGGTCTGGATGGTCGGCCACACGAGCATCTCGCCCGCGGCGTCGGGCACCTGGAAGGACAGCTCGAACGTGTCGCGCTGTCCATCGGGAAGGGGCGTCTCGGCGGTGTAGACGACGGAGCCGACGCGCTCGGTCACCTCGTTGCCGTGGCCGTCGGTCACCGGCTCGTCGAGCTGCACGATCGTGGTCCGCACGTCGTAGAGGGGGTTGCGGGTCGGCGTCACCGACAGCACGGACTCGGGGACCTGGATCTCGATCTCAGTGGTGGGCGATCCCTCGCAGCCGTGGGGCACGCTGAACGTGGCGACCGTGTAGGCACCGGCCGACGCGTCGGTGACGCTGGCACTGACGTGGGCGCTGGCGGGCAGGACGAAGGACATGGTGAGGGCCGCGGTGGCGGTGGGGAGCGCGCAGGCGCGCACGAGGCTACGGATGGACATGCTGTCTCCTGATGTGGGTCTGGGCGGGTGTCGGGGCGCGTGTCAGCACCCGCATCCGAACCGCAGCCCGGATCAGGTGTGACGCAGGATCACGGGCGGTCCGCGCCGCGGTGAGACCAGGAGGTGCACGAGGCAGGAGTGGAGCGTGATGCCCGCGCCGCAGCGCCGCAGCCTGACGACGAGGGGGAGCGCAGCGGGCACGCGGAAGGACACGACGGCCGACGCGGCGCGGCGGCCGGCCCACCACAGGACTGCGGTGAGCAGCGTGACGGACGCGTGGGCCACGACCATCCGCCAGGTCCAGCCCGGGTCGGGGCTCGCGGCCGGGTGGTGGGTGTGCTCGGCGACCAGACCGAAGGACTCGTGCAGCCCGAGCTGAGCGACCGCGACCACTGGGAGGAGAGACCACAGCGGCACCCGACGGGTGAAGAGCAGCAGGCCTCCCACCAGCACGACGGCGGCGACGAGCACGAGGCCGGGCGTGGTCGGGACGGTGCCGCCGGACCACGTGTGGGCCGAGAGAGCGCCGGTGACGACTACGACGGTCGCTGCCAGCGCGCGGGCCAGGACGTACGGCGCGCGCGCCTGCACCACCCTGGTCTCGACCGTCACGGGAGACATGCTCCCAGATCAGGGGCCGTCAGGACCACCGACCGTGCGAACGGTCCGATCGGCGGTAGTCGGCACGGCCCCGCGGAGGCCCGCACATGCCGCCGTGGCGAACCTTGAGGAACATCAGCGGGAAGATCAGCAGCCAGAAGGGTGCCCCGGTGAGGATGCTGAGCCCGATGAGCAGGGCCAGGATCGGCAGCACCGGCAACCTTCGGCGCGAGCGAGACCTGGCCGCGACGGGCGCGGGGGTGGCCGCCTGGGGTCGTGGCAGATCGTCGAACAGCACCCGCAGATCGGCGTGCGTGCGAGCGGTCCAGATCGCGTCGAGGCGCTCGTCGTACTCCTCGTGGTCGAGGCGGCCGTCGGCGTAGTGCATGGCCAGGTCGGCCATCGCCCGCTCGCGGTCGCTGTCGGCGATGCGCAGGCGGGGGTCGGGCTCGGTCATCGCTCACCGTCCCGGCCATCGGCGAGGATGCCGTAGAGGCGGCGCCGGGTGTCGACGAGCACGTCGAGCGCGGCGTGACGCTGCTGCTCGGAGCCCTGGGTGGCGAGCTGCCACACGGCGCTCATGACCTGGCCGATCTCGCTCTTGATGTCGGCGCCCTGGCCGGTCGGCTGCCCGGTGGGCGCTTCGGCGCGGGCGAAGGGCGTCCAGACCGAGGCGAGCTCGGCGGTGTTGGCGTCGGCCCAGGTCACGCCTTCGTCGGTGAGGCGGATGGTGCGGCGGCCGCGCTCGTCGTCGGTCTCGACCAGGCCCTCGTCCTGCAGCTGCTGGATCGTGGGGTAGACCGAGCCGGGGGAGGGGCGCCACTCGCCGTTGCTGAGCTCGGAGATCTCCTGGATGACCTGGTAGCCGTTGATCGGCTCGTCCGCGGCGCGGGCGCGGTGCAGGACGTCGATGATCGCCGTGCGCACGTCGCCCCGTCGGACCTTCGGTCCGCGGTTGGCCGGTCGCTGGGGCGGACCGCCGGTGAAGCCGAGGATGTCCTGGAGCCACGACGGCGGACCGCCGGGGCCGCGACGACCCGGGCTTCCGTACCAGGTCTGGCTCCAGTTGCCGGTGCTGCGGCTGGCGTTGGCGTTGGTCTCGGGCTCATCGGCCCCGGGCCACTGGTGTCCCATGGTGTCTCCCTCTGAGGAATCTCGTGATGTATCGGCGGGCTATCGCGATATATCGTGAGCGTACGCCGGCGAAAACCGGCAGGCAAGGGAATTGCCTCAGCTTCGGGAGCGGGAATCCTTCAGCTTCGGGCGCGCCCGGTGGGGGTGCACACGGCGCGCGGCACCTCGTCGTCGTTGACGATGGCGTCGAAGAGCACCGGGGCCCGGTCGGGGTCGGCGACGATCCGGTTGGGGTCGCTCGGCGCGGGCAGGTTCGGCATGGTGCACGTCGAGCTGTCCCCGGTCATGGCGCGCGCGAACCGGCCGAGGTCGATGGGGCCCATCTCCTCGTCGATGCGGATCGCCCCGGCCGCGGCGTTGTTGATGCTCCAGTAGCGCAGCGGGTTGAGGAACGTCCACGGGCTCAGCGCCTCGTCACCGAGCGCGCTGATCACCTCGCGCTGGCGCGCAACACGGTCGAGGTCGCTGAGGGCGGTGACGTGGCGTGAGCGGGAGTAGGCCAGGGCAGTGAGCCCGTCGACCTCCTGGCAGCCCTTCTTGATGTCGAGGCGTGCCGCCGGGTCGACCATGTCCGTCTTGGGGCAGATCTCCACCCCGCCGAACGCGTCGACGGTGTTGATGACGCTGCCGAACCCGAGCTCGACGTAGTGGTCGATGTAGATGCCGGTCAGGTTCTCCACGCTGGCCACGAGCAGGGGGGCCCTGCCGAGGGCGAAGGCGGCGTTGATCATCTGCGTCCCCTGGCCGGGCACCTCGGTCAGGGTGTCGCGCGGAATCGACATCATGGTTCGACCGCCCGACCCGATGTGCAGCACGATGATCGTGTCGGTGTTGGTGCCGCCGCGCGGACCCGTGTCGAGCGCCTCGCGCTGGGCGTCCGAGAGATCGTCGGCCTTGTCGGAGCCGACGATGAGGTAGTTGGTGCCCGGCTGCTCGCTGGGCCGCTGGCCCTTGGGCGTGGCGTCCACCTTGTCGATCTGGGACCACGCCCACAGCGGCACGCCGACGAGGAAGATCAGTGCGACGAGCAGCAGGAGCGTGACCATGCCGAAGCGGAAGCGCGGGCGCCACCGCCGCTTGGCCGGCCGCGGCGGCGGGGCAGCGGTCGCCGTACGGGTGCCGCCGCCGGGCGGTCGGCCGCCCGAGCCGCGGGCGTCGGGTCGGGTCGCCGGCATCACCCGGGTCTCGTCCGGGCGCTGCGCGGACGTCACCGGGACCTGCTGGGTCGCGTCGCCGGACGGGCTCTGCGCCGTGCCGCCGTAGAGCCAGTCGTACTCGGGGGTTCCCTTCTCGGGCATCCCGGAGCCCTGCGGACGATCAGCCATGAGAAGTGACGCTACCGTGCCGACCATGACCGACCCGGCGCCGCGCCCCACGTCGTACAGCCGGGTGAGCCTCGGGATCATGGCCCACGCGAGCGAGGCCAACCTGCTCGGCAACGTGCACGGCGGCGAGATCATGAAGCTCGCCGACTCCACGGCCGGTGCCGTCGCCCACCGGCACAGCGGTGGCCCCGCCGTCACCGCCGCGATGGACGAGATGACCTTCCTGGCGCCCGTCCACGTCGGCGACATCATCAAGACCTACGCCCAGGTCAACTGGGCCGGCACCTCGTCGATGGAGATCGGGGTCCGGGTCGAGGCGCAGCCGTGGGGCAACGCGTCCGACGAGCCCGTCCACGTCGCCAGCGCCTACTTCGTCTTCGTCGCCATCGACGACGAGGGCCGTCCGCGCCCGGTGCCGCCGCTGGAGACCGAGACGGACAGTGACGTACGCCGCCGGCGCGAGGCCGAGATCCGCCGCGCGCACCGCCTGGCGCGCAAGACCGAGATCGACGAGGGCCGCGAGGAGTAAGGCAGCAGGTCGGCGCGTCCTGCCCGGTTGTGACGGGTGTGACTGGTGATACTGGGGTCGCTGACTTCCCCCAGCAGAGAGACACCACCAGATGCCATCCGCTCCTTCCCCCGGGTCGCACGCACCGCGGTTCACCACCCTCGACCGCGCGCAGCGCGTCCGTTTCCGCCGCGCCGTCACGCTCATGCTGATGACGCTGGTGCTCCCGGGCTCGGCCCAGCTCGTCGCGGGCCGGCGTCGCCTGGGCCTCGTCGCGCTGCGGATCTGGCTGGGGCTGGTCGTCTTCGGCCTGCTGGCGGTGACGACGTCGTACGTCTGGAACGGCGTGGCCTTCTGGGCCGGCACCGACACGACCTTCCTCCAGGTGCTGCGGCTGGGGATGATGGCGATCGCCGTCGGCTGGGCCTATCTCTTCGTCGACGCCTGGCGCCTCGGCCAGCCGCTGACCCTCCAGCGTCAGCACCGCCTCGCGATCGTCGGCGTCAACGGGTTCCTCTGCTTCAGCGTCGCCGGTGCCCTGCTCTTCGGTGCCCACGTCGTGGGTGTGCAGCGCCAGTTCATGATCTCGATGTTCGGCGACGGCGCGGCGGTCGGCGCCCACCACGGTCGCTACAACGTGCTCCTGCTCGGAGGAGACTCCGGTGCCGGGCGGTGGGGGCTGCGCCCGGACTCGATGACGGTCGCCAGCATCGACGCCGAGACCGGCAAGACGGTGCTGATCTCGCTGCCGCGCAACATGCAGAACTTCCCCTTCGCCGAGGGCTCCGTGCTCGACAAGCAGTTCCCCGACGGGTTCGACGTCGAGGGGATGTACCTCAACTCCGTCTCCACCTGGGCCCTGGACCACGCCGACCTCTTCGCGGGATCGAAGAGCCCAGGAGTCGACGCCACCATCATGGGCGTGGAGGGGATCACCGGCCTGAAGATGAACTACTGGGCGATGGTCAACCTCGAGGGGTTCAAGGACCTGGTCGACGCCGTCGGCGGCGTCGAGCTCAACGTCCGGCAGCCGATCCCGGTCGGGCTGCCCCACGAAGAGACGTTCCACTACATCGAGGCAGGCACCCGCACGCTGAGTGGTCACGACACGCTCTGGTTCGCGCGTGCGCGCGAGGGCTCCGACGACTACTCCCGCATGGCCCGGCAGAAGTGCGTGATGAGCGCGATGCTCCAGCAGGTCAGCCCACAGGTGGCGCTGCGCAACTTCGAGAAGATCGCCGGTGCGAGCGAGGCCATGGTCTCCACCGACATCCCGCGCGGCGAGGTCGACCGGTTCGTGGACCTGGCGCTCAAGGCCCGCAGCCAGAAGATCGCGACCCTCTCCCTCGTCCCGCCGATGATCAACACCGCCGACCCCGACATCGCGCTCGTGCAGTCGAAGGTGCAGGCGGCGATCGACCGGTCGGAGGGCATCAAGCCCGCGCCGGCGACCACCGAGGCGGCTGCCGCCGAGACCCCGGACGCACCCGCCACGAGCGAGGCTCCGAGCGAGACCCCCAGCGAGACCCCCAGCGAGACTCCGACACAGGCGCCCGTCGCACCCCCGTCGGTCACCGGCGGATCGCTCGGGTCGATGGCAGAGGGCTACGTCGCCAACGAGTCCGAGGACCTCGGCGCGGTCTGCTGACACTAGGGTGTGGGCCGTGACGACCGGACCCCTGCCACGCATCGTCGCCGTCGTGGTCACCTTCAACCGGCTCGGGCTCCTCGAACGCCTGGTCGGGCGACTGGGCCAGATCGAGGGACTGGCCGAGGTGCTGGTCGTCGACAACGCCTCGACCGACGGCACGGGGGAGTGGCTGGCCGGACGTCAGACCACCGGCGAGATCTCGCTGAGGGCCCGCACGCTCTCCACCAACCGCGGCGGTGCGGGCGGCTTCCACGACGGGCTGGCCTGGGCCATCGACTCGGAGGCCGACCTGGTCTGGCTGATGGACGACGACGGGCTGCCCGACCCCGACTGCCTCTCCCAGCTGCTGAGCCACGACGAGGAGCTCGACTTCTGGGGCCCGCTCGTCATCGACGAGGCCGACCCCTCCCGGCTGGTGTTCCCGATCCGGCTGCCCGGCACCACCAGGGTGGTGCACGCCGTCGAGGACGTGCGCCGTGCGGCTCGCGCCGATCGCATCGACGGCATCGTGATCCCGTTCAACGGGGTGCTGGTCACCAAGGAGCTCGTCGACCTGATCGGCCTGCCGCGCGAGGAGTTCTTCATCTGGGGCGACGACCACGAGTACCGCCTCCGTGCCGAGGAGGCGGGCGCCCGCGTGGCCACCGTCGTCACCGCCACCGTGCGCCACCCCAGCGTCGGCAACCTCGGCACGCCCATGATGTTCGGCCGGACGACCTACAACGACTCGCCGAGCGACCTCAAGCACTACTGCATGGCGCGCAACAACCTCGTCAACCTGCGCGACTACCGCGGCCCCCTCCACGCGGCCGCGTTCGTCGTGAAGACCGCCTGGTTCTACACCTTCACCCGCCCGAGCCTGTCGCGGCTGCGCCTGAGCGTGGGCGCGATGCGCGCCGGGCATCGCCGGCGACTTCGAGGGGCACGAGAGGTTCCTCGCGTGAGCGGCACCGAGACCGTTGCGGTCGTCGTCGTGACCTACAACCGTGCCGACCTGCTGGTCGGGATGCTCGACGGGCTCGCCGCCCAGTCGCACCGTCCGGACGCGGTCATCGTCATCGACAACGCCAGCACCGACCACACCCGCGCCGTGCTCGACGCGCGCGACGACCTGCCGCTCCACGTCACGACGACCGGGACGCAACCTCGGCGGCGCCGGCGGCTTCCACCTCGGCGTGCGGGCGGCGTACGACGCCGGCTACGACCGCGTCTGGCTGATGGACGACGACGTCGTGCCGGCGCCCGACTGCCTGGCCGCGCTGATGGCGGTCGACGAGGACTGCCTGATCGCGGTGCGCGAGGACCTCGACCGGCGCGCTGGTCGAGAAGGCGGCCGATCGACTTCGACCTGCGCAACCCGCTGGCGATCCGGCCCAAGCGGTCCACGGTCGACTCGACGTACGCCGATCGGGTCTCGATGCCGGCCCTCGTCGAGGTGCAGAACGTCGCCTTCGAGGGCTTCATGGTGCGGCGCAGCGTGGTCGCCGAGATCGGCTTCCCCGACCCGGAGTTCTTCATCTTCTACGACGACGTCGACTTCGCCCTGCGTGCCCGTGAGGCGGGACGGCACGTCTGGGCGGTGCGCGACGCGGTGCTCGTGCGCCAGCTCGACTTCAACCAGCAGCACGACCTCTCGGGCTGGAAGGGCTTCTACATGTATCGCAACCTCTTCGTGGTGCACCTGCGCCACGGGGAGAACGCCCTCGTCCGGCTCAAGCCGTGGCTGATCACGCTCGTCGTGGTGCTGCTCAGTCCGGTGCGCGGTGGCCGGTCCGAGGCGCGCAACGTGATCCGTGCCATGGCGTCGGCGCGGGGGATGCGACGCCTGACCGGATCCGCCCGTCCGCCTCGCTAGACTCGACCGCGCCTCTCATCCACAGGAGTTCATCCCTTGTCCCAGGGTTCATCACATCTGCCTGACCTCGTCGTCGTCGGCTCCGGCCTGTTCGGCCTCACCATCGCCGAGCGCTGCGCCGAGGAGCTCGGTCTCAAGGTCCTCGTGCTCGAGCGTCGCTACCACCTCGGTGGCAACGCCTACAGCGAGATCGACGAGGAGACCGGGATCGAGGTGCACAAGTACGGCACCCACCTCTTCCACACGTCCAACAAGCGGGTGTGGGAGTACGTCAACCGGTTCACCGCCTTCACCGGCTACCAGCACCGGGTCTTCGCGAAGTACCAGGGGCAGGTCTACTCCTTCCCGATGAACCTCGGGCTCATCAACCAGTTCTTCGGCAAGGCGCACAGTCCCGACGAGGCCCGGGCCCTGATCGCCGAGCAGTCCAGCGAGATCGCCACCGAGGACGCCACCAACCTCGAGGAGAAGGCGATCAGCCTGATCGGGCGCCCGCTCTACGAGGCGTTCGTCAAGGGCTACACCGCCAAGCAGTGGCAGACCGACCCCACCGAGCTGAGCGCCGACATCATCACGCGCCTCCCGGTGCGCTACACGTTCGACAACCGCTACTTCAACGACACCTACGAGGGCCTGCCGGTCGACGGCTACACCGCGTGGCTGACCAGGATGGCCGACCACCCCAACATCGAGGTGCGCGTCGACACCGACTGGTTCGACGTCGAGGACGACTACAAGGGCAAGGTGCCGGTCGTCTACACCGGACCGGTCGACGAGTACTTCGACAACTCCGAGGGCCGCCTGTCCTGGCGCACCGTCGACCTCGAGCAGGAGACCGTCGACGTCGACGACTACCAGGGCACCGGCGTGGTCAACGCCAACGACCAGGACGTCCCGTGGACCCGGGTGCTGGAGTTCAAGCACCTCCACCCCGAGCGCACCTACCTGCCCGGCAAGTCGATCGTGGTGCACGAGTACTCCCGCTTCGCCGAGCCCGACGACGAGCCCTACTACCCGATCAACACCGCCGAGGACCGCGCCAAGCTGCTGAAGTACCGCGAGCTGGCCCAGGCCGAGCCGATGGTCATCTTCGGCGGGCGCCTCGGCACCTACAAGTACCTCGACATGCACATGGCCATCGGGTCCGCGCTGTCGATGTACGACAACAAGCTCAAGCCGCACTTCACCGAGGGTGCTGCGCTGACGAGCGGAGGCATCGACGCATGAACGACTCGACCACTGGCACGACGACCCGGCTGCTCCAGAGGCAGATCCTCCCGATCGACCGGGACACCGACGTCTTCCCCCTCTATGTCGACCTCGAGGACGCCAAGCTCGACACCGACCGCTTCAGCGTCGGCGGCAGCAAGGCGGCCAAGGACCTCAACAACGCCGCCATCCGCCAGTCGACCTCGACCGGGCGCAAGCTGCACCCCGACCAGATCCGGTCCCGCACGGCGCTGCGCCTCGAGCCGTCCCAGCTGCTGTCCTTCGGCACCTACTTCAACGCGTTCCCCGCGTCGTACTGGCGTCGTCACACGATCGTCACCGACGTCGAGCTGACGGTGCACGTCACCGGCGCCGGCTCGGCCGTCACGGTCTACAAGTCGATGGCGCGCGGCCACTCCCAGCGCGTCGACTCGGGCGCGGTCGAGGGCGAGGGTGCCGACGCCTCGGGCTCGTTCACCTTCACGCTGCCGCTCAAGCCGTTCGTCGACGGCGGGTGGTACTGGTACGACGTGGTCGCCGGCGACCACGGCTGCACCGTCGACGGAGCCGAGTGGACCGCGCAGGTCCCGGCCGACCGCTGCCGACCACGGCACCGTGGACATCTGCATCACCACGATGCTGCCCGACATGAGCGCGCAGCTGCTGGGCCAGCTCGGCGACGCCGACGAGCTCCAGCCCTACCTCGACACGGTCTTCGTGATGGACCAGGGCAAGGACAAGGTCACCGACAGCGAGTACTTCCCCGCCGCCAAGGCCGGCCTCGGGCGACAAGCTCGACGTCATCGTCCAGGGCAACCTGGGCGGCTCCGGCGGCTACGCCCGCGGCCAGCGCGAGAGCATCCGCAAGGGCACCGCGACGTACGCCCTGATGATGGACGACGACGTGGTCTGCGAGCCCGAGGGCGTGATCCGCGCCGTCACCTTCGGCGACCTCGCCAAGCGGCCCACCATCGTCGGCGGCCACATGTTCAACCTCTACAGCCGGTCCGAGCTGCACTCCTTCGGCGAGATCATCCAGCCCTGGCGCTTCTGGTGGCAGACGCGCCTCGACGGCTACAGCCAGTGGGACCTCGGCGCCCGCAACCTGCGCTCGTCGCGCTGGCTGCACAAGCGCGCCGACGTGGACTTCAACGGCTGGTTCATGTGCCTGATCCCGCGCGTGGTCCTGGAGGAGATCGGGCTCTCGCTGCCCGTCTTCATCAAGTGGGACGACTCCGAGTTCGGCCTGCGCGCCAAGGCCGCGGGCTACCCGACCGTCTCCTTCCCCGGGGCAGCCGTCTGGCACGTGCCGTGGACCGACAAGAACGACGGCGTCGACTGGCAGTCCTACTTCCACCAGCGCAACCGGATGATCGCGGCCCTGCTGCACTCGCCGTACGAGCGTGGTGGGCGGATGGTGCGCGAGAGCCTCAACCACCAGATCAAGCACCTCGCCTCGTTGCAGTACTCCACCGCCGAGCTGCGTCACCTGGCGTTGGAGGACGTCCTGCGTGGTCCGCACGCGCTGCACGGCGAGCTGGCGACCAAGCTCGGCGACATCAATGCCTTCCGCAAGCAGTTCTCCGACGCCCAGCTGGTCGCAGACCGCGACGACCTTCCGCCGGTGCGCCGCAAGAAGCCGCCGAAGAAGGGCAAGGCCGACATCGAGATCCCGGGCCGGCTGAGCACGCTCGTCGCGGCCGGGCTCGCGCCGCTGCGCCAGCTGCGGCCCGTACGTGACATGTCGAAGCAGTACCCCGAGACCGAGCTCACGGCCATGGACGCCGCCTGGTTCAACCTCGTGAAGTACGACTCGGCGGTCGTCTCGATGAACGACGGCAGCTCGGTCGCGCTCTACCAGCGCGACCCTGCGCACTACCGGGACCTGCTCAAGCGCACCATCGCCATCCACCGACGCTTCCACGCCGAGTGGCCCGAGCTGGCCAGGCAGTATCGCGAGGCGCTGCCCGAGATCACGTCGCCCGAGGCGTGGGACAAGACGTTCGCACCCTGGACCCGAGGACCCGCCGGCGGCGACGAGTGAGCACCTCGCCCGCTGGCCCGCCCAGGCACAGCCCGGCTGATCTCGACACGCTCCCGCTGGCACCCCCGGCTGCGACCGGGCTGCGAGAGGTGCTGCGCCGCCGCTACCTGCTCGGGATGCTGGTGCGCAACGACATCAAGTCCCGCTACCAGGGGACCGTGCTGGGCTGGCTCTGGAGCTATCTCCAGCCGGCCATCCGGTTCTGCATGTTCTACTTCCTGTTCCAGGTCATGATCGGGCGTGGCGGGACGATGGAGAACTTCGCCATCCACCTCTTCGCCGGCATGGTGATCGTGCACTTCTTCACCGAGACCTTCAACGGCGGCACCCAGTCACTGGTCCAGAACCGCTCGCTCATCACCAAGCTGCCGGTGCCACGGGAGATGTTCCCGGTGGCGCGCATGCTCGTCGCGGCCTGGCACACGGTCCCGATGGTCGTGATCCTCGTGATCCCCTGCATCGTCCTGGGATGGATCCCCGATCCCGTCGGGGTGGCGGCCATCCTGCTCAGCTTCAGCCTCTCCGCCGCACTGGGGCTGGCACTCGGGTTGCTCTTCAGCGTCGGCAACGTCTTCATGCGCGACATCGGCAAGGTCGCCCAGACGCTCACGATGTTCGTCACCTTCAGCGTGCCGATGATGTATCCCTACACGCTGGTGGAGGAACGGTTCGGCGAGCCCCTGGCGAGCTACTACCTCCTCAACCCGATGGCCGAGGCCGTCCTGCTCATGCAGCGTGGCTTCTGGACCGGCACCACGAGCGACCCTGCCGCCACCGAGGCCGTGCACCTGCCCGACCACCTGTTCACGCGGGGTCTCATCATGACCGGGCTCTCGCTCGCCCTGCTCGTGCTCGCCCAGCGCGTCTTCTCGCGGCTCGAGGCCGGCGTCCCGGAGCGCCTCTGATGACCACCATGATCCAGGTGGAGAACGCCACCAAGTCGTTCACCCTGTCCTACCAGCGCTCCCTCAAGCAGACGTTCCTGGCCAAGGCGCGGGGGCGCAAGACCCACGACGTGTTCAACGCCGTCGACGACGTCAGCTTCACGGTCCGTGAGGGGGAGTCCGTCGGCGTGATGGGGCTCAACGGCTCCGGCAAGTCGACCCTGCTCAAGCTCATCAGCGGCGTCATGCGCCCCGACTCCGGCTCGGTGCTCACGCGCGGTCGCATCGCGGGGCTCATCGCCACGGGCACCGGCTTCGACAACCAGCTGAGCGGGCGCGAGAACCTCTACCTCAACGCCGCGATCCTGGGCATGTCCCGTGCCGAGACCGACCGCAAGTTCGACGAGATCGTCGACTTCGCCGATCTCGGCAAGTTCCTCGAGACCGACGTCGCCTACTACAGCTCCGGCATGAAGGCGCGCCTGGGCTTCTCCGTGGCGATCAACGTCGACGCCGACATCTTCATCGCCGACGAGGCCCTCGCGGTGGGGGACCGGCCGTTCAAGCGCAAGTGCAAGAAGCGCATGGACGAGATCGTGGCGTCGGGCGTGACGATGTTCTACGTCTCCCACGCCCCCGGCTCCGTCCGCAAGCTCTGCAACCGCGTCCTCGTGCTCGAGCAGGGCAAGCTCGGGTTCGACGGCGACGTCGACGAGGGGATCGCCTACCTCCACTACGACGAGGGCGACGACGACGGCGGCGACGACGACGACGGGCTCGGCGCGGACATCTGAGCCGAGCCTCGACTGCTCCGGTCAGGAAAATTCGCGCTCGATCGGCGTGTCGACTGGAAATTACACGTTTGTAGTTACTCAGAAACCCTTCCGTGACTGGTGTGACTGGTGTGAAACTCCCTCCTTGTGTGACCTTCCCCCACACAGGAGTAGATCTGACATGCGCCCTCTTCAGGCCCGCCTCATCACCCTCTGCCAGCAGGTGCTGGCCCTGGGTGTCGTCCTCACCGTGCTGACGCCGGCCTCCGGTGTCGTCTCGCTCGACATCGTCGGCGAGCGTCCCGGTCAGCCCGCCCCGGCCCTGCCCCCGGCCCAGCTGATGTCGGCCACAGTCCCGTCTGGCCGCGGTGAAGCCCACCGTGACCGAGGTGCCGCTGACCGCGACCGACGGCGGCACCCTCGCGCTGTCGGGACGTACGGTCGCCGCTGCCACCGACTCACGCGTGACCAGCACGCCCCAGGACGTCGACGGCTTCGCCGCCATCGGCGTGACCTGGGAGCACGGCGAGTCGCTCGAGGAGGACCAGATCTCGCTGAAGGTCCGCACCCGGACCGGGGACACGTGGAGTGCCTGGGAGGACCTGGAGTACCACGACGAGCACGGCCCCGACGCGGGGAGCGCCGAGGCGCGCCGCCGCCCGTCCCGGCACCGAGCCGATGTTCGTCGGCGACGTCGACGACGTGCAGGTCCAGGCCCGCACCGACGGGGTGGAGCTCCCCGACGACCTCTCCCTGGCCCTGGTGGACCCGGGCACCGCCACCTCGAGCGCCACGGAGGCACCGGCGGACCAGCCGGAGGCCTCGGGAGCCGGGAGCACCGGCACCGAGGGCTACGAGCAGGAGTACGCGGAGGAGGGGACCGACGGCATGACCCTCCAGGCCGCGACCACCTCGCTGAGCGCCCGCCGCAGCGTGGCCCAGCCCACCATCTTCAGTCGCGCCCAGTGGGGTGCCGACGAGAGCATCCGCAACAAGTCGGCCCTGCGCTACGGCTCCATCAGCGCCGGGTTCGTGCACCACACGGTGAACGCCAACGACTACACCGAGGCCCAGGTGCCGGCGCTCCTCCGCAGCATCTACGCCTACCACGTGAAGTCCCGCGGCTGGAGCGACATCGGCTACAACTTCCTGGTCGACCGCTTCGGACGGATCTGGGAGGGCCGCTTCGGAGGCATCGACAAGCCCGTCGTCGGCGCCCACACCCTCAACTACAACGACTACGCCTTCGCGATGTCGGCGATCGGCAACTTCGACACCGTCCAGCCGCCCGACGTGATGCTGCGCGCCTACGGCCAGCTCTTCGCGTGGAAGCTGTCCCTGCACGGGGTCAACCCGGCCTCCACGTCCCAGCAGGTCGGCCGCACGGTCTTCCCGGCGATCAACGGTCACCGCGACGCCGGCTCCACGGCCTGCCCGGGCAAGTACCTCTACGCCCAGCTCCCGCTGATCCGCACCTATGCCAGCCAGGCCGCGCCGGTGACGACGGGCCCGGTGCCGATCAAGGTCGGCGAGCCGAGCCCGCAGAACAACCTCGACGCGTCGCCGTACCCGGACCTGGTCGTGCGCCGGGCGGCGGATGGTCGCGGCCTGGTGATCCCCAGCGGCGGACTCACCTCCTTCCAGAAGCGCACCGTCGTGGGCAAGAAGGGCTGGGACGCGCGTGCCGACGTGCTGGTCTCACCCGACCTGACCGGCGACGGGGTGGCCGACCTGGTCACCGTCGACAAGTCCGGTGGGGTCCGCATCCGACAGGGATCGGGCACCGGCAAGTTCGGCAAGACGAGCAAGAAGCTCTCGCTGCGCGGCTACTCCCTGATCACCGCGGTCGGCGACATCAGCGGCGACGG
The DNA here is from genome assembly GCA_963712875.1 of uncultured Actinomycetota bacterium. GTDB lineage: Bacteria > Actinomycetota > Actinomycetes > Propionibacteriales > Nocardioidaceae > Nocardioides. The sequence goes on along the minus strand of CAVQJS010000020.1, from coordinate 140,307 downwards.
TCGCAACGACCTCGTCGCCCGGTTCAAGGGACGCCTCACCACGCTGCTGGCCACCGGCCGCGGGGGCTTCGACCGCAAGGCCGGCGCCAAGGGCTACGGCAAGTACGCCCAGTTCATCGGTGCCGGCGACATCAACGGTGACGCGCGGGCAGACCTGCTGATGCGCACGAAGAAGAAGCTGTTCCTGCTCGCCGGGGCGGGCAACGGGAAGTTCGGAGCCAGACGGGGTGTCGCGGGTTCATGGGGCGGCTACAACCGGCTGGTCGCCGGCGACTTCAACGGTGACGGTCGCTCCGACCTGGTCGCCCGCTCCGGCAAGGGCAAGATCTGGCTCGTTCCCGGCCACGGCAACGGCGCGTACGGCGTCGCGCTGGGGCCGACCGTCAACCTGAAGTCGATGCGGATGATGACCGGCGCCCAGCTCGTGGGTGGCGCCGGCGCCGACCTCATCGGGGTCTCCGGTCGCAGCCTGGTGGTCATCGCCAACCGGGACACCTTCGAGCTCGGTGGAGCCATCGACACCGGGGTCTCCTTCGCCGGGATGGATCGTCTCCTCAACGCCGGCGACGTCAACCGCGACGGCCTGGGTGACGTGGTCACCCGCGACACCAGCGGCCAGCTGTGGCTCTTCACCGGCAACGGCCAGGGCCAGCTCAACCCCGGCGTCGTCCTCGGCGGGGGCTGGGGTCCGGTTGCCGGCCTGGTCGCCGTGGGTGACGTGACCGGTGACGGCCTGCCCGACCTGATGGGCACGCCCACCGGGGGCGGGCTCACCGTCTGGCCGGGCGTCCCCGGCAGCTTCGGAGCGGGTGTGCCCGTGGCCGGGAAGCCCGCCGTGCGCGCCGGGCTGCCGGCCGACCTGTCGGCGTACGACTGGGTGCTCGGCATGCAGGACCTGCAGCTCAAGGGCTCGGGCGACTACGTGGTGCGGGACCGGGTGACCGGCGTCGCCTACATCTACAGCGGACGCAGGTCGGGCGTGTCCAGCCCGCGCGTGCTCGGCGAGGGACTGGGGGCCTACGACCTGGCGGGCTGAGCCATCAGGCCCGTGCGGTGACCCGCTCCGCGACGTGCACGTCGTCGACTCGAGCAGGGTCCGGATTGCGGATGAGGACCAGCGAGCCGCTCCGTGCGAGCGGCTCGGTGAAGGTGACCGTTCCCGGTGGGGAAGCCGGGTCGGTCATCGACAGGAGACGGCCGCCGTCGGTGAGAGAACTCCCGGCGGCGGCCGTCAGCCGTTGCGCCAGCAGCTCACCCTGGGTGAGCGCGTCGGTGGCCGCGTCGTCGGAGGTCGGCGGGTCCCAGGCGGTGAACCCGTCCGGCTGGCCCCAGATCTCGACCCCGACGTCGTGGACGTGGTCCGGCAGGGGCTCGGCGAAGCGGACGCCCAGCGGGCGCAGGCTGCAGGCGAAGACCGGGATGTCGCCCGCCCGCGGTGCCCACGCCCCGAGGGTGTCGGGACCGCACACCACGGCGTGAGGCTCCTGCGCCTCGCGTGACCCGCAGGCCGACCGTCCAGGCCGCGCCGAGGAACACCACCGAGAGCCAGTGGGGAGGCAGGTCGAGCCGCAGCGTCATGCCGCGCTCCAGCTCGCCCTCCTCGACCAGCAGCCCGGAGGCCTTGGCCACCCAGTTGGCGTATGTCGTGACCGACAGCTCGACGCGCTCGTCGGTGGCGTGATCGTAGAACGTCAGCAGCGGGCGACCGGGGTCGCGCCGCAGCTGGGTGGTGAGCACCTCGCTGAAGGTCGTCACCGGGTCAGACGGCGTTGGGCTCCGGGGAGTCCATGTAGGGGTAGTCCTCCATGAAGGTCTCCAGGGCGGCGCCGCTGACGGCGGAGCAGTACTGCCAGACGCCGACCTGCTTGGCCGGGTCGGTCTCGCCGACGCCGCCCAGGGACCAGTGGGTGAACGCGACGTGCTGGCCGTCGGGGAAGGGGTCGCCGTCCTCGGAGGTCCACGGGACCGCCTTGAACTTGTCGCGCAGGTTGGTGGTGCCCTGGAGCTTGGAGGCGACGCCGCGCAGCTGGTCCATCTGGTCCGCGTCGTCGGCGACGGTCTCGTCGTACCAGAGGATGGTGAAGCCGTGCTCGAGGTTGTGCACGAGCTCACCGAGCTCGGGACGGTCGGACGTCGTGTAGAGCTTGCGCTCCATGCTGTCCCACATGTTCCAGTGCTGGCCGAAGGCCGGCGGGGCGTCGGGATAGGTCATCGGGGTGCCCACCTCGACGTGGTCCTGGGTGCCCTCGGCCTTCTTCGTCACGACGTCCTGGCAGACGGAGGGCTCCGCACCGATGGCGCTCAGCGAGTCGGAGGCGTAGGCGCGCAGGTCCCACCAGTCCTTGATCGGCTTGAAGGCCGCAGCTCCCACGATCAGCACCGCGACGAGGACGCACACGCCCACGATCACCATGCCGCGCCGATTCTCGGAGCGGGACTGCTTGGAGCGGATGGAGTCGATGACCGCCTGACGGTCGGTCTTTGCCTTCTTGGCCACGGTGCTGGGAATCTCTCGTTGGGGGACCTACATGTGATGACGTCGGCAGAGTCTACGGAGTCACGCGTGAAACCCAGCCGTCGACCTGCCAGCCGTGCGCGAAGCAGACCGCGGCGACGGCCGATCGGTCGGCGCCGTCGGGAAGGCGGGCGAGCGCCGCCTCGAGCTCGGCCTCGGTGGCCGGGGCGCCGAAGGCGGAACGGTCGGCGGCGACCCCCGCCAGCGCTCGTACGACGGCCTCCCGGGCGCCGAAGCCGAACAGGTCGCCACCCTCCGGCCGGATGAGGGCCGCAGCGCCGGGGCCGTCCTGACCGATCGGCAGCACCAGGTCGGAGCGGCCACGGATGATCGCCAGTGGGCGACCGCGCAGCTTGCCTTGTGCCAGCTCGGCGGTCGACGCGAGCTCGTCGGCCACCGCGGGCATCGTCACGGCCAGCGGGTTGCCGTAGGGGTCGGTCCGGCCGGCGAAGTCCTCAGCCACCACCAGCCCGGCGGCACCGATGGCGATGTCCGTCTGTCCCTCGCGCCAGGCGCGGCCGGCGGTGTCGGTGACGATCACGCCGACATTGGTGCCGGCCCGCTCGTGCACCGCGGCCCGGAGGGCCCGGGCCGAGGCGTCGGGGTCGAGCGGAAGCAGGACGACCGAGCCGGTCGCGACGTTGGAGGCGTCGACACCGGCGGCCGCCAGGGTGAGTCCGAGTCGCGTGCGCACGATCCGGGTCGGACCACGGCGGGCCACCACCCGGACGGTCTCCTCGTCGACGGCCGCCTCGCGCTCGCCCGGTCGGACGCGGCCCTCGGCCTTGCTGACCACCTTGCTGGTGATCGCGACGACGTCGCCGTCGACGAGGTCGTGCGCGCCGAGGACCAGCCCGGCCAGGTCGTCGCCGGCAGCGACCTCCGGCAGGCCGTCGGGCGCCCAGACCTCCAGTCGGGTCATGACACCAGCTCGACGGCCGCCGCGGCCATCGCCGCGGTCGCGTCAAGGTCGCTCATCATGAGCGGGACGGCACGGGCACGCACGCCGCCGGCCTCGAGGGCGGCGACCTCGTCGGCGTCGGCGGTGTCGACCAGCCAGCCGTCGAGGACGCCGCCGGCAGACCTGGCACCGTAGTGGCGACCGACCCCGCCGGCGCTGACCTCGACGCCGATCCCGGTCAGGAGCTGGGCGGCCATGCCGCGCACGTGGGAGCCGCCGACGATGGGGGAGAGGCCGACGACCGGTGCGTCGGTGGTCTGGACCGCGTCGCGGATCCCGGGCACGCCGAGGATGGTGCCGACGGAGACGACGGGGTTGGACGGCGGCAGGACGACCAGGTCGGCCGTGGCGATCGCCTCGAGGACACCCGGCGCAGGGGTGGAGGTCTCCTGGCCCACGACGAGGACGGCCTCGGCCGGCACCTCGGCCCGCAGCCGCACCCAGTACTCCTGGAAGTGGATCACCGACCGGCCGCTGGGGCTGTCGGCATCGGCGATGGCGATGTGCGTCTCGACCCGGTCGTCGCTCATCGGGAGCAGCCGGACCCTTCCCCCATGGACCGTCGAGAGCCACCTGCGGCACAGCGCCTCGGTCACCTTCGACAGCGGGAAGCCGGCCTCCAGCATCTGCGTGCGGACCAGGTGGGTGGCGATGTCGCGGTCGCCCAGCCCGAACCACGTGGGCTCGACGCCGTACTTCTCCAGCTCGCTCTTCGCGCTCCAGGTCTCCTCGCGCCGCCCCCACCCGCGGTCGACGTCGATCCCGTCGCCGAGGGTGTACATCACGGTGTCGAGGTCGGGGCAGACCTTCAGGCCGTGGATCCACCAGTCGTCGGCGGTGTTGGCCACGACGATCACCTCGGTCTCCTCGGATCCACCCGGCACGAGTCCCGACCGCAGGCCGTGGAGGAGGCCCTGGATGAAGCGGGCGCCACCCACTCCTCCGGACAGGACGGTGATGCGCGACAGGGGAGCGGATGATGCCATGTCGCATACCTTGCCGGATCAAATTCGCCATATCAGATCCGGGCTTGACTTCGGCGTACGACAGGCATGTAATTCCCACAGTGTCGTTCAGTTCTGAACACCACGGGTCGAAAGGGCAACCACCATGAGAGCAGAACTGTTTCTCCTCGAACCTGAGGGCGAGGAACTCGGTTGGCAGGACCGCGCCCTGTGCGCACAGACCGATCCGGAGGCGTTCTTCCCCGAGAAGGGCGGCTCCACCCGTGAGGCCAAGAAGGTCTGCCTCACCTGCGAGGTGCGCGACGACTGCCTCGAGTCCGCTCTGATGAACGACGAACGCTTCGGCATCTGGGGCGGTCTCTCCGAGCGGGAGCGCCGCAAGCTGAAGAAGCGCGCCGTCTGACGTTTTCCCTCCCTGCGGAGCGCCTCGTAAGGTGCTCCGGTGACTGTCACTGCGCTCCTCGTCAGCCATGACGGAGCGCGATGGCTTCCCGCCGTCCTGGCTGGTCTGATCGGGCAGACCCACCCGGTCGACCGCCTCGTCGCGGTGGACACCACCAGCCGAGACGGCAGCGCCGAGCTGATCCGCGAGTCCCTCGGCGACCTGTCCACCCCCACGGCGTACGACGTCGTGCCGGGCTCCACGAGCTTTCCGGACGCAGTACGCCGCGGGCTCGAGCTGATGCCGGCCGACGACCCCGACGAGTGGGTCTGGCTGCTGCACGACGACGCCAACCCCGCGCCCGACGCTCTGGCCGAGCTGCTGGCGGCTGCCGCGGAGCAGCCGGACGCCGCGATCCTGGGCCCCAAGCTGCGGGAGTGGCCCTCGCTGCGTCGTCTCCTGGAGGTCGGGCTGACCATCACCGGCACCGGTCACCGCGAGACTGGTCTAGAGCGCGGCGAGTACGACCAGGGCCAGCACGACGAGGTCCGCGAGGTGCTCGCCGTCAACACGGCCGGCATGCTGGTGCGCCGGCGGGTGCTCGAGGAGCTCGGTGGGCTCGACGCGGAGCTGCCGATCTTCGGCAACGACATCGACTTCGGCTGGCGTGCGGCGCTCGCCGGCCACCGCACCCTCGTCGTGCCGCAGGCCGTGGTGTTCCACGCCGAGGCCGCCCACCGTGGGCTGCGTCGTACGCCGCTGACCGGGCGCCACACCCACTACCAGGAGCGGCGGGCCGCGCTGTTCACCTCGCTGGCCAACGTCAGCTCGCGCGCCCTCCCGTGGCAGTTCGTCCGGCTGTTCTTCGGCTCGCTGGTGCGGGTGCTCGGCTTCCTCGCCGTCCGGTCCGTGGGGGAGGCCCTCGACGAGCTCGCCGCGGTCCTGTCCGTCCACGGTCGGCCGGGCCAGGTCGTGGCGGCCCGCCGGTCGCGGGCGCAGCTGCGCCGGGGTGACGCGGCCCGGGTGCGCCACCTGCTCGCACCGCCCTGGCTGCCCTACCGCCACGGGCTCGACGCCGTCACCGATCTCGCCGCGGCCGCCACCAACCAGGCGGCCGACGTCGCCGAGCGACGCCGCAACGCCCGAGCCGGCGCGCAGGCGCCCGGTACCCGCGAGGAGCGGCGGACGTCGGCCGACGACGAGGACGACGCCTTCCTCACCGACTCCGGCCTGGTCGCGCGGTTCTTCACCAACCCGGTGGCGCTCGTGCTGGTCGCCGCCTGCCTGCTGGCGTTCGTCGCGGGCCGCGAGGCGTTCGGTTCGATCACCGGCGGCGCGCTCTCCCCGGTGCCCGAGGCCGCAGCCGACTGGTGGCGGCTGTATGTCGAGTCCTGGCACCCGCTGGGCACCGGCACCGACGTGCCGGCACCGGCGTACGTGCTGCCGTTCGCCCTGGTCGCCAGCCTGATCCTCGGCAACACCGGGGCCGTGATCAGCGGGCTGATGCTGCTGGCGTTCCCGATCGCCGCCTGGGGCGCCTGGCGCCTGCTCAAGGTCGTGGGCCGCCTCGTCGACCCGCTCGGGCTTCCCCGGTGGCTACTGGTCTGGGGTGCGCTGACCTACGCGCTGGTGCCGGCGACGTCCGGGGCGTGGGGCGAGGGCCGCTTCGGGACCGTGGCCGTTGCCGCGCTCCTGCCGTGGGTCGCGCACGCGGCCCTGGGCTTCGTCGACCCCGACCGCGACCGCCGCTGGCGGGCCGCGTGGCGTACGGCGCTGCTGCTCGCCCTCGGCACGGCCTTCGTGCCCGGATTCTGGCTCTTCGCCGTCCTCGCCGCCGCGGTGGTCCTGGGAACGGCAGGATTCATCTCCCCGCGTCTCCTACGAGACCGCGACAGCTGGGGGCCGCCGGTCGTGGCCCTCGCCGCCACCCCGCTGCTGGTGGTGCCGTGGTTCGTCCCGCTGCTCACGACAGGCTCCGCCGCCGGCCTGCTGCTCGAGTCCGGTCGCCTCACGGTCGACCAGGTGACGTTCGTCGGGCTGCTGACCGGTCGGCTCAACGAGTTCGGCGCCCCGGGGTGGCTGGGCATCGTCCTCGGCCTGCTCGCCTTCGTCGCCCTCGTGCCGGCGCGCACCCGCGTGCCGGTGCTGGCCTGCTGGCTGGTCGCCCTCGCGGCCGCGGTCGTCTCCGCCGTCCTCGCCCAGGTCACGCTCGACCTGCCGGCCGTGACGACGCGACCGAGCCTGGGCCTGTTCGTCGTGATCCTGCAGGGCACCGTCGTCGTCGCCGTGGTGCTCGGTGCCGACGCCTACCTCCGCCGTCTCGCCGACCACCACCCGGTGTGGCAGCGCGGCCTCGCGGTCGCCCTGGCGGTCGTCGCCGCGGTGGTCCCGCTCGGCGGCATGCTGTGGTGGCTCTCGGGGCCGCAGACCGCGATGGCGGTCGACCAGGAGGATTCTGCGGTGCCCGCCTACATGGAGCAGAGCTCGCTGCTCGGTCCCGAGCACGGTGTGCTGGTGATGAGCGGCTCGATCGAGGACGGCATCACCTACCGCATCCGCCGCGACGACGGCACCACCATGGGCGAGGACGAGATCCTCACCCTCGCCGACGAGGACGTCGACCTCACCGAGGATGTCCAGGCGCTGGTCTCCTCGCCCGGGCCCGAGGTCGTCGCGGCGCTGGGCGACAGCGGGGTGGAGTACGTCGTCCTCGCTGCGCCGGCTGACGGTCGCATCTCCGCGCTGCTCGACGCGACGGCCGGCCTCGACCAGGCCAGCGCCGAGGACCGCGCCACCCGCGCGTGGCGCGTCGACCGACCGCTCGACCCGGACGCGGTCGACGGGAGCGACGGCTGGTGGCGTACCGCGCTGCTGGTCCTCCAGGCCATCGCCGTCCTCGTGGCTCTCGTCCTGGCCGCCCCGACCGTGAGGGAGCGTCGCCGTGGCTGACCCGACCGCCAGCGGCACCTCCGGCCGCCGACGCGCTGCCGCCGCCTCCACCGGCGGCCGACCCTCGCCCCTCACGCTGCTGGCGTTGCTCATCCCGGTGCTGACGGTGGCCGCGCTGGCCCTCGTCCGGCCGGCGGACACACCGGTGACCACCCACCCCCCGACCGAGGTCGACCTCGACCGCGCCACGGCCGTGTGTCCGGCCCGGCTGCCGGGCGCCGACGACGTCGTCCTCGGCAACACCGCCCTCGTCTCGGGCGACGTGGCCGTCCGCGTCGACGGCGAGGACACCACCGAGGCGCTCACCGCAGGTGTGGGCGCCCTCGACGAGCGGGGTGAGGTCGTGGTCACAGCGCAGGACGACCTCGCGCCCGGCCTCGTCGTCACCCGAGGCGGGTCGGGCTCGGCGACGGTGTGCACCGAGCCCGCGCCCGAGCAGTGGTTCACCGGGGTGGGCGCTGCCGCCGAGCACGCCTCCACCCTCACGCTCATCAACCCCGACCGAGGGCCGGCGGTCGCCGACGTGACTGTCTACGACGGCAGCGGGATCGTCGACGTCCCGGCGTTGCGCGGGCTGCGCGTGCCCGGTGGGCGCTCCGCGACCTTCGTCCTCGCCGACGTCGTGCCCAGCCGTGACGCACTCGCCCTGCGGGTCTCGGTCTCGCGCGGGCGGCTCGGCGCGAGCGTGGTCGACGTGATCGACCCGGTCGGGCGGCCCCGCCCGGTCCGCGAGTGGCTCCCGGCGCAGGCCGAGCCCAGCGAGTCGTCGTACGTCGTCGGGGTGGGGACCGCACCGGCGAGCTCCGTTGCCGGCCGCTTCCTCACCGTGGCGAACCCGGGCGACAGCGAGGTGCGCGTCGAGCTCAGGCTGGCCGGCCTGGACAGCGAGTTCGCGCCGGCCGGTGTCGAGGGGCTGAGGCTGGCCCCGGAGTCGGTGCAGGAGATCGACCTCGGCCGGGTCCTGCGCGGTCGGGTCGCCGAGGACGTCCAGGCGGTGCTCCTGGAGGCGACCGCGCCGATCATCGCGAGCCTGCGCACGCAGGTGTCCGACGACCTGGCGTTGGCGGCGGCCGGTCCGCGCGTCGACTCGGAGGCCGGTGTCGCGCTGCCGGCAGGAGCCAAGCGCATCGTCGTGACCGGGGCCACGGCCCCGGGTGTGGTCGTCCTGCAGGCCTGGGACGCCGACGGCGAGGAAGTGGTCAGCGAGCGACGGGTGGAGATCGAGCCGGCGACGGCCACCCGCATCCGGCTGCCCGACGATGCCGTCATGGCCCTCGTCCGGCTCGGGCGCACCTCGGCCGTCGTCTCGGTGGAGGTCGTCGACCGGGGGCTGTCGGTGCTGCCGCTCCACCAGCTCGTGACGACAGGTCTGCTGCCCGACGTGCGTCCCGCGCAGCGCTAGTCCCGGCTCAGTCGACGTACCTCTCATCGACCTGGTCGGGTGTGAGACCGAGCAGCTCGGCCATCTGCTCGACGACGACGGTGTGCACCAGTGCCTCCAGCTCGTCGCGACCCTGGGTGCGGTGCTCGATCGGACGGCGGAAGAGCACCAGTCGGGTGGGCTGCTGGCCCTTGCCCCGCACCAGCGAGGAGAGCGGCACGGTGTCGTCGCCCCAGTCGTCGGGCACCATCGGGGCGTCCTCGACGGCGTACTCGACGAGGCCCAGGTGTCGCTGCCAGCGCTCGTCGAGGGGTGCCACGACATCGAGCACGAGCTGGTCGAAGCGCTGGCGACGCGTGCGCAGGACGGGGGTCCGCGGATCGGGCGGGACGACCGCGGGGCCGCGCATCCCCCGACCACGGCGGTCGCGCGTACGCCGCGACGGGGTCGGCGTGGCGGTGTCGTCGCCGAGGGAGGGCATGCCGCGAGCCTAAGCGGCGTGTCGACGTCTGCGGGGTAGCGTCGGCGTCGTGAGTCTTGCCCGTCGGTGTTCGCGTTCGGCCTGTGGTCGCTCGGCGATCAACACGCTGACCTATGTCTACGCCGACCAGACCGCGGTCCTCGGTCCGCTGGCCACGTTCGCCGAGCCCCACGCCTACGACCTCTGCGAGCTCCACAGCGAGCGACTCTCCGCCCCGCGGGGCTGGGAGGTCCTGCGCCTGGCTCCGGACCCGAACGCCCAGAAGCCCAGCAGCGACGACCTGCTGGCGCTGGCCGACGCGGTCCGTGAGGCCGGCCGCCCGGCGCCCGCACCGGTCCCGCTGCACTCCACCGACGATCCGTCGCGCGGGGCGAAGCGGGGGCACCTGCGGGTGCTCACACCGACCGACTGACCCGCCGGTGATCTCCCCTAGGATGCCTGCGTGAACATCGACGCACAGCTGCTGAGCATCATCGTCTGCCCGGCCTGTCACGGTGAGCTGTCGGCCGAGTCGCAGGACGGTGTCGACGAGCTCGTGTGCCAGGGCTGCGGAAACGCCTACCCCGTGGTGGACGACATCCCGGTCCTGCTGGTCGACGAGGCCCGCAAGCCGGACTGAGGACGCTGACGTGGCCACCTGGTTCGACGAGGCCCGGCTCGATGACGCCGGCGTGCTCCAGTCGATCGACCTGCGCCTGCGCACCCTGGCCGAGAGCGGCGCGCGGGTGCGCCGCGAGGCCCACGAGGCCGCCGAGACGACTGCCGAGCTGATCGCCCGCGAGCGCGACGAGGCTCGGCCCCGCGCGGTCATCGCCGCCGGTCCGGACTCGCGCCTGCTCCGCGCGGTGCTCGAGCCGTGGTGCCCGGTGCCGTTCGTGGCGTGGCCCAATCCCGGCCTGCCTGGTTGGGCAGGATCGCTCGACCTCGTCGTGATGCTCGCGCCCGAGGGCTCCGACCACGGATCCGCGTCGACGGTCGCCGAGGCCGTACGCCGCGGCGCCCAGCTCGTGGTGGCCTGCCCCGAGCGATCCCTGGTCGCCGAGCACGCGGTCGGCCGCCACACCGCGGTGCTGCCGACCGTGACGGGCGACCAGCTCGCCACCGCTGTGGTCGTCCTGGACTACCTCGCCCACGTCCACCTCGGTCCGCGCGCCGACGCCGACGCGGTGGCCGAGTCGCTCGACGAGGTCGCCACCGACTGCTCGCCCCACCGAGACCTCGCGGTCAACCCGGCCAAGATGCTCGCCATTGCGATGGCCGACACCAACCCGATCGTGTGGGGAGGCTCGGTGCTCGCAGCCCGCGCCGCCCGCCGACTCGCGGAGTCGCTGCGCCGCACCAGCGGCCGCTCCGCCATCGCCGGCGACGCCGAGCACCTGCTCCCCGTGATCGAGGCGACCAAGCCCCACGACCTGTTCGCCGATCCGTTCGCCGACGAGTCCACCGACCTCCGACCGCTGCTGATGATCCTCGACGACCGGTCGGACGATCCCGTCGTCCAGGCGCGGACCGACATGCTCACGGACGCGGCGGCGCGCCACGGCGTACGCGTGGAGACGCTCACAACCGATGCCGACGCGGAAGTGGGCCGCTATGCCTCGCTGCTCCTGACCGGCAACTACGCCGCGGAGTACCTCCGGATCGGGCTCGTCGAGGACTGAGCGGCTACGGCCGGGTGCCCTCGGGAGCCTGCTGGTCGACGTCGGTCCAGACCTCGGTCAGCTCGGTGATGAGCCCGCCCTCGGTGGTGGCGAAGCTGGCGACCGCGAAGTGCTGATCACTCCCGTCCGGTGCCGTCCCGGTGACCCGTCCGCGCACCACGGCCCGCGGCCCGTCCGCGACGAGGTCCTCGACGATGAAGTGCTGGAAGCCGGGGTAGTCGGCGTTCAGCCGGACCCACCCATCGCGGTCGAAGACCTCGCCGGTGTGCACGAGCGTGCAGGTGAAGTCGGGGTGCAGGAGGTCGGGCAGGGCGTCCCAGTCGTGGGCGTCGAGCACCTCGGCGAGGCGGGTCAGTAGTGCTGCGGAGTCCATGGGGCAGTCGAGCAGAACTGTGCCTCGGGTCCAGCATCACGACCAGGTCCTCGTCGTCCGGACTACGCGCGCGCCCAGGCGACCAATCGGTCGCGTTCGGTGTCGAGCGGACCTGTGCACGCAGGTCGAAGTGCTGGCGATTCTTGGCGTCTTCGGCTCGGGACCCGTTGGAACCACAGGCTTCGGACCGCCCCAGCCCGCGGGCTCGACCCAGGCCGCTCGGACGTGCTGTCCTCGTCGACGTTCGAGCCCAGGGCGGACGCCCAGAAGGCGGCGAGCGCGAGGGTCGTGGCAGTCGAACGTCACGGACTTCACGAAGGAGGGCATATGGGCAACATAAGGCACCCATTCCACCGGGCCGGACATGCCTGTGGCCCCGCCATCGGTGACTGGCGGGGTGCGGGGCGGGGTCATCTTCGGTCCGGTGGCTCGAGCGCGGTGGATCCGGACGGGTCGCGGTCGGAAGTGGTGGCCGTGGGGCTGGTCCACTCGAACTCGCCCGGCCCGACCACCTGGTAGTGCCAGGCGGTGTGGGTCTTGAGCCGGTGGTGGTGCCGACACAACGCGGCGAGGTTCGAGGTGGTCGTGGGACCGGGTTGGGGTCGGCCCTCGGCGGTGGCGTGATGGTCGTAGGGGACGACGTGGTCCACGTCGCAGGCGCGTGCCGGTCGGCTGCACCACGGGAACACGCACGTCCGCGTCGCGGAGAATGATCTGTTCCCGGAGCCGGTCCGGGACCGCGTACCCCGGTGCCGGACAGCTCGGTGGTGAGGTCGATGACGGGCTTGATGGTGACCCTGGTCCGTGAGTCGGTGCACCAGGCCTTGACCTGGTCGAGCAGGATGAGTCGCTGGCCCTCCTCGAGGCGTCCGGTCGGCCCGAACACCGTCACCTGGCCGTCGGTGGTGGCGGCGAAGTGGGCGTGCAGCACGACCTCCCGGGCAGCCGGCAGGTCGTCCGATCTGTCGTGGAGGATGCCGCGGGCGTCAGCGAGGTCGAGGGCGGTCTGGGTCCGGGCCAGGTCACCGAGCGCCTGCGCCCGCCGGGCACCGAGCGACAGGGTGGACCCGAGTGCCTTGCGGGTCGCGGCGCCCTGGGCGAGGGCCCGGTCGAGGTCGAGGGCGTCGGCGATGTCGATCTCGGCCTCGAGGTGCAGGGTCCCGGCGAAGTGGGCCTCGTCGCGGTCGATGGTGACGTGGCGGGGGTCGACCTTCTGCCACCCGTCGGGGTCGAACGGCTCCTCCTCGGCCAGCTCGAACCGCTTGATCGCCTCCGCCACCAGCCGGTCGAGCTGTGCGGGACCGACCCTCCCGGCCACGGCGGCGACCTGGGTGTCGACCCACCCGGCCGCCTCGGGGGTCAGGGTCGGGGTGGCGTGGATGGTGGCCTCCGCCACCAGCCTGGCCCGCCAGGCGGGCACCCGCCCGGCCTGGACCTGGGACCACAGCCGCGGCAGCCGGTGCCGCAGCTCGAGGGCGTGGCCCATCAGCCGCTTCGCCGCCGTCGTCGGACACCCCGAGCACGGCACCGAGCTCGGCGACACAGAACTCCGCCACCGCCGGACACCCCGCCCCGGCGATGGGCTCCTCGTGCTCGCACCCACGGGCGGTGAACGACGCGGCGGAGTGGAGCGACTCCGGCGGGTGCAGGTCGGCCCACGCCGCGGCCAGGTCGAGCAGGTCGGCCGCGGCCCGGTCCTCGGTGGCCTTGCGCTCACCAGCGGCGGCGAGGATCCCGGACGCATCCAGGTCCTCGACCAGCGGGCTGCTGGTCGAGGAGCGGAGGTCCTGGGTGGCGGTCATGGGGACCATTCTTCCAGAGCCCACCGACACTCTGGCCTGCGCAAAGACGTCTGTGGAGAAGTATTTTCGAACATGGTGATCCCACCACGAGTGAGGCATTCCTCGTCGAGCGCTCCGCCGGAGACGTGCCACCCCACGCCGAGCTGCTCACCTACGAGCTCCGCCGCGAAATCGTCCGGAACCCGGCCTACCCTGACGACATGCCCGGCGCCCCGACGTACGACACGTTGCTGCTCACCCCCGACACCTGGGACGACTTCGCAGCGCTGGTCGAGGCGAACGGGGGAGTGTGGGGCGGCTGCTGGTGCATGGGCTTCCACCCCGAGGGCCTGGGCGGGACGGCGGAGGACCACCGGATGGCCAAGCGCGCGCACACCGACGGCGGCACCGTCCACCAGGTGCTGGTCTATGCCGACGACGCCTGCGTGGGCTGGTGCCAGTTCGGGAGCTCCGGCGGAGCTGCCCAACATCAAGAACGCCAAGGCCTACGAGAAGGAGCTGACAACACTTCCGCGCTGGCGGATCGGCTGCATCTTCACCGGCAGCAAGCACCGCGGACACGGCGTGGCGAGGGCCGCGGTCACCGCCGTGCTGGAGGAGATCCGGGTCGCGGGCGGCGGGGTGGTGGAGGCCTACCCCGAGCAGGTCGTGGACCGGAAGCCCCAGCGCGGGGCATACCTCCACACCGGTCCGGAGTCGCTCTACGAGGAGCTCGGCTTCGTCCGTGACCGGCAGATCGCCAAGTGGCGGTGGGTCATGCGCCGCGAGGTGGACGGCGCCTGAGGCCACCACCCGTCGATAGGCTGAGGTGCGTACTCGACCCACGACCCGAAGGATCACCATGGCCGGCGGACTCTTCGCCCTCCTCGACGACGTCGCCGCACTGGCCCGGATCGCGGCGGCGAGCGTCGACGACGTGGGTGCGGCCGCGGGGCGCGCCAGCGTGAAGGCGGCGGGCGTCGTGGTCGACGACACGGCCGTCACGCCCCAGTACCTGCACGGCTCGGCCGCCGCGCGCGAGCTCCCGATCATCTGGAAGATCGCGGTCGGGTCGCTGCGCAACAAGCTGCTCTTCATCCTGCCCGCGGCGGTGCTGCTGGGTCAGTTCCTGCCGTGGATGCTGCCCGTCATCCTGATCTTCGGCGGTGGCTTCCTCGCCTACGAGGGCGCCCACAAGGTGCACGAGCGGTTCTTCGGCGACCACACGAAGTCCGACGAGAGCGTCTCGCCGACCGGTGAGTTCACCCCGGAGCACGAGCAGCGCACGATCTCCCAGGCCATCCGCACCGACTTCATCCTCTCCGCCGAGATCATGGTGATCGCGCTGAAGGAGGTGGTGAGCTCCGACCCCGACGCGAGCATCTGGATGCGCGCCATCGTCCTCGCAGTGGTGGCAATCCTGATCACGATCCTGGTGTACGGCGTGGTGGCGCGCCATCGTGAAGATGGACGACGTCGGCCTCCACCTGAGCCTCAAGGATTCCGCGTTCTCCCAGCGCCTCGGGCACGGCCTGGTGGGCGCGATGCCCAAGCTGCTCGCCGCCATCTCGTTCATCGGCACCCTCGCCATGCTGTGGGTGGGCGGCCACATCTTCCTCGTCAGCCTCTACGAGATCGGCGGGACCGACGGACTGCTCGAGGGCACGGCCCTCGGCGACGTCCTGCACGCGCCGTACGACCTGATCCACCACTGGGAGGAGGAGGTCCACGCCGCAGTGGGCGGAACCCTCGGCAGCCTCGCGGGATGGCTGGTCAACACCCTGCTGTCCGGCCTGGTCGGCCTGGTCCTCGGGTGGACCGTGATGACGGTCCTGCGTGCCTTCGGTGTGGGCGTCCACGGGGACGAGCACGGACATGAGCACGGGGACGAGCACGCGGACGGCCACGGCGGCAGGGAGCAGGGGGACGAGCACCCCGAGGAGCCCGTCGAGGATTCCCCGAAATCCTGACCCCGGTCCTAACCTTCGGTGTCCGCGCGGGAGATCCCGACGATGCACAGATGTGCGGCGCAGACCTGCTCCACAGACACCAGGAGACAACCCATGGACTTCAAGGTCGCCGACCTCAGCCTGGCCGCGTTCGGCCGCAAGGAGATCGAGCTCGCCGAGCACGAGATGCCCGGCCTGATGGCCATGCGTGAGCGCTTCGGAGCGAGCCAGCCGCTCGCCGGAGCCCGCATCGCCGGCTCGCTGCACATGACGATCCAGACCGCCGTCCTCATCGAGACGCTCACCGCGCTCGGTGCCGACGTCCGCTGGGCGACGTGCAACATCTTCTCCACCCAGGACCACGCCGCGGCAGCGGTCGTCGTCGGTCGCGACGGCACCGTCGAGGCCCCCGCCGGCACACCGGTCTTCGCCTGGAAGGGCGAGACGCCTCGCCGAGTACTGGGACGAGGCCGAGAAGGTCTTCGACTTCGCCGACGCTGACGGCAACCCGGTCGGACCCAACGTCCTGCTCGACGACGGTGGCGACATCACGATGCTCCTGCACCTCGGTGTCGAGTACGAGAAGACCGGTGTCGTGCCGTCGCAGGACAGCACCGACAACGAGGAGTTCAAGGAGGTGCTGCGCGTCCTGGCCCGCTCGGTCGAGGCCAAGCCGCAGCACTGGACCAGCATCGCCAAGGACATCAAGGGCGTCTCCGAGGAGACCACCACCGGCGTCCTGCGCCTCTACGACCGCTTCCGCGACGGCACGCTGCTCTTCCCGGCGATCAACGTCAACGACTCGGTGACCAAGTCGAAGTTCGACAACAAGTACGGCTGCCGCCACTCGCTGATCGACGGCCTCAACCGCGCCACCGACGTCATGATCGGCGGCAAGGTCGCCGTCGTCTGTGGCTACGGCGACGTCGGCAAGGGCTCCGCGGAGTCACTGCGCGGCCAGGGTGCTCGCGTCATCGTCACCGAGATCGACCCGATCTGCGCGCTGCAGGCCGCGATGGACGGCTACGAGGTCAAGCGCCTCGATTCCGTCGTCGAGACCGCTGACATCTTCATCACCACGACCGGGAACTTCGACATCATCACCGTCGAGCACTTCCACAAGATGAAGCACCAGGCCATCGTCGGCAACATCGGTCACTTCGACAACGAGATCAACATGGCCGGCCTGGCCAAGATCCCGGGCATCGTCAAGGACGAGATCAAGCCCCAGGTCCACCAGTGGATCTTCCCGGCGGAGAACGGCGAGCCCGGCAAGAAGATCATCGTGCTGTCGGAGGGGCGTCTGCTCAACCTCGGCAACGCGACGGGTCACCCGTCGTTCGTCATGTCGAACTCCTTCACCAACCAGGTGCTGGCGCAGGTCGAGCTCTACACCAAGGCCGACGAGTACGAGCTCGGCGTGCACGTCCTGCCCAAGCACCTCGACGAAGAGGTGGCGCGTCTGCACCTCGACGCTCTCGGCGTCGAGCTGACCGAGCTCACCAAGGAGCAGGCCGCCTACCTGGGCGTCGACATCGCCGGCCCGTACAAGTCGGACCTCTACCGCTACTGAGTTCGGCGATGGTGACTAGTGGCCCGGTCCTACACTTCACGGCATGACCGACCTTGCCGAGCCGCGCGGCAGCGTGCTCGTCGTCGACGACGACGCGTCCCTGGCGGAGATGCTCTCCATCGTGCTGCGGCAGGAGGGCTTCGACAGCCGGATCGTGGGGCGTGGTGACCTCGCGCTCGAGGCGTTCCGCGACTACAAGCCCGACCTGGTCCTGCTCGACCTGATGCTGCCGGGCAAGGACGGCATCGACGTCTGCAAGGAGATCCGGGCCGAGTCCGGCGTCCCCATCGTGATGTTGACCGCCAAGGGCGACACGATCGACGTGGTCGTCGGCCTCGAGTCCGGGGCCGACGACTACATCGTCAAGCCGTTCAAGCCCAAGGAGCTGGTCGCGCGGGTCCGCGCGCGCGTACGCCGCAACGACGTGTCCCCGGACGAGGGCCTGGTCATCGGTGACATCACCATCGACGTGGCCGGGCACTCCGTCGTCCGCAACGGGGCACCGATCAACCTGACGCCGCTCGAGTTCGACCTGCTCGTCTGCCTGGCCCGCAAGCCGTGGCAGGTCTTCACCCGCGAGGTCCTCCTGGAGCAGGTCTGGGGCTACCGTCACAGCGCCGACACCCGGCTGGTCAACGTCCACGTCCAGCGTCTCCGGTCCAAGGTCGAGCACGACCCGGAGAACCCCGAGATCGTGGTGACGGTGCGCGGCGTCGGCTACAAGGCCGGTAAGTCCTAGAACGCTGATGACCACCCCCGGCCGAAGTCGACTCGACTGGCTGCCACCGGTCCTGCTCCACGGGCCCGGCTTCTGGCGCCGGTCGGTCCAGGCGCGCGTCGTGGTCAGCACCGTCCTGCTCTCGGCGGCAGTGGTCGGCGTCGTCGGGGCCTTCCTCATCCAGCAGACGCGTGACGGGCTGCTGGAGCACCGGGTCGACGCGGTGGTGACGGAGGCGGAGAGCGAGACGGAGACGGCGCGGACGGCCCTCACGGCCACGCTCGGGCGTCGACGTCGACGAGACCCGCCAGCGTGACAACCTGGTGACGCCGATCATCGAGCGCGGCGCCACCCGCGGCTTCGCGGTGATCCTCTCCCCGCCGATCGGCGAGGGCAGCCGGCTGGCCGACGGCGGCGCCAAGTTCACCCAGGGCCTCGACCTGTCGAGCGTGCCGCGAGCCTCGAGGCCGAGTTCGACGACCGCGTCGCCCACCGTCGTGGACCTACACCGACATCCGCACCACCCTCGAGATCCCGGGGCTGCCCGAGGGGCCGGGCGTCGTGGTGGCCAGCCAGGTGCGGCTGCCGGCCGACGACAACACCTACACGCTCTACTACCTCTACTCCCTCGCCGAGGAGGCCGAGACCCTCGCGCTCGTCTCCCAGTCGTTGCTGGCCGCCGGTGTGCCGCTCCTGCTGCTGATCGCCGGCCTGACCTGGCTCGTGACCCGGCAGGTGGTCACCCCCATCCGGATGGCGCGCCGGGTGGCCGAGCGGCTGGCCGCGGGACACCTGCAGGAACGCCTGCGCGTGACCGGCGAGGACGACCTGGCCCGGTTGGCGACGTCGTTCAACCAGATGGCCTCCAACCTCCAGAAGCAGATCCGCCAGCTCGAGGAGCTCAGCCGCCTCCAGCGCCGCTTCGTCTCCGACGTCTCCCACGAGCTCCGGACGCCGATCACGACCGTGCGCATGGCCAGCGACGTCATCCACGACGCGCGGCCGCTCCTCGACCCGGTCACCGGTCGCGCCGCCGAGCTGCTGCAGAAGGAGCTCGATCGCTTCGAGACGCTCCTCGCCGACCTGCTGGAGATCAGCCGGTTCGACGCGGGTGCCGCCGTGCTGGAGCCGGAGGACGTCAACCTCGTCGACGTCGCCCACCGGGTGGCCGACATGACCTCCGCGCTCGCTGCCCAGCGCGACACCCGGGTGGTCGTCCACGACCCCGGCGAGCCCTGCATCGCCGAGGCCGACGTACGCCGCGTCGAGCGGATCGTGCGCAACCTCGTCACCAACGCCATCGACCACGCCGAGTCGCGCGACGTCGAGATCCTCATCGCCAGCGAGGCCCACGCCTCCGCGATCGCCGTCCGCGACCACGGCGTCGGGCTGGGACCGGGGGAGTCGGCCATGGTGTTCAACCGCTTCTGGCGCGCCGACCCGGCCCGCGCCCGCACCAGCGGCGGCACCGGGCTCGGCCTGTCGATCTCGCTGGAGGACACCCATCTGCACGGCGGCTGGCTCCAGGCCTGGGGTCGTCCCGGCGAGGGTGCCCAGTTCCGCCTCACCCTGCCGCGCCACCTGTCCACCCCGGTGCGGCACAGCCCGCTGCCCCTGGTCCCCGACGACGCCCGGGAGACCGTGTGAAGATCCTCCGCATCGCCGCCGGCGCTCGCCGGCCTCGCCCTCATGGCCGGCTGCGTCCAGATGCCCACCTCCGGCCCCGTGGTGGAGCCGCAGGTCACCACCGACGGTCGACGACGCGCCGGGCATCTCCTTCGACCCGCGTCCGCCGAGGCCGGGGAGTCCTCCTCCGAGATCGTCGGAGGCTTCCTCGAGGCGATGAAGGCGACCCCCATCCGCACGACGGTGGCTCGCCAGTTCCTCTCGCAGGACGCCCAGGAGGCGTGGACGCCGGAGGAGCAGATCATCACCTACGCCGAGATGGGCGACCCCGAGGGCTCCTCGTCCGTGCGGCTCCAGATGACCGACGTCAACCTCTACGACGCACGCGGGACGTGGGACCGCACCCTGCCGGCGCGCGAGCTCGGGTTGAGCCTCGTCCAGGAGGACGGCGAGTGGCGCATCGACCAGCTGCCGGACGCCCTCATCGTGCCCGACTCGTGGTTCGAGGACTGGTACCAACGCGTCTCGCTCTACTTCTTCGACCCCACCTCCGAGATCCTGGTCCCCGAGCCGGTCTTCGCGCCGCGGGGCGAGCAGCTCGCCTCTGCCCTGGTGCGCGGACTGCTCACACCGCCGGACGAGGACTCGTCCCGGGTCTCCCGCACCTACTTCCCGCCCGGCACCACCCACGGTCTCTCGGTGCCGATCAGCACGGCCGGGATCGCCGAGGTGTCGCTGAGCGGCGATCCGGACGCGGTCGACGAGGAGACCGGCCAGCGGATGCTCGCCCAGCTGGTGTGGACCCTGCGGCAGGAGCCGCGGATCCGCGCCGTCGAGCTGAGCGTGGGCGGGCGAACCTTCGGCAGCACCGGCGGGTCGACCCAGGTCAACCTCGACGTCGGTAGCGCCTACGACCCCAACGGGGTGCGCTCGACCGGGGAGCTGTTCGCGCTCAGCGACGGTCTCCTCGTGCGCGGCACCCTCGGCGCCTTCGACGAGACGCTCGGCCCGCTGGGCCAGGTGGACCTCGGGCTGCGCCACATCGGCGTCAACATCGCGGGCTCACGGGTGGCGGCGGTCTCCGACGACGGCACCGAGGTGCAGCTCGCCCAGGTCGAGGCCCTCGACAGCCAGGTCGAGACGGTCGTCGACGGGGCCGTGGACCTGCAGGCGCCGGTGTGGGACTACCGCGACCGGGTGTGGGTCCTCGACCGCAACGGCGGGAACGGCCGCGGGTGCTGCTGGTCGTCGACGGACGCGCCCGCGAGGTCACCGTGCCGGGCGTGACCCGTCGTGCCGTCCAGGAGATCCTGGTCTCGCGCGACGGCAGCCGTCTCATTGCGGTGGTGCGCGGTCGCAAGGTCGATCGCGTGCTCGCCTCGCGCATCCAGCACGACGACACCGGTCGGGTGCTGAGCCTGACGACCCCGCAGGTGTTGTCCCTGCCCGACGAGGGTGCCGCGCGGATCCGCGACGTGGGGTGGCGTTCGCCGACGACCGTGTCGGTGCTCAGCGACATCACCGACGACTTCTCCCAGGTCCGCACCTTCTCGGTCGACGGCTCGCCCGCGGAGATCGCCACGTCCCGCCTCCGCGGGCGTACCCGCACCCTGGTGTCGGTTCCGCTGGAGGGCAGTGCCGTGTACGCCCTGGCGGGGCGCAGCGTCACCGACCTGACGCGCCCCGAGCGCACCGTCCCCGACCTGCCGCGCGGGCTCACCGACCTCACCTTCGCCGGCTGACGCCCTCTCCACAGATCGACCGGCCCCGGTTGTGGCCGACGCCGGGGCGCGGTGTGGTGAGGGCGTGATGCGACGAAGCCCTCGACCTGTTCCTCGGCAGCAGCTGCGTCGGGTGCTCCCGGCCCGGACGGATGCTGTGTGCCGGGCTGCCGCACCGGACTGCCGTCCCGGGCCACGCTCGCCTGGCCCACGCCCACCCCCGCGGGCCTGGTGACGCCCTGGGCCACCGCGACGTACGACGGTGCTGTCCGTGAGCTGGTCGTGGGGCACAAGGACCGTGGCCAGTGGGGCCATCGGCGGGCCCTGGGCGCGCTGCTGGCGAGCGCGGTCCGTGCCGCGGCCGCCGGGCTCGACGCGGAGGTGCCGGTGCTCCTGGTGCCCGCTCCTTCGCGGCGTGGGGCCGGCCGGCAGCGCGGCTACGAGCCGACGGCCGCGATCGTGGATGTCGCCGCCCGGCTCCTGCGCGCCGAGCGACGTGTGGCCGTCGCCGACGCTCCTGGTGTCGCGCGGGCCGGTCGGGGACCAGGCCGGACTGGATGCTCAGCAGCGCGGGGACAACGTGCGTGGCTCGATGCACTGTCCGTCGGCCGCACTGTCGCGCGTACGCCGTCGCTGGCCGGTGGGCTATCTGCTGGTCTGCGACGACGTGGTGACGACCGGGGCCACCGCCCGCGAGGCGCAGCGCGCCCTGGAGGCGGTCGGCCTGGCACCGGTGGCGATCGCCGCGGTGGCGGCGACCCGGCGCAGGTCCGGTCGTTGAGCGCCGGGGGGTGGACCCCTCCTTGGCCCCGGGCCGCCGAGGGGCTAGCGTCTTGTCATGGAGTCCGCCTGGGTCCGTGGTTGCGTCACGGTGAAGGCTGTGCCGTGGCAAGCCGATGCCAGTCGCAGGCGAAACGGTCCACGTAAGTCCACGGGCACCGTGCTGGTCACCAGCGCGGGTCTCGCAGGACGATCACGGTGCGGCTTAGAAGTAAGTCCTGCCTCGTCCCCGACACCAGATGTGTCGAAGGGCGGGAGAAGGCCAACAGTGACGGAGAAGTTGCGACGGTCTCAGCAGGCGATTGTGGGGTCGAAGACCAGGTCGGCCAGGCGGGCTCCATCCCACCCTGTCCCGGCAGTTCTTGCCCGGGACCACCGAGGGGTGCGGCCGATCGCAAGCTGAGGAGGTTCACATGGAGGTTGTGGTCACGGGACGACACTGCGAGGTGTCTGATCGGTTCCGCGAACATGTCTCGGAGAAACTCACCCGTCTGGAGAAGCATGATCACCGGATCATCCGGGTCCAGGTGGAAGTGGAGCTCGAGAAGAACCCGCGCCAGCACGATCGAGCGACGAAGGTCGAGCTGACGGCCTTCTCCAAGGGTCCGGTCATCCGGGCCGAGGCCGCGGCCGAGGACAAGATGGGTGCCCTCGACCTCGCGCTCGACAAGATGCAGGCGCAGATGCGCCGAGCCGCCGACCGGCGCCGCGTCCACCGCGGGCGTCACACCCCGGTCTCCGTGGGCCAGGCGCTGGCCGACGCGGTCGAGCCTGCGCAGGCGTCCGAGGACGAGCAGGTGACCGAGCGCAAGGTCGGACCCATCACGGTCACCGGTGACGGGCCACTGGTCGTGCGCGAGAAGTCCCACAACGCCACTCCCATGACGCTCGACCAGGCGCTCTACGAGATGGAGCTGGTCGGGCACGACTTCTACCTGTTCGTCGACAAGGAGAGCGAACGGCCCTCGGTGGTCTACCGCCGACGGGGCTACGACTACGGCGTGATCTCCCTCGAAGTCGAGGACTGAGCCCGATGTCACGCGGGCGTCGTGCAATGATGCCCGCGTGACCGAGGCAACAGGCACCGAACCCGTCCGCGTCCTGGTGGTCGACGACCAGGAGCTCTTCCGTCGCGGTCTGATCATGCTTCTGGCAGGCGATGCCGACATCGAAGTGGTCGGCGAGGCCGCCGACGGAGTCACCGCCACCGACCTCGCGGTCAAGACGGCACCCGACGTGATCCTGCTCGACGTGCGCATGCCGCGCCGTACGGGAGTCGAGGCGTGCCGCGCGATCAAGGAGGCAGTGCCCTCCGCCAAGATCATCATGCTCACCGTGTCCGACGAGGAGGCCGACCTCTACGAGTCGGTCAAGAACGGTGCCTCGGGCTACCTCCTGAAGGACTCCTCGATCGAGGAGGTCGCCCAGGCGGTCCGCGTCGTCAACGAGGGCCAGTCCCTGATCAGCCCGTCGATGGCGGTCAAGCTGATCGACGAGTTCAAGCAGATGTCGAAGCCCGAGCGGGAGCAGGGTCCGGCCCTCCGCCTGACCGAGCGCGAGCTCGAGGTGCTGCGGCTGGTGGCCAAGGGCCTCAACAACCGCGAGGTCGCCAAGGAGCTCTTCATCTCCGAGAACACCGTGAAGAACCACGTACGCAACATCCTGGAGAAGCTCCAGCTCCACTCCCGCATGGAGGCCGTCATGTACGCCATGCGCGAGAAGCTGCTGGACCTGCCCTGACCCACCCCTGACATCGTGGAGTCGCTGACCACCCTGCAGGCCCGGCGCATCGCGCTGGCCGCCCAGGGCTTCACCGACCGGTCACACGCCGCGCCCTCGATGCGCACCTTCGACCGCACCGTGGCGCGCACCGGGGTGCTCCAGGTGGACTCGGTCAACGTCCTCCAGCGCGCCCACTACATGCCGCTCTACTCGCGGATGGGCCCCTACGACGTCGACCTGCTGCGCCGCGCCCAGGGTCAGCAGGGCCGGCAGGCCCGCCGTGTGGTGGAGTACTGGGCGCACGTCCAGGCGCTGATGCCGGCCGAGCTCTGGCCGTTCATGCGCCACCGGATGGAGCACTACCGCGACGAGCGCGGCAAGTGGGGCTTCACCGCCGATGCGACCATCGAGCCCAACGTGCTGGCCGCCGTCCGCGACCGCGGGCCGGTGACCGCACGCGACCTCGAGGAGGACTTCAGCCGGGGGCCGCGCGCGAAGACGAACTGGGGCTGGAACTGGTCGGAGGCCCGCAAGGTGCTCGACTACCTCTTCCTCGTCGGCGACGTCGCCATCGCCGGGCGGAACAGCCAGTTCGAGGTCATGTACGACCTCACCGAGCGGGTGCTCCCGGCGGCCGTGCTCGACGCCCCGACCCCGAGCCCGCAGGACGCCGTCACCGAGCTCGTACGCCGCGCTGCCCGCTCCCATGGCGTCGCGAGCGCCACCTGCCTCGCCGACTACTACCGCCTGCGCCTCCAGCCCGCACCGGGCAGGCCGAGCGCCAAGGTCGCGATCGCCGAGCTCGTCGAGTCGGGCGAGCTCACCCCGGTGACGGTGCAGGGCTGGAAGCGGCAGGCGTACGTCCATCGCGATGCTCGGCTGCCGCGCAAGGTGGCTGCGCGGACCCTGCTGAGCCCCTTCGACCCGCTCGTGTGGGAGCGGGCCCGGGCCGAGGCCCTGTTCGACTTCTTCTACCGCATCGAGATCTACGTCCCGGCAGCGCAGCGGATCCACGGCTACTACGTCCTTCCCTTCCTGCTGGGGGACCGGATCGTCGGGCGGGTGGACCTCAAGGCCGACCGGGCAACTCGCACCCTGCTCGTGCAGGGCGCCTTCGCCGAGTCGTACGCCCCGGCCGGGACGGTCGAGGAGCTGGCGGTCGAGCTGCGCCGGCTGGCCGACTGGCTGGGCCTGGACAGCATCGCGGTGGCACCCCGCGGTGACCTCGCCCCCGGGCTGGCTGCGCTGGCTGGTGCGACCCCGGCTGGGGGCCGTGGGTAGCATGATCGACGGCCATCCGGCCGCCCCGTCCACACGCTCTGGAGTCGCATCACCGTGCCTGCCATCATCGACAAGCTCCTTCGCATCGGCGAGGGCAAGATCCTGCGCGAGCTCGAGTCCATCTCCAAGGCCGTGAACGCCATCGAGGACGACTTCGTCGCGATGACCGACGACGAGCTGCGCGGCATGACGGCGGAGTTCCGCTCGCGCCTCGAGCAGGGCGAGGACCTCGACGCGATCATGCCGGAGGCCTTCGCCACGGTGCGCGAGGCGTCCAAGCGCGTGCTCGGCCTGCGCCCCTTCGACGTGCAGATCATGGGCGCCGCGGCGCTGCACCTCGGCAACATCGCCGAGATGAAGACCGGTGAGGGCAAGACCCTCGTCGCCGTGCTCCCGTCCTACCTCAACGCGCTCGCCGGCAAGGGCGTCCACGTCGTGACGGTCAACGACTACCTCGCCAAGTTCCAGTCCGAGCAGATGGGCCGCGTCCACCACTTCCTCGGCCTGACCGTCGGCGTGATCCTGCCGTCGATGCGCCCCGCCGAGCGCCGCGAGGCCTACAACTGCGACATCACCTACGGCACCAACAACGAGCTCGGCTTCGACTACCTCCGCGACAACATGGCCGACTCCGTCGAGGAGTGCGTCCAGCGCGGCCACAACTTCGCGATCGTCGACGAGGTCGACTCGATCCTCATCGACGAGGCGCGCACCCCGCTCATCATCAGCGGCCCGACCCAGGACGAGGTGAAGTGGTACGCCGAGTTCTCCAAGATCACCCGGACGCTCGTGCGCGACACCGACTACGAGGTCGACGAGAAGAAGCGCACCATCTCGGTGCTCGAGCCCGGCATCACCAAGGTCGAGGACCACCTCGGCATCGAGAACCTCTACGACTCGGTCAACACGCCGCTGATCTCCTTCCTCAACAACTCCATCAAGGCCAAGGAGCTGTTCCGCACCGACAAGGAGTACGTCGTCATGGACGGCGAGGTGCTCATCGTCGACGAGCACACCGGCCGCATCCTGGCCGGGCGCCGCTACAACGACGGCCTGCACCAGGCCATCGAGGCCAAGGAGGGGGTGACGGTCCGCGAGGAGTACCAGACGCTGGCCACCATCACCCTCCAGAACTACTTCCGCCTCTACGACAAGCTCTCCGGCATGACCGGTACGGCCATGACCGAGGCGTCGGAGTTCGACAAGATCTACAGCCTCGGCGTCGTCCCGATCCCGACCAACCGGCCGATGCAGCGCGTGGACAACGTCGACCTCGTCTACCGCACCGAGGTCGCCAAGTACGAAGCCGTGGCCGACGACATCGCTGCGCGGCACGAGCTGGGTCAGCCGATCCTCATCGGCACCGTGTCGGTCGAGAAGTCCGAGTACCTCGCCAACCTGCTCAAGAAGCGCGGCATCCCGCACACGGTCCTCAACGCCAAGCAGCACGCCGACGAGGCCAAGGTCGTCGCGCTGGCCGGTCACAGGGGCTCGGTCACCGTCGCCACCAACATGGCCGGTCGAGGCACCGACATCATGCTCGGTGGATCCGTCGACTTCCTCGCCGACCAGGAGCTGCGCAAGCAGGGCCTGGACCCGGTCGAGGCCCCGGAGGAGTACGACGCCGCCTGGCCGACCATGGTCGAGCGGATCAAGGCGCAGGTGGCGGCCGAGCACGACGAGGTCCGCGAGCTCGGCGGCCTCTACGTCGTCGGCACCGAGCGCCACGAGTCACGGCGCATCGACAACCAGCTGCGCGGTCGTTCCGGTCGACAGGGTGACCCGGGTGAGTCCCGGTTCTACCTCTCGCTCGAGGACGAGATGATGCGCCTGTTCAAGTCGGAGTGGGTCGACCGCATCCTGACCGTGCTCAAGGTGCCCGACGACGTGCCGATCGACGCCAAGCGCGTCAGCAACGCCATCGCCGGCGCCCAGGCCAACATCGAGTCGCAGAACTTCGAGTCGCGCAAGAACGTCCTCAAGTACGACGACGTGATGAGCCGCCAGCGTGAGGTCATCTACGCCGAGCGTCGCCGCGTCCTCGAGGGCGCCGACCTGGGCGAGCAGATCCGTGGCTTCATCGACGACGTCGTGACCGGCTACGTCCGCGGTGCCACCGAGGGCTACGCGGAGGAGTGGGACCTCGATGCCCTGTTCGCCGCGCTCGGCCAGCTCTACCCGATGGGCCTGACCAAGGACGGCGTGCTCAAGGCCGCCGGTGGGCTCGAGGGACTGACCCGCGAGAAGCTGATCGAGGACATCCAGAAGGACGTCCAGGAGGCCTACGACCGGCGCGAGGACGAGATGGGCGAGGAGGTGCAGCGCGAGCTCGAGCGACGCGTCGTGCTCTCCGTGCTCGACCGCAAGTGGCGCGAGCACCTCTACGAGATGGACTACCTCCGCGAGGGCATCTCCCTGCGCGCCTACGCCCAGCGCGACCCGCTGGTGGAGTACCAGCGCGAGGGCTTCGACATGTTCACCGTGATGATGGACGGCATCAAGGAGGAGTCGGTGGGCTTCCTCTTCAACCTCCAGGTGGAGGTCGAGGGGGAGGGCGACGAGGTCGAGGTAGAAGAGGAGCGCCCGGCCGTACCCCAGGTCTCTGCGGCCACTCCGCAGATCGACTTCGCCCAGGCCCAGGCCCATGCGCCGCAGATCCGGGCCAAGGGACTCGACAAGCCCGCCAAGCCGCAGAACCTGTCCTACAGCGCGCCGTCCGAGGACGGCGACGTCGAGGTCCACGCCGAGGCCGCGTCCGACGGCGACCCGTTCTCGGGAGTCGGTCGCAACTCGCTGTGCCCCTGCGGCTCGGGTCAGAAGTTCAAGCGGTGCCACGGGGCGCCCGGCGGTGCCTCGGGCTACACCACCCGCGCCGGGGGCTGATCCTCAGCCCCACTGCAGGGCGACACACTGCCAGCGGTCCCGCACGACCTCGAATCGTGCGGCGACCGCTCGCGAGCGCCGTCCGTAACGCACGTGCGCGCTCGCCTCGAGCGCGTCGTCGCGGATGAGTGCCGTGCGCACGCCCACCACGACCGGGCGGGCGGGTCCGGCGCCGGCCGGTCCGTGGGCGGGTGCGCCGGCAGCGGCGCGTACGGTGCGTGAGCGCTCGGTGAGTGCGTCGTAGACCTCCGGGACGGTGTGCCGCAGCACCTGGCCGACGGGTCGGTCGCCGGCCGCGATCTCCACGGCCGCCTGGAGGTAGCGCCCGACGAAGGCGTCCACGCGGCCGCGGCCGGCTGCCTCGGCGGCGACCAGGTCGCACGTCCGGGCGCTGCGCAGCCTGCGGGCGCGGAGGCGTCGTACGCCAGGTGAGGTCGAGGGCGAGCGAGCCCTGGACGCTGGCGAGGGGTGAGGCGCTCCGGAGCGCGATGACGTCGGCGCTGGGGCTGTCGTGGGTGCTCATCGTCGTTCTCCCTTGTCGGTATCGGTGTTGGTGTCCGCGGAGGCGGAGCCGTTGCCCGGGCAGGATGAGGTCGGGGTCGTCCCCGATCAGGTCGCGGTTGGCGGCCCAGATCGCCCGCCAGCGGTGGTCGGGGTCAGCGGCCGCGGACGTCGCCTCGGCGATGGACCACAGCGACTCCCCGGGCCGTACTACGTGGACCCGGGGCTGCGACGCGGGCCGGGTCGGGACGGCGCGGGCCTCGCTCGCCGCCACGCTGCGTTCGGGTAGCGAGAGACCGGCGAGGATCGAGGAGCCGTCGCCGGCCGCGAGTGCGGGGGAGGCGGTGCCGGCCAGGGCGGCCGCGCCGCAGGCCAGGAGGACCAGTCGACGGGTGGCGCCACCGCCCGTCCGGAGGCGGCCGGTGAGCAGCTCGGCGACCGTGACCGTCGTGACGACCCACAGCCAGACCAGGGCGAGCAGGAGCGCGGTGGCGCAGGCCGCCACGAGCAGGTCCGTGAACTGCGCGGCGCCCGCTCCCGGCCGGACCGCGGTCCAGGTGTCGGGTGCGAGCCAGGCGCCGGTCGCTGCGGTGGCAGTCACCACCAGCCAGACGGCGAGGCTGCGCCAGACACGTGTGCTGAGTCCCCGAGACACGATCACAAACCTTTCGTTTGCGTGCGTTTGCCTCAGTCAACGCCTAGTAGGCGATGGGTGTCAAAGGTTCTTCCACAGCCAGCTCCGAGTCGACGGCTCAGGGTTCGCGCGGACTACGAGCGGCACGTGGTCCGGCTGCACACCGTCGACCGACGATCGGTGGGTCCCCATCAACCCGAGGAGTCCCGATGACACCGAAGTTCCTGACCCGACCCGTGACGGCCATGCTGCTGGCTCTGAGCCTGCTGGGCGTGATGCTCAGCGCAGCGGGAGCCAGCTCGCCGCCCGGCGGACGCCGTCCGTGCGGCCGTCGCAGCGCCCCCGGCGAGCAAGAAGCACGACACCAAGCCGACCGTCGTGCTCGTCCACGGAGCGTTCGCCGACTCCAGCGGTTGGAGCGACGTCGCGGCTCGCCTGATGAACGCCGGCTACCCCGTGATCGCCTTCTCGAACCCGCTGCGGGGCCCGGCCAGCGACGGCGCGTACCTGCGCAGCCTTCCTCGCGACGATCGAGGGACCGATCGTGCTCGTCGGTCACTCGTACGGCGGCGTGGTCATCACCAACGCGGCCACGGGCAACGAGAACGTCCAGTCGCTCGTCTACGTCGCCGCGTACGCGCCCGCCGAGGGCGAGAGCGTCGCGGACGCCAACCACCTGGGCGGCGGGCACACCGTCGTCACCGACCACCTGGTCGTGCGGCCGTTCCCCGGAGCGAGCGGCGGCGACGCGGACGCGTACATCGATCCGGTGTGGTTCCACGAGCTCTTCGCCCAGGACCTGCCCACGCAAGACCGCGCAGTTCATGGCGGCGACGCAGCGCCCGGGAGCGCTCGCAGCACTCGTGACCCCCTCCGGCCCGCCGGCGTGGGCCGAGATCCCGAGCTGGTACATGGTGGCGAGCCAGGACCGCATCATCCCGCCCGAGGCCGAGCGAGCCATGGCGGAGCGGGCCGGTTCGACCGTGGTCGAGATCGACAGCTCGCACGTGGCGATGATGAGCCACCCGAGCGATGTCACCCGACTGATCCAGCAGGCAGCCCGGTAGTCGACCCGGGGCCGGCTGGCGCACGCGCCAGCCGGCCTCAGCGAGCCGTGTCCGAGCATGACCCCCGCGGAGCACCGGTGCGCTCCTGCCGCTCTCAGGGCCGGCGAGGCCCAGTCCTCGAGGGTCACCGGTTCATCGAGCCCGAACGGGCCCGCGGCCGTGACGACGATGTGGTCAGCGTCCACCTGCGTGGCCAGACGCACAGCGCGCCTCGATGGTCACCGGCTCGCCGCACTCGTCGTGGTGGAGGTCGGGCGGGTAGGGGGGCGGGTCGTACCGGTTCGCCCACTGGAGCAGCGCGAACAGCGCCGGCATGAGGTCGTGGCCGGCGGCGGTCAGGACGTACTCGTGACGGCTGCGTTGCCCGGGGCTCCTGGTAGGGCTGCCTGTCCAGGATGCCCGCGTGCACGAGCTCGCGCAGGCGGGCGGACGTGGTCGCGTCGGTGAGGTCGGCGCGGGCAGCGAACTCCTCGAACCGGGTCGCACCGTAGAAGGCTTCGCGCAGCACCAGCATCGCGGACCGGGTGCTCAGCACGCCGAGTGTCCGCTCGATCGGGCAGTAGGCGCCGACTGGTCGGTTGTCGCGGCGAGCCAGCGCTCCACGAAGTTTCATGGACACCATGTCACTGTAGTTCGTGCCCCCGCATCGGGGTGGTAGCCACCGGTGTCGCGACACCGGGCTCCAGCCAGGTGAACGATGCGCGCGATGGCGGGGTCGCGCCGTCCAGCGTGCCGCGCAGGGCGGTGGTGGACTCGCTGAAGTGCGACCAGCCCTCGTAGTGCACCGGTACGACGACCCGGGGTCCCGAGCAGCTCGACGAGCCGGAGCGCGTCCCTTCCGTCCATCGAGTAGCGCACCCGACCCGTGAGTGGGGAACCGGACCCGGCCCAGATGGATGAGCAGCACGTCGACGTCCAGCCGCTCGGCCAGACCGGCGGACCGGTCGGTGCAGGACGGTGTCGCCAGTCATCCACACGGTCACCGTGTCGCAGTCGCCGAGCGTCACCGCGAAGCCGATGACAGCGCCGACGACGGCCGTGCTGAACGGGGGCCCGTGTCGGCACGGGGTGGCCCGGATGGTCAGGGTCTCCTTGCCCGGCGCGCGCAGCGTGTGCGTGCTCGCCAGGGGCGAGGCCGACCGCATTGACGCCGCGTAGTCGTCGGGCCGCTGCGCGCGTCGTGAGCACGGTCCCGGCCTGAGGAAGGAGCGCGCGGCCTCGCTCGTCGAGGTTGTCCGCGTGGTGGTCGTGGCTGAGCAGCACGACATCGACGGGCGCGACCGCCTCGGGCGCCAGGGCGGGCCCAGCGGTCTTGGTGGATCCCGTTCCCCAGCCGAACGACGTAGGTGGTGCCGGGTGCGTCGAACGTGGGGTCGGTGAGGATGCGCCAGCCACCGAGCTGGAGCAGGACGGTGGGTCCGCCGAGATGTGTCATCGTGCAGCATGGCCGACCCACCGTCCTCGTCACGATCCGCTCAGGAGCCCGCGGCGGTCGAGGACCCGGCGTGCGCATGGTCACGCGCCCACGTGAGCGCGTAGTCGGCGACTGCCTCCCAGCCGGGCGCGGCGCACGTCCAGTGGTCGCGGCCCTCGAACTCGTGGTACTCGGTCAGCGCCGGGGACTTCTTGTAGTGCTTGGCGTTCGACTTGTTGACCGAGGTCGGCATGATGTGGTCCTCCGAGCCGCCGATGAACAGCAGCGGGGCCCGGTCGGCGGAGTAGTCGACCCAGGTGTCCTGGTGTCCGGGCTTGAAGTTGGCGAACAGGCCGAACTCCCAGATCCAGTTGCCCGGCGCCGGGATCTGGTAGCGGTCCCACGCTGCCTTGGAGTCCTCCTCCGACAGGGTGTTGGTGAAGGCGTAGTGGAACTCCTCGGGGGTGAAGCCGACGGCCTTGTGTCGGTTCGCCGGGTTCTTGAGTGCCGGGAACAGTGACTTGGCCTGGGAGATCGGGTTCACTCGCACGCCCTCGGTGGGCGCCGAGTCGATCGCGACGCCGGCGCACCCCAGGC
This sequence comes from uncultured Actinomycetota bacterium, assembly GCA_963712875.1. GTDB lineage: Bacteria > Actinomycetota > Actinomycetes > Propionibacteriales > Nocardioidaceae > Nocardioides. The sequence continues at coordinate 108,392 of CAVQJS010000020.1, read as the reverse complement.
CCCGGGCGAGCAGCAGCTGCGTGAGGGTGCCGCCGAAGGAGTGGCCCATGATGATCGGCGGGGACTCCGAGCGCCTCGATCTCGCCGGCCAGGTGGTCGACCGTGTCCGGGACGGTCAGGTCGGCGATGATCTCGGGGTTCTCCCGCAGGGCCTCGACCTCGATGTCGAAGCCCGGGTAGGCGGGGGTCAGCACGGTGTGGCCCTGTGCCTGGTAGTGGGTGACCCAGTTCTCCCAGCTGCGGGGGGTCATCCACAGGCCGTGCACGAGCACGATGGTCTCGAGGTGGTCGTCGTTCATGGTGGTGTCTCTCTTCCTTGGTCAGGCGTCGATGAACGCGAGGAGATCGGCGTGGAGCCGGTCGCGGTCGGTGTCGGGCAGGGCGTGCCCGCTGCCCGGGTAGACGGTCAGGGTCGCGCCGTCGATCAGCTGGGCCGAGCGCTTGCCGCCGACCTCGAAGGGGACGATCTGGTCGTCGTCGCCGTGGATGACCAGCGTGGGGACGTCGACCTTCGCCAGGTCCGGTCGGAAGTCGGTGGCGGAGAACGCAGCGATGCACTCGTAGGCGCCCCGGTGCCCGCACGCCATGCTCTGCAGCCAGAAGGCGTCCCGGAAGCCCTGGTCGACGTCGTGGTTGCGGTTGTGGCCGAAGAACGGGCCGTCCGCCAGGTCGCGGTACAGCTGCGACCGGTTGGCGGCCTCCCCGGCGCGGATCTGGTCGAACACCTCGATGGGTAGTCCCTCGGGGTTGTCGTCGGTGCGCAGCATGAGCGGCGGCACGGCCGAGACGAGGACCAGCCTGGCGACCCGGGCGGTGCCGTGCCGGCCGACGTAGTGCACGATCTCGCCGCCGCCGGTGGAGTGCCCGACCAGGGTCAGGTCGGTGAGGTCGAGGGCGTCGATCAGGCAGGCCAGGTCGTCGGCGTAGGTGTCCATCTCGTTGCCGTGCCAGGTCTGGCTGGAGCGGCCGTGGCCACGTCGGTCGTGCGCGATCGCTCGGTGGCCGTGCTCGGCGAGGAACAGCGCCGTCGCCTCCCAGGCGTCGGCGTTGAGCGGCCAGCCGTGGCTGAGCAGGACTGGGGTGCCGTCGGCACCCCAGTCCTTGTAGAAGATCTGGGCGCCGTCGTCGGCGTTCACGAAGGGCATGGAGTGCCTCCTGGATCGAGTGGTCACCCGAGCCTGCAGCCGAGGAGCAGCGATCCCGGACCACGTGCGGCGCGTAGTCCTCGTGGCGGTGACGTCGCCTCTCAGGAGGCTCGTGCCGACCCGGTCGGCCAGCTGGCGCCGGGAGGAGATCCCCAGCTTCTGGAAGACCTTCCGGAGGTGGTAGTCGACCGTGTTGGGGCTGAGGAACATCGTCGCGCCGATCTCGGCGTTGGTGTGGCCGGCTGCGGCGAGGCGAGCGACGGTCAGCTGCTGGACGGTGAGGTCCAGGGTGTCCGGCGCCGCCGGAGGACGCGGAGCGGTCGCCGATCGCGTGCAGCTCGATGCGGGCGCGGCGGGCGAACGCCGGAGCCTGCCCGCGCTCGAAGAGCTCGAGGGCCCGGTGCAGGTGCTCGCGGGCGTCCCGGCGTCGTCGGGCGCGCCGTAGCCACTCGCCGTACAGGAGGTGTGCGCGGGCCAGCTCGATGTCGAGGTCGGTGGAGTCGAGGGTCGTGATGCGCGGCCCGGTGGTGGGGCTCGGCGTCGTGCCTCGACGAGCGCCCGGGAGCGCTGGGCGACCCCACTGGTCCACACTCGATCCGTTGGCGGACGCCATCGCCTCGAGGTACGCCACGTGCCGGACGGCCTCGTCGGCGTGCTGGCTCCGGCACGCCGCCTCGACGAAGTCGGGCAGCTCCAGCGGGGTGACCTGGAGGAAGGGATCGTCGACCAGCGGCTTGAGCCGATGGTAGGCCTCCTCGTAGCTGGCCTTCGGCCAGGTCCCGCACGGCGAGGGCGGCCTGGCCGGCGGCGGCGACGCCGCCGAATCCCATCGAGGCCGCGCCGTCGCTGATCATCTCGACCTGGGGACGAGGGGCGTCGGACCAGGCCAGCAGCGCGACGTTGATGACGTGCTCGGCGTCGTAACCGATGGCGCGCCGCAGCTCGCGCACCTGCTCGATGTACTCGTGGGCACGGCGGGGGGTTCCGCCGCTCAGCTCGGCCAGCGACATGATCCACAGCGCCGTGTCCAGCAGCTGCAGGGAGCCTGCGTCGCGCGCCGCCGTCGGCGGTGCGTTCGAGGCACTCGCGTCGCGCCGGGGCGTCCCACAGGGCCGTGGTGAGGGCGACGCTGATGGCGCCGTACGTGAGGAGGTCCGTCGGGTCCAGCGCCAGGATCGTGTCGACGGCGGCACGCATGGCGGGCACCGCCTGCGCATACGGGAGCAGGACGTGGGCGCTGAGTCCGCGCAAGATCGATGCGGCCGTGCCGTCCTGCAGCTCCGCGCCCTTGCGCATCCGCGCCCCCAGCTCGGACAGGGTCACGCCCTGGGCCATCCGTTCGGCAGGCAACGTGTACTCGAACGCCTTGATCAGGGCGCCCTGCTCGAGGGTGACGTCGTGGCCGTGGAAGGACTCCGCCGCCGACAGCATGTTGGCTCCGGCCTCCATGAGCGCCGGGTCTGCCGTGAAGATCGCGATACTGGCGCGGGTCCAGATCAGGCGACCTCGCGAGACCGGGTCCAGCACGTCCTCGTCCACGTCGTCGAGGTAGGACTTGGCCAGCTGGGCTGCACCCGAGGCCAGGGCGGCTTCCGCGGCTGCGACCAGCCGCGAGAACTTCAGCGGGCCGCTGCGGGGTCAGCGTCGAGGACTGGGCCAGGACTCGCGCCCGTGACGAGACGCCCGCCGCGCCGTCCGGCCGCGGCCGCGACTCGTTCCAGCCGGTCCGCCACCTCCGGGTCGGTGCCGAGCGTCGCCTTGGCCGCGTGCCAGGCCTCGAGCCTCGGCCAGGCCCAGCTCGTCGGCGGCCATCGCCAGCGCCCGGTGCGCCCGGCGCCGCTGTGCTCCCTGGGCGGCGTTGTAGGCCGCCGAGCGTACGAGTGGGTGCCGGAACCGGATCGTCGTCGTCGATCTCGACCAGCCCGGCCGACTCCGCCTCGTCGACCGGGTCCTCCGGAAGGCCCCAGACTGGCCGGCCGCCCGGATGAGGTCGACGTTGCCGGTGGAGTCCGCGGCCGCGATCAGCAGCCACACCTGGAGGTCGGATGACAGGTGACGGATCCGGCGCAGGTACAGGGCTTCGAGGTGGTGGCCGATCGGCAGCGGCTCGTCGGCCAGGCTGCTCTCGGTCAAGCGGCGGACGCTCAGCTCGCCGGCGAGGTCGACCAGGGCGAGCGGGTTGCCGCCGGTGGCTGCGACGACCTGTGCGGCTGCCGCCGGGTCGATCGCCTCCGGGAGGGACGCACCCAACAGCCGCATCGCCCACTCCGGTTCCAGGCCGGCGAGATGCAGCACCGGCACTCCCGCGACGTAGGTGTCGAGGTGAGGGGTGTCGCGGGCGGCCATGACGACGGCTACCGCCTCGGCCCCGAGGCGGCGCGCCACGAGGCCCAGGACGTCCAGCGACTCGGGGTCGAGCAGGTGTGCGTCGTCGACCACGCACACGATCGGCTCGACCTCCGCGGCGGCGGCCAGCAGGCCGAGGACTCCCAGCCCGACCAGGAACCGGTCCGGCGGCGGTCCCGTCGGTGACGCCGGCGGCGACCCGGATCGCCTGCTGGTGACCTTCTGGCAGGGCCGTCACGTGGTCGCGCAGCGGGATGGCGAGTCGCTGGACTCCGGCGAAGGGGATCGTGGACTCGGCCTCGAAACCGTCGGCCTTCAGCAGTCGCATGCCGGCGGGGCTGGATGTCGTGGCCTCCAGGAGCGTCGTCTTGCCGATGCCCGGCTCGCCGGTGACGTACAAGGCGCCGCCGCGCCCGTTGCGTGCCTGCCCCAGAAGGGTCCGCACGTGCTGTTGCTCGCTCTCCCGACCGAGGAGCTGCGGTCCGCTCGCCACGAAGCCTGACTCTAGCAAGATAGAGTCAGGCTTCGCTAGTGGCTGAGCTGGTGGCAAGCGGTGGAGGTCGACCGAGGTCGATCAGAAGCCGACGAGGCCTTCCTGCCACTCGATGAGGTCGGCGATCTTGGCGACCAGGACGGCGTCCTGGAGGCCGTGCGCCTTGCCCTTGGCCTGCTTGAGGATGTCGACGGCAGCCGGCGTGGCGGCCCTCGTCGTGAGCGGCTCTCCGCGTCGGCGAGGTAGTCCGCGACGTCGCCGCTCAGCTTGGTCTCGCGGTTGCTGCCCCCGGCGCCGGCCGACTCGTTGAGGCCGTCGACCTCCTTGAAGGTCACGCAGTCGCCGCCACCCTCGACCACACCGGCGGTCCACTCGATGCCACCGAGCAGGTGGTCGAGGAAGGTCGGGTCGGTGTAGGCCGCGTCGACGTGGCCCGCGCCTTCGTACCAGGAGCGCCCGCCCTCGAAGTTGTGGCACCAGGCGATCGGGTGGTCCGCGCCCATGGCGCCCGAGCCGGGGTTGTAGGTGGACTCGTCGAGGGTCAGCAGGACGTGCACGTCCTCACGCGGGTTGGTCGTGAAGTTGTACCACTCGTCGAAGCGGATCCACTCCTTCGGCAGCATCTCCGTCGACGGGTGCGTGGGGCTCTCCACCCGCATGGTGGCGGTCTGCTGGGCCGGGTGGTTGCGGAAGCGGGCGCTGCCGCCGGTGAGCTCGCTGTACCACGGGACGGCGTGCATCGCGTCCGTGGCGGCGTGGAGCCCGACGAAGCCGCCGCCGTCGTGGATGTAGCCCTGGAGGGCGGCCAGCTCGGCGTCGTTCAGCGTCCGCGGGCGGGCGGGGTCCTGGTTGTTGGTGCCGTCGACGTTCGAGGCGAAGAGGATCGTCGCGTACTGGCCCAGGCTCTCGGCGGTGGTGAACGGCGTGCTGCGTCAGGCTGAGCGTCGGGCTGCACGGCGTCCCACACGTCGACGGTGAAGCCGTTCTCCTGGCCGAGCTTGATCACCGCGTTGGTGGTGTCGTCGATGTGGGAGTGCCGGAAGCCCAGGGTCTTGCCGACCACCAGGACCTTGTAGGGCGCGGCCGCGGAGCCCTCGGGCTCCGGTGCTGCCTGGCTGGGAGTCATCGCCGATCCGGCGAGGGCGAGAGCGCGGCGAAGGCGCCGACCAGCGCGGGGAGACGGGTTGCGATGCCTCATGAGATGTCCTTCCGAGTGAGGGCTGGAACGTCGGGCCGGAGTTTGTTGCCGATCCGGACAAATTCGACACTCGCAACGTATGACGCACGTCACACCGTGTCAACCGTCGCTGTCGGCCCCTTGGTCGCCGTGGCGACGGGCTGGCCTCCGCTCTTACCTGCGTTCCGGGCCCCGACGGGGCAATTGACGGCAGGATGGTCGACATGGACTCATCGGCAGAGCGGGCGACGGGTCCGGTCGCGCCAGCGCCGCGGTCGCCCCGCGCGGGCGCCCGGGCGTCCGTCGTACGTCGCCACAACCTGGGCGCGCTGCTGGAGTGCCTGCACCTCACCGGGTCGGCGTCGAGGTCGCAGCTCGGAGCGGCGACGGGGCTCAGCCGATCGACGGTCGCCGACCTGGTCCACGAGCTCGCGGGACGCGGACTGGTCGTCGAGGACGGGGTGTCGCTCAGCTCGGGACCGGGACGACCCTCGCCGATCGTGCGCGTGCGAGCGTCCGGGGCGGTGGCTCTCGCGGTCGAGGTCGGCGTGGAGTCGGTCGCGGCGGCTGCCATCGGCCTGGGCGGCGACGTCCTCGACCAGCGACGGGTCGACCTCCCCAGCGGCAAGGCCTCGCCGCGGGACGACCGTGCAGCTGGTGGCCGAGCTCGTGACGTCCCTCGGCATCGCTCCGACCGACCCGCGGGTCGCCGGAGTCGGTGTGGCCGTCCCCGGGCTCACACGCAGGGCGGACGGGTTCGTCCACCTCGCGCCCAACCTCGGGTGGAAGGGCGTCGACCTGGGCAGGATGCTCGCCGAGGCCCTTCGCCTGCCGCTCGAGCAGGTGCGCGTGGGCAACGAGGCCGACCTGGGTGCCCTGGGCGAGCACCGCCGCGGTGCCGGGCGCGGGTGTGACCACCTGGTGTTCGTGTCGGGTGAGGTCGGTCTCGGCGCGGGCCTGATCATCGGGGGGCAACCGATGCTGGGCGCCGCGGGCTATGCCGGGGAGGCGGGCCACATGCTGGTCAACCCCGACGGTCGCCAGTGCACGTGCGGAGCCTTCGGCTGCTGGGAGACCGAGGCGGGGGAGGCGGCGCTGCTGCGTGCCGCGGGTATCCGCGGCGTCAGGGGCGTCACCGCCGTCGACGCCGTGCTGGGCAGGGTGACGGCAGGCGACGAGTCTGCGGCGGCAGCGGTGGCCGAGATCGGGCACTGGCTCGGGGTGGGGATCGGCAACCTGGTCAACCTGCTCAATCCCGAGGTCGTGGTGCTGGGTGGGATCTTCCAGCCGTTGTTCCCGCACCTGCGCGAGCCCATGCTCACGGCCGTCCGCGCCAGGTCCCTCGACGAGGTGTCGGAGCCGGTCCGGGTGGTGCCGAGCGAGCTCGGCACGTCCGCGCAGCTCCACGGAGCCGCAGAGGTGGTCCTGGCCGCCGTCCTGGCCGATCCGACCTCGAGCTGACGCGCGTCGGCCACGGATCGGATGGTCCACAGCCCGACCTCGAGCCCACCTCGGCCAGCCGACTTCACCCTCGCTTCCTGACCGAGATCGCGGCCGACACTAGGCTCGCGACATGGGCTGGGAGACCGAGCTGTTCGCGATGTTCGACGACCTCGAAGGCCAGGCTGCCGCGCTGTGGGAGGCGGACCGGGAGGCCGAGCTGGCCGATCGGGCGCGGAGCGAGTACGCCGCCGTCACCCTTGCCAGCCGATTGATGGCCTCGCTCGACGCGCCGGTGGCCCTCGAGCTCCCGGGCCTCGGTCGGCTTGAGGGACGGCTCGCCCGGGTGGGGGAGTCGTGGTGCCTGGTCTGCGCCTCGGGCAGGACTGGATCGTTCCCCTCCGCCATGCGTTGGTCGTCCACGGAGCATCGGAGCGCTCGGTCCCCGAAGTGGCCTGGTCGCCGCTGCACCGGCTCGGGCTCGCTTCGGCCCTGCGCCGCCTGGCGGATGCGGGCACTCGCTGCCTGCTCCACACGGTGGACGGCTCGCGCCACGAGGCGTACGTCGAGCGGGTCGGCGCCGACTTCCTCGAGTGCCGGACGGCGGCGGACGGCCGGGTGCTCGTGCCGTTCGACGGGATCGTCGCCGTGCAGAGCCGGGACGAACCTCAGGTGGCCTCGACGTCGTAGGGAGGCGTCTGGCCGGCGGGCAGGGTGACCCGCGTGGCGGCGCTCTCCCGATCGACCTCGGCCATCGCCTCGGTGATGTGCTTGCGCACGATCGTGCGGGGGTCGAGGTCGCGCAGCTGCAGCTCGGCGTACTCGGGACCGAGCTCACTGCGCAGGTCGTCGCGGGCGCTGTTGGCCATCGCGCGCGCCTTGTGGAGCAGCAGGGCGGCCTGGCGGGCGAGGTCCGGCAGCTTGTCCGGGCCCAGCACCAGGATCGCCACGAGGGCGATCACTGCCAGCTCCAGGAGCCCGACGTCGAACATGGCTAGAACTTACTGGTCGGGGTGAGGCCGAGCTGGAGGCCCGCCAGTCCGCGCCCGCGACCCGAGAGCGTCTCGGCCACCCGGGTGAGCTCGCGGGCCGCCGGGGCGGTGGGGTCGGCCTCGACGATCGGCTTGCCGACGTCGCCGCCCTCGCGGAGCGACATGTCGAGCGGGATCCGGGCCAGCACGGACACGTCGTAGCCGAAGCGCTCCGACAGCGTGGCAGCGACCCGGTCGCCCCCACCGCTGCCGAAGATCTCGAGCCGGTGGTCGTCCTCGGGCGGGCAGTGGGGGCACGGGAGGAAGCTCATGTTCTCGACGACGCCCACGACGCGCTGGTGCATCATCGACGCCATCGTGCCCGCGCGCTCGGCGACCTCGGCCGCCGCCTCCTGCGGGGTGGTCACGACGACCACCTCGGCGTTGGGCAGGTGCTGGCCGAGCGAGATCGCCACGTCACCGGTGCCGGGCGGGAGGTCGAGGAGGAGCGCATCGAGGTCGCCCCAGTAGACGTCGGCGAGCATCTGCACGAGGGCGCGGTCGAGCATCGGGCCGCGCCAGGCCACGACCTGGTCGCGACGCGGCTTGAGCATGCCGATCGAGATCACCGAGACGCCGCTGGGCGTGGGCACGGGCATGATCAGGTCGTCGACCTGGGTCGGCCGGGCGTCGGCGATGCCGAGCATGGCCGGCACCGAGTGGCCGTAGATGTCGGCGTCGACGATGCCGACCTTCAGGCCCATGCCGGCCATGGCCAGCGCGAGGTTGACCGTGACCGACGACTTGCCGACCCCGCCCTTGCCGCTGGCGATGGCGTAGACCTTGGTGAGCGACCCGGCCTGGGCGAAGGGGATCTCGCGCTGTGCGCGCCCGTCGCTGAGGATCTCCTTGAGGCCGGCGCGCTGCTCGGCGGTCATCACGCCGAGCGTGAGGTCGACCGAGGTGACGCCGGCGACGGCGGAGACCGCGCCGGTGACGTCGCGGTTGATCGTGTCCTTGAGCGGGCACCCGGACACGGTGAGGAGCACGTGGACCGCCACCGCACCGTCCTCGCCGACGTCGACGGAGTCGACCATCCCGAGGTCGGTGATGGGACGCTTGATCTCGGGGTCGTTGACGGTCGCGAGCGCGTCCATCACCTGCTGCTGCGTGGGGGTGCTCATGATGCCCGAGTCTACGAGCCGGGCGGGCGCCTCGAGTCCGCCGGTCGATCAATCGGGACGTCGAGCGCCTGAGGCATGGGCTCGGGTCGCGACATGTCCTCGATGTCGCCGAGCAGCCCGCGCAGCTCCGAGCGCAGGAAGTCGCGGGTCGCGACCTCGCCCACGGCCATCCGCAGCGAGGCGACCTCGCGGGCGAGGAACTCCATGTCGGCGTGGGCGCGCGCGTTGGCCTGGCGATCCTGCTCGGCGATGACCTTGTCACGCTGCTCCTGGCGGTTCTGCGCGAGCAGGATCAGCGGCGCGGCGTACGACGCCTGCAGGCTGAGCATCAGCGTGAGGAAGATGAAGGGGAACTCGTCGAAGCGCCACTCGGTGGGCGCCAGGGTGTTCCAGGCCATCCACAGGATGACGAAGAGCGTCATGTAGATCAGGAACGCGGCGGTGCCCATGAAGCGGGCGAACTGCTCGGCGAAGGAGCCGAACGCGTCGGCGTCGTAGGACGGCCGCCGGACGATCGAGCGGCGCGCGTCGCGCGGTGTGTCGAGCCGTGCTCGACGGGTCTCGCTCATCGGGAGCCGCCGGTGCTGGGCGTGTCCGTGATGGGCCCGGGCCTGGGCGCGTGGTCACGCCAGCCCTCGGGGAGCATGTGGTCGAGCAGGTCGTCGACGGTCACCGCGCCGAGAAGGCGACCCTCGTCGTCGACCACGGGAGCCGCGACGAGGTTGTACGTCGCCAGGTGGGCGGCGACCTCGTCCATGCTCGCGTCGGGGCGCAGCGGGTCCATCGACTCGTCGAGCGCGGCCGCGACGAGCGTCGACGGCGGCTCGCGCAGCAGTCGCTGGATGTGGGCCGCGCCGAGCAGCTTGCCGGTGGGCGTCTCCAGCGGCTGGCGACAGATGTAGACGAGCGCGGCCAGGGCCGGCGTCAGCTCGGGGTTGCGGACATGGGCCAGGGCGTCGGCGATCGTGGCGTCGGGGGAGAGGATCACCGGCTCCGGCGTCATCATCGCGCCCGCTGTGTTGTCGGCGTACGACATCAGGCGGCGGAGGTCGTCGGCCTCGTCGGGCTCCATCAGCCCGAGCAGGGTCGCGGCCGTCTCGGGGTGCAGGTCGGCGATGAGGTCGGCGGCGTCGTCGGGCGACATCTCCTCGAGCACGTCGGCGGCGCGCTCGGAGTCGAGGTGCTCGAGGATCTCCACCTGGTCCTCCTCGGGCAGCTCCTCCAGGACGTCGGCCAGCCGCTCGTCGTCGAGGGCGGCCACGACCGCGGAGCGCCGCTCCGGCGGAAGGCCGTGGATCATGTTCGCCGCGTCGGCGGGGCGCATGTCGTTGAGGGCCGCGATCAGGTGGGTGGCGCCCTGGGTCTCCTCGCGCTTGGTCAGCCCGGTGACGTCGCGCCACTCCACGACGTGCGTCTGCCCGCGACGGCGGAAGCCCTTGCTCGGCTCCTGGACCGCGACCCGCGAGATCACCCAGTCGCGGTTGCGCGCCTGCTCCATCGCCACGTCGTAGACCGTGCCGACCAGGCCGGACTCACGGATCGTGACCGACCGGTCGAGCATCTGGGCCATCACCAGCGTCTCGGTCGACCGCTGCTCGAAGCGGCGCATGTTGAGCAGGCCGGTGGTGTGGACCTGGCCGCTGTGGATGTTGGTGACGCGCGTCATCGGGACGAAGATCCGACGGCGCCCGAAGACCTCCGCCACCATGCCCAGGACGCGCGGCTGGCTCGTCTCGGTCCGGAGCGCGACGACCAGGTCGCGCACCTTGGCGACCTGGTCCCCCTGGGGGTCGAAGATCGGCAGACCGACGAGCCGGGCCACGAAGACTCGGGTCGGGGTGGTACTCACGTCGCAACGGTAGCGTGCGGAGGGCTTGATGTACCCTTGTGGCGCAGGAGTCACTCCTGTCACATCGATCGCGTCCCGGGCCCTGCCCTCGGCGGCGGCGGTCGGACCACCTCGAAGACGCCACTTCCCCGACATCTGTGAGGCCCTCACCATGTTCGCCAAGTCCCTCCGCGGATCGTTCCGTGCGCGACCGGTGGGGTACGTCTTCGCCGCCGTGCTCGCCCTGTCGACCGCAGCGACGGTCGCCAGCGCCGCTCCCGCCCAGCAGCCCGCCCAGGCCCAGGCCAGGTCGGCTTCGGCCTCGAGCGTCCTGCAGACCACTCCGGCCACGTTCTTCCGCGCCGCCACCTTCAACGTGCTGGGTGCCGACCACACCGCGCCGGGCGGCAACCGCAAGGGCTGGGAATCCGGCGTCGTGCGCATGGACCGCGTCGTGACCCTGCTGCAGCAGCAGGAGCTGGACGTGGTGGGCTTCCAGGAGTTCCAGCCGCCGCAGGCCGCGCGCTTCCAGGAGCTGACGGGCACCAGCTGGCAGACCTATCCCGGCCTCGACGCCACGGCCGGACCGTCGGTCAACTCGATCGGCTGGCGCACCGACACCTGGCAGCTGCTCGAGGCCCGGACGTTGCCGATCCCCTACTTCGACGGTGTCCCGAGCCGGATGCCCGCCGTCCTCCTCGCAGAACATCAACACCGGCCGACGCGTGTGGTTCTTCAACACCCACAACCCTGCCGACGTCCGAGGGCCCGCACAGCAGTGGCGTGACGCCGGCTTCGCCATGGAGGCGGCGCTGGCCAACCAGCTGCGCACGTCCTACCCGGACGCGCCGTTCATCTCCTTCGGCGACAAGAACGACCGCGACCGCTACTACTGCGCGGTCGCCCCGGGAGCGGACCTGTGGTCGGCGAGCGGCGGCTATGTCGACGACGACGGCAGCTGTCACCCGCCGAGCGGCGGTGCGATCGACTGGATCATGGGCACCAAGGACGCCTACTTCAACACCTACAACCGGCTGTGGAACGACTTCGTGTCGAAGACCAGCGACCACCCGCTCTACTCCACCAACGTCGTCGTGCCCGCGTCGGCACCGGTGGCGGCCGACCACGTCGTGGTCGTCGCCGTGCCCGGGCTGACCTCCACCGTCGTGCGCGGCCTGAGCGGCAAGCTGGGCGAGCTCGACCGGTTGGCCCTCAACGGCGCCTCGACGATGAATGCCCGGACGGCCACCGAGAGCACCGTGGCCGACGCCAACCTGATGTCCCTGCTGACCGGACGCCGCGTGTTCCCCAAGCGTGGCGGCCACAGCATCGGCTCGACGAAGAAGCTGCCGGGCACGGTCCACGCAGGCGCCGGACAGTACGTCTCGAGCATCTTCGACCTCGCCCACAACACCTCGCGGCGCACGAACTTCGTGGCCAGCCGTCCCGCAGGCCGGACTTGTCCACAAGAGCTACAACAAGCGCTCGGGTGGCAAGGATCCCTACGGCGTCGACGACGGCACCGCCAAGATCGACCAGGTCAAGCTGCTGCGCGACGACGCTGCCGCCGTCGCCTGGTGGAAGCAGAAGGTCGGCAGCCGCGCTCCCCACCTGAGCGTGATCGAGCTGTCCGGTGTCCTCGACGAGGGCGTGTCGGGCGGCTTCACCGGAGACGGCTACCAGCGCGCGGTGCGCAAGCTGTCGCGCCGGGTGGCGGCCATCCGCCGTGGCATCACCAGCCAGGCGGAGATGCAGGGCACGACGCTGCTCGTCGTCACCGGCACGGGCGGGGCGCAGAAGAAGTCCGGCTCCTCCCGCACCTGGGCCGAGAGCTACCGCGTGCCGATGTGGGTCACCGGACCCGGCGTGCCGGCCGGCAGCGACCTCTACGGCCTCAACCCCGCGCTCACCTCGCCCGGCTCGGACCAGGTGGGCTACTCCGGTGCCCAGCCGATCCGCGTCGGGGACGTCGCCAACCTGGTGATGCGCACCCTCGGCCTGCCGCCCGTCCCGGGCTCCACGATGGATCCGGAGCAGCGTTTTCAGGTCTTCGACCCGCTCACGGTCCCGGGCGGCTGATCGCCGACGGTTCGTGCGGGCTGGTGGGCTGCCGATAGGCTGACGGCTGACTTCCCGCAGAAGGTGGCCGTGAAACTCAGGATGCTCCCGTTCGGCGCCCGCGACCCGCGGGTGCCGTACGTCTGGGTGCTCGCGCCGCTCATCGTGCTCGTGCTGGTCGCCGTGATCGCGTGGACCTCGCCCTGGAACACCCCCGAGGGGGGCCAGGCCGCGGGCATCGAGGGCACCCAGGAGCCATCGGCGGAGACTACGGCCGGGACTCCTGCTGGCGAGAAGGTGTCGAAGAAGGTCACCACCGCCGAGGGTGGGTCGACCCAGACACCCGTCAACGCCAAGCTGGAGCGGTCCCTGCGCCGCTTCAAGGCTGCGCAGCGACGCCTGGCAGCCCGAGTCGGCAAGGTAGATGAGCAAGCGCGAGCAGAGCGTCGAGGCGCTCGCGTTCCGCGTGGCCACCTTCAACGTCCTGGGTGACTCCCACACCGGGCCGGGCGGCAACAAGCCGGGCTTCCCCGACGGCGGACCGCGGATGGACATGGCGATCTCCGCGCTGCGCAACAACGGCATCGACGTGGTCGGCTTCCAGGAGTTCGAGGCGTCCCAGCACGCCATGTTCACCGCCCGCGCCGGGGAGTACTCCCTCTATCCCGGCCTCTCCCTCGGGGACAAGTCCGTCCGCTTCAACATCGCGTGGCGCTCGAGCATGTTCCGGCTGGTGGAGGGCCGCTCGCTGTCGATCCCGTACGCCGGCGGCAGCCGCATCGCGATGCCCGTCGTGCTCCTCGAGTCGACGACGACCGGCCGCCAGGCGTGGTTCGCCAACTTCCACAACCCGGCGGACACCCCCAACCTGGGCAACAACGCCCGATGGCGGGCAGAGGCGGCCGGCATCGAGGTGTCCTACCTCAGTGCGCTGCACCAGGAGCAGGGCCTGCCCGTCATCGCCACGGGCGACTACAACGAGCGGGAGGAGATCTTCTGCCGTTTCACGGCCGGCGGCATCTTCTCCGCTGCGGCCGGCGGAAGCAGCGCCGGTGGATGCGCACCACCTCCGCAGATGCAGGTCGACTGGATCTTCGGATCCACCGGAGTCGCCTTCGAGGGCTATGCCGTGACCAACACCGGCAACGCCTCCGACCACGCCATGGTCCACTCCGGCGCCACGCTGGTCGGGGACGAGTGAGAGGGCGCTCGCTCGATATACTCCGCGCCGTGAGATCCCTGACCCAGCTGCGACGTTCCGGCGCGCTGGACGTCCGGCGGATCGACACCGAGGGCCTCCTCGTCGGCAGCAACAAGGAGCGGCTGGTCGACGTCTCCTTCGACGGTCGGCGGATCTGGTCGTTCTGGCTCCCGCGCGACGGTGAGGAGCAGGACGGTGCGCTCCTCCTGCGGTGGCCCAAGCCGTTGCGCCCCTACCTCGACGGCGTCACCGACCTGACCCTGACCGACCCCGGGAGCGGCACGGAGCTCTTCGCCGGGACCGTCCGGCTCGGCGACTCGGTCGAGCGCATCGCTGTGGTCAACCCGGCCGGCCGGCCACTGGCCCTCGACAAGTCCCTCAAGCTCGTGGAGACCTTCGACTCGCGCGACGCTGCCCACGTCGAGCCGCTCCTCGACGCGATCGAGGAGGTGCTCGGCGCCCTCCACCAGGCCGGCGTACCTGCCTTCCTGGCCTACGGCACGGCCCTCGGAGCGGTCCGCGACGGCGGCCTGATCGGTCACGACAGCGACGCCGACCTGGGTTACGTCAGCACGTACGACCACCCGGTCGACGTGATCCGCGAGTCCTTCCGGATCCAGCGCACGCTCACCGACATGGGCTACCGGGTGACCCGCTACTCGGCCATCGCGCTCAAGGTCCACGTCCTCGAGAGCGACGGCCTCGACCGCGGCCTCGACGTCTTCGGCGGCTACATGCGTGACGGCAAGCTCTACCTGATGGGCGAGATCGCGACGCCCTTCGAGCGCACGTGGATCTACCCCCTCGGGACCGCCACGCTGGAGGGACGCGAGTTCCCTGTCCCGGCCAACACCGACCGGTTCCTCACCGCGACCTACGGACCGGGCTGGCGTACGCCGGACCCGGCCTACAAGTTCACGACCCCGGCCAGCACCATCGAACGCTTCAACGGGTGGTTCCGCGGGATGCGCACCGGACGAGCCGGCTGGCACGGCTACTTCAAGCGGACTGCCAACCAGGCATCCCAGGTCTCCGCCGTCGCCCGGCTCGTCGCCGAGCGCCACCCCGACCTGGCGACGTACGTCGACATCGGCTGCGGTCGCGGCGCCGACGTGGGCTGGTTCGCCGACCGGGGCACGAGCGCGGTCGGCCTCGACTTCCAGCCCTACGCCTACGAGCCCGAGGCGGAGAGGCGGGCGAGCGATCCACACGTCACCTTCCAGCTCTTCAACCTGCTCGAGCTCCGCCACGTCCTGGCCGTGTCGGCCTGGGTGGCGCGGATGCCCGGGCCGCGAGCGGTCGGCTGCGTCCACGTCATCGAACGGCTGGGCCACCGCGGCCGGCTCAACATGCTGCGCTCGGCGCGGATGATGCTCGCCGGGACGACGGGGGAGCTGCACCTGCAGTTCCTCAGCGAGAAGGGCCGCGACGCCTATCCCCGGCGCACGGGCGCCCGCAAGCCGCTGGATCCGGCGGTCGTCCTGGCCGAGGTCGCGGAGTCCGGCGGCCGGGTCGTCGAGCTGGTCCGCGAGGACGTCTCGACCGATCCCGACAGCTCGCAGGTGTGCCGCATGATCATCGACTGGAACTCGTGAGGGAGTGGACATGTTCGGACGCAGGAACCCGCACGCCGACGGGGGAGGGGACCTCGAGCGACGGGTCGCCGCCCTGGAGGAAGCCGTGCAGGAGAACCGGGCGCTCAACGTGCGGCTCGCCGAGCTGACCGACGTGGTGTCCGAACTCCTGCTCCCGGTCGCCGCACGCGACGAGGAGAAGCTGGAGGAGCTGCTCGGGAAGTACCGCGGGGACTTCTCTTGAGCCAGGCCCGTGGCGGGCCCCGTCGGGTGTTCCTCCACATCGGCCTGCCGAAGACCGGCACGACCTACCTGCAGGAGGTCGTGTGGAGCAACCGCGACCGGCTCCGGTCGGACGGCGTGTTCCTCCCCGGCTTCGGTCACCGCGAGCACCTGTGGGCAGCCCTCGACCTGCAGGAACGGCCCCGGCTCGCCCGTCGGCACGAGAAGGCGCCGGGTGCCTGGCAGCGCCTCGTCTCCGAGGCGGCCGCGCAGTCCGGCGACGTGCTGATCACCCACGAGTTCTTCTGCGGCGCCAGTGCCGAGCAGGCCAGCCGCGCGATCGCGGCGTTCCCCGACGCCGAGGTGCACCTGGTCGTCACGGCCCGCGACGCGGCGAGCGTCGTCTCGGCCGGCTGGCAGGAGTCGGTCAAGAACGGCAGCACCGTCGACCTCGACTCCGTGATGGCCGGCACGCCCGCGGGAGGGCCCGAGTTCAGCATGCGCACCTGGGACCTGGCCGGGGTCCTCGAGCGGTGGACGCCGGACGTGCCCGGCGAGCGGGTGCACGTGCTGATGATGCCCGGGCGCGGACAGCCGCACGACCTGCACTGGCAGCACTTCGCCGAGGTCATCGGCGTCGACCCGGCGGCGTACGACGTGCCGACGGACGCGGTGAACCCGGCGCTCGGCATCGTGCAGATCGAGCTGCTGCGCCAGGTCAACGCCCACCTCCCGGCCTACTCGCCCTACGAGCGCGGGGTCTGGATCCGCGGCTACCTCGCCGAAGGCCTGCTCGCCGGTCAACCGCGGGAACGCGGGGGGCTGCCGGAGCACTACACGGCACGGTTCGCCGAGCTCGACCGGGCAGCCGCCGCGCTCATCGAGGAGCGCGGCTTCCACGTCCTCGGCGACCTGCCTGACCTCGGCCCGGTCGAGGCACCGCCGGGCGCCCGGGAGCCGGGCAGCGTGACGCAGGAGGAACTTCTCGAATCGGCGTGCCGACTCGTCGCTGATATCGTGGCTGATGTCCGCGCGAGCACAGGTGATGTGCCGCCACGGTTCCGGGGGAGCCTCTGATTAGGGTGCCGAAGGGTGCCCCGTAGGAGTTGTTGACGTGCGTTCCAAGTTTTTCGCCACCGTCGCAGTGGCGGGCCTCGCGGCCACGCTGCTCGCGCCCGCCTCGTCCGCGAGCACTTCGGCATCGGCTGGGGTCACGTCCTCGTCCGCGCCGGCCGGGGTCGCGGCACGTGCCCCCGAGGCGCGCAAGCCCGGGAAGCCCAACAAGCGGTGGAAGGTGCCGGTGGGGCCGAAGTTCAACAACCCCATGGTCGAGAAGGACCGCTACGTCATCGAGCGCCACCTGCTGCGGGCGATCCGCAACACGCCGCGCCACGAGAAGATCGTCATCTCGGCCTACTCGCTGGACCGCCAGGTCGTCGCCGACGCGCTGATCCGCGCCCACAAGCGTGGCGTCCGCGTCCAGGTGCTGCTCAACGACCACCTCGTCCCCGGCGCCCAGATCCGGATGGCGCGCGAGCTCGGGCGCAACACGAAGAAGTCGAGCTTCATCCGCCGCTGCGTGTCCGGCTGCCGCGCCGACGAGAACGAGTACAACAACCTGCACTCCAAGTTCTACCTGTTCAGCCGGACCGGCCGTAACCGCAACGTGGTCATGCTGGGCTCGCACAACATGACGCTCAACGCCGTGCGCTGGCAGTGGAACGACCTGTGGACCACGGTGGGCAAGGCGCAGCTCTTCGACCAGTTCGAGGCGCTCTTCAACGACATGCGTCCCGACTGGGACACGCGTCGCGCCACCTACGCCTTCTGCGAGAACGGGCTGAACTGCCCCGCCGGCGACCAGCAGAAGTACTACAACGTCGTGTTCCCGCGCCACACCACCTCGAAGAACGACATCGTCCTCGACATCCTCAACAACGTGCAGTGCGTCTACGTCGACGCGGCCGGTGTGCAGCGCCGTACGCTCCTGCGCCTGTCCATGCACACCATGCGTGGCAACCGCGGCAACTACATCGCCGACAAGCTCCGCGAGCTCTACGCCGCCGGGTGCAACCTGCGGGTCAACTACGGCCTGATGGGTTTCCACACCAAGCAGCACATCGGAGCGCCGACGGCCAGGGGTCGCGTGCCACTCCGGTCGACCGGGTTCAACCTGCGTGACGACGTCCCGACCGGTGACCCCGAGATCGACGACATGCCCGAGGCCATCGAGCGCTACACGCACCACAAGTACTTCGTGCTCAAGGGCTCCTACAAGGGCGTCGTCGACAGCCACATCGTCTGGACCGGGTCGACCAACTGGTCGAGCCTCGGCACGCCGCAGGACGAGATCATGTTCAGCATGCACGGACGCCAGATGGTCCGTGACTACCTGAAGAACTTCGGGCTGATGTGGCAGGAGCCCTACAGCCGCGACGCCTACACCACGACGTACTCCTCGTGGCGCATGGTCAACGGCCGCCGGGTCGGCGTTGCCCCTCGGGTCACGATCGAGCCCGACAACCTCAAGCCCGGCTCCACGTGGGAGAACGACTGATCCAGTGGGTCAGCCGTCCTGGCTGACCGAGTCCTCTGCGGGGAGCAGGGACTCGGCCAGCGCCCGGACGGTGTCGACGTCGGCGCCCTGCAGGATGACCGTGCTGCCCTTGAGGTCGTGGGTGAGCACGATCGCGCCCTCGTGCTCCCACGCCGACCAGGTGCCGGTGCCCCAGTCGGAGAGGTCCACGTCGTCCTGAGCCTCGAGGCCGTGCTGGTCGGCGAGGACCTCGTCGGCCGTGCCGGGCAGCTGGTCCAGCACGACGTCGCCGGTCGGTGCGGTGAACGTCATCCGCCACCACTGCGGGTCGGCCGTGTAGCCCCCTCCGGTCGCCGTCCAGCCGTCGGGCAGCATGCTCGGGACCATGGTGATCAGGTCGTCGTCGACCGCTCGGAGTGCGGCATTCTTGTACTGCGGGCGGACCGCGGGCTCGGTGCCGAAGTCGATCGGCTCGACCGGTTCCGCGGTCTCCGAGGTCGGCGTCGAGGACTCCGGTGACGTGCTCTCGGAGGCGGAGACCTGGTCGTCGTCCGCGGTCGTGTCGTCGCCGCAGGCTCCGAGGAGAAGCACCAGGGTGGCAGCCAGGACGGATCCGGTCACACGTGTCGGTCGCATGCCCTCGATTCTCTCACGCGGTGTGACGTCTCTCTCGGACGAGCACCCTGCCCAGGTGAACGACTGGTAACTAGACTCCCGAGCGTTCGGACCCCGCCACCGCCCAGGAGCCAGCACATGCCTCGTCTCTGCCAGACCGACGGCCTCACCGAGGACCAGACCGAGATCCTCAAGGCCGTCCGGCAGTTCGTCGACGAGAAGATCATCCCGGTCGCGACGGAGCTCGAGCACGCGGACGAGTACCCCACCGAGATCGTCGAGGGCCTCAAGGAGCTCGGCATCTTCGGGCTGATGATCCCCGAGGAGTACGACGGCCTGGGTGAGTCGCTGCTGACCTACGCGCTGTGCGTCGAGGAGATCGCGCGCGGCTGGATGAGCGTGTCCGGGGTGATCAACACCCACTTCATCGTGGCCTACCTGCTGATGCAGCACGGCACCGAGGAGCAGAAGCAGAAGTACCTGCCGCGGATGGCGACCGGTGAGGTCCGCGGTGCGTTCTCGATGTCCGAGCCGGGCCTGGGCTCGGACGTGTCGGCGATCACGACCAAGGCGCGCAAGGGCGAGGACGGCACCTACTCGATCACCGGGCAGAAGATGTGGCTGACCAACGGCGGCTCGTCGACGTTGATCGCGGTGCTGGTCAAGACCGACGAGGGTGCGAGAGTCGGTCTACAAGAACATGACGACCTTCCTGGTGGAGAAGGAGCCCGGCTTCGGGGAGACCGCACCGGGTCTGACGATCCCGGGCAAGATCGACAAGATGGGCTACAAGGGCGTCGACACCACCGAGGCGATCTTCGAGAACCACCGCATCGGTGCCGACCAGATCCTGGGCGGCGAGCCGGGCCAGGGTTTCTACCAGATGATGGACGGCGTCGAGGTCGGCCGCGTCAACGTCGCGGCGCGTGCGTGTGGCATCGCCAACCGGGCCTTCGAGCTCGGGATCGCCTACGCCCAGCAGCGTGAGACGTTCGGCAAGCCGATCGCCGAGCACCAGGCGGTGCTGTTCCGGCTCGCCGAGATGGCCACCAAGGTCGAGACCGCGCACACGATGATGGTCCGCGCGGCACGCACCAAGGACAACGGCGAGCGCAACGACGTCGAGGCCGGGATGGCCAAGATGCTCGCGACCGAGTACTGCAACGAGGTCGTCGAGGCGTCGTTCCGCATCCACGGCGGCTACGGCTACTCCAAGGAGTACGAGATCGAGCGCCTCTACCGCGAGGCGGCGTTCATGCTGATCGGTGAGGGCACCTCCGACATCCAGAAGATGATCATCGGCCGCAGCGTCCTCAAGGACTACAAGCTCAAGGGCTGAAGGACGGCGACGTGCGCATGAGCCACACCCCCAAGACCGGTCCCGGCAACTTCTTCGAGGACTTCAGGGTCGGGCAGGTCATCGAGCACGCCACCCCGCGCACGGTCACCGAGGGCGACCGCGCGCTCTACGGCGCGATCTACCCCACCCGCTTCGCGGTGCCGTCGTCGGCGGAGTTCGCCGCGTCCGTCGGCCTGGCGCCCCACCCGGTCGAGGAGCTCATCGGCTTCCACGTCGCCTTCGGCAAGACGGTTCCGGACATCTCGCTCAACGCGGTGGCCAACCTGGGCTACGCCGAGTGCCGCTTCCACGTCCCCGTCGTGCCCGGCGACACGCTGCGTACCCGCTCCGAGGTCATCGGCCTCAAGCAGAACTCCAACGGGAAGTCCGGCGTCGTGTGGGTCCGGTCGACCGCCACCAACCAGCGCGGCGAGGTCGCGATCGACTGGGCCCGGTGGGTGATGGTGCACAAGCGTGACCCCGGCGCTCCCGCTCCGGAGACCGTCGTACCCTCCTTGTCAGACGCCGTCGTCGCCGAGGACCTGGTGGTTCCCACCGGCCTCGACTTCACGTCGTACGACGTCTCTGCCGCCGGCGAGCCGCACCGGCTCGACGACTACGAGGTGGGGGAGCGCATCGACCACGTCGACGGCGTCACCCTGACCGACGCGGAGCACATGATGGCGACGCGGCTGTGGCAGAACACCGCCAAGGTGCACTTCAACACCGACGCCCGGCCGGATGGTCGGCGGCTGGTCTACGGCGGCCACGTGATCTCGCTGGCCCGCGCGCTGTCCTTCAACGGCCTGGCCAACGCCCAGCTCGTCGCGGCGATCAACGGCGGCTCGCACGTCGCCCCGGCGTTTGCCGGCGACACGATCCACGCCTGGTCGGAGGTGCTCGACACCGCCCGGATGGACGCCCCCGGCGTGGGTGCCCTGCGCCTGCGTCTGGTCGCGACCAGGGGACGCGACGAGCCGATGACCCTGCGCGGCGAGGACGGGAAGTACGCCGACGGGGTGCTGCTCGACCTGGACTACTGGGCGTTCGTCCCACGCTGACGGCGTCCGGACCGCTCGAGGCGGGCCAGCAGCTGGGCGGCGATGAACGCCTCGAGCGGCTCCGCGCCGGGTGGCTGCACCTCCCAGCGCTCCACCATCCGCGCCACCACAGTGGTGGCCGCGGCCAGCACCTCGGCGTCGCTCACCTCGTCCGGGGTGCGGCCGGGCCCGGGGTCGGTCGGACGCAGGTCGTCGAGGTCGCCCACGACGTCGTACGACCTCTCCCGCAGCGTCGCGACCACCGCCTCGGAGCGCTCGCGCACCCACCCGACGTGCGCTGCAGGGAGCACGAACGGCTCACGGGGGGCGCTGTCGGCGAGGAGGCCGCGTGTGAAGTCGCCGCGGGTGAGGCGGGTCAGGTCGACGGTGCGTCGCTCGCGGGGGATGTGCGCGTTGACCCGTCGCAGCAGCTCGGCCTCGACGATGCCGAGGGAGACGTTGGTGCGCCGCGCCTCGGTGTCGAGGTCGCCGACGTCGACACCGAGGACAGCGCCCGTGCGCTGCCACAGCTCGTCGCGCGGTGCACCCGAGGGAGGTACGACGACGAGGTGCACGTGGGCAGGGTCGAGCCCCACCGTCCAGCGGTCGAGGATGCCGGGCACGTCCTGGTAGCGCCAGAACTTCTGGTCGTCCCGCTCGCGGCGCACGGTCGCCAGGAACGCGCCGAACGTCTGGCGGGCCCCCTGCTTGACCCGCTGCTGCCAGGCCGAGGGGAGCACCCGCGCCAGGTCGCGCACGGTGAGGACCACGTGCACCTCGTCGGCGGCCGCGCCCAGGTCGGCCAGTGCCCGGGCGGCCGCGTCGGCGGGGGAGTCGGAGAAGTGCTCGTGGCTGATCAGCACGTCCCCGGACCAGTCGCGCGTCTCGGCGACCAGGCGCTCCCAGGTGCCGCGCCGTTCGTCGTCGAGGCGCTCGACGATGGCGTCCATGCCCTTGACCAGGGCGGCCGCGTGGAAGTGGTCGCGGGTGGTGTCGCCGGGCAGGAGCAGGCCGCGCTCGCGCAGTGCGTCGCGGTGCTGCCACCAGAGGTCCTGGAGGTAGGACGTGCCGGACTTGGCCGTGCCGACGTGGAGGAACGCGCGGCGAGCCATGCTTCGAGCATATGGCGTGCAGACTGGCTGCCGTGGCCTGGGATCGCGAGTTCTTCTACGACACCTACCCGCGCGTCGAGGAGGCCTTCGCGGCCCGGCTGGACACCAGCCTGGCGCCGCGCGCCCCGTCCGTGCTGCTCCAGGTGGTGCGCGAGCTCGACCTGCGGCCGGACAGCCGGGTGCTGGACGTCGGGTGCGGCGAGGGTGGTCAGGCGTTCCGGCTGGCGACCCACTTCGGCTTCCGGGTGCTGGGCCTGGATCCGGTGCAGCGACACCTCGACCTGGCGCGCGAGGCGCGCCGGGACCAGCACCACGAGGTGGCGTCGCGGGTGTCGTTCGAGCGGGGATCCGCGACGGCGATCCCCGCGCCGGATGCGTCGGTCGAGCTCGTCTGGTGCCGCGACGTGCTGGTGCACGAGCCCGACCCGGTCGCGGCGTACGCCGAGTTCGCCCGCGTGCTGCGTCCCGGCGGCTTCGTCGCGGCCTACCAGATGGTGGCCACGACGCTCCTGGCCCCGGACGAGGCGGAGTGGCTCTTCGACGTGATGGGGGTCGTGCCGACCTCGGCGGACCCCGCCGTCCTCGACGACGCGATCGCGCGCTCGGGGCTGCGCGTCGTCGACACCATCGACCTGTCCAGCGAGTGGGGCGAGTGGTCGGAGGAGGACTCCGGCCGGGCCGGCCGCGCCCTGCTGCACCTGGCCCGGCTGCGGCGCGACCCCGAGCGCTACCGCGCCGAGTTCGGTGACGCGGCGTACGACGTGATGCTCGGCGACTGCCGCTGGCACGTCTACCGGATGATGGGCAAGCTCGCCGGCCGGATCGACGTGCTGCAACGTCCGGCCGTGGGATAAACGCTCGCCCCCGCTTGCCGGGTTTGACATGGTGGGTCCCGGAAGACGATCGAGAGACGCGAACCCAGGAGGACCCCATGGCTGACCAGGATCCCAACGCAGACATCAAGGCCAAGATGCGGGAGGCGCTCGATCGCAAGCAGGGTCACGCGCACCCCGACGACTCGGCCGACTCGCGCGAGAAGGCCCACGGGTCGGAGGTGGCGGACAAGAACGTCGCCAAGCCGATGCACCGACGCAAGGCCGGTGGCGGCGGCGCCTGATCGATCGCGTCTCACGCGTCGGCGGACGCCCCTGCTCCGGACAGGGTGTCCGCCGGCGCGAAGGCACGGGCCAGCGGGAACAGGGCCAGCACCAGCACGAGGGGCACTGCGAAGCCGAGGCGCAGCGAGCCCGAGCCCACGGCGCCGGTCAGCACCGCACCGATCAACGCTCCGGCGTAGTTGAACTGGTTGAAGCGGGCGATCACTGCGTCCACCCGGGCGTGCCGGGTCGCGGGGTCGGCATCCCGGCCGGCCAGCGCGGCGGCGGCGGAGAAGCTCAAGGGGGCCACCACCGCCACCCCGCAGCCCAGCACGGTGAAGCCGACCACGGCCACCGGCCACGACGGCGCCGCAACGATGATCGCCAGCGCCACGAACGCGACCCCGGCACCGACGCGCAGCAGGCGGACGGCCCCGACCCGCTCGGTGAGCCCGTCGCCGACCAGGCGCACCAGACCGCTGGCCAGGAGATAGGGCAGCGTGGCCAGCGCGACGAGGTCCTCGGGGGCCGCGAAGACGTCGTCGAGGTAGACCGGTCCCCAGGTCGTGGCGGCCGTGTCGACGGTGTAGAAGACGACCAGGGCCAGGCCGACCAGCATGATCGCCCGCCACGGCACGTCGGTCTCCGTCGTGGTCGCGGCCACGCCGTGGTCGCGGGCCAGGTAGGGCGCGAACGCCGCCAGCGAGGGGGAGCACGGCGATGAGCGCGGTGGCCGACCACGGCAGGTCGACGGTGGCCAGGGTCAGCACCGCTGCGATCACGCCGCCGAGGGTCCAGGCACCGTGGCACGACGGAAGCACGACCCGACCCAGCCGGTGCTCGAGCGC
Organism: uncultured Actinomycetota bacterium; assembly: GCA_963712875.1. Classification (GTDB taxonomy): domain Bacteria; phylum Actinomycetota; class Actinomycetes; order Propionibacteriales; family Nocardioidaceae; genus Nocardioides. The sequence continues at coordinate 84,166 of CAVQJS010000020.1, read as the reverse complement.
GACGGCCTGCATGTTGCCGGTGGCGTCGACGATGCCCAGCCCGACGCCGTACGCCGCGAGCCCGACCACGAAGACGCCGATGCTCGGGGCCAGCAGCGCCACCGGCACCGTGACCGCGATCAGGAGCAGCCCCGCCCGCAGCACGCGGGCACTGTCGAGGCGCGGCGCGAGGCGCTCGGCCAGCAGGGAGCCCGCGCCGGCCAGCAGCACCATCATCAGCAGCACGCCGGACAGGGCCAGCTCGCCGAGGTCCCACCTGTCCTGGATGCGCGGCAGCCGCGTGGTGAGGCTGATGAACACGAGTCCCTGGGTGAAGAAGGCAGCCGCGATGGCCCCCCGTGCACGGCGCAGATCGGTCATGGCGTGCATCGTGGCAGACTCGCGGCCATGTCGGACCCCGCCGCACCCGAGCTCTGGCTGGTGCGCCACGGCGAGACCGAGTGGAGCCGTGACGGTCGGCACACCTCGACCACCGACCTGCCGCTGACGCCGGTCGGCGAAGCGGCGGCGACGGCGCTGGCGCCGCGTCTGGCCGACGTCGAGTTCGACCTGGTGCTGACGAGCCCGCGCCGGCGCGCCCGGCGTACGGCCGAGCTGGCCGGGCGGCCCGAGGCCGAGTCCGACGAGGACCTCGTCGAGTGGGCGTACGGCGACTACGAGGGCATCACCACCGCGGAGATCCGCGAGACCGTGCCGGGCTGGACGGTGTGGACGCATCCCGTCGCCCGGCGGCGAGAGCGCCGACGAGGTCTCCGCGCGCCTCGACCGGGTGGTGGAGCGGGTGCGCGAGCACGGCCGGGTGCTGGTCTTCGCCCACGGCCACTCGCTCCGGGTGCTCACGGCTCGCTGGCTCTGCCAGCCCGCCGAGGAGGGGCGGTTCTTCCGGCTCGACACCGCGACCGTCTCGGTCCTCGGCTTCGAGCGCGAGACCCCGGTGCTGCTGAAGTGGAACAGCTGACGTGCGGATCGACCTCCACACGCACTCCTCCGCCAGCGATGGCACCGACACCCCCGCCGACCTGGTCCGCGCCGCGAAGGCCGCCGGGCTCGACGTCGTCGCGCTGACCGACCACGACGCGATGTCGGGCTGGGCGGAGGCCGCGCAGGAGGCCGACGAGGTGGGCATCACGCTCGTGCCCGGGCTCGAGATCAGCACGGCCTACCACCACCGCGGCGTGCACCTGCTGGCCTACCTCCCCGACCCCACCGACCCGCCGCTGGTCGCGGCGCTCGACCGCATCCTGGCCGGGCGCACCGCCCGGACGCCCGCGATCGTGGACGCGCTCCGGCGCCACGGCATCGCGATCACCGAGGACGACGTACGCCGTGAGTCCGGCGGGTCCGTCGCCGCCGGTCGGCCGCACGTGGCCGATGCCCTGGTGCGGCTGGGCCATGCCGACGACCGCACCCAGGCATTCACCGACCTGCTCAACCCCGGCAAGCCCGGCTACGCCAACCGCTACGCCGCGCCCCTGGAGGAGATGATCCAGATCGTGACCGGGGCCGGCGGGGTCGCGGTGATCGCCCACCCGTGGGGTCGCAGCGGCCGGGCGGTGCTCGACGAGTCGGCCCTGTCCGCACCTGAAGCGACCTCGGGCTCGCGGGGATCGAGGTGGACCACCAGGACCACTCGGACGCCGACCTCCGGGCCGAGCTGCGCGCGATCGCTGCCGACCTCGACCTCGTCGTCACCGGCAGCAGCGACCACCACGGGCTGGGGAAGGTCGACCACGACCTCGGCGTCAACACGACCGATCCTGAGCAGTATGAGCGGCTGGTCTCGCTGGCGTCCTCGCCATGACCGCTGATCGCATCCTCGTCTACGGCGTGACCGGGAGCGGCAAGAGCACCGCGGCCCTCGCCCTCGGCGAGCGCACCGGGCTGCCGGTCACCCTCGTCGACGAGCTGACCTGGCTGCCCGGCTGGATACCCGTCGAGGGCTCGGTGCAGCGCGAGATCATGGGCGAGATCGTCGCGGGGGAGCGGTGGGTCCTCGACTCGTCGTACGGCGCCTGGCTCGACCTCGTCCTGCCGAGGGTGCAGCTGGTGGTGGGTCTGGACTACCCGCGCTGGCTCTCGTTCGGACGCCTGGTCCGGCGGACGGTCTCGGGGGCCGTGACGCGAGAGCTCCGCTGCAACGGCAACGTCGAGAGCTGGCGCAACATGATGAGCCGCGACTCGATCCTGCTGTGGCACTTCCGGTCGTTCGCGCGGAAGCGTGATCGCATGCGCGCCTGGGCCGCCGCCCCCGACATGCCGCCGGTGCTGCTGTTCCGCCGTCCGCGGGAGCTGGAGGCGTGGCTGCAGACTCTCGAACCTGCTGGTTGAAGAGGTCGCGCAGCGACCGTCACGAAACCCTCGCCCAGGCTCGCTCACATCTTCGAAGAATGTTCTCCACAGGTGTCTTTTCGCAGGTCGGAGTGTCGGTGGGCTCTGGGAGACTTGTCCCATGTCCACCACCACCGAAGCTCCCAGCACCGCCCGGGTCTCCACCCGCTGCGTGCTGGACCGCGCGGCGTTGGATCGTGCGGTGGCGGCGATGTCGACGCGGCGTCGTGCGGACGTCGAGGTGCTGGAGTCGGCGTTGGCGTGGGCTCACGCCCAGGTGCCGTCAGACGATGACGACGTCGCGGGGTGGCGCTCGGATGCGATCCACACGCCCGGATCGTATGCGGCGGCGATGTTCGGTGAGCGCGCGATCGCGATCGCGGGGGTCGGGACGCCTGAGGTGGCGGAGTTCGCGGTGATGGAGCTCGCCGCTGCGCTGCGGCTCTCCCACGAGGCAGCGCTCGCGCTGGTGGGGGACGTTCTCGACCTGGCACACCGGCTGCCTCGGACGTGGGGCCTGGTGAAGGAGCTGCGGATCCCCCCGCACCTGGGCCGTGAGGCCGCACGGGTCTCCCGTGACCTGTCGGTGGCTGCTGCCGCTCATGCCGACCGTCTCCTGGCGTGGCAGCCCAAGCGGTTGAACCCCCACCGCATCGGCGTGCTGGTCCACGAGGCCCGGCTCTATGCCGACCCGGACCGTGCGGTCGCCGACCACGACCGGGCGATGGAGTCCCGCAAGGTGGAGTGCCGCTACGGCGCCGGTGCCCCGGGCACGGGGGAGGCGTGGCTGGTCCTCGACGAAGCCGACCTGGTGGCGTTCGACTCCACGGTGGGTCAGATGGCCGACCAGATCGGGGCGCTCGGACATCCCGGCAGCCTGGACGTACGCCGTGCCCATGCCGTCGGGATCATGGCCGACCCGCAGAAGGCGCTTGACCTCCTCGCCGTCGACCCGACTGTGCCGGATGCCGACCACGACCCCGCGGTGTGTGCGGCAGAGGACATCGCATACGACGCGGCGAACCCGTTCCGCCGCCGACCCTGATCCCGGGGCAGTGCGGGTGAAGTGGTGCTGGTCTTCCACATCACCGACCGCGACCTCCTCGACACCAGCGCCCCCCTGGGCCGCCACGGGGTGGCCCGCTCGCCGAAGCTAGGCCCGATTCTGATGGGCAGGCTCCAGTCCTGGCTCCTGACCGCGGGCAAGGTCACCATCCGACCGGTCGTAGACCACGCCACCATCACTGCCGTCGATCGTCCACGACCCGCCTGCGCCGATGGCCGCCGCAGTCCGGTTCCGAGACACGACCTGTGTCTATCCCGGGTGTCGGTCGTGCGGCGGAGGTCCTGCGACCTCGACCACATCGACGAGTACGTCTCGATGGATGAGGGAGGTCCGCCGGGTCAGACCCATCTCGATGGTTTGGCGCCCCTGTGCCGGCGCCACCATCGGGCCAAGACGTTCGGGGCGTTCACCTACCGACGACTCCCGGACGGGTCCTACGAGTGGACTCTCCCGTCCGGGACCCAGGTCACGACCGATCCGGTGACACCCAGACCGAGCGCGACCCCATCGACCCGACCTCGCCGACGAACCTGACCGCCTCGCAGCCCGACACCACTCGGTGATCGGGCTACCGGCACGTTCTCGAGTTGGGGCCCAGCCGGCTCAGCGGCGCCCGATCGACTGCGTCAGCCGCAGCACCCGGTTGGGGATGGCCTTGGTGAGAATGGTGATCGTCCGGTACTGGGCGCCGGGGATCGAGTAGGCGCGGCCCTTCTCGAAGTCCTGGAGTGACCTGCGCACCAGGAAGTCGACGTCCAGCCACATGAAGCCGTCGCCGCGGGTGACCTGCATCCGTTCGTGGAACTCGGTCTTGGTGAAGCCCGGGCACAGCGCCATGACCTTCACGCCGCGCGACTTGTACTCCAGGTGCGCCCACTCGCTGAAGCTGTTGACCCAGGCCTTGGCGGCCGAGTAGCTGCCGCGGGGCAGGAAGGCCGCGACGCTGGAGACGTTGATGATGCCGCCGCTGCCTCGCTCGGCCATCGCGCCGAGCGCGGCGTGGCTGAGCCGCAGGACGGCGGTCACCAGCACCTCGAGCATCTCGGTCTCCTCCTCGACGGTGTTGTCGAGGAAGCGCTTCTTGAGTCCGAAGCCGGCGTTGTTGACGAGGAGGTCGATCGGACGCTCGCGGTCGGCCAGGCGCGCCTCGACCAGGGCCAGCTGGTCGCGGTCGACCAGGTCGGCGACGAGCACCTCGACCGCGACGCCGTAGGCGGCGCGCAGCCCGGCCGCGACGGTCTCGAGGCGCTCGGCGTTGCGCGCGACGAGGACGAGGTCGTCGCCGCGGGCGGCGAGCTGGACGGCGTACTCGTGGCCGATGCCGGCGGTGGCGCCGGTGATGAGTGAGGTGGTCATCTGCCCAGCATTTCAGGTGTCCCGCTCGGCGCGACACCGAGTCCGGCATGATGGACGCAAATGACTTCCACGAACCCGGTCATCCTCGCCGTCGCCAACCAGAAGGGCGGCGTGGCCAAGACCACCTCCGTCGCGTCCATCGGCGCCGCGCTGGCCGAGCTCGGCCAGCGCGTGCTGCTCGTCGACCTCGACCCGCAGGCCTGCCTGACCTTCTCCCTGGGCATCGACCCCGAGGACCTCGACATCTCCGTCCACCACGTCCTGACCAAGGGCGTGGACCCGACCGAGGTGATCCTCGAGACCGAGGAGGGCGTCGACGTCCTGCCGGCGACCATCGAGCTGGCCCGCGCCGAGGCCGACCTGCTCACCCGCACCGGTCGCGAGCACGTCATCAAGGGCGCGCTCGAGCAGCTCGCCGAGGACCTCGGCGACGAGGCCTACGACTGGGTGCTGCTCGACTGCCCGCCCTCGCTCGGGGTGCTGACCGTCGCGGCGCTGACCGCGGCCGACGGCGTACTGATCCCGCTGCAGTGCGAGACGCTCTCGCACCGCGGCGTCGGGCAGCTGCTCGACACCGTCCACGACGTACGCCGCTTCACCAACCGCGACCTGGAGGTGTGGGGCGTCCTTCCCGACGCTCTACGACGGGCGCACCAACCACGCGCGGACCGTGCTGGAGACCATCAGCGAGACCTACGACCTCGAGGTCGTCGAGCCGCCGATCCCCAAGACGATCAAGTTCGCCGAGGCCCCTGCCGCCGGCCGGTCGATCCTGTCGACCAGCCGCAGCAGCAAGGGCGCCAAGGCCTACCGCGAGGTGGCCGAGAACCTCATCGTGCGCGCTGCGCGGCCCAGGGCGAAGGCATCGAGGAAGCCGGCCACCAGGCGCTGAGGCTCACGCCTGGGTCGGAGCGTCCTTCACGGGCGAGCCGCCGCGCGTACGGCTACGGCTGCGGTTGCGACGACGCGGGGCGTCACCGGAGGCCTTCTCGCGCGAGCCACCGTCGCGGGCGCCACCGTTACGCGAGCCACCGTCGCGGGAGCCACCGTCACGTGAGCGCGGGGCCCGGTCGGTGCGCTCCTTCTTCTCCACCGGGGCCGGGTCCTTGATCCTGCCCTTGGTGCCCGGGGCGATGCCCTGGTCGTGGAAGAGGTGCTCGGAGGTGGAGTAGGTCTCCGGCGGGTCGGGGAACGGCAGGTCGAGCGTCTTGTTGATCATCTTCCAGCGCGCGATGTCGGCCCAGTCGACCAGGGTGATCGCCGTACCGGTGGCGCCGGCGCGACCGGTGCGACCGATGCGGTGGATGTAGGTCTTGTCGTCCTCGGGGCAGGTGTAGTTGACGACGTGGGACACGCCGCGTACGTCGATGCCGCGGGCCGCGACGTCGGTGCACACCAGCACCTTGAGCTTGTCCTCGCGGAACTTGGCGAGCGCCTTCTCGCGGGCGATCTGCGCCATGTCGCCGTGCAGCGGAGCGGAGTCGAAGCCGCGCTCGGCCAGGTCGTCGGCGATCCGCTGGGCCTGGCGCTTGGTGCGCGTGAACACGATCATCTTGTCGGAGTCCTCGGCCTGCAGGACGCGACCGATGATCTCGGGCTTGTCGAGGTCGTGGGCGAGGTAGATGAACTGCGCCGTGGCCGGAACCGTGGCGTTCTCGTAGGACGACTCGGCGCGGATGTTCATCGGGTGGCGCATGTGGGTGCGGGCCAGGGCCACGATGGCGGCGGGCATGGTCGCGGAGAAGAGCATGGTCTGGCGGGTCTCGGGCGTCATCGAGATGAGCTTGTTGACGTCGGGCAGGAAGCCGAGGTCGAGCATCTCGTCGGCCTCGTCGAGGACGAGGGCGTGGACGTGGGAGAGGTCGAGGGCGCGACGGTTGGCGAGGTCGATGAGCCGACCCGGGGTGCCGACGACGATGTCCACGCCGGTCTCGAGCGCCTCGAGCTGCGGCTCGTAGCCCACGCCGCCGTAGACGGTGAGGACGCGCAGGCCGAGGTCCTTGCTGGCCAGGGCGAGGTCGGTGGAGACCTGGAGCGCGAGCTCGCGGGTCGGCGCGACGATCAGGGCCTGCGGCTTGCCCTGCGGCAGGTCGGCGTACGCCGGGTCGTCCTTGGTGACGCTGCGCTGGAGCACCGGGATGCCGAAGGCGAGGGTCTTGCCGGTGCCGGTGCGGGCCTGGCCGATGAGGTCGGTGCCCATCAGGGCGACCGAGAGGGTCATCTCCTGGATGGCGAACGGGGTGGTGATGCCGGCGCGCTCGAGCGCGTCGCAGATCTTGGGGAGCACGCCGAGATCGCGGAAGGTGGTGGTCACGAAGATGTCGCTTTCGAAGAGGATGGATTCCCACGCGTAGGCGGTCGGCCACACTCTTGCGATACCAACCGCGCACATACAGGTGAGCGGACCTGGAGCTGGGCAGCTCGGCCGCTCGGACGAGCCGATGATATCGCTACGCTGCGCGCATGACTGAATCGCCCGACGAGGACTACCGCCGAGCCGCTGTCGACCTGCTCGGCGCGATCGCCTACGGCGAGCTGTCGGCCTTCGAGCGACTCGTCGAGGACGCCAAGCTGGCGCCGGGGATCGACGACAAGATCGCGATCGGTGCGATGGCCACCGCGGAGTTCGGGCACCTGCAGAAGCTCGTGGCGCGGCTCGAGGAGCTCGGCGCCAACCCGGGCGAGGCGATGCAGGCGTTCCGGCCCGGTTTCGACTCCTTCCACGCCCACACCGCGCCCGCCGACTTCTACGAGGGCCTGGTCAAGGCCTACGTCGGCGACGGGCTCGCGGCCGACTTCTACCGCGAGATCGCGGCCTACCTCGACCCGGACACCCGCGAGGTGATCATCAGCTCGCTCGAGGACACCGGCCAGACCGCGTTCATCGTCGAGCGGGTCCGCGCCGGCATCGCCGAGGACCCGCGCCTGGGCGGACGCCTGGCGCTGTGGGGCCGTCGGCTGATGGGCGAGGCGCTCACCCAGGCGCAGCGAGTCGCCGGCCAGCGTGACTCGCTGACCGCGCTGCTGGCCGGGGGAGTGGACCGCCCGGGCCTCGACCTGGCCGCGCTGGGCCGGATGTTCGCGCGGCTCACGGAGAACCACTCTGCGCGGATGGACGAGCTCGGTCTCGACGCCTAGACATGGAGCTGGCCCCGCATCTCGGATGCGGGGCCAGCTCGGTGTCGCTGTGGATCAGCCAGGTCTCAGACCTTGGTGCTGGTGTTGCGGCTGGTCACGGTCGAGGCGATGACGACCAGGACGGCCGCGGTCAGGATGGCCACGAACCAGCGGACCCAGTCGACGCCGCGGGATCCGTCGCCGCCGAAGAGGGAGTAGATCCAGTAGCCGAGCAGGACGCCGCCGATGCCGCAGATGACCGTGAGCCAGATCGGGATGTTGTCCTTGTCTCCGGGGGCGACGAACTTGCCGAGGAGGCCGATGATTGCGCCTACGATGAGCAGGACGATGATGTCTACGACCATGATGAGGTCCTTTCGTTGCCACGAGGTTCGTGGAGCTTCAGTGTCGACGCAGGGGTGCCGACATCGTCATCATGGTCATTGCGACGCGCCGGAGCAATTACCGGCCCCTCGTAGGGGTGGGCGTGTCAGCGGAAGCCGACGGTGCTGCTGGTCGGTGAGCCGAGCTCGACGTAGGCGATCTTGTCGGCAGGTACGACGACGCTGCGGCCCTTGACGTCGTTGAGCCGGAACACCCCGTTGGCCGCCATCGCCTCGGTCAGGCGGACCTCGATGTCCTCGGGCGTTGCATCGGTGTCCACGACCAGCTCGCGCTGGGCGTGCTGCACGCCGATCTTGACCTCCACGTGGTGCTCCTTCTGTTCAGTGATCGTCGGTCATGGGGTAGCCGCGGATGCCTCGCCAGGCCAGCCCGGCGATGAGGGAGGCCGCGGTGTCCTGGCTGATGTCGCCGCCCCCGGCCAGCCAGAACCTCGCGGAGACCTGTGCCATTCCCACCAGGGAGACGGCCAGCAGCTCGGAGGCCTCGTCGGGCAGGCCGGTGTCGGCGCGGATGACGTCGGCGATCATGGCGGCGCACTCGGTGGTGACCCGGTCGACCCGCTCGCGGACGTCCTGCTCGCTGGTCAGGTCGGACTCGAAGACCAGCCGGAACGCGCCGTCCTTGGCCGCGACGTAGCTGTAGAACACCCGCATCGTCGCCTCGACGCGTTCGCGGTTGTCGGACGTCGAGGCCAGTGCTGCGCGGCAGTTGTCGATGATCGTGTCGCAGGAGGCGTCCAGCAGCGCGAGATAGAGGTCGAGCTTGCCGGGGAAGTGCTGGTAGAGCACGGGCTTGGAGACGCCGGCGCGCTCGGCGATGTCGTCCATCGCCGCGGCGTGGTAGCCCTGCGCGACGAAGACCTCGAGGGCCGACTCGAGCAGCTGCGCCCGACGCTCGCGGCGCGGCATCCGTCCGCCCCGGGGAGTGGGGGTGTCGGTGCGGCCAGCGGTCACGGCGTACTCCTGGGTAGACGGTCTCCGGCAGACCCTATCCGTCGCCCGGAATGACGGGAGGGACCCCGGGTGTCCCGGGGTCCCTCCGTGTCGGTGGTGCGTGTGGTGCTGTCAGCTCACGGCGTGAGCTGGCGGGGTTCGCCACGTTGACGGTGAGGAACGGCCGTCGTCGCCCGTGACCGTCGCCTTGACGCCCGACCCCGGCGACCTTGACCGAGTTCTGCGGGTTGCGGTGGCGTCGTAGTAGGCCTTCGGGTCGGTGTCGTCGAACGTGGCCTGCTGGGCACGCCGTCGGCGCACGCCTTCAGCGTGGTGACCGTCGGCTTCTTCCTTGCCGCCGGCGACCTCCTTGTGGAGGCAGATGCTCGGGCGATGGCGTCGAGACCGAACGTCGCGTCGAAGGGCTCACGACGGTTGGTCGGGCTCGTGCCGTCCGGGTAGGTGAACGAGTTCGGCGTCGCGTCGACCGGGAGGGCGTAGCCGGCACCCGGGTGCTCGCGACGATGTTGTTGTCGGCGGTAGGCGGGTCGACCAACCAGACGAGCATGCCGTCCTGGTAGGGGAAGCACTCCACCCTGTTGGGCGCCGTGACGCCGGAGAAGTTGGTACGGGCCCTCGGCGAGCGTCTCGTCGTAGCCGACGTACTGGCGGTTCTCGATGAGGTAGTAGCGCGGCGCGTCGATCGACGTCCGTGCCGGTCGAGATCGTCCAGCCCGTCGGCCGTCCAGCCGTTGGCGCCGGTCTCGGCGCCGTCGGTGAAGGTCCTGCGACCGTGATGCGATGTGTCGAGGAAGGCGCCGGCCTGGTTGTAGCCGCCGTCGGTCTTGTAGAGGAAGCGGAACTGCGAGGGCTGGCCGTCGGCGCTTGTAGCTGTAGCGCAGGCCTGACCCAGCGGCCGCTTGCTGCTGCCGTCGAGCGGGCGAGCCGATCGTCGTCCAGTTCGCGCCGTTGTCGAGGGAGTACTGGGCGTAGAGGTAGTCGTAGCCCGCCTCGATGTCGTACCAGGCCTTGGCGGTCACGGTGACCGGACGCGACGCCGGGACGTCGCGGGTGAGCGTGTTGCTCGAGGTCGTCACCGCGACCGGTCCACCAGGCGTGCGTGCCCTCGGGAGGCGTCGTGTACGTGGTGGTGCGGTCTCGAGGGCTGGCAGGTTGACCTTGAGGGCCTGGTCGGCGCCGTCGTAGGTGTGCTGCGACGGGCCGAGCGTTGTAGCTGCCGCTCTGCCCGGCGTTGACCTCGGTGTAGTCGAGCCAGCCGAGGAAGAGCTTCTCCTCCGGGACCCATAGCGCCGGGCACCGTGCCGATGCCCTCGGCCCTCGCCGCGTCCGGGCCGTGGCTGAGCCAGGAGCCGCGACGACATCAGGCGTCCAGAACGACGGTGCCGTTCTCGCCGCCGGCGGTGTCGTAGTAGTCGGGCAGGCCGAGGTCGTGGCCGAACTCGTGGGCGAAGACGCCGAGGCCGCCGTTCTCGGGCTCGACGGTGTAGTCACCGACGTAGAAGTTGGTGTCACCGATCTGGGCGCCGCCGCCCTTGTTGACCTTGCCGCCGACGGTCGGGCCGGTGGTGCCGTACGCCGGTCGTTGACGTACCAGCGGTGCGACCAGATGGTGTCCGGGTCGGCGCCGGCCTCCTCGCCCTCGCCGGCGTGCACGGCCTGGAAGTGGTCGATGTAGCCGTCGGGCTCGTTGAAGTTGCCGTCGCTGTCGAAGTCGTAGCGGTCCCACGTGTCGAACTGCGCCAGGTAGGCGTCGATCGTCGGCGGCGGTCTTGCCGGCCGCGACCTGCTGCGCGTACCACGCGTCGACGGAGTCGTCGACGAACGCCCACGAGCCGCCGTTGTCCTCGACGGCGTTGTCGCCGTACGACGAGGCGTTGCCGGGGACCTTCACCCAGTCGCTCACGGTGTTGATCGCGGTGTAGCGGCCCGAGGACTGCTCGAGGTAGTAGTCCTTGAACGACTCGCCCGTCGCCGTTGAACATCTCGTCGTAGTGGGCCTTGCTGAAGTCGGCCTGCCAGTACGTCGAGTTGTCGACGCTGCGGTCCGGCTCGGGGATCTCGTTGTGCAGCGGGCCGGGCGTCGTGCCGAGCTTGCCCGAGCCTGACGTGCCGAACTCGGACAGCACCGTGAAGATCTTGTCGGTCTTCTCGATCGGGAACTCGGCGAAGCGTGCCGTCTCCGAGGGCGACGGTGGCGCCCTCCTGGCGCTGCACGAGCTCGGCCTTGCCGCTCTCGAGCAGGGCGAGGGCCTTGGCCCGCCGCTGCTGCTGCTGCTTGGTCTTCGGGCCGGGTCGGTTGTCCGGCTTGCTCTTGACCGCCGCTGCTGCCCTCGTGGGACGAGCGGACGGACGGATTCGCCTCGGCAGGCTGGAGCACGGTGATGCTCAGCGCCAGGGCGGCGGTGCCGGCCAGCAGGCCGGGTGCCCTTCTTCAAGGAGGCGTCGGTCAGAGTGAGTTGCACAGAGTCGTCCTTCAGCTGCGAGCGGGTCGTGCGATGGCCCGATCGGACTACGGTCTGTAGACCGGTCGTGGCCCAAGGCGGTACTTCACCGCCGGGCAGTAAACAGCAAGAATCCCGCGTTCGACCACTTTCACGCTGCACGCGGAAATTCGTCCGGATATCGGCCCGCTTCCCGCAGATCCGACTCGGTACTCCGGCGCGCGGTCCGCATGACGGGACGTGTCCGGCCGTCCCGGGGCCGCGAGGGAACATGGACGGAGGTCCCGCGGTTGTGACGGGACCTGGCCGTCACCACGAAGGAGTCCCTGTGTCCCGCACCGTCTCCCCTGGCAGCGCTCGTCGAGCCGGCAGCCGAGCTCACCATCGACGAGGTGCGCCGCTACAGCCGCCACCTGATCATCCCCGACGTGGGCATGACCGGGCAGAAGCGCCTGAAGAACGCCAAGGTGCTCGTGATCGGCGCGGGCGGCCTCGGCTCCCCGGCGCTGCTCTACCTCGCCGCGGCCGGCGTCGGCACGCTCGGCATCGCGGAGTTCGACACGGTCGACGAGTCCAACCTCCAGCGTCAGGTCATCCACGGGGTCAGCGACATCGACAAGCCCAAGGGCCAGTCCGCCAAGGAGTCCATCGCCGAGATCAACCCCTACGTCGAGGTCGTCCTGCACCCCGAGCGGCTCGACAACGACAACGTGCTGCAGGTCTTCGAGGGCTACGACCTCATCGTCGACGGCACCGACAACTTCGCCACCCGCTACATGGTCAACGACGCGGCCTACTTCCTGAAGATCCCCTACGTCTGGGGCTCGATCTACCGCTTCGACGGCCAGGCCTCCGTCTTCGCGCCGATGCTCGGCGAGGACCTGCCGTGCTACCGCTGCCTCTACCCCGAGCCCCCGCCGCCGGGCATGGTGCCCAGCTGCGCCGAGGGCGGCGTCCTGGGCGTGCTCTGCGCCAGCATCGGCTCCATCCAGGTCAACGAGGCCATCAAGCTGATCACCGGCATCGGCGACCCGATCGCCGGCAAGCTGATGATCTACGACGCGCTGGAGATGGAGTACCGCAAGCTCAAGGTCCGCAAGGACCCCAACTGCGCGCTGTGCGGCGAGAACCCCACCGTCACCGGCCTCATCGACTACGACGCCTTCTGCGGCGCCGTCTCCGACGAGGCGGCCGAGGCCGCGGCCGGCTCGACCATCTCGGTCGTCCAGCTCGAGCACATGCTCAAGGAGCGCGCCAACGGCGAGCGCGACTTCGTGCTGGTCGACGTCCGCGAGCCCAACGAGGCCGAGATCAACCACATCCCCGGTGCGGTGCTGATCCCCAAGGGCGAGTTCCTCAACGGCAACGCACTCACCCAGCTGCCCAGCGACAAGCAGATCGTCATGCACTGCAAGTCGGGCGTGCGGTCCGCGGAGACGCTCGCGATCGTCAAGGGCGCGGGCTACGCCGACGCCGTGCACGTCGGGCGGTGGCGTGGTGGCGTGGGTCAGCCAGATCGACCCGAGCCAGCCGACGTACTGACGCGTGTAGACGTCCCTCGCATGGCGCGCCCCTGACGCATAGGGTCGCGCCATGCGTGCGTTGCGAGCTTTTCCGCCGGCCGTACGCACGGTGCTCCTGGTGGGGGCGACCAGCCTGTTCATGGTGATGGTCGCCTGGGCGACGCTGATCGGTCCGGACGAGGTGTTCACCGGTCCGGGCCCGGGGGTCTGGACGTTCAGCCCGTCGTCGCGGACCTGCGTCCCCCTCGAGGTGGTCAGCACCGACGCCGACGGGACGGTCACGACCGAGAGGCCCGACAACCCCCGGAACCTGCCGTACTGCGACGAGCCGACCGACTCGGACCAGAATGCGGGGGACCCGGCCGACCGCGCCGAGACGCCCCTGTGGCTCAAGATCCTGGCGTCGATCTTCCTGCTCGCCGTGCTCGGCACCATCCTGGCCCTCGTGGTCTACCTCCTGCTCGTGGCGCGCGAGCGGGCGAGGGGCCGGACCCGACAGGGAGTGCGCGAGCGGGTGGAGTTCACCGCCCTCGACGAGCCCGCCCGATTGGTGGAGGCGATCACCAGCGACGCCGCCGAGCAGGACGGGCTGCTGCGCGACGGCGACCCGCGGAACGCCATCGTTGCCGCGTGGCTGCGGTTCGAGGCGCAGGGCGACTCCGTCGGGCTCGGGCGCAGGTCGTGGGAGACGTCGTCCGAGTACGCCATCCGGATCCTCGACCTCGTCTCCGCGGACTCCGGTGCGGTCAACCGGCTGGCCGGCCTCTACCGCGAGGCCCGGTTCTCCGACCATCCCATCACCGAGGTCCACCGGCACGAGGCGCTCGAGGCGCTGGCCGGGATCCGCCGGAGCCTGGGGGCTCGCACATGAGGTGGAGGGGGCGTCTCCTCGTGGGTGTCCTGGTCGGCGTCGGTGGGTTCGTCCTGGCCGTCGTCCTCCGCTTCGACCCGCACCCGGTGGCGTACGTCGTGATGATGACCATCGTCCTCACGCTGTTGTGGCTTGTCGTCGACACGGTCGATGCGCCACCCACGCAGTGGGTGCCCCCGCTGCCGCCCACCGCCGACCGGGTCGACGAGCCCACCTCCGACCTGCGCATCCTGTCCAGCCACGCGCAGGCCAGCGTGCCCTCGTCTGCCGTGCGGGACCGCCTGGTTTCTCTGGCCCGGACCCGCGACCCCGACCTCGCCGTGGCCATCCACCGCGAGCTCGACCCCGTGCTACGCCTGTCGCCCACGGAGATCGACCGCATCCTGACCAGAATCGAGGAGACCCGTGACCGAACCTGACCTGTCCGTCGCCACGTTCGCCGAGCGTGTGCTGGACGAGGTGGGACGCGCCGTCGTCGGCAAGCGCGAGGCGCTGTCCCTCGTGCTGGCCGGCGTCCTCGCCAAGGGGCACGTCCTGCTCGAGGACTTTCCCGGCCTGGGCAAGACGCTCGCCGCGCGGTCGTTCGCGGGCGCCCTCGGCCTGGACTTCGCCCGCGCGCAGTTCACCCCGGACCTGCTGCCCGCCGACCTGACGGGGTCCTACGTCTATGACCAGCGTCGTGCGGAGTTCGACTTCCGCCCCGGTCCGATCTTCACCGGGCTGCTGCTCGCCGACGAGATCAACCGCACGCCGCCCAAGACCCAGGCGGCCCTGCTCGAGGCGATGCAGGAAGGACAGGTGACCGTGGAGGGGCAGACGCACCGGCTGCCCGTCCCCTTCCACGTCCTTGCCACCGCCAATCCGATCGAGTACGAGGGCACCTATCCGCTCCCGGAGGCGCAGCTCGACCGGTTCCTGCTGCGGGTGGGGTTCGGCTACCCCACGGCGAACGAGGAGCACGACGTGCTGCGCCGTCGACTCGACCGGCAGCGCGAGGAGGTCGACATCCAGCAGGTCACCGATGCGGACGGCCTGGCCGCCACGCAGGCCGCGGTCGAGCGGGTCGTGGTGGACGAGTCCGTCGCGCGCTACTGCGTGGACCTGGCGGCCGCGACACGCAGCCACTCCGACGTGCTGACCGGGGCGTCGCCCCGTGGCAGCCTCGGCCTGGTCCTGACCGCTCGCGCGTGGGCGGCGATCCGGGGCCGCAACTTCGTGGTTCCCGAGGACGTCAAGGTGGTGGCGCGCGCGGTCCTGTCCCACCGGATCACCGTCAAGCCCGACCTCTGGATGACCCAGGCGTCCGGCGCGCGCGTCGTCGACTCGGTGCTGACGTCCGTCGAGACACCTCACGCCCTGGAGTCGGGCCGGTGACCACCTGGCGGCCGTCGCCGTCGCTCGTCCGGGCCTGCCTGCTCGCACTCGGTGGCATCGCCGGCGGGGTGGTGCTCGGCCTCGAGGTGCTGGTGGTGCTGGCCGCCCCCTTCGTGGTCCTGGCCGGGATGGGACTCATGGCGCGCCCCCGCCAGACTCCCGCCGTCAACACGCGCATCGACCACCATCGCCTGCACGAGGGCCAGGGCACCGTCTCCCGGCTGGCGGTCGCCGAGGTGACCGACGTCGAGCACGTCACGCGCGTCGCGTCCCCGGCGGCACACGTCGCCGCGCGACCGACGTACGGCACGGTGGGGTCGCTGGTGGTCGATGGTCTGCCGACGATCGAGTTCAGCCCCCGTCGCTGGGGCCGGCGCGAAATCGGCGCGGAGCGGGTGGTGCTGACCAGCGCGTGGGCCGGCTGGCGCTGGGGGCCGGTCGGCATGCCCGAGCACGAGCTGACCGTGCTGCCCCAGACCGCCGCGTACGACAGCCGCGCCGAGGTGCCGCAACCCGACGGTCTGGTCGGCCGACACCGGTCGCGACGGCTGGGGAGCGGCACGGAGTTCGAGGGGATCCGGCAGTTCGCGACGGGTGATCGGCTCGAAGCGGATCAACTGGCCGGTCTCGCTGCGCACCGGCGAGCTGCACGTGATCGCCACACGCGCCGAGCAGGACGCCGGAGTCTGGCTGGTCGTCGACGGCCTGCGGGACATCGGCGTCTCGGGTGGCATCGACGGTGCCGCCAGCTCCCTCGACCTCACGGTGCGTGCCGCGGGCGCCCTCGCCGAGCACCACGTCCGGACGGGCGACCGGGTGGGCCTGCTGGTGGTGGCCGCCGACGGTGCGCGCGTACGCCTCGGAGGGGGACAGAGACACCTCCAGAAGCTCCAGGGCACGCTCGCCCGGGTGCGGACGGAGACGCGGACCGTGCCTCCGGAGCGGATCGACCTGGGCGGCGGCGCAGCGCGGGCAGCGTCGTCTACGTGCTCTCGCCGATGCTCTTCACTCCGCTGGTGACCGCGACGGCGAGCCTGCAGCGCAGCGGCGCATCGGTGATCGTGATCGACACCCTGCCGGGCGAGCGGGTCGTCACGACCGACTCGCGCTGCCCAGCCTGGCGGCGCGGATGCAGAAGATCGAGCGCGACGACCGGCTCCAGCGGCTCGCCACGCTCGGTTGCCCGGTGGTGCCGTGGCGGGGCCCCGGAACCGTCGACACCGTCCTGCACCAGCTCGCGCGACGCGCGACGGGTGCCGAAGGTGCGCGCCCGATGAGGACACCGACCCTGCTCCCGCCGGGCCTGGTTGCGAGCACCGTCTGGGGCTCCGAGCGCTGCTCTTCGTGCTGCCGTGCGCGGCACTGGCGCTCGCCCTGCCCGAGGTGCCGCACCCGGTTGTGATCGTCCTGGTCGTCGGGTGCTCCGCGTGGTGGGCGCGCACTCCCGACCACCCCACGGGTGCGGTCGCCCTGGTGCTGGTCGCTCGGGTGGTGGACCGCGCACGGCGTGGTGGACTGGCGGATGCTCGTCGTCGGAGTGCTGCTGATCGCGGCGCACGTGGTCGCGACCGTGCTGTCGTACGGCCCGGCGACCCTCGTCGTCGACCGTCGGCTGGCCGCGCTGTGGGTGCGCCGCGGGCTGCTCGCCCTGGTGCCGATGCCGATCACCTACGTCGCGGTGCGCGGGCCTCGACGCCGACCTGGCGCCCGCGTGGACTGTGGACGGTGGTCGCCGTCTGAGCGACCGTCGCCCTGATGGTCGTGACTTCCCGAGTGACGCGGCCGGAGTCGCCGTGAGCACGTCGAGGAGACCGCGAGCTCTACGCCGAGCTCGTGCTGCAGTGCGCCGAGTCGGTGCCACGCGGCCGGGTGACGACGTACGGCGCGATCGCGGAGGTGGTCGGCGCCGTCCTCGGGCCGTGGCGGTCCACGACTGGTCGGCTCGGTCCTGGCGCGTGACGGGGGCGTCGGTCGCGTGGTGGCGGGTGGTGCGGGCCGACGGCTCGCTGCCGCCGTCGCACGGTGACGAGGCCCGCCAGGCCTACCTCGAGGAGGGCACCCCGCTGCGGCCGAGTGGATCGGTGGATCTGACACACGCGTTCTGGGAGCCGAGCCTCGGGGCACAATGACCCACATGCTCTTCCGTCTCGTGCAGCGCGTCCTGCCTCCGCTGGGTCGAGCCGTCCTGCGGCCGACGGTGGAGGGCCTGCACCACGTGCCGTCCACCGGGCCGGTGATCGTCGCGAGCAACCACCTGTCCTTCGCGGACAGCATGGTGATCCCGTTCGTCGTTCCGCGGAAGGTCGTCTTCCTCGCGAAGTCCGACTACTTCTCCGGCACCGGTGTGAAGGGAGCGCTGGTGCGGGCGTGGTTCGAGGGGCTCGGCATGCTGCCCGGTCGACCGCGAGGACACCAAGGCTGCCATCGCCAGCCTCGACACCGCGCTCGAGGTGCTGGGCCGCGGGAGAGGCGTTCGGCATCTATCCCGAAGGGACGCGCTCGCGGGACGGTCGCCTCTACCGGGGTCGGACCGGCGTCGCGCACCTCGCCCTCACGGCCGGCTGCCCCGTCGTGCCGGTCGGGCTGCAGGGCACGGCCGAGATGCAGCCGGTCGGCTCCAACCGCCCGCGCCCGGCCAAGGTCACGGTGCGCTTCGGCGAGCCGATCCACGTCGCCGGGGAGTACGACGGTGTCCCCTCCGGCCGTGCCCGCCGCGAGCTGACCGACCGCATCATGGAGCGCGATCGCGGAGCTGTCGGGCCAGGAACAGGCCGGGATCTACAACGAGCGGCCGTCGGACCCCTGAGCCAGCGCCGCCAGCGCGGCCAGCGCCTTCGGGAAGATCTCCGCGGGCGGGGTGACGAGCCCGGCGCCGACCTGACCGACTCCGGCAACCTTGCCGGCCATGCCGGTGTTGATCTGGGGCAGGATGCCGGTCCGGCACACCTTCGAGACATCGATGCCGGTCGGAGTGCCCTGGAACTCGAGCACGGGCACAGTCCAGCGCGGGTTCTCCGCGAGGGTGATCTCGTGCATGCGCCGGGTCGTGGCGAGGGCGTCGGGCACCGAGCCGCCGACGAGCCGCACGATCGCCGGTGCGGTGGCCATCGCGAAGCCGCCGATGCCGGCCGTCTCGGTGATCGCGGAGTCGCCGATGTCGGCGTTGGCGTCGTCGGGACCGTAGTCGCCCAGGAACAGGCCCTCGGCGACCTGGGCCGGACCGGTGAACCACTCGTCACCGGTGCCTGAGACCTGGATGCCGAAGTCGGTGCCGTTGCGGGCCATGGCCACGACCATCGTCGAGCCGGGGATGTCGCGCCCGGCGTCGAGAGCGAGCTTGCAGGCCGGCATCGCGAGGTTGAGGAAGAAGTGGTCGTTGCCACCGATGAAGCGCAGTGACTCCGCGACGTCCGCCGAGTCGGCACCCGTTCCGACCATCGCCGGGGCGAGGTCGCGCAGGAGCATCAGGGTGCCGGCGCGGTTGCGGTTGTGGGCCTCGTCGCCCATCTGCAGCATCTGGGTCAGGATGCCGGTCACGTCGACCGGCCCCGACTCGGCGACGACGGCGCGGGTGGCCGACTGGAGGAGCGGTCCGAGGACGTCGCCCATCCAGCGCAGCCGGGTGAGCACGTCGGGACCGTAGGCGCCGTAGCGCAGCACCTTGCCGAGGCCCTCGTTGAGCGAGCAGTAGGTCCGCCTGCCGGTCGACTCGGTCCTCGAGGACCCACAGCCACATCGACGGGGTGACGACACCCGCCATCGGACCGACTGCGCTGCGGTGGTGGCACGGCTCGAGGCTGACCGATGCGCCCGACTCGAAGAGCGCCACCGCGTCCTCGGGGTCGCCGACGAGGCCTTCGAGCGCGGCTCCGCCCATGAGCGCCCCGCGCAGCGGACCGGAGGCGCGGTCCCAGCCGATCGGCGGTCCGGCGTGGAGGAACTGGCCCGGCTCGAGGCCGAGCAGCCTCGGACGCAGGCGCGACGTCGACGAGGTGGGCGGTGACGCCGAGCATCGCCTCCACGGCCTGCTTGTTGGCGGCCGGCCGGCGTGGGTCGGTCGCGACGGCAGCGAGGTCTGCCTCGGTGCCCGGCATCGGCGGGCGCCAGTCGACCCGCTCGACGGCGACGGCCTGGCCGGCCACCGCATCTGCGAACATGCCGGCTCCGGTGGTGACGACGGTGGGTTCGGTCATGAGGCGGCTCGCCCTTCGAAGTGGCTCAGCAGGTCGATGGCGCGGCGGGTGGCCGAGGCGTTGGAGAGGTGCACCTCGGCGCCGGCGGCGACGAGCGCGTCGCGTTGGGCGGTGAGACCCTGCGGGTCGAGGTCGGTGCCGACGAGGCTGATGATGACCGGGATCCGCCGCTCGGCCCGGGCCGCCTCGATGGCCGGGGCCAGCAGGGCCGACGGGTCGGGCTCGGCACCGTGGCCCAGCACCAGGTCCATCAGGATGACGCCGGTGCCCGGGTCGGCCGCCGCTCTGGTCAGCTGCTCGTTTCGCAGGGTGGGGTCGATCATCGGGTGCGCGCGCCCCTGGGTCAGGGCGTCGTCGCCGAAGTCGACCATCGTGTGGGCGTCGACGAGCAGGTCGTCCGCGGGGAGGGCCAGCTCGTCGGAGAGCGGGATGTTGCTGCGGATCTCGCCGAGGGCGGCGCTCGCCATCAGCATCGACTCGTCGCAGAGGGTGCCCCCGACGAAGAGGCCCCGGAGCAGGGGACCGGTCGCCGCCCCGGTGTTGCCGGTGCCGGCGACGGGCCAGGTCGGGAGCGGCGGGCCCGAGTCGGTCGAGGACCGCTTCGGCCACAGCGGTCAGGTCGCGCTGGCCGCGACCGAGCAGTCCGAGCTCGACGGGCGTGTCCAGACGTACGGTGTCGCCGGTCAGCGCCTCGGCGACCTCGGGTGCGGGCGGCTTGGAGACCACGACGACGAGGTCCACGTCGGGGTCGGCGTCGAGGCGCCGCAGGGCCTCGCGGGTGGCGAGACCGCCGACGGCGGACGACAGGTCGCGCCCACCGACTCCGAGGGCCCACCGCACGCCGACGCCGTCGTACGTCCCTCCGGCGTGGTCGAGGAGGGCGAGCAGCTGCTGGCAACCGGTGCCGGAGGCGGCGACGAGGCCGATCCGACCCGGACGCACCGCGTTGGCAAAGCCCAGGCCGACGCCGTCGATCACCGCGGTGCCGCAGTCGGGCCCCATCACGAGGACGCCCTGCTCGGCGGCGTACGTCTTGAGCGCGACCTCCTCGGCGACCGGGACGTTGTCGCTGAAGATCATCACGTCGTGGCCGGCCTCGATCGCGTCCATCGCCTCGACCGTGGCGCTCGCCCCCGGCACCGACACCAGCACGACCGCGCCGGGGGCCGTACGCCGCAGGGCCGAGGACGTCGTCCGCGGCGGGGCGACCTCGCTCGATCCGGCGCTCGGTCGCACCGGGGCCAGCGCCGCATCGACGGCCGCGAGGGCGCCGGACACCTCGGCGTCGTCCTCGAGCCGCAGCGCGACGACCATGTCGTTGGGGGAGGAGTCCGGCACCGCGAAGCCCATGCCCTCGAGCACCTCGAGGTTGAGGCCGGTGGCCATCGCGACCTGTGCGGTCACCACCCCGGGTGCGGCCTGCACGGTGCGGCTGACCTGGAGCAGGGTGACCGAGTCGGCGTAGGCACCGCTGCGGATCTCGACGTGGTCCCTCACGCGTGGGGTGGTCATGCGGCCCTCCCGGGGCGGTGGTGGGCGGCAAGCGATGACAACGCCAGCTCGGCGCCGGCGAGAAGGCCGGCGCCGGAGGTGGCCCCGACGGCCATGAGCGCCTCGGTGGTGGACGGGGTCGGGTCGGCGAGCCAGGCGGCGAGCTGGGGCAGCGCCTCGCCGTGCATGGCGCAGTCGAGCAGGGTGGCCGAGAGCAGGGTGGTGGTCGTCGAGGCGCAGGACGTACGGCGGCCGCCAGGGTGGTGTCGGGCTGTCCGGCCGCGTGGCGGGCAGCGAACCAGCCGGCCAGCACGTCGTCGCCGAGCGGGGTCAGGCCGGGGCCGCGACCGATGAGGTGCACCGCCTGGGTCGGCGGTCAGCGGGCCGGCTGCGGGGCATGTCGAGGCCGTACGTCATGAGGACTGCGGGTTCGGACACGCGGATCTCATGACGTCCGAGATGGCGAGCGGTGGGGTCGACGACCCGGGACACGCGAACCTCGTGCCCGGCGACCACGAGAGTGCCGTCGACGACCTCGACCGGGCCGCCGGCGAGGTCGCCCAGGTCCGGGAGGGAGGTCCACAGGGCGCACGGCACGCGGGAGGCCGTGGACGCGACGAGACCGAGGCACCAGCCGTCGAGGTCGACGTAGATCGCCGTCGCGCCGCCGTGCACGATGTGCGCGGAGGCCGTCCGGAGCCGCGGACAGGCGCTCGCGGACCCGCAGTGGCGCCGCAACCTGGATCACCTGGCCGACGCTATCGGCCCCGTGCGAGACTCGCGAATGTGAGAACTTGTCCAAGGAAAGGCATGAAGTGGGCCAAGACTTGATAAGCGACCCCGAAGCAGTCGCGGCGCTCGAGCGCGCCGACGCGCTGCACATCGCGCTGACGCACATCGTGCTGGAGGGCGGCGACCTCGACGCGATCGCGGAAGCGGTCGGCACCGCCCTCGGCTGCGGCGTGGCCTTCACGTCCACCGACGGGCGCGAACGCGCAGCGCACCTCGACGAGGCCCAGCGCGAGGCGCTCGCCGGTGCCGACCTGCTCGACCCCACGGGTCGGGTGCGCGTGGAGCGGCTCGACACCGGGGTCCGGCTCGGGAAACGGGAGGCGCGGGCACTTCGCGTCGGCGCCGCCGGCGTCGACCTCGCCCGGCTGGTCGCGATCAGCCCGACCACGATCCACCCTTCCGACGTGCACGCCCTCGAGCGCGCCGCCACCGTCGCGGCCTTGCTGATCACCCGCGAGCAGGCCGTGGCCGCGGTCGAGAACAAGTATCGCGGCGACTTCCTGCGCGACGTGTTCCTCCGCCGCGCCGGCGGCGAGGCCTACGTCGCGGAGCACGCGCAGGCCTTCGGGTGGGACCTGGGCCGTCCGGTCGTGATCGTGGTCGCCGAGCTCGACCCGGACGCCATCGAGGGGGCGGCGGCTCCCGGCCCCCAGCGGCGGATCTGGCAGGACCGGTTCGCGCTGGCGTGGCGCCAGGTCAGCGAACGCATCGACAGCGAGATCGCCTCCGTCGACTTCTCCTCCGAGGTGGTGACCCTGCTGCCGCTGGCCGAGGGCGACGACTCCGGCGCGCTCGTACGCCAGGCGGTCGAGGCCGTACGAGGTGACCGGGGTGGCGGCCGACTGTCGTTCTCCGCCGGCGTCAGCCGGGTCGCCACCGGCCTGGGCGAGCTGCCGCAGGCCTACCAGCAGGCCCGTCGCGCGGTGGAGGTCGGTCGACGGGTCCGCGGCACCGGGTCGACGACCTGGTTCGACCAGCTCGGCCTGCACCGGCTCCTCGCGCTCGTGCCGGACCCGGCCGAGCTGGCGGCGTACGCCTCCGACGTGCTGGGGCCGCTCGCCGAGCGCACCCCGGAGGCAGCCGACCTGCGCGAGACGCTGCAGGTGCTGCTCGACACGAACTTCAACGTGGCGGAGGCGGCGCGTGCGCAGTTCTTCCACTACAACACGATGCGCTACCGCGTCGGCAAGCTGCAGCGCCTCCTCGGCCCGATCGCCAGCGACCCGCACCTACGACTGGATGTCGCCGTCGCGCTGCGGGCGCTGGAGATCGCCGGCTGAGTGTCGGGTCAGGGGTGCAGACCGTTCTTGCTGCCGTTGCAGGCGGTGCCGGGGTGCTCGCCGATGGTGGCGAGGAAGTCGCGTACTTCCTTGGGGATGCTGCCCCAGTTCTGCACGACGCCGGGCTGCACCGGTGCCTCGAAGTCCATGTCGTCGAGCCCCGAGAACGAGCAGATCGAGTTGGCGTTGTAGGAGTTGATGGGGGTGGGCTTTCCCGTGCCGGTGATCTCGCCCGCGGATGCGCTTCCGCCGGTCGCGCCCACCACGCCCATGGCGCCCAGGGCGACCACGAACGTGGTCAATACCTTCTTCATTGGTTGTGCTCCCTCATGTGATGGCGTCCATCAGGCCCGAGCGACGCGCGTCGACGCTAGGGCGGTCCGGAAGGGCCGGCCGCGGCGCGACACGGGAGTTCATCGATTGTGGCGACGACCCGGTGTCGACCGGCTCGCCGGACCGCTGAAGAACCTGCCATCCCCGGCGGCGTTCCTTCGGCACAAGTCGCTAGTGAGGGTGTGTGATGGAGGCCACTAGTTTGTGGCTTCTCGGGTATCCACCCCTGCGAATCTGGAGGCCTGCACATGTCGATGTTCAAGTGGGAAGTGGTCGATCCCGCGCCGGGTGAGGCCGTCGCACCGAACCAGCGTCTGCCGTGGGGCAAGACGATCGGGCTCGGCGCCCAGCACGTGGTCGCCATGTTCGGCGCCACCTTCGTGTTCCCGGTCGTCATGGGACTCGACGCCAACCTCGCCATCATGTTCTCGGGCCTCTGCACGATCCTGTTCCTGTTGATCGTGCAGAACAAGGTGCCCAGCTACCTCGGCACCAGCGCGTCGTTCGTCGCCTCCGTCGCGGCCATCCGCGCCCTGGACGAGGGCAACGACTCCTCCTACGTCACCGGTGCGATCCTGGTGGGCGGCCTCGTGCTCGCCGCCGTCGGCGTGCTCGTCCACTTCGCCGGGGCGGAGCTCATCCACAGGATCCTGCCGCCGGCCGTGACCGGCGCAGTGGTCATGCTCATCGGCTTCAACCTCGCGCCCGTGGTCGCCGGCATCTACTGGCCCCAGGACCAGTGGATCGCCCTGCTGACCGCGGCGTTCATGGTGTTCGCAGCCGTGATGCTCCCCGGCTTCTGGTCGCGGATCGCGGTCTTCCTGGCCCTCATCTTCGGCTACGTCCTGTCGTGGCTGGCCGACCTGGTCCTCGGCCCCATCACCTCGGTGCTGGGCGGCGCCACCGAGGCGACCGAGCACGACCGCGTCTCCTGGGCCGGTGTCCAGGCAGCCGACTGGATAGGGCTGCCGAGCGGGACGCTGGCCGACGGTGTCTCGGTGGTCCACGGACCGTCCTTCTCGCTGACCGCCATCCTGCTCGTGCTGCCCGGTGTCATCGCGCTCGTGGCCGAGAACACGGGCCACGTCAAGGCAGTTGCCGAGATGAGCGGCCAGGACCTCGACCCCTACATGGGCCGCGCCATCGGCGCGGACGGCATCGCGACCGCGTTCGCCAGCGCGTTCGGTGGCTCGCCGACCACGACGTACGCCGAGAACATCGGCGTCATGGGTGCCACCCGGGTCTACAGCACGGCCGCTTACTACGTCGCCGCGCTTGTCGCCATCCTGCTCGGCCTGTGCCCGAAGTTCGGCGCGGTCGTCAGCGCCACCCCCGGCGGTGTCCTCGGCGGCATCACGGTTGTCCTCTACGGAATGATCGGTCTCGTGGGAGCCAAGATCTGGGTCGAGAACGACGTCGACTTCGGCAACCCGGTCAACATGGTCGGCCTGTCGGCCGGCCTGATCGCCGGCATCGGTGGCGTCACCCTGACCTTCGGTGACGACTTCGAGCTCGGTGGCATCGCGCTGGGCACGATCCTGGTCATCGTCTTCTTCCACATGGTCAAGGGCCGCACAGGGGAGGGCACCGGCTCCGTCACCCGAAACCTGAGCCACCCCGACTACGACGGGGGCGTCGACGACGCGGCCTCGGGGGGCCCCACTCCGCGATGAAGCCCGCACCCTTCGCCTTCGTGCGCCCGCGCACCCTCGAGGAGGCCCTCGCCGCCCTCGCGGGGAAACCGGGGGCGAAGGTGCTCGCGGGCGGCCAGTCGCTGGTCCCGCTGCTGTCCATGCGGCTCGCCGCACCGTCGATGCTGGTCGACATCAACGGCCTCCCGGACCTCGGCCACGTCACCGTGGACGCTGCCGGGGTCCGCGTCGGGGCGCTCGCGCGCCACGCCGAGGTGCTGGGCTCGGCGGAGGCGGCCGGCTCCCAGCCCCTCCTCGCGCTGGCGTTGAGCAACGTCGCGCACCCGACCATCCGCAATCGCGGCACCACCGTCGGCTCCCTGGTGCACGCCGACGCCGCGGCGGAGATGCCCATGGTGCTGCGCCTGCTCGGGGGATCGGTGGAGGTCGCGTCCGTGCGCGGTCGTCGTACGATCCCGGCCGCGGAGCTGTTCGCCGGACCGCTGGAGTCGACGCTGGCCCACGACGAGATCGCGGTCGAGGCCTTCTTCCCGGCGCTTCCGGAAGGCGCCGGCGTGGCCTTCGAGGAGATCGCCCGCCGCCACGGTGACTACGCCCTGGTCGGTGTCGCGGCCTACGTCGAGTGCACCGCCGACGAGGTGGTGGCGGCCCGCGTCGGCTTCATCTCGGTGAGCGACGTGCCGGTCGTCGTCGACGTGGTCGACGACCTCGAGGACCCGGCCGGGGCCGCCTTGCGCGAGCTCGACCCGGCAGAGGACATCCACGCGAGTGCCGACTACCGCGCCCACCTGGTGCGGGTGCTGACTCCCCGGGTGCTCGCGGCGGCCATCACGCACGCCCTCGACCGGACCCGAGAGAGGGACACCGCATGACCGAGGAGATCCACGACGTCCGGCTCCGGGTGAACGGCTCGGTGCACGAGGTGCAGGTGCCGGCACGGCGGCTGCTCTCCGACGCGCTGCGCCACGACTGCGGCCTCACCGGCACCCACGTCGGCTGCGAGCACGGCGTGTGCGGCGCGTGCACGGTGCTGGTCGACGGGTCGCCGATGCGCTGCGTGCCTGATGTTCGCCGTCTCCGCGGTCGACGCGGAGATCACCACGGTCGAGGGACTCACCGAGGCCGACGGCTCGCCCGACGGGCGGCTCAGCCCGGTCCAGCAGGCGTTCTCCGACTGCCACGGGCTCCAGTGCGGCTTCTGCACGCCCGGCTTCCTCACCACGATCACCGCCGGGCTGCGGGCGAACCCCGACCCGAGCGAGGAGGAGGCGCGCGAGATGATCGCGGGCAACCTCTGCCGCTGCACCGGCTACCAGAACATCGTGAAGTCGGTGCTCCGCGCGGCCGAGATCCAGCCCGAGCGGGGCGTGAGCGCCCATGACCACCAAGCTCTTCGGCGCCAAGGTGCCGCGGGTGGAGGACCAGCGATTCCTGCGCGGGCAGGGCCGCTACGTCGACGACCTGCTGCACGACGACCCGCGGCTGCTGCACGCCGCGGTGCTGCGATCGCCGCACGCCCACGCGCGCATCACCGACATCGACGTCTCCGACGTGCTCGACGTCGACGGCGTGATGGTGGTGTGGACCCACGAGGACCTCATCGGCCCGATGGCCGACCCGCTGCCGCTGCTGATCCCGCACCCGACGCTGACCCACGGCCGGACGCAGTACGCGCTGGCCAAGGAGGAGGTCAACTACGTCGGGGAGGCGATCGCCTTCGTCGTCGCGGTCGACCGCTACGTCGCCGAGGACGCGGTCGGGCGGATCCGGGTGTCCTACGACTTCCTCGAGCCGGTGGTCGGCATCCCGGCCGCTCGGGCGGCCAGGCGACTCGTCCACGAGGACGTCCCCGGCAACGTCGGCGCCCGGATGGAGCAGGAGAACGGCGACGCCCGGGCGGCCATCGCCGCCGCTCCCCACACGCTGTCCCTCGACCTCGACATCGAGCGCTCCGCCTGCACCCCCATGGAAGGGCGCGGCACGGTCGCCCGCTGGGACCCCGACACCAGCCGGCTCACGGTCTGGTCGTCGACGCAGACCTCCACCGGCGTGCGCGGGCTGCGTCGCGGCCAAGCT
Source organism: uncultured Actinomycetota bacterium (assembly GCA_963712875.1). Taxonomy (GTDB): domain Bacteria; phylum Actinomycetota; class Actinomycetes; order Propionibacteriales; family Nocardioidaceae; genus Nocardioides. Next base: position 56,915 of record CAVQJS010000020.1, on the reverse strand, counting down.
CGGGCTCGACCTGGCCCACGTCGACGTGATCACACCCGACGTCGGCGGCGGCTTCGGCGTCAAGATCAACCACCCGTGGCCCGAGGAGCTCCTCGTGCCGCTCGCGGCGATGACGCTGGGACGGCCGGTGAAGTTCACCGAGGACCGCCGCGAGCACTTCATCTCCTCGGCCCACGAGCGGGCGCAGGAGCACCACGTCGAGGTCGGCTTCGACGACGACGGACGGCTGCTCGGTCTCGACGTCGAGTTCTGGCACGACCACGGCGCCTACTCGCCGTACGGGCTGATCGTGCCGATCATCACCTCGACCCAGCTGCTCGGCCCCTACAAGCCGCAGAACTACCGCGTGGTCTTCGAGTCGCTCTACACCAACACCGTCATGGTCACGCCCTACCGCGGCGCCGGCCGTCCGCAGGGCTGCTTCGTGATGGAGCGCACCATGGACGCGATCGCCGACTACCTCGGCAAGGACCGCACCGACGTGCGGTCGGTCAACTTCATCCAGCCCGACGAGTTCCCCTACGACCACGGGCTGATCTTCCAGGACGGCCGCGAGCTGGAGTACGACTCCGGCGACTATCCCGCCTCGCTCGCCAAGCTCAAGGCGCTGGTGGGCTGGGACGAGTTCGAGGGCTATCCGCGCCGAGATGGCCGCGCAGGGACGTCGGGTCGGCATCGGCCTGGCGTGCTACGTCGAGGGCACGGGCGTCGGCCCCTACGAAGGCGCCCACGTCCACATCGAGACCTCCGGCAAGGTCAAGGTCGCCACCGGCCTCACCACCCAGGGCCAGGGCCACCAGACCGTCTTCGCCCAGATCGTCGCCGACACCCTCGGGGTCCGCTTCGAGGACGTCGAGATCACCACCGGCGACACCCGCAAGATGCCGTACGCCGTGGGCACCTTCGCCTCGCGAGCGGCCGTGATGAGCGGGTCGGCCATCCACCTCGCGGCCCTGCGCGCCAGGGAGAAGGCGCTGCGGATCGCGGCCGAGGCGCTGGAGGCCGACGAGTCCGACCTCGAGATCGTCGACGGCGTCGTCAGCGTGCGCGGCACCGACGCCTCGATCGACCTCGGCACCGTCTCGGTGCTGTCCAACCCGCTGCGCTACGCCTTCGACGAGGCGTCCAAGTCCGCCACCCAGTTCTCCGTCGGCGACCCCGGCAAGCCGCCGGTCGCCGAGGACGACGAGCCGGGCCTGGAGGGGCGCGACTTCTACTCACCCGAGCGCGCGACCTTCGCCAGCGGCATGCACGCGGTGATCGTCGAGACCGACCCGGACACGGCCGAGATCACGATCCTCAAGTACGCCGTCGTCCACGACTGCGGCCACCTGATCAACCCGATGATCGTCGAGGGCCAGATCCACGGTGGCGTCGCGCAGGGCGTGGGCGGTGCGCTCTACGAGCGGATGGCCTACGACGAGTCCGGCCAGCTGCTCAACGCGTCCTTCATGGACTTCCTCATGCCCTACGTCACCGAGGTGCCGACCACCATCGACATCGACCACCTCGAGACGCCCTCGCCCCTCAACCCGCTCGGCATCAAGGGCGCGGGCGAGGCGGGCGTGATCCCCTCCGCGGCGGTGTTCGCCGCCGCCATCGAGGACGCCGAGCGCACCGTCATGCCCGGCTTCGGCATCACGGCCATGCCGATCTCGCCGTCCGAGCTGTACGCCCTGCGCCTGGCGCACGCAGAACCGAAGGAGACCCCATGAAGTTCACCGGTGAGAACGTCGTCAGCGCCCCCGTCGCGCAGGTCTGGGACGCCCTGCTGGACCCCGCGGTGCTGGTCCGCACGATCCCCGGCTGCGAGCGGCTCGAGGCGACAGGTGAGCACGCCTACGCCATGACCGTCACGGCGGGCGTCGCCTCGATCAAGGGCACCTATGCCGGGTCGTGCGTGCTGACCGACCTCGTCGAGCACGACTCCCTGGTGATGAAGCTCGACGGCGCCGGCGCCCCCGGCACCATCGGCGCGATCGTCCACGTCCGCTTCGTGCCCGTCGGTGATGCCACGACCGTCGTCTACGACGCCGACGCGGTGGTCGGCGGGATGATCGGCGGCGTCGGGCAGCGGATGCTGACCTCGGTGTCGAAGCGGATGGCGGGGGAGTTCTTCGGCAACGTCGACTCGGTGCTGGCGGGCGGTGCCGGCGCGGGTCTCGTGACAGGCCCAAGCGCGCCTTCCTCGACCAGCGGCGCTGGCGCACCCGCCGAGGTCGGCCAGGTCTTCACGGCTCCCGCCCCGGTAGCGTCACCGGCCGGCTCGCGCCAGGAGTTCCTGACCGGTGTGGCCGTCGGTGCAGGGCTGGTCGTGCTCGGCGTCGTCGTGGGCGGGATCTTCGGTCGTCGGCGATGACTGACCTGACCGTCGACTCCACAGCCCGTGCGCAGGCTGCCGCCGTACGCGAGGGCGACATCTCCGCGCGCGAGCTGCTCGACCTGCACCTGGCCCGGATCGCCGAGCGCAACCCCGAGCTCAACGCGATCGTCTCGCTCGACGAGGAGCGGGCCCGCGAGGCCGCGGCAGCCGCCGACGAGGCGTACGCGTCCGGCGCGTTCGTGGGCCCCCTGCACGGCCTGCCCTTCGCGGTGAAGGACACCCACGCGCTGAAGGGCTGGCGGACGACCTACGGCTCGCCGATCTTCGCCGACGCGGTCGCCGACCACGACGACCTGCTGGTCGAGCGGATCCGCGGCGCCGGCGCGGTCTTCGTCGGCAAGACCAACGTGCCGGAGTTCGCGGCGGGCTCGCACACCTTCAACCCGGTGTTCGGCGTGACCCGCAACCCCGTCGACCCGACCCGGTCGGCCGGCGGCTCGAGCGGGGGAGCGGCGTGCGCGCTGGCCTCCGGGATGGTGCCTCTCGCCGAGGGGTCCGACATGGGCGGGTCGCTGCGCAACCCGGCGTCGTTCTGCGGCGTCGTCGGCATGCGTCCCTCGCTCGGACGGGTGCCCGAGTGGCCGCTCTACAACCAGTGGGAGACGCACGTCGGTCGGCGGGCCGATGGCCCGCAACGTCGGCGACGTCGCCCTGCTGCTCTCGGTGCTGGCCGGGCCCGACCCGCGGGCGCCACACGCCTTGGGCGATCCGGGCTCGACCTTCGCTCCACCGCTGACCCCGGCCCCGCTGGCGGGCCTGCGGGTGGCCGGCTCGGTGGACCTCGGCGGCGCGCTGGTGGTGGACCACGAGGTCGCGGACGTCGTACGTGCGCAGCGCGGCGCGGTTGTCCGACGCGGGTGCGGCGGTCGCCGACGCGCATCCCGACCTCTCGCTGGCCGACGACACCTTCCGCACGCTGCGCGCGTGGCACTTCCAGGCGAAGCTCGGCCGGTTGCTCGCCGAGCACCCCACGTCGTTCAAGCCGTCGCTCGAGGCCAACATCCGGGCGGGGGAGTCGCTGACCGGCGCCGACGTGGCGCGCGCCTACACCGCAGCGCACCGCGCTGGCCGAGACGATGCGCGTCTTCTTCGGCGACCACGACGTGCTGCTGCTGCCGACCTCGCAGGTGCCGCCGTTCCCGGTGGAGCAGGAGTTCCCCGAGACGATCAACGGCCAGCAGATGCCCGACTACCTCGCGTGGATGCGCTCGGCGTGGTTCATCACGGTCACCGGCTGCCCGGCCATCTCGGTGCCGGCCGGCACGACGAGCGACGGTCTGCCCGTCGGGATTCAGCTGGTCGCCAGGCACGGGGCCGACCGTCGGCTGCTCGAGGTCGCGGCGGCCGTCGAGGCCCTGCTCGCGGGCTGACCCGACAGGGCCAGTACCGCTCGACGGTCGACGCGCGCCGGCTCGGGGAGCTGCAGGCGGCCGCGGCCGCTCGAGCAGACCGTCCTCCGGGTGCAGGCGTACGCCGATCCGGTCGAGCACCGAGATGGACGCGTCGTTGTCGGGGGCGACGGTCGCCTCCAGCCACGTGATGCCGGAGGCGGCGGCGACGGTGGCGACGGCGTCGACGAGGGCCGAGCCGATGCCGCGACCCTGCTCGGCGTCGACGACCTCGAAGGCGATCTCGGCGGTGTCGGGCGCGGTGCGCACGAAGCGGCACAGGCCCACGGGCACACCGTCGACGAGCGCCACCCAGGCGACGTGGCGGTGGCCGTCGACGTCGGTGAGCACGCGGCGCGCCGACCCGGGAAGCCGTGGCATCGGGACCAGGAAACGTTGGTGTCGTGACTGGCTCGACAGGCCCTCGAACACGCCCTCCAGGACGGAGACCTCTCCACCCGCGAGCGGACGGAGCAAGGCGGACCCGCCGTCCCGGAGCCGGACGCGGACGTGGACGTGGACGAGGTCGGACGGGTGGCTGGACGTGGTGCTGCGGTGCGTCATCGGGTCTCCTTCGTGGCGAGCTCGAGCACCCTGGACATCAGGCGGTCGGGACGGCGTACGACGGTGCGGAGCTCCCGTTCGCGGGAGCTTGCGAGGGTCATGTTGAGGACGGGGTGCATCTGGGACTCCTGGTCGGTCTCGGTATGTGTGGTCCGAGGCTGACCAGACGGCCTTCCGTCGCCCTTCCTGCGACCGCCGCCGGCGGGGGAAGGAATCGGGAAGGGCCGGGGAAGGTCCGGGCGCCAACCTCCCTGCCATGACCAGCACCCAGGTGGGCGCCACGGCCCGACGAAGCAGGACCGTCGTGCGACCCCACGGTCAGCGCCCACACCCCATCCAGCGCCGGGACACCGGCACCCACACAGGAGGACATCGCATGACCACCACCACCGAGAAGGCCCCGCTCAACGGCGTCGACGTCGCCACCCTCTTCGCGACCCGGGACGCCGTGAAGGAGACCAACGAGATCGCGAAGTTCCAGTTCCGGGCGACCAACACCTGGCAGACCGGGACCCACAGCCGCTCGACCTTCGCCGACTTCCACGGCGCCATGCAGGAGATGCGGCACGAGCAGGACACCGTGGTCGAGTCCGACCACCCGGCCGTCCTGGTCGGCACCGACCAGGGTCCGACCCCGGTCGAGTACCTGCTGCACGCCATCGCCGCCTGCCTGACCAGCGGCATCGCCAACGTCGCCGCGGCCCGCGGGGTCCGGCTGACGCACGTGTCGTCGACCGTCACCGGTGACATCGACCTGCTCGGGATCCTCGGTCTCTCGGCCGGCTCGGTCCGCAACGGCTACGAGCAGGTCAAGGTCACCTTCCGCATCGAGGGTGACGCCGACGACGCCACGCTGCGCGAGATCGTCGAGCAGTCCCGGCGGCGCTCCGCCGTGTACGACGCCCTCACCAATCCCACCCCCGTCGTCATCGAGGTCGTGACGGGCTGAGCCCGCTCGCCCCATCCCACCCGCGGCCGGCCGGCCACCACCGGCCGGCCGCGCCCGAAAGGACACCTGCATGACCACCATCGACACCGTCGTCATCGGCGCCGGCCACGCCGGCCTGGCGGTGAGCAAGCTCCTCACGGACGCGGGTCGCGAGCACGTCGTGCTCGACCGCGGCCGCGTCGCCGACCGCTGGCGCACCGAGCGCTGGGACTCCCTCCACCTGCTGACGCCGAGCTGGATGACCCGGCTCCCCGGCTGGAGCTACGCCGGTCCCGACCCTGACGGCTACCTCAGCGTCGGGTCGTTCATCGGCTACCTCGAGGCGTACGCCGCCTCGTTCGACGCGCCCGTGGTCGGAGGGAACGACGGTGCAGGAGGTCGCGGTCGCTCCGGGTGGCGACCACGCGCGTCGCTACCGCATCGTCACCAGTCGCGGCACCTGGCACGCGCGACACGTCGTCATCGCCACCGGGCCGCACGGGACGCCATACGTCCCGGCCGGCCTGGCTGGCCTCGACACCGCTCGCGTCGACCTGGTCACCTCGAACAACTACCGCAACCCCGGCCGGCTCGGGACCGGCGGCGTTCTCGTCGTGGGCGCCTCGGCGTCCGGGATGCAGATCGCCGACGAGCTCAACCGGGCCGGCCGGGAAGTCACGCTCGCGGTGGGCCGACACACCCGGATGCCCCGGCGCCACCGGGGCCTCGACATCTTCTGGTGGCTCGAGAACACCGGGCGGCTCGCCCGGACCATCGACGAGGTGGCCGACCCGGCGGCGGCGCGCGCGGAGACCTCGTTGCAGCTCGTCGGTCGTGACGACCCGGTGCGAGCCACCGAGGACCTCGACCTCGGCCGCCTCCAGGAGCGCGGCGTCCGCCTCGTCGGGCGCCTCGACGCGGTCGAGGGCCGCGCGGCCCGGTTCCGCGATGACCTCGCCGCCACAGTCGGTGACGCGGACGCCGCCCTGGACCGGCTGCTCGACAGCCTCGACTTCTTCGTCCAGCGCGTCGGACTGGGCGGCCAGCTGTGGGACGGTCCGCGGCCCCGACCCGTCGTGATCAGACCCGCGCGCACGCGGCTCGACCTGCACGCGGAGGGCATCGACACCGTCCTGGTCGCGGCCGGCTACCGCCCGCACCACCCGTGGCTGCGGCTGCCGATCACCGACCCCGACGGGACCATCCGTCAGCACCGGGGGGTGACCCCGGCCGAGGGCGTGTACGTCGTCGGCCAGCGGTTCCAGCACCGGCGCGACTCCGGCCAGATCGACGGGGCCCGGCACGACGCCGGGGCGGTGGTGGACCACCTCCTCGCAGCAGGTGGGTCCTCGACCCTGACGGCGGTCGGGGTCGGCACGGGTCGACGGGAGCCGGCGGCATGAGCCCGCTCGACGTCGTCGTGGTGGGAGGCCGGGTCGCCGGCGCCTCCACCGCCCTGCTCCTGGCCCGTGCCGGCCTCTCGGTCGCCCTGGTCGAGCGTGGCCGGCGGGGGAGCGACACCGTCTCGACGCACGCCCTGATGCGCGCCGGGGTCCTCCAGCTGTCCCGCTGGGGCGTGCTGGGGGACGTCGTGGCCGCCGGCACCCCAGCCGTCCGGCGCACGGTCTTCCACTACCCGGACGGAGAGGACGTCGACGTCTCCATCCGTCCCCGGGCGGGGGTGGATGCTCTGTACGCCCCCCGCCGGCACCTGCTGGACCGACTCCTCGTCGAGGCCGCCGAGGACGCCGGCGTGCGGGTGCTCCACGAGACGACAGTGACCGCGCTGCGTCGTGACGCCACCGGCCGGGTGGCCGGCGTCGTCGGGCGGACCCGCACCGGTGCCCGCGTCGACCTCGCCGCCTGGCTCACGATCGGTGCGGACGGGATCCGGTCCCGCGTCGCCGAGCAGGCCGGTGCCGCGACCACGTGGCGGGGCCGGGCCGCGAGTGCGGTGCTCTACCGCTACGTCGAGGACCCGCGGGCGGACGGCTACGAGTGGATCTACGGCGTCGGCGCCGGCGCCGGTGTCATCCCCACCAACGACGGCGCCTCGTGCCTGTTCGTGTCCACCACCCCCGGCCGGATGCGCCGCCTGCGCCGGCTCGGCGTGGAGCGCGCCGTCGCCGACCTGCTCGTCGCGGCTGGTCCCGCCGCCGTCGAACGGGTGCACGGCCTCCGGCCGCTCTCGCCGTTCCGCGGCTGGGCCGGCGTCCCCGGATTCGTCCGCGAGTCCGGAGGGCCCGGGTGGGCACTGGTGGGAGACGCGGGCTACTTCAGGGACCCCATCACCTCCCACGGCATGACCGACGCGCTCCGCGACGCCGAGCTGCTCGCCGGGGAGGTGCTCGCCGCCCACGACGGTGCCGTCCCGGAGCAGGTGGCCCTGGTGCGCTACCAGCAGACCCGCGAGCTCCTCTCGCGGCGGCTCCGCGAGGCGACCGAGGGCGTGGCGGCGTACGACTGGGATGCCCGCGGCATCCGCTCCCTGCTCCACGAGTTCAGCTCCGCGATGGGCGACGAGGTCGAGCACCTCCAGTCGCTCGCCGCGATAGCGGTCGTGGCCTGAGCCCGCCCGGGCGTAGAGTCGCATCGCTCGTGGCGAGAGGGTGCGCGATGCATGTCGACATCAATCTCCTCGGAGGTTTCGCGGTCGTCGTCGACGGCCGCGCCGTCGCCGCGCACGCCTGGACCCGCCGGAGTGCAGCCACCCTGGTGAAGGTGCTGGCCCTCCGTCCCGGACGCCAGCTGCCCCGTGAGCAGCTGATCGACGTCCTGTGGCCCGACCTGCTCCTGGAGCAGGCGGCGCCCCGGCTGCACAAGGCGGCGCACTACGCCCGGACCGCTGTCGGCATCCCGTCCGCGGTCGTCCTGGCGGGTGACGTCGTCGCGCTGCTGCCGGACGCGGACGTCGTGGTGGACGTCGAGCAGCTTCGACCGCGCATCGGGAGATCCGTCGGCGGTCCAGGAGGCGATCGACCTCTACCGCGGCGACCTGCTGCCCGAGGATCTCTACGAGCCGTGGGCCGACGCCGAGCGCGAGCGCCTGCGGGTCTCCTACCTCGAGCTGCTCCGCTCGGCCGGGCGCTGGGCCGATCTGGTGGCCGCCGAACCGCTCGACGAGGAGGCGCACCTGCGGCTGGTCCAGCAGCACGTCGAGAGCGGCAGCCGCAGCCAGGCGCTGCGCCAGCTGGACGCGATGGCACGGCTCTGGCGCGACGAGCTCGGCACGGAGCCCGGTCCGGCTGCTCGGGCCCTGCACGCGCGGGCGCAGGCGATGCCGCCGGTCGACCCGGCGAGCCTGGCACCCGGCGCGGGCGCGGGTGCGACCCGCGTGCCGCGCCCGGCAACCCCCACACTGGGTCGTGACCGCGACGTCGCCGCCGTCCTCTCCCTGCTCGAGGACCACCGGCTCGTGACGTTGCTGGGCATCGGAGGAGTCGGCAAGACGAGGCTGGCGGCCGAGGTGGCCTACGGATACCGCGAGGCGACGTCGAAGCGGACCTGCTACGTCGACCTCACGAAGGTGACCGACGCGGGACTCGTCGCCGAGCTGACCGTGAGCGAGCTCGGCATCCGGTCCGGCGACAACTCGAACGTGGTGCAGATGCTGGAGGAGGCCCTGCAGCGCCAGGCAATGCTGCTGGTCCTGGACAACTTCGAGCACGTGGTCGAGGCCGCGGACCTCGTGGCCCAGATGCTCCAGTGGTCCGCCGACCTCCGGGTGCTGGTGACCAGCCGGGCACGGCTGCGCGTCGCGGGCGAGCACGTGTACGAGGTGCACCCCCTCGACGTCGAGAGCGCCCACGGGACCGACGGCCTCGCCGACGCCGTCGCCCTCTTCGACCAGGTGGCGACCGCGGTCGACCCCCACTTCGAGCTGGCCCACCACATGGAGGACGTCGCCGCGATCTGCCGTGCCGTGGACGGCCTGCCCCTCGCGATCGAGATCGCCGGGGGCCACCTGCGCACCCTGTCTCCCTCCCTCCTGCGCGAGCGGCTGACCGACCGCCTGGGCTCGGCGGCCGGCGCGGGACGCGACCTTCCCGACCGGCAGCAGACGATCCCGGCGACGATCGACTGGAGCCTGCAGCTGCTGGGGCCGGCAGAGCAACGCCTGTTCGGACTGTTCTCGGTGTTCCGGGGAGCCGTGCCGCTCGAGGCCGTCGAAGCGGTCTGGGCGGACGGCGACGTGGTCGACGCGCTCAGCGTCCTGGTGGACCACAGCCTGGTCCGCCGGACGACCGGCTCCCGAAACGAGCCGCGCTTCGGGATGCTGGCGCTCGTGCGGGAGCACGCCGCCCGGCTGGCCGAGGACGATCTGGGGGCGGGCCGGGCCGCCCACGCGGCGTACTTCTCGTCCTACCTGGACGACCTCTACGAACGGCGCTGGACCGACGCGACCTACCGGTGGCTCGACGACATCAGCGAGATGTTGCAGGAGGTGCGCGCGGCCCACGCCTGGGCGGCGCACCGGGGCGACCTGCCGCTGACCGCGAGGATCACGGCGGCGCTCGGCGCCTACTGGTTCCTCGAGGGCAACCACGCGGAGGGGCTGCGCTGGATAGACGAGATGTTGGCGGTGGAGGACGAGCTGGACCCCTATGTCTCGGCACGGATCCACCTGGCGGCAGGGTTCATGGCGTTCCCGCTCAACCGGCCGGAGGCACGCGTCCACTGGGAGCGCGCGACCGAGATGTTCCGCGCCATGGGGGAGACGCGGCTCGTGGCCTACGGGCTCGCAGTCACGTCGGCGACCTACATCGGCGACGCCGAGCAGCACGAGTCGGCCATGCGGACGAACGACGAGGCCCTGGCGCTGGGCCGCGGCGCCGGCAGTCCCGCCCTGGTCGCCCAGGTACTCAACATCCGCGGCGAGCTGACCCGCGTGGCCGGACGCGACCAGCTGGCCCGCGAGGCGTACGAGGAAGGGCTGCAGATCTCCGGCGACCTCGGCGACGAGATGTACGTCAGCGTGTTCCTCTCCAACCTCAGCTACCTGGCCGACCACCGCGGTGACCACGACGAGGCTCGTCGACTCACCCACCAGGCCCTGCGGATCTGCTGGTCGCAGGGCCGGCGGCTGATGGCGGCCTGGACGATCTCGCAGCTGGCAGGACCGGAGCACGCGATGGGCCGGTCCGAGCTGGGCGCCGTCCTCATCGGCGCGGGCGACGAGGCCCTGCGCGTCCTCGGTGCCCGGCGTCACCCCGGCGACGTGCCCGAGAACGACCGGGTAGTGGCCGCGATCCGGGCGAGCCTGGGCGACCAACGGTTCGAGGAGCTGCGCGCCGAAGGTGCCCGGCTGACGCTCGACCAGGTCCTGACCCGCGTCCTCGACGGGGACGGCCGTGCCCTGGAGCCTGTGCAGAAACGTGTGCAGGAAGTTGTGGAGAAGTCCTGATTCCTGGGGACGGACGGGCGTGCGCTGGGGATGACACGCCGGAACCCGAAGTATGTGAAGAAACCTTGCCGGAAGGTCTTGCCCTCACTGTGATCCAGGACATAGAACTCTCCTTACGCAGCCCCGCAAGGGGAGGCGGGATGGCTCCAGAGAGATGGTCCGCACGACGGGAACCGGTTCGCCGGGGAACGTTGCAGACACCGGGTGATGCGGTGGCTGGGACCGGACGGACGGAGTGCATCGACCGGGAGCATCACCAGTACTGGTCGCCCGAAGGGCCCTTGTTGCTCATACCAGCGAGGGTCCTTCACCTATTTCCGGCCGACGCCGTCACTCGTGTCGATGGCGCGTGGTCGACGACACGGCGCGGCCGCACGACGTCGTGCCGTCGTCGAGGGTGCCCGCCGGACCGATCGCGCGGTACTTCCCCGTGCGGTCCTTGACCGACGCCCGGAAGGATCCGTCCGCCCGGGTCGTGACGGTCGTGACGCGACGCCACCTCGACGACGCCCGGCGTTGCACGATGATCTGCTGACCTCTGGCGCACGACGGGCTGGTCTCGGCGGACAACATCCCCTTGACGATCAGGTGCTTGCGCGTCGTCAGGGTGAGAGCACGTCGGTGCATCCCCACTCCGTCTCCGTCACCGTCGGAGATGACCGGAGTGGTCGGGGTGGTCGTGGGCGCAGGACTGGTCGGCGTCGCCGTCGGCGGCGGAGCAACGGACTCGTCGCTGACGAGGGTCACGACGCTGCGGACGTCGTTGCCGGGGACGGCATCCGCTGCCGTGGAGTCGGCTGTCGCAGTGACGTGCACCGATCCGGTCCCGGGCGGCGCGATGAGGTTGAGCGTCACCTGGAGCTCGACGTGGCGGCCGAGCGAGCCGGCAGAGCAGACGAGTGAGCTGGCTCCCAGCGTGCAGGGCATCTGTGCGGTCACCGACCGGAAGGTCGCGCCCGACCAGTCGAACCTCACCGTGGCTCCCGGGGCGGCGTCGGGGCCGCTGTTGGTCAGCCGCGCGTCGTAGGCGAGCTCCTCCAGCGGTGCGGAGGTGGCCGGACCGTCGAGGTCGGCGGACACGTCGACCGACGTCACGGCAGTGCAGGACGTGGTCCCGGTGGGGCAGGGCTGCCAGTCGACGGACGAGACGTCTTCAGGGACCTCAGCGCACCCGTCGTCGGGGCAGACGTCGATGGATCCGGGCTCGATCACGGTGGTGACCGCCCCGCCTCCCGCGGGCAGCGTGACGACGGCGGGGTCGCCTGCTGCGCCCACGTTGATGGTGGCGGCCAGCCTCGTGCCGTCGGGTGACCAGGCCACGCTCGTCCATCCTCGGCGGTCCTGGCTGAGAGCGGTGATGGCCCCGGTGGCAAGAGCGACGACGTAGAGGTTCGGGTGGTACTCCGGGCCCGGTCCGCCGAAGCCGCCGTCGCAGTCGAGCGGCGGAGATGCGGGCACAAGTGGGACGAGGCTGCACGGCTTGGCGATGAACGCGATCCTCGTCCCGTCGGGTGACCAGTCGAGCTGGTCCACGTAGCCATTGACGTCGACGACCTTGACCCGATCGGTGCCGTCGGCGTCGATGACGGAGATCCCGCCCGGATAGTCGTCCGGGTCCGGGGACGAGGTGTTGTGCGACGAGCCGAACGCGATCTTGTCGTCGGTGGGCGACCACCGCGCGATCCATTTGTAGGTCGGGATGGTCGTCAGCTGGGTGCGTCCGGTGCCGTTCGGGGCGATCGTCATGACTTGCTCGAAGCCGCTGGAGGGCCCGACGGGACCGATGGGCGTCACATAGACCAGCTTCGACCCGTCGCGGGACCATGACGCCTTGACCGCCTCGGTCGAGACCGGGGTGCGGCCCGTGCCATCGGCGTTCAGGATCACCGTCGTGCCGGGTTGACCGAAGACCTCCTGTTCCCACGCGAGGAGACGATTGCCGTCGGGCGACCACTCTGGATGGAAGATCCCGTTGCCGCCCACGTCGGTCAGTCGGTGGCGGCCACTCCCGTCGGGGTTGATCACGTAGACCTGGTGGTCCGGGGAGTTCCCACCCACGCCACCGACGTAACTGATCATCCCGTTCGGACCCGGCCAGGTCGCCTCAGCGGGGGTCACCGCCAGAGGAGCGAGGATGAGGGCGCCGATCACAGCCGCCGCGAGAGGTCTGGTGCGCTTCATCATCCTGCCTCCTGGCGCACCGTAGGCCAGGCGGCCGCCATGCGTCATGCCCAAATCAGGGGGTCACGGTGAGCTCCTGGGCCAGGGTCCCGTTGTTGCCGTAGCTGTCGACGACGTGGGACACGAGGGTGTACGAGCCGGGCGGCAGGGGCGCGCCCGTCGGTGTCGTCGCGGTCCAGGTGCGGACCGGATCGCTGACGTCACGGACGATCGGGTAGCCGGCGACCACAGCCGCACCGCCGCCGTTGGAGTAGATGGTCAGGCCGTTGAGCAGCGGGAAGGACCGGTCGCGCCCGAAGGGGGTGCGGTCCTCGACCCGCTGGAAGGCGGTGATTGCCACAGTGCCACCGGTGGGAAGCGTGGTCCGGTCCACCTCCAGGGTGGGCAGGTTGCTGGCATCCAGGGTGTAGGCCCGTCGGCTCTTCACGCGCGTGGTGGCGTGTTGGCGGCGTACGTCGCCCTGCCGGCTCGTCGCGACCACCTCTACGCGGTAGTTGCCGTCCTGCACGATCCGGCCACCGTCGGTGCGGCCGTCCCACCGCCACACCCGTCTGCCGGCCTTGACGCTGCCCAACGACACCCGTCGGGCGACCCAGCCCTTGCCCTCGCGGCGCACGGTGATCGACACCGACGCACGCCGCTTCATTCGGATACCGACCTCCACCGTGTCCTTCGCCTTGCTGTTGTCCGGGGAGAACCACCGGGTGCTGGACAGCTGGCCCAGCAGCCGGCCGTCGGAACGCGACCCTGCCTGGGCCGGCGTGCCCGCCGAGACCGCGCCCACCAGTGGTGCCACCATCACGAGGGCTGCCAGCGCTGCCCGAGTCGTCGCCTTCATGACCCTCAGACTCCATGTAGGGCGGGGAAGTTGCCACTTTGCACGTCTTGCCGAAGAGTCAGTCGTTCGTCGGCAAACTCTGCCGTGGCCCGCGCCACTGCGGGATCGGTTGAATCGTCCCCATGGCGAGCACCCACGACCGGCGGATCAGGATCGGCATCGACACCGGCGGCACCTTCACCGACGTGGTGGCCTTCGACAGCTCCACCGGTCAGACGGTCACGACGAAGACGCCGTCCACCCCCGGCAACCCCGCGGACGGCTTCCTCGCCGGCATCGAGAAGGTGCTCGGCCTGCTCGACGGGGCGTCGTACGACGACGTGGCCGCGGTGTCGCACGGCACGACGGTCGCGACCAACCAGCTGCTCGAGGGCAAGGTCGACGCGCTCGGCTACATCACCACCACCGGCTATGAGGCGATGCTCGAGATCGCCCGGCAGAGCGTGCCGGACGGCTATGGCAACTCCTACTTCTGGGTGAAGCCGGACCGGATCGTGCCGCGCCACCTGGTGCGCGGGGTCGAGGGCAGGCTCGACTTCACCGGCGCCGAGGTGCGGCCCTTCGACGAGGAGGGCGCGCGCGCCACGGCCCGCTGGTTCAGGGACCAGGGCATCAGCACGATCGGCGTCTGCTTCCTCCACTCCTACGCCAACTCCGACCACGAGGAGCGGATGCGCGCGATCCTGGCCGAGGAGCACCCCGACGCGGTCGTCAGCGTCAGCAGCGAGGTGCTGCGCGAGTACCGCGAGTACGAGCGTGCCATGACGACCCTGGTCGACGCGGCGGTCAAGCCGCGGCTGAGCAGCTACGTCACGAACATCAAGAGCCGGCTCGAGTCGGGTGCTGGCCGGCCGGTGCCGTTCTACGTCATGAAGTCCAACGGCGGGGTGCTGAGCGCCGACGAGGTCGTCCACCAGCCGATCACCACGGTGCTCTCCGGACCGGCTGCCGGTGCCCTCGGCGCGGCCCTCATCGCCCAGGTCGCCGGCTTCGACAGGATCCTCACCAGCGACGGAGGTGGGACCTCCACCGACGTCAGCGTGGTCATCGACGGCGAACCCACGCTGACCACCGAGGGCAGTGTCGGTGTCTACCCCTCCAAGATCCCGATGATCGACGTCGTCACCGTCGGTGCCGGCGGCGGCTCGATCGCGCACCTCTCGCCCGAGGGCACCCTCAAGGTCGGTCCGCAGTCGGCGGGCGCCGATCCGGGTCCGCTCTGCTACGCCAAGGGTGGCGCCGACGTGACCATCACCGATGCCCACGTCGTCCTCGGCCGGATCCCTCCCCACCTGCTGGGCGGCGAGATCCCGCTCGACGTCGACGCCGCCCGCGCCGGTGTCGAGGCCCTGTCGGAGAAGCTCGGACTGACCCCCGAGGCGTGTGCCGCCGGCGTGCTCGAGATCTCGGCGTGGAACCAGGCCAACGCGCTGCGCCAGGTCACCGTCAAGCGCGGGCCTCGACGTCCGCGACTTCACCCTGACCACCTTCGGTGGGTCCGGCTCGCTGCTGCTGTGCCGGCTGATGGACATCCTCGGCATCCCGACCGTGCTCGTCCCGCCCAACCCCGGCAACGTCTCGGCCTTCGGCCTGCTCACCGTCGACGTCAAGAACGACTACGTCCAGACCCACGTCGCGCTGCAGGACCGCCTCGACGCCGCCGAGCTGAGCAGCGTCTTCGCCGGGCTGGCGACACAGGCCGCGGCAGCGCTGACCAAGGAGGGCTTCGCGGAGGCCGACCACGTCTTCGCGCGTACGGCGGACCTGCGCTACTTCGGGCAGGCCTTCGAGGTCAGGGTCCAGGTGCCGGCGGGCGATCTCGACGATGCTGCCCTCGAGGCCGTCGCGGACCGCTTCCACGCCGAGCACCGAGCGCTCTACGGCTACGACTTCTCCGGGGACGACTCGCAGCAGGTGGAGTGGGTGAACCTGCGCGTCTCGGGCATCGGCCCGATCCAGCGGCCGGAGATCCAGCGCCTCGAGCCCGGTCTCGTGACAGGCGCGAGCGCGCCTTCCGCGACCAGCGGACCCGGGACCAGGCAGGTCTGCTTCGACCCCGACGACGGCTACGTCGAGACACCGCTGCTGTGGCGCACGGACCTGGCCGTCGGCACGGTGGTCGAGGGTCCGGCGATCATCGAGGAGTTCGGCTCGACGGTCCCGCTGCACCCGGGCTTCACCGCGCGCATCGACGACTTCGCCAACATCATCATCACGAGGAGCCACGCATGAGCAGGCGCGCGCCCACCGACTTCCCCTACGGCTTCCTCACCGACGACAAGGGGGCCAGCGCCGACCCGGTGCTGGTCGAGATCGTCCAGGGATCGCTGGCCTCCGTCGAGATGGAGGTCGAGACCGCGATCGCGCGCACCAGCCGCAGCCCGATGATCCGCGACGCCCACGACTTCCGCGCCGGCATCCACGACCGGCTGATGCGCAAGCTGACCGGCCGCTCCTACTCCGCGCTGGTGCACCCGGTGGCGCGCGACTTCCCGCTGGAGGAGATGCAGGAGGGCGACGTCTTCTTCCACAACGACGTCTACCGCTCCGAGGGCGGCATCGGCCACCTGCCCGATCTCTGCGTGACCGTGCCGGTGTTCAGTGGCGGAAAGGTCGTCGCCTTCGTCCAGGCCTTCGGGCACCACGACGACATCGGGGGTGCCGTCCCGGGCTCCATGCCCAGCGCTGCGACCAGCGTCTTCGAAGAGGGGCTGATGGTCCCTCCGATCAAGCTGTGGGACGCCGGCGTACCCAACCGGGCCGCTCTCGCCATCATGACCCGCAACTCCCGGATGCCCGAGTCGCTCGCGGCCGACCTCGACGCCGAGTGCTCGGCGTGCCTGATGGGCGCGCGTCGGCTCGGTGAGCTCTTCGACCGCTACGGCACCGACACCGTCGAGGCGTGCTTCGACGCGATCCTCGAGCGGACGACCGCGACCTACCGCCGCGAGATCCTCTCCAAGATCCCGGTGGGCTCGTGGGTGTGGGAGGACTACGCCGAGCACGACGGTGTCGACGAGCCGCAGCTGCACACCCAGCGGATCACCCTGACCCGCACGGCCGAGGACGACCCGGAGGGTGAGCGGCTGATCCTCGACTTCGACGGCACCAGCCCGCAGGCGAAGGGACCGATCAACCACTGCGGCGACTACGCCGACGGTGTCTTCCTCAAGAAGTGGCTCGCGCCGATCCTGCGCAACCTCGCCGACACTCCCGAGCGGATGGCCGAGCTCGACGTCAACGAGGGCATCGTGCCGTTGATCGAGATGCGCTTTCCCGAGCCCGGCACCCTGCTGACGCCGATCTTCCCGGCGCCGACCAACGCTCGTACGTTCGTGATCCTGCGCTTGCTCGGCGTGCTCGCCGGCGTCGTGGCCAAGGCGGTCGACGGCAAGATGCCGGCCGACCAGGAGACGATCCGCTACACCGGCGTCTACGGCGAGGACCGCGAGGGCCGTCCCTACCTCATGCGCGAGGTGCTCGGCGGCGGCTCCGGCGGGCGCTACTACGCCGACGGCGAGGACACCATCCACGTCGTGCCCGACTCGCGCAACCTCCCGAGCGAGTTCACCGAGTCGCGCTTCCCGTTCCTCGTGGAGTCGCTGTCGCTGGCGATGGACTCCGGCGGCGCGGGCCAGTACCGCGGCGGCCTGGGCTACGAGAAGCACATCCGGATGCTCAAGGACGCCCACTTCATGTCCATCGCCGACCGCTCGATCCTGGCGTGCTGGGGAGTTCGCGGCGGCAAGGCCGGACGACCCTTCGAGGTGGTGGTCGACCCCGGTGGACCGAACGAGCGCGAGGTCGACGCGCTCGCCGACGCCGAGCCGATCAAGGCGGGCGAGGTCATCCGGATCCGGACGACCGGCGGCGGTGGCTGGGGCGACCCGCTGGCCCGCGACCCGGAGCTCGTCGTGCGGGACGTGGTCTGGCGCAAGGTCTCCGAGGACGCGGCACTGCGCGACTACGCCGTCGTGCTGACCGGCTCGCTGACCGGCGGCGACCTTGCCCACGACGCCGAGGCGACGGCCGCCGAGCGCGCCGACCGCTCGGCGTGGGGTCGTGACGACCCGTTCTTCGACCGCGGCCCGGGCTATGCGTCGCTGGCCGAGGGTGCGACGTCCGCGGCTGTCGACACGATCTGAGCAGGCCGGACGTGCGCGTCGCTGTCGTCGGTGGGCACGGCAAGACCGGGCGTGCCGTCGCGGCCGCGCTGGCCTCCTGGACGGTCCTCCAGCCGGGTGCCTACCTCCAGAACCTCGATCTCTCCGGTCCCGTGGAGGTCCCCTACTCGCTCGACGCACCCTTCGGGTTCCTCGATCTGCACGACCTCGGCGAGGCTGCCGCGACCGTGCTCACCGGGCCGCGTCACGTGGGGTCGACGTACGAGCTCGCCAGCCGCGTGGCGTCGGTGCGCGAGCTGGCGGACGAGGCGGGGGTCCCGTCGGAGCGGGTGCCGGACCCGGGGACCCACCCGTGGCTGAGCGACATGTTCGACTACTACGACGACCACGGGCTCCCGGTCGGTACGCGGGTGCTGAGTTGGCTGCTGGCGGTGGAGAAGTAGCTGGGCCACCTCCCGAGTCGGGGCTCTCGCTACTACTTGGAGCCCCAATCCATGTTGCGGGGCGCGAACGGCAACGTCGCGATCAGGGTCCGCTGACCACCGTCTGGTCGCATCTTGAGAAGACGGAACGTCTGGCGGTCCAGGTTCTCGACACGGAAGACGATCCAACGTCCGTCCGGTGAGTAGGAGCCGGCGAAGGCTCCTCTCGTCCCGTCGTCGTAGGTGGTGAGCATCCGCAGCTGGGAACCGTCCCGCCTGATGGTGGCCACGTTGGGGGACCGCCCATGCGGATAGTCGGCGTCTCGAGTGATGACGATGTGCCGCCCGTCGGGAGCCCAGTCATGCTTCACCCCGATCTCCAACCCGAAGGAGGTGAGCTTGCGCTCCTTTCCGCCGTCGAAGTCGACCGCGAACAGCGCCTGCTCCCGGCCGTCCTTCCGGACACGGACGAACGTCACGGTCTGACCGTCGGGCGAAACGTTCGGATCGGTGTCGAAGCCGTCCGGGAAGGGATTGGTCGTCAGCCGCCGGGGGCCGGTCCCGTCCTCGTTGATGACAAAGATTCCGTCTCCGCCCACACAGGTGAAGCACTCGTAGACGAGTTGCCGCCCGTCTGGGGTCCACGCGGGCTCAGCATTGATTCCTGTCGGTGTGAGATCGACCATGTCGCTTCCATCAGCGTCCATGATCGCCACGCCGGCATGCTCCCCATCGGAGAGCTGGAAGAGCTCGAACGCGAGCCGGTTCCCGTCTGGCGACCAGTCCGCGCGCGATGCCTCTCGGTCCACGTTCGTGAGCTGGTGAAAGCCATCACCGTTGGGTTTGATCGTGAAGAGCTGGAAGCCCTGGCCCAGATCGGCGGAGAACACGATCTTGCCGTTCCCTCCGGCGGTGGTCCCCTGCGCTGCCGGCGCGACCGCCACAGTAGGGCAACCAAACAGCAACGGGCCTGTCACGACTCCGGACAGCGCCGTCGCGATACCTATCGCTGCCGCTCGTCGTCCCAACATGCCGAACTCCTCAGGCCCTCGGGATCCGACGGTGGCAACGACACGCCGTACATGTCCGAGCGACCTGCCTTGCACTCTTTCGGACAATCCGCCCAGTGCCCACCCCTGTCTGGACCAGCCGCGCGACCAGGGCACCGACCGCGCAAAGGGGACACACTACGTACGGCGAACATCTCCGAACATGCTTGCGGATAGTGGTGATATGAGGTAAGGTGGTGAGCACGTTCCACGAAGTCACCGGGTAGTCGAGATGCCGAGCTGGTGGGGCGAGTCGCGAGGGTAAGTAATAGTCCGGGATCCGGGCCTCCAGGAGCGACGACCGTTCAGGAGTCACGCACATGGCGTGACGTGAGCCGTCGTCGAGAGGAGGCCAGTGGTGACGCACCCGATCGTGGCGTGTGCCTCCGACATCCGGGCCTCGCTGAAGGGTGTCGCGTCGGTGAATCCGACGTTCATGACGACCGACGACAAGGCGACCGCGTTGTCCGAGCTGGTGCGGGCCGAGGCCCAGCTGGTGGAGCTGCGGCTGCGGGTCCTGGCCGATGCCGGCGACCTGGCGGTGGCGACGGCGGCGAAGGATGCGGCCGGGTGGCTGGCCCGGGTGACGCGGACCCGGTTCGCCGACGCCCGTGCCGACCTGGTGTTGGCGACGGCGCTGGACCGGGAGCACCCGGTGCTGGCGGCGGCGATGCGTGAAGGGGACGTCGACCCTGGCGCAGGCGCAGGTGATCCGCCGCGCCATCGCCGCATTGCCCTCGAGTGTGGACGCCGACACCGTGGCGCACGCTGAGGCGCACCTCGTCGCCCAGGCGAGCGGTGTTCGGTCCGAAGGAGCTCGCCCGTCTCGGGCGCCGGATCCTCGACGTGGTCGCACCCGAGATCGCCGAAGAGGCCGAGGCCCGCCGGCTGGCGGAGCTCGAAGCCCACGCCGCACAGCTGACCCGGTTCACGATGCGGCGTCAGGGCGACGGCACCACCCGGATCTCCGGACGGTTGCCGGATGCGGCCGCCACACGGCTCGCCACCTACCTCGAGGCCTACGCGAACCCCCGCAAGGACCCGGCCGACGGTGCCGACGACGCGGCCACTGGAGATCCGTTCACCCGGCTGCCCTACCCGCGCCGGATGGGCGAAGCGCTGTGCCAGTTCCTGGAGTCCATCGACATCACGCGGCTCCCGATCCACGGCGGGGACGCGACGACGCTCGTCATCACGATGAGCCTGGACTCGCTGCGCGCCGAGCTCGCCACCGCGGACCTGATCGGCGCCGGGCTGGTCCCCGGCGACGAGCTCACCGGCGACACCCTCACCGCCGCCCAGGCCCGACGGCTCGCCTGCACCGCCAAGCTCCTCCCCGCCGTCCTCGGCGGCGACAGCATCCCCCTCGACCTCGGCCGCGCCCGGCGACTCTTCAGCCCCGGACAACGCAAGGCACTCCTGCTCCGCGACACGACCTGCAGGGCCGAAGGATGCGACGTTCCCGGCACCTGGGCCGAGGCCCACCACCTCGACCCCTGGTCAACCGGAGGCAGGACCGACCTCACCAACGCGCTGCTGCTCTGCGGTCACCATCACCACCGCGCCCACGACACCGGCTACCGCACCGACCGACTCCCCAACGGCGACATCAGGTTCCACCGACGCAGATAGGCGTCACTGCGAGGGCTCAGGCGACGTCGACGTTGACGTCCTCACACTCCACCTCGGGGTTGAGACCGGTGTAGTTCAGCGGTCCGGCGAGGATGTTGAGCGCGATGTCGGCAGTCTCCGAGCAGTTGCTCGGGGTGTCCTCGAAGTAGCCGCGCTGGTAGGCGGCGAAGGCGCCGATGACCAGCCAGATGACGAGCAGGATGCCGATCAGTCGTCCCATGTCGTGCTCCTCATGTCGATCACGAGCCGAGTGGCCGTGACCCCCGATCCTGCTATGCCCCGACCTGCCCTGCCACCCTCGCAGGGGTGCCGAACCGCATGCCGCAGTCGCTCAGGGCTCGATCAGCCCGGCCCGGATGGCATAGCGTCCGCTACTTCGCCCTGGCGTGAACATGCCGTGATCCCTGACAACACTTGCCAGCGCAACGGCGTGTTGTTGGCCGAAACTGCCGTGGGGGCGGGTCAGGGCCGCCACTAGGTTCGACCCATGAGGGTCCTGCTCGCGCTCGGCGGAAACGCCATGACCAACGCCGACGGTCGTGCTCGCCCCGAGGACCAGATCGCCGCCGCCGAGGTGGCGATGGCCGCGGTCGCCGGACTCCTCGAGCACGACCACGAGGTCGTCATCACCCACGGCAACGGCCCCCAGGTCGGCAACCTCCTCGTCAAGAACGAGCTCGCGGCCGGCGTCGTACCCCCCGTGCCGCTCGACTGGTGCGGTGCGCAGACCCAGGCCACGCTCGGCTTCGTCCTGATGGACGCGCTCGACCACGAGCTGACCGTCCGCGGCATCGACCGGCGCAGCGCCGCGCTCGTCACGCGCACCCTCGTCGACGCCGCCGACGACGGCTTCACCACGCCGACCAAGCCGATCGGCCGGCACCTTCCCGAGGTCGAGGCCAGGGTCCTGATCGGCCACGGCGAGACGTGGGAGGACCGCGGCGAGAAGGGCTGGCGCCGCGTCGTGGCCTCACCCGAGCCGCTCGAGATCCTCGACGCCCCGGCCGTGCTCGCGCTCATCCGGGCAGGTTTCGTCGTGATCGCCAACGGCGGCGGCGGGATCCCCGTCGTACGCCGCGCCGACGGGTCGCTCGAGGGCGTCGAGGCAGTGATCGACAAGGACCTCGGCGCGGCCCTGCTGGCCGAGACCACCGAGGCCGACGTGCTCGTCATCGCCACCGACGTGCCGAACGCCGTCATCCGCTACGGCCGACCCGACGCCGAGCCCCTCGGCCGAACGGGTGTCGCGGAGATGCGCGGTCACGCCGCGGCCGGGCACTTCGCGTCCGGCTCGATGGGACCCAAGGTGGACGCGGTCTGCCGCTTCGTCGAGACCACCGGTCGGCGCGGCGTCATCACCAGCCTCGACCAGATCATCTCCGCGGTCGCCGGCGACGCCGGAACCGTCGTACTCCCCAGCTCCCAGAACTGAAAGGAACCCGTCACATGACCGCCACCCCTTCCGCCATCGAGGTCCGCAAGGTCCCGATCCACTCCGTCTCCGATGCCTCGGAGCTGACGAAGCTGATCGACGACGGGGTGATCGCGGCCGACCGCGTCTTCGCGATCATCGGCAAGACCGAGGGCAACGGCGGCGTCAACGACTACACCCGCATCATCGCCGACCGGGCGTTCCGTGAGGCCCTGGTCGCCAGCGGCGCCGACACCGAGCAGGTCAAGGGCATCCCGATCGTGTGGTCCGGCGGCACCGACGGCGTGATCAGCCCCCACGCCACCATCTTCGCGACCACCGACGTCGCCGAGGACGACCCGTCGCGCCAGGAGCTGCGCCTCACCGCCGGCTTCGCGATGAGCGAGCCGCTCCTGCCCGAGGAGATCGGCTACACCGCGATGATCGACAAGGTCGCGGCCGGCGTGAAGGTCGCGATGGAGCGCGCCGGCATCACCGACCCCGCCGACGTGCACTACGTGCAGACCAAGACCCCGCTGCTGACCATCCACACGATCCGCGACGCCAAGTCGCGCGGCAAGTCGGTGTGGACCGAGCACACCCACGAGTCGATGGACCTCTCCAACGGCGCCACCGGTCTCGGCATCGCCGTCGCGCTGGGCGAGATCGAGATGCCCACCGACGCCGACGTCATGCACAACCGCGAGCTCTACTCCTCGGTGGCCTCGTGCTCCTCGGGCGTCGAGCTCGACGTGGCGCAGATCGTCGTCGTCGGCAACGCCACGGGAGTGGGCGGCCGCTACCGCATCGGCCACTCGGTCATGAAGGACGCGCTCGACGCCGACGGCATCTGGGAGGCGATCCGCTCGGCGGGACTCGAGCTGCCCGAGCGCCCCCGCACCAGCGACCTGGACGGCAAGCTGGTCAACGTCTTCCTCAAGTGCGAGGCGAGCCAGGACGGCACGGTCCGCGGCCGACGCAACGCGATGCTCGACGACTCCGACGTGCACTGGCACCGCCAGATCAAGGCGTGCGTCGGTGGGGTGACCGCGGCGGTCACCGGTGATCCGGCGGTCTTCGTCTCGGTCTCCGCGGCCCACCAGGGCCCGGAGGGCGGCGGCCCGGTCGCCGCGATCGTCGACCTCGGCTGACCGCTGTCGGTCCCGCGTGATGGGGTGTCTGCGTGAGCAACCCCTCGACGGCGACGCGCTATCGGCTGGTGCGGCCCGACCGCACGGTCGTGGTGCCCGATCTCGACGAGCACCAGCAGCGCGTGGTCGACCACGAGGGTGGGCCACTGCTCGTCCTGGCGGGTCCGGGGACCGGCAAGACCACGACGCTGGTCGAGGCGATCGTCGACCGGGTCGAGCACCGCGGTGCCTCGCCCGACTCGGTCCTGGCGCTCACCTTCTCCCGCAAGGCGGCCGAGCAGCTGCGCGACCGGGTCACTGCTCGGGTCGGCCGCACCACGTCCGCCGGCTCGTGCTCGACGTTCCACTCCTTCGCCTACGCCCTCGTGAGGAAGTACGCCCCCGCCGAGCTCTACGAAGGCGCGATCCGCCTGCTGTCGGCGCCCGAGGCCGACGTCGTCCTGCGCGAGCTGCTCCGCGACAACCCGGAGTCCGTGGTGTGGCCCGAGACGCTGCGCCGGGCAGTCGGCACCTTCGGCTTCGTCCGCGAGGTGCAGGCGGTGCTGGCCAGGGCGCGGGAGAAGGGGCTCGACCCGGCCGGGCTGCGCAGCCTGGGCGAGGAGCACGACCTGCCCGAGCTGGTGGCGGCGGGGCTGTTCATGGAGCAGTACCTCACGATCCTCGACAACCTCGGCGCCACCGACTACTCCGACCTGATCCGCCGCGCGGTCATCGAGGCCGAGGCCCACCGCGACGAGCTGCGGGCCCGCTGGACGCACGTCTTCGTGGATGAATACCAGGACACCGACCCCGGCCAGGTCGCGCTCCTGCGCGCACTTGCCGGCGACGGTCGCAACCTCACCGTGGTGGGCGACCCCCACCAGTCCATCTACGGCTTCCGCGGCGCCGACGTCCGCGGCATCCTCGACTTCCCGGCCAGCTTCCCGACCGCGGACGGGCGGCCGGCGCCCACGGTCGTGCTCCAGCGCACCCGCCGGTTCGGACCGCGCCTGCTCCTGGCCGCCGGCCGCGTCGCCGGTCGGCTGACCCTGACCGGCAGCATCGACGCCGATGCCCGTGAGGCGTTCCTCTCCCCGGAGGCGGTGCCCGGTCCGCACGGGGACGGCCGCGTGGACGTCTTCACCTACGACACCGAGCGTGCCGAGGCCGAGCGGCTGGCCGACCTCCTGCGCCGGGCCCACCTCGAGGACGGCATCGCCTGGGACCGGATGGCCGTGCTCGTGCGCTCGGGGCGCACCAGCATCCCGCCGCTGCGCCGCGCGCTGGCCGCCGCAGGAGTCCCCGTCGAGGTGGCCTCCGACGACCTGCCGCTGGTGCGCGACCCCGCGGTCCTTCCCCTCCTCGACGGTCTGCGCGCCGTGGTCAACCTCGACAACGACGACCCCGACTCGCCCGACTTCCTCGACCCCGGCCGGATCGAGTCGCTGCTCCTCTCACCGCTCGGTGGCCTCGACGCCTCCGACCTGCGCGCCCTCGTCCGCCGCCTCCGCGCGCGCGAGAAGGAGATGCCCGACGCGAGCGCCCGCCGGACGTCCCGCGAGCTGCTGCGGCTCGCGGTGGTCGAGCCCGGGTTCCTCGACGAGATGGAGGGCCCGGACGTCGACCGAGCCGGATCCCTGGCAACCCTGCTGCACCACGGGGCCCGGATGCTGGCCGACCGCGCCGGCGTCGAGGACGTCCTCTGGCACCTGTGGTCGAGCACCTCGTGGCCGCAGCGGCTGCGTCGCCAGGTCGACACCGGGGGAGCAGGTGCCCGTCGTGCCCACCGCGACCTCGACGCCATCGTCGCGCTCTTCGAGCTCGCCGCCCGCGCCGTCGACCAGCGCGACCACGTCGGCGTCGGCGCCTTCTTCGCCAGCCTCGTGGCGCAGCAGCTGCCCGCCGACACCCTGGCCGAGCGAGGGGTCCGCGGCGCTGCCGTCCGGCTGCTCACGGCCCACCGGTCCAAGGGACTCGAGTGGGACCTCGTCGTCGTCGCCCACGTCCAGCAGGAGGGCTGGCCCGACCTGCGCCGCCGCGCGACGCTGCTGGGCGCCGACCGGATCGGTGTCGACGGCGCCGGTCACCCCGACCTCGTCCCGCCCGTGAGCACCCGGGCGCTCCTGATGGAGGAGCGCCGGCTCTTCTACGTCGCCTGCACCCGGGCCCGTCGCCGGCTCGTGGTGAGCGCGGTGCGCTCTCCCGAGGACGACGGTGAGCAGCCGTCGCGGTTCCTCGAGGAGCTCGGCGTCACGATCGAGCACCAGGACGGCCGCCCACCGCGACCGCTGTCGCTCGGCGGGCTCGTGGCCGAGCTCCGCCGCACGACGGCGGACCCGGACGTCTCGGTGCCGATGCGCGAGGCGGCAGCCCGCCGGCTCGCGGCGCTCGCGGGAGAGGAGGTGGACGGCCGCCAGCTGGTGCCGTCCGCCGACCCCGCCACGTGGTGGGGCACCCGCAGCGCCACCAGGTCCGTCGAGCCCATCCGCGACCCGGAGCGCCCGGTGCCGATCTCGGCGAGCATGCTGGAGTCGATCCTCGTCTGCCCGGCCCAGTGGTTCTTCGAGCGTGAGGCGGGTGGCGTCTCCGCCGTGCACCAGTCGGCCAACCTGGGCCAGGTCCTGCACGCCCTCGCCGAGCGGGTGGCCCACGGCGAGCTGGCGGCCGAGGTCGAGCCGCTGATGGCCGAGGTCGAAGCCATCTGGGACCGGCTCGCCTTCCGCACCCCGTGGTCACGTCAGCGCGAGCTCGCCCGCATCCGCAAGGCGGTGGGGCGGTTCGTCCAGTGGCACCTCGACAACCCTCGTGAGTTCCTCGGCGCCGAGGAGCGCTTCCAGAGCGTGGTCGACGTCGACGGCCGTCCCGTCCTGCTGACCGGCTTCGCCGACCGGCTCGAGATCGACGATGCCGGACGGGTGGTCGTCGTCGACTTCAAGAGCGCCCGCACCCCACCGTCGGGTCCCGCGGTCGCGGGCAACCTCCAGCTCGCCCTCTACCAGTACGCCGTCGACGCGGGCGCCCTCGACGAGGCGGCCGGCCGGTCGGTCGCCTCCGGCGGTGCCGAGCTCGTCCAGCTCGGCATCGACGACGAGTCGTCGATGGCCCGGGTGCAGGGGCAGCCCGCCCACGACGACGACGGTCCCGAGCGTGCGGTCCTGCGCGCCGGCCTGGCCCGTGCCGCCGAGCTGGTGCGCGCCGAGACCTTCCCCGCGACGGCGGGACCACACTGCCGTGACTGTCCCTTCGTCGCCATCTGCCCGGCCAAGGGCGCCGGGAGCGTGACCGTCCAGTGAGCCGGCCGACCCAGCCGATCCGGCTCGACTCGCCTGCCGACCTCGCCGCGCTGATGGGCGGGCACGCCCCGAGCGACGAGCAGTGGGCGGCGATCACGTCCCCCCTGCGACCGACGGTCGTGGTGGCCGGGGCCGGCAGTGGCAAGACCACGCTGATGGCGCAGCGCGTCGTCTGGCTGGTGGCGACCGGCCAGGTCCGGCCCGAGGAGGTGCTCGGTCTGACCTTCACGACCAAGGCCGCCGCCGAGCTGCGGCACCGCGTGACCGCCGCGCTGGGTGCCGCCGGCCTGCTCGACCGCTCGGTGGTCGTCGAAGGCGAGGACGTCCTCGAGCCCACGGTCGCGACCTACCACGCCTACGCCGCCACCCTGCTGACCGACCACGGCCTGCGCATCGGTCACGAGCCCGACACCCGGGTCGTCTCCGACGCCTCCCGCTACCAGCTCGGCGCCCGCGTCATCGAGCGCTTCACCGGCCACATCGAGCTGCTGACCGACCACCCGGCGACCGTCATCCAGAACCTCCTCGCCCTCGACGGCGCGATGAGCGAGCACCTCGTCGACGTCGACGACGTACGCCGCGTCGACGCCGAGGCGACGGCGTGGCTTCGCGCAGGCGGTCGAGGAGGAGCAGGCCGGCAAGGGCCGCAAGACCTACCTCGAGCCGCCCGCCAAGGCCATCCACGCGATCGACCGGCGCGCCGAGCTGCTCCAGCTCGTCACCGGCTACCGCCGGCTCAAGGCCGACCTCGGGTTGATGGACTTCGGCGACCAGATCGCCCTGGCCGCCCGGCTCGTCGACGACCAGCCGGAGGTCGGGGAGCTGGAGCGGGCGCGCTTCAAGGTCGTGCTGCTGGATGAATACCAGGACACCTCGGTCGCGCAGGCCACCATGCTGGCCCGGCTCTTCTCCGGCCCCGACCCCGAGCACGGCCTGGGGCACCCGGTGATGGCGGTCGGTGACCCCAACCAGGCGATCTACGGCTGGCGCGGTGCCTCGGTGTCCAACATCCTCAACTTCGCCGACACGTTCCCGGCCTGCCGACGGCGAGCCCGGGCGGCTGCCGCTCACCGTCAACCGGCGCTCCGACCGCCGGATCCTCGACGTCGCCAACCGGCTCGCCGAGCCCCTGCTCGCGGCCTACGGCGACAAGGTCGCCCGGCTCCGGGCCGCCGACATCGCCGGGGAGGGGCGCGTGGAGACCCACGTCCTCGAGCGCGCGGTCGACGAGCTGGCCTGGCTCGCATCCGCGGTCCAGCAGGTGCACGACGCCGGCACCGACTGGTCCGACGTCGGCGTGCTGAGCCGCGACAACGCCCAGGCGGAGGAGGTCTACGACGCCCTCACCTCGGTCGGCATCCCGGTCGAGATCGTCGGCCTCTCGGGCCTGATCCGGCTCCCGGAGGTGGCCGAGGTGGTCGCCACCCTGACCCTCCTCCACGACGTCACGGCCAACTCCTCGATGCTCACCCTGCTCACCGGCCCACGCTGGGCGATCGGCCCGCGCGACCTGCGGTCTGCTCGCCCTGCGCGCGGCCGAGATCGCCGGCGTCCGCGGACGCCGGGCGGCTGCCTCGGTCGCCGACCAGCTCCTCCAGATCGCCGACGGGATCGACGCCGCCGAGCTGCCCGCGCTCAGCGATGCCGTCGAGTCGCCCGGCGACGCGGCGTACTCACCCGAGGCGCTCGAGCGCTGCGCGCTGCTGGCTGCCGAGCTGCGGCGGCTGCGCAGCCACGTCGGCGACCCGCTGCTCGACGTGGTCCGTCGCATCATCGACACGACCGGAGTCGACGTGGAGCTCGCGTCGGCGACCTCGCCGGCCGCGGCCGCGCGGCGCGACAACCTCGACCTGTTCGTCAAGGCCGTCGCGGAGTTCCAGTCCGTCGACGGCGACGTGACGCTGCCGGCCCTGCTGGCCTACCTCACCGCCGAGGACGACCAGGGCAACGGCCTCGACGTCGCCACGCCGACCGCCGCCGACTCGGTCAAGCTGCTCACCGTCCACCGCGCCAAGGGCCTGGAGTGGTCGTCGGTCTTCTGCGTCGGGGTGGGGGAGACCCGCTTCCCCAGCAACCGGTCGCGCACGCTCTGGACGTCGTCGCCTGCGGTCCTGCCCGCGCCGCTGCGCGGCGACCGTGCCGACCAGCCCCAGCTGGCCGGCCACGACAAGGCCGCACTCGACGCCTACCGCGCCGCGACCCGTGCCCACGACGCCGAGGAGGAGCTGCGCCTGGGCTACGTCGCCTTCACCCGCGCCGCCCACCACCTGGCGGTGACGTCGTACGTCTGGGGGCAGCGCGCGACGCCGTTCGGGCCGTCGGACTACCAACGGGTGGTGCGCGACCAGCTCGAGGAGTGGGGAGAGCAGGTCGATCACTGGCTCGAGAAGCCGACGGGCAAGGCACCCAACCCCAACGACGACGTCGACCCCTCGCGCCCGTGGCCGGTGCCCGGTCCGGGCGAGGAGGCGCGCCGCAGGCTCGCCGCCGCCGAGCTCGTGCGCACCGTCGACCGCACCGCACCCGACCAGGACCTCGACATGGTCGAGGCCGCACGGGTCGCGGAGTGGGACGACGACCTTGCCCAGCTGCTCACCGAGGCACGCGCCGAGCGCGCCACGTCGGTGGACCTGCCGCTCCCCGGCAGCCTGTCCGCGACCTCGGTGGCCCGGCTGCGCGACGACCCCGAGACATTCGCCCGCGAGCTGGCGCGACCGATGCCGCGGCCGCCGGCGCCGGCCGCACGGTTCGGCACCGCCTTCCACGCGTGGGTCGAGGACCGGTTCGGCCAGCAGGCGCTGATCGAGCCCGACGAGCTGCCGGGTCGCGCCGACGCCGGCATCGACGACGAGGCCGACCTCGGTGAGGTGGTCAAGCGGTTCGAGGACGGCCCGTTCGGCAGCTCGCGCGCCGCACGCCGTCGAGGCGCCGTTCGCGCTCGTGCTGGGCGGTCAGGTCGTCCGCGGCCGCATCGACGCGGTCTACGCCGAACCCGACGGCGGCTACCTCGTCGTGGACTGGAAGACCAGCCGTCACGAGACGTCCGATCCGCTGCAGCTCGCCCTCTACCGCCTGGCCTGGGCCGAGCTCACCGACACGCCCCTGGACCAGGTGCGGGCGGCCTTCCACTACGTCCGGTCCGGCCGCACCGTCGAGCCGGACGACCTGCCGGACCGCGAAGAGCTCGAGGCGCTGCTCGACCGGAGGCGTCTCGAGCGGCGCTGCCTGAGTCCCAGGCCAGCCAGCGCAGCCGTGAGCGCGATCTCGACCATCTCGCCGAACGTCTGCTCGCGCTCCAGCGAGGTGGTCTCGTCGCCGGTGACGATGTGGTCCGAGACGGTGCAGATGGCCAGGGCCTTGCGGCCGTACTTCGCGGCGAGCGTGTAGAGCCCGCTGGCCTCCATCTCCACGCCGAGCACGCCGTACTTCACCATCTCGCTGAGCAGCTCGGGGCGCGAGGCGTAGAACGAGTCGCTGGAGAAGATCAGGCCGACGTGGAACGGCGAGCCTCCCTCGCGGGCCTCGGCCGCCTCGACGGCGCCCCGCAGCAGGCCGAAGTCGGCGACCGGGGCGTAGTCGATGCCGTGGAAGGTGATCCGGTTCATCGAGGAGTCCGTGCACGCGCCGGAGGCGATGATGACGTCGCGGATCCCGACGGCGTCGGTGACGGCGCCGCAGGAGCCGACCCGGACGATCGAGGCGACGTCGTAGTCGCGGAACAGCTCGTTGACGTAGATCGCCATCGACGGCTGGCCCATGCCCGAGCCCTGCACGGAGACCGGTCGGCCCTGCCACGTGCCGGTGTAGCCCAGCATCCCGCGCACCTCGCTGTAGCAGTGGGCGTCGTCGAGGAAGTTCTCGGCGATCCACTTCGCCCGCAGCGGGTCGCCGGGCAAGCAGGACGGTGGGGGCGATGTCGCCGCGCTGGGCGCCGATGTGGGTGCTCACCGGGGCGACGCTACCGGCTAGCGTGGCGAAGTGAGCGAGCGCAGCTTCCCCCACGTGGCCCTGTCGGCCCATGCCCACAACCGGTTGGGTCTCCAGCGCACCGACGACGCCTGGCTGGCCGCGCGCCTGGCCGATCCGGCGACGCGGGTGCTGGTCGTCGCCGGCAACCGGTTGCGTCCGGTCGACGGCACGGTCGAGTGGGTCGCGCCGGACCAGGCCCCCGACGGCACGGTCGTGCTGCTCGGCGCCCGCGACGACGTCGTACACCTCGCGGTCATCGTGGCGCCCGAGGACGCTCCGGGCGACCCGGAGGAGTGGGTGCCCCTGCGGCAGCTGCTCATGGCGCTCTCCGACCGGACTCCCGACCAGGCGCCGCTGCTGATGCACGCGATCGGTCTGGCCGAGTGGCACCACGTCACCCGATTCTGCCCACGCTGCGGCGGCGCGCTCGAGAGCCGCGCCGCCGGCCACGAGCTCCGCTGCACCGCGTGTGACCGGGCCCAGTTTCCCCGCACCGACCCCGCCGTGATCATGGCGATCACCCACGGCGAGGGGGAGGACGAGGCGATCCTGCTGGGGCGCAGCGCGGCCTGGCCGCCCGGTCGCTACTCGACGCTCGCCGGGTTCTGCGAGCCGGGCGAGACGCTCGAGGACGCCGTACGCCGCGAGGTCGAGGAGGAGGTCGGTGTCCGCGTCGGCGAGGTGACGTGGTTCGGCAACCAGCCGTGGCCGCTGCCGTCGAGCCTGATGCTCGGCTTCACCGGTCGTGCGCTCACCCGCGACATCCAGGTGGACGGTGCCGAGATCGAGCACGCCCGCTGGTTCACGCGCGCCGAGTTCAGGGCCGCGGTGGGGAGCGGAGAGCTGATCGTGCCGCGCGGGATCTCGATCTCGTCGTCGCTGATCGAGGCGTGGCTGGGCCAGCCGCTCAGCGGAGGGTGGGGCTGACCGACAGGCCAGGGGGAGCCTCAGGCGCAGTTGTCGCACTCACCGGTCGCCGGCAGCTGCAGGTAGCACGTCGGGCAGAGCTTGACCGGCTTGTCGGTCGCCGCGACCCGGGTCGGGCGCGGGGTGCCCGTGTTCACTGCTCGTGCGCGGGTCGCCCGGGTGGTGCGGGCCTGGGCCGGCAACGGGGGAGAGTCGTCGCGGATGTCGAAGCCGAGCCGCTTCAGCGCCTTGCTGGCTCCCTCCGAACCACCGGGGACGTCGGCGGGGGAGAGGGTGCGCCCGGTCGCGAGCCCGTGGGCGATGCCGGCGATCGCGGCGGCGTCGTACTCCCGGCCGGCGTGGACCAGGACGTGGGTGGACACCCCGCCGCGGACCATGAGGTAGGTGGCACCGCCAGCGGTGTCCCAGGTCTCCATCGCGGTGAGAACGTGGTCGCGGTCGATCGAGTTCAGCAGGGACACGTGCTCAGGCTAACCCGCAGCGGGTGGCCGGACCTCAGGCCAGTGCGGCCAACCGCTCCTTGACCTGCGCCACCGAGGGGTTGGTGAGCGTGCTGCCGTCGTCGAAGAGCAGGGTCGGCACGGTCTGGTTGCCTCCGTTGGCCTGCTCGACGGTGAAGGCGGCCTCGGGCTCCTGCTCGATGTCGACGACCGAGAACTCGATGCCCTCGCGGTCGAGCTGGCTCTTGAGTCGGTGGCAGTAGCCGCACCACGGGGTGCTGAACATGGTGAAGGTCATGGGGTGAGTGTCCCCTCCGGCGTCTAGGGTTGCGAACACCCCTCTCAACCACCACGCCGCAGGAGTTGTTCCGTTGCTCGAAGCGCTCGATCCCGAGCAACGGCAGGTCGCCGAGGCGTTGCGTGGTCCCGTCCGGGTCCTCGCCGGAGCCGGCACGGGCAAGACGCGCGCGATCACCCACCGGATCGCCCACGGCGTCGAGACCGGGCTCTACGCACCCACCGAGGTGCTCGCCCTCTCGTTCACGACGCGTGCGGCCGGGGAGATGCGCGAGCGGCTGCGGGCCCTGGGGGCTCCCGGTGTCCAGGCCCGTACGTTCCACTCGGCCGCGCTGCGTCAGCTCAGGTTCTTCTGGCCGCGGGTGCACAACCGCGAGCTGCCCGAGCTGACCGAGTCCAAGCTCGGCATGCTGGCGCTCGCCGCCCGGCGACACCGCCTCAGCGTCGACCGGGCCACCCTGCGCGACCTGGCCAGCGAGATCGAGTGGGCCAAGGTCTCCAACGTCGGTCCCGACGACTACGTCGCTCTCGCGCGGTCCAAGGGGCGTGCGGTCGGCGGCCTCGAGCCCGAGGTGGTGGCCCGTGCCTTCGAGTCCTACGAGGAGGTCAAGCGCGGCCAGGGCCGGATGGACATGGAGGACGCGCTGCTCTTCACGGCGGGTCTCCTGGCCGACAACGAGGCGGTCGCCGCCCAGGTGCGCCGCCAGTACAAGTGGTTCGTCGTCGACGAGTTCCAGGACGTCTCGCCCCTGCAGTACGCACTCCTCGACCTGTGGCTCGGGGGACGCGACGAGCTGTGCGTCGTCGGTGACCCGGCGCAGACGATCTACTCCTTCGCGGGTGCCGACGCCCGCTACCTGCGCGAGTTCACCACCCGCTTCCCCCACGCCACGAGTGTCGAGCTGGTCCGCAACTACCGCTCGACCCCCGAGGTCGTCACTGCCGCCAACCGGCTGCTGGACGGCACCACCAGCAAGGGCGTCGACCTGGTCGCCCAGCGACCCACCGGTGCCGCTGTCGGGTTCCACGAGGCCAGCGACGAGGTGTCCGAGGCCAACCGGGTCGCCGAGAAGATCGCCTCGCTGCGGTCGTCGGGCACCCCGGCCAGCCAGATGGCCGTCCTCTTCCGGATCAACGCCCAGTCCGAGCGGTTCGAGGAGGCCCTCGCCGCGCGTGGCGTCCCGTACGTCGTCCGCGGCGCGGCCCGCTTCTTCGACCGGGCCGAGGTCAAGCAGGGGATCGCGCTGATCCGCGGTGCCGCTCGGAGCGGTGAGGCGGGCCGGCACCGACAGCGTGGCCGAGGCGGTCATGGCGGTCCTGTCCCGGATGGGCCACTCGACCGAGCCTCCCGAGGGACGCGGCGAGGTCCGCAACCGCTGGGAGTCCCTCCAGGCCCTGGTCGACCTCTCCCGCGACTACACCCGCGACCAGCCCGATGCCGACCTCGGCGCCTTCGTCGACGACCTCGACCGTCGCGCCGGCGAGCAGCACGCCCCTGTCGCCGACGCGGTCACCCTGGCCACCATCCACTCCGCCAAGGGCCTGGAGTGGGACGCCGTCTTCGTCGCCGGCATGCACGAGAAGATGATGCCGATCAACCAGGCCCAGACCCCCGCGGAGGTCGAGGAGGAGCGCCGCCTCCTCTACGTCGCGATGACCCGTGCGCGCGACGACCTGAGCGTCTCGTGGGCCACGGCCCGCGAACCGGGTGGTCGGGCCAACCGGGGGAGCTCGCCGTTCCTGGCGCCCCTGCTCGTCGGCGTCCAGGGCATGGCCGCGGAGCGACGCGACCGCACCAGGCGCAACCGCAAGGCCATGCGCTGCCGCGAGTGCGGAGGCGCCCTGACGACGCCCGCGGAGAAGAAGACCGGGCGCTGCTCGGGCTGTCCGGCGTCCTACGACGAGGCGATGTACGACCGCCTCCGCGCGTGGCGCCTGGCCCGCTCCGGCGAGGACAAGGTGCCCGCCTTCGTCGTCTTCACCGACGCCACCTTGCAGCTCATCGCCGAGCACGCCCCCACCGACGAGCAGGGCCTGCGCGCCATCAGCGGGGTGGGTCCCGGCAAGCTCGCCAAGTACGGCGACGACGTGCTCGCCGTGGTGGCCGGCGGAGCCGTCTCAAGAATTCTGGGTAATACCCATTAAATCGTTTGCCCCTGACGCGGGTCAGGGTTTAGCGTTCCTTTCTGACAACAACCCGCGCACGGGATCGCTGACAACGATCCGCGCCCGATGCCCCGAAGGAGGTGGCCAGCATGGAGAACTACACGATGACGATGACGGCTTGGACGCCGTCCTTCGGCATGTCCACCCTCGGCCGCCCCTGCGCGCAGACGCGCGCCCTCGGCGCTGGTGTGGTGGCTGTCCTGGGTGACGTCCGCGCCGACGTCCGCATCAAGGGCGATTTCCCTGGTTCCGACACCTGGAGTCCACCGATCTGCTGAGTCTCGACTCGCATCGGCAGCCTCCAGGCCGCGGAACCCTCACCGGGATCCGCGGCCCTTTGTTTTGTCCAGCACCGCGTTTGTCCCAACCACCCGCGACCAGGTCAAGAGAAGGAGGTGACTACACATGACCATCAGCGAACTCGTCCGCACCCGCTCTGCCGATGTGCTCGAAACCCAGGCTCCCCTGGGCGCCCTGCACGACGCAGCTGCCACGGTGGACGACGACCTGCTTCCCTGCCGCGTCAACGACGCAGAGCTGTGGTTTGCCGAGTCCCCCGCGGACGTGGAGAACGCCAAGTTCCTGTGCCACGACTGCCCGGTCCAGGCCCTGTGCCTCGACGGAGCACTCGAACGGCGCGAGCCGTGGGGTGTCTGGGGCGGAGAACTCTTCCTCCAGGGCGTGGTGATTCCGCGCAAGCGGCCGAGAGGCCGGCCTCGCAAGATCGAGCAGCCCGCCGCCTAGGCGTCACGACGACACCTCTCCACCAAGGACATCCATCACCCATGAAGACCTACCTGAACGGACGTAAGAACATGAATCTCATGCATGAGGAACTCGCACGCGCGCAAATGACCGCGCGCCTGGGAGAGGCGCAAGAACTCCGACGCGGCCACCACCTGGCCATGGCACGTCGGACGAGCCGCAAGGCCGAGCAGGCCGCGCAGCAGGCGCGCCTCGCCCTCGCCCGGGCGCTCTGACCCAGTCGGACACCTTGGGCGACCCTCGCCCTGATCGCGGGTGAGCAGATCACGAGCCGGTACGACCCCCTCGACGTTGGGGTGTCGTGCCGGCTCGTGCACGTCTAGGGTCGGCCGCATGCGCACCTGCGACTTCTGCGGACGCCAGGCGCCCGAGGCCGAGACGCTGACGTGGACCACGTCGGTCGAGAACGGCAGGCGCCGCAGCTACTGCGACGAGTGCTCGCGGACGCACCTGCGGGCCATGGAGGGCAAGCTCGACAGTGAGTGGTGGTGAGCCGGCCTCACGCCATCTCGAACCACGCACACCCGCAGTAGGGGTGGCGTTCCCAGCGTCGGTTGCGGGGGAGCGGAGCGTGGTCGAAGGACCACGAGCACAGCCAGGTGCTCGGGGTGTCGCCGCGCACCCAGTCGGCCACGTCGCGTGCGGCCCAGCCCGCCGCCAGCGACAGCAGGGGAGCGGGCAGTGGTCCGGGTCTCGCGGCACTGCCCTCGTCGAAGGTCGCGGCAGCCACGCAGCGGGCACACGGACCGACTCCGGGAACGACCCACGGGCCGACCTCCACGGCGTGCGGCCACACGCCGACCACCAGGTGGGGCAGGGACTCGACGCTCCAGTGGTCCACCGTCTCGCCGACCTGGCGGCCCGGGGCGATGCTCAGGCCGATGGCGGCGTGGGGGTCGGCCGCGAGGCCGGCCGAGGCGAGGGCGGCGGTGATCCGGTCGACCCACGGCTCGGGGCAGGTGAGCTGCACACGGAGGGGAACGTCGTACACCACACCGAAGGTGCCACGCCGCGATGCGCGGCGGGCGGCCGTCCACAGGGAGATGGGGCAGAAATGGCAGCGGCGGCGCCACCCGAGGGTGACGCCGCCGACCAGCTCACTGGCAGTTCAGCCGGCGAGTCTCACGCCTTGCCGAGAATGCGGTTGAGGTTGGTGCCACAGACCGGGCAGACGCCCTTGGCCATCTTGGTGCCCTTGTCGTTGACGCGGATCTCACCTTCCGCCTCGCGCTTCTCCTTGCACTTGACGCAGTAGAACTCACCGCTCCAGGTCTCCGCCATGACGGCCTCCTTGCTAGTTCTGTTTCGGTCGTCGCGACGGGTGGTCTTCGGGGAAGCCCGCCGGGGTCCACAAGCGGTTGCCTGCGATCCGTGGACGACCCTACGCCACGCGTGGTCCACGCTCACGCACCACACGCGCTGAGCGTGAAACCCGCTGATCCCACACCCAGTCCGATCAGTACCCTCGACCCATGGCTGACCTCACGCACCTGCGCCTCGAGCGCCCGTCCGAGGGGGTCGTCCTGCTGACCCTCGACAACCCCGACATGCGCAACGCGATGAGTGACGAGATGACCTCGTCGTGGGTCGCTGCGATCGACGGGCTGGCCCAGGACACCACGGTCCGCGTCGTCGTCGTCACCGGCGCGGGTAGCGCGTTCTGCTCGGGCGGCAACACCGGCTGGATCGCCAGCGAGCCGGACGCCACGGTCGACGAGCTGCGCGCGCGGATGATGCCGTTCTACCGCGCGTGGCTGTCGATCCGCCGGCTGGAGGTGCCCACGATCGCTGCGGTCAACGGGCACGCCATCGGCGCCGGTCTGTGCCTGGCCCTGGCGTGCGACATCAGGTACGCCGCGGCCGGCGCCAGGCTCGGCGTACCGTTCAACAAGCTCGGCATGCACGCCGGGATGGCCGGCACCTGGCTGCTGCCCGACGTCGTCGGTCCGGCACATGCCCGCGACCTGCTGCTGACGGGACGGGTGGTGGAGGCCGACGAGGCACTGCGCCTGGGCCTGGTCTCGCGGGTGATCGAGCCCGCGGGCTTCCTCGACGACGTGCTGGCCACTGCGACCGGCATCGCCTCGACCGCCCCGATCGCCAGCCGGCTGACCAAGATCGCCCTGGCCGACGGTGGGCACGCCGACTTCGAGTCCGCGCTCCAGTGGGAGGCGTTGGCGCAGCCGGTGACACTGGCCACCCAGGACCTGCAGGAGGGCATCGCCGCGGCCCGCGAGAAGCGCGCGCCTGTCTTCCGGGGGCGGTGAACGCGGTGGAGGGAGCGACCTTCAGTGGCGGTCCGGTGGCGGCGCTGCGGCGCATCGCCTTCCTCATGGAGCGCCAGCGGGAGGAGACCCGTCGGATCGAGGCGTTCCGCAACGCGGCTCGCACGATCCTGCCGCTGCC
Source organism: uncultured Actinomycetota bacterium (assembly GCA_963712875.1). Lineage (GTDB taxonomy): Bacteria > Actinomycetota > Actinomycetes > Propionibacteriales > Nocardioidaceae > Nocardioides. Next base: position 19,198 of record CAVQJS010000020.1, on the reverse strand, counting down.
CGAGGACGAGGTGCTGGCCCGCGCCGAGAACGGCACCCTGACCGAGCTGGCCGGCATCGGTCCCAGCACCGCCGCCGTGATCACCGACGCGTGCCGCGGCGTGGTGCCCGAGCGACTCGCCGCGCTGGAGGAGTCCGCCGGCCCGCTGGTGCCGGGAGGCCGTGAGCTGCGCGCCCGGCTGCGCGGGGACCTCCACTCCCACTCCGACTGGTCGGACGGCGGCTCGCCGCTGGAGGAGATGGCGATGACGGCGATGGAGCTCGGCCACGACTACCTCGTCCTCACCGACCACAGTCCGCGCCTCAAGGTCGCCCGCGGGCTCAGCGCCGAGCGGCTGACCCGACAGCTCGGCGTCGTCGAGGCGGTCAACGCCCACCTCGGCGACTCCTTCACGCTGCTGAAGGGGATCGAGGTGGACATCCTCGACGACGGCTCGCTCGACCAGACCGACGAGATGCTGGGACAGCTCGAGCTGCGGGTGGCGAGCGTCCACTCCAAGCTGAAGATGGAGGCGGCGCCGATGACGCGCCGGATGATCGGCGCGGTGCGCAACCCGCACACCAACGTGCTGGGGCACTGCACCGGCCGGCTCGTCACCGGCAACCGGGGCGTACGTCCGCAGAGCCAGTTCGACGCCCGCGCCGTCTTCACGGCCTGCGCCGAGGAAGGGGTGGCGGTCGAGATCAACTCGCGGCCCGAGCGTCGCGACCCGCCCACGCAGCTGCTCGAGCTCGCCCGCGACCTCGGCTGCCTGTTCTCCATCGACTCCGACGCCCACGCGCCGGGACAGCTCGACATGCTCGACTACGGCTGCGCGCGGGCGCAGGAGGCGGGCATCGACCCGGACCGCATCGTCAACACCTGGGAGCGCGCCCGACTGGTGGCGTGGGCCGCCGCACGGCTCTGACGGCTAGATTTCCACCATGAGCCCACAGGCCGAGACGGCACCCGAGGTGGAGGTACGTCGCTCCCGTCGGCGTCGTCGCACGGTCTCGGCCTACCGCGAGGGCGACCGGATCGTCGTGCTCATCCCGGCGAGCATGAGCAAGCGCGACGAGGCGACGTGGGTGGCCGACATGGTCGCCCGCATCCAGCGCCAGGAGCGCCGCAAGCACCGCTCCGACGACGACCTCGTGGCCCGCGCGAAGAGGCTCAACGACCTCTACCTCGGCGGCCTGGCCGTACCGAAGTCGGTCCGGTGGGTCACCAACCAGCACGCCCGCTGGGGATCCTGCACTCCCGGGGACCGGTCGATCCGGTTGAGCGCACGTCTCCAGCAGGTCCCGGCCTGGGTCGTCGACTACGTGCTCGTCCACGAGCTGGCGCACCTCCTCGAGGCGGGGCACACCCCCGAGTTCTGGGCGTGGGTGGAGCGCTATCCGCGGGCCGAGAAGGCCAAGGGATATCTCGAGGGCTACTCGGCCGCCGCGCGGCTGGAGCCACCTCCCGGGATCGAGGACGAGCAGTGACTCAGCGCCGCACTCGCTCCAGCGCGGCGTCGATCAGCCGAAGCATGTCGTCGTACATCGGCGGCAGCGCGTCGACCGGCCACCACTTCACGTCGAGTGACTCCTCGCTGACCTGGTGACCGGCGTCGCGGTGCGCCGTGGCGACGAAGCGGACGTCGAGATGGTGCACGGTCGTGCCGGGCGAGCAGAACTCCACCGCGTGCTCGTCGAGGTTGAGCGGCACCGCGTCGAAGTCGAGGTCCGTGATCCCGGACTCCTCGTGCGCCTCGCGCAGCGCCACGCCGGCCAGCGTGGTGTCGTCGGGCTCGCAGTGACCGCCGAAGGCCAGCCAGACGCCCGCCTTGGCGTGGTGGTTGAGCAGCACGGCGTCTGCCTGCGGCGTCAGCACGATCGTGCCGGCGGTGAGGTGGTCGGGCAGGCACGCGCGGGTCATCGCACCCGGCTGCGCGTCGAGGTGCGCGAGGAAGCGCTCCCTCAGCTCACGGTCGCGCGCGGTCGGCGGGACCCACCCGGCCAAGGTGGCCCGGGCGTCGGAGTGCAGGCTCACTCGGTGGGCCGGTCGCCGCCGTTGCCGTCCAGCAGGTCGCGCAGACCGGCGTCGAACTCCTCCTCCGACAGCTCCCCGACGGCCGTCGAGTCCTCGCGGAAGCCCAGCGGGTCGTCGAGGTCGGCGGCGGTCGGCAGCAGGTGCGGAGACATCCACACACCGTCGCGGGCCTCGGTGCCCTGGCGGGTGCGCAGCGACCCCCACAGGGTCGACGCCTCGCGCAGCCGACGCGGCCGCAGCTCGAGACCGACCAGGGTGGCGAAGGTCTGCTCGGCGGGTCCGCCGGCGGCACGCCGACGGCGTACGGTCTCCATCAGCTTGGCGGCCGCGGGCATCCGCTCGGCGGTGGCCTGGCCGACGACCTCGTCGACCCAGCCCTCGACCAGGGCGAGGGTGATCTCGAGCTTCTCCAGCGCGGCCTTCTGGGCCGGGGACGGCTCGGGGTCGAAGAGCCCGCCCGACAGGGCCTCCTGCATGGCCGCCGGGTTGGACATGTCGAGGCCGCGCAGCTTGGCCTCCATGCCGGAGGTGTCGAAGTCCATGCCGGCGCCGTACTCGGCGACCGCACCGATGAGGTGGTCGCGCAGCCACGGCACCCCGGCGAAGAGCCGCTGGTGGGCAGCCTCGCGCAGCGCGAGGTAGAGCAGGACGTCGTCGGCGGAGACGTCAGGGATCTCCTCGGCGAAGGCCGCCACGTTGGTCGGCAGCAGCGCCGCCTTGCCGATGGGGCCCAGCGGGAGGCCGATGTCGGACGCGCTGAGCACGTCGCCGGCCAGCGCGCCCAGGCCGCTGCCGACCTGGTTGGCGACCATGGCACCGCTGGCCTTGCCGAGCATCGCCAGGAGCGGTCCGGCGAGCTGGCGCATCTCCTCGGGCAGTGCCTGGCCGAGCGCCTCGGTGGCGGAGCCGGCGATCGGCTCGACCAGCACCTTCCAGACGTCGGTGGTCTCCACGATCCAGTCGGCCCGCGACCACGCGGCGGTCGTGCTCACGCCGGACGGGAAGCCGGTGGTGGTGTCGAGCCAGTGGTCGGCGAGGCGTACGGCGTCGGCGATCGCGCCGGACTGCGACGCGCTCGGCGTCGGGTCGGGCTCCTGCGCCGCCGTACGACGCGCGAGGTCGGTGACGCTCTGCCAGTCGACCGGACCGTCGTGGGTCGTGAAGAGCGACTGCATCTGGGCCATCAGGGAGTTGAGGTCCGGCATGCCACCGCCGGCGCCGAAGCCGCCGAGGCTGTTGAAGATCTGCTCGAACGGGGTGCCCTTGAAGGGGTTGTTGTCGTCGGGGCCATCGCCGGGTGGGTGGGGGCCGCCGGGGGTGTCACTCATGCCCCCAACGGTACCCATCCCGCATAGGGGCGCGCCTAGACTCCTCACCGTGAGTGACCGCGTACGCCTCGTCGACATCCGCGACACCCCTCTCGACGTCGCCGAGGTCGTCGATTCGCTGGGCGACACGGGTGCCGGGGGACTGACCCTCTTCATCGGCCAGGTGCGAGACCACGACAACGGCCTGGACGTCACCGCGCTCGACTACTCGGCCCACCCGACGGCGCTGGCGCGGCTGGCGGACGTCTGTCGGCGGGTGGCGGAGGAGCACGACGTACGCGGTGTGGCCGCCGTGCACCGCGTCGGTCCGCTGGAGATCGGAGACCTCGCCGTCGTGGTGGCCACGACGGCCGCCCACCGGGGCGACGCCTTCGCCGCGTCGCGCGACCTGATCGACACGCTCAAGGCCGAGGTGCCGATCTGGAAGCACCAGGTCTTCGGCGACGGGACCGAGGAGTGGGTCGGCACGCCGTAGCGCCTACGGGCCGCCGGGTGCTGCGGCCCTAGGCTCGAGGTGTGGAGATCCTGCTGTGGCTCGTGCCGTCCGCCGTGGTCACGGCTGCGGCCATGGCCTGGGTGAGCTGGGTCAGTCGCGACGGCCGCGGTGAGGTCGACCGCGACGTCGCCGTCGAGCGGCTCGCGAAGGCGCTGGCCAAGGACCTTCCGACCGGCCCACCGCGCAGGCCCGCCTCGGCTCGCGACCGGAGCACCGGGATCGCCGTGCGCCCGAGCCACTCCGGTGAGGGCCGGGACGCCACCCGTCGCGCGTCATAGTTGCGCGCGTTTGAGAGGGTTGGCCCATGAGTCAGCGGACCAGGGCGGGGCTGATCGCGCTCACCCTGCTGGCCGTGCTGTGGGGTGCCGCGGGTTTCCTGCCGTTGCCCTACGTCACCTACTACCCCGGACCGACCGTCGACATCCTCGCCGAGGAGGGTGACACCGAGAACGTGCAGGTCACCGGGCACGAGGCCTACTACGACGACGGCGAGCTCCGCCTGACCACCGTCTACGTCAGCCAGCCCGAGGACGACGTCACGCTCCCCGAGCTGTTGCGGGCCTACTTCGACCCCGACGCCGCGGTGTAGCCGCGCTCCTCGGTCTACGCGCCCGAGGAGACCGACGAGTCCAACGACCGCGAGTCGTCGGTGGAGATGGTCTCGTCCCAGGACACGGCGATCGCCGCCGCGCTCACCGAGCTCGGGATAGAGGTCGAGCAGATCGTCGAGGTGCTCGACGTGACCCCGAGCTGCCCGCCGACGGCAAGCTCAAGGTCCGCGACATCCTGCTCAGGCTCGGCGACACCGACATCACCGAGGCCCAGGACGTCATCGACGCCGTCGACGCGGCTCCGGTCGGCGAGCCGCTGCCCATCGTCGTACGACGTGGTGGAAGCGGGTCCAGCGTGTCCGTCACGCCCGAGGAGATCGACGGCGACAAGCGCATCGGCATCACCCCGGGCACCGGCTTCGACTTCCCCTTCGACGTCACCGTCAACATCGGCGAGGGCATCGGCGGCCCCAGCGCCGGCCTGATGATGTCGCTCGCCATCTACGACACCCTGACCCCGGGCTCGATCACCAACGGCACGGACATCGCCGGCACCGGCACGATCACCGCCGAAGGCAAGGTCGGTCCGATCGGCGGCATCCAGCAGAAGATCGCTGCGTCGCGCGACGCCGGCGCCGAGCTCTTCCTCGTCCCGGCCGACAACTGCGACGGCATCGGGGGAGTGGACCCCGAGGACATGCGGTTGGCGAGGGTGACGACACTGCACCAGGCCCGCGGCGTCGTCGAGGACTGGGCCGCCGACCCCGACACCGAGCTCCCCAGCTGTGAGGACACGTCGTCATGACGACCGAGATGCCCGACATCCCTGACATCCCCCTGCCCGAGGACCCCGCGCTCGCCGCGGCCGTCCTCGAGATCGAGTCGCACGTCGCGGCCGAGGGCTGGGACCAGCCCGCCCGGCTCTACGCCCTCGTCGACACCGGTGAGCTGGTGGCGCAGGAGCCGGCGCTGGCGGCCGCGATGTCGATCGACGGGCCCGGGGACGAAGGGTCCTTCACGGCGATCGAGCAGGACGGACTGCCGCCCGGCCAGCAGCTCGAGGCGGCGTTGCAGTCGATCGTGTGGCCCGAGCGCGTCGCCGGCTGCGCGGCCGTCATCGAGCGACTGGTCCTGCCTCCGGGCGTCGACGACGAGATCCCTGCCGACGCCACCGAGGCCGAACGCTTCGCCCGCGAGCACCCCGACCGCCAGGAGGTACGGATGGTCGCCGGCGCCACGCGCGCAGGTGCGTCGTACTGTGCTCTTCGGCTGCGGGCCCACGACGACGAGCTGTCGGTCGTCGACGGCACCGGGCTCGTCCCGGGACTCCTCGAACTCCTCCACGCGACCTTTGACCAAGGCTCCACCGATCCCGGAACTGGACAGGCATGAGCAACCCCTTCGACGGACCCTCACGACCCGCACCCAGGCCGGCGGCTGCGACGCAGCCGAGGCGGCCACGGGCGCTGATCACGACCGCGATCGTCCTGGTCGTGGGTTTCATGCTGCTGAGTGGGTTCGCGTCGTTCTGGACCGAGCGCCTGTGGTTCAGCTCGGTCGGCTACACCGAGGTGTTCACGACCCTCCTGCTCACCAAGCTCGGGCTGTTCCTCGTCTTCGCCGGCCTGATGGCGGCGACGGTGGCACTGAGCATGTCGATGGCCTACCGCTTCCGTCCGGTCTTCTGGCCGGGCATGCCCGGCCAGCCCGAAGACGGGATGGACCGCTACCGCGAGCTGCTCGTGCCGCGCATGGGCTGGGTGATCGCGGGTGCGTCGATCGTGATGGGCCTGTTCGCCGGCGCATCGGCGACCGGACAGTGGCGCAGCTTCTCGCTGTGGCGACACAGCCAGAGCTTCGGCTCGAGTGACCCCTACTTCGGGAAGGACGCGGGCTTCTACGTCTTCGACCTGCCGTGGTGGCACTACGTCGTCGACTACGTCATGGCCCTCGCGGTGATCGGCCTGATCGTGACCGTGCTGGTCAACTACCTCTTCGGCGGCATCCGGCTCTCGTCCCGGCCCGGCGAACGCGTGACGAGCGCCGCCCAGATCCAGATCTCTGCTCTCCTGGCGATGTTCGTCATGGCCAAGGCGGTGGACTACTGGCTCGACCGCTTCGACCTGGTGACCAACGACGGCGCCATCTTCACCGGCATGGGCTACACCGAGGACAAGGCCGTGCTGCCCGCCAAGGAGATCCTGGCCGGCATCGCGGTGGTGTGCGCGCTGATCTTCCTGGCCAACATCTGGCGACGCACCTGGCTGCTGCCCTCGGTCGGTGTCGCACTGTTCGCGCTCTCTGCGGTCATCCTCGGCCTGATCGTGCCGTCCGTCGTCCAGGCCATCCAGGTCAACCCCAACGTGCCCGACCGTGAAGGCCCGTACATCGCTGCCAACATCGAGGCGACCAGGGCGGCCTACGAGCTCGACCAGATCGACGTCCGGCCGGTGGCGGGCACCGCCGTCGTGCAGGACGGCCGCCTCCAGGCCCTGGACGGGTTGACCGAGGGGATCCCGCTGGTCGACCCGCAGATCGTCAGCGAGATCTTCGAGCAGCAGCAGCAGGTCCGCGCCTACTACTCCGTGCCCAACGTGCTCGACGTCGACCGCTACGAGATCGACGGCAAGGACCGTGCCGTCGTGCTCGGCGTCCGCGAGCTCGACCAGAGCGGTCTCGCCGAGGGCGACCAGAACTGGTCGAACCTGCACACCGTCTACACCCACGGCAACGGCGTCATCGCCGCCTACGCCAACCAGCGCCCCGAGGACGACTCGGTCCAGCAGAGCGGCATCCAGTGGGCCGAGGGCCAGGAGGCCGACGAGGACGCCCTGACGAGGCTTTCCGGTCCCGACGGCTACGAGACGCGCGTCTACTTCGGCGAGCAGAGCCCGTCCTACAGCATCGTCGGCAAGAACCCCGACGGCGAGGCCGTGGAGTTCGACCTGCCCAAGGGCGACCGCGGCGAGGAGAACATCGCGACGACGTACGACGGCGACGCGGGGGTGCCGATCGGCGGGCCTGGCCAACCAGCTGCTCTACGCCGTGAAGTTCAGCGAGCCCAACCTGCTGCTGTCCAGCCGGGTGCACGAGAACTCCAAGATCCTCTACGACCGCGAGCCCCGGCACGATGGTCGAGAAGGTCGCGCCGTGGCTGACCGTCGACTCCGATCCCTACCCGGCCGTCATCGACGGCAAGATCCAGTGGATCCTCGACGGCTACACCGTCACCGACAAGTTCCCGCTCTCGCAGCGCGAGTCGCTGGAGACGATGACCGACGACTCGCTCCAGCAGACCACCGGCTTCCAGACGCTGCCGACCGACGAGATCAACTACATGCGCAACTCCGTCAAGGCGACTGTCGACGCGTACGACGGCACCGTGACGCTCTACGCCTGGGACGAGGAGGACCCGATCCTCAAGGCGTGGTGCGAGGTCTTCCCCGACGTGGTCGAGCCCGACGAGTCGATCCCGGACGAGCTGCTGGAGCACCTGCGCTACCCCGAGGACCTCTTCAAGACCCAGCGCTACCAGTTCCAGCGCTACCACGAGACGTCCGCGTCGGACTGGTTCGAGGGCTCGAGCCGGTGGGAGGTGCCCAGCGACCCGCAGCTGACCAGCCGCCTGCAGCCGCCGTACCGCCTCTTCACCGACACCGGGGAAGGCGAGACCTGGTCGCTGACGTCGGTCTACGTGCCGCGCGAGAAGGAGAACAACCTCGCGGCCTACATGGCGGTCAACAGCGACGCGACGAGCGACGACTTCGGCAAGATCTCCGTGCTCGAGCTGCCCAACGAACCCACGGGCGGGCCGCTGCAGATCGCCAACACGTTCGCCACCAACGAGGACGTCAGCCAGGCGCTGCTGCCCTACACCACCGGCGACGCGGCCCGGGTGCCCGGCAACCTGCTGACCCTGCCGGTGGGCGACAGCTTCATGTACGTCCAGCCGGTCTACACCCGTCGCGAGGGCGAGTCGAACTTCCCCATCCTGCGCTTCGTGCTCGTCTCCTACGAGGGCAACGTCGGCATCGGTGAGACGCTGCGCGAGGCCATCGCCGACTCCCTCATCTTCGCTGACGACGGCGGACGGCCGCCGTCCACGGAGCCCACCGAGGAGCCGAGTCCCACCGAGGAAGCGACCCGACCGAGGGCGCCAGCCCGACCCCGTCGCCGACCGAGCCCCGTCGGGCACCGTCCAGGCGCAGATCCGCGACCTGCTCCGCCGGGCCGAGAACAAGTTCGCCGAGGCCGACGCAGCCCAGGCCGCGGGCAACACGGTGAAGTGGGCACGGCTGATGGAGCAGGGCCGGCGCTCATCGAGGATGCTGTGGGCCGCAGGCTGACGCCTCCTCTCGCGGTCAGGCGGTCGCGCAGCCATACGAGTCCGAGCTCCGATTCGCGCGGCGGCACAGTGACGGTAATGTTCTGTTCACCGACGCGGGGTGGAGCAGTTCGGTAGCTCGCTGGGCTCATAACCCAGAGGTCGCAGGTTCAAATCCTGCCCCCGCTACCAATGTGATGTCTCAGGACATCGGCAAGATGCCGGACCTGCAACTGAGGTCCGGGTCTCGGTCTTTCTGGGTGGGTCCATTGGGTGCTCCGGTGGGTTGGTAGTTCTTGTTGGGGTCGATGGTGAGTTCGCGTAGGAGTTCGCCGGTGATGGCGTTGACGACCCGTACCTGGAGGTCCTGGATGAGCAGGATGACGTGGGTTCCGTCGTGGGTTCGGCCGATGCCGATGTGGCGGAGTTGGCCGGCGACGCGCAGGGTGACGGTGCCGGACTTTGTCGACGCGGTCGTGGCGGATCCGGTCGTGGGTGTCGGCGTCGCGGGCTCGCCGGGCAGTGCTTTGGGCATGGTGTTGTAGAGCGCTGCCGGGGTGGCTCGGTGCGGCAGCGAGCGGTGCGGGCGGCGGTGGTTGTACTCGTCGACGAAACCGGTCGAGCAGCTCTTGCAGGTCGGCGATGGTGGCGGGCTGGGCTGGTTGGGCGCGGAGCCACTTCTTCATGGTCTGTTGGAACCGCTCGACCTTCCCGCAGGTGGTGGGGTGGTCGGGTCGGGAGTTCTTCTGCACGATGTGCAGGCGTCGGAGCTCGCTGCTCGAAGGTGTTGCGTCCGCCGCGGCCGCCGGCCAGGCGGACGGTGTAGACCATGCCGTTGTCGGTCAGGGTGGACGCGGGGATCCCGTGCTGACCTGCGGTTTCGCGGAAGGTGGCGGTGACGATCGGGCCGGTGACGCGGCGGTGTGCGGTGACGTGCAGGGCGTAGCGGGTGCAGTCGTCGAGCCAGGTCATGAACTTCCACGTCGGTGCCGTCGGTGAGCCGGTAGTGGGTGAAGTCGGACTGCCAGGTCTGGTTGGGCATCGCGGCTTCGAACCGGATGTAGGAGGACTTCGGCCGCTTCTTCGGCTCCGGGGTGACCAGGCCGGCGCGGGTCAGGTGCCGGCTGATGGTCGTGCGGGCGACGCGTGACGCCGTGGTGGTGCTCGAGGTGCCAGGCGATGGTGTCGGGGCCGGCGTCCAGACCGGCGTCGACTGAGTTCCTTGCGCAGTCGCAGGATCAGGTCGACCACCTCGTCCGGTAGCGCTGTCGGTGAGGTCTTGGGGCGGCGGGACCGGGGTTCGAAGGCGGCGTCGCCCTCGGCTCGGTAGCGGGCCATCAGCCGGCTGACCCAGGCCTCGGACAGGCCGTAGGTGCGGGCTGCTTCGGCCTGGGTCAGTCCCTGCTTGGTGATGGCGGTGATGACCAGCCTTGCTCTCGACACCGCCGCAGCTTCGCGGGCCCAGAGTTGCCTATGTCTTGAGACATGCCTTGCCTATGTCCTGAACCAGCACACTGCCCCCGCTACCAAGTTTCAGGCTCGGAGATCACGGATCTCCGAGCCTGAAAGCATTTGAGATTTGATCCGACTGCCACAAACCTGCCAGAAACCCTGTCGCTGCACTCCTTCGTGCCGCATCCGCGAGCATCGGCATGGGATGTCACGGACTCCCGCGGGACCATCCGGGAGCCGGCGCACACCTCCCGGTCATGGAGACCACCACCAGCACGCTGAACGGCCTGGAGCCGCTGCTGAGCATCGAGGAACTCGCCGCGTACCTCGATGTGCCCGTCACGACGATCCGCGACTGGCGCACCGACGGCAAGGGGCCGTGCGCGATCAAGGTCGGCGGTCGTGTCCGCTTCGCCACCTCCGACGTCCTGGCCTGGCTGCTCAGACAGCGCGAGACCGAGCCGGGGCACGGGCCCAGCGGTGGGTGAACGACCGTGGCTAGACCCCGCACACCCATCGGCACCTTCGGCGAGATCCGTACCGAGACGACCCACGACGGTCGAGCGCGTGCGCTGACCCGGTTCCGGGACTACGACGGTCAGCTGCGCCGCGTCCAAGGGACAGCGGAGACGCCGAAGGCCGCCGAGCGGAGGCTGAAGGAGATGCTCGCCGAGCGAACCGAGCAGAAGGTCGGACAGGGCGAGCTCACGTCCGCCAGTTCGTTCAAGCATCTCGTCGACGTGTGGCTCGCCGACCTGGATCTCGAGGACGCTCTCGCACCTAGCACCCGAGCGCTCTATGAACGCAACATGCGCCAGCTCGTCCTGCCGGCCTTCGAGCACTACGCGCTGCGCGAGATCAGCGTCCGCAAGGTCGACCAGTTCATCAAGACGCTCGCCAAGACCAAGAGCTACAGCATGGCCAAGCAAGCCCGCACGGTCCTGAGCCTCGCCTTCGGGCTCGCCGTCCGCTACGACGCCATGCGCGAGAACCCGGTCCGCGACACCGCTCGCCTCCGCAAGCCCCCTGCTCAGGCGATATCGCTGACCACCCAGCAAGTCGACGAGATTCGTCGAGCCGTCCGCGGCTGGCGCCGCGGATCCGGCCTGCCCGGCCCGCCACCGGACGGACAGCTCGAGCAGATCATCGAGGTCATGCTCGGCACCTCGGCCCGAATCGGCGAGGTACTCGCCATCCGCAAGTGCGACGTGGACGTGACGAGGTCTCCTGCGACGGTTCGCCTCTGCGGGACGATCGTGTCGCCCACAGGTAAGCCCACGCATCGCCAATCGCACCCGAAGACGATGAAGTCGACCAGGACAGTCTCCGTGCCGTCGTTCGCTGCCGAAGTGTTGCGTGCACGACTGGTGGCCATCGCATCAGAAGCGCCAGACCACTTGATCTTCTTCAGCCGCAACGGCACGCCGCTGACAACGAACAACATCCGGCGACGGCTACGCGCGGTGCTCGAAGAGGCCGGGATCGAAGGCGTGACTCCCCACTCGTTCCGGCGCACGGTCGCGACCGTGCTCGATCGGGCCGGGGGAGCGGACCTGGCGGCCGAGATGCTGGGCCACACGTCGTCCCGGATCACCAAGGAGCACTACATCGAACCGGACGAGGCGGTGAACCCCGTGACGGCTGAGATCCTCGAACTGCTCGCACCAAGCCCGCAGGAGGACGAGCGATGACTGATGGCAGGTCTTGACGCCCAAAGGCGGCGAAGTCGCAGATCAGAAGTGCCTGCGGCAGGTGATCGGCTGCGCGAGGCTAGGGTGCCGCCATGTCGATGGACCACACCGACGCGGTGTTCTTCGAGAACGACAAGGCGTTCGAGGCCTGGCTCGTCGACAACGCGTCGACCGCCTCGCACGTCTGGATGCGAATGGCCAAGAAGGGCACCGGAGTCACGTCGATCGACTGGACGACGGCCGTGGACGTGGCACTCTGCTTCGGCTGGATCGACGGCATCGCCCGGCGGCTCGACGACGAGTGGTACGTGCAGCGGTTCACCCCGCGGCGCGCCAGGAGCGTCTGGTCGAAGATCAACCGCGAGCGCATCGAGCGCCTCACCGCCGAGGGGCGGATGCGCCCCGCCGGCCTGGCCGAGGTGGAAAGGGCGAAGGCTGGACGGCCGCTGGGACGCCGCCTACGACAGCCCGGCCACCGCAGTGGTGCCCGACGACCTCGCCGCCGCCCTGGCCGCGCGCGACCTCACCGACGTCTACGCTGCGCTGGACGGCCGCAACCGCTTCGCCTTCCTGAACCGCATCCAGACCGCGGTGCGCCCGGAGACCCGCGCCCGCCGCATCGAGCAGCTCACCGACGCGCTCGCCCAAGGCAAGACCCCGTACCCGGCGCCGACGAAGAAGCCTGGCATCTAGAAGGCGCGGCCGAGCCGACCGTCCCCGTTGACCAAGGGCTGCGTCGCGCTCGCGGCGGTATGCCGCACCTGCGTGTCCTGTCCGAGATCCTCGCTCACAACCGTCAGGGCGGTGGCGCCGACTTCTGGACGGCATGGGGTGATCGACATGCCCACCGGAGCCGCCGGCTGCCGTCGAGGCGCCTGCGCCGGCGATGTCGAGCTGCTCGTCCTCGCCCACTCCGCGTCAGCGGCGCACCTCGCACTGCCGTCGCTGCTCGCCGCCGATGCACCGGTCCCGCCCGGGACCACCGACGAGCTGGTCGCGACCGGGACCACCGACGAGGAGGTCGTTGCGCGAACCGCCCACGAGGATGTCGGCCCCACGGCGCCCGTACCCCTTCACCTGCATGCCACCGCTCACCGACAGGCGGTCGCGCCCGGGGCCGCCCAGGTAGGTCAGGCTGCCGGGACGCCCCGAGAACCTGACGTCCTCGACGCCCTCGTAGCGCGCACGCTTTGCGCCGCCGACCGTCACGCGCTTGCGCGGCACGTCGATGACGTACCTCGAGCCCCGCGGGAACTCCGACTTCGGCGCCCGCAGCCGGACGACGTCGCGTCGCCCGCCGCCGCCGTCCACCTCGGTCCGCGTCCTGCGAGTGAGGTCCGCCCCCATCTCGTCGTTGCCTGGTCCGCCATGGACCGTGGCGCCGAGGTGGGCGACGAGGTAGTCATCGCCGGCACCACCGCCGATGGCGCTCCCACGCCCGCGAGCCTCCACGAAGTCCTCGCCGTCGTCGCCGTAGAGCCGGTCACGTCCCTTGTCCGGCGAGACGACGGCGTCGCCGCCGTCACCTCCGCGTACGACGTCGTCACCCTTCCCGGGCTCGATGTCGTCGTCACCGTCCAGCGCGTGGATGCGGTCATCGCCGCCGCCACCCCAGATGCGGTCGGGTGCGTTCGTGCCGGTCAGCACGTCGTCGTAGGCCGAGCCCACGATCCCGCCGGAGTAGGTCGGCACCACGATCGTGTCCGTGCCCTCGCCGGTCGCCGTGCCGGCCGAGAGGTCCACGGTGACCGGACCCGGCGCGTCCTCGAACACGACCCTGTCGAAGGCCGCCGGCCGGTCGACGTAGTCGACGGTGGCCGACGCCGGGTCGTCGCCCAGGTCGATGAAGTCGTTCCCCGGACCCGGCACAAGGATGTCGCCGGCGTAGCCGTCGTCGGGGACGTAGTAGTCGTCGAGGCCACCGAACAGCCGGTCGTCGCCCGGGCCGCCGACCAGCGTGTCGGCGTTGCCGAGCCCGCAGATCGTGTCGTTGCCCGCACCCCCGTCGATCTCGTCCCGGGCGTACGTGCCGAGGATGACGTCGTCACCCGGCGTGCCGGCGGTCGGCGTACCGGGGACGACGACGATCGAGGGCACCTTCCCGTCACACGTCGTCTCGGCCGTCGCGGGACCAGCGGCCAGGCCCACGACGCCGAGCGGCGCCAAGGCGATCAACGAGACAGTGATGGGCATGCGTCGCATGGCTCTCCTCCGACTGGGTCGGCCTCGTCTGCGGGCCGTCAGAAGTGTGACGCACGAACCAACCCGGAAGTTGCGGGTCGACCCGTCCCAGATTCCGCTTGCGGGCGGCTCGATGCACCTCACGGCCGAAGCGGATGTGTCGATGTACGCCGGCACTCGGCGGAAGGACGCACCTCGGCGCCCGATCGGATCGCAGCCATGAGTGGGCTTGTGTCTGGACCTGAGTGTCGTACCTGTCTTCGTTCCGATACGACGCGTGTCGGAGAATTGACCGCGTGTACACCCCGCTGACCTACTCCGGCTCCATCCATGTCGCTGCTTCCCCCGCCGAGGTATACGTGGTCGTTTCCGACGTCACGCGTACAGGTGAGTGGTCCCCTGTCTGCCAGGAGTGCTGGTGGGACGAGGGCGACGGCCCCCGCGTCGGGGCGTTCTTCACCGGCCGCAACGTCACCAAGGACCGCAGCTGGGAGACCCGCTGCGAGGTGATTGCTGCCAAGGAAGGCAGTGAGTTCGGCTGGTCTGTCACCGACGGCAACGTCCACTGGATCTACTCGATGGCTGCAGTCGATGGTGGCACGGAACTGACCGAGTCATGGATCTTCACCTCGAAAGGGCAGACCTTCTTCGAACAGCGCTTCGGGGACAACGCCGCAAGAGAGGTAGCCCTGCGAGTCGCGGCGGCACACGAAGGCATTCCGATCACGCTGGCGGCGATCAAGAACCTGATCGAGAGGGAGTAGTACCGCGCGTGGGTGCGGGTGCCGCACTCAACTCGGGGGCTGAGAGAGAGTTCCGCTGCGCCGACAGGCGGTGGTATGACGCACGTTCGGCTGCGTTGCCGTCAACGAGGTTCGCTGGGTGGTACTTCGTGGGCTGGAGGCCTACGGCGTTTGGGCGCCCCTCGCCGCCACCAGTCGATCGGTGGTCCTTCATGCAGTTGGCGTGCGGTGAGCTCGACATCGCTCATGTTGCAGAACTTCCAGAGCTCTTTCGCAGCACGGGAGTACTGAAACAGCACCTCGTCGACGTCGAACGCGTTGAGTTCACCGTTGCGGAAGCGGTCAGTCGCCTCGCCTACGTGCGCGACGAGCCCGGCGAGGTTCGACTCGTGGTAGCTCGCCACCGCTGCGTGTGCCTGCCGACGGTCTGACTTCCGGGTCACGATCTGAGGCTAGTGCGAACCGCCGAGAGAGCGAATGGGCGCACTGATCGCGCAATGTCCGTGCGACGCGACTCGGGAGAGGCACTCTGAATCGGCTGCTGGCACAGACCCCACCCGGGGGCCACACTCGATGTGATCCGGGAGCCATCGAGCGCACCCTTCCGTTGGCCAGCGAGTAGCGCAGCGCGTAGGGAGGCATGACCGGCATCGCAATAGCGACCTCACGGCGCCGTCCCGTGAGCCTCTAGACGCGGCGCCGCTGAACGAGCATCCTCGAAGTAGAGCAGGGAGGACGTCATGGCGAAGAACTGGCGATGCGTCATTGGACGGCACGCTTGGCACAAGTTCGAGACGCCCAAGGGCGAGAAGTACGCCGAGTGCAGCAGGTGCGGGGAGCGCGATTGGCACCAGGACGAACCGCCGCAGAACGAGTGGCATATGCCCCCCAGCTACGGCGGGGGCAGCGGCTAGCGGGTGGAGCAGGCTCCTAGGCTGCAGGCTTGCCGTGCGATGAGGCGTATGGACGGTGCTTGTTCTCTAGGTACGCGTCTGCTGCGCGAAGCACTGATCTCTCACAGAACACGCAACCGCTCCCCATGAGATCGAACTGTACGCCGCGCCCACGCGACCGCTCATCGGCTGCGGATGTCTACGGGGCACCGACAGGCGGCGGATAGACGCACCCACGCGGCTTGCTGCCGGCCAGTGGGGTGGCAGCGCTCGACGGTCGAACGGCCGAGCGGTCCGGCGTGGGCCGACATCAGCTCGCCGTGCCTACGCACTCCGCGGCGGGTGAGTGCGTGCACGCCCCAACCGATGAGGGGATCCTCACCTGACGAGGTTGGTCCCGCCGGAGACGTCGTCAAGCGCGGCGAGGTCGTCGTCGGAGAGCGTCAGGTGTGCCGCGGCGACGTTGGCGGCGAGGTGCGACACCCGTGTCGTGCCGGGAAGCGGGACGACCGGCTGACCGGCACGTCGGCCGCTTTCGTGGACCCAGGCCAGCGCCAGCTGGGCCGGCGTCACGTCGTACGTCGCTGCCAGTGAGGCCAGCTCCTGGGTCACGGGCGAGCCGGCGTTCAGTAGCGCCCCGTGCCCGAGCGGGGAATGGGCCGCCAGGGTGATGCCGAGCCGGTCCAGCGCCGGAAGCATCGCTTCGGCGCCTCGCTCCGCTAAGGACCACTCCTCCTGCACGGCCTGGATGGGGTGGACGGCATGCGCTCGCCGGACGTCGTCGACCGTGACGTTGGAGAGCCCGATCGCGCGGATCTTCCCGGCTCCGACGAGACTGGCCATCGCGCCGACGGTCTCCTCGATCGGTGTCTCTTCGCTGCGGTGGTGCAGGTAGTAGAGGTCGATGGTGTCGACCTGCAGTCGTCGCAAGCTTCCGTCGATCGCCGCGCGCACCGTGGCCCGGTCGGCGCGGACCGACCAGTCGTCGTGACGACCCGACGGTCCCCAGTAGACGCCGAACTTGCTGCACAAGGTGATGCGGTCCCGCCACGGCGCCACGGCGCGGCCCACGAGCTCCTCGTTGCCGTACATCTCCGCTGTGTCGAGAAGCGTGACGCCGGCCTCCACGGCCGCCTCGACCAACGCCGCGGCGTCGCGGTCGGGACCGCCCAACCTCATGAGACCCAGTCCTTGGATCGGGGGGCTCTCATCTGGCCAAAGGATGCTCATGCGGCCGACCGTAGGTGCTCACGTGTACTTCAGGTCAACAGCTCCCGCGGGTTGCCGCGTTGCGGCACCAACGGACGCGTGGCGGCTTTCGGCCGGCGTGACTCCGGGCCACTCGCCCGGCGGCTTGGAACGAGCAAGCAAGCTTCCGATAGCCGGCGTGCTCGGACGGGTCATCGAGTGTCCCACGGACGGGTCATCGATTGACCCGCAGGCGGCGGAATGGGTCACCTTTGCTACTGCGCGGAAAGCAGCAGATGAGTTCCTCGATGACCGATACTCGTTACATGTCGAGGAGGGCTCGGTCTGGTGGAGGGGCGGGATAGTGAGGGCCGATCCGGACAGTGGGTTCTGGTTTCACGGCGAGTGGATTCCTGATCCCTACGAGTGGCTCGAACGGTTCGACGACCCTGAGGTGATGGGCTGGATCGAGGAGCAGGAGGCTGCCACGCACGCGCTTCTCGACGCGGTCCCGACGCGGGACCGGTTCCGCGCGGCGGTGACCCGTGGGTCGCGCTACGAGCAGCTGTCCCGGCCGATCCGCGCGGGCGGACGCGAGTTCGTCTGGCAGGCCGCTGCGGACGACGAGAAGCTCGCGTTGCGGATGCGCCGCGAGCCGGAAGGGCCGCTCGAGACCGTGCTCGACCCGAATACTTGGCCGAGCTTAGAGGCGCTCGTGTTCGCCGTACCGTCACCCGACGGCAGCCTGGTGGCCTTCGGCAAGGCGACCGGCAGCACCCACGACGCGCGGATCCAGATCCTCGAGATCGACACCGGAACGGTCCTCGCCGACGAGCCCAGCGGCACGAGCCACTATCGCCCCGCGTGGCGACCGGACTCGGTGTCGTTCTTCTATCCAGCGGTTGTCGACGGCAAGGAAGTGATCCTCGAGCACCGCATCGGCACGGGTCAGGATAGGCAGGTCTTCGGCGGTCACGCCGACTACTGGTGCTGGGTCGACGTGACCGAGTGTGGCCGGTACACCGTCCTGTACCAGTGGGACTTCGTACACGCCAACATCGTGTCCCTGTTGAGGCTGGCCGACGACGAGCTGCTGCCGGTGACGACGACCATGCAGGCGGTGAACCAGGTTCAGGTGGTCGGCGACGACCTGCTTATCGTCACTGACCTGGAGGCACCGCGCGGCCGGCTGTGCAGGGCATCGCTGATGAGCCCAACCGTGTGGCACACCGTCATCGCTGAGAACGACGACACTCTGCAGACCGTCAGCGGGATCGGTGGCCGCTTGTACGCGGTCTACTCCCACGCGGCGTCGCACCGGATCACCGTGCACGCCGCCGACGGCGCCAAGATCCGCGACGTCGCACTGCCCGGTCTTGGATCGGTCAATGGAAACGAGGGGGGCGGGGTCGTCAGCGGGGTCACCGGAAGCTGGAACGGCGACGAGGTGTGGGTCGAGTTCCAGTCGTTCGTCCAACCCTTGTCGATCTACCGCTACGACTTCGACGACGACGAGCTCACCGGGTACCACGTTCCGGATGCGGCGATCGACGTCGTGACCGAACAGGTCTGGTACGAGTCGATGGACGGCACGCAGGTGTCGATGTTCGTCGTGCGGCCCAAGGGCGCCGACGGACCGCTGCCGACGCGGCTCAGTGGGTACGGCGGGTTCAACATTGACGTCTCGCCGTGGTACTCAGCTATCCATGCGGCCTGGCTCGAGATGGGCGGGGTGCTTGCCTTTCCCAACATTCGCGGCGGTGGCGAGTACGGACGCGAGTGGCACGAGGCGGCGATCGGGACCAACCGGCAGAACGCGTTCGACGACTACATCGCCGCCGCCCGCTGGCTCGTCGACAATGGCTACACGACGACCGGCCAGCTGGTGTCGCGCGGGAACAGCAATGGCGGCCTCCTTGTGGCTGTCACCGCCCTGCAAGCGCCGGACGCGTTCCAGGCCGTCTTCTGCCGCGCGCCCCTGCTGGACATGATCCGGTTCACCAGGTTCGACAACGGGCGCACCGCGACCGTCGAGTTCGGCTCACCAGAGGATCCGGTCGAAGGTGCGTACCTCGCCGGCTACTCGCCGTACCACAACGTCCAGCCGGATACCCGGTATCCGGCGATCGCCTTCGTGCCGGCGATGAACGACAAACTGGCACCGCCATACGACCCGGTGAAGATGGTCGCCCGGATGCAGGCAGACGCGACCAAAGGCGGGCCGTACCTCTTGCTGCCACTGCGCGACTCCGGGCACGGCGGCGGCACCACCCGGGTCGCGCTGATCGAACAGGACGTCGACGAGCTGTGCTTCTACGCCTGGGCACTAGCGATG
>CAVQJS010000019.1:0-56594 GCA_963712875.1 uncultured Actinomycetota bacterium | reverse complement strand
TTCTTGGGCTTGCGCAGAATTGCCTTGGCCATTGTGGTGCTCCCTTTCAGTGAGCCCGGCCCTGAGGCAATCAGGGACGGAATGGTGGGTGGTGCTCGAATGTGCTCGGATCAGAAGGGAGGCTCGTCGGTGCCGCCACCGGAGACCCCGGGCGTGGCCCAGGGGTCCTTCGGTGCAGCGCCGCCGGCGGGCTGGCCGCCCTGCGGCTGCGCCTGGGGCTGGGACTGTCCGCCCCAACCGCCGCCACCCTGCGCGGGCGCCGGGCTGGCCCACGGGTCGTCGGCCGGCGCGGACTGACCGCCACCGCCCGAGTAACCGCCGCTGCCACCGCCGGAGTAGCCGCCACCGCCGCCCGAGCGAGTCGTCTTGGTGACCTTGGCCGATGCACTGCGCAGCGACGGGCCCACCTCCTCGACGTCGATCTCGAACACGGTGCGCTTCTCGCCCTCGCGGGTCTCGTACTGACGCGACTTGAGGCGACCCTGGACGATCACGCGCATGCCCCTCTGCAGGGACTCGGCAACGTTCTCCGCAGCCTGTCGCCACACAGCACACGAGAGGAACAGCGTGTCGCCGTCCTTCCACTCGTTGGTCTGGCGGTCGAAGGTGCGCGGCGTCGACGCGATCCGGAAGTTGGCCACGGGTGCCCCAGAAGGGGTGAACCGCAGCTCCGGGTCGTCGACGAGGTTGCCGATCACGGTGATGGTGGTCTCGCCTGCCATGTCAGGTCTCCTCAGAGTTCTCTTCTGATCCGGGTTGCTTGGGTGTAGTGCCCATCAAACAGGCAGTCACCGACAGCGGGAAGGGCTCATCCACAGGCGCCTCAGTGGGCGTCGGGGCGAAGCACCTTCGTGCGCAGGATCGACTCGTTCAGCGTGAGCTGGCGGTCGAACTCCTTGACCGTCGCAGGCTCGGCCGTCAGCTGGATGACGGCGTAGATGCCTTCGGCGTTCTTCTTGATCTCGTACGCCATCCGGCGACGACCCCACACGTCGAGCGACTCGATCGAGCCACCGTCCTTGCGGATCACGTTGAGGTACTTGTCGAGCGACGGCTCGATGGTGCGCTCGTCGAGACTCGGGTCGAGGATGACCATCACTTCATAGGCACGCATAGCGGTCTCCACCTCCTCTGGGCTAGAGCGGCCACGGGCTTTCCGTGGCAGGAGGGACTGTGCGTCACGGCGGTACGACGTGGGTCGTGGGTGCCGTGTCGTGCAACTGCTGGTGTCGCCCGAGGGCAACCGGGAAAGACTAGCAGCGGACGGGCTCGCCCCCGGAATCGTTGCCCGAGTCGCCCGCGCGCCTGTGGATGACCCCCGCGCACCGCCCCGGCCCCGGACTAGCGTCGTCGGCGTGCTCAGCCGCGCCGCCTCCCGACCGCGGGCACTGGTCGCGGGTCGATACGCCCTCCTCGACCAGATCGGGTCCGGAGGCATGGGCTCGGTGTGGCGGGCGTACGACGAACGCACCGGCGTCCACGTCGCCGTGAAGGTCCTCGGCCACCACAGCTCCGCACTCCTCGCGCGCTTCGTGCGCGAGCAGGCCATCCGCGTGCGGCACCCGCACGTCGTGGCGCCGACCGGCTGGGCCGCCGAGGACGACCTGGTAGTGCTCGCGATGGACCTGGTCGCCGGGGGATCGGTCGCCGACCTCGTGCGTGAGCACGGTCCCCTGCCGCCCGGTCTGGTCGCCCAGCTCCTCGAGCAGCTGCTGCTCGGGCTGGCCGCGACCCACGGTGCCGGCCTGGTGCACCGCGACGTCAAGCCGGCCAACCTCCTCCTCGAGGCCACCGGGATGGGAGCCCCGCACCTGCGGCTGGGCGACTTCGGTGTCGCGGCCCCGATCGCCGACCAGCGATTCACCACGGTCCCCGGGGCGATCGGCACCGACGGCTACATGGCCCCCGAGCAGGCACGTGGGGCTCCGCCGGATCCTGGGCAGGACCTCTACGCCGTCGGCCGGGTCGCGCTCGAGCTCGTCACCGGACAGCCGCCGGCCCGCCAGGGCGAGATCCCGTCCCACCCGTTGCGGCCCCTCATCGAGCGGCTCCTCGTGCCGGATCCGGCCGAACGCCTCGCCAGCGCCGAGGCCGCCCTGCGCCTGCTCCGACGACTCGACGTGGCGCCGGAGCCCGGTCCACCGATCCCCGACCGGCTCGGGCCGGCGCCCGCCCGACGTCGTACGTCCTGGGCGCGGGTGGGGCGTCCGTCCGTCGACTGGGCCGGGTGGGCGGCGGTGCTGGTGCTGCTCGGCGTGGTGGTGGGCTGTCTGACCGTGCTCCTAGGGTGGGGCACATGACGTCACCCACCGGGGTCCGCATCGGCGCCCACGTCGACCAGACCGACCCGATCGCCGAGGCGAAGGCCCGTCGTGCGCCGCTGGTGCAGTTCTTCCTGGGCGACCCGCAGGGCTACAAGGGCCCCGAGATCCGCTACGCCGGCGGCGCCGCGGGCCTGCGCGACGACGCCGCGGCGGCCGGGATCGACCTCTACGTCCACGCCCCCTACATCGTCAACGTCGCCACGACCAACAACCGCATCCGGATCCCGAGCCGCAAGCTGCTCCAGCAGCACATGACCGCGGCGACCGAGATCGGCGCGAAGGGCCTGATCGTCCACGGCGGACACGTCGGCCGGACCGACGACCCGCAGGTCGGCTTCGACAACTGGCGCAAGGCGATCGAGGCGACCGACCTCACCATCCCGCTCCTGATCGAGAACACCGCAGGCGGCGACCACGCGATGGCGCGCCACCTCGACCGGATCGCCGGTGTGTGGGACGCGATCGGCGCCGCCGACGGCAGCGAGCGGGTCGGGTTCTGCCTGGACACCTGTCATGCGTGGGCCGGCGGCATCGACCTGGGCGACGCCGTCGACCGGGTCCGCGCGATCACCGGTCGGATCGACCTGGTCCACGCCAACGACTCCCGCGACGACTTCAACTCGGGGGCCGATCGCCACGCCAACTTCGGGCAGGGACAACTGCCGGCCGACGAGTTCGCGGCCGTGGTGCGCGAGGCCGGCGCCCCGGTCGTCTGCGAGACCCCGGGTTCGGCCGCCGAGCACGTCGCCGACTTCGCCTGGTTGCGCGAGCGGCTCTGAGCCGACGGGTCAGGCGCGCGGGGTCGCCTCGACGACGACGTTGCTGCGGTAGGCCACGCCGTCCCAGTCCTCGCAGGTGATCAGCACCAAACGGTGGGGTCCGGCGGACCGGAAGATCGCCTCGTTCTCGCGCGCCAGCTGCTCGCGCGACAGGACGCGCACGGACGTGACGTCGTAGGTCACCCGGCCGCCGGTCGCATCGACGACGACCGTCTCACCCGCCTCGAGCGTCTCGAGGTCGTCGAAGGCGCCGCCGCCAGCATGCACGGTGTGTCCGGTGAGGACGGCCTTGCCGTGCCGTGCCCCGGGACGGGCACCGTCGGCCCACCAGCCGATCCGGCCGGGGTCGGACGGGGGCGTCAGCGCTCCCGCCTCGACCTCGATGGGATCCACCGGCGCCCGGATCCCCAGCACCGGTACGGCGACCAGCTGGGGCGACCCCTCGACCACCTTTCGGTGCGAGGCGGCCGGAGCAGAGTCCGGCCCCGGGGCGGACTCGGGGTTGACGACCGCACTGGGTGCGGTGGTCGGCCGAGACTCGCTCACCGCGGCCGGCGCCGGGCCGGGGTCTCCCCCGGCCCGGCGCCTGAGACGGCCAGCGTCAGTCCGGCCGCGACCAGGACCGGGGCGGCGATGGCCGCCGCCCAGGTCCGGCCCCGGTTGCGCCGGGCGTCGCGTCGATCAGCCACGCGCCCGACGGGTCCAGGCCACGCCGGCGCTGACAACACCGAGCAGGACCATCAGGAGCCCGAGCATCGACTGCATGCTCGTGCCCGAGCCGGGGGCCTCGTCGGCGGTGCCGGAGACGCCGGCGTTGACGGCGGTCGGCAGCTCAGCGGACTCGTTGCCCTGGCTGCTCTGGTTGCCCTGGTTGCCGAACGCCTGCGTGCCCAGCACCTCGGCCTGCGGCTCGCTCGGCGGGGTTCGACTCCGGGTTCTGCTCCGGGTTCTGCTCAGGCGTCTCCTGCTCCGGGTTCGTCTCCGGAGTGGGGTTCGTCGGTCGTGACCGGCGTCGTGGTCGGCGGCGTCGTGGTCGGCGGCGTCGTGGTCGGCGGCGTCGGGTCGGCGTCGTCGGCGTGGTCGCGGCGTCGTGGTCGGCGGCGTCGTGGTCGGCGGCGTCGTGGTCGGCGTGTCGGGGCGGCGTCGGGGCGCGCGGGTCGTGGGCGTCGCAGCCCTCTACCCAGAACACCTTGTGCTTGACGCTGGCGCCGTTGGACTCAGGCGTGTCGATGGTCAGCTTGACGTGGTAGCCCTGCTGCGGGTGCGGGGCACCGGTGAACGACAGGGTGTAGACCTGCGTCCCGTCGAAGCCGTCATTCCCCGCTCCGGACCCGGGATCGCCGTCGAGCGCGGCGGTGGTGTCGCCCGCGACGGTCATGCCGACACCGGTCGTGGGCGCCTGTTCCTCGAAGAGGACCGTCGACGTGACGTCGGCGTCGAAGCCGAACCACTCGAGCTGGAAGGTGCAGCCGACGTGCGGGTGGTTGTTGGGGATTGCGTCGACGTCTCCGTAGGGAGCGACCTTGACCGTGCCGTTGTTGCCGGGAGCGGCGACGGACGGCGCCGACATCGCCGTCATCGCGGTCAAGGCTCCGCCGACACACAGGACGGCCGCACTTGCCAGGCCGGTCTTCAGACGGTTGTTCTCATACTTCGTGGGCATGTGCTGCTCTCCTCCGTGGTTCCGGCTGCTGCCTTGTGGGCGCCGGATGTCGTGTTGGCCAGAAGGGTCGTGCCACGTCGCGTCCACCGATGGACACCCGAGACTGGGTGAATCAACGCGAGCTCCCCCTGCTAGGACAAACGTCAATTACCCACGGGGGTTACGGTCTATTGCCCCCTAGGGGTGGATCTTGACGCCCTCTTGGGACTACACCCAGAACGTCTGGACAAACTTGACGCTCCAGGGCAACCGATCCGTCGATCAGGTCGTCTGGTGGAGGAGGGACCAGACACGCGCGGGGGTCGTGTCTGGTCCCTTGTAACCTCTGGACGTGACGACGACCCTGACGCTTCGCCCCATCTCCGCGGCCGAGCACCGCGACTTCATCGCCGGACAGTCGTCTGCCAGCTTCCTCCAGACGCCCGCGTGGGCCTCGGTGAAGTCGGAGTGGCGCAACGAGTCCCTGGGCTTCTTCCGCGGCGCCGACCTCGTCGGGGTCGCCCTCGTCCTCTACCGCCAGCTCCCCCGGCCTCAAGCGCTACCTCGCCTACCTGCCCGAGGGTCCGGTCATCGACTGGACCGGCGACGACCTCGACGTCTGGCTCGCTCCCCTCACCGCCCACCTGCGGGCCCAGGGTGCCTTCGCCGTCCGGATGGGTCCGCCGGTGGTGACGCGCCGGTGGTCGGCCGACCAGGTCAAGGCCGGCATCGCCGACGAGTCGGTGCGCCGGCTCGGCGACGTACCCCCACTCGAGCGCTCGCAGACGGGCGCGCGCGTCGTCGCCCAGCTGCACGAGCTGGGCTGGAAGCTCCAGTCGGTCGAGGGCGGCTTCTCGGCCGGGCAGCCGCAGTTCAACTTCCAGATCCCGCTCGTCACCCGCGACGAGGAGGCTCGCCCGCGCACCGAGGCCGAGGTGCTGGCCGGGATGAACCAGCAGTGGCGCCGCAACATCAAGAAGGCCGACAAGGCCGGGGTCGAGGTGTCGCTCAGCGACACCACCGACCTCAAGGCCTTCCACGACCTCTACGTCCACACCGCCGAGCGCGACCACTTCACCCCGCGGCCGCTGTCCTACTTCCAGACGATGTTCGACGCGCTGGGGGCCGAGCACGACGACCGGATCCAGCTGTGGCTGGCCCGCCACGAGGGCGACCTGGTCGCTGCCACGATCGCGATCCGTGTCGGCACGCACGCGTGGTACTCCTACGGCGCCTCGTCCACCGAGAAGCGCGACGTACGCGGGTCGAACGCGGTCCAGTGGGCCATGATCCGGCACGCGATGGAGGCCGGCGCCGAGGTCTACGACATGCGCGGCATCACCGAGACCCTGGACGCCGACGACTCCCACGTCGGGCTCATCCAGTTCAAGGTGGGGACCGGCGGCGAGGCCGTCGAGTACGCCGGCGAGTGGGACCTGCCGCTCAACCGACCGCTCTACAAGGCCTTCCAGCTCTATCTCGCGAGGCGCGGATGAGCCTGACGCTGAGTGTCGACGGCGAGCGCTGGCGCGCGCACCTGCTCGCCACCGTGCGGGCCCACCCGGGCATCGTCCCGGTCGCCAAGGGCAACGGCTACGGCTTCACCCTGCCCCACCTCGCCCGGCGCGCGCAGTGGCTCGCCGACCACACCGTCCCGGAGGGCTCCGAGGACGGCTCGCCGCTCGACCTGCTCGCCGTCGGGACGTACGACGAGCTGGCGCGGGTCGCGACCGAGTTCACCGGGGACCTGCTCGTCCTGACTCCCTGGCGGCCGTTCGGGACGGCGCTGACCCTGGACCCGGCGATCGCCGCGCGAGTGGTGCACACCGTCAGCCGGCTCGACGACCTCTCCGGTTTGCTGGCCCACGACCCGGCCGCGCGCTTCGTCCTCGAGCAGCTCACGTCGATGCGCCGCCACGGCATGGGTCGCCGCGAGCTCGCCGAGGCCGCCCGCACCCTGGCCGACGGCGACGCGAGCCGCGGACTGGCGGGTGTCGCGATGCACCTGCCGCTCAACGTCACCTCGCACCTCGGCGAGGTCACCCGGCTGATCAACGAGGTCGTGGCCTCCGGGCTGTCGACCCGCACGGTCTTCGTCAGCCACCTCACCCACAAGGAGCTCGCCAGCCTGGCGACCAGCCACCCCGACTTCACCATCCGGCCACGGATCGGGACCGCCCTGTGGCTCGGCGACCGCGGTGCGCTCTCGGTGAGCGCCACCGTCCTCGACGTGCACCCCGTCGAGCGTGGCGACACGTTCGGCTACCGGGGCCGCTCGGCGCCGAAGAACGGCCACATCGTCGTGGTCAGCGGTGGCACTGCGCACGGCATCGGCCTCGAGGCCCCGACCGGCGACCCGTCGTTCAAGGCGCGTGCCGCAACCCTGGCCCGCGGCGGCATGGACGCGGTCGGCTTCGTCCGCTCACCCTTCTCCATCGACGGCAAGCAGCGGCTCTTCGCCGAGCCGCCGCACATGCAGGCCTCGATGCTGTTCGTGCCCTCAGGCGCGCGCGTGCCCCGTGTCGGGGAGGACATCGAGGTCCGGGTCCGCTTCACCGCCACGGACTTCGACCACGTCGTCGTCTCCTGAGGCCGACTCGGTCGCCGTGGCCCGGAGCACCGCAGCCACCAGCCAGGCGAGCCCGACGACGCGCAGCAGGATCGCGAGCCAGTAGGCCCGAGCGTCATCGCTGACCGTGGGCACCAGCGCGCCCCCGAGGTACCACCCGGTGATCACCCAGCTCACCAGCTCGCAGCCCTGCCAGACCAGCAGGTCGCGCCAGCGACGTACGCCGATCGCGGCCAGCGGCAGCACGAGCAGGGCAGACTCCGGTGGCGCGGACGGCGCGACGAGCAGGGCGGCGGCGAGCATCACGAGACCCGCCCTGGCGACGGTCACCGGGTCCGTGCGCCGGGTGCGGATGGCCAGCCAGTAGACAGCGGCCGCGGCCGCGGCCAGCACCACGAGCGCCACGCCGATCCGGATGGTGCGGGACGGCATCGCGGACCCGGTCTGCGTGAAGAGCTGCCAGATGGAGCCGACGTCGGGGTCCTCGGTCCGCGCCCTGCCCGGCAGGGTCACCACGACGTACGCCGCGGCCGCCGCCAGCAGGGCGTCGACGCGGTCGCGGGTGCGACCGCCCACGGCCAGGACGCCGGCCAGGACAGCCGCGACCGGGAGCGCGAAGGCCGCACCGATGCCGGCGCCGACCCCGGCCAGCCACGTCCGGCCGGTCACCCATCCCCACAGCAGCACCGCGACCCCCGCCGCCGCCACCAGCTCCCAGGAGAGCCAGTGGACCAGCAGGAGCGGGGACATCGCCCAGCCCGCCGCGGCCCAGGGGCGGCGGCTGTCGACGCGCACGAGGAGCGCGGTGGCGAGCAGGGCGACAGCGGCCAGGAGGACAGCCAGCGCAGCGGCCGTGGCGACCGTGCCCTCCCCGGGGAGGGCGACGGCGAACCGCTCGACGTACGTCGTGACGTGCGGCGGGGCGCCGCGGTCGGAGCTGACGCCCGCCAGGTCGGTCCAGCACAGCTCGGCATAGGGCTGGGCGTCCTTGGCCCACGCCGACGGCACGCACGCCGCCTTGCTGACCATGCCCGCAGCGAGCACCACCGAGGTCACGCCGAGCAGGGCCCGGGCCGCACCCCACCACCGGTGCCCGGCGGCGTGCTCCCCCACCGGACCTCCGATGACCTCGGACATCGAGGCCACGAACGGGTCCTCGCGCGACGGCTGATGCATGACGGTGCCGGGCGCCGGAGTCAGGGTCGGCCGTCGGCGATGCGCAGGCGTGGCGTCGGCGAGGTCGCCGGCGTCGGTGGAGTCGTGCTCGGGGGCGGCGTGGTGGGCACCGGGGTCGTCGGGACCGGCTCCGTCGTGGGCGGCGGCGGCGGCGTCGGCGTCGGCGTCTCCGTCGGCAGCGGCGTCTCGGTGGGGAGAGGTGTCTCGGTCGGCAGCGGCGTCTCGGTCGGGAGGGGTGTCTCCGTCGGCGTCTCGGTGGGAGTCTCCGTCGGCGTCTGGGTCTGGGACGGGGTCTGGGTGGGCTGCGGCTGCTGCGTCGGCGAGGGCGGCGGGGTGTACTCGTGACCCTCGTCCGGGGCGTCGCCGTCGACGTACACCGGCTCCGGGAACTCCTCGACGTCCATGCCCTCCATGACCGGGGTCATGATCGAGGTCCAGGTCTTGGCGGGGTAGTTGCCGCCGAAGTAGCCCGCTTTGCCGTCCGAGCTCGTCGGCAGCCAGGTGTCCTGGCCGTCGGGACGCGGGACGTCGAGTCCCTCGCGACCCTTGCCCCGGACGTACATCACGGCAGTGGCGACCTGCGGGGTGGTGCCGACGAACCACGTCGAGGAGACGTCGCCGTCGTCGTTGGTGGCGGTTCCGGTCTTGCCGGCCACCGGCCGCTCGAGGGCCAGGGCCTCGGTGCCGGATCCCTGCTCGACGACCTGCTGCAGCGCATAGGTCACGTCGGAGGAGATGTCGGTGTCGATCGTCTGCCTGCTGCGCTCCCTGGCCTCGTAGATCGTCTCGCCGTTCTGGTCGACGACCTTCTGCACGACGTGGATGTCGTTGCGTACGCCGCCGTTGGCCAAGGTGGCGTAGGCGTTGGCCATGTTGATCGGGCTGACCTGGGCGGTGCCGAGGGTGACGCCGACGTTCTCCTGCATGTCGAGGGACCGGTCCGGGATGCCCCAGCGCTCGCCGTCGGAGCCGGGGATGCCCATGTCCTCGGCGGCCTGGATGACCTTCTGCGGGCCGTCGCTCATCGAGTCGACCATGTCGATGAAGGCGGTGTTGATCGAGTTCTCGGTGGCGGTGGTCATCGAGACCGCGGACCCGTAGTCCTCGTCGCCCTGGTTCTCGAACTCGATGCCGGAGACCTCGATCGGGCTGTTGCCCTCGAAGGTGTCGTTGAGGGAGAAGCCGTCGCGGATCGCCGCCACGTCGGTGGCGGCCTTCATCGTCGAGCCCGCCATGCCGCCGGCCACGGCCCAGTTGATCTGGGACACGAGGTAGTCCTGCCCGCCGTAGAAGCCGCGGAGCGCGCCGGTGCCGACCTCGACGGTCGCCGCACCCACGTGCAGGTCCTTGTTGCCGGCAGGCCCGGGCATGCCGGCATCGGGCTTCTGCGCGACCACGGCGGCTTCGAC
Organism: uncultured Actinomycetota bacterium; assembly: GCA_963712875.1. Taxonomy (GTDB): domain Bacteria; phylum Actinomycetota; class Actinomycetes; order Propionibacteriales; family Nocardioidaceae; genus Nocardioides. Next base: position 46,695 of record CAVQJS010000019.1, on the reverse strand, counting down.
GTCACTCATGACCTGGGCGTCGAAGGTGGTCGTGATGCGCAGGCCGCCGCCGTCGATCTCGGACTCGGTGGCGATGCCGCGGTCGAGGATCTCCTGCTTGACCAGTGCCAGCATGTGGCCGCGCTGACCGCCGTACTGGCTGGCGGCCTCCAGCTTGGGGAACTTCGGCAGCCGCTTGATCGCCGCCTCGTGCTCCTCGGGGGTGATGGTCTCCATCTCGAGCATCGAGTCGAGGACGTACTCGTAGCGTCCCTTGAGGTCCTCGCGCGCCTGCTTGCCGTTGGCGGGGTCGTAGGCCGTCGGGTTGTTGAGCACCGTCGCGAGGACCGCCGCCTCGCGCAGGGTCAGCTCGCTGGCGGGGTGGTCGAAGTAGGCCTTGGAGGCTGCCTGGATGCCGTAGGCGCCGCGGCCGAAGTAGATGGTGTTGAGGTAGCCCTCGAGCACCTGCGACTTGCTCTGCTCCTGCTGGATCTTCAGCGAGACGATGGCTTCCTTGATCTTGCGCTTGTAGCTCTGCTCGCTCGTGAGGTAGAGGATCTTGACGTACTGCTGGGTGATCGTCGACGCGCCCTGGCGGGAGTTGCCGGCGGCGTTGGAGAAGAGGGCGCGCAGGATGCCCTTGGGGTCGATGCCCTTGTCGGTCCAGAACGTCTGGTTCTCGGCGGCGACCACCGCGTCGCGGATGCTCAGCGGCATCTCCTCGAGCGGGATCGACTCGCGGTTCTGGTCCTCGTAGTAGGTGCCGAGCTCCTCGCCGTCCTCGTAGTAGACGAACGTCGTCTGTGCCTGGAAGGCCTCGTTCTCCTCAGGAATGTCGATGGCCTGGTACAGGACCACCACGACTCCGGCCGCCACCAGCAGGCAGACGACGCCCAGGATGGCGAGGACCTTGACGAGCTTGCCGGCCCGCTGGCGGGGCGTACGGCGGGGGCTGGGTCGACGTTTCCGGGCCGGACCGTCGGCTCGCCTCTTCTTCGCACTCACGCGGCACAGGGTACGTCGAAGCCGCCCGAAGCCACGGATTCCCGATCTCCGGATATATCGGTACGATAGGTCACATGGCACGCCGTGGAGACACCATCGAGCTGGCAGTCCTCGGACTGCTGCACGAGGGACCCATGCACGGCTACGAGCTGCGCAAGCGGCTCAACCTGATGCTGGGATGGGGTCGTGTGCTGTCCTACGGCTCCCTCTACCCCGCCCTCAAGAAGATGCTTCGGGCCAACCTCATCTCCGAGGCGGCCGCGACGACGACCACCAGCCGTCGACCCCGCATCGTCTACGAGGTGACCGGGGCCGGTCATGAGCAGTTCCAGCGGCTCATGTCCGAGGTCGGCCCTTCCGCCTGGGAGGACGACACCTTCGACATCCGGTTCGCGTTCTTCTCCTCCACCGACATGGAGATCCGTCTCCGCGTCCTGGAGGGGCGTCGCTCACGGCTCCAGGAGCGCCTCGCGCGTGTCCAGGCCGAGCTCGAACGCACCCAGGCCGAGGTCAACCGCTATGCGGCCGAGCTCCAACGCCACGGCGTGGAGTCGGTCGAGCGGGAAGTCCGCTGGCTCTCGGACCTGATCCAGGCCGAGCGCGGAGGACCCAGCAACCCATGACAGATCACGAGAAGTCACGAACAGACAAGGAGAACCCCATGGGTTCGGTACGAGTGGGGATCGTGGGGGTCGGCAACTGCGCCACCTCCCTGATCCAGGGCGTTGAGTACTACAAGGACGCGGACCCCTCCGGGACCGTCCCCGGGTTGATGCACGTCAAGTTCGGCGACTACCACGTGAGCGACGTGCAGTTCGTCGCCGCGTTCGACGTCGACGACAAGAAGGTCGGCAAGGACCTCTCGGAGGCGATCAACGCCTCGGAGAACAACACGATCAAGATCGCCGACGTGCCCACCCTGGGCATCGAGGTCCAGCGCGGCCCGACCATGGACGGTCTCGGCAAGTACTACCGCCAGACCATCGAGGAGTCCGGAGCCGAGCCGGTCGACGTCGTGCAGGCGCTCAAGGACGCCGAGGTCGACGTCCTCGTGTCCTACCTCCCCGTGGGTTCGGAGGAGGCCGACAAGTTCTACGCGCAGTGCGCGATCGACGCCGGCGTGGGCTTCGTCAACGCCCTCCCCGTCTTCATCGCCTCCGACCCGGTCTGGGCCAAGAAGTTCGAGGACGCCGGTGTCCCGATCGTCGGTGACGACATCAAGAGCCAGGTCGGCGCGACCATCACCCACCGCGTGATGGCGAAGCTGTTCGAGGACCGCGGCGTGGCGCTGGACCGCACCTACCAGCTCAACGTCGGCGGCAACATGGACTTCAAGAACATGCTCGAGCGCGAGCGCCTGGAGTCCAAGAAGGTCTCCAAGACCCAGGCCGTGACGTCCAACCTCAAGGGCGAGCTCGCCGACAAGGTCAGCGACCGCAACGTCCACATCGGCCCGTCCGACTACGTCGCGTGGCTCGACGACCGCAAGTGGGCCTATGTCCGCCTCGAGGGTCGCGCCTTCGGTGACGTCCCGCTCAACCTCGAGTACAAGCTGGAGGTCTGGGACTCCCCCAACTCCGCCGGCATCATCATCGACGCGGTCCGCGCGGCGAAGATCGCCATGGACCGCGGCATCGGTGGCCCGATCCTCCCGGCCTCGGCCTACCTCATGAAGTCGCCGCCGGTGCAGATGCCCGACGACACCGGTCGCGCCGAGCTGGAGAAGTTCATCCGGGGCGAGTGATCCCCGGCGCCTGACTGCCAGCCCTGCCTGGGGGCGGTGAGCCAGCCACATTCTCCCGGTCGGGAATGTGGGCTGGCCACCGCCCCTTCGGCGTGTCCGGGGCGGCGTACGCCGGCGGAGCCTCAGGCGTCCCGCTCGGCCCACCACGCCCGCAGGGCGGCCTCGGCGTCCTCGGCCGACTTCGGCCCCTCCTCCATCCGGAGCTCGAGGAGGAAGGCGTAGGCCTGGCCCACCTCGCGGCCCTGGCCGACGCCGAGGATCTCCATGATCTGGTTCCCGTCGAGGTCCGGCCGGATCGAGGCGAGCTCCTCCTCCTCGGAGAGCCGGGCGATCCGCTCCTCGAGCGAGTCATACGTACGACGGAGCCGGTCGGCCTTGCGCTGGTTGCGCGTGGTGCAGTCGGCCCGGGTGAGGATGTGCAGCCGCTCGAGCTCGCTGCCGGCGTCGCGGACGTAGCGACGGACGGCCGAGTCGGTCCACTCGCCCGAGCCGTAGCCGTGGAAGCGCAGGTGCAGCTCGACCAGCCTGGCGACGGCATCGATGTCGGCGTTGGCGAAGCGCAGCGCCTGCATCCGCTTGCGGGTCAGCTTGGCGCCGACCACGTCGTGGTGGTGGAAGGTCACGATGCCGCCGGACTCGAAGCGCCGGGTCTTCGGCTTGCCGATGTCGTGCATCAGCGCGGCGAACCGCGCCACGAAGTCGGGGGAGCCGCCGAGGCGGTGCTCGAGGTCGATGGTCTGCTCGAGCACGGTGAGGGTGTGCTCGTAGACGTCCTTGTGGCGGTGGTGCTCGTCGCGCTCGAGGGCGAGCGCCGGCAGCTCCGGCAGGACGTACGCCGCCAGGCCGGTCTCGACGAGCAGGCTCAGGCCGAGTCGGGGGTGGGGGGCGCAGACCAGCTTGACCAGCTCGTCGCGCACCCGCTCGGCGGAGATGATCTCGATCCGGCCGGCCATCGCGGTCATCGCGGCCACGACCTCGGGCGCGACGGTGAAGCCGAGCTGGGCGGCGAAGCGGGCCGCGCGCATCATCCGGAGCGGGTCGTCGGAGAACGAGTCCTCGGGTGCACCCGGGGTGCGCAGGACCCGCTCGGCGAGGTCGACCACACCGCCGAAGGGGTCCTCGAACGTCCGCGAGGGGACCCGGACGGCCATCGCGTTGACGGTGAAGTCGCGTCGGCCCAGGTCGCCGTCGAGCGTGTCGCCGAAGTCGACGTCGGGCTTGCGCGAGTCGGGGTCGTAGGAGTCGGAGCGGTAGGTCGTGATCTCCACCTGCCACGGACCCTTGCGGCAGCCGATGGTGCCGAAGGCGCGACCCATGTCCCAGACGGCGTCGGCCCAGCCGGCCAGCAGCCGATCGGTCGTGTCGGGCCGGGCACTCGTGGCGAAGTCGAGGTCGTTCTGCTGGCGCCCGATCATCGCGTCGCGGACCGGGCCCCCGACCAGGGCCAGCTCCTCGCCGGCGTCGGCGAAGCGGGCGCCGAGCTCGTCGATGACGGCACCGATCCGGTCGAGCTCTGCCCCGACCCGGCGCTGGATCTCGACGATCGGGAGTGGAGGCAGAGCGACGTCGGACACGACAGGCCAGTCTACGTGCCGGGCTGGCTCGGCCCAGCAACTAGAGTCGGCCTGTGTCCTGCCCGTCCTCGATCCGTGCTGTCCTGACGGGCCTCCTGACCCTCACCCTGGGTGCGTTGGTCGCCGCGGACCCGCTGCGGCCACCGCTCCGCCTCGGCTGCCGCGGTCGCCGGCAGCGCGCTGACCGAGGATCCGCTCGTCGTCCACATCGACACCATCACCCCGGTCATCCCGCGCAGTGGCAACGTCGAGATCGGCGGCACCGTCACCAACGTCAGCGACGACACCTTCACGCCGCATCAACCTCCACGCCTTCTCCTCCCAGACGCCGCTGACCGACGCCACCACCCTGGCGGCCTCCGCCGCCATCGACCCGACGGAGTACGTCGGCCCGCGGGTGACCGAGCCCGGCACCTTCGACACCGTCGACGTCCTCGAGCCCGGGGAGAGCGCCCCCTTCGCCGACTCGGTCCCGGTCGAGCTGCTCGGCATCCCCGACGAGCCCGGCGTCTACTGGATCGGCATCCATGCGCTCGGTGACGGCGCCGAGCCCCGCGACGAGGTCGCCGACGGCCGCGCCCGGACCTTCATCCCGCTGCTGCCCGAGGGCGCCAGCACGGGCGAGGTCAGCCAGGAGGCCGCGATCATCCTCCCGCTGCGCGGTCGGGTGTGGTTCGACGAGGAGGGCCGGGTCGGCGGCACCGAGCGCTGGGCCCGCTGGCTGGAGGAGGGCGGTCGGCTCGACGCTGCGCTCGACATCGCCGACAGCGCCGGCGCGACGCCGTACAGCTGGCTGGTCGACCCCGCGATCCTGGTCGCGCTCGTGCGCCTCTCGGTCGGGCAACCCGCCGCGCAGCATCGAGCCCGACCAGACGGTCCCCGGTCAGGAACCGACCCCGACCGAGACGCCCAGCGAGACCGAGACCCCTCCGTCGCCGCTGGCGCCCGGGGCGCCGGACGACGAGGCCGAGCAGAGCCGACGGCCGAGCAGGACCTCGCCGCTGCTGCCTTGGCCTGGATCATCCGGTTCCAGGCCTCGGCGGCCGGAAAGACCGTCCTGACCCTCCCCTACGGCGACCTCGACGTCTCCGCCGCCGTCCGCCACTCGCCCGAGCGCCAGACCGAGGCCGTCAACCGCGCCGCCGAGGTCATGACCAACCTCGGCATCGCCTCGCAGCCGACCCTGGCCCCGGAGAACGACGTGCTGAGCCCGGAGGCACTGTCGGCAGCGCCCCTGGAGCACGACCGTGCTGCTCGGGGACAACGCCTTCGCGAGCCCGCCGGAGGCACCCGACTCGGTCGTGCAGCTGCTCGGCCACACGGTCGTCATCACCAGCACCGGGGCCGAGTCCGGCGGACCCGGCCCCACCCCCGCCGACGACCCGCTCGCGCTGCGTCAGCGGCTGCTCAGCGAGGCTGCGCTCCGCCTCACGGCCGGCGACACGGCGCCACTGGTGGTCACCATCCCCAGCGGGTGGGACCCTGCCGACGCCGCCTCGTTCTTCTCCGGTCTCGATGAGCCGTGGCTGGACGTCGTGGGCGTCACCGACGTCGCCGGGCGCCCGGCCACCGACCTGCCGGCGAGCAGCCTGGCCTACACCGAGACCGACGTCGCCGCCGAGCTCGACGTCGCCAACTTCGGCGCCGCGACCGACGCCTCGGACACCGCCACGCTGCTCGAGCAGGTGCTGTCCTCCCAGACCACGATCGAGGCACAGGTACGCGACGAGGTGCTGGTCACGCTCTCCCAGCAGCACCGCAGCAAACCCCCGGTGGCCGCCGCGGCCGCCACTCGCATCGCCGATGCGCTGCGCGCGGACCTCGGGAGCATCCAGATCCAGGCACCCACCTCCGTCACCCTGTCCAGCAGCTCCGGGCCGGTCGGAGCGACCCTCGTCAACGGTCTCGACCAGCCCGTCACCGTCCGTGTCGAGGCCACCACCGACGGTGAGCTGACGCTGACCGGCGGCGGCGGCGAACGCGAGATCGGTCCTGGCGCACGCAGCCCGGTGCGCTTCGAGGCCGAGACCACCCAGCCCGGGGTCCACAACGTGCGCCTCTCCGTGACCACCGTCGACGGCGCGCCGATCGGCTCCTTCGACCAGCTCCCGATCCGCGCGGCCGGTGTCAGTGCGCTGATCTGGATCATCATGGCCGGTGCCGCGGTGCTGCTCTTCGGCGCCATCGGCTATCGCCTGCCTCGCCAGATCCGGGCCCGCCGCGAGGAGCAGGCGGCCGGCGAGGCCGAGGCCGACGTCGAGACCCACACCGGGGCCGACGTCGAGGCCGAGGCCGAGCCGACGTCGTACGACCCCTGGCACCGGGGACACCGTGACCGATCAGCGGATCCTCCGGTCGTCGGCGGTGATGGCGGCCGGCACGATCGTCTCGCGGCTGTCCGGCTTCGTGCGTAGCGTGCTCCTGGTCGCCGCCCTCGGCGGGGTCCTGCGAGCCGACCTGTTCGCGATCGCCAACACGCTGCCGAACATGGTCTACATCCTGGTCGCGGGCGGCATCTTCAACGCGGTCCTCGTCCCCCAGCTCGTCCGGCGCATCAAGGACGACCCCGACGGCGGTGACGCCTATGCGAGCCGGATCGTGACCCTCTCGGCACTGTTCCTGGGCGCGGTGACGATCCTGCTGATCGCGGTCGCGCCGCTCCTGCTGCGGCTCTACCTGGACGAGAGGTTCCTCGACCCCGACCGGGCCGCCCACCTCGAGTCGATCGTCGACCTCACCCGCTGGTGCCTGCCGCAGGTCTTCTTCTACGGGATGTACGTCCTGGTCGGCCAGATCCTCAACGCCCGCGGCCGCTTCGGCCCGATGATGTGGGCGCCGATCGCCAACAACGTCGTGTCGGTCGCGATGCTGCTCCTCTACCTCGCGATCTACGGCCAGGCAACGGAGGCCGAGACGTACGCGGCTCTCCCGTTCGGCCCCGAGGTCCTGCTGGGACTGGGCTCGACGATCGGGATCGTGGCCCAGTTCCTCGTGCTCGTCCCCTACCTCCGCGCGTCCGGCTTCGTCTACCGGCCGCGCTTCGACTTCCGTGACCCCGAGCTGGGCCACACGCTGCGACTGGGCGTGTGGACGGTGCTCTTCGTCATCGTGACCCAGCTGGCCTACATGTACGTCGTCAGGCTGGCGTCGGGCGGCACCGCGGACGGCGGCAACGGCACCGGCTACATGATCTACTCCAGCGGGCTGCTGCTGATGATGGTGCCGCACTCCATCGTCACCGTCTCGCTCGCGACCGCCATCCTTCCCCGCATCTCCGCGCTGGCCCACGACCGGGACCTGCGTGCGGTCGGACGTATGGTCGGGTCGACCCTGCGGACCGCACTCGCGTTGGTGCTGCCGTTCGCCGTGCTGATGCCGCTGGTCGCCAGCGACGTCGCCAACGGGCTGTTCGGCTGGGGATCCACCGACCCGGGTCTGTTCGCGCCGACGATCGCGCTCTTCGCACCCGCCCTCGTGCCCTTCACCATCCACTACCTGATGCTGCGCGGGTTCTACGCCCTGGAGGCCACCCGGACGGCCTTCTTCGTCCAGTGCGCCGTGTCGGCGACCAACGTGACCGCCGCCCTCCTGCTCGTCGGGTCGCGACCTCCGGTGGACACCGCCCCGATGCTGGTCGTGGCCTACTTCATCTCCTACCTCGTCGGCTCGGTGATCAGCTTCCTGGTGCTGCGGCGCAGGCTCGGCGAGCTGGAGGGTGCCCAGCTCCTCCGCTTCGGGGTCCGGATGGCACTCGTCCTGGCCGTCGCCGCCGTCGCCACGTGGGGGAGCGAGTGGGCACTGGCCGGTCTCGGTGAGGAGCCCCACCCGCTCGTGTCCCTCGCGAGGGCCGGCGTGTCGGGACTGATCGGGTGCGTCGTCGTGGTCGTGGGAGCGCGCCTGATGCACGTCCGCGAGGTCACCACCTTGGTGGACACCGTCGCGGCGCGGCTGCATCGAGGCTGAGAATCCCTACGATGGCCGAGAGGTTGCACGGTGGAGAAACGCGTGTGGGGATGAGGTGAGCGGTGCCCGGTTCCATGCAGGCCGGTGACGTCCTGTCCGACCGCTACCGTCTCGACGACCTGCTCGCCGAGACCGGAGGTGGGCGATTCTGGCGCGCCCACGACCTGGTCCTGCACCGACCGGTCGCGGTCCACCTGCTGCCGGCCGGTGACGAGCGCGCCGAGCACCTCCTCGACGCCGCGCGCGCCGCCGGTCCGGTCTCCGACCGTCGCCTGCTGCGGGTGCTCGACGCCGACGCCAAGGACGGTCGCTGCTACGTCGTCAACGAGTGGGGGCACGGCGAGTCCCTCGACATCCTGCTGGTCCGTGAAGGACCGCTGGCACCCCGGCGAGCCGCGTGGCTGGTCGCCGAGGTGGCCGACAGCATCGCCGAGGCGCACGCCACGGGCCTGGCCCACGGACGGCTGACCCCGGAGAACGTCCTCCTCGACCAGCACGGCCAGGTCCGCATCATCGGCTTCGGGGTCGACGCCGCCCTCAGCGGACTCCCGCCGGGTCGCATCAGCGTCGACCAGATCGACCTGGTGGCCCTGCTCTACTGCGCGTTGACGGGGAAGTGGCCGGGGATCTCGGCCTCGACGCTGCCGTCCGCGCCCGAGGACCACGGCAGGGTGCTGCGTCCACGCCGGGTCCGCGCCGGGATCCCGCGACTGCTCGACGCCATCTGCGACCAGGGCCTCAATCCCGACGGCGGCAACCCCGACGACCTGTCCGCGCGCTGGCTCTCCGACCAGCTCCACGGCTACGTCGGGGACCTGACCGGAACCCAGGTCGCCGTCCCCCCCGTCCGGCCCACACCGCGGACTCCCACCGTCCCCCAGCCCGAGATCGAGCCCGGGACCGAGGCCGAGGCGTCCGCGGTGGAGGCCGAGCCCCAGCCGTTGCCGGCGGTGGTGCAGCCGGAGGAGACCCGGCAGGCACCGAAGAAGGACGAGCAGACCTCTACCGGTGCCTCCGGTCGTCCCTCCGGTCGTCCTTGCCGCCGGCCAGCCGTCGGTCGACCTCCCCACCCAGGCCGGGATGCCGGTCTTCCACGACGACGACGAGGTCGACTGGCTGCGGGCCCGCACCGAGCCGGTCGCCCCGCCGCCCCCGCTGGACGAGCTCCCTCCCAAGCCGCTCTTCGCACCCGACCCGCCCGACGGGCAACCCGTACGCCGGGCCCGCCCCGGCTCGCGCGCGGCCGACGTCTCCCAGGAGTACTGGCCGTGGGACTCCTCCCGGGACTCGAGCGGCACGCCGCCGGCCGGCCGCGACACCGGCTCCTGGACGTCCGGCTCCTGGCCCGACGATCGCTGGGGCACGGGTGAGGGGACGGACGACACCGGCGAGCAGGTGCCCGGCCGCAACTGGATCCGCCTCGCGATGATCGTCGGAGTGTGCGTCCTGGTCATGGTCGCCGCGGTGGCGGCCTACCAGCTGGGCCTGAAGCCGCCTGCTCCCGGCGACGACACCCCCTCGCAAGAGGGGTCACAGACGCCCACTGCAGCCGAGCCCACGCCGTTCACCGACCTGGTTGCCGTCGACTTCGACCCGCAGGGCGCCGAGCCGCGCGAGGAGAACCCCGACACCGTCCCCAACGTCCTCGACGGCGACCCCGCGACCGTGTGGACCACCTCGACCTACGAGCAGAACTTCGGTCCCACCGGGCTCAAGAGCGGCGTCGGCCTGATCATCGACCTGGGCGCGGCCAAGGGTGTGCGGCAGGTCGTGGTCTCGACCGTGGGCGGCGCGACGTCCCTCGCGGCGTACGTCACCACGACCGCTCCCACCGGCATCGCCGGGCTCACCCCGATCGGCACGGCGTCCGGCACCGGCGACCTGACGATCAGCGTGGACGAGGCGGTCTCCGGGCGGTTCGTCACCGTCTGGCTCACGCTGCTCCCCGCGGTCGACGGCGGCTTCCGGGGCAGCGTGGCCGAGGTGCAGGTGCTCGGATGAGCACCCATCGCAGACCCGGAGGACACCTCCGGGGAACGGTCCGACCACGACCTGCTCCGCGCTCACATCGCGGGCGACGCCGATGCGTTCGGCGAGCTCTTCGCCCGCCACCGCGACCGGCTCTGGGCCGTGGCCCTGCGCACGATGGGCAACCCCGAGGACGCCGCCGACGGTCTGCAGGACGGGATGATCGCCGCCTTCCGGCGTGCCTCCTCCTTCCGCGGCGAGGCGGCGGTGACGACCTGGCTCCACCGGGTCGTGGTGAACGCCTGCCTCGACCGCCTCCGCGCGGCCAAGATCCGCCGCTTCGACTCCCTGCCCGACGACGTCGAGGACCGCGGCACGCTGGTGGCGACCGCGACCCACGACGACGAGCCCGAGGCCGCCGTGGTCGCCTCCGAGCGCCGACGCCGGGTGCTGGACGCGCTCGGCACCCTTCCGGTCGACCAGCGAGCGGCACTCGTCCTGGTCGACATGGAGGGATACTCCGTCGCCGACGTCGCCGAGATGCTCGGGTGTGCGGAGGGCACGGTGAAGTCGCGGTGCTCGCGGGGGCGTACGAAGCTTGCCGGCCTGCTGCTCGACCTCGACGCGCCCGTGGGTGACGGCCCTCACGGGAACCCGCCCTCCGACGGCCCCGTCCAAGGATCCGTGCGGCCGCGAGGACCGCCCGCGCCCTGAGCCCCACCCGTGCCCCGCTCCGCCCCACTCGCCCGAGGAGGTGAACCGATGACCGAATCCCCCGACCTGACCCCCGAGCAGGACGCCGTACGACGCCTGCTCGCCGAGGCGCGCCACGACGGGCCGACCCCACCCGAGGTCGTCGCCCGCCTCGAGGAGACCCTGGCCGGCCTGCAGGCCGAGCGCACGCAGGCGGCCGACACCGCACCCGTGGTCGACCTCGCCGCCCGCCGTCGGCGCTTCGTCGGCGCAGGTGTCCTGGCGGCCGCCGCCGTCGTCGTGGCCGGCGTGGCGCTGGGCCAGGTGCTCCCGCAGGGCGGCTCGGACGGCGACAACGCCAGCAGTGCCGAGTCGTTCGACAGCGGCGGGAGCGCGGACCCCCGGGCCGGGGGCGCGGACGACGGCGGCGACGCGGCCGCCGAGTCCCCCGAGGAGCTCTCCGCCAAGGTCCCGTCGCCCCAGGAGCTGCCGGAGCTGAGCCTCGACGACGACCTCGACGAGGTGCTGACGTCGCTGCGCTCGGACTCGCGGCGGGTGGCCACCCTGTCGGCCGACGCCCTCGTGGCGTGCCAGGTCGGCGAGGTGGGGCAGGGACGGCAGGTCCTGGTGCGGCTCGACGGCCGGCCGGGGCTGGTGGTGTTCCGCGCCGCGCAGGGGCCGGGCCAGGAGGCCGACGTCTACCTCTGCGGCGACCCCGAGCCGGTGCGTACGCTCACCCTCCCCGCCCCCTGACCCGGCTACGCGCTGGCGGGAAGAACGCTGGCCTACGATCGGTTGTGACGGTCGTAGCAGCGATCAGTCCAGCCGACCCAGGAGTCATCCAGCACATGAGCGAGACCACCGCCCCCGACACGTCGACGCCCCGCAACGTGATCATCATCGGATCCGGTCCCACGGGCTACACCGCTGCGGTGTACGCCGCCCGTGCCGCCCTCGAGCCGCTGGTCTTCGAGGGCTCGGTCACCGCCGGAGGCGCCCTGATGAACACCACCGAGGTCGAGAACTTCCCCGGGTTCCGCGACGGGATCATGGGCCCGGCCCTGATGGACGAGATGCGTGCCCAGGCGGAGCGCTTCGGCGCCGAGCTGGTCTCCGACGACATCGTCGAGGTGGACCTCACCGGTGACATCAAGGTCGTCAAGACCGCCACCGACACCTACACCGCGCGCTCGGTGGTCCTCGCGACCGGCTCGGGCTACCGCAAGCTGGGCCTGCCCCGCGAGGAGGAGCTCTCCGGTCGCGGCGTCTCGTGGTGCGCGACGTGCGACGGCTTCTTCTTCCGCGAGCAGGCCATCGCGGTCATCGGCGGCGGCGACTCGGCGGTCGAGGAGGCCACCTTCCTCACCCGCTTCGGCTCGAAGGTCTACCTCATCCACCGCCGCGACGAGCTGCGCGCCTCCAAGATCATGCAGGAGCGCGCGTTCGCCGACCCCAAGCTGGAGATGGTCTGGAACTCCGAGATCACCGCCATCAACGGCGAGGAGCGCCTCGAGTCGCTGACCCTGCGCGACACGGTCACCGGTGAGGAGCGCCAGCTCGACGTCACCGGTCTCTTCATCGCGATCGGCCACGACCCGCGCTCGGAGCTGCTGACCGGACAGGTCGACCTCGACGACGACGGCTACGTCCTCGTCGACCACCCCTCGACCGCCACCAACCTCCCCGGCGTCTTCGCGGCCGGCGACCTGGTGGACCACCACTACCGCCAGGCCATCACCGCAGCCGGCACCGGCTGCGCGGCGGCCCTCGACGCCGAGCGCTTCATCGCGGCCCTCGACCACGAGGCATCCACTGCCGGCGCGGCTGCCGCGGTCGTCGAGGCGATCGCCGAAGAGGTGAGCCCGCGACCCCGGTGCGGAGTCCCCGGATATCCGGGACTCTCCTGGTCTGCACCGATGCATCAGCCACGAACCAGGAGCCTGCGACCCCGCTTCCGGCATCACAGCGCGGCCGGGAACATCTGTCAGTGGGGTGGTGTTCACTTGACTACAGACGTCATCCGACAACCGAAAGGGCACCACCGTGGGCAACATCGCCGCCGTGACCGACGCCGAGTTCGAGGCGCAGGTCCTCAAGTCCGACAAGCCCGTCCTCGTGGACTTCTGGGCCGAGTGGTGCGGCCCGTGCCGCCAGGTCGCCCCGATCCTCGACGAGCTCAACACCGAGCACGGTGAGAAGATCACCTTCCTCAAGATGAACGTCGACGAGAACCCCGTCACCCCCTCGTCCTACCGCGTCACCGGCATCCCGACGATCAACGTCTACCAGGGCGGCGAGGTCGTGAAGTCCATCGTCGGCGCCAAGCCGAAGGCCGCGCTCCTCAAGGAGCTCGAAGGCCTGATCTGAGCCGAGGGTCGAGGTGGGCCCCGCCGCCCGTGACCCGACCTTCGCTAGTCGCCGAGGCGGCCCGCACCGATCCGATCGGGCGGGTCGCCTTCTGCGTAGGGCGCACGGCGCCCCAGATCCGCTCGAGCGCCAGCTCCACCTCGTCCTTCCAGGTGATCGCCGAGCGCAGCTCCATCCGCATCCGCGGTGACGTGGGGTGCGCCCGCTGGGTCTTGAAGCCGACGCTGCCGAGGAACTCCGCCGGCAGCACGCAGCCGTCCGGCCTCCCCCGGGTGTCGCCGTACGCCTCGATCGCGGTGTGCTCACGCTGCACGAGGTCGGCGGCCATCGCCTGGACGAGGACCCTGCCGAGCCCGCCGCGTCGCAGGCCGGGGTCGACCCACGCCGTCGCCAGGACGATCGCGTCGGGCGAGGTGGGGGCGGTGGGCAGCGCCGCGGCGCCGGGCAGCCACGCGGCCGGGGCGTACACGATGTGACCCACCGTCCGGCCGTCGACCTGGAGCACCCGCCCGCAGGAGCCCCAGTCGCGCAGCACGCTCGAGACCCAGGTCTCCTTCTCGGCCAGGCGCTCGGTCGCGTCCAGCCGCGCCCGATCGACCGGGCTGAGCTCCCAGAACAGGCAGGAGCGCGCCGGTTCGGCCAGCTCCGCGAGGTGGTCGACGGTCAGGCGGACGGTCTTGCGGGACACGATGTCGATGCTAGCGCCGTCGAGCGGCCTGCGAGGATGGGCTCGTGCGCCAGATCCGACAGAGCAAGAAGCTGCAGGGAGTCCGCTACGACGTGCGCGGACCGATCCTGGTCGAGGCGCAGCGGCTCGAGGCAGAGGGCCACCGGATCCTCAAGCTCAACATCGGCAACACCGCACCGTTCGGCTTCGAGGCGCCCGAGCAGATCATCGCCGACATGATCCACCACCTGCCGGATGCCCAGGGCTACGCCGACTCGCAGGGCATCTGGTCGGCGCGCACCGCGGTCATGCACTACTACCAGTCGCACGGGCTGCGCGAGGTCGGCGTGGAGGACGTCTACATCGGCAACGGCGTCTCCGAGCTCATCTCGATGGTGCTCCAGGCCTTCGTCGACGACGGCAACGAGATCCTCGTGCCGGCGCCGGACTACCCGCTGTGGACCGGGCGCGATCACCCTCGCCGGCGGCATCCCGATCCACTACCGCTGCGACGAGGACGACGACTGGAACCCGGACCTGGCCGACATCGAGGCCAAGATCACCGAGAACACCCACGCCCTGGTCATCATCAACCCCAACAACCCGACCGGCGCGGTCTACAGCGAGGAGACCGTCAAGGGACTCGTCGACATCGCCCGGCGCCACCAGCTCGTGGTGATGGCCGACGAGATCTACGAGAAGATCCTGTTCGAGGACGCGGTGCACCACCACGCCGCGACGTTCGCCGGCAACGACGTGCTGTGCCTGACGTTCTCCGGGCTGTCGAAGGCCTACCGCGTCTGCGGCTACCGCGCCGGCTGGGTGATGATCTCCGGGCCCAAGGAGATCGCCACCGACTTCCTCGAGGGCCTCACCCTCATCGCCAACATGCGGATGTGCGCCAACGTCCCCGCCCAGCACGCGATCCAGACCGCCCTCGGCGGCTATCAGTCGATCGAGGAGCTCATCGGCCCCGGCGGACGGTTCTACGAGCAGTCGATGCTCGCCCACCGGCTGCTCAACGAGATCCCGGGCGTCAGCAACGTCAAGCCACGCGGCGCGCTCTACTGCTTCCCGCGCCTGGACCCGGAGGTCTACCCGATCGACGACGACCAGGAGTTCGTCATCGACCTGCTCCGGTCCAAGAAGATCCTGGTCACCCACGGCACCGGCTTCAACTGGCCCGAGCCCGACCACTTCCGCCTGGTCACGCTCCCCGAGGCCAGCGTGCTCGAGGAAGCCATCGGCCGGATCGCCGACTTCCTGGCCACCCGCCGCTGACCCGGCCGCGGCCGGCCGGGGGCCGTTAGGCTCCGCGCATGCGCGACGTCACCTATCCCCCGATCATCTGGACCGCCCTGGCCGGGTTCAAGGCCCTCGGCCACACCTTCCAGCTGAGCGGCACCGAGCACGTGCCCCGCACGGGTGGCGTCCTCCTCGCCTACAACCACATCAGCTACGTCGACTTCATCTACGGCGGTCTCGCGGCCCACCCCTCGCGACGCCTGGTCCGGTTCATGGCCAAGCGCGAGCTCTTCGACCACAAGGCACTTGGACCGCTGATGCGCTCGCTGCACCACATCGAGGTGGACCGGGCCTCGGGTGAGAGGTCGATGGGGACCGCGCTCGACTACCTCAAGGCGGGTGAAGCCGTCGGCATCTTCCCCGAGGCCACGATCTCGCGAGCCATGGAGCTCAAGGAGATCAAGACCGGTGCCGTACGCATCGCGGCCGAGGCCGGCGTACCCCTCGTGCCCGTGATCCTGTGGGGCACCCAGCGGATGATGACCAAGGACCACCCGCGCGACTTCTCCCGCGGCAAGACCATCGCGGTCACCGTCGGCGAGGCCCTGCACCCCGACGGCAGTGACCCGATCGGCGACACCGGCTGCTGAAGTCGCGGATGTCGGAGATGCTCGACGCCACCATCGCCGCCTACCCGGCCGCCGAGCAACCCCCGGGGTCGTGGTGGGTGCCGGAGCGGCTCGGGGGCTCGGCGCCGAGCCTGGCCCGCGCCGCAGAGCTGGACATGGCCGAGAAGCGGGAGCGCGCGGCGAAACGGGCGGCGAAGCGCGCCAGCAAGAAGTGACTTGTCGACAAGTCGTTTGATCGACTTGTCGCTTTGTCGACATATCGATCTCTGGGACTGGGCGCTGAGCGTGGCGGCATAGGACCGACACCAGTGCCTCGGTGGCGGCACACGACGTCAGATCCCGCCGATTCACGTCGGATGCCGCCAGGTCGAGGCGGTCGGGTCGGATGCCGCCAGGTCCGCGCAGGACGGGCCTGGTCGGCTCAGATGGGCCGGTCGTCCCGGTTGCGCGGGTCCATGATGTCGGTGATCCGACGCAGGTCGTCCAGGCTGGCGAACTCGACGGTGATCTTGCCCTTGGCCTTGCCCAGGTCGACCTTGACCCGGGTCTCGAAGCGGTCGGAGAGGCGGTCGGCCAGCTCGGCGAGGCCGGGGGCCACCGGCTTGCGGCGTACGACCCGGGTCGGCTCGTCGTCCGCGACGCCCAGCGAGACGATCTCCTCGAGGCCGCGCACCGAGATGCCCTCGGCGGTGACGCGAGCGGCCAGCTTGTCCTGCAGCGCGGCGTCGTCGACGCTCAGCAGCGCACGGGCGTGGCCCGCGGAGAGCACGCCGGCAGCGACGCGTCGCTGCACGGCCGGGGACAGCTTCAGCAGCCGGAGGGTGTTGGAGATCTGCGGCCGCGACCGACCGATCCGCTGGGCGAGCTCGTCGTGGGTGCAGCCGAAGTCCTCGAGCAGCTGACCGTAGGCCGCGGCCTCCTCGAGCGGGTTGAGCTGGGAGCGGTGGAGGTTCTCCAGCAACGCGTCCCGGAGCATGTCGTTGTCGTCGGTCTCCCGCACGATGGCGGGGATCGTGTCGCGACCCGCCACCTGCGACGCACGCCAGCGGCGCTCGCCCATGATGAGCTCGTACGCGTCGGTGCCTGTCCGGCGCACCACCACCGGCTGGAGGAGCCCCACCTCCTGGATGGAGTGGACGAGCTCGGCGAGCGCCTCCTCCTCGAAGACCTGGCGAGGCTGCCGGGCGTTGGGGCGCACCTGCGTGATCGGGAGCTCGGCGAAGTAGGCGCCCGCAACGGTGCCGCCGGCGACGGCACCGCTCGCCACATCGGTTGTCGGGGCCTCCGTGGCCGTCGTGCCGTTGGTGCCGGCAACGCCGTTGGCCGAGGCCGACGACTCGCTCTGCCTGGGTGGGGGCGGTGGGGATCAGCGAGCCGAGCCCGCGACCGAGTCCACGACGAGGCGGGTTGGCGTTCATGCGGGGTCCTTGGGGCATTGTTCGGAGGAGCGGAGCAGAGGAGAAGAATGGTGTGGGGTGCTCATGCGGGGGCTCCCTTGGTGGCGATCTCTCGTGCGGCCTCGAGGTAGGACAGGGCGCCGGCCGACGCAGGATCGTAGGTCATCACGGTCTGGCCGTAGGACGGCGCCTCGGACACGCGGACCGAGCGCGGCACGGCCGTCTTGAGGACCTGGTCGCCGAAGTGGCTGCGCACCTCGTCGGCCACGCCGGCCGCGAGCCGGGTGCGGGCGTCGTACATCGTGAGCAGGATGGTGGACACGATGAGGTGCGGGTTGAGGTGCTGGCGCACCATCTCCACCGTCTCCAGCAGCTGGCCGAGACCTTCGAGGGCGTAGTACTCCGCCTGGATCGGGATGAACATCTCACGCCCGGCGACGAGGGCGTTGAGGGTGAGCAGCCCGAGTGACGGCGGGCAGTCCACGAAGACGTAGTCGAAACGGTCCTCACCCACGTCCTCGGCCGTGCCGATCAACGGGTGGGCCGCCAGTGCCTTGGCGAGGCGCTGCTCGCGGGCGACCACGCTGACGAGCTCGATCTCGGCACCCGCCAGGTCGATCGTGGCGGGCACGGCCCAGAGGCCGGGGAGGTCGGCGCACTCGGTCATCACGTCGGCCAGGGGTTGGCCGTCCACCAGCATGTCGTAGGTCGACGGAACTCCCCGGTGGTGCTCCACACTCAGCGCCGTCGACGCGTTGCCTTGGGGGTCGAGGTCGATGACCAGCACCTTCTGCCCGAGCTGGGCGAGGCCGGCTGCGACGTTGACCGTGGACGTGGTCTTGCCGACCCCGCCCTTCTGGTTGGCCACCACGAAGACGCGGGTCGCCTGCGGGCGGGGCATGCCCTGGCGTCGCAGGCCGCCGGTGCGGGCGAGGACGGAGTGCTGTGCGGCCTGCGCGAGCGGCGTGGCGTGATCGTCGTACGTCGTCTCCTGGCCGGCCAGGTCTGCGGCCGTGCGCACCTGCCAGCCCGGTTTCGTTTCACGTGAAACATCGGCCGTGCGAGCCGGTTTCACGTGAAACACCTCCGCCCGACGGGGGATGTGGATAAACCGCCCCCTGTTGTGGAGAAGTGCGCTCACCGCCGCGTGGAGGGCCCGGTGGAAAACTCGGTGGAGGGGGTCGACGGAGCAGCCCCATCGGGGGCTCGCGGACGGTTCCTCGGTCACGTCAGGCACCTTTCGATTCTCCGCCGTGGCGGCCACGCCGGCTCGTACGACGGCGGGCGGTGGGCGCAAGCGGCCAACCTACCCGTGCCGGATCTGCCCACTCCACCCGCACCACCGTGGTCGGTGGGTCCACCACTCCCGTACCCACTTCGAACACCTCCGGAACCCCGCAACGCCACATGTGGAGGAAGTCCTGTGCCGCCGTGATCTCGTCGACGACGGACTCACCCTTCATGGCCACCAGTGCACCGGTGGGAGACACCAGCGGCATCGACCAGCCGAGCAGCCGCTCCAGGGGAGCCACCGCCCTCGACGTCACGATGTCGAACGTCCGGGCCCCGTGCAGCACCTCCGCTCGCCCCCGCACCACCTCGACGGACGCGAGACCCAGCTCGTCGACCACCTCGACCAGGAATGTCGTACGGCGCAGGAGGGGCTCCACGAGCGTGATCGTCAGGTCGGGACGGGCGATGGCCAGCACCAGCCCCGGCAACCCGGCACCCGTGCCGATGTCGCAGACCGTGACGCCATCCGGGATCGCCTCCGCCAGGACCGCGGAGTTCAGAAGGTGACGCTCCCAGAGGCGGGGCGCCTCACGGGGTCCGATCAGGCCGCGGACCACACCCTCGGTCGCCAGCAGCTCGGCGTAGCGCTCGGCCAGTGCCAGGCGGTCGGACGAGAACACCCCCCGCGCCGTCTCGGGTGTCGAGAGCGGGGCGAGGGGCGCCTGTGTTTCACGTGAAACGTCGTCGCTCACGCGGGAAGGATCACCACGTGGCGCTTGGGCTCGGCACCCTCGGACTCGGAGGTCAGACCGGCCGCGGCCACGGCATCGTGGACCACCTTGCGCTCGAAGGCGCTCATCGGGTCGAGGGCGAGGGGCTGGCCCGACTCACGGACCTCGGCGATCGACGTCTCGGCCAGCGCCACCAGGCGCGTCCGCTGCGCGGCCCGGTGGCCACCGACGTCCAGCATCAGCCGGGAACGCTCCCCGGTCTCGCGGTAGACGGCCAGACGGGTCAGCTCCTGCAGCGCCTCCAGCACCTCGCCGTTGGAGCCGACCAGCAGGCTGAGGTCGGCGCCGTCGATCTGCACGCTGGCGCGGTCACCCTCCACGTCCATGTCCAGGTCCCCGTCGAGGTCAGCGATGTCCAGCAGCTCCTCGAGGTAGTCGGCGGCGATGTCGCCCTCCTGCTCCAGGCGCTGGACCTTCGACGGGCGAGCGCTCGTGCCGTCCGTGCCGGTGTCCGACCCCGCGGCTTCCGCGTCCTCGGCCTGCACGTCGTCGGACTCGACCAGGTCGGACTCTGTCGCGTTGCCTTCGGTCAACTGCTCACTCACGTGTCAATCTCCTGCTTCATTCGTGGGACGCGATACCGCGGACGGCACGCGGAGAATCGAGGGGGTCAGCGCTTCTTCTTCTTGTTGCGCTGGGCCTTGGTCTGTCGCTGCGGCTGCTGGCGGGCCGGCTTCACCTCGGTGATGACCGGGGACTCCTCGACCTCGGGCTCGATCGTGATGCCCTTGCGTGCCGCCTTGGCCTTGTCGCGGTCCTCCTTGGCCTGGGCGGCCGGAGTGCCGGGAGCGGGGTTGTTGCGGATGACGTAGAACTGCTGGCCCATGGTCCACAGGTTGGAGGTGGTCCAGTAGAAGAGGACGCCGATCGGGAAGGCGATGCCGCCGACCGCGAAGACCACCGGGAGCACGTAGAGGAGCATCTTCTGCTGCTGGGCGTAGGGCCCGGAGAGGGCGTCGGCCGGCATGTTCTTGCTCATCAGCTGACGCTGGGTGAGGAACGTCGTCGCGGTCATGGCGAGCACGAGGAACGCGGCCAGGACCCGGACGCCGATGTCGTCGGTGCTGAGGAAGGTGTCGGAGATCTTGGCACCGAGGAAGACGGCGTTGCCGAACTGGGTGTTCAGCTCCTCGGTCATCAGCCCGCGCTCCACCTCGGGGTTCTTGGCGGCCTGGTCGATCAGGCGGAACAGCGCCAGGAAGATCGGCATCTGCAGCAGGATCGGAAGGCACGAGGCGAACGGGTTGGTGCCCGAGTCCTTGTAGAGCTTCATCGTCTCCTGCGCGAGACGCTCACGGTCGTGGCCGTACTTCTTCTGCAGCTCGCGCACCTTGGGCTGGATGAGCTGCATGTTGCGGCTGGACTTGATCTGCTTCACGAAGAGCGGGATCAGCGCGATCCGGATCACGAGGGTGAGCCCGATGATCGACAGCACCCAGGCGACGCCGGTCTCCGGACCGAAGATGCCCCCGAACAGCTTGTGGAATCCCACCAGCACCGCGGAGATGACGTAGTAGAGCGGTGCCATGATGGCAGCGCCGATGTCACCGAAGAAGTCGAGCACTCATGCTCCTCGAGTTGCAGGGGTCTCCGCCGCCGGGACGGCGCGGGAGGGAACGGGGTCGTAGCCACCGGCTGCCCACGGGTGGCAGCGGGTCAGCCGACGCACCGAGAGCCAGCCGCCGCGGATCGCACCGTGGACGGTGACCGCCTCGAGGGCGTACGCCGAACAGCTGGGGTGATAGCGGCACACCTGACCGTAGAGCGGGCTGATCGCGAAGCGCCATGCCTTGATGAAGCCGATCATCAGGTACTTCATCACGCCATCACCCGACCCAGACTACGCGTGAGGTCCGCGCCGAGGTCGGCGTACGACGCCTCGGCCGAGGCCGGCAGGGCACGGACCACGAGCGCAGCACGACCCGACAGCTCCTCCAGCGCAGGGAGGTGCTCCCGGGTCAGGTGACGCAGACGTCGCTTCACACGATTGCGTGTGACGGCATTGCCGACGGCCTTGCTCACCGTGAACCCGACCTGGACGGGACCGTTCGCCTCGCTCGGATCCACCCAGAGGTGGACCACGAGGGTCGACGATCCGGCGCGTCGGCCCGATCGAACAGCGAGACGGAAGGTGTCGCTGTCAACCAGACGATGAGCGGCGGGCAACACGGCGGATGCCGTGGGCTCTGGCCGTCAGACCGCCAGTTCCTTGCGGCCCTTGCGGCGGCGGCTGGACAGGATCGAGCGACCGGCGCGGGTCCGCATGCGCAGACGGAAGCCGTGCACCTTGTGGCGACGACGGTTGTTCGGCTGGTACGTACGCTTGCTCACGGCTATGTCTCCGAATGTTTCGAGGGGTGTCCACTCCACAACAGGTCGGTGTCTGGCGCTTCGGCCGGCACCGCCCACCCACGCGGCCGCCCGGTGGCGGATCGTGGACATGCGGCACCCGTCGAGGTGGAGTGACCGGCCAACGGTACGCGGTGGCCGAAGAGGGGGTCAAACCCTCGCGGGCCGCCTGCGGCCCTGCCTGTGGATGACGTCTTGCCCACAGTGTCCCATCGTTGTTACGTTCGCCCTCTCCGAGGCCACGTCCAGTCCCGGTTCAGCAACACTGCGCGGGGTCGCCTCACCGGAGTCAGACGGACCGGAGTTCGGCCCCTGACCTGCAGGAACGTCGCGAGAACCGACCGCTGGGAGGGCCAGGGAGTGCCGGTTCCAGCGAACGGGGCCAGCAGTTCACAGCTTGTGGAAAACTCTGTGGACTCAGGCGGGGCGGATTCCCGGCGTGATCTGAAGACGACAAATGGTGAAGAGCCAGTGAAGGCGGTCCGGTGGACGACCAGCAGGCAGATCTCGGGACGGCGTGGCAGCAGATCGTCGAGGACCTCCAACCCAACCAGCGCGCCTGGTTGCGCTCGAGCGCTCCGGTGACGCTGCACGAGAGCACCGCGATCATCGCCGTCCCCAACGACTTCACGCGCGGCCAGCTCGAGGGCCGGCTCCGCAACCACCTCGAGGACGCCCTGAGCGAGGTCTTCGGCCGCGAGATCCGGCTGGCGGTCACCGTGAACCCTGCCCTGGAGGAGCCCCACCCCACTGTCGACGAAGCGACAAGTGGATCTGTCGACATGTCGACAATGAGCGACGACGCCCCGGTCACCGCAGCACCGGAACCCTTCGAACCCGTCGCCGTCGACCGTGATGCCGCGCCGTCGCACGAGCGCCGCTCCTCGGCGCTGGAGACCCGCCTCAACCCGAAGTACATCTTCGAGACGTTCGTCATCGGGTCGTCCAACCGATTCCCGCACGCGGCCGCCGTCGCCGTGGCCGAGGCGCCGGGCAAGGCCTACAACCCGCTGCTCGTCTACGGCGAGTCCGGCCTGGGCAAGACGCACCTGCTCCACGCGATCGGCCACTACGTCCGCAGCCTCTACAGCAACGCCAAGGTGCGCTACGTCTCCAGCGAGGAGTTCACCAACGAGTTCATCAACGCGATCCGCGACGACCGGCAGGACCGGTTCAAGCGGCGCTACCGCGACGTCGACGTGCTGCTGATCGACGACATCCAGTTCCTCGAGGGCAAGACGCAGACCCAGGAGGAGTTCTTCCACACGTTCAACACCCTCCACAACGCCAACAAGCAGATCGTGCTGACCTCCGACCGCGCGCCCAAGCGGCTCGAGGCGCTCGAGGACCGGCTGCGCAACCGCTTCGAGTGGGGCCTGATCACCGACGTCCAGCCGCCCGACCTCGAGACCCGCATCGCCATCCTGCGCAAGAAGGCCGCGATGGACCGGTTGACCGCGCCGCCGGACGTGCTGGAGTTCATCGCCTCCAAGATCCAGACCAACATCCGCGAGCTCGAGGGTGCGCTGATCCGCGTCACGGCCTTCGCCAACCTCAACCGCCAGGAGGTCGACATGACCCTGGCCGAGATCGTCCTCAAGGACCTGATCCCCGAGGGCGGCGAGCCGGAGATCACCCACGCACTGATCATCGCCCAGACCGCGGCCTACTTCGGGGTCGCCCTCGAGGACCTCACCGGTCCCTCGCGCGGACGTCACCTGGTGATGGCCCGCCAGATCGGCATGTACCTGTGCCGCGAGCTGACCTCGATGTCGCTGCCGCAGATCGGTCGCGAGTTCGGCGGCCGTGACCACACGACCGTGATGTACGCCGACCGCAAGATCCGCCAGCTCCTCGCCGAGCGCCGCGCGGTCTTCAACCAGGTCAGCGAGCTCACCAACCGGGTGAAGATGCAGGCGCGCCAGTCCTGACGCTCCCGCCCACCCGCGGGCGAGCCCCGATCGTCGAGCCAGCGGCGTGTGGAGAACGTGTGGTTCGACCGCCCGTTCCATCCCCAGCCCCTGTGCACGAACCGGGACACACCACACGAACACGGCCGAGAGTGCACACCACGACGCGGCTCGCACCCAGCCCGTCCACAGGGCATGTGCACTTCGATTCCTGCGGCTGACCTGCACGAACAGTGGTTGTCCACAGTTTCCACGGACGCTATGACTACTACGAACCTCACCATGACTCCCGAATCACACAACCTTCGAACACAGCCCGCTCTGGGGAGAACCTCCCGCTCCGTGGACCACGCGTGGCAGGATGCACTTCCCACGCGGCTCTGATCTCCAGGGCCGTGTGCCCGACCATGCCTACCTCTCGCTGAGGAGACCCTTGTGAAGTTCCGCGTCGAACGCGACGTCTTCGCCGACGCCGTTGCCTGGGCGGCCCGCAGCCTCCCGGTGCGCCCGAGCTCGCCCGTCCTGGCCGGCCTGCTCATCGAGGCCAGCGACGCCGGTCTGGTGCTGTCCACCTTCGACTACGAGACGTCGGCACGCGCCACGCTCAACGCCGAGGTCAGCGACGAGGGCAAGGCCCTGGTCAGCGGCCGGCTGCTCTCCGACATCTGCCGCAGCCTCCCGGCCAAGCCGGTCGAGCTGGTCCTCGAGGGCCCCCGCGTCTCGCTGACCTGCGGTTCGGCCCGCTTCAGCCTGCAGACCATGCCGGTCGACGACTACCCGACGCTGCCCGACATGCCCTCGGCCACCGGCACCGTCTCCAGCGCCGACTTCGCGCACGCGGTGTCCCAGGCCGTGACGGCCGCGGGTCGCGACGACATGCTGCCCGTGCTGACCGGCGTACGCATCGAGATCGACGGATCCACGATGGCGCTGCTCGCCACCGACCGCTTCCGCCTGTCCCACCGCGAGCTCACGTGGAACCCGCAGTCCCCGGACGAGTCGGTCGCCGCACTCGTCCCGGCCAAGGTGCTCGGCGACACCGCCAAGTCCCTGACCTCCGGCGCCGAGGTCACCATCGCGCTGAGCGCGTCGGGTGCCGGCGAGGGCCTGATCGGCTTCGAGGGCACCGGCCTGGGCGGCGTACGACGCACCACCACCCGCCTGCTCGACGGCGAGTTCCCCAAGGTCCGCTCGCTCTTCCCCGCCGAGCACCTCACGGTGGCGAAGGTCAACAAGGCCGAGCTGATCGAGACCGTCAAGCGCGTCGCGCTCGTGGCCGAGCGCAACACCGCGGTGCAGATGAAGTTCGGCGACAACCAGATCGTCCTGGACGCCGGCTCCGGCGACGAGGCCATGGCGACCGAGGCGGTCGAGGCCGACATCAACGGCGACGAGCTGACCACGGGCTTCAACCCGCAGTTCCTGCTCGACGGGTTGACCGCGATCGACGGCGAGTTCGTCGACCTGGCCTTCACCCAGGCCACCAAGCCGGTCGTCATCTCCGGCACCGACGCCGACGACGCGTCGAGCTTCCGCTACCTGCTGATGCCGCGCCGCCTGCTCAGCTGAGGGATGCCAGAGGGTCCGAGGGGTCCTCGAAGGCTAGGCTCACAACATGGACATCGGACTCGTCGGGCTGGGCAAGATGGGCGGCAACATGCGCGAGCGCATGCGCCGCGCCGGACTCACGGTGGTCGGCTACGACCGCAACCCCGACGTGAGCGACGTCGACTCGCTGGCCGCCCTCGTCGAGGCGCTGCCGAGCCCCAAGGTCGTCTGGGTGATGGTGCCGGCCGGCGACGCGACCCGCGCCACGGTCACCGAGCTCGCCGGACTGCTGTCCGAGGGCGACGTGATCGTCGACGGCGGCAACTCGCGCTGGACCGACGACCTGGCCAACGCCGAGATGCTGAAGGAGCACAACATCGGCTACGTCGACTGCGGCGTCTCCGGCGGCGTCTGGGGCCTCGAGAACGGCTACGCCCTGATGTACGGCGGCGACGCCGACGACATCGCCAAGGTCCAGCCCGCCTTCGACGCCCTCAAGCCCGAGGGTGACTTCGGCTCCGTCCACGCGGGCAAGGTCGGTGCCGGGCCACTTCTCCAAGATGGTCCACAACGGCATCGAGTACGCCATCATGCAGGCCTACGCCGAGGGCTGGGAGCTGCTCGAGACGGTCGAGCTCACCGACAACGTCACCGAGGTCTTCCGCTCCTGGCGCGAGGGCACGGTCATCCGCTCCTGGCTGCTCGACCTGATGGTCGCCGCGCTCGACGACGACCCCGGTCTGAGCAAGATCGCCGGCTACGCCGAGGACTCGGGCGAGGGACGCTGGACCGTCGAGGCCGGCATCGAGAACGCCGTCGCGACCCCGGCCATCACCGCCGCGCTCTACGCCCGCTTCGTGTCGCGCCAGGACGACGCGCCGACCATGAAGGCGATCGCCGCGATGCGCAACCAGTTCGGTGGTCACGCGGTGAGGACGCCGGCCCCCAAGGGCGGCGACGCCGACGGCGGTGCCCCCGACCAGTCCGGCGCCGCGAAGCAGGCCGGGGCCGGCTCCGGCCACGAGGCCGGGGAGAGCTAGCCCTCCTTGCACGTCGCCCACCTGACCCTCCACGACTTCCGCTCGTACGCCGACCTCGACGTCGCGCTGGAGCCGGGGGCGACCGCGTTCATCGGGCGCAACGGCCAGGGCAAGACCAACCTCGTCGAGGCCATCGACTACCTCTCGCGCCTCTCCTCGCACCGGGTCGCCACGGACACGCCGCTCGTCCGCGCGGGTGCGGACCAGGCGATCGTGCGGGCGTCGGTGGTCAAGGAGGGCCGACCGGCGCTCCTCGAGGTCGAGATCAATCCGGGCCGGGCCAACCGCGCGCGCATCAACCGCTCGCCGCTGCCGCGACCGCGCGAGATCATCGGTCTGGTGCGCACGGTGGTCTTCGCGCCCGACGACCTGACCCTGGTCAAGGGCGACCCGTCGGACCGGCGCCGCTTCCTCGACGACCTGCTCGTCCTGCGTACGCCGCGCCTGGCCGGCGTGCGGTCGGACTACGACCGGATCCTCCGGCAGCGCAACAGCCTGCTCAAGACGGCCGGACTGGCGCGCGGGTCGTCGCGCGACTCGGCGATGTCGACGCTGGTGGTGTGGGACGAGAACCTCGCGCGCGTCGGGGCGGAGCTGCTCGGCGCCCGCCTCCAGCTCGTCGAGGACCTGCGCCCCTACCTCGGCAAGGCCTACGAGTCGGTCGCCCGCGGTGCGAGCCGGGAGGACGCGGACCTGGACTACAAGGCCAGCATCGACCTGGGTCCGGTGATCGTCGGTCGAGGACGGTGCGAGCACCGTCGCTCGAGGAGGCGCTTGCTCGCCGCGATCGAGGAGCGCCGCAAGGACGAGCTCGACCGCGGCATCTCGCTGGTCGGCCCGCACCGCGACGAGCTGCTGCTGACCCTGGGCAACGCGGAGCTGCGGCTGCCCGTGAAGGGCTACGCCTCGCACGGTGAGTCGTGGTCCTACGCGCTGGCCCTGCGGCTGGCGTCGTACGACCTGCTCCGCGCCGACGGCGACGACCCGATCCTCGTCCTCGACGACGTCTTCGCCGAGCTCGACACCGAGCGCCGCGCCCAGCTGGCCGAGCTGGTCGCCGGCGCCGAGCAGGTGCTGGTCACCGCGGCGGTCGCGGCCGACGTGCCGGCATCGCTCCAGGGCATCCGCTACCTCGTGGCCGACGGGGAGGTGACGCGCGATGAGTGATCCCCAGGACCCGTCCGCCGAGTCGGAGCCAGCCCCGGAGCCTCACCGAGCCGCCCGAGCACCAGGCCGAGGGCCTCGACTTCGCGAGGTCGGCGTCGCGGGCGGCCGCGGCGAGTCCCGGCAGCGCGGCGCGGAAGAAGAAGACCGCCCCGAGCCGGCGGCGTACGTTCACCACGTCCTCCGGTGCGCGACCCGACGACCGCGACCCCCAGCTCCTCGACCAGGCCATGGGCCGCCTCGTCGCCAGCCACGGGTGGGAGCTCGACCTCAAGGTGCAGGGCGTCTTCGGCCGCTGGGCCGAGCTCGTCGGCGACGACGTCGCCGCCCACTGCACGCCGGAGACCTTCGCCGACGGCCGGCTCGTGGTGCGCACCGACTCCACCGCCTGGGCCACCCAGCTCAAGCTGCTCACGCCCGACGGTCGTCCGACGTCTCAACTCCGAGCTGGGGCACGGCACCGTGACCGTGATCGACGTCCTCGGGCCGCACCTGCCGAGCTGGAAGAAGGGCAAGTTCGGCACCCGCGACGGACGCGGGCCCGCGCGACACCTACGGCTGAGCCGGACCGCTCGGCCTCGGCTCGAAATGCCGATCTGGGAGCCTCCGGGCGGTAGGGGGACCCACCGACCCCCCTGTTCGGCCCTGTGAACCGGCCTCCCGAGGCCCCAGAGGGCCGCTTTTTGCACAGATCCCCCCGATTGCCGGGGTGGATCCTTCGATCCACGGGCCCCTGACGGGTAGTATGGGCATCGAGTCGCACGCTTGAGCTGCTGGTGCAGCAAGCCGCGACTCGACTCATGTCGAGCTCCGTTACGTGGTTGATGAGAAGAAGGCCGTGCCTTGAGCGAAGAGAACGTCGAGACCACTCCCGATCCGACCCCCGACTCGCCCCCGACAGCCCCTGACATCCCGAAGCGCAACACCAACGCGGTCGACGACGACTTCGAGTACGACGCCTCCGCGATCACCGTCCTCGAGGGTCTCGAGGCCGTGCGCAAGCGCCCCGGCATGTACATCGGGTCCACCGGTGAGCGCGGCCTGCACCACCTGATCTGGGAGATCGTGGACAACGGCGTCGACGAGGCGCTGGCCGGCATCTGCGACCGGATCGTGCTGACGCTGCAGGCCGACGGCGGCGTACGCGTCGAGGACAACGGCCGCGGCATCCCGACCGACACCGCGCCCGGCCAGGAGATGCCCGCGCTCACGATGGCGCTGACGATGCTCCACGCCGGCGGCAAGTTCGGCGGTGGCGGCTACAAGGTCTCCGGTGGTCTGCACGGCGTCGGCGTCTCGGTCGTCAACGCGCTGTCCACCCGCCTCGTCGCCGAGGTGAAGAACCGCGGCCACCTGTGGCGCCAGACCTTCCAGCTCGGTGTCCCCGACGCCGACCTCGTACAGGTCCGCGCGATGGAGCCCGGTGAGCGCACCGGGACCACGGTGACCTGGTATGCCTCGGAGGAGATCTTCGAGTCCACCCACTACAACCTCGAGACGATCACCTCGCGGCTGCGCGAGATGGCCTTCCTCAACAAGGGCGTGGAGTTCGTCATCCGTGACGAGCGCGAGGACGCCGAGGCCCGCGTCGACGCCATCCACGACCACACGGTGGACAGCGCGGTCGACAGCGCCGGGCACGACGCGATCAAGCGCGCGGACACCGGCGGGCTGGAGCAGGTCTTCAAGTACGACCGCGGGCTGGTCGACTACGTCGAGCACCTCAACCGCCGCAAGGACAAGGCCAACGCGACCGTCATCTCGTTCGAGGCCGACACCCCCGACACGGTCGAGAACCACATGAGCCTCGAGGTCGCGATGCAGTGGAACACGACCTACACCGAGTCGGTCCACACCTTCGCCAACAACATCAACACCCACGAGGGAGGCACCCACGAGGAGGGCTTCCGCGCCTCCCTCACCTCCCTGGTCAACAACTGGGGCGTGGAGTGGGGCCTGATCAAGAAGCCCGAGGACCGGGTCTCCGGCGACGACATCCGCGAGGGCCTGACCGCGATCGTCTCGATCAAGCTCGCCGAGCCGCAGTTCGAGGGACAGACCAAGACCAAGCTCGGCAACACCGAGGCCAAGGGCTTCACCCAGCGGATCATGAACGACCAGCTCGGCGCGTGGTTCGAGCAGAACCCGGCCGAGGGCAGGGACATCGTCCGCAAGTCGCAGGCCGCCGCGAGCGCCCGCATCGCCGCCCGCAAGGCCCGCGAGCTGGCTCGCGGCCGCAAGGGCCTGCTCGGCGGCGGCGGCCTCCCCGGCAAGCTGAGCGACTGCCAGTCGACCAACCCGGAGGAGTGCGAGGTCTTCGTCGTCGAGGGCGACTCGGCCGGCGGCTCCGCGCGCCAGGGTCGCGACCCGCGCATCCAGGCGATCCTCCCGATCCGCGGCAAGATCCTCAACGTCGAGAAGGCGCGCATCGACAAGGTGCTCGCCAACACCGAGGTCCAGGCGATCATCTCCGCGCTCGGCACCGGCATCCAGGAGGAGTTCAACCTCGAGAAGCTGCGCTACCACAAGGTCGTGATGATGGCCGATGCCGACGTCGACGGCCACCACATCAACACCCTGCTGCTGACGCTGCTCTTCCGCTTCATGAAGCCGCTCATCGAGCACGGCTACGTCTACATGGCCCAGCCGCCCCTCTACCGCCTCCGGTGGAACAAGCCGGCCGAGCACGAGTTCGTCTACTCCGACTCCGAGCGCGACGCGCTGCTGGCCGACGGTCTCGCCCAGGGCAAGAAGCTGCCCAAGGAGAACCCGGTCCAGCGCTACAAGGGTCTCGGCGAGATGAACGCCGACGAGCTGTGGGAGACCACGATGGACCCCGACGCGCGGCTGATGAAGCAGGTCACGCTCGACGACGCCGCGCAGGCCGACGAGATCTTCTCGGTCCTGATGGGCGAGGACGTCGAGCAGCGCCGTTCCTTCATCCAGCGCAACGCCAAGGACGTCCGTTTCCTCGATATCTAGGTCGCTAGCCGCATCTACGACCAGCCCTAGACATCGATAGAACGCAGGAGAGAACCAGAGATGACTGAGATCCCCACGGACACCGCCGGCGGCGGCGACGGCTTCGGCACCGGCGACGAGCGCATCCAGCCGATCGAGCTGCAGACGCTCATGCAGCAGTCCTACATCGACTACGCGATGACCGTCATCGTCGGCCGCGCGCTGCCCGACGTGCGCGACGGGCTGAAGCCCGTGCACCGCCGCATCCTCTACGCGATGTACGACGGCGGCTACCGCCCCGACCGCGGCTTCTCGAAGTGCTCGCGCGTCGTCGGTGACGTGATGGGTCAGTACCACCCGCACGGCGACACCGCGATCTACGACACCATGGTCCGCCTCGCCCAGCCGTGGGTGCTGCGCGCGCCGCTCATCAACGGCCAGGGCAACTTCGGCTCGCCGGGCAACGACTCGGCCGCGGCGATGCGATACACCGAGTGCCGGATGGCGCCGCTGGCCATGGAGATGGTGCGCGACATCGACGAGGACACCGTCGACTTCCGCCCCAACTACGACGGTCGCTCGCAGGAGCCGACGATCCTGCCCAGCCGCTTCCCCAACCTGCTGGTCAACGGCTCGGCCGGCATCGCGGTCGGCATGGCGACCAACATCCCGCCGCACAACCTCCGCGAGGTCGCCGAGGGCGCGACGTGGGCGCTCGAGCACCCCGACGCCACCCGCGAGGAGCTCCTCGAGGCGCTCCTGGAGCGGATCAAGGGCCCCGACTTCCCCAACGGCGCGCTCATCGTCGGCCGCCAGGGCATCGAGCAGGCCTACCGCACCGGGCGCGGCTCGATCGCCCAGCGCGCGGTCGTCGAGATCGACGAGGACAACAAGGGCCGCACGATGCTCGTCATCAGCGAGCTGCCCTACATGGTCAACCCCGACAACCTCGCGCTCAAGATCGCCGAGCTCGCCGACTCCGGCCGCATCCAGGGCATCGCCGACGTCCGCGACGACACCAGCTCGCGCACCGGCCAGCGCCTCGTCGTCGTGCTCAAGCGCGACGCGGTCGCCCGGGTCGTGCTCAACAACCTCTTCAAGCACACCGAGCTGCAGACCAACTTCTCCGCCAACATGCTGGCCCTCGTCGACGGGGTGCCGCGCACCCTGCCGATCGACCAGTTCATCTCCAACTGGGTGACCCACCAGGTCGAGGTCATCCAGCGCCGTACGCGCTTCCGCCTCGCCGAGGCCGAGCGCCAGGCCCACGTCTACCGCGGCCTGGTCAAGGCGCTGGACGCCCTCGACGAGGTCATCGCGCTGATCCGCCGCTCGCCCGACGTGGACGACGCCCGCACCGGCCTGATCGAGCTGCTCGACATCGACGACATCCAGGCCAACGCCATCCTCGAGATGCAGCTGCGCCGCCTGGCCGCCCT
The DNA here is from genome assembly GCA_963712875.1 of uncultured Actinomycetota bacterium. Classification (GTDB taxonomy): domain Bacteria; phylum Actinomycetota; class Actinomycetes; order Propionibacteriales; family Nocardioidaceae; genus Nocardioides. The sequence goes on along the minus strand of CAVQJS010000019.1, from coordinate 15,029 downwards.
GGAGCGCCAGAAGATCCTCGACCGGTTGGCCGACCTCGAGCGCGTGATCGCCGACCTCGAGGACATCCTCGCCAACGAGCCCCGCCAGCGGCAGATCATCTCGGACGAGCTCAAGGAGATCACCGACAAGTACGGCAACGAGCGCCGCAGCCAGATCATCGCGGCCGACGGCGACCTGTCGATGGAGGACCTGATCCCCGACGAGGACCTCGTCGTCTCGATCACCCGCGGTGGCTACGCCAAGCGGACGCGTGCCGACCAGTACCGCCTGCAGAAGCGCGGCGGCAAGGGCGTACGAGGAGCGACGCTGCGCGGTGACGACGTCGTGCAGCACTTCATCGCGACGACCAACCACCACTGGCTGCTGTTCTTCACGACGGCCGGTCGGGTCTACCGCACCAAGGCCTACAACCTCCCCGAGGCCGCGCGCGACGCGAAGGGCGGCCACGTCGCCGGCCTGCTGTCGTTCCAGCCCGACGAGGACATCGCCCAGGTGCTGGCGATCCGCGACTACGACCAGGCGCCCTACCTCGTGCTCGCCACCCGCAACGGCCTGGCCAAGAAGACCAACCTCGCCGACTACAACAGCCCGCGCCAGGCCGGCGTCATCGCGATCAACTTCCGCGAGGACGACGACGAGCTGATCGGGGCCGAGCTGGTCAGCGCCGAGGACGACATCCTGCTCGTCTCCCGCAAGGGCCAGGCGATCCGCTTCAAGGCCGGCGACGACCAGCTGCGGCCGATGGGCCGCGCGACCGGTGGTGTGCGGGGCATGAAGTTCCGCGACGGCGACTCGATGCTGTCGATGTCGGTCATCCGCGCCGCGCAGGTGGAGGCGGAGGAGGCCGCCGAGGCCAAGGCGTCGGCGCAGGGCGAGTCCACCGAGGCAGGTGACCTGCCCGACGTGAAGGAGCAGTACGTCTTCACGATCACCGACGGCGGCTTCGCCAAGCGCACCCGGATCAGCGACTACCGCCTCCAGTCCCGCGGCGGCCTGGGCATCAAGGCGATGGCCCTCACCAACGAGGACCGCGGCGGCCTGGTCGGCGCGTTCATCGTCGAGGAGGGCGACGAGATCCTCTCGATCACGGCCGGTGGCCAGGTCGTGCGGAGCCCCATCAACGAGAACTTCCGGGTCACCGGACGCTCGACGATGGGCGTGAAGTTCGTGACGCCCAAGTCGGGTGACTCGGTCGCCGTCGTGGCCCGTTCGGTCGAGGCGAAGGTCGTCGACGAGGCGGCCGAGGCTGCCGGTGAGGAATCGCCCGATGGGGTCGACGATGCAACAATCGATGCTCAGGACGCTGGTTCCGAGGCCGAGGTCTCCTCTGAGGTAGAGGTCGAGGGATCCCCGGACGAGAACACCGAGGAGTGACCCATGTCTGAGCGAACCGCTTCGACTCCCCGACCCCCGTCGGAGGCCGAGCCCGCTCGCAAGTCCTTCGGAGAGCGTGTCACGTCCACCTTCTCCAACGCCGCCGAGGAGCACCGCGCCAACGCGGTGCAGAGCTCCACCCGCGGACGTCGTACGAAGTCCGCGCCGGGGCACAAGCCCCGGCGGGCACGCCTGCGGCTGACGCGGATCGACCCCTGGTCGGTCATGAAGACGGCGTTCCTGCTGTCGGTGGCCTTCGGCGTCGTGACGTTCGTGGCGATCTTCATGGTGTGGTCGGTGCTCGGCGCGGCCGGCGTGTGGGACTCGATCAACTCCGCGGTCGCGAGCATCGTCGAGGGCGACAACAACAGCTCGAGCTTCGACGTGACCAACTACGTCGGCATGTCCCGGGTGCTCGGCTTCACGCTCCTCGTCTCGGTGCTCGACGTCATCCTGCTGACCGCGATCGCCACGCTGTCGGCGTTCCTCTACAACCTCGCCGCCGCCCTGCTGGGGGGCATCGAGGTCACCCTCGCCGAGGACGAGCGCTGATCAGCACCCTCGATTGGCACCCGATCCGGCGCGTCAGGTAATCTTCGGCGTCGCCGCTAGGGCGGCAAGTGCGGGCCTATAGCTCAGACGGTTAGAGCGCTTCCCTGATAAGGAAGAGGTCAGAGGTTCAAGTCCTCTTAGGCCCACTCCACCTGCTCCTCCGAGGGCGCAGCGACCACGAGGAGAGTCCATGAAGAAGATCCTGCTGGTCGTGCTTGCGGCCGCCGGTGCCGTGTTCGCGAAGAAGAAGATGGACGAGGGCAAGAACGAGCAGGCCCTCTGGGCCGAGGCCACCGACACCGTCGACAAGGCCTGACGCTCTCACCGCCCGTGGCGACGGGCGCCAGCACCGCTCGCACCCCGGGGCCTTGGCGCAATTGGTAGCGCACCTGCTTTGCAAGCAGGGGGTTGCGAGTTCGAGTCTCGTAGGCTCCACCAGAGAAACCGCAGGTCAGCCTGCGGTTTCTGTGTTTTCTGGAGTGTTCCGGTCGACTTCGAGATCGGCTCTTAGGGGGACTGGTGGGGGAAACACCGGCCCACTGACGCGTTTCTGCCGCGAACGGAGCCCGCGGGGAACCAAGTCGGGTCGAGAGGAAGAGGGTCGCGACCACGGAGCCGGCATGGACCCGTGGGCGGGAAGCCGAGCCGCGGTGCGGCGTCGCTCCAAGCTTCGATCACTGTACCGAGCCACTCGACCGCAGGCCCTGTCGCCTGCGGAGGCTTCGGCGCATTCAGACGAGGCCGAACAGCTCGGGGACCTCGACCTCGTATACCTCCTGCAAGAGAACGACGAGCTGGCCGGCCACGAGCCTGGCCTCCTGGTCGTCGCCGACCAGATGCCACCAGTTCGGCATGTCTCGCCCCCGCGGCTTCTCCCAGCCGACCTCGGCCAGCCGGGTCCGCTGCCGCCGCTTGAGCCTCTTCGGCGACACCACCTCCACGATCATCAGCGGCCCACCATCGGCGCCGGGGTTGCCGGGGTCCACGGCCCACTGGACGAGGACTCCGTTTGTGAACTCCACGAGCACGCCCACCGACTCGTCGGATCGTGCTGCCTGCAGTTCCTGGGTCAGTACGCCGACCAGCCTTACGACATCACTCACGGGATCTCCTCCTCGACTGCGCAGGGCTGTTCCGGAGCCTGTCCACGGCTATGTTGCCGTATGTGACACCTGCCGCGCGACCACTGATAACCAGCCAGACGGACCTGACTGGACCGCCACCACCACTTCCTGGAGCGGAGCTACGGGCGATCTGCTTGATACGGCCCTCGGGTGCAGCACTTTGTCCTCGGTACGAGGCACCTACCCGCACGCGACCCAGAGCGTGACGGTCTGTCGGGTGTCTTCACTGGTGTCGCTCTGCGGGTCCTGGCGGGTCACGTAGCAGTCGCCGCTCTCGGCGACTCCGGTCGTCACGACCACCTGAATGTGGTGGAAGCCCCCGTCGGTGAGGTCCTGCCTTCGCGGTGGACAGCTTTGACCCACCACGTCCGGCACGTCCTCGCTGTAGCGGACTGCGACGTACTCCTGGGGCCACATCCAGGCTGCCAGCGCGATGCTTCCCGCCACGATAGCGCCGGTGACGAGCATGTTCCACGTCGTGGTGGGCCGCCGCGACCACCACCGGTAGGCGAACCAGAGACCGGCGAACGGCAGCAGCGTCACGGCGATCGCGATGGCAAGCGCGACCAAGACCAGAAGCAGGCAGGCGCCCACACAGCCGATCCCGCCGCTGTTTGCGCCCGTCGTTGCCCCCGTGGCTTGCCCCCATGTCGCGGGACGGTACCGGGCGGCACCGACACTGATGGACGAAGCGGCAACCACCAGGCCGCTCACGCCCGAGGTTCGCGGTCCGATGGGCCGGCCGAGCGCCGATCGGTCACGCGGCCTGGCATGGTCGCCCATCGCCGAACGGTCCCGGACCCAGATGCGCTCCCGGTCCAGCCCGACGTCGCCGCGTCGAATCGGCCAACCGATGTCGGTCCCTCCGCATACTGTCGCGCGATGACGTTCGAGCGGTCCGTGGCGGCGACGGCGCCGTGGGTGCCGACCGAGGAGCGCGAGTGCCTACGCATCGGGCAGACCGACCCCCGTCAGCATGTGTACGGGCCGTGGTTCATCGCGGCCGTCGTTCACCGCGTGCCTGTGGGCCGCGAGTGTCTGGATCCTGGTCTCCGCCGTCGACGACCGGCTCCCGGTCGGCGGCGGTGAGCGCGATCGTGCTGGCCCTGGCCGCGGTTGCCGCGACCGTGTTCACGGTTCGCCAGCACAGGCGGGTCGTTCAGCCGGCCAAGGACCTGCGCGAGGCACTGGCTCGGTTGAGGAGCGAGGGCGCTGTCCACGACGCCGATCAGGTGGCCACCTCGGATCGGTCGCTGTTCACGAGCGCGCTGCAACATCGAGACGAGGCCGTCCGGAACGCACATGTCAGCACCGTCATCGACCCGGACGACCTCGGCCGGCGGATCGACGACCTGCTGTGGCACACTGTCCGTCACCTACGTCGACATCGCGAAGCTCGCCGACCGGATCCAGGCTCGCGAAGCCGCCACCCCCACCCAGACCGCGGCCCTGCAGGAACTCGGCTCGCGGTCACGGGCGCAGTACAGCCAGATCAAGAACGTCGCGGACCAGGTCGAGCGGATCTCGAAGCTGCGCCCGGACCCGGAGGGCGACGACCTTGCTCTCGACGCACTTGCCCGGGCCGAGGGCGCATCGGTGGCTATCCGGCGGCGACGCCGGCGCCAACCTCCAGGAGGAGCTCACCGTGCTGGAGAACCTCCTTCATACGACCGCTGACCCGAGGATCCCCGACACCGGCCGATGGGGTCCACCCGCATCGCTCGTCCCCCGAGCCCATTCGGGTACTTCCCTCTCTTAGCCGCCTCGGCTTCACGCCTGCATTGCCTGCATTGCCTGCATTGTCTGCATCTGCCCGAGCCTCCCTCAGTCCCGACGCTGTTCAGAGTGTCTCCGGGGTACCGCAACTGTCCTTCTCTTACTTCAAGAGGTCGCTGGGCAGTCGTTTGATGACCTTGAATCGGCGCTCACCGGCGCAAGCTGAGGCGTGACGAGGTTACGGGGCCGACTGGGGTGAGTACGAACGACCCGTAAGCAGGCCCGGACGTCGCGAGTAGTGACCGCCGCCATACTTGTGCACGAGGTTGGTCGACCCCCTCCCCCGGCGTCGAATTTGGCATCACTCGGCGTCAGCAACTGCTTGTCGAGCAGCCAGTCCGGCATCGCCGCCCCGCACGCCATGCAAAGATCCCCGAAGGGCAGACCATGCGGACCACCGGTGAGTCCGGCTCCCTGTCAGGATCCCGCTGCGCAGCTACACGGTGATTTCAACTCATGACGCCACCGCCAGTCTGCGCAGCAACGCCTGGCCGGCGGCCTGCGCCACCTTCGGGACCGGGTCGGCCGCGAGGGTGGTGAGGCACTCGGCCGTGATCGCGTTGTTGCGGGCGACCTGCGCGCGGACGGTCGGATCCGGGTCGGCGGCGAGCGTGGCGAGCGTGTCGCCGGAGGCGTTGCCGTTGCGGGCGACGTGCTGGCGCACCCGCTTGTCGGGGTCGTCGACGAGGCACCGGAGTACGTCGTCGGGTGACTTCCGGGCCGCCTGGACCCGCAGCTCGGAGGGAAGGTCTGCGAGTGCGGCGGTGATGGCTCGCTGGGTGAGCAGCGGGCTCTTCCCCCCGCCCGTGGCGTGCACGAGCCGACGCAGCATCTGCGGGGACGTCGCCGGCTCCGAAGTCAGCGTGCGTTCCACGTGGTCAGGTACTTCCGATCGGTCGGGGTCCAGCGATGCTCCACGAGCTCGTCGAGCCAGGACTCGTAGGCGGCGTACTGCTCCGGGGTCATGCCGACGAGACCGTCGGGGAGGGAGGCGGTGACGGCGAGGCGCCAGAACCAGTGCAGCCGCTGCTCTCTCGACAGCATCCAGCCGCTGACCCTCTGGAGCGCGGCCGAGACCTCGTCAGCGGGCAGCCAGCCCCGAGCCGTCATCAGCGCGGCCCACCACGTCTCGATGAGGCCGTAGCCGTCGGTCTCGTAGAGGCTGCCGCTGGCGAGGAGCGCGTCGGTCTCCTCGATGCCGCGCTCGATCGCCTCGAGTGCGATCTCCGCGGGGCAGGTCGGGTTGAGGACCATGGCGAACCGGTGCCGAGGCGCCTTGCAGGTCAGATGACGTTGAGCGGACGCCTCGTCGAGCGGGAAGAGTCGCAGCGCAACCAGGTACGCCTCAGCCTCGGGACGCCGCCACCGAGCGGCGCCGATCCACCCCTCGATGGACTCCTTGCGGCACGAGCCCGGCATGGCGAGCAGCGCGCTGCGGTCGGCCTCGGTGAACAGCGCCATCCAGGTGGGCACGCCGCGGTAGCCGACGTCGGCATCGCCGGCGATCGCGCTCTCGAGCACCGCCTGGCGCAGCGGTGCGGCGAGATCGGCTCGTTCGCGGGCGAACCCGAGCGCGGACGAGAAGCTGCTCGTCGCTTCGGCGCGCGTCGTCATCGCGGGCATGGGCGCGTCGAGCGACTCGGTGAAGTGCGACCAGTCGCTGGTCAGGCCCTCGATCTCAGACTCGGTGAGGTCCATGACGGTCGCGCGCTCCTCCGGGAGGCCGCAGCGCAGCGCGAAGGCGACAAGCTCGTTGCGGACTTCGGAGTGGCTCCAGCCAGCACGGACCGCCAGAGCGCGGGCCACTGCTCCGGGTCGTTGGTCGCGAAGGCACGGCGCATCAGCCACGCCCGGTGAAGTCGCCCGAGCGGGCTCGTCTCCGAAGCGGCGACGGTCTCGGGGTGGAGCGCGAGCCGGAGCCACCAGTCGCCGGCGCGCGCTCCCGGGGCGGTCACCGGGATCTGGAACTGCGCCTCACTGAGCCTGCGGCCGCCAGGCACGTCGTGCCAGGTGAGCCACTGGTTCAGCGCGTGCTTGAGCAGCCGCACGAACTGCTCGAAGGCGAGGTGCGGGTTGGCGGCCATCCCGGTGATGACGGCAGCGGCCCTCTGGGATGACTCCCGGTTGCTCCACGTCAGGACGAGGTCGAGCGATCGCTCCAGCTCGGCGGGCCCGCAGGTGGCCAGGTGGCGGGAGCGAGATGGGGTTTCGTGTCATCGGTTCTCCTTCTCGGGCCGAGCGGGGCGAACGGCGACGCAACTGTCGGTGGTGCAGTCCGTAGTCATCTGATGTCCCTCTTGCGCTGTTGTCGGGCCAAGAATGACCTGGACCCCGGACACAAATCGGAGCCACCGGGGACGTCGTTCATGCCGCGGAGGCGCTCCCCGATGAGGCGTCGATGGTCCGGATCCAGCCCGGCACGCGGTCGATGGCGTCTGGGCGGGTGAGCACCGCGACGACGCGTACGCCGGGGCGCGGCGGGCCTGCGGGCCAGCCGGTGAGCCCGTCGGTGATGACGACGATCAGGTCCACCTTCGGCGTCAGCTCGGCGGCGGCCCGGATGCCGTCGCGCATGTCGGTGCCACCACCACCGACCAGCTCGACCTGGTCGATCGACCGCACGACGGCAGCCTCGTGGGCGGCGTGGTCGCAGGCGATCACCCGGAGCGGTCGTCGGCCTCGGCTGACCCGCTGCACGAGCTCGCCGGTCTCCGAGAGCGCACGCGCCAGGTCGTCGGCGCCCATCGACCCGGAGGTGTCGATGACGACCGCGACGGACGGCGGCGCGGGGGCGACCATGGCCGGGAGCACCACGCCGGGCACCCGCCGACGTCCCGGTCGGGCGTAGGTGTAGTCACGGCGACCGGCCTGCTGGGAGAGCTCCTTGGTCAGCACCGTCCGGAGCTCCCGGTGCCAGTCGACGACCGGCTGCAGGCGGGCCTCGGCCCAGCGGCTGAGTCCGCCCGGCACGTCGCCGACGGCAGCCGGCCGCGAGCGGATCTCCTGGGCGACAGTGTCGCGGATCAGCTCGGCGGTCCCGTCGTCGACCGACCCGTCCTCGTCGGCCGTCGGGCAGCTCCCACGGGCGGGCGCCGCCGGCGGCACCCGAGCCGCAGTCCGGCGTCACCTGCCCCTCGCTCGACCTGCCCCGCGTCGAGCAGCAGCCGGTAGAGCTCCTCGACGCTCATCCCCCGGTGCGCCTCGGGCAGTCCGAGCTTCGACGAACAGGACCCGGTCGTCGGGCGGCGACGTGATGATGTCGTCGAGGTCGGCGTTGATGAGCGCGTCGCCGGCGATGTTGAAGACGCCGTGGAGCGTGTCGGGCTGGCCGAGCGCCTCCCAACGCATCGGGTGGGCGCGCAGGCAGTGGCCGACCTCGTGCAGCCAGACGTAGGCGAGCTCCTCGACGGTTCGCTCGGCGGCGAACTCCGGGTTGACGTAGATCCGCCACCGTCGGTCGACGCCCATCGTCGGCACCTGGTCGCTCTCGACCAGCACCATGCGCAGCAGCGCGGAGGCGAGGTACGGCGCCTGGCGGATCGCCAGCACCCGAGCGGCCCGGATCTTCAGCGCAGCGTCCGCCGTCATCAGGCGGCCCTCAGGTCGCCGAGCGCGGCCATCAGGTGCGCGAAGGCGGTGACGAAGGGCAGGCCGGGCACCCAGCCCTTGACCTTGAGCTTGGCGAGGCCGGACGCGGCGGTGAAGACCGCGTCGACGTGACCGGCCTTGGCGAACGCGACCAGGACCTGCTCCATCGCCGCGGCCCGGGCCGCGGTCGGCCGGTCGGTGATCGCGGCCAGCAGGCTGGACGCGATCGGGTGGACGAAGTCGGGCCGCGACGGGACCACGAACGACGTCGGGTCGCCGAGGATCTCCTCGGGGTCGGGCAGGTCGAGTGCACGCTGCCACTGCAGGAACTCGATCGCGGCCGCGCTCCCGATCGTCCCGGCGAGCAGCACTCGGACGACGCCCTCGCCGACCCCGAGCGCCCAGGCGTGGCCGAACAGCCGGGCGGCCTTCTCCCAGGTGCGCGGCGTGGGGTACGCCCGGCCGGCGTCGGCCTGCGACGCAGGGACGGCCGACACCAGGTCGCGCCGGTGGTGGAGGAAGCCGCCGACCAGCACGCGCGCCCGCTGCTCCTCGCGGGCCACGGCGGCGGTCGGCGCCGTGGGCACCTCGACCGGGGCGAACCCGCGGGCGAGGCCGTCGGCGACGACGTCGCCGGGCACCGACCAGTCGAGGTGGACCATCCGGTTGGCCAGCGGCGCCGAGAGCTCCCAGCCGTCGGCGGCGATCTCGGGCGGGTTGGCGGCGAGCACGAATCGGGTCGACTCCGGCAGCCGCAGGTCGCCCACCCAGCGGTCGGTGAGCGGCCGCAGCAGCGCGGCCTGCACCGACGGCGGCGCGGTGGTGATCTCGTCGAAGAAGACGAGGCCCTCCCCGGCCGTCGGCGATCCGCCGGGCCCAGGCCGGCGGCGCCAGCCTCACCGTGCCGTCGCCGGCCACGACCGGCAGGCCGGCGAAGTCGCTGGGCTCGCGGACCGAGGCGATCACGGTCTCGCACGGCCAGCCCTGGGCGGCGGCGAGGGACTCGAGGACAGCGGTCTTGCCGCAGCCGGGCGCGCCCCACAGCACGACCGGCTCGCCGGCGGAGAGGCAGACGGACAGGGCGGCGATGGTGTCGGCGTACGTCGTCACAGAAGCTCGCTCCTTGGAGGTGTTGGATCCGGGGGTGGTGGGTCAGGCGGCGTAGTCGCGGGCCGCGACGCGGAGACGGGACTGCTCCTGGAGCGCGAGGCGCTTGGTCTCCGCCCAGGAGCCGAGGTAGTTGCGCACGGTCTGCGCGCTCGGCCGGTCGGCGTCGAGGCGGGACCAACGGTCGTAGTCGGCGTAGCTCCCGGTCGCGCCCTCGGACTCCAGGTAGTCGATGACGTGCAGGACGAGGTCGGCGGTGCTCCAGCGGCGGGTGTAGCTGCGGCGGCCTCGGTTGACCTTCAGGCCGGCGGCGCGACAGGCGGCGTTCCAGCTGCCGCCGAAGCGCTGCAGGATCCGGACGCTGGTGATCGCCGCCCTTGGCCACGACGTAGGCGTCGTAGTCGTTCTTCGACAGCGGGTTGCCCAGCTCGGCCGCGGCCGCCTGGATGCTGCCGGGCGATGTCAGCGTCGGAGTAGACGCGGTCGCGTGCGCCTCGGCTCGGGGACGAACAGGCCGCCGGCCTCGCGCACCGATCGCCTCGGAGAGCCGCTGGGACGTCATGCCGAGCGCCTCCGCGGCCTCCTTCCGGGTACGACCGGGGTTGGCCTGCGCCCACGCGAGGATCGCCTCCCGGTCGGCCTCGCGCTGCAGCTCGGCCTGCTGGCGGCGCACCTGCGCGCCGGTCGTCGCCGGAGATGCCGGCGTGGGCAGGACCTGGCGGACCATCTCCCGGGTGATGCCCGTAGAGGTCGCCCATCTCCTGCAGGGTCATGCCGGTGCTCGGACAGGGCCACGAGGTGGCGGTTGCGGGCCTGCGCGGAAGGCGGCTCGCGAGGTGAACGAAGTGGGCTGGATCGGGGTGCTCTCGTCGAGGTTCATGGCTGCAGTCTGCGCCGGACCACCGACACAAATGCCCGCTCCGGAAACCCGGTCTGACCTGCGTAAACGTCAGTTCTGCGTAAACGTCAGTCGACGATCTCGGAGTGGTGCTCCAGCAGCTTGCGGGCGACCGCAGAGGCGGCCCCGCTCAAGCTCGACCGGTGCCACCAGTTCGGCCTTCGGGCCAGCCGCGAGCACGAGCTTCCCGGCTCGTTCCTCCAGCGGCGGCAGCAGGTCCACGTCAAGGGTGACGGACTCCTCGTCCTCGGCCACGACCTGTTCCGTCTCGGCATAGTGGCCGAGCGGCCCAGCGTGACGCGTACGGGAGCCGCACCCGCACGGTGGTCGTGGCCCGTTGCCGCTCGAGCCGGCCGGGCAGGTCATCGGGTGGGGTGAAGGTCTCGTCGAGGAGGTCCGCCGAACGGATGTTGGTGAGCAGGAAGGTTCGCATGTCGTCGTTCTCGTCCAGCGGGCCGGCGTCGACCTCCCAGCGCGCCGCGGGTGTGGATCAGCCGGTAGGGCTCGATGACCCGCTCGGTCACTCCCTCCCGCCAGGCCCGCGAGTAGAGGATGCGCACCCGTCGGTGCTCGCTCGCCGCCTGCTTGAGCGGGTCGATCACGTCGTCGAAGCGACGGTGTCCCTGAGTCGGAGCTGCCCGGCCTCGCCTCGCATGGTCTCCTCCAGGACGCCCAAGGCCTCGGCGAGGTGAATGTCGTCGGGGTCGAGGTCGCGCTGCAACAGGCCGGCGGCGTACAGCAGAGCCAGCTCGCCGGCGGTGACGTACTCGACCCCGAGCTCCTCCAGCCCGTCGTAGCCGCTCAGCCGCACGAGCTCGGCCTCGCCCGCGTCATCGAGGTCGACGCCATCCGCCGAGGAACTCCAGGCAGATCATCGGCCGGTCGAGCACCGCCACGTCGCCCTGGGCGGTCGTGAACCAGATCAGGTCCTCGCGCAGCTCCGCCGAAGGCACCCGTGCCTTCTCGGCCAGGTCGTCGATCGACAGTCCGTTGGGGTAGGCCGCCAGCAGGTCGAGGACCTGGGGCAGGCGCGCGAAGCGATGTACGTAGTGCGGTGCAGTCATGCCTGTCGCCCTTCGGCGAAGGCGGTGAGCTCGGCGAGGAGCTCGGCGCGGAACTCCGGGCGGTCCCAGCAGCTCCACGCGGGTCCCGAGCTCGTAGAGCCGGTGCCGGAATGCCGACCGGTTCGTGACTCGATACGCGCATCTCGACCAGCCCGTCCCTCTCCTCCTCGCTGGCCGGCTCGCGCATCCAGCGCACCACGTCCGCGCGATAGGCCGGGCGTCGTCCGGAGCACCACCTCGACCGGCGGATCCGTCTCGAACCCCAGCGGGTGCAGGGCGACCTGGCGGCCGCCCTCGACGCGTCGTCCCTGGCCCGGGTCGACCATCCAGGTCTCGCTCATCCGCGAGACAAGGAAGGTCTTGAAGTTCTCGGGATCGGGCTCCACGTCGTCCTCCAACACCCGCACGTACCAGTCGCCGTACCTCGGCTCGAGCACCTGCGGGTCGACCAGCCGGTCCTTGCCGCGGTAACGACAATGCAGGCGTCCGCGGTGCCTCAAGGCGGCCATTACCTCGTCGAGCACCTCGGCGTACTCCGCGACCCTGACCTCGGCGGGAGGCGCTGCGGCCGGCACGTCGGCGGGCAGCCCGAGCCGCGTGACCAGGTCCTCCCGCTGAGCGACGAGCACTGCCCGTTGGAGCGCCGCCGCCTGCGGCACGCTCAGTCGCACGATGAGGCGGTTGTCTCGCTGCGCGCAGCTTGTACTTCGCCGGAGTGCCGGCGCGGGCGACGTTGTCGATCACCCAACCCTGCGCCGCCAGGTGCTTCAGCTCACGCTGGAGCTGTCGCTTGCCTGAGTCGCCGTGGGGAAGCCGGCCACCCTCAGCAGCTCGTCGACGGGCACGCCGAGCTCCGACGCGCTCAACCGGCTGACGATTCGCGCCAAGCGCTCCATCGCCGACCCTGGTCCCGTCCTCGAGGTTCTTGGCCATCGTCCCCCTCCGTCGTCCGGTCGCATCCTCGCGGGCAACGACGACGACGGTCCAGACGCGCACCAAAGACTTCAAGCCTGGCTCGGCGTTCTGCTCACGCCGCTGTCCTCGATCTAGCACTTCACGCTCATGGAACTCCCTGGGACGTCCCTGGGATGGCGGCATGTCGCTCCATCGCGAGGCATCGATGTGCAGGTCGGATGACCAGTTGTGCAGCGGAACCGTCCGGCTCACCGTCTTCCCGAACGGGCACAGACCCCGACGGTCGGCTCATGACCACGATCCCCGAGCTCCGGAGGTGGTTCGCCGAGAAGGGCCACGCAAGGCCCATCGCGATGCCGTCGGCGGCACAGGACCTCAGCCCCCAGAGCAAGTGGACCAAGCGGGCCGCCGGTCGAGAACGATGATGTCGTCGCCGTCGTCACCCCGTTCGAGGACGAGAAGGCGCAAGAGGTGCTCCCCAACGGCCTGCACCGACGCCGGCGACCGGGAACTACTGCTGGTCCTACCCGACGGGTTCCGCGGGATCCGACCCGCGCGGCTCGGCTCCCCTGGATCGATCACCCGTTCGGCTCCACACATACGATGCCGCCGCTGTCGCAGTCCGGGTGAGCGCGGACGCACCACCCGAGGAAGACAGCGTGCCTCGCAGACGCGCCAACTGTCTCGCGAAGGAGTCGATCAACACGCTCCGGCGAGGCCGAGAGGAACCGGCGCTGCAACTCTCCTCCCACTACCCCCACGTCGCAGAACTCGCGCGCTGGCGCGAGCTCGCAGCCCATACCTGGAACCAGCCCATCGCCGCGATGTCCGCGCCTGGTCGGCACCACGGTCAACGGGTGCTGGCTATCCGTGGCGCCAAGCATCCCCAAATCAAGGCCGGCATCGACGCTAAGGCGGCCAAGCTCCAACCGATCCAGGCCAAGACGCTCACCGAGGCGACGCTCGCGGACGTGAAGGCGGCCGTCGAGCTGGGCATCGCCCAGGCGGCCAGCAAGAGTGTGCAGACGGCTGAGGAACATCACCTGCAGGCCCGACTGGCGCAGCAGCCTTCGGCGCTCGGCCTGGAGCATCCGTTGCTCCGCGAGGTTCCCGCCTTCCGACCCAAGGGCGACCTCTCGACATACGGGCGCGGCTTCATCGACCTCGTCGGACTCGACGGGTTCGGGGACATCACCCTGGTCGAGACCAAGCTCGTCGGCGACCACATGATCGTGCTGCAGGGACTGGACTACTGGATCTGGGCGCAGCGGAACGTCGAGTGGCTCGGCTGCGACTCCACGCCGGGAAGCAGGCCGAAGTGCGGCTCCTGCTCGCCGTCGCCGGGAAGAGCAACAGCCGAAAGTGTCGGCGTACGCGCAGACGATGTTGCGGCGGCTCCACCGTGACGTGACCACGCAGAAGGTGCCCGCCGATCGAGGCTGGACGGACCCGCGACCGCTATCGCGACCCAAGCCCTCGCCCTGACGACGATATCGGCTCAGCTCAGCGGATGGTCTGGCGGTGCGCGCCAGGAGTCGACAGCAGTGGTGGAAGCCTCGGCGACCAGTGCACCGGGACTGAGCACGAGCGAGACCGGGCCGCACGCCGAGCAGCAGTCGCCCGACACGTTCGGCGAGTGGCGGCAGCAGGTCTAGGTCGAGGGTCGCGCTGGCCCGCTGGATCCTACGGCGCGCTGCGCACCTACCTGCTCTCCAACATCCGCTCGCTCGACGTGCTGGAGGAGACATTCACCGATCCAGAGACTCACCATCCGGTTGGCGGCGCAACGGGAGACCGACACGGTGGTGCCAGCTTCTCCCGGTGGGGATTCAGGAGTAGCGGGCGACGTACTCCGTCGAGGTGACCGCCGGGTCCAGGAAGACCTGCCGGGTCGACGTGCCGAACCGGCTGGGCGGTCGTCAGCAGGAACGACCAGATCTCGTCGACGGTGTCGCCGAACTCCTTCATCGCCGGCTCGACGATCGAGCGCTGGTAGTCGAGGTTGGCCGGGATCGAGGACGTGCAGGACCCGGACGATGCCGGCGCCCTCGGCGTGGCGCTTCTCCAGCTCGTGGGCCAGCAGCTGCTGGCGCATCAGCTGGTAGAAGGGCTCGTCGAACAGCAAGCTGCAGCGGGACGCGGTCGTGCAGTGGGCCCGTCCGCGGCGTCGTACAGGTCGCGCGTAGCGATGGGTGCGCACGGTGTCCTTGCGCGGATCCGGCTCCGCGCTTGCGCAGGTAGGACTCGGTGTACTTCCACTCCACCAGGGCGAGCTCGACCAGCCCGTCGACTGGTGCGGTAGCGGAACGCGGCGTCGACGCTGGTGCAGTGGGCGCCGCGGATCCGGACGCCACCCTTGGCCTCGTCGAAGTAGTCGGTCGGGCCCGATGTACTCGAAGGTGAGGAACCGGCCGGGCTCGATCTCGAGCACCTCGGCGATGTCGACCACGTGCCCGAAGGCCGCCGATCCGCTGCGGGCTCGCTGCACCATCGGGGTCAGCGCGTTGACGCACTGGACCTGCGAGGAGAGCAGGTGGTTGGCCGGGCCCGTCGCCGACGCCGGCGTGCCACGGGATGCCGAGCTCGGCGAACACGGCGAGGGCAGCAATACGCTCAGTCCAGCAGGGACA
>CAVQJS010000018.1:0-232674 GCA_963712875.1 uncultured Actinomycetota bacterium | reverse complement strand
CCTGCGTGCCCTTGCCACTGAGCGCCAACGTGAGCCCTGAGCCACAGCCAGCGCGACCCCCTGAGCCCACTGCCAGCGCGCGAGCGCGACCACGTGCAGGTGAAGGGTGGGAAGGCCCCTGGGCGGTCGCAGACCTGAGGAACCTTCGGCCAGCCGCGCGTAGGAACGTTTCGGTTCTGCAGAAGCGCTCCGGAGGCACGTGTGGAGGGATGGGCTCAGCGTCTGGCCGCTACTTGACCTTCATCACCAGAACCTGAGCACCGGCCTGCCCTGCCGTGGCACCCCGGATGCTTCCTACGAGTGTGACCGTCGTGTTGTCTGCGGCGATCGTGACAATGGTGGCCACGATGGTCTGAGCACCGTTGGCACCGTCGTTCGGAACATCGGAGGTAAATCCAGTTCCCGGCTGTGGTTGCCCGTTCAAGTTGGTGGAGACGACACCATAGTCAACCGCCGCACTACTCGCCCGCCGAAGTGGAAGAATTGAGCCGTCGCCGTGAGGTAGTAGGTCCCCCTGTTCAACACCACGCTGACCAACGGCGTGCGCGAGTCGTCCTGCCCCAGCGCAGGACTGGCTGGGACGTCCACGACGTTGACACCGGCGTACGTGGGATTAGCGGCAGTGATCGCTGAGGAGGTGGCAATAACTCCACTGGGTCCAACAGGGCCGACAGGGCCAGCGGGGCCGACCTTGCCCTTCAACTTGTCTTTTGCACCGTCGGACAGGTCGCCATACTGCACCCCTCCGGTCTTGAGCTTGTCCGTGTTGACGATCTGATTCTTGAGGTCCTTCCTCTGGATCGTCTTGTCTTTGATATCGGACGAAGTGATGAATTGCGCCGCGAACGTGGTGCCTGAACTGGCAACGACGAGAAGGAGCGCTGCTACCAGGAGAGTTCGCACGTCGACTGTTGACTATTCGCTTGAAAGGCACGAGAGGTCACCTCCGAGAAAGTCCACGCCCAAGGCGCGGAAACGGCGGCTGCCGCTACGAATCAGTGCACGGCGAGCGGAAGCCCGAGGTTGCGAGATTACGCGCCCAATCGCGCGTACACGGCCCGGTCTAGTCCACAGGCGCCTTGGTCCGAATGGACCCCATTGCTCCCTTCCCGGCCCCTATGACATCGAGAATGATTCTGACGGCTTGGGCTGCGTGGTCAGGCCTCCCGCCTCCACGAGGGCCTGCCTCACACGACGGAGTCGTCGGACCGAACCCAGCCCGGGCCTCCCGTGCCGCCTGCTCGATCTGCTCCCAGGTCGACTCGAACGGAGCCCGGCCCACCTCCACGACGAACCGGCACACGGGTCTCGCCGGTCAGCGGATGGGCCTCCCCAGAAGGAGATCATCGGTCGGATGCTGGGGTTGTAGCCCTGCTTGCAGCGGACCGCTACGGTCGGGGCATGGACCTCTTCGAGATGGACGAGACCCGCACGATGACCCGCGAGGAAGCCGCGACCAAGCTCCGCGCCCTCGCCGACTCACTGAGCAAGCACAACTCGATCGAGTTCTCGCGCGACGGCGGCAGGATCACCGTCGCCGTCCCCGACGAGGTGAACCTCAAGGTCGAGGTCGAGCTCGGCGAGGACAACGAGGTGGAGATCGAGCTCACCTGGTGAGCAGGACCTCCTCCAGCTTCGCCGCGAACTCCTGCGGCTTGCCGGTCTCGACCGAACTCGCCACCCAGGAAGCCCTGGTGGCCGCCCGGGAACACCACCGGCTCCTGCCCGAGCGCCTCGGCCACGGCGTACGCCGCCCGTCCCGCGATCTCGCCGTCGCGCGGTCCGCCGGACTCCTCACCGACGGCGATGACGACGTGGGTCGACGCAGCCCGTACGGCGTCGAGGTCGGGGACCCGCGAGTTGCCACCGCCGCGCATGTTGGACATCAGCGGGTCGTCGCGCGAACCGTCGTCCTCGGTGGGCATGCCGAACATCGCCGGGTCGGGGCCGGGCTGGTCGACGTAGTCGGCACCCAGCTCCCCGCGCTGCATGACCATCGCGATGAACCCGGCCATCGCCGGTCCGACGCCGTGGGCGTCGTAGGTGGCGACGAGCCCCTCGGAGGCTGCGATGACGTGCTCGGCGTCCGTGAGCAGCCCGGCCATCGGCGGCTCGTGGGCGACGAGGACACGCAGGTCGTCGGGGTGGGCCGCGACGAGGAACAGCGCGTTGACGGCCCCGCCGGACGTCGCGAACGCATCGACCGGTCCGCCGCCCAGGGCTGTCACCAGCGCATGCAGGTCGTCTGCGTGCTCCTCGGGCGTGACCGCGGCCGTCGGGTCCTTGCGCAGACTCCGCCCGGTGTTGCGGGGATCGACGAGCACCAGCACCCGGTCGGCTAGGAGATTGGCCAGCGTGCCGAAACCGGTGCTGTCCATGGGCGAGCCGAACAGCAGCAGCGGCGGCCGATCGGGAGTCGCGTCGGCGAGGTCGCCGATCACCGCGTAGGCGACGGTGGCCCCCGGGACGTCGAGGCGAGCATGGGTCGGTGAGGCGTCGGTCATCCACTCAGGCTAGTTGCGCGACCATCCGGACGTGAACCGTCCGCAACCGGTCCTACCGTGGGTCCATGACCGACTTCACCGAGCAGGACCTGAGCGGCTCCACCTTCCGGCGGGTACGCCTCGCCGACGCGCTGCTCCAGGACGTCGACCTGAGCAGGACGCGGGTGCGCGCGGCCTACCTCGACGGCGTACGGATGACCGGCGTCGAGGTGCCGGACCTCGAGATCTACGGCGAGCTCGGGCGGCTCGTGGTCAACGGCGTCGACGTCGTGCCGCTGGTCGAGGCCGAGCTCGACCGGCGGATGCCCGAGCGCACGCTGATGCGGCCGACCGACGCCGAGGGGTTCCGGACGGCGTTCGCGA
Organism: uncultured Actinomycetota bacterium; assembly: GCA_963712875.1. Classification (GTDB taxonomy): domain Bacteria; phylum Actinomycetota; class Actinomycetes; order Propionibacteriales; family Nocardioidaceae; genus Nocardioides. Next base: position 229,807 of record CAVQJS010000018.1, on the reverse strand, counting down.
CGCTCGACCGGCTGTGGGCCGGCACCCTCGAGCGCGCCCGCGCCGTGCCACCCGAGGCGCTGCACCAGCAGGTCGACGAGGAGTGGTCGTTCATCGAGACGCTGCGCCACCTCGGGTTCGCGCACGCCTGCTGGGTGGGCGGCGTCGTGCTGGCGGACCCGTCGCCCTGGCACCCCCTCGACCTGCCGTGGGACGAGGCGCCGACCGTCGACGGGGTGCCGTGGGACCGAGACGTGCGCCCCTCCCTCGACGAGGTGCTCGCGGTCCGAGCCCAGCGTCGTACGACCGTGGCCGGCGTGCTCGACGGGCTCACCGACTCGGGGCTGGCCGCCCCGGTCACCTCGGCGACGCCGTTCCTCCAGGACGCCGAAGGGCTGACGGTCGCCCAGTGCCTGGGCGTGGTGCTCAACGAGGAGTGGGAGCACCGGCTCTACGCCGAGCGCGACCTCAGCGCGATGTCCGCCTGACCAGCTCGCGTCCGAGCCGCACACCCGACAGCCAGGCCGTCTCGACCTTGGGTGTCGGGCCCCACCCGTCGCCGCAGACGCCGACGAGCCGGTCGGGACCGTCGACGAGGGCGTACGCCGCCTCCCGCCTGCCGATGGGTCGCGCGAAGGTCCAGCGGTGCACGTGGACGTCCTCCGGCTCGTCGAGGTCCATCAACCGTCGTACGGCCGCGACCAGCTCGGGCACGACCGCGGCCGGGTCGGCGAGGTGCCGGCGTGCGAGGTCGGGGGTGGAGTGCACGACGAGCACCGGCGCGTCGTCGCCGCGGCGGCGACCGTCGTCGGCCACCCAGCCGATGGCCGGGTCGCCGTTGACGAACGCGCCGTCGAAGCGGCCCGTCGGGCTGACGTCGTCCCACGTCCGCCGCGCCCAGCGGGCGGCGATCGCGATCACCGGCTCCCACTCACGGTCCAGGACGCGTGACACCGGGTGGTCGCCGCACAGGCGGCGTGCCTGCGGGTCGGGCATGGCCAGGACGACGGTGGCAGCGCCGAGGTCGAGGTCATTGACCTCACCGCGCTCCACGTCCAAGCCGGCGGCCAGGTCCTCGACGAGCGAGCGCAGGGAGCCCGGGGCACGCCAGCGCACCGCGCCGGTCGTCGTCCGCGTGCCACCGTCCTCCAGCACGCAGAACGTGTCGGTCCACGGGGTGGCCAGACCCCTCGCCTGCCAGTCGTCGGCCACGGCGGCGAAGCCCGGGTCGGACACCGTGAAGTAGGACGCACCGAGGTCGACGAGTCGGTCGCGATCCCACAGGCGACGCGAGGCCATCCGACCTCCGGGTCGATGGCCACGGTCGATGAGCCGTACGCCGAGGCCCGCATCCCTGACCTGGCGCGCGCAGGCGACGCCGGCAAGCCCGGCACCGACGACCACGACGTCCCGCTCACCGGCTGTGTCCACGTGGCGACCCTAGTGACCGCCTCCACGCCGGGGCCCAAGCGACAACTGCCTGGTCGGCGTTGCCCATTGCCCTTCTACGAGTGGCGCGAGACCATCGCACCGGAGGTACAGCGGATGAAGGTGCGAAAAGGTGCGGTGGTCCGGGGAGCCGGGGTGGCTCTCGCCTGCCTCGAAAGCAGCCCCACCAAGCGCTGGCGCATCCTGCTCGCGGGTTTTGCCGGCGGCTGGTTCCTGAACAGGCCGGGACTCCAGGTGTTCACGATCCTCCCCGACTCGGACGAGCCGTGGAAGCGCGCCACGGTGCCCTTCGCGACCTCGGTGTCGTCGTGGTCAGCCGTGATGTTGACGGCCACGGAGGCCTTGCGTCGAACGAGGCTGCCGGTGCCGATCGCCGCGATCCTTCTCGGGGGCGGCGTGGTGGTGGTCGACTCCCTCCTGGCCGATCTCGCCGAGGCTCGTGACGAGGCCAAGGCCGCAGAGGTCCGGGACGAAACGGAGACTGCCAGCTCCGTGGACGACTGATCGCTCAGGCGACCAGCTCGAAGAGCGCCCTGCTGACGTGTGCTTCGGCCGGGCTGAGTCCGCCGTCCGCCGGGACACGTCGGGTGCCGCTGTGGTCGACGACGTACGTCGCGCCGTGCGGGTCGCGCCAGACGTAGATCCCCGGGAAGGGTTGCCGCACCTGCCACCTGGTGTGGGTCTTGATGCGGTGGTGGAACGGTGTCATCGGTCCGTAGTTGCCGACCCTCGACTGCCCGGGTGGCCCTCGATGGTCGAAGGCCTCGGTGTGGTCGATCTGCTGGGTGCGCGAGGTGCTCACTCCCCACGGGAAGGTGTCGGCCGGCGTCATCAGATGCACGGCCTGCCGATGTCGGTCAGGGATCTCGTAGGCGTCGACGGGTGCCTGGTCGGCGAGGTCGAGCACGGGCCGGATCGTGAACGTGACATGTGGTCCGAGGTGCTCGCGGACCCAGGCCTCGGTCACGGGGCCGTGGCCCTCGACTCGGACCGTGTGGGTCGTCTCGGCTGCCGACGTAGACGTGGGCGAAGAGGGTCACGCTCGGGAAGACCTGGGACCAGTCGATCGTCGGGCGAACGCCGGCGTGCTGCTCGGCAGGTGCCTCGGCGGGGCACTCCGGCCGGTCGCGCCACTGGACGAAGGCCTCGATGAGGGCGACGGCCTGGTGCGGGTTGGCGAGGATCGCGATCGCCTTGACCCGCCTCGCGTCGAGGTCGTCGGTGTCGCCGAGGGCAGCCAGGATGTCGGCGATCCACTGCACGCGCGCGTCGAGCATGGCGATGACGGCGAACGGCGCCCGGATGAAGAAGCCGCGCATGCCGTCCTGCGTGGAACGCGTCGGGTTGGCGACCTGGCGCTCGGCGTTGGCCCGCTCGCGCACGGCCGCGGCCTCGGGGTCGCTCGCGACGATCAGGCCGGTGAGGAGGTCCTCGAAGCGCGTCCACGGGATGCGGCCGTCGGCCGCCTCGGCGATCCGCTCGTCCACGTACGACGCCTGGTCGACGGTCAGGTCGCGGGTGCGGCGGGCGACGAAGCGGGCGTAGGACGCCTTCACCTCGAGGCCCTCCACTCGTCGCCACAGCTGCGGGAGCCGGATCATCAGGTCCAGGGCATCGGCCATGAGCGAGTGGGCCGAGCCCGACGAGATGCCGAGTCGGGCGCCGAGCGCTGCTGCGGCGAACTCCGCGACGTCGGGCGTGCCGGCTCCTCCGAAGCGCTTGGCCCGTTCGCGACCGGGCAGCTTGGCGACCTCGGGGTCGAGGGTCTCCGGGTTGTTGATGATCGCGTGCTGCACCGCGATCCTCAGGACCTGCGCCTCGCACTCGCGCTGCACGCGTGACACCTCGTCGGCGTGATCGAGGAGCTCGGCCTCGGTCAGCTCGTCGAGTGCGATGGTCGGGTGCATGCCACTACTCAAGCAGGAGGCACCGACAGTGGGATGAGGCTGGAGGAGGCGCCGTGGATCATGATTCAGCGACCCTCGATGCGGACGCTCTGGGCTCACACTGCGGCGGACTGGCCGTCGCGCCGATCGACGCGGTTGCGCCGCACCAGCACCACGGCTGCGGCGACTACGTAGGCGAGTATCGCGGCCAACGAGCCGAGATAGGGATCCTGATCCACCAGCACGACGGTGCCGGTCAACAGGGAGAAGTCGAACAGACCGTGCAGCACCGAGTTGAGGGCGTTGCCACCCGAGACCCGTCGCATCAGGTAGAAGAAGTAGCCCGCGAAGCTGACCGCGAGCGCCTGCGGTACGGCCTGTGCGCCGTGCCCCAGTGCGTTGCTCAGGTGGACGGCACCGAAGATGACGCTGGACCACAGGGCGACCTTGCCTTCGGTCAGGCCGTGGCTGCGCAGCGTGGTGACACCGATCCCGCGGAACATGCCCTCCTCGCCCCACCCGACGAACTGTGTTGCCACGAACAAAGCCATCACGTAGCCGAGGGTGCGGTCCGCGAGTGCGGCGTAGTCGATCGCAAGAAGGGCACAGCCTGCGAAGACGATCGGGATGGTCCACACCCACCGGCGAGCACGACGCTCCTCGCGCAGGACCGGTCGCCACCACCCCAAGATGGCGACGACGGCGTACGTGTACACCAACGCCGCACCGAGCGGGATCCACATGTTGTACAGGACGTCACGAGTTGTCAGGAACGGACTCATCCACGTCGAAGAGTGCAGTGACGAGCATCCCGCCACCTTGGATGATCGCGAGATAGCCGATGACGATGACGTGCGAACGTCAGATACGGAAGCGGCCTCAGCGCGTCGCCACCGACGTCCGAGGCGTCGGGCTCGACTCATGCGCAGAACGCTAGCAGCGGTGCATCGCGGCCAGAGAGCGCCGCAGGTGCGACGTCCGGACCGATCCGGGCCTCGACTATGCCCGTAGGTAGGTCGTCAGTCGAGCAGCGAGGTCCACGGAGGCTTCGATCTCGTCACGACGGATGGAGACACTTTCCACGTTGAGGCCGAAGGGCACTCCGAGGCGGCGACAGAAGTCGGTGAGCTCGACGGCCGTCGCCTGCGCCTGCTCCAGGGAGGCCGCCAACGGGTTGGTCGAGTGCCGGAGGTCGTTCTCGATCCACCGAGGGACGTCGACGCCGAGCCAGCGAAGGAACTCGAGGGTCTTCATCGAGCCGCACACGGAGAACGTGAACACGATCGGGACCGGGACCAGTCCACGGGACTCGCACTCGTAGCGGTAGTCGGAGACGAGGTTCTTGGCGGCGTTGAGGTCGTAGACGACCTGGGAGACGAAGAACCGGCAGCCCGCCTCCTGCTTCGCGATCAGGCGCAGGTGCTCGTCCTCGCGGCGGCTGTGCCTCTCGGGGATCGCCACCCCTCCGAGCAGCAACTCCGGGTTCAGCTCTGTCCGCAGCGCTTGGGCATCGACGAGGGACACGGGCGGGGTGGTGCCGCTGGAGGCGGCGCCGACCAGCACGGCCAACGTTCGGCTCGGATCCTGCTCGGTGAGCCACGTTCGCAGTTCGTCGCGCTGGTACTTGCCGACCGCGCGGTAGACGATGGCCGGCGTTCGCCACGCCTGGAGGTGTTCCGCCCGGTACTCGGACGGGTCGACGGTCGGGCTGAAGGGGAACGGGCGCTCGACCGGGTTGCGGGATCTCTCGTCGTCGATGTCGTACAGGACCAGCCCGTCGAGGTCGATGTGGTCCAGCCGTTCGACGGTGGCTCGCGCGATCTCCGGGAGCCGCTCGGCGGGCGTCGACCGCCTCGGCGGGGTGATCGCGAAGAGGACGAAGTCACCTTGACCGGATCTGATGCGGGTGGTGATCTCCACCTCGCCAAGGTAGCGGGCTTCGACAGCTCCCTCTCACGCCCTGATCACCTACGCCTCGGCCGAGCCCTCGCGCCTCTCGTGCAACCGCTGCTGCGCCTCGGCCAGGAACGCCAGGCAGGGCGCGTCCTCGCCGGGGTGCTTCTCGACCAGGTGGAAGGTCCAGCGGTCCATCGCCGCCATGAAGCCGTTGTCGCCACCGGGACGGTGCGTCGACCAGGCCCGGTGCTCCTTGGCCCGGCACGACGTGCAGCTGATCCGGTAGAGGAACTGCTGGTCGCCGTCGAGGTCGATCTTGACCCGCGCGAGCGGTCCCGCCTGGGCAGCGGCCTTCCTCTCACGGGCCGAGCGGCTCGCCACCATGTCGCCTCCTGGATCGGGTCGGGTCCGGGTCGTCGGTCCCGTCGCGCCCAGTCTGGCCCACCCCGGGTGCGGTCCGGACAACCCCTAGCCATGCCCGCGCGCCACGCACCATGATGTGACCCCCGCCACATCAAGGAGTCCCGATGACGCACGAGATCCCCGCCGATGTCGCAGCAGCCCGCGAGGAGTACGAAGCCCGCATCCTGGGCCTCCACATGCCCGCGCAGCTCCGCCTGGCAGCCGAGAGGTACGCCGACCAGCCGGCGTTCTCCGACCGGTTCGACGTCCCCGAGGGCGAGGCGTGGTCGACGATCACGTGGGCCGAGACGTGGGACAAGGCCCGGCAGGTCGCCGCGGCGCTGATCTCGCTCGGCGTCGAGAAGGGCGACCCGGTGGCCATCATGGCCAACAACCGCACCGCCCACACGCTCGCCGACTACGGCACCATGACCGCCGCCGCGGTCCCGATGTCGATCTACAACACCCTCGCGCAGGACCAGGTCTCCTTCATCGCCGGCGAGTCCCGCCCGGTCGTCGTGATCCTCGAGGACCACGACCGCTACCAGCGCTGGGAGAGCGCCTTCGAGCACGTCGACTCGATCCGCCACGTCGTGATGTTCAGCGACGCCGACCGGGTCGACGACCCCCGGGTGATGACCTGGGACGACTTCCTCGCCCGTGGTGCCGACACCAGCGGCGTCGACGGAGCGCACCGACCAGATCACCCCCGACCTGCCCGCGACCTACCTCTACACCTCGGGCACGACCGGCAACCCCAAGGGCGTGGTGCTCACCCACCACAACGTGATGTACGAAGCGGTCTCCACCATGGACGCGGCGGGCCTCCGTGGCCAGCAGCGCACGATCAGCTACCTCCCGCTCGCGCACATCGCCGAGCGGGTGCTGGCGACGTACGGCCCGCCCTTCCTCGGCAGCCACGTGCACGCGATCCCCGACCCGGCCGGCCTGCTGGGCGCGCTCGGCGAGGTGCACCCGACGGCGTTCTTCGGCGTCCCGCGGGTCTGGGAGAAGATCAAGACCGGCATCTCGGCGAAGCTCGCCGAGGACCCCAACCCGGACAACCAGAAGATGGTCACCGACGCGATGGCGGCGGGGCTCGCGTGGACGCAGGCGCACGAGTACGGCAACGAGATGACGCCCGAGGTGGAGGCCGCCTTCAAGAAGGCCGACGAGGGCATCCTCGCCTTCCTGCGCCTCCTGCTCGGTCTCGACCAGGTGACCTGGGCGGCCAGCGCCGCGGCGCCGATGCCGCTCGAGGTCGCGAAGTTCATGGGTGGCCTCGGTCTCAAGGTCTACGACGTCTACGGCATGACCGAGACGTGCGGCGCGTTCACCGCCAACGGCCCCGACGCCTTCAAGCTCGGCACCGTGGGCCGCGCCAACCCCGGCATCGAGGTGCGCCTCGAAGAAGACGGGGAGGTGCTGTGCCGCGGGCCGGTCAACACTCCCGGCTACCACCTGCAGGAGCAGGCGACGCGCAACCTGATCGACGCCGACGGATGGATCCACACCGGTGACATCGGCACGGTCGACGAGGACGGGTTCTACTCCATCGTCGACCGCAAGAAGGAGCTCATCATCACCTCGGCGGGCAAGAACATCGCCCCCTCCAACATCGAGAACTACCTCAAGGAGTCGCCGATCGTCGGGCACGCGATGGCCCTCGGCGACAACCGCTCGTTCATCGTCGCGATCCTCACCCTCGACGGCGAGATCGCTCCGCTGGTGGCGGCCAAGATGGGCATCGAGTTCACCGACCTGGCCGACCTCTCGTCCAAGCCGGAGATCCGCGCCATGGCCCAGGCCGCGGTCGACAAGGCCAACGAGCGGCTCTCCCGCCCCGAGCAGGTCAAGGCCTGGGAGCTGCTGCCCGACGAGTGGACCGCGGAGTCGGAGGAGCTCACCCCGACGCTCAAGCTGAAGCGGCGCGTCGTGACCACGAAGTACGCCGGGGTGGTCGACTCCCTCTACGGTCAGGACGCGTGACCTCCTCACGTCCACCCTTCGACCTTCAGGCGCACCGCGGTGGTGCGGGACTCTGGCCGGAGAACACCCTCGAGGCGTTCGGGCGCGCCCTCGCCCTGGGTGTCTCGACGCTCGAGCTCGACGTCCACCTCACGGCGGAGGACGACGTCGTCGTGGCGCACGACCCGACGGTCGCCGATGCCCGGCGCATCCGGCGAGCTGACGCGGGCCGACCTGCCGCCGTCGATGCCGCTGCTGAGGCAGGTGGCGGCGCTGCTGGAGGAGCGCGACGCCGACCCGGTGCGGATCAACCTCGAGATCAAGTACGACGCCCTCGACGGCGCCCGACTCACGAGCCGGGAGGCCTTCGTGGCGCGCGTCGTGACGGCCCTGCGCGTGGACGGACTCGTCGAGCGCACCAGCATCCAGTGCTTCGACTGGGGCGTCCTCGCCCGCGTCGGCGAGGCGGAGCCCGGGCTCGGGCGCAACCTGCTCGTCTCCCCGCGCTACCTCAAGGCGACCGCGGACGCTCCGTCACCGTGGTTCGACGGTCTCGCGGTGGACCGCGACTTCGTCGCCACAGCGGCGGCGGAGGGGTTCACGGCGGTCTCCCCGATCCACGGATCGCCCTACCTGAGCGGCGTCGACGACCCGGCGTACGTGCCGTTCGCCACCGAGGACCTCATCGACCGCGCGCACTCCGCGGGCCTCGCGGTCATCCCCTACGTCGTCGACGACGTGCCCACGATGCGCCACCTGGTGCGGCTCGGGGCCGACGGCCTCATCACCAACCGTCCGGACCTCTTGCGCGACGTCCTCGCGCAGGAGGAGCGTGAGCTGCCACCCGCGTTCGCGCGCTGACAACCTTTCGGGGTCGTGAGGAGTCCTACTGACATGACCACCACCTCTCGCGCGCCGCTGCTCGCCACTGGGCTCGTCGTCCTCGCACTCGTCGGTCGCACCTCCCCGCGGGCGCGGGCGTCCGAGGACCGGCTCCCGCCCGGCCCCCACCACCGTCTTCGACGTGTCCGACCTCGACCAGGGCGCTCCGCCCGCCCTCGCCTGGTCCGAGCGCCGCTCCGGCCGCACGGTCATCCACGGCGTCGGCGGCACCGCGGACCCCGGCGCCCAACAGCCTCGACGCCTTCGTCCCGATGCGGTCCGGATTCGTCATCCAGACCGCCGGCAACCGCCCGGTCGACCACCCGCTGGCTCGGCGTCGACGGGACCCTGGGGACCCGTGAGTGGCGCACCGGCTACGGACTCGCGGTCTCCGCCGACGGGACGGCGATCGGCTTCGCCGGCAAGCGCGGGAGGGTGTGGACGATCGATGATCGACGGATACCGGGTGCTGTCCGTATCGTCCGGTGCCCATCACCGGCACCGGCCATGCCGTCACCGTCGTCGGTGACGACCTGCAAGGAGAGCGACGTGAGCAACGGGTGCGCGGTGTACGTCAACGGTGCCCGCGGCTGGTCCACCACCTCCCACGGCATCGTCGACCGGGTCCCGATGTGCGACTCGCCTCGCCGGTCGCGGACGCTGGCTCGGCGGCATCACGAGCGTCAGCGACACCGGCACCTGCAGCGTGATGCTGCGCAGCTGGCGTGCTGAAGTGGCGCACCTGCGACAACCGGTTCTCCGACATCTCCCCGGACAACGACCACGTCCTCGGCCTGCCGGCGTACGGCGACGGGTTCGGCCCGACAGTCCTGGACGTCCTGGCGACCACTGACGGCTCGGTGGCCCGCACCTTCCGGTCACCGACCCGCGGCGCGGTCACGACGTACTTCGACGAGGTCTGGGAGGACGCTGATCACGTGCTGGTCGTGACCTACTCCGACGGGGAGTGGGCGGTGGTGCGGCTGGGGGTCGACGGCTCGATGGAGTACGCCGTGCCGCCGCGGCGCGGCTCCTCGGACCTGCGCTCCCCCCTCCAGCTGCAGACGAGGTAGTCGACCCCCGAGCCGACCCGGACTAGACCTCCGGGATTTCACGGATGCGATGAGGCGTCCGGGGCTGTTCCACTGGATGTCATGCATCGACAGATCGCCGGAACCCTCACCGGTCGTGTCACCAAGTGGATCGTCCTCGTCGCCGTCGCTCGTCATCACCGGGATCATGGCCGGGTTCTCGACCCAGCTGGCCGACGTGCAGAACAACGAGGCCTCCTCGTGGCTCCCGGAGTCGGCGGAGTCGACCCAGGTGCTCGAGGAGCTGTCCGAGGCCGTCGACCCCAACGACATCCCCACCCTCGTGGTCTACCACCGCGAGGGCGGGCTGACGGAGGACGACTTCGCCGCCATGGAGGCCGACGGCGAGGAGATCGCCGGGATCGACGGGGTGACCGACGCCGGGGTCCTCACGCCCGCCGCAGCTGAGGCGGCCGCCGCCCAGGGCGCACCCGTGCCGACGCTGGTCGCGGAGGACGGGGAGGTCGCCTACCTCTACTTCGTGCTCAACTTCGGTGCCGACGGCTGGAACGCGATCCCGGACGCCGCCGACGAGATCCGCGACATCGCCCAGCTCGAGGGTGGCGAGGTCCACCTCGCCGGCTTCGGTGGTCAGGCCGCCGACTCCGCCGCGGCGTTCGAGGGCATCGACACCGACCTGATCCTGGCCACCCTGGCCGTCGTCATCGTCATCCTGCTCTTCACCTACCGCAGCCCGATCCTGTGGTTGCTCCCGATCATCTGTGCGGTCGTCGCCAACACCATCGCAACGGGTCTGGTCTACCTGTTGGCGAAGTACGCCGACCTCACCGTCAACGGGCAGAGCCAGGCCATCCTGAGCATCCTGGTCATCGGCGCCGGCACCGACTACGCCCTCCTCCTCGTCGCGCGCTACCGCGAGGAGCTGCGCCGGCACGAGGACCGCCACGAGGCGATGGCGTTCGCGCTGCACCGTGCCGCCCCGGCCATCTTCGCCAGCGCGGCCACGGTGGCCCTCGGCATGCTCTGCCTGTCCTTCGCCGAGCTCAACTCCACCGCCGGCATGGGTCCCGTCGCCGCCATCGGCGTCACCGTGACGTTCGTGGTCATGGTCACCCTGTTGCCGGCCCTGCTGGTCATCTGCGGGAGGTGGGTCTTCTGGCCCAAGCGCCCCGCCTTCCAGAGCGCCGAGCCCACCTCGGACGGTTTCTGGGCGCGCGTCGGTCGCTCCATCAGCAACCGCCCGCGCCGGGTGTGGGTCGTCACGACCGGACTGCTGCTCCTGGCCTGCCTGGGTCTCTTCCGACTCGACGCCTCAGGACTGTCGACCGAGGACACCTACACCAAGGAGTTCGACTCGATCAAGGGCCAGAAGCTGCTCGACGAGCACGGCCTGAGCGACAACTCCAACACGATCCAGGTGGTCACCAACGCCGACCAGGTGGACGCCGTCATCGCGTCGCTGAGCGGCGTCGACGGGCTCGGCGCACCACTTGCCCCGCAGCCGCTGTCCGACACCCGGGTCTACTTCGAGGCCACCATCGACGCCGACATCTCCTCCAGCACGGCCGCCGACACGGTCGAGGCGTCCCGCGACGCCGTCCACGGCGTCGACGGGGCGGAGGCGCTGGTCGGTGGCGGCTCGGCGTTCTACCTCGACACCAAGATCGCCTCCGAGCGCGACAGCTGGGTGATCATGCCGCTCATCCTGACCGTGGTCCTGCTGATCCTCATCGGCCTGCTGCGCGCCATCATCGCGCCGCTGATCCTCATGGCCACCGTTGTCCTGTCGTTCGGTGCCGCGCTGGGCATCTCGGCGCTGCTCTTCGAGTACGTCTTCGGGTTCGCCGGGTCCGATCCGGGCTTCCCCCTGTTCGCGTTCGTCTTCCTCGTCGCGCTGGGCATCGACTACAACATCTTCCTGATGACCAGGGTCCGGGAGGAGACGGCCACCTACGGCACGCGCAAGGGATCGTTGATCGCGCTGGCCTCGACCGGCGGCGTCATCACCTCGGCGGGCATCGTGCTGGCCGCGACGTTCCTGGTCCTCGGGTCGCTGCCGCTGGTCTTCCTCGCCGAGCTGGGACTCGCCGTGGCCCTGGGCGTCATGCTCGACACCCTGGTCGTGCGGTCGGTCCTGGTCACCGCCATCAACCTCGACCTCGGCGGCAAGATCTGGTGGCCGAGCAAGCTCGACCGCGAGGATGCCGCCCTCACCCCCGCTGAGGCTGCCGCGCCGCTGGAGACGGTGCACTGAGACCCGGGCGTCCCACCACGAGTCAGACGAAGCCGAGGCGCGCGCACCTCTTGGCGGTCTCGCCCTCGCAGAGCTCGTCGAGGGTGAGCACGCCCTGGCCGACCAGGAGCGTGGTGAGCGTGTCGAGGATGACGTCCTGGGTCTCGAAGAGCCAGGACTGGACGCCCTCGACCTCCTCGGCCCCGACCGCACCCTCGGGGACCGGGATGTCGGCGAGGAGGGCGACGGCGACGTCGGCGGCCTGCTCGCTCATGTCCTCGATCGGCACGTAGGTCATCGAGGACCGCTCGCGCAGGATCAGGTCACGCGCCGCCGACAGGTCGGAGTCGGCGTCACCCTCGGCATCGGCGGGCTCCCGGAGACCGACGTGGCCCTCCGCCCCGGGCACGAGCGTGCCGAGGGAGACCAGCGGCACGTCGTCCTCGCTGAGCGGCTCCATGTCCTCCGGTTCGACCGGCACGACCACGATCACGTCGGCCGACTCGACCTCGGCCTGGCGGGCCTGGCTCTTCTGCTGCGCCGCGTCGCCCTCGGCGTCGTACACCGTGACCGAGCACTCGTCGCACGTCGCCGTCACCCGCTCCTCGAACGCCTCGACGTCCACGACGTGCGACGTCGTCGTCCCCGTCCGCGACCAGGAGCGCCACGGTCGGCTCGTCGCTGGTGCAGCCCGCGAGCACGGGCAGCAGCACGGCGAGGACGAGGGCAGGTGACGAGGGGGCGGCGCATTCCCCGGAGGTTAGCCGCTCCGGGACGCCGATCAGTGATCGACCGGGCGGACGTAGCCACCCGACGCGATCTGCGCTCCGCCCACCCAGACGTCGGCCACGTCGGCGTCGCTCGCCAGCGCGTAGACCTTGCCCAGCGCCTCCTCCGGCGACCCGGCATGACGCAGGCCGACGTCCAGCGCCGTGCCGGCCGGCGGGCGCAGGCAGATCGCGTCGAACTGCTTGCCCTCGCTGAGGTCGCCGACGACGTCGGCCAGCCCCAGCGCCGCGGCACCGGCGGAGGTGCTGAGGTGCAGGAGGTGGCCCGCGCCGAGGGGTAGGCCCGCGTCCCCCAGGAGCCGCTGCACGAAGTAGGCCTGCAGTCCCTCCTTGAAGAGCGAGAAGCCGGTGCCTGCACCGACGTCGCTGCCGAGCGCGACGCGGACGCCTGCGTCCACGTGCCTGCGCAGGCTGAAGAGGCCCGAGCCGAGCGCGGAGTTGCTGCTCGGGCAGTGGGCGACCGACGTGCCCGACGCCGCGAGCACGTCGAGCTCGGTGTCGCGCGGATGGACGTTGTGCGCCAGCACCGAGCGCGGGCCCAGCAGTCCGTGGTGGGCGTAGGTGTCGACGTAGTCGGTCCGGGCGGGGAACTGGGCGGCGACCGTGGCCACCTCGGCCGGGTTCTCGTTGACGTGCGAGGTGAAGAACGCACCCTCGACGTCGGCCGCGACCGCGGCACACGCCTCGAGGATCGCCTCGGACGCCGACAGCGAGAAGCGCGGTGTCACCGCGTAGCGGGCCCGACCCCGACCGTGCCAGCGCGCCGCCAGCGACATCGACTCGGCACGGGTTCGCTCCGGTGTGGTGAGCAGCGGCTCGGGCAGCATCCGGTCGCTGACGACCAACCCGCTGGTGACCCGCAGTCCGAAGCGCTCCGCCTCCGTGAAGAGCGCGTCCACGGCCGGCCCGAAGTGGGAGCCGAAGACCAGCGACGTCGTCGTGCCCGCCGCGATCAGGCCGGCGACGAACTCGGCGGCGATCTGGGCGGCGTAGTCGGGCGAGGCGAGGTGCTGCTCCTCGGGCAGGGCACAGCGTTCGAGCCACTCCAGGAGCGGCATGCCCAGGGCACCGATCACGCGGACCTGCGGGAAGTGGACGTGGGTGTCGACCAGTCCGGGGAGCAGGATGCCGCTGCGCAGGTCGATCACGGTGGCATCGGGGTGGGCCGCGGCCACCGCGCCGAACGGCCCGCGCGAGGTGATCATGCCCTCCTCCGACACCGCCAGCCCGAGGTCGTCGTCGTAACGGAAGCCTGGGCTCGGCGCGACGAACGGGTCGTCGGGGGTGTCGTAGGCGCGGGCGCGGTAGACGACGGTGCCGGACCTCATCCTCCCGTCCTGGACCGGTCGCCCGCGAGCACGCGGAGCAGGTCGACGGCGACCGACACCGCGATCGTCGCCGGCTCCTTCCCGGCCAGCTCGGGGACGCCGATCGGGCTGGTGATCCGTGACAGGGCGGCCTCGTCGTGGCCCTCCACCCGCAGTCCCTTGCCGAAGCGCGCCCACTTCGCGGCCGACCCGATCAGCCCGATGCTCGCCAGGTGCGTGCAGCGCAGCGCCTCGTCGCAGAGGGCGAAGTCCTCGGCGTGGTCGTGCGTCATCACCAGCACGTGGGTGCCGGGCGGCAGCGCACCGAGGGCCAGCTCCGGGACGGGTGCGTGATGGACGCGCACCGTCGCCTGCCCGTCGTCGAGGCAGGCCAGCCGCGCTTCGGTGAGCTGGGCCGCGCGCGAGTCGACGAGGTGGAGCTCGAGGTCGTGCCGCACCAGGATCCGCGCGAGCTCGAGGCCGACGTGCCCGACCCCGAAGATCGCGACGGAGCCGACCACGGGCAGCGGCTCGAGGACCACGGTGACCTCGCCGCCGCAGCACTGTCGGCCGTGGTCGGTGCGGCTCTGGTCGGTGAGTCCGACGACGAGCTGCTCGGGGCCGACCGTCTTGTCGGCGATCATCGCCCGAGCCCGCTGCAGGACGGTCTCCTCGAGGTTGCCGCCGCCGATGGTGCCCCAGGCGTCGTCGCTCGCCACCACCATCTTGGCGCCGGCGTCGCGCGGGGCGTGGCCGCGTACGTCGACGACGGTGACCAGCACTCCGGCCCGTCTCTCCCGCCGGAGCAGCTCCACCGCTCGCGTCCAGTGCATCAGCGGACCCCCTCGATCGCCCAGAACACGGCCTCGGGCGTTGCCGGTGACGCCAGCTCGACGCTCACCCCGGGTGGGCCGTACGCCGCCACCGCGTCGCGCAGGGCCTCCCGGACGGAGAAGGCCAGCATCAGCGGCGGCTCACCGACGGCCTTGGAGCCGTAGACCACACCGTCCTCGTGGGCGTCCTCGAGGAGGGCGACCCGGAAGTCGTCGGGCAGCTCGCCGAGCGACGGCAGCTTGTAGGTGCTCGCCGACTGGGTGGTGAGCCGCCCGCGGCCCGGTCCGTCGGACTCGTCCCAGCGCAGGTCCTCCAACGTCAGCCAGCCCACCCCCTGCACGAAGCCGCCCTCGATCTGGCCGACGTCGACGAGCGGGGACAGGCTGTCGCCGACGTCCTGCACGATGTCGACACGCCGGGTCCGGTAGGCGCCGGTGAAGCCGTCGACCTCGACCTCCGCCGCCGCGACCCCGTAGGCGAAGTACTTGAACGGATGGCCCTGCATCGAGACCGGGTCCCAGTGCAGGCCCTCGGTCCGGTAGAAGCCCGCCGCCCACAGCTGGATGCGCGCGAAGTAGGCCTCGCGGACCAGGTCGGGCCACGGCAGGTCGCGGCCCGCGTCGAACTCCTGCAGCCGCGCAGTGATCTGGTCGCAGGCGTGCTTGATCGCACCACCGTTGAGGTCCGTGCTCGAGCTGGCCGCGGTGGCCGAGGTGTTGGGCACCTTGTCGGTGCGGGTCGGCGCGATGCGGACGAGCTCCAGCGGCACTCCGAGGGCGGTGGCAGCCACCTGCAGCATCTTGGTGTGCAGCCCCTGCCCCATCTCGGTGCCGCCGTGGTTGATGAGCACCGAGCCGTCCTTGTAGACGTGCACCAGCGCCCCGGCCTGGTTGAAGGACGTGAAGTTGAACGAGATGCCGAACTTCAGCGGGGTCACCGCCAGGCCGCGCTTGCGGTGCGGGTGCGCGGCGTTGAAGGCCTCGATCTCCGTGCGCCTGGCGGCCACGTCGCCGCTGGCCAGCACCTGCTCCCACGCGGCCACCAGTCGCTCCGGGTGCCGCACCGGCTGGGCGTACGGCGTGGCCTGCCCCTCGACGTAGAAGTTGGTGCGGCGCAGGTCGGTCGGATCCATGCCCAGCAGCGGTGCGCACCGACCGAGGATGTCCTCGATCACCAGCATGCCCTGCGGTCCGCCGAAGCCGCGGAAGGCCGTCTGCGAGGTCTTGTGGGTGTGCGCCACCCGGCCAGCAATGCGCACGTGCGGGATCCAGTAGGCGTTGTCGACGTGGCACAGCGCCCGGGCGAGCACCGGCTCGCTCAGGTCGAGGCTCCAGCCGCCGTCGGAGGTCAGCGTCGCCGCCAGGCCGACGAGTCGGCCGCCGTCGTCGAACCCGACCTTCCACGTGGCATGGAAGCCGTGCCTCTTGCCGGTCATGGTGAGGTCGTGGGTGCGGTCGAGCCGGACCCGGACCGGTCGTCCGGTGAGCACTGCCCCGAGTGCGGCAACCGCTGCGAAGCCGTGCGGCTGCATCTCCTTGCCGCCGAAGCCGCCGCCCATGCGCAGGCACTGGGCGGTGACGTGGTGGCTCTGCACGCCGAGCACGTGCGCCACGATCTCCTGGGTCTCGGTGGGGTGCTGGGTGCTGCACTGCACGAACACCTGCCCGCCCTCGTCGACCAGGGCCAGCGCGGCGTGGGTCTCGAGGTAGAAGTGCTCCTGCCCGGCCATCTCGGTGACGCCCTCGAAGACGTGGGGCGCGGCGGCCAACGCGGCGTCGACCTCCCCGCGCTCGACCACCGGGCGGGCTCCCTGGAAGCTCTCGGCCTCGATCGCCTCGGTCAGCGAGATCACCGCAGGAAGCGGCTCGTAGTCGACGATGACGGCCTCGGCACCGAGCCGGGCGGCCTCGAGGGTCTCCCCCAGCACCCAGCACACGGCCTGCCCGACGAACATCACGATCTCGGGGAAGAGCGGCTCGTCGTGCTTGGTGCCGGCATCGTTGATCCCCGGCACGTCCTCGGCGGTGAGCACACGCACCACCCCCGCGACGTCGAGCGCCGCGGCGGTGTCGAGCCGGGTGATCCGCGCGTGCGCGTGCGGCGAGCAGACCGGGTGGGCGTGCAGGACGTGGTGCGTCCGGTGGACCAGGTCGTCGGTGTAGAGCGCCTGTCCGGTGACGTGGAGCGCCGCGCTCTCGTGGGGCAGCGCACTGCCGACGCCGCTCACTGCTCCGCCCACCAGGAGCGCAGTGCGTTGCCGAGCATCGCGGAGCGGTAGGCCGCACTCGCGCGCTGGTCGTCGATCGGGGTGCCCTCGCCGGAAAGCACGCGGGCCGCCGCCTCGATCGTGTCGTCCCGCCAGGGTCTGCCCTCGAGCGCGGCCTCGGTCGACCGTCGCTCGGATCGGCGTGGCGGCGACGCCGCCGAGCCCGATCCTGGCGCGGGTGACCACGCCGTCGTCGACGTCGAGCGCGAAGGCGATCGCCACGCTGGAGATGTCGTCGATGCGTCGCTTGGCGATCTTGTGGAAGCCCGTCCGCTCGGCGAGCGGCTGCGGGATGCGGACGGCACGGATGAGCTCGCCGGGTGCGAGCCGGGTCTCGCGGTAGCCCGTGAAGAAGTCGGCCAGCGCGACCTCGCGGTCGCCCGTCGACGGAGGCCAGCACGAGGGAGGCTTCCAGCGCCAGGAGCGCCGGCGCCAGGTCGCCGATGGGCGACGCGGTGCCGAGGTTGCCTCCGACGGTCGCGGCGTTGCGGATCAACGGGGAGGCGAAGAGCGGCCAGACCCGGGTGAGCAGCGGTACGGCGTCGCCCAGGGCCTCCTCGAGCTCGCTCAGGGTGAGTCCGGCGCCGACCTCGATCGGTCCGTCGGTCGAGATCGTGCGCAGCTCGGGCAGCCGGTCGATCGCCACCACCCTCGCGGCCCGACGACCACGCAGGTTGACCTCGACGCCCCAGTCGGTCGATCCGGCCACCACGGTCGTGTCGGGGTGCTCGCGCAGCAGGGTCGAGCGTCTCGGCGAGGTCGGCCGGGCGGGTGAAGGCGCCGTCACCCAGCGCGGTGTGCGCCGGGGCGGGTGCGGCCAGCCCCCGTCGTACGACGAACGGGTCGGCGTCGTCGGGCACGCCGAGCGCCTCGGCCGCGTCGCGGATCGGTCGGTAGCCGGTGCAGCGACACAGGTTGCCGGCCATGGCGTGCAGGTCGAAGCCCTCGCGGCCGGGTCGGTAGAACTCCGCGGCCATCGAGCACACGAAGCCCGGTGTGCAGTAGCCGCACTGCGAGCCGCCGCGCTCGGCCATCTCGGCCTGCACCGGGTGGAGGTGGTCAGGGCTGCCGAGCCCCTCCGCGGTGACGACCTCCTGGCCGTCCAGCGCGGCCGCGGGAGTGAGGCAGGAGTTGATGGCGGTCCAGCGGCTCGCGTCGCCGTCGGGTCGCGCGACCATGACGGCGCAGGCCCCGCACTCCCCCTCGGCACAGCCCTCCTTGGCGCCGGTGAGTCCGACCCCGCGCAGGAAGTCGAGCAGGTTGGTGTGCGGCGCGATGCCGCCGAGCGGACGCGACTGCCCGTTCACCGTGACGTGAGGCTGGCTCTTCGACATGTTCTCTCCCAAGCGCAGCCCACCGCTGCACGCGCATGGTTGGGGGCCGTGCGACGCGCCGCCGGTTGTCCATGCTGAACGACCACGCGTCCCCTCCATCCTAGGTGACACGGGTCACGGAACGGAGGGATACGGTGACGCATGGCAAGCCTCCACGTCACCGGTCCCTCCGTGCCTCGGTCGGAGGAGATCCTCACTCCCGACGCGCTCGACTTCGTCGCCGACCTGGATGCCCGGTTCCACGAGCGACGTGACGAGCTGCTCGCCGCGCGACGGTCCCGGCGGGACGAGATCGCGCGCACGGGCACGCTCGGCTTCCTCACCGAGACCGAGTCCGTCCGGTCGGACGACTGGACGGTCGCGACAGTCCCCCCCGACCTTGCCGACCGGCGCGTCGAGATCACCGGTCCGACCGAGCCCAAGATGGCGATCAACGCCCTCAACTCCGGAGCCAGGGTGTGGCTCGCCGACCTCGAGGACGCCAACACCCCGCACTGGCGCAACGTCGTCGGCGGTCAGCTGACGTTGTCCGACGCGGTGCGCGGCCGGCTCGCCTTCACCTCACCGGAGGGCAAGGAGTACGCCGTCACCGACCCCGACGCCATGCCGGTGATCCTGCCGAGGCCGCGCGGCTGGCACTTCGACGAGGAGCACCTCACCCGGGACGGCACGCCGGTCGTCGCGGCCCTCGCCGACTTCGGGCTCTACTTCTTCCACAACGCCCGCGAGCAGCTCGCGCGCGGGAGCGGCCCCTACTTCTACCTGCCGAAGATGGAGTCCCACCTCGAGGCCCGGCTGTGGAACGACGTCTTCACCCACGCCCAGGCCGCCCTCGGGGTGCCCCACGGCTCGATCCGGGCCACCGTGCTGATCGAGACGATCACCGCCGCCTTCGAGATGGACGAGATCCTGCACGAGCTCCGCGACCACGTGGCCGGGCTCAACGCGGGCCGCTGGGACTACCTCTTCAGCATCATCAAGAACTTCCGGGACGCCGGAGCGGCGTTCACCCTCCCCGACCGCAACGCCGTCACGATGAATGCGCCGATGATGAAGGCCTACAGCGACCTGCTGGTCCGCACCTGTCACCGTCGCGGTGCATTCGCCATCGGCGGGATGGCGGCCTTCATCCCGAGTCGGCGCGACGCCGCCGCCAACGAGCGAGCCTTCGCCAAGGTGCGCGAGGACAAGACGCGCGAGGCCGGTGCCGGCTTCGACGGATCCTGGGTCGCCCACCCCGACCTGGTCACGATGTGCGACGACATCTTCACCGAGACCCTCGGGGAGCGCAGCAACCAGCTCGACGTGCTGCGTGACGACGTGGTCGTGAGCGCCGACGACCTGCTCGCCGTCGACCGGACACCGGGCACGCGCACCGAGGCCGGCCTGCGTGGCAACGTCCGGATCGGCATCCAGTACCTGCAGTCGTGGCTGGCCGGGAACGGTGCGGCCGCCATCGACAACCTGATGGAGGACGCGGCCACCGCGGAGATCTCGCGGTCGCAGGTGTGGCAGTGGATCAACAGCTCGGCCCGCCTCGACACGGGCGAGGAGATCACCCGACAGCTCGTCGAACGCATCGTCGAGGAGGAGTACGACGCCCTGCGCGAGGCGGTCGGTGCGGAGAGCTTCGCCGCCGGCCACTGGGCCGACGCGCGTCGACTCTTCGTGGGATCAGCGCTCAGCGAGGACTTCCCCGACTTCCTGACCCTGCCGGCGTACGCCGTCGTGCTCGCTAACGAGCAACGCCCAGCCGGGGATGCCGGTTGACGTCCTTGTAGAGCAGGTAGCGGAAGCGTCCCGGCCCACCGGCGTAGCAGGCCTGCGGGCAGAACGCCCGCAGCCACATGAAGTCGCCGGCCTGCACCTCGACCCAGTCCTTGTTGAGCAGGTAGACCGCCTTGCCCTCCAGGACGTAGAGGCCGTGCTCCATGACGTGGGTCTCCGGGAACGGGATGGCACCGCCCGGCTCGAAGTTCACGATGTTGACGTGCATGTCGTGGCGGGTGTCGAGCGGGTCGACGAAGCGCTGCGTGCTCCAGGCGCCGTCGGTGCCGGGCATCGGCTCGGCGCTGACGTCCGTCTCCTGGACGACGAACGCGTCCGGCGCGTCGATGCCGTCGACGTGCTCGTAGGCCTTGCGGATCCAGTGGAACGTCGACGTGGCCCCACCGTCGTTGTGCAGCGACCACTCCGTCCCGGGCGGGAGGAACGCGTAGCCGCCGGGTCCCAGCCGATGGCTGATGCCGCCGATCGCGAGGTGGACCGTCCCGTCGACGACGAACAGGACCGCCTCCGCGGACGGGTCGGGATCGGGCCGGTCGCTGCCCCCACCGGGCGAGACCTCGACGACGTACTGCGAGAAGGTCTCGGCGAATCCCGACAGCGGCCTGGCGATCACCCAGGCCCGGGTGTCGCGCCAGTGCGGCAGCTGGCTGGTGACGATGTCGCGCATGGTTCCGCGCGGCAGCACGGCGTACGCCTCGGTGAACACCGCCCGGTCCGTGGTCAGCTCGGTCTGGTCGGGCAGGCCACCCCGCGGGACGTAGTAGGTCATGCCTCTCCCCTGGTCAGCAGGCGGCCGCGCGGCGGTGCGTCGAGGTCGACGCGTGCGCCCCGCAGCCACGTGGCTCGGACGGTGCCGGTGAGCGTACGCCCGGCGTAGGCCGAGACCGGGTTCTTGTGGTGCAGCCGGGCCGGATCCACCACGAACGTCTCGTCCGGGGCGAAGACGCACAGGTCGGCGTCGGCGCCCACCACGATCTCGCCCTTGCCGGCCAGACCCACCCGACGAGCCGGTGCCGTCGACATCCACCGGGCCACCTCGACCAGCCCCACGCCGCGCTCGCGGGCCGAGCTCCACACCACTGACAGCCCGAGCTGGAGGGACGCGATGCCGCCCCAGTCGTCGGCGAAGTCCCCGCTGCCCTTGAGCTCGGCCGTGCTCGGGGAGTGGTCCGTGACGACGAAGTCGACGTCGCCCGTGCCGAGCGCGGCCCAGAGGGCGTCCCGGTTGGCGGCGCCGCGGATCGGAGGGCAGCACTTGAGCTCGGTGGCACCGTCGGCGATCGACGCGGCGTCGAAGTGCAGGTAGTGCGGGCAGGTCTCCACCGAGACGTCGACTCCCTCCTGCCGCGCCGCGCGCAGGGCAGGCACGGCACCCGACGCGCTCAGGTGGACGACGTGCGCCCGGCCGCCGGTGCTGCGGGCCGTGCGGATGACGAGGTCGATGGCACGTTCCTCGGCCGCGTCCGGGCGGCTCTCGAGGAAGCCGGCGTACGACGCTCCGTGGGCGCACGGCGCGATTGCGTCCGGCGTCCTCGGCATGCACGAGCATCAGCGAGCCGAGTCGCGCGGTCTCGGTCATCGCCGCCGTGAACTCGGTGGCGGTCAGGTGCGGGAACTCCGCCACCCCCGAGTCGAGCAGGAAGCACTTGAAGCCGAAGACGCCCGCCGCGTGGAGCGCCTCGAGGTCGGGCACGTTGCCGGGGACCGCCCCGCCCCAGAAGCCGACGTCGACGTAGACCTGCGCCTCGGCGACCGTCCGCTTCTCGATCAACCCAGCGAGCGTGGTCGTCGGGGGGATGCTGTTGAGCGGCATGTCCACGATCGTGGTCACGCCGCCCGCGGCCGCGGCCCGGGTCGCACTGGCGAAGCCCTCCCACTCGGTGCGGCCGGGCTCGTTCACGTGGACGTGGGTGTCGACCAGCCCGGGGAGCAGCACCTCGTCGTCGGCCAGCACGACGACCTCCGCTGCCCCGGCCTCGACGTCGTACGCCGAGACGTCGACGATGACGCCGTCGCGGATCCGCACCGCGGCCGGGATCTCGCGCTCCCCGACGACCGCGCGGCGGGCGCGGAGGAGGCGCTCAGCTGCCACGGTAGGTCGAGTAGCCGTACGGGCTGAGGAGCAGCGGCACGTGGAAGTGCTCGTCGCCGGCGAGCTCGAAGGCGACCACCACCTCGGGGTAGAAGCCCGCGACGTCCTGCTCGGCGAACCAGGCGCCGGAGTCGAAGCGCAACCGGTAGGTGCCTGCGGCCAGCGCCCCGGCCGCGAGGTGCGGGGCCCGGCCGTCGGCGTCGGTGACCGCCTCGGCCACCCGCTCGCCGGTGGCGGACTCCAGCGCGATCCGCAGACCCGCCGCGGGTCGTCCCCGGCTGGTGTCGAGGACGTGCGTGCTCAGGGTGGCCATCAGCCCACCACCTCCTGGGCCCGGAGCAAGCGCGATCTGGGTCAGCTGCTCGATCGTCTCGGCGCGCTCGGCCTCGTCGGTGTTGTCCAGGCGTCGCCGGAGCTGGCGCGAGGATCTCGGCGGCGCCGCGACCGGCGGCGCGGATGATGAAGACGCGGTCGAAGCGCTCCTCGTAGGCCCGGTTGCCCTCGGCCAGCCGCTCGGCGACGTCGGCGTCGTCGCGGTCCACGCCGGACTGCTCCCGGGCCGAGTGGCCGGCGTCGTGCCTCGCGTCGTCGGCGCGCTCCCCGATCCGCGGGTGCCGGGCCAGGGCGCGCTCCAGCTCGTCGTCGGAGACGGTCGACGCGGCCGCCCGCATCCGCGCCTCGAGCCTGGGTGAGGTCGGTGTAGGGCCGCCCGGCCAGGACCTCGTCGGCCCAGCGCGGCACGTCGAGGCAGGTGAGGAGGCGGTCGCGCGCCACGTCGGCGTCCATCTCGTTGAACGCCTCGACTCCCGGACGCTCGCGCACCACGGTCGCCTCGATCAGGCCGTAGGGCCGGTCGGCGGCGATGAAGACCTCGCCGGGGTTGTCGAGCCCGAACGGCGCCAGGTCGACGAGGAAGTGGTGCTTGTTGGGGGCCGCGAACGAGACCTCGTCGATGTCCTTCGTGGGCCTCGAGCACCGCCCGTCCCATGGCGTAGAGCGTCTCCTGCAGGGCCCGGCTGTAGGTCGTCGCGAACGTCGCGAGCAGCAGGGCGCGCACCTCGTCGTACGACTCGTCCCAGGCGACCCGACGCTCGTCGTGGTGGCGCCAGGTCGCCGTGAGCGAGGTGGCGAGGATGCGGTCCTCGGCCTCGGGCAGGGTCGTGTACTCATCGGTGAGGAACCCCTTGAACTCCGATCCGGTCGACTTGAGCACGACGAGGTCGGTGAGCCCGGAGACGACGCTGGCGCCCTGTGCCGTGACCTCGACCTCGGCGGTGCGCACCTCGCCTCCACGGCGTACGAACGCGTGGTCGTGACCCACACCGTCGACCGCGATCCGGTCCCAGGCGTACTCCTCGACGCGGACGAGGCAGCTGTCCGCGGCGGGCGTCGCCTCGAGCAGCCGGCCGGCGAGGGCGAGGGCGTAGTCCTCCGGCGAGGTCACCCCGTGGGCCTTGGCGTAGGCGAACGCGGTGTTCTTCTGGGTGTCGGTCGGCAGCACGTGGGACTGGTCCCCCTCGACGTGCGCGGCCGCGAAGTCACCGCGCAGCGACCGTCGAGACATTGAGGTCCCGGATCTCGTGGCGCGGGCTGTCCCGCACGATCCGCACGACGCGCGTCTCCGCCTTGCCGTACTGGTTGGCCCCCAACACGATCCCCATCGGTTCAGCCTCTCTCGTCTGCGGTGCGGTGCGCCAGCGCCGCCAGGCGTGTCGTGTCGAGGCCGGTGGCGGCGCCGACCTCCTCGGCCGACAGGGCGCCGCAGTCGAGGCCGCGCAGCAGGAAGTCGGCCAGGGCTCGAGCCGTCGCCGGCTCGTCCAGCACTCCCGAGTCCTGCCGCTCCACGTAGTTGCGCAGCCGCTGGGCGGCGGCCTCGAAGCCGCCGCGGTAGAACGCGAAGGTGGCGGCGAACCGGGTCGGCAGCTGCGCCGGGTGCAGGTCCCATCCCTGGTAGTAGCCGCGCTCGAGAGACCTGCGCACGAGTCGCAGGTGGTTGCCCCACGCGGCCCGGACCTGCTCGGCGCTGCCGACCGGCAGCACGTTGGTGGACCCGTCGGACAGGCGTACGCCGGTGCCCGCCGCGGCGGCCTGCATCACGGCCTTGGCGTGGTCGGCGGCGGGATGGTCGAGGCTCTGGTGGGCGGCGGCGATGCCGCAGTAGGCCGAGTAGTCGTAGGTGCCGTAGTGCAGGCCGGTGCAGCGGCCCGCTGCGACGTGGATCATGCGCGCCACGAGCGCGGTGCCGTCGGGACCGAGGATCGACTGCGGGGTCTCGATCTGCAGCTCGAACTCCAGCGACCCGGGCGCCAGCCCGAGGGCCGCCTCCAGCCGCTCGGCGGTGTGGACGAGTGCCTCCACCTGCTCCACGGCGGTCACCTTGGGCAAGGTGACGACGAACCCGTCGGGAAGCGGTCCCAGCTCCTCGAGGAACAGCGCCAGGGTGCGGACTCCGCGGGTGCGGGTGGGTGCCTCGAAGCCCTTGAAGCGGATCCCCGTGAAGGGCGCGGCGCCACCCGCGTCGATCGCCTCCCGCAGCGCCCGCGCGGCGCTCCGGACGTGGCCGTCCTCCTCGGCGTCCGGGCGCGTGCCGTAGCCGTCCTCGAGGTCGATCCGCAGGTCCTCGACCGGTTCGCGGGCCAGCTTCTCGCGGACCCGTGCCAGGAGCTCGTCGTCGTGGTCGAGGAGCTCGCGCAGGAGGAGGTCGTGCTCGTCGGTGCTGCGCAGGGCGGCCCGGCCGTAGTCCGCGACGAGGTCGGCGTGGAAGCGGTCCGCGGGGACGTACACCGTGTGCACCGGCTGCCGTCCGGGACGCTGGCCCGGGTAGTGGCTGGCCAGCGCGGCGTCGACCGCAGCGAGTCGCTGGTCAAGCTCCCCCTCGAGCTCGCGGACGAGCAGCCCGAGGCCGGGGCCGCCTGGGTCTCCATGAGCGCACCCTAGACCGACGGAGCCGCTCCCGGGCTCACTCCGACGACGAGCTCGACCTCGAACCCCTCGGAGTTCTCGACGTAGAGCGCAGTCATGTCCTCGCCCCCGGCGTGGGGATAGCGGTCGGCGAAGAGCTCGTGCCAGCCGTGCTCGGTGGAGGCCGCCCGGATCCGGTCGAGCAGCTCGCGCGACTCGACGGTGAAGGCGAGGTGGTTGATGCCCGGGCGCAGCCGGTCGTGCGGCTCGTCGACCTGGTCGGCGGAGCGCTCCAGGAAGAGGTAGGTCCCGTCGTCGGCCACCCACGAGGCACCCTCGATGTCGACCTCCCAGCCGATCTCGCCGAGCAGCCAGCCCCACTCCCCGAGCGAGATCCCCGGGTCGGACACCCAGACGTCGATGTGGTGCACGGCACGCGTCATGGGCTCACCCTAGGGCCGCTCGCGGACGAAGTCGTCCTCCCACCGATCCCCGAGGTGGAACCGCTTCGTGCCCACCTCGGCGAACCCGTGGCGGGCGTAGAACGCGTTCGCCCGGTCGTTCTCGACACTGACGCCGAGCCAGACACCCGCAGCACCCGTGACCCGCGCGGCCTCCAGGGTCGCCGTCATCAGGCGGTCGGCCAGGCCGGTGCCGTGGCGCTCGGGGTGGACGTACATCCGCGACAGCTCGATCGTCGGCCGGATCCGGATCGCCGCGACGACGTCGGGGTCGGTGGGCTCGGCGATCGCCAGGACCGAGTAGCCGATCGCCTCGCCATGGACCGCGTCCTCTGCGACCAGGACGATGTACGCCGGATCCGCCAGGTGGCCGACGAAGGCGGCTTCGCTGAGGTGCTCGGCGACGTAGTCCGCCTGCTCCCTTCCGGATGTCTCCGGCGTGCAGGCGAGCGGGAAGGTCAGTGCGGCGATCCGGTGCAGCGCGGCGGCGTCGTCTCGTGTCGCTGGGCGGATCGAGTCGGACATCGACGGAGCCTAACTCCGGACCGGGCCAGGAAGTGTCCACAGACGGCCCGAAGCGCCTGTCCACAGGGTTCCGGCGGGCATCGTCCACGTGTCGGTGGCTGCGGAAGAGTGGTCGCATGACAGCCCTCCCGCACTCCTCCGACCACCGGGTCGCCGCCACTGCGCGCTGGTGCGGCGAGGTGTTGGCGGAGGTCTCCGAGGTCCCGTTGTGGTCGATGGGCGCCGACGAGGCCGGCGAGACCCTGGTCGCCCTGACCCGTGCTCGGGCCCAGCTGGACGAGCTGCTGATGCGGGTCCTGCGCCACGCCGAGACCGTCGAGACCGGCCAGAGGACCGGTGCGGTGTCGGCCACGATGTGGTGGGCCCACGCCACCCGGACCGACACGTGCAGAGGCGCACCGCGCGGCGCGGACTGCCGAGGCCCTCGCGCGTCACGCCACCGTCCGCGACGCACTCGCGTCCGGCACGCTCCTGACCGACCAGGCCCGCGTCATCGTGGACGCGGTGGACGCGCTGCCCGACGACGTCGAGGCCTGGGTGCCACCGGCTGCCACGGCTTCCTGCTGGAGAAGGCCGGCGAGCACGACGCCAGGGCCCTCCGCGTGCTGGGCCGTCGGCTGCTGGAGGTCATCGACCCGGAGGCAGCCGACGCCGAGGAGTCGCGACGACTCGAGGCCGAGGAGGCTCGTGCCCGTGCGGTCGCCTCGCTGGCCATGTCCGACGACGGCCACGGACAGTGCCACGGTCGCTTCACGCTCCCCTCCCTGCACGGCCAGATGCTGCGCAAGCACCTCATGGCGCTCGCCAGCCCGGCACGTCCGAGCTCCTCGGAGGAGTCCGCGCAGCCAGACCCTGTCGAGGCACCGACTCGGCCTGGCGTTCATGGAGTACGTCGAGACCCGTCCCGCCGACTCCGTGCCCTCCGCGGGCGGCGTGCCCGCCACCATCGTTGTCACCATGGAGCTCGCGACCCTGATGGGCGGGCTCGAAGGCTGCCTCGCTCGACACCGGTGGCCGCATCAGTGCCGGCGAGGCGAGACGCCTCGCCTGCCGGGCCGGCATCATCCCGGTCGTCCTCGGTGGGCCGTCCGTGGTGCTCGACCTGGGACGCAAGCGCTCGGTTCCACACCGAGAGCCAGCGCATCGCGCTCGCGGTGCCGCGACCGTGGCTGCTCAGCCGTGGGCTGCGACACGCCACCCGGCATGTGCCACGCCCACCACGACATCCCCTGGTCCCACGGCGGCGAGACCGACGTGAAGGACCGGAGCGACTGCTCTGCTCCAGGCACCACCGCCGGATCCACGACCCAGCGTTTCACCACTCCCTCGACAAGCACGGTCAGGTGCTGTTCAGCAGACGGACGTAGGGGCGACGCAGCTCTTCCTCGGAGGCGGGGTGGTGCCATCCTCGACAGTGGAGAGGCATCGACATGGACTATCGAGACTCGCACCGCCACCTGCAGGACCAGTTCGACACACGGCGTCTCGCCGACCGCCTGGCCAGCGTCGCGGGGGACGACGTGACGCCCTTCCGTGACTTCATCGAGCAACGCGACATGTTCTTCATCGCCACCGCGGACGCCACCGGCCAGCCCCAGTGCTCCTACAAGGGCGGCGATCCCGGGTTCGTCCGGGTCGTCGACCCCACGACGATCGCGTTCCCTGTCTACGACGGCAACGGGATGTTCCTGAGCGTCGGCAACCTCACGGAGAACGCGCAGGTGGGGCTGTTGTTCATCGACTTCTCCCACGGGTCGCGGCTGCGGATCAACGGCGAAGCCTCCGTCGACGCCGAGGACCCGCTCGCCGACGAGTTCCCCGGCGCCAAGCTGGTCGTACGCGTTCGCGTCCGCGCGGTGTTCCCCAACTGTCGCCGTTACGTCCACACCCACGGGCCGACGCAGCGATCGGTCTTCGTGCCCGTCGCCGGCGAGCGCCCCCCTGTCCCGGACTGGAAACTGGACGAGTGGTTCGACGGCACCCTCGCGGCCGACGACCCGGCACTCGACACCGCCAACCCGAGCGCCCCATCCATTCCGAGGTTCTGAGTCGTGACGCCGGACCTCCGCCACCTCCGCCGCGCCGTCGCCGTGTCGTTCGACGCCCGCGAGCACGGCAACCACCCGTTCGGCGCGGTCCTCGTCGATGCAACGGGCGTCGTCGCGCTGGAGGCCGAGAACACCGTCACCACCGGTCACGACGTCACGAACCACGCCGAGCTCAACCTGGTCCGACTCGCCTGTGCGTCCATCGCGTACGCCGACCTCACACGCCACACGCTCTACACCTCGTGCGAGCCGTGCGCGATGTGTGCGGGCGCCATCTACTGGGCGGGCATCGGTCGCGTGGTCTACGCCCTGTCGGAGGAAGGGTTGCTGGGACTCACGGGCGACCACCCCGACAACCCGACCCTGATGCACCCGTGCCGCCAGGTCTTTGCCGCCGGCAGCAGGGTGACCGAGGTGACCGGGCCGCTGATCGAGGACGAGGCGGCCGCGGCGCACCTGGACTTCTGGGTCTGACCAGCCCTCGGCACTACTCCCACTCGATGGTCCCCGGCGGCTTCGAGGTGATGTCGATCGCGACCCGGTTGACCTCGGCCACCTCGTTGGTGATGCGGGTCGAGATGCGCTCCATGACGTCGTACGGCAGGCGCGCCCAGTCGGCGGTCATCGCGTCCTCGGAGGTGACCGGGCGCAGGACGACCGGGTGGCCGTAGGTGCGACCGTCACCCTGGACGCCGACCGAGCGCACGTCGGCGAGCAGCACGACGGGCATCTGCCAGATGTCGCGGTCGAGCCCGGCGCGGGTGAGCTCCTCGCGCGCGATCAGGTCGGCACGGCGCAGGATGTCGAGGCGCTCGCGCGTCACCTCGCCGATGATCCGGATCCCGAGGCCGGGACCGGGGAAGGGCTGGCGCCACACCATCGTCGAGGGCAGGCCCAGCTGCTCGCCGACGGCCCGCACCTCGTCCTTGAAGAGGGTGCGCAGCGGCTCGACCAGCTCGAAGTCGAGGTCGTCGGGCAGGCCGCCGACGTTGTGGTGCGACTTGATGTTGGAGGTCCCCGCCCCACCGCCGGACTCGACGACGTCGGGGTAGAGCGTGCCCTGCACGAGGTACGCCGTCGTCTGGCCCTCGTCGGGCAGGGAGCCGAAGACGCGGACCTCGGCGGCCTCGAAGGTCCGGATGAACTCACGGCCGATGATCTTGCGCTTCTCCTCGGGGTCGGTCACCCCGGCGAGGGCATCGAGGAACTGGTCGGCGGCGTCGACCACGTCGAGGGCGTCGAAGACCTCCTCGAAGTCGCGCTTGACCTGCGCGGTCTCGCCGGCGCGCATCATGCCGTGGTCGACGTAGACGCAGGTGAGGCGATCACCGATCGCACGCTGCACGATCGCGGCGGCCACGGCCGAGTCGACGCCACCGGACAGGGCGCAGATCGCGCGACCCTCGCCGATCTGCTCGCGGATCCGGTCGACCTGCTCCTCGACGATGTTGAGCATCGTCCACGTCTGGCGGCAACCGGCGATGTCGTGCAGGAAGTGCTCGAGCACGAGCTGGCCGTGCTCGGTGTGCATCACCTCGGGGTGCCACTGCACGCCGGCGAACTGGCGGGCAAGGTCCTCGAACGCTGCGACCGGGGTGTCGTCGGTCGACGCCAGGACGGTGAAGCCCTCCGGGGCGCGCGCCACCGAGTCGCCGTGGGACATCCACACCCGGTGCTCGGCGGGGACGTCGGCCAGCAGGGTGCCGGGCTCGCTGACGCGGACCGGGGTCCGGCCGTACTCCCGGGCGCCGGTGTGGGCGACCTCGCCACCGAGACCGCGGGCCATCAGCTGGAAGCCGTAGCACATCCCGAAGACCGGCACTCCGGCGTCGAACAGCGCCGGGTCGATGCCGGGTGCGCCCTCCTCGTAGACGCTGGACGGGCCGCCGCTGAGGATGATCGCCTTCGGCCCCATCGCCAGCATCTCGCTGACCGGCAGCGTGTGCGCCACGATCTCGGAGTAGACCCGCGCCTCGCGCACCCGGCGGGCGATCAGCTGGGCGTACTGGGCCCCGAAGTCGACGACGAGGACCAGATCGTGCTCTGCGGGCTGCGTCACGTGCAGAGTCTATCGAGCGCGATGGGCGGGAAATGGCATCAGGGCCCGATCGGGGAGGGAGGGTGATCGGGCCCTGACGCGTGCACGAGAGGACCGGCCCTTGGGAGGGAGTGGTGCTCCGCCGGACCCCTCACCCGTGGCAACGACCTGCGGCGGTCGCAGTTACGGGCGACCCTGCGGCAAATCTCGGACGTCAGCTCACTCCGACGATCGGCAGCCGCAGGGCGCCTGTGGCCGCTTCGGGGACCACCGGGTTCTTCGGCGCCACCGGGGCGAGCCGCCGATAGGTGGCTCCTACCTCGGGGCGGGTGTCGGCCTCACCCTTGTTGGGCCAGAACGCCATCGCCCGCTCCGCCTGCGCCGTGATCGTCAGCGACGGGTTCACACCGAGGTTGGCCGAGACGGTCGACCCGTCCACGACGTGTAGTCCGTCGTAGCCGTAGACACGCTGGTAGGGGTCCACCACGCCCGAGTCGGGCGAGTCGCCGATCGCGCAGCCACCGATGAAGTGGGCGGTCAGCGGCATGCCCATCGGCTCGCCGATGGCGCCGTAGGCCTGCCTGGCGCCCATCACCCTGCGCCAGCCGGCGTACGGCGTCGTAGGCCGCGGCGATGTAGGTCGGGTTGGGCTCGCCGTGCCCCTGCACCGACGACATGTAGCCGACGCCGCCGCGGGTGCGCCACACGGTGGTGATCGAGTTGTCCAGGGTCTGCATGACCAGGGCGACGACGGTGCGCCGCGACCAGGTGTTGAGCGAGTAGAGGTCCTTGAGGCCGTTGCGCTGCTTCCACAGCTCCTTGCCCCAGGTTCGCCAGCGCTTCTCGTCCAGCACCTCGTCCACCAGCACCGTCGCCATCAGCGGCATCACGTTGCGCCCGGGGCCGTAGCGGACCGGCTCGATGTGGGTGTGCTCGTCGGGATGGAAGCTGGAGGTGATCGCCACGCCCTCCGACCAGTCGACGGAGTCGTCGTTGGCCGTGGCCCAGAGGATCGCCTCGGAGTTGGTGCGGGTGAGGACACCGAGCCGGTCGGAGATCGCCGGCAGCGAGCCCTGCGCCTTCAGCCGGTGGAGCAGCCGCTGCGTGCCGAGCGCTGCGGCCGAGAACACCACCTGGTCGGCAGTGAACGTCCGGACGGCGCTGTTGCGCGAGAGCTTCGCCTTGGTCCAGCGCGCGGTCACCTCGTAGCCGCCGCCGGCGCGGGGGCGTACGTCGGTGACCGTGGTCAGGGGGTGCACGACGGCACCGTTCTGCTCCGCGAGGTAGAGGTAGTTCTTCACCAGGGTGTTCTTGGCGTTGTGCCGGCACCCGGTCATGCAGGAGCCGCAGTTGATGCAGGTCGCGCGGTCCGGCCCGGCACCACCGAAGAACGGGTCGGCGACCTGCTCCCCCTCGGCCTGCCCCGGATCCCCGAAGAAGACGCCGACGGGCGTCGGGTGGAAGGTGTCGCCCACACCCATCTCGTCGGCGACCTTCTTCATCGCCACGTCGGCGGGCGTCGTCCTGGCGTACTCCGTCACGCCCAGCATCCGCTTGGCCTGGTCGAAGTAGGGGGCGAGCTCGGACTTCCAGTCGGTGATGTGCGACCACTGGACGTCCTCGTAGAACGGGTCCAGTGGTTCGTAGAGCGTGTTGGCGTAGACCAGCGAGCCGCCACCCACACCCGCGCCCGCCAGGATGAAGCAGTCGTGGATCAGGTCGATGCGCTGGATGCCGTAGAGGCCGACCTCGGGCCGGAAGATGAAGTTCTTCACGTCGCCACCGTGCTCGGGCAGCTCGTCGTCGGCGAACCGCGCCCCCGCCTCGAGCACACCGACCTTGTAGCCCTTCTCGGTCAGCCGCAGTGCGGTGACCGAGCCGCCGAACCCGGATCCGATGACCACGACGTCGTAGTGGACCGGCGCGGGAGCGGTCATGCGCGGCCGAGCTTGTTGAGCAGCCGCAGGGCGGCCGTCATCACCTGGGCGTTCCTCTCCTCCGACATGCCCATCATCGGTGCGATCGGCACGAGTCGCTGGGTGGCGACCGACTGCGCATCGGTGTAGCGGTGGATGCCCTCGGCACCCTGACGGCGACCCAGGCCCGACTCGCGCATGCCGCCCATCGGCGCACCGAGGGAGCCGAACGTCGCTCCGTAGGCCTCGTTGACGTTGACCGTGCCGCACCTGATGCGACCGGCCACGGCCCGCCCACGGGAGGCGTCGCGCGTGTAGACCGAGGCGTTGAGGCCGTAGTTTCCGTCGTTGGCGCGCTCGACCGCCTCGTCCTCGCTGTGGAAGCGGTAGACCGAGACGACCGGCCCGAAGGTCTCCTTGCCGAAGCACTCCATCTCGGCCGAGACGCCCTCGAGGATGGTGGGCTCGAAGACGAACGGACCGAGGTCCGGTCGCGCCTTGCCGCCGGTGAGCACGCGCGCGCCCCTGGCCACGGCGTCCTCGACGTGGGCGGTGACGGTGTCGAGCTGGGCCTGCGAGATGAGCGAGCCCATGTCGACGCTCCAGTCGAGGCTGGCACCCAGCGTCATCGCCTGGGTGCGGGCGACGAAGGCGTCGACGAAACGGTCGTAGACCTGGTCGGCGACGAAGAGACGCTCCATCGAGACGCACAGCTGCCCGGCGTTGGAGAACACGGCACGTACGGCGCCCTCCGCCGCGCGGTGCACGTCGGCGTCGCGCAGCACGAGCATCGGGTTCTTGCCGCCCAGCTCCAGCGAGCAGCCGATCAGCCGGTCAGCGCACTGACGGGCGATGATCCGGCCGG
Source organism: uncultured Actinomycetota bacterium (assembly GCA_963712875.1). Classification (GTDB taxonomy): domain Bacteria; phylum Actinomycetota; class Actinomycetes; order Propionibacteriales; family Nocardioidaceae; genus Nocardioides. The sequence goes on along the minus strand of CAVQJS010000018.1, from coordinate 196,897 downwards.
TGGCGGTGGAGCCGGTGAAGCAGACGTAGTCGGCCGCGCCGACCAGCGCGCCGCCGACCTCGGCACCCGGCCCGGCGACGACCTGCCACAGGTCCGCAGGGATCCCCGCCTCCTCGAGCAGCTGCGCGGCCAGCAGGGCGGTGAGCATCGTCTGCGCGTCGGGCTTGGACACGACGGCGTTGCCGGCCAGCAGCGCGGGGATGCCGTCACACAGCGCCATCGTCAGGGGGTAGTTCCACGGCGAGATGATGCCGACGACGCCCTTGGGCACCCGGCGAACCTCGGCGCGGGTCAGCACCGGGAACATGCCACCCACGCGCTGGGTGTCGAGGTGCTGGTGGGCGGTGCGGGCGTAGTAGCGCGCGGTGAGGGCGAGGTGGGCGACCTCGAGGTAGGCGTCCTTGCGGGCCTTGCCCGACTCCCAGACCACGAGGTCGATGAGCTCGACCTGGCGGTCGAGCAGCAGGTCGTGGAGGCGCAGCAGCGCGGCGGCGCGGTCGTCGACCGGCGTCGCCGCCCAGGCCACCTGCGCCTTGCGGGCGCGGGCGAAGGCCGCGGTCACGTCGGCCGGGCTCGACTGCGGGCACGTGCGCCAACGGCGTGCCGCCGATCGGGGAGAACACGGCGTGCGTCTCGCCGGTCGTGCTCACGACCCGCCGGGTCAGGCCGGCGACGTACTGCCGGTCGAGCGCGTAGGACGCGGTGCTGTCGTGCTCGGGGTCGTGCGGACCCTCGACGACGGGGCCGGAGGCAGGGCTCTGCTCGCTCATCCGGGCAGCCTAGATCAGCGCATAGGGTCGGGACATGTCCGTACCCACATCCTCGGGGACCCCGTTCGCCATGTCCGCCCGCATCCTGGCCGGTTCACTGATGGGTGCGCTGCTCTTCATAGGGGTCGCACTGTTCTACGTGCTGCCCACCGACGGGGCCCCTCCACTGTGGGTCTTCCTCGCCCAGGTCGTTGCCGGAATCGCCATCCACTTCTTCCTCGAGGCGATCGGCTACCGCGTCCAGGCGCTCGATCCGTCGATGAGCGACGACGACGCTGCGGCTGCCGCTCGGGTGCGCTGGCAGAGCGGCATGATCCTGCGTTTCGCGCTGTGCGAGGTCGTCGCCCTCGCCTCCATCGCGGCAGCCTTCGTCCTCGAGGAGGGCGGCTTCCTGGTGTACGCCGTCGGGGCCCTCGTCTCGCTGGTGCTGATGATCGTGCACGTGTGGCCGTGGTCGCGTCCCGTGGGCAAGACGGCCGAAGGGCTCGAGTCCGCCGGCCAGCCGTCCCACCTGCGCGAGGCCTTCGGCCTGTCCGCCCCGGGACCGATCCAGCGCCTCTGAGCGGCGCTGCTCAGACGATGTCGGGGGCCTTCACCCGCGCCTCGTCGGCCTCCTGGTCGGTGGGCATGAGCTGGCTCTGCTTCTCGGCCTCGACCCGCCGGAGGTAGTGGTCGACCTCGTCGTCGGTGCGCGCCGGGTCCCAACCCAGCGCGTCGGCCATCAGCTCGGCCGCCGGCCTGGCGGCCTTCACCCCACGGTCGAAGGTCTCGATCGACACGCGCGTACGCCGGGTCAGCACGTCGTCGAGGTGCCGCGCACCCTCGTGGGTGACGGCGTAGACGACCTCGGCCGCGAGGTAGTGCTCCGCACCGCTGAGCCCCTCGCCGAGCTCGGGCCGGGCACGGATCAGGTCGAGCACCTCGTCGATCAGGCCGCCGTAGCGCCCGAGCAGGTGGTCGATGACGCCGACCTCGAGGCCGGACGCCCGACTCAGCGCGACCCGCTGGTTGGTGCGCGCCTCGTGGGCGTAGGCGCCCAGCAGCGGCACTCGCTCGGTGATGCTCGGCGGCCGCGCGACCCAGTCCCGGATCGCGTGGTCGACGGCGTCCTTGGCCATCACGCGGTACGTCGTCAGCTTGCCGCCGGCGATCAGCACCAGGCCCGGCACCGGGTTCGCCACGGTGTGCTCGCGGGAGAGCTTGGTGGTCTCCCCGCCGTTGCCCTCGCCCTGCTTCTTGACCGCCTTCAGCAGCGGCCGCAGCCCGGCGTAGACACCCACCACGTCGCGGTGGTCGAGCGGGTCCTTCAGCAGCCGGTTGACGTGGCCGAGGATGTAGTCGATGTCGGCCTTGCTGGCCGCCGGGTGCGCGAGATCGAGGTCCCAGGGCGTGTCGGTCGTGCCGATGATCCAGAAGTCGTCCCACGGGATGACGAACAGCACCGACTTCTCGGTCTTGGTGATGAAACCGCACTCGGAGCGGATCCGGTCCTTGGGCACCACGAGGTGCACGCCCTTGCTGGCGTCGACGTCGAGCCGGGCCTGGCCGCCGAGCACCTCCTGGACCTGGTCGGTCCACACGCCGGCGGCGTTGATGACCGTGCGGGCGCGGATGGTGACCTCGGCGTCGGTCTCGAGGTCGTGGGCGGTGACCCCGACGACGCGCTCGCCGTCGCGCAGGAAGCCGGTGACCTTGGTGCGGGTGGCGACATGGGCCCCGTTGTTGGCTGCCGTGCGGGCGATCGTCATGACCAGTCGCGCGTCGTCGACCTGGCAGTCGTAGTAGCGGATCGCGCCGTGCAGGTCGTCGGTCCTGATGTCGGGGGCCATCCGCGCGAGCTGCTTGCGGAAGATGTGCTTGTGCTTGGGCACACCCATGTCGTACTTGCCCGTCATCGCCATGGTGTCGTAGAGCGCGACGCCGGCGCCGACGTACGGGCGCTCCCACGCGTGCTTGAGCGGGTAGAGGAACGGCACCGGGCGGACCAGGTGGGGCGCGAGCCGGGTCAGCAGCAGGCCGCGCTCGGCGAGGGCCTCGCGCACCAGGGCGAAGTCGAACATCTCGAGGTAGCGCAGCCCGCCGTGGACGAGCTTGGAGGAGCGCGAGGAGGTGCCGGAGGCGAGGTCGCGCTGCTCCAGCAGGCCGACCGACAACCCGCGGGTCGCGGCGTCCAGCGCGGCACCGACCCCGACGATGCCGCCACCCACCACCAGCACGTCGAGCTCGGAGGTCGTCATCGCCGTGATCGCGCTGGCTCGGTGCTCGGGACTGAGTTGGTAGGTCACTGCCTCATCCTGTCAGCACCTAGTGTCTGGCTCGTGCCCCCTCGTTCGCCGTTGCCCGCCCGCCACGGCCTCAGCGCGGCCTGGGTGCGGACGCCGGACCGTCACCTCGCACCCACCGGCGCCTGGTCGACGATGGCCGACTGGCTGCGCCACAAGCTGCCGGAGCGCGTCGACGTCGCGGCCTTCCTGGCCGACGGACGCTTCGTGTACGACGACGGGCGTCCCGTGCGCGGCGACGACCCCTACCTCCCGCACACGTTCGTGTGGTTCCACCGCGACCTGCGCGATGAGGTGGAGGTGCCCGGGTCCCTCGACATCGTCCATCGCGACGACCGCATCGTCGTGGTCGACAAGCCGCCGTTCCTCTCCACCATCCCGCGCGGCCAGCACGTGCTCCAGAGCGTCGTGGTCCGGCTGCGCCACGAGCTGGGCCTGCCGGAGCTCTCGACACTGCACCGGCTGGACCGGGTGACGTCGGGCCTGCTCCTCCTCGCGACGGAGCGACAGTGGCGCGGGCCCTACCAGGTGATGTTCGAGCACGGGACGGTGCGCAAGACCTACCGGGCGCTCGCTCCGTGGCGCGACGACCTCGAGCTGCCCGTGACCGTGCGCAACCACATCCGCAAGACGCGCGGGGCCTGGCAGGCGGAGGTGGTGCCCGAGGCCCCGGTCAATGCGGAGACGCTGGTCGAGGTGGAGTCGCGCGTCGGCGACCTCGCCGTCTACCGACTCACGCCGCGCACCGGACGTACGCACCAGCTGCGCCTGCACCTGCTGGGACTGGGCATCCCGATCGTGGGCGACCCGCTCTACCCGGTGGTGCGCGAGACCGCGGTCGACGACTTCACGCGACCGCTCCAGCTGCTGGCGAGCGAGCTGTCCTTCGTCGATCCGGTCGACGGCACGGACCGGTCGTTCGTGAGTCGACGCGAGCTGCCGCTGGCTCCGCCCGGCTGACGGATCAGTCCTGGACGACGACCTCGATGCGCTGGAACTCCTTGAGCTCGGTGTAGCCCGTCGTCGCCATCGCGCGGCGCAGGGCACCGATGAGGTTCATGGTGCCGTCGGCGGTGCGGGAGGGGCCGAACATGATCTCCTGCAGCGAGCCGACCGCGTCGAACTGCACCCGCTGGCCTCGCGGCAGCTCGGCGTGGGTCGCCTCGCTCCCCCAGTGGAAGCCCCGGCCGGGAGCCTCGCTCGCGCGGGCGAGCGGCGATCCGATCATCACCGCGTCCGCCCCGCAGGCGATGGCCTTGGCGATGTCTCCCGAGCTGCCGATCGAGCCGTCGGCGATGACGTGGACGTAGCGACCGCCCGACTCGTCGAGGTAGTCGCGGCGGGCCGCCGCGACATCGGCGACGGCACTGGCCATCGGCACCGCGACCCCGAGGACCGTACGCGTGGTGTGGGCCGCGCCCCCGCCGAACCCGACCAGCACGCCGGCCGCACCGGTCCGCATCAGGTGGAGCGCGGCCTGGTAGGTCGCGCAACCGCCGACGATGACCGGGACGTCGAGCTCGTAGATGAACTCCTTGAGGTTGAGCGGCTCGGCCTGGCTGCTCACGTGCTCCGCGCTCACCGTGGTGCCGCGGATGACGAACATGTCCACACCGCCGTCGACGACGGCCTTGACGTGGTCCTTGGTGCGCTGCGGGGACAGCGAGGCGGCGACGGTCACGCCCGCGGCTCGCATCTCCTTCAGCCGGGCGGTGATGAGCTCGGGCTTGATCGGCTCGGCGTAGATGTCCTGCATCCGGCGGGTGGCGTCGGCACCCTCCAGCCCGGCCACCTCCTCCAGCAGGTCGGTCGGGTCCTCGTAGCGTGTCCAGAGGCCCTCGAGGTTGAGCACCCCGAGTCCGCCCATCTGGCCGAGGGCGATGGCGGTGGCCGGCGACATCACCGAGTCCATCGGCGCGGCCAGCACCGGGATCTCGAAGCGGTAGGCGTCGATCTGCCACGCGGTGCTGACCTCCTCCGGGTCGCGGGTGCGGCGCGAGGGCACGATCGCGATGTCGTCGAAGGAGTAGGCGCGGCGACCGCGCTTGGCACGGCCGATCTCGATGTCGGTCACGGGTGGAGCCTAACGACCGGGTTCGCCAAAGCCAGTACGCGGACCCGGTGCCGCACCTACCGTCGACGCGTGGGGATCCTCGTGCGCGCGCTCGCGTCCGTCTGCGTGGCAGGCGGGCTGCTGAGCCTCTGCGCGCCCGCCGTGCAGGCGGCCGACGACTATCCGTGGGCCTGGCAGGGCCAGTGCCCGATCCTGCCGCAGGCGCCGATCGAGGAGCCGACACCGCCGCCGCCCCCGACGCCCACCCCCACTCCGACGAAGCCCGGCGAGACGCCCGCCCCGGTCACGCCTCCACCGGCTCCCCCGCCGCCCCCGCCGCCGCCTCCCGTCCTCGACCCGATGACCGGCCACTTCTACGACCCGCGCGGCCCGAGCCCGACCTGTGCACGGCGGGTGTGGTCGATCAATGGCTCCATCGGCGACCAGTGGGGCTTCGTCCTGCGCAACTGCACGAGCTTCGTGGCGTGGCGCCTCCAGGAGCGCAACCGGATGGCCGGCTTCGCCAACGACTTCCGCGGTGCCCACTGGGGCGACGCGACGAACTGGGACGACGTGGCCCGCGAGCTCGGCTACCGCGTCGACTCGGTCCCGGCGATCGGCGCCGTGGCGCAGACCGACGCCGGCCGGGTCGGTCACGTCGCCTGGGTGAGCGCGATCGGCCCGGGCACGGTGACCGTCGAGGAGTACAACCACGCGCTGCCCGGTGGCTACGGCAGCCGCACCCTTCCGGTCGGGACGTTCCGCTACCTGCACCTCGACGACGTCGCACCCTCGCCGCTGCTCGGCTCGGACCGCTCGGTCGTGTCGGTGCCCGACGGCCTGGGCGAGTCGTGGACCGCGCGCGTCGACGCCGCCGGCACCCTGCGCGTGGCTCGCCCCGGTCGACCGGCCCGGGTGGTCGGGAGGCGCGGCGACTTCTCCCCGATCGCGGCGCCTGCACTCAGCGTTGATCGACGTGGGCGTCCGTGGGTGGCCGCGACCACCCGCGACGGACGCGTCATGGCAGGGACGACCCGCGGTCGGGGCTACGCCCTCCGCCGCGTCGGCACGGCCGCCCCCACGTCGAGCCCCGCACTCGCGCAGTCGCGCACCCATCGCCCGGTCCTGGCCAGCACGTCCCCTACCGGAACCCTCCTCACCCGGCGCCTCACCCGGCAGGGCCGATGGAGCACGCCCGAGCGGGTGGGGCAGCCCGGGTCGTGGGCCACGCACACGGCCCCCGTGCTCGGCAACGACGGCGCCGGGCGTACCTGGCTGGTGGCCGTCACCTCCGCCGGCGCGACCTTCGCCCAGCGCCTGGAGCGCGGACGGATCGTCCGTGTGCCCGGGGACTCAGCCTCGGTCACGTCCACCCCGGCGCTGACACGTGCCGCGGACGGCACCACCCTCCTCCACCAGATCAGCGCGGCAGGTCGGCTGAGCGTCCGCACCCTTGTGGGTCGACGCTGGAGCCGACCCGCCGCCCTCGATGGCGACTGGTCGCCCTACGCCTCCCCCGCTGTCGGCGAGCTCGCCGGCCGCCTCCACGTCGCGGCAGTCGACCGGCGCGGCGCGGTCGTCGTACGTGCCGCCGTGCCGGGCGAACGCTCCCAGTTCCCGGCGCACGTCCGCTCGGCCGGCGACCCCACCCGGTCCCCCGGGCTGGTGACCCGCAGCAACGCCGGCGTCTTCGTCGTGGCGAGCGACCAGCGACGACCGCTCACCTCGCGGTTGCTGACCCGGCCCGCCTCCGCCGTCGCCGGCACGTCCGCCCCCACCCGGGCGGGCTTCACCGCATGATTCAGCTGCCGGAGTAGTTGGGCGCCTCGACGGTCATCTGCACGCCGTGGGGGTGGCTCTCCTTCAGCGAGGCCGAGGTGATCCGGACGAAGCGTCCCCTGTCCTGCAGCTCGGGGATGGTGCGCGCGCCGACGTAGAACATCGACTGGTTGAGCCCGCCGACGAGCTGGTGCGCGACGGCCGACAGCGGGCCACGGTAGGCCACCTGGCCCTCGATGCCCTCGGGGACGATCTTGTCGTCGCTGGCGACCTCGGCCTGGAAGTAGCGGTCCTTGGAGTAGGACTTCTTGCCGCGGCTGCTCATCGCGCCGAGCGAGCCCATGCCGCGGTAGGACTTGAACTGCTTGCCGTTGACGAAGACGACCTCGCCGGGCGACTCCTCGCAGCCGGCGAGCATCGACCCGACCATGACCGCGTCCGCACCGGCGACGAGCGCCTTGGCGATCTCGCCGGAGTGCTTCATCCCGCCGTCGGCGATGAGGGGCACGCCGGCGGGCTTGCGTGGCGAGCGAGGCCTCGTAGACGGCCGTCACCTGCGGGACGCCCACGCCGGTGACGACCCGGGTGGTGCAGATCGAGCCCGGGACCCACGCCCGACCTTGACCGCGTCGGCACCCGCGTCGACGAACGCCTGCGCACCTTCGCGGGTGGCGACGTTGCCGCCGATGACCTGGACGTGGCGGGTCGCCGGATCGGACTTGAGCCGGCGGACCATGTCGAGCAGCAGGTGCACGTGGCCGTGGGCGGTGTCGGCGACGAGGACGTCGACGCCGGCCTCGACCAGGGTGGTCGCGCGCTCCCAGGCGTCGCCGAAGTAGCCGATGGCCGCACCGACCAGCAGCCTGCCGTCGCCGTCGTACGACGCGTGGGGGAACTGCTCACCCTTGACGAAGTCCTTGACCGTGATCAGTCCGCCGAGGCGGCCGTCCGCGTCGATGAGCGGCAGCCGCTCGCGCTTGTGCGCGCGCAGGAGCGAGGTGGCCTCGTCGCGCGAGATGCCGACCGCGCCGGTGATCAGCCCCTCGCTGGTCATCACCTCGGTGACCTTGGTGGTCGCCCACTCCGCGACCGGGGTGAAGCGCAGGTCGCGGTTGGTGATGATGCCGAGCAGGCGGTTGTCGAGGTCGACCACGGGCAGTCCGGAGACGCGGTACTCACCGCACAACCGGTCGAGCTCCTCCAGCGTCGCGTCGGGACCGATGGTGACCGGGTTGGAGATGATCCCGGTCTGGGTGCGCTTGACCAGGTCGACCTGCCGGGCCTGGTCCTCGATCGAGAGGTTGCGGTGGAGCACACCCATGCCACCCTCGCGGGCCATGGCGATGGCCATCCGTGACTCGGTGACGGTGTCCATCGCGGCGCTGACCAGCGGGACGCGGAGCGAGATCTCCCGCGTCAGACGGGTGGTGGTGTCGATGTCGGTGGGAGCCAGGTCGGACTCTCCCGGCAGCAGCAGCACGTCGTCGTAGGTGAGGCCCAGGGCGGCGAACTTCTCGGGGATCTCCACCTCCCCATTCTAGGGGGCGTGATGGGGCGCCTGAGAAGGTGTGCCGCATGGGGAGCGCGAGGGTGGTCTGGTTCGCCGCGCTCGCCGCCTTCCTGTCCCGCTCTCCCTCCCTGCTGTGGCCGCTGCGTCCCGACGAGGCCGGCTTCCTGCTGGTCGCCCGCTCGTGGAGCCCGGAGCCCGACATCGGTCTACGGCCACTACTGGGTGGACCGCCCGCCTGCCGATCCTCTGGCTGCTCCGGGCCACCGACGCGCTGGTGGGGCCGTACGCCCACCGTGTCGTCGCCGCGATCGGCTGCGCCCTGCTGGTGCTCGCTGCAGCTGCCGCGGCCCGGGAGCTGGCGCGACGCGCCGGCGCTCACCGAGGCGGGGGTCGGCCGCCCGGGCGGCCGCCTGGACGGCCGTCGCCACCGCGGCCCTGGTCGCCAACGCCGAGGTCGACCCGGTCGCGGCCAAGGGGGAGCTCTTCGGCATCCCGCTGGTGATGGTCGCGTGCTGGCTCGCGCTGCGGGCGGTCCGTCGGGTCTCGCCGACCGACGCGTTCGTCGCGGGCATGCTGGCCATGACGGCGGTGGGTCTCAAGCAGAGCATCGTCGGCGGGCTCGTCTTCGGGGGCGTGCTGCTGGTCGGCTCGGGCCTGTCCCGCGAGCTCACCCGACGCGACACGGTCCGGTGTGCGGCGGCTGCGACGGCGGGTGCCGCCGTACCGGTCCTGGTCGTGGTCGGCTGGGCGCTCACGGTCGGCGTCAGGCTCGAGACCCTCTGGTACGCCGTGGTGACCTTCCGCTCCGACGCGAGCGCGGTCATCGCGTCGCAGGACGCCGAGGGCGCCACCGGCCGGATCTGGCTGCTGGTGCTGGTCTTCGTCGGCACCGGGATGGCCCTGCTGCTCCTGTGGTTCCTGGTCCGCGTGCGCGACCTCCTGCGCCACGACCTCGTCGCCACCGTCGCGGTCGTCGCCATGGTGCGCGGTGGACCTCGTCGCGGTCGGGGCCAGCGGCAGCTTCTGGCTCCCCTACCTCTTCGTGCCCATCCCCGCCGTGGCGCTGGCCCTGGCACTCCTGCTGACCGTCGACGCGCCCCGCTGGCAGGGCCACCGGCGCGCGGCTGACCCGGGTCGCTGTCGGCGTGACGGTCGTCGCGAGCCTGGCATCACTGCTTGGGTGGACGCTGCACTGGGCCCGGGGTGCGGTGCCGGTCGAGGTACGCACGGGGCAGGCCATCGCCGATGTGGCCCGTCCCGGGGACCGGGTCCTGGTCTACGGCGGGCGAGCGGACATCCAGTGGGCCAGTCGGGCGACCTCCCCCTACCCCTACCTCTGGTCGCTGCCGATGCGCACGCTCGACCCGGGCCTGGCCGACCTCGAGCGCGTGCTCAACGGGGCCAACCCGCCGACCTGGTTCGTGGAGGCCACCTACGTCAACACCTGGAGCGAGCTCGGCACCCGGCCGATCGAGCGCTCCCTGATCTCGAAGTACCAGTTCGTCCGCACGGCGTGCGACCGCTACCGCGTCTACCGGCTCAACACCGTCGATCCCGTCGACCTCGACGTCGACTGCTCGACCCCGTTCCGCACGATCTGGGACGACTGAGCGGGCAGACGCGCGACAGGCCCGCCCCGGTCTCCCGGGGCGGGCCTGTCGTGTGAGCGGTTGATCAGGTGCTGTCGATCAGTGGCCGTGGCCGTGGCCGTGACCGCCGGCGGCGGCCGGCTCCTCGTCCTCGGGCTTCTCGACGATCAGCGTCTCGGTCGTGAGCAGCATCGCGGCGATCGACGTGGCGTTGACCAGCGCGGAGCGGGTGACCTTGACCGGGTCCAGGACGCCCTGGCGCGACCAGGTCGCCGTACTCCTCGGTGGCGGCGTTGTAGCCGTTGCCGACGCCGAGCTCGCGGACCTTGGAGGTCACGACGTAGCCGTTGACGCCGCCGTTCTCGGCGATCCAGCGCAGCGGCTCGTCGGCCGCCTTGCGGACCACGCGTACGCCGCCGCCTCGTCGCCGGTCAGGCCGAGGTTGTCGTCGAGCACCGAGACGGCGTGGATCAGTGCGGAGCCACCGCCGGCGACGATGCCCTCCTCGATCGCGGCGCGCGTCGCGGAGACGGCGTCCTCGATGCGGTGCTTCTTCTCCTTGAGCTCCACCTCGGTGGCGGCGCCGACCTTGATCACGCAGACACCGCCGGCGAGCTTGGCGAGGCGCTCCTGGAGCTTCTCGCGGTCCCAGTCGGAGTCGGTGTTCTCGATCTCGGCCTTGATCTGGTTGACGCGGCCCTCGACGGCGGCGCGGTCGCCCCCGCCGTCGACGATCGTGGTGTTGTCCTTGGTGATGACGACGCGACGCGCCTGGCCGAGGACCTCGAGGCCCACCGTGTCGAGCTTGAGGCCGACCTCGGGGGCGACGACCTGACCGCCGGTCAGGGTCGCGATGTCCTGCATCATCGCCTTGCGGCGGTCGCCGAAGGCCGGGGCCTTGACCGCGGACGACGTTGAAGGTGCCGCGGATCTTGTTGACGACCAGGGTCGAGAGCGCCTCGCCATCGACGTCCTCGGCGAGGATGAAGAGCGGCTTGCCCGTCCCGATGACCTTCTCGAGCAGCGGGCAGCAGCTCCTGGATCGAGGAGATCTTGCCCTGGTGGAGAAGGATGTAGGCGTCGTCGAGGACGGCCTCCATGCGCTCCGGGTCGGTGACGAAGTAGGCCGAGATGTAGCCCTTGTCGAACTGCATGCCCTCGGTGAACTCGAGCTCGGTGCCCATGGTGTTGGACTCCTCGACCGTGATCACGCCGTCCTTGCCGACCTTGTCGAAGGCCTCGGCGAGCAGGTCGCCGATGTGGCTGTCGCGGCTGGAGATCGTCGCGACGGCGGCCATGTCCTCGCGGGTCTCGACCTCGCGGGCGGCCTCGCGCAGCGCGTCGCCGACGGCCTCGGCCGCGGCGTCCATGCCCCGCTTGAGACCCATCGGGTTGGCGCCGGCAGCGACGGCGCGCAGGCCCTCGTGGACCATGGCCTGGGCGAGCACGGTGGCGGTGGTGGTGCCGTCACCAGCGACGTCGTTGGTCTTGGTGGCCACCTCCTTGGTGAGCTGGGCACCGAGGTTCTCGAACGGGTCGTCGAGCTCGATCTCACGGGCGACGGTGACACCGTCGTTGGTGATGGTCGGCGCGCCCCACTTCTTGTCGAGGACGACGTAGCGGCCCTTGGGGCCGAGCGTCACCTTGACGGCGTTGGCGAGGGCGTCGACGCCGCGCTCGAGGGCGCGTCGGGCGTTCTCGTCGAACTCCAGGATCTTGGGCATTCAGATGCTCCTAGCGATGAAAGGGGTTCGCCCGGACGTCATGGGCGTCCGGGTGTGCGAGACACGCCAGTCCCATGACATCCGGGCGAAGGGTTCAGGAAACGACCGCGAGGATGTCGCGCGCGGAGAGGATGAGGAACTCCTCGCCGGCGTACTTGACCTCGGTGCCGCCGTACTTGCTGTAGATGACCTTGTCACCGACCGCGACGTCGAGCGGGACGCGGTTGCCGTTGTCGTCGACACGACCGGGACCGATCGCCACGACCTCGCCCTCCTGGGGCTTCTCCTTGGCGGTGTCCGGGATGACCAGGCCGGAGGCGGTGGTCTGCTCGGCTTCGAGCGTGCGGACGACGATGCGGTCCTCGAGGGGCTTGATGTTGACCGACACTTCGGATCAACCTCCACTTTCTCTGACACGAGATTCTTCAGGAGCTTCTGAGGGCTCCCAGGACGTGGGCCCGCGACCCGGCCGGCACGCCGTCGCGGGGGTCGTGCCGAGGTTCGCGAGCATTGGCGCTCTCAGGTCGAGAGTGCCAAGTCAGACGCTAGCACTCTCCCCAACCGAGTGCTAGCCGGGTCTCGTGTTAGAGGCCTGACAGGATGCCGACGTGGACATCGAGACGCTGGCCTGGCTGCAGACCGACGACGGTCGGGCGCTGCTGGACGCGGCGGCGCACGCCTGGGCCGACCACGACGGCGACCCGGTGCGCGTGGCCACTGCCGTACGACGCCTCGAGCCCGACGCCGACAAGGCAGCCGCGGCCACCACGCAGGTCCAGCTCAGGGTGCGCGCGGTCGCCAAGTTCGGCGATGCCGCACCCCACCTCTTCTTCACCCCCGACGCGCTCGAGCAGGCCACCCGTCAGCGGGTCGCCGCGCACCGGGCGGCGCGGCTGGCCGCGGCGATCCCCGGTGGGAGCGTCGTCGACCTCGGGTGCGGCATCGGCGGCGACCTGATCGCCTTCGCGCGGGCCGGGCTCATCGCGGCCGGGATCGACCAGGACCCGGTCCGGGTGGCGATGGCCCGCGCCAACCTCGCGGCACTCGACCTGGCCGGAGCGGTCCAGGTGGGCGACGCGACCACCGTCGACCCCAGCGGCTTCGGCGCCGCCTTCGCAGACCCCGCACGACGCGGGGGCCGCGGTCGCATCTTCGACGTGGACGGCTGGACCCCGCCGTGGCCGTGGGTGCTCGACCTCCTCTCCGGGCGTGCCGTGGTGAAGCTGGCCCCCGGGCTCCCGCACGACCTCGTCCCCGACGGCGTCGAGGCCGAGTGGGTCAGTGACGGCGGCGACGTCAAGGAGGCCGTGCTCTGGTCGCGCGGTCTCGCGACCACCGATCGTCGTGCCACCGTCATCGGCGACGGCGGGCTCGCCAGCCTCACGAGCGAGGACGACCCCTACGCCGTCGCCGAGCGGCCGGTGCGCGAGGTCGGCGCCTTCCTCTACGAGCCCGACGGTGCCGTGATCCGGGCCGGTCTGGTCACCGCGGTGGCGGCCGGTGTCAACGGCGGATTGGTCGATCCGCACATCGCCTACGTCACCAGCGACGACTCCTTCCGCACCCCCTTCGCCCGGTCCTACCGGGTCGTGGAGCACCTCCCCTACCGTGAGAAGCAGCTCAAGGCGGCGCTGCGCGAGCGCGGCATCGGTCGGCTCACGATCAAGAAGCGGGGCGTGCAGATCGTGCCGGAGGAGCTGCGCAAGCGGCTCTCCCTGCGCGGCGACGAGGAGGCCACCCTGGTGCTCACCCGCGTGGCTGGGCAGGGCACCGCACTGCTGGTCCAGCCCTTCTGACTCACCTCGCTGACCTGGCGTTACGGGCAGCCGCGGCGCTCGACGCCGGCGACGGAGACCGGCAGCCGACCGGGCGCCTCGGCCCGGCCGAGGACGACCTCGACCAGGGTGTTCATGGCGCCCGAGGTGTCGCCGTACGTCGCGATGCGGGTGGGTGCGCCGACCCGGCCGAGCACCCACGGGCTGTCGGTCGCCACAGCGATGTCGCCGTCGACGGGTGCGTCGTGGAACCCGTTGAACCCGATCTGGGTGCCGACGGAGACTCGCGCGTCCTCGCGAGCGGTCCAGGCTGCGAGCTTGCGCACCCGGACCTTCTCGGCCTTCGCCCATGCCCGGTGGCGCTTGCGGAAGGCAGGCTTGCGCTCCTTCTTGCGGCGCTCGGGCTCCGGTCGTGCCGTCGTCAGCTTCGCCGGTGCCGCGCGTCGTGCCAGCACCGGCAGCCCCGCCCGTGCGGCGGCCGCGGTGAAGGCGCCGACCGCACCGGCGTCGCCGTACGCGTGGACCGAGTCCGCGACCAGCCGGCCGGTGCACGCACCGGAGACCACGGTGACGGCCTGCGCGCGAGAGTCGCTGCGAGGCGGCCCGGGCCGATCCGATCGGGGCACCGGACGTGCCCGCCAGGTGCCTGAGCAGCGCGATCTGTCGTGCTGCGGCCTGCTCGAGTCGGCGCCGCGGCAGGGTCCCGCTCTTGACCGCCCGGATGAGCGCGGTCCGTGCGACAGCCGGCGACGGCGGCATCAGGAGGACGTCCGAACCTGCTCGGAGGGCCTGCACCGCCGTACGTCCCGGATCGCGCCCCCGGGTCACGCCGGCCATGTCGAGGGCGTCGGTCACCACGAGTCCGCCGAACCCCATCTCCTCGCGCAGCAGGTCGGTGACCACCTTGCGCGAGAGAGAGGACGGCACGCGCGGGTCGATCGCGCGTACGTCGAGGTGGCCGACCATGACCGCGGGCGCACCCGCCTCGACAGCCGCGCGGAACGGCACGAGGTCGATCCGGTCGAGCTCGGCGCGTGAGCGGGTCTGCACCGGCAGGCTGACGTGGCTGTCGGCGGGGACGGAGCCGTGGCCGGGGAAGTGCTTGAGCACCGGGAGCACGCCGGACTCGGCGAAGCCGGCGGAAGCCGCGACGACGTGTTCGGCGACCCGCTCCGGGTCCGAGGAGGCCGACCGCGAGCCGATGGTGGGGTCGCCCGGACCGGAGGTGACGTCGGCGTCCGGGGCGAAGTCGACGGTGAAGCCCAGGCCGCGCAGCTCGTCGCCGCTGGCGCGGTAGGCCTCTCGCGTGAGGGTCGTGTCGCCGGCCGCGCCCGCGCTCATGAAGGTCGGGAATCGGGTGGCCACCGATCGCAGTCGCTCGACCACACCACCCTCCTGGTCGACGGCGAGGAAGAGCGGCCACTTCCGCGCGACGACCCCGAGCAGGTCCCCTCGTGTCCGTCCCGGGCCGACCCCGGCCACCACTTGCGCTTGAGTCGCTGGGCGACTCAGAGGCACGCGCACCTGCGGACGAGTCCGGCCATGCCTGCTTGCGGTTGAGTCCCGCAGAGACTCAACCGCAAGTACGCACGTGGGGCCACGTCGTCCTACGAGGGCTGCCACCTCCCATGACTGGCCTGTGGAGAACGCGTGCCCGTTGTCGGTGCGTCCGGGTGTCATCGATGGCACCCACCGAAACACGACAGAGCACAGGGGGCAGGGATGGACGAGACGGACGACTGGATGGACGAGGTAGGCGTGACCATTGACGAGGTGAAGTGGTACCTCATGGGCCCGTTCGACGGAGGAGTCCCTGGACTCGTGCGCCGGATCAGGCGGATCCTCGACGTCTCCCAGCGCGGACTCGCAGCCATCCTCGACGTGTCGCAGTCGGTCGTCGCGCGCTGGGAGACGGGACGGACCAGCCCACGGACTTCGGTGATCGTCGAGCTGTTGGGACTCGCGAAGCTCCACGTCACGTTCCACGACGATGAGACGGGCGAGGATGTGGAGCCGATGCGCGACGACGGCGCGAGGGATCGCGGTGGTCGTCGCTTTCCTGCCCATGTCGACCTGACCGTGCTGGGGCTGGTGGTATCCCCGCGGCGTGGAGTCCACGATCGACATCTTCGTGTGGTGGGAGCGTTCGAGGATGCGGCGTGATCCCGAGATCCGCTTCCGCAACTCGCCCGCCCGACGCCAGCTCGAGCGGATCCTGCGGGGTCAGCCGATCGACCACCCTTCCCTCGTCCAGCTCGTGGCCGAGGCCGACCACCTCGACGAGGTCAGGGAGCGCAGGCGCGAGCAGATCTGGGTGGCGAAGCCGTGGCTCCGCCCCCGACGGCCTGCCCGCCCGCTCAGCGCCTGAGCACACGACCGAGCACCGAGCTCAGTCCAGGATCGCTCGCTCCGCCCCGATCGTCGTGTCGGCCCCGTGCCCGGTGTGGACGACCGTCTCGTCGGGGAGGTCGAAGAGCCGGCGGCGGATCGAGGCGACGATCACCTTTTCGTCGCTGAAGGACCGACCCGTCGCCCCCGGCCCGCCCTCGAACAGCGTGTCGCCCGTGAAGACGCAGCCCAGGTCGTGGCTGTAGAGGCACACCGCGCCGGGGGCGTGGCCCGGCGTGTGGATCACGGTCAGCGCAGCGCCGCCGATCTTGATCGACTGGCCGTCGGTCAGGTCGGCGTCCCAGAGGTCATCGGTGTGCGTGAGCTCCCACAGGGGACGGTCGTCGGGGTGCAGCAGGATCGGCGCCCCGGTGCGCTCGCGCAGGGCAGGAGCGACCCGTACGTGGTCGTCGTGGGCGTGGGTGCAGATGATCGCCTTCACCGCACGGCCACCGACGACCTCCATGATCGCGTCGACGTCGTGGGGGGCGTCGATGACGATGCACTGCTCGTCGTCGCCGACCACCCACACGTTGTTGTCGACGTCGAAGGTCTCGCCGTCGAGCGAGAACGTGCCGGACACGACGCCGTGGTCGACCCGGGCGCTCATGCGGACTGCTCCGGCGTGAAGACGACCACCGAGCGCAGGACCTCGCCGCGGTGCATCTTCTCGAAGGCGTCCTCGACGTCGCCGAGCCCGATCTCCTCGCTGACGAACGCGTCGAGGTCGAGGCGCCCCTGCTGGTAGAGGTCGACGAGCATCGGGAAGTCGCGCGAGGGCAGGCAGTCGCCGTACCAGCTCGACTTCAGCGCCCCGCCGCGTCCGAAGACGTCGATCAGCGGGATCTCGGGGATCGTCATGTCGGGAGTGGGGACGCCGACCAGGACGACCGTGCCGGCGAGGTCGCGGGCGTAGAACGCCTGCTTCCACGTCTCCGGCCGACCGACCGCGTCGATGACCACGTCCGCGCCGTCGGACCCGTCGTCGGCGCAGATCGCCTTGATGGCCTCGACCGGGTCTGTCTCGCTCGAGTTGACCGTGTGCGTGGCACCCATGCTCCGGGCCGTCTCGAGCTTCCGGTCGTCGATGTCGACGGCGATGACCTTGGAGGCGCCGGCGAGCACGGACCCGGCGATGGCGGCTGCGCCCACTCCCCCGCAGCCGATCACGGCGACCGAGCTGCCGCGCCCGACGTTGCCGGTGTTGATGGCCGCACCCAGTCCTGCCATCACCCCGCAACCGAGCAGGCCGACAGCCGCAGCACGCGCGGTCGGGTCGACCTTGGTGCACTGACCCGCGGCGACGAGGGTCTTCTCCGCGAACGACCCGATCCCCAGGGCCGGCGACAGCTCGGTGCCATCCTCCAGCGTCATCTTCTGCGTCGCGTTGTGGGTGGCGAAGCAGTACCACGGCTCACCGCGGTTGCAGGCACGGCAGTTGCCGCACACCGCCCGCCAGTTCAGGACGACGAAGTCGCCGGGCGCGACGCTCGTGACGTCTGGGCCGACCGCCTCGACGACACCCGCGGCCTCGTGGCCGAGCAGGAAGGGGAACTCGTCGTTGATGCCCCCCTCGCGGTAGTGCAGGTCGGTGTGGCAGACCCCGCAGGCCTGCACGGCGACCAGGGCCTCGCCCGGGCCGGGGTCGGGAACGTTGATGGTGGTGAGCTGGACGGGCTCGCCCTTGGCGAGCGCGACCACGGCCTTGACCTGGTGCATCTGGGTCCTTCCTGGGTGTGGGATGCAGAGCCTTGCACAAGCCATGCAACCTCCCGCGACACGTTCGCGTCCTCAACCCGAAGCACCACCGCGAGAGCCACGAGGAGGTGGAGGGTGACGACGACAGCAGTCGGAGCTGGAAGGACCGGGGACGGGATGACCGCGGACAAGGACCAGGAGTTCTCGGCCTACATGGCCGCACGACAACCTGCCCTGCTGCGAACCGCCTACCTCCTGGCCGGCGACCGGTCCGCGACCGCGAGGCGCTGGACGGCTACGTCCGCCGGATCATGGTCAACGAGGGAGGACGACTCCACCCTGCTTGCCTCGCTCGTCGACGGCGACCAGCACCGCGTCGTACGACTCGGGCTGGACGGCAGCGTCGAGATCGTCGCCGGACCGATCACCCACGACCCCTACACGCCGGCCTACCGGCTCTCGCCGGCCCGGACGGAGTAACCGCTGGCGGGAGTGGGCTCAGAGGTTCTCGCGGTGCGGCTTGAAGGTGGCGAGCAGGCTGCTCGTCACCTCGTCGCGTTCCTCCTGGGTGAGCGGACGCGGCTGACCGTCGTTCTCGAACGAGATCTCGATCGTCCAGGCACCGTCCAGGAACATCACGCCGTAGATGTGGGTCTCCACCAGAGGGTCGTCGTCGTCGAGCATGTGCCAGGCGTTGTAGGCGCCGCCCACGACAGCATCGTCGAGCCGCTTCGTGACGCCCTCGCCGCGGAACCCCCGGGCGAAGTCCTTGGCGAACGCGTCCAGGGACTTCGCCTTGGTCAGGTTGGGAGCGAGGATGAGGTCGCTCTGGCCGTCGCCATAGCCCTGCACGAGCCCGTAGTCGGCGATGCTGCGATAGGTCTTCAGTCCCCGCATCGTCGCACCGGGTACGTCGATCAGCACGCCGTCGGCCGGCTCCACCGTCGGCGTCGGATCGGGCACCGCCACCGACGAGCTCTCGCTCGCGGTGGACGTGGGCGAGCCCGACGTCGCGTCGGCCGTCGACGGGTCGTCGGCTGACGAGTCCTGGCAGGCCGTGGCCCCCGCCAGGAGTCCGAGCGTTGCGACAAGGGCCAGGACGCGACGAACTCCCCGAGAAGTCATGGACGCGATGCTAACGAAATGCCGGTGATGCACCGCGCACAGGATCCACGACCTAGGGTGGTTTGAGCGTGACCACACGGGGGAAGGGAACAGCCATGCTGCCGCTCGAAGACAGGGAACTGCTCACCCAGACGATGGTGGGCCTCAACGTCGATCCCGACACCATCGCCACCTTGATGTCGTCCTTCGACCAGGCGGCCGAGGGGCTGGAGTCGGACCCGATCGCGCCCGTGCCCGGTGCCTCCTTCGGTGACTCCTACACCGGCGGCTACCGCCTCGCGACCAACGCGCAGATGGCGCACACCGAAGTGGCCAAGGAGCTGACGAAGATGGCCCTCGGCCTGCGCGGCATGGGTGAGTCGCTCGGCAAGTTCACGTCCGACATCGTCACGACGACCGAGCAGACGACCGCGACCATGCGCCTGTTCGAGGCATCCGCCGAGTGCGTCTCGGCCCCCACGTTCAACAGCGGCTCCTGCGCCCTTCCGACCGACAGCGAGGACTGACCATGCCGAAGGGACCCAACCGGCTCATTCTCGACCGCTACCTCGACACCGCCCAGGAGGGCACCCTCAGCGGATCGGGCAGCGACTGGAAGAAGAAGGCCGACGCCCTCCGCGTGCTCGCCGACGCGATGAAGGCCGGCGCCGAGCAGGCCGAGCTGCGCATCGGTGAGCAGACGTTGACCGGACCTGCCCTGCGCAAGGGCATGGAGGAGTCGGCGACCTCGATGGCCGACAAGTCCGACCAGCTCCGTGCGGCAGGCGACGCGCTCGTCCAGGTCGGCACCCAGATCGGTGACACCCGGGAGGCGCGTGACTCGATGAAGGACCTGGGCGAGAAGCCCAGCCCCTACCAGCCGCCCGCCGGCACCCCTGGCGTACCCCCCACCCCCGACGAGATCAACGCCCAGGCCGCGGCCTCGCAGGCCCGACAGGGCGAGCGCAACAGCTGGCAGGACGAGTTCGACAAGCAGGAGGCCAGGGCGCTCGCCCTGACCCGGCAGATGGACTCCGCGTTCCTCGGTGCGATCCCGCCCATGAAGGCGATCCACGGCCAGGAGGACCCGACCGAGCCGCCGCCGAACGTGCCGTCCGGCCCCGGTGGTCCGCTCCTGCCGGGCACCCGCGTGCCCACCGGGGGCGCGGGGCGGCGGGCGGCGGCGTGCTGGGGCCGAGTGACCCCAAGGATCCCCACAACCCTGAGCCACGCGAGCCTGAGCCACGCGAGCCTGAGCCACGCGAGCCTGAGCCACGCGAGCCGGAGCCGACGCGAGCCGGAGCCGAAGGAACCGATCCCCAGGGGCCCGATCCCCACGGAGCCGACCCCCAAGGACCCCAGCCTCCCTCCCACGACCAACGTCACCGGCACCTCGCAGACCGGTGTCACCTACAACCCCGGCGGGCCCACCGTCTCGACGCCGGTCTCGGCCTCCCCGAGCCCGGGCATGTCGACCGGTGCCGCGATGGGTGCGGCCGGCATGGCCGGCGGTGCCGGTGCTGCAGGCATGGCAGGTGCTGTCCGCGGCGGCAGTGCTCCTGCCGCGCCAGGCCGTAGCGCCTCCGCCCCGGTGCGCGCCATCGGTTCGACGGGTCGCGCGGGCAGCGCCAGCGCCCTCTCCCGCGGCGCGAGTGCCGGGAGCGCGGCCGCACGGCCGACCGCTCCGGGCAGCGCCTCCGGCACGCGAGCAGGTGCTCCTGGCAGCGCCGCCGGCTCGCGAGCAGGTGTCCGGCACGCCGCGGTCGCGGCGGCGCAGCGGGTCGCGGCGGCGCGGCCGGCGCGGCCGGCTCCCGCTCCGGAGGCTCGCGTGGTGCCGGCGCCCGCAGCGCTGCCGGATCAGCGGGCGGCGGTCGTGGCGGGCGCAAGGGCGACCGCGAGCAGACCACCGATCGTGACAGCCTGGTCTACGACCAGGACTGGCTCGGCGACGATGACGTCGCTCCCGGAGTCCTCGACTGAACGATCGGTCGCCCCTCAGGCCACGACGGTCGTGAGCGGCTGCGAGGAGTCGGCCGGCAGGTCGAGGGTCGAGGGCGTACGACCTCGCGCGACGAGCTCGGCACCCAGCGCCGCCACCATGGCGCCGTTGTCGGTGCACAGTGCCGGCCGCGGCACCCGGACCCGGATGTTGCGTGCGGCGGCGCGCTCCTCGGCCATGGCGCGCAGCCGGCTGTTGGCGGCGACCCCACCCCCGATGAGGATGTCCTCGATCCCGCGGCTGGTCGCGGCGTCGATCGCCTTGCGGGTCGAGCACGTCGCAGACCGCTTCCTGGAAGGACGCCGCGACGTCGGCGACGTCGATCGTGACGCCGGCACGCTGCTGGGCCTCCACCCACCGGGCCACGGCGGTCTTGAGGCCGGAGAAGGAGAAGTCGAAGCGGTGGCGCTCGAGGTCGCGCCGGTTCGTCAGCCCGCGCGGGAAGTCGATGGCGACGCTGTTGCCGCTGCGGGCGACCCGGTCGATGTGGGGGCCACCGGGGAACGGCAGGCCGAGGAGCCGGGCGACCTTGTCGAAGGCCTCACCGGCGGCGTCGTCGATCGTGGACGCCCATCGGCTCGACACCGAGGGTCACGTCGGTGACCTCGAGCAGGCTGGAGTGCCCGCCCGAGACGAGCATCGCCAGGCACGGCTCCGGCAGGGGTCCGTGCTCGAGCTGGTCGACCGCCACGTGCGCGGCCAGGTGGTTGACGCCGTAGATCGGCTTGCCCAGCCCCAGGGCCAGCGCCTTGGCGCTCGCGACTCCCACGAGCAGGGCGCCGGCGAGGCCCGGTCCGCTGGTGACCGCGACCGCGTCGATGTCGGTCAGCGCGATGCCTGCGGTCTCGCACGCCCGCTCGATGGTCGGGACCATCGCCTCGAGGTGGGCCCGGCTGGCGACCTCGGGGACCACTCCCCCGAAGCGGGCGTGCTCCTCGACGCTGCTGGCGACCGCGTCGGCCAGCAGGGTGTGCCCCCGCACGATGCCGACGCCGGTCTCGTCGCAGGAGGTCTCGATCCCCAGGACCAGCGGCTCGTCAGTCATGGGCGGTGGCGATCCCGGTGCGTGCGGCTCCGGGCAGCCACCGGCACATGACCAGGGCCTCGGAGCCGTCGCGGTAGTAGTGCGGGCGTACGTCGATCACGCTGAAGTGCCGTGCGACGTAGAACCCGAGCGCCTCGGCGTTGGAGACGCTCACCTCCAGCAGCATGCGCGAGGCGTCGTCGGTGCCCTCCAGGACCGCGTCCAGCAGTCGGGTGGCCAGGCCGCTGCGGCGGGCGGACGGACGGACGGCGATGCGCAGCAGGTCGACGATGTCACCGGCCGTCATGGTCACGGCGTAGCCGGACAGGTCGTCGGCGACCACGAAGCGACGCCCGGGACCCTCGATCTCCTCGCGGATCGCCTTCTCGCTCCAGGCGTCGACGCCGAACAGCTCGGACTCGAGGGTGGTCAGGGCCGGGAGGTCGGCGAGACGGGCGGGACGGATCACGAGACGGGCTTCCTGGGTGCGCCGGCGACCGCGTCGGGACGCCGGAGGTAGAGGGGGTCGGGGTCGAGCAGCTCCACGAGCTCCTCCGCCACGGCTGCGGCCAGCCAACCGGCGCTGGGCCGCTCCGGACCGATGGAGCTCGGGAAGGACTCAGGGTAGAGCGAGGGTCCGGCTCCGGCCACCTGCGCGGTGGTGGCGACGTCGGCGGGACGCGACACCGCCGGGCCGGCCAGGCGCCGGCCCTGCTCGTCGTAGGAGGCGAGGTAGACCTCCTTGCGCCGTGCGTCCGTGGCGACCAGGAAGCTGCCGACGGCAGATCCCGAGCCGACGACCTCGGCGGCGATGACGTCGAGGGAGCAGACGCCGTAGACCGGGACCTGCAGGACGAAGCCCAGGGTCCGCGCGGTCACCAGGCCCACGCGCAGCCCGGTGAACGGGCCGGGGCCCACGCCGACGGCGATCGCGGTGAGGTCCTGCCGCACGATGCCCGCGTCGTCCAACGCCCGGGCGATCAGGGGTGCGAGGTGCTCCCCGTGCTTCATCGGCTGCTCGGAGGAGTGCTCGACGACGACCCGGTCGCCGTCGTGGAGGGCGACGGTCACCAGCGCGGTGGCGGTGTCGAAGGCGAGCAGCACGGCGACGAGGCTACAAGCCGACGACCCAGCGCATCGAAACGCGCCGCGGGTCCGCCTCGTCGGTGGCGTCCGCGCCGAGGGCGCGCTCGATCAGGATCTCCAGCCGCGAGTCGGCCAGACCCTCGGCGAGGCCGGCACCCCACTCCACGACCGTCACGGCCGACTCGAGCGAGGTGTCGAGGTCGAGGTCGTCGAGCTCGTCGAGACCGCCGAGTCGGTAGGCGTCGACGTGGACCAGGTCCGGGCCCGCCGACGAGCGAGGGATGCACCCGAGCGATCACGAACGTCGGTGAGGTCACCGCGCCGCGCACGCGCAGGCCCGCCCCCATGCCCTGGGTGAAGGTGGTCTTGCCCGCGCCCAGCTCACCGGTGAGCACGACGAGGTCACCCGCACTGAGCGAGTGTCCGACCCGCTCCCCCAGCTCGCGCATCTCGTCGGCGCCGGCCGCGTCGAAGGACCGGTCGAGGTCGTGGTGCATCACGACGTCGGGGGTGGACCGCGTGTGCACGACGAATCCGTGCCGCTCCCAGAACGCGATGGTCGCCGGGAGCTCCTCGCGGGCCACCACGATGAGTGCCTCGCGGCCGATGGCGGCGCGGTGCGCGGCCTCGATCAGGGCGGCGGCCACCCCCCGGCCCTGGGCGTCGGGAACGACCCCGAAGCGGCGCAGCGTGAGCCCGTCCGGGACGGCGTGGAGGACGAGGCAACCCACCGGGGCGCCGTCGAGCGTGGCCAGCAGACCGCCCCGTCCGCCCAGCAGCCGGGTGATCGAGTCCAGGTCGTCGGCCAACGCGTCGCGCCGGCGGGTCGAGCGCGGGCCGGGCGCCGAAGGCCTCCCGGACGACCGCCAGGACGTCGGCGGCCGCCTCGGGTCCGACCCGGCGTACGTCCAGGGTCACGGCCCGCGCTCGCCGAGCGCGAGCGAGATCAGGTCGTCGAGCTCGGCGGTGACCTGCTTGTGACGCTCCAGGATCACCATGTGCCCGGCGCCCTCGCACTCCAGCAGGCTGGAGCCGGCGATCCGGCTGTGCAGCTTGCGGCTGTGTCCCACCGAGGTGACCTTGTCCTCGGTGCCGCAGACGATCGCGGTCGGTACCCGGCTCAGCGGCTCGAGCGTCTCGAACTTGTCGAGCGTCGCGAAGGCCGGATAGAAGTCCGCGACCACGGCGAACGGAGTCGCGTTGAGCATGGAGTAGACGAACTCGACGTAGTCGGCCGGGACGTCGTCGCCGAAGGCGTAGCGGTCGGTGACGACGTCGGCCACCGCGTGGCCCCAGGACGCGCACGAGGTCGACGACGCGGTGACCGCGGTCGAGGGTGCGTACGACGCGGCCCACCACCGTGCCGCCGAGACCGAGCGGGACCATCGGGAAGAGGATGCGGCCCGGGTCGAGGCCGCCGGCGGTGGTGGAGATCAGTGCCGCACCGATGACCTTGTCGCCGAAGAGCTCGGGGAACTGGTCGGCGAGGGAGATGACGCTCATCCCGCCCATCGAGTGACCGACGACCACGCAGCGTCCCGGTGCGGTGTCCTCGATGACGCGCTGCAGGTCGCGGCCGAGCTGGTCGATGGTGGCGTGGTCGTCGCTCGATCGGGCGGACCGGCCGTGGCTGCGCTGGTCGTAGAAGACGGTGCGGACCTGGCCGCGGTAGGCGGCGCGCTGGAAGTGCCAGCAGTCGAGGTTGAGGGAGTAGCCGTGCACGAAGATCACGGTGAGGGAGTCGTCGGTCGACGGCTCCCCGCCGAAGTCGGCGGGCTCGTCGATCTCGACGTGGAGGTCGATCGCGTCGTCGGCGACCACGACGCGCGGGGCGCTGTGCAGCGCCCCGAACGACGACCCGCTCGCCGGCGGCGCGGTTGCCGATGACCCGGTTCTGGCGGGCGATCTCGACGGCTCCGGCCGCGGCGGCGAGGCCGACCGCTCCCGCTGCGGCTCCGAAGATCTTGCGTCCGAGGCTCACGGCTGCTGGCTCCTGTCGTTCGTGCTGTCGACATGACGGCGGACCAGTCGGCCGCCGACCTGGGTGACGATCTCGTAGTTGATGGTGTCGGCCGCCTCGGCCCAGTCCTGCGCCGTCGGCTCGCCGCCGAGTCCCGGGCCGAAGACGACCACCTCGTCGCCGGCAGCCGGGACGTCGCCGTCGAGGTCGATGATGATCTGGTCCATGCACACCCGGCCGCGGACCGCACGCTGCCGGCCACCGACCCACACGTGGGCGCGGTTGCTGGCGTGGCGCGGCAGCCCGTCGGCGTACCCGATGGGCACCAGGCCCAGCGTCGTCGGCCGCTCGGCGACCCAGGTGTGGCCGTAGGAGACGCCGGCGCCGGCGTCGATGTGCTTGACGAGGGCCAGCCGGCCCCGCACGGTCATGGCCGGGACCAGCCCCAGGTCGGGGGTGCGCCCCGGCGCCGGGTCGAGGCCGTAGGCCGCGATGCCGCAGCGCACGAGGTCGAAGCGGGCCGAGGGGCGCAGGATCGCGGCCGCCGAGTTGGCGAGGTGGCGCACCTCCGGGTCCAGCCCGGCCGAGGCTGCCAGTGCCAGGGCGTCCAGGAAGGCCGTCTCCTGGGCGTCGTTGGCGGGGTGCTCCGGCTCGTCGCTGGCCGCGAAGTGCGACCAGATGCCGGTGAGGGTGAGGCGGCCGTCGCGCTCGAGGTCGCTCGCCGCGACGAACAGGTCGTGCCACTCCGACCGCGGCGCGCCCCCGCGGGAGAGCCCGGTGTCGACCTTGATCTGCACACGCGGTCGGAGCCCGGTGCCCGACAGCGCTGCGAGCTCGGTCAGCTCGGCGACGGAGTACGCCGTCACGTCGATGTCGGCGGCCACGGCTGCGGCCAGGTCGTCGCCGGGCGTCGTCAGCCAGCACAGCACCCGGCCGGAGTCGCCGCTCGCGCGCACCGCCAGTGCCTCGTCGACGGTCGCCACGCCGAGCCACGACGGCTCCGCCCGCGCGGGCTGCACGCGAGGCCTCGGCCAGCCCGTGGCCGTAGCCGTCCGCCTTGACCACGACCATCAGCTGCACCGGCCCGTCCGCGGCGACGAGGTCGCCCAGGACACGCACGTTGTGGCGGATGGCAGCGATGTCGACGACGATCTCGGCGCGCGGATGCACGGGATCGCTCATGCGTCAGAGTCTCCCAAACCGGTGAGGGTCTCGCGCACCAGACGCGGGATGTGGGATGCCACGTCGCCGGCGGTCAGCGGCCCACCCGAGGAGGCCAGCGTGGCGGCCGCCCCGTGCAGCCAGGAGCCGACCGAGGCCGCGTCGAAGGGGTCGAGCCCGGCGGCCAGCAGCGCGCCGATCAGGCCGGACAGCACGTCGCCGGCCCCGGCGCTCGCCAGCCACGGCACCCCGGTGGTGGTCACCCGCACGCGTCCCGAGGGATCCGCGACGAGCGTGTGGTGGCCCTTGAGCAGCACGACGGCGTCGTACGCACCGGCCGCCTGTCGCGCCCAGTGCAGCGGGGCGGCCTCGACCAGCTCGCGCTCGGTGTCGAGCAGCGCGGCGAGCTCGCCGGCGTGCGGCGTGAGGACACAACCCGGCAGCGGGGAGTCGACGTGGGCCAGCGCGTCGGCGTCGACGACGACGGGTACGCCGTCCGCGCGGGCGTCGGCCAGCATCGAGGCGGCGTCGTCGCCACCACCGGGGCCGACGACCCAGGCCTGGACCCGACCGGCGCCGACGACCTCCGGGTGGGCGATCCGCACCTGCTCGGCGAGGTGCGCGGGCCCGACGTAGCGCACCATCCCGGCCAGTCCGCAGCTGGCGCCCGAGACCGCCAGCAGGGCGGCTCCGGGGTAGGTGTCCGAGCCGGCCCGGACGCCGACCACGCCGCGGGTGTACTTGTGGGCGTGGGTGGCCGGTCGCGGCAGCAGGCGTCGTACGTCGGCGGGTTGGAGCGCCTCGACAGCGGGATCGCCGAGCTGGAGGTCGAGGTCGACGAGGTGGAGCGCGCCGCAGGCGACGGCAGCCGGATCGACGAGGTGGGCGACCTTGTGGGTGCCGAAGGTGACCGTCACGTCGGCGGTGACGTGTGCCCCGTCGAGCTGGCCGGTGTCGACGCCGACGCCCGACGGGACGTCCACCGCGACGAGCGGGACCATGGCGAAGCGGGTCAGCGCGGCGACCGCGTCGGGCCGGAGGCCGGGACGACCACCGATGCCGACGATGCCGTCGACGACCACGTCCGGGCCGTGGTCGAGGTCGTCGAGGTCACGGGTGGACCAGCCGCCGGCGGCATGCAGGGCGGCCAGGCCGGCCTCGTGGACGTGCTCGCCGAGGAGCAGCGCCTCGACCCGTGCCCCGCGGGCGGCGAGCCGGGCCCCGGCCCAGAGCGCGTCGCCGCCGTTGTCCCCGGAGCCGACGAGCAGCAGCACGCGGCGGCCGTATCCGCCGCCGAGCAGGTCGACGATCGCGGCAGCAAGTCCCGCGGCCGCGCGTTGCATCAGGGCTCCGTCGGGCAGTCGGGCCATCGCTGCGGCCTCGCCGCGGCGTACGTCATCGACGGTGTGGGCGCGCAGCACGCGTCAGCTCTCCAGCACCACGACGGCCGAGGCGATCCCGGCGTCGTGGGACAGCGAGACGTGGACGTGGGAGACCCCGAGCTGGTCGGCCCGCGCAGCGACCGTGCCGCGGATCTCGAACCGCGGCCGACCGGTCTCCTCCGACACGATCTCCGCGTCGTGCCACGCCATGCCGACGGGCGCGCCGAGCGCCTTGGCCATCGCCTCCTTGGCCGCGAAGCGTGCCGCCAGCGAGGCCGGGGGGCGGGACGCCTCGGCGTCGGTGAACAGGCGCGCGCGGAGGGCCGGGGTGCGGGCCAGCGACTCCACGAACCGCTCGATGTCGACCACGTCGATGCCGACGCCGATGACCGGCATCGCTATTCGACCGTGACGGACTTGGCGAGGTTGCGCGGCTGGTCCACGTCGTGGCCCATCTGGGTGGCGAGCTCGCACGCGAAGAGCTGCAGCGGCACGGTGGCCACCAGCGGCTGGAGCAGCACCGGCACCTGCGGCAGCGTGATCAGCACGTCGGCGTAGGGCTCGATCGTGGTGTCGCCCTCCTCGGCCAGGCAGATCGTGCGGGCACCCCGCGCGCGCACCTCCTGGATGCCGCTGAGCATCTTGTCGTGCAGCTGGTCGCGCCCGCGGGGCGGCACGACGCACAGCACCGGCAGTCCGTCCTCGATGAGGGCGATCGGGCCGTGCTTGAGCTCGCCGGCGGCGAAGCCCTCGGCGTGGATGTAGGCGAGCTCCTTGAGCTTGAGCGCTCCCTCGAGGGCCACCGGGTAGCCCGCGTGGCGACCCAGGAAGAGCACCGACCGGGCGCCGACGTAGGTCCTGGCGAGGTCGTAGATCTCGTCGGCCTTGCCGAGCACGGTCTCGATGTGGGCCGGCATCTCGTCGAGCTGGTCCATCACCTCGGAGATCTCGTCGCCGTAGCGGGTGCCCTTGACCTGGGCGAGGTAGAGGGCGAGGAGGTAGCAGGCGACGAGCTGGGTGAGGAAGCCCTTGGTGGAGGCGACGCCGATCTCGGGACCGGCGTGGGTGTAGATGACGCCGTCGGACTCGCGCGGGATGGTCGAGCCGTTGGTGTTGCAGATCGCCAGCACCTTCGAGCGTTGCACCCGTGCGTGACGGATCGCCTGCAGGGTGTCGGCGGTCTCCCCGGACTGGCTGATCGCGACCACGAGCGTGTCGCTGGTGAGGATCGGGTCGCGGTAGCGGAACTCGCTGGCGAGCTCGACCTCGACGGGGATGCGGCACCAGTGCTCGATGGCGTACTTGGCGACCATGCCGGCGTAGAACGACGTCCCGGCCGCGATGATGATGATCTTGTCGATGTCGCGCAGGTCCTGGTCGGAGAGCCGCATCTCGTCGAGCTGCAGCATCCCGTCGGTGCCGCGACGACCCAGGAGCGAGTCGGCGACCACGCGCGGCTGCTCGAAGATCTCCTTGCGCATGAACCAGTCGTGGCCGTCCTTCTCGGCGGCCGAGAGGTCCCAGTCGACGTGGTAGCGGCGGCCCTCGGTCGGCGTACCGTCGAAGTCGGTGACGCTCGACGCCCTCGCGGGTGATCGTCACGACCTGGTCCTGGTCGAGCTCCATCGCCTCGCGGGTGTGCTCGATGAAGGCGGCCACGTCGCTGCCGAGGAAGTTCTCCCCCTCGCCGATGCCGACCACGAGCGGCGAGTTGCGGCGTGCCGCGACGACCCGGCAGGGGTCGGCGGCGTCGATCGCGACCAGGGTGAACGCGCCCTCGAGCCGGCGGCAGACGTTCTGCATCGCGGTGGTCAGGTCGACCCCGGACAGCACCTCGCGGTCGAGGAGGTGGGCGGCGACCTCGGTGTCGGTCTCCGAGGTCATCTCGACGCCGGCGGCCTCGAGCTCGCCGCGCAGCGTCGCGAAGTTCTCCAGGATGCCGTTGTGCACGACCGCCACCCGGCCCTGCGAGCCGATGTGCGGGTGGGCGTTGCGGTCGGTGGGCGCGCCGTGGGTGGCCCAGCGGGTGTGCCCGATGCCGGTCGTGGAGGACGGCAGCGGGTTCTCGGCGAGCGCCTTCTCGAGGTTGGCGAGCTTGCCGGCCTTCTTGTCGCTGACCAGTGACCCCCGCGTCGACGAGGGCGATCCCGGCGGAGTCGTAGCCGCGGTACTCGAGCCGTCGCAGACCCTCGATGACCACGCCCTGGGCCTGCTTCTCACCGACGTACCCGACGATTCCGCACATGGCCGGGAAGTCTATCGGCAGGGCGTCACCGGCAGGCCGGGCCGCTCCGCACGCGCGGCGGTGCAACAATCGCCAGCATGTCCGACGTCCCGGCGCCGTCCGCCGGCCCACCCTCGGGCACCGAGGCCTCGCCGTACGTCGAGCTCGAGCGAGCCGCCTGGGCGGCGCTGGCCCCGGCCACCGAGACGGTCGCTCACGCCCGACGAGATCGCCCGCCTGCGCGGCCTCGGCGACGCGCTCGACCTGCGCGAGATCGAGCAGGTCTACCTCCCGCTCTCGCGCCTGCTCTCGCCTGTACGTCGCGGCCGACTCGCGGCTGCACCGCGAGCAGGAGGAGTTCCTGCACCGCGTCACGCCGCCGCGCACGCCGTTCGTGATCGGCCTCGCCGGGTCGGTCGCCGTCGGCAAGTCGACGACCGCGCGCGTGCTGCAGCAGATGCTGGCCCACTGGCCCGAGCACCCCAACGTCGCGCTCGTCACGACCGACGGCTTCCTGCTCCCCAACGCCGAGCTCGAGCGGCGCGGCATCCTGCACCGCAAGGGCTTCCCCGAGTCCTACGACCGCAAGGCGCTGCTGAAGTTCGTCATCGACATCAAGTCCGGCTCGCGACGAGGTCGAGGCCCCGACCTACTCCCACCTCGTCTACGACGTCGTCCCGGACGAGAAGGTCGTCGTCAAGCGCCCCGACATCGTGATCATCGAGGGCCTCAACGTCCTCCAGCCGGCGCGGATGCGCGACGACGGCCGCACGGGCCTGGCCGTCAGCGACTTCTTCGACTTCTCCGTCTACGTCGACGCCGCGCTGGCCGACATCAAGCGGTGGTACGTCGAGCGCTTCCTGCGGCTGCGCGAGACGGCCTTCGAGGACCCGCAGTCCTACTTCCGCAAGTACGCCGCGCTCTCCCACGACGAGGCCGTCGACGAGGCCACCCGCATCTGGGACTCCATCAACGAGCCCAACCTGGTCCAGAACGTCGCCCCCACGCGCGGCCGCGCGCCACCCTGGTGCTGCGCAAGGACTCCGACCACTCGGTGCGCTACGTGCGGCTGCGCAAGCTCTGACCGCCTCCGGTCAGAGCCTCTTCTGCAGCTCCAGCAGGGTCTCGATGCGTGCGGTAGCCGAGCGCCTCGTTGACGGCGTTCATGTGGGTGTTGACCTCGGCGTTGCAGGTGTCGACGCGTGACGAGCTCGGCGTACGTCGCCACGCGCGAGGTCGTGGGTGGCGACCTTGAGCGCCAGCCCCAGCCGGTGGCCGCGGTGGGCGGGGTCGACGAGGGTGATGCCGACCTGGCCGTGGCTGTGGTCGGTGTCGTCGATGCGTACGTCGGAGAAGCCGGCCACCGACCCGTCGGGGGCGATCGCGAGGGCGGTGAGGACGTGGCGACCGATGTCGACCTGGCGCTGCTCGGCGGCCCGCATCCGCTCCGGGGTCCACTCGGAGTCCTCGAGGTCGAGGTCGCCGAGGGGGATCTCGGAGATCAGCATCCCGAGCAGCCGGCCGAAGGACTCGAGGTGCTCGTCGGGGCAGACCGTGTCGAAGGTGACGATGCGGTAGTCGTCGGCCGCGTCGCCCAGCGCCGGCCCGTACGTCGTCGCGCCGAGCGACGTAGTCGGCGACGGCCAGCTCCTTGATAGCACTCGCGGCTCGCGACGACGTAGCCCAGCGCAGCGGCGAACGGCTCGGCCGGCGCCGGTGCTCGCCCCGGCGGCAGGTAGGCCTCGCTCTGGACGGTGGTCCGCCCGTCGCCCGCCGCGACGAGCCTCCAGCTCGTCGACCAGCGCGCGTGCCGATGCCCTCGCGGCGCCCGGTCCGGTGACGACGTAGGTCGAAGGCCATCGCGGTGTGGAGGTTCTCGCTGCGAGCGAGCGGGTCAGCAACCCCGCGCCGACCATGCGGCGTCCGTCGATGGCGCCGAGCAGGGTGATGTCGCGCTCGGGGTTGTCCGCCGGCAGCGCCGACACGGCTCTGCCTCCCACAGCCGGCCAGGGCTTGCCCGGGACGCTCGGCCGTGGCGGCGTGGCCGACCTCCCACCAGGCGCGCAGCGCGGCCTCGTTGCGCAGGGTTGATCTGCTCGATGTCGACTGCGTCCACGATCGGCGACCCTCAGAGGGCGAGCTGGGCCGTCACGACCGCGGCGAGCCGGCCGGCGACGGCCGTGCCTCGTCGTGCGACGGGGCCTCCACCATCACCCGCACCAGCGGCTCGGTGCCGGAGGGACGCAGCAGGATGCGGCCGCGTTCGCCGAGCGCCGCCTCCTCCTCGGCGACGGCGGCCGCCAGGACGGCGTCGTCGTCGGCGCGGGACTTGTCGACGTCCGGGACGTTGACGCAGCACCTGCGGCAGCCGCGTCATGACCGCCGGCGAGCTCCGGCGAGCGACTGGCCGGTCGCGGCCATCCGCTCGAGCACCTTGCAGCGTGGTGAGGATGCCGTCGCCGGTGGTGGCGTGGTCGCGAGAGGATCACGTGGCCGGACTGCTCGCCGCCGAGGGAGTAGCCGGAGACCTTCATCGCCTCGAGGACGTAGCGGTCGCCGACCTTGGTCTGGCGTACGCCGACACCGGCCGGCCCGCATCGCCTGCACGAAGCCGAGGTTGCTCATCACCGTCGCCACGACGGTGTCCTTGGCGAGCAGTCCCTGGTCGCGCAGCGCGAGGGCGAGGATCGGCGAGGATCTGGTCGCCGTCGACGATGTTGCCCTCGTGGTCGACGGCCAGGCAGCGGTCGGAGTCGCCGTCGAGCGCGAAGCCGGCGTCGCGCGCCGTGCTCGAGCACGGCCGCGCTGCAGCGACTCGATGTGCGTCGAGCCGCAGTTGTCGTTGATGTTGAGGCCGTCGGGCTCGGCGTGGATCGCGATGACCTCGGCGCCGGCGTCGCGCAGGGCCCGCGGGCCCGCCTCGTAGGCGGCACCCTCGGCGCAGTCGAGGACGACCTTGAGACCGACCAGCGGGCTGCGTCGATCGTGCGCGACGAGGTGGGCGGCGTAGTCGCTCGACCGCGTCGTCGTACGGCGTCGACGCGGCCGACGTCGCCGCCGGTCGGCCGCTGCCAGTGCTCGCGCATCCGGCGCTCGATGGCGATCTCGATGGCGTCGTCGAGCTTGTGGCCGCCGCGCGCCAGGAACTTGATGCCGTTGTCGGGCATCGGGTTGTGCGAGGCCGAGAGCATCACGCCGAGGTCGGCGCCGAGCGCGCTCGGTCAGGTAGGCGACGCCGGGCGTCGGCAGCACGCCGAGGAGTAGCACGTCGACTCCCGCCGATGCGAGGCCGGCGACGACGGCGGCCTCGAGGAACTGGCCGGAGATGCGCGTGTCCCGACCCACCACGGCCACGGGGCGGTGCCCCGCGAACTCGCCACGGTCGGCCAGGACATGTGCCGCGGCAACGGAGAGGTCCAGGGCCAGCTCCGCCGTCAGGTGACCGTTCGCCAGGCCCCGGACCCCGTCCGTGCCGAAGAGTCGTGTCATGGGACGAGACCCTATGAGATCAGCGCTTGCTGAACTGCGAGGCCTTGCGGGCCTTCTTGAGTCCGGCCTTCTTGCGCTCCACGACGCGGGCGTCGCGCGTCAGCAGCCCGGCCTTCTTCGAGCATCGGCGCGGTTGGCGTCGACGTCGATCGCGTTGAGCGAGCGGGCCACGCCGAGGCGCAGCGCGCCGGCCTGACCGGCGATGCCGCCGCCGTGGATGCGCGCGATCACGTCGAAGCGGCCCTCGAGCTGCAGCTCGGTGAACGGCTCGTTGACGATCTGCTGGTGCAGCTTGTTGGGGAAGTAGCTGTCGAGCGTGCGGCCGTTGACGGTCCACTCGCCGGTGCCCGGGACGATCCGGACGCGGGCGACGGCTTCCTTGCGTCGACCGGTGGCGGCACCGGGCGCGATGGTCGCGGGGCGGGCCGGGGTGTCGGCGGACGCGTCGCTCTCGGAGCTGTAGGCGACGCCCTCGGCGTCGGTCTCGAAGGTCTCCTCGACCTCGACCTGCGGGGGTATCGATGTTCTCAGTCATCTGTGAGTCCTCAGTCGCTTACTGGGAGATCTGCGTGATCTCGAACGGGAGTGGCCTGCTGGGCCGCGTGCGGGTGGTCGGGGCCGGCGTAGACCTTGAGCTTCTTCAGCATCTGGCGACCGAGCTTGTTCTTGGGGAGCATGCCCCAGACGGCCGTCTCGATGGCCTTGCGGGCGTCCTTCTCGAGGAGCTCACCGAACGGCGTGGCGGAGAGGCCACCCGGGTAGCCAGAGTGGCGGTAGGCCAGCTTGGTGATCTTCTTGGTGCCCGACAGCGCACCTTGGAGGCGTTGACGATGATGACGAAGTCGCCCATGTCCATGTGAGGGGCAAAGGTCGGCTTGTGCTTGCCGCGGAGGAGGTTGGCGGTCTGGACGGCGAGGCGTCCCAGGACCACGTCGGTGGCGTCGATGACGAGCCACTCGCGCTGGATGTCAGCGGGCTTGGGGCTGTACGTGCGCACGGCTGTATCCCGTTCTCGTTCGTAGGGTCCGGGTGGAAGGTGTCCCACCCGGTGTGCCCCCCAAGTGCGGCGACTTCTGACGAACACGGCCCGGTTCGCTCCCGTTCATGAGGGATGACGTCCGGATCTGCACCCTCGCTCCGGAGGAGGCGGGCGCGGCAGGAGTCGCGACCAGCAAGACTACGGCGCGGAGCGCGAGGAGGGTCAAAACGCGCAGTGCCGATCCGCCCTGGCGGTCGTCCACGCTCCGGGAGGCGGGTTAGCGCGTCCTGCGGGGTCGCGGCTAGGTTGGCACGAACCTCTGACATCACGCACAAGGAGCCGACGTGACCGACGTAGCGGCCAACTCCTCGGACTCCCTGACCGTTCGCGACAACCGAACCGGCCAGGAGTACGAGCATCCCCATCACCGACAACACGATCGCCGCCAAGGACCTCGGCCAGATCCGCGACGGGCGAGGACGAGCCCGGCCTGGCGACGTACGACCCCGGGTTCGTCAACACCGCCTCGTGTCGGTCAGCTCGGTGACCTACATCGACGGCGACAAGGGCATCCTCGAGTACCGCGGCTACCCGATCGAGCAGCTCGCGGAGAAGTCCAACTTCCTCGAGGTGGCCTACCTCCTGATCAACGGCGAGCTCCCCACCAAGGAGCGAGTACGACGCCTGGGTGCACGAGATCACCTACCACACGTTCGTGCACGAGAACGTCAAGGCCTTCATGGAGGGCTTCCGCTACGACGCCCACCCGATGGGCATGCTGATGGCCTCCGTCGGTGCGCTGTCGACGTTCTACCCCGACGCCCGCAACATCAGCGACGCGCGACAACCGCCACATGCAGATCGTGCGGATGATCGCCAAGATGCCGACCCTGGGCGCCTGGTCGTTCCGCCACGCGCAGGGCAAGCCGTTCGTCTACCCCGACAACGACCTGGGCTACACCGCCAACTTCCTCTCGATGCTCTTCAAGATGAGCGAGCAGAAGTTCGAGGCCGACCCGCGCCTGGTCAAGGCGCTCGACGTGCTCTTCATCCTGCACGCCGACCACGAGCAGAACTGCTCGACCAACGCGGTCCGCTCGGTGGGCTCCTCGCAGGTCGACCCCTACTCGGCCGTCGCCGCCGGCGTCGCGGCCCTCTACGGCCCGCTCCACGGCGGTGCCAACGAGGCCGTGCTGCGGATGCTGCGCCGGATCGGCGTCGAAGGAGAACATCCCCGCCTTCATCGAGGGCGTGAAGAACGGCAACGAGAAGCTGATGGGCTTCGGGCACCGGGTCTACAAGAACTTCGACCCGCGCGCGACGATCATCAAGAAGGCCTGCGACGACGTCTTCGAGGTCACCGGGGTCAACCCGCTCCTCGAGATCGCCAAGGAGCTGGAGAAGATCGCGCTGGAGGACGAGTACTTCATCAAGCGCAAGCTCTACCCCAACGTCGACTTCTACTCCGGCCTGATCTACGAGGCCTTCCAGTTCCCGCCGGAGATGTTCACCGTGCTCTTCGCGATCGGCCGTACGCCGGGCTGGCTCGCGCAGTGGTCGGAGCTCATCCAGGACAAGGACCAGAAGATCGCGCGCCCGAAGCAGATCTACACCGGCGACCGGCAGCTGACCTTCGTCGGCTCCGACGAGCGCTGGGCCTGACTGCCCGCTCGACCCCGTACGACGAACGCCCCCGGCTCGACTGCCGGGGGCGTTCGTCTTGCCCCGAAACGATCACCCCGACGTGCCCGCGTCACTACAATCCGCACGGATCGATGGGAGGGGCCGTGGGTGACGATCGCTCGAGCACGCTCGGCACGGTGCTGCGCGGACTGCGTGAGACGGCCGGCCTCTCGCAGGAGGAGCTGGCCGAGCGCGCGGGACTGAGTCCCCACGCGATCAGCGCCCTCGAGCGCGGGACCCGGACCCGCCCCTACCCGCACACGGTGCGGTCCCTCGCCGCGGCCCTGGACCTGACCGAGGACCAGCGGGCCGCACTGCTCGCGGCGGTGCCGGCGCGCTCGGTCCGGCAGGCCGCCGGCAGCTCCTCGACCCGGCCGAGGGACCTGCCGGTGCCGGCCACCCCACTGATCGGTCGTGACGACGACGTCGCGCGCGTCGCGGAGCTGGTGCGGACGAGCCGGCTGGTCACCCTCAGCGGCCCGGGAGGGGTCGGCAAGACCAGGCTGGTGCTGGCGGTCGCGGCCGCCGTACGGGACCGCTACGCGGACGGCGTCGTGCTCGTGGAGCTGGCGGCGCTGCTCGAGCCCGGCCAGGTGCTGCCGGCGATCGCAGACGCCGTCGACGCGTCCCGCGACCCCGCACGACCGGTGGCCGAGGACGTGGTCGAGCGGCTGCGCGGGCAGCACCTGCTCCTTGTCCTCGACAACGTCGAGCACCTGCTCGCGGTCGCACCGGAGGTGGCTGCCCTGGTCGAGGCCGTGCCCGACCTCACCGTGCTCACGACCAGTCGCGCCCCGCTGCGCGTGCGCGGGGAGACGGAGTACGGCGTCGAGCCGTTGGCGGTGACCGCGTTGCGCGACGGCTCACCCTCCCCGGCCGCACGGCTGCTGCTGGACCGGGCCGGCCGGGTCAGCCCGGGCTGGGGCGAGGACCCCGCCGATGCGGCGGCCGTCGCCGCGACCTGCGAGCGGCTGGCCGGCCTGCCGCTCGCGCTGGAGCTCGCGGCTGCCCGGACCCGGCTACTCGACCCGCACTCCCTGCTGGCCCGGCTCGACACCGCGCTGCAGGCGGGCCCGCGCGACCTGCCGCCCCGCCAGCGCACCATGCGCGCCACCCTGGACTGGAGCCACGGACTGCTCGACGAGTCCGGACGCAGGCTGCTGCGCTTGATGGGCGTCTTCGTCGGCGGCACCGCCCTGGCCGATCTGGAGGCGGTCGCGGCCAGGGCCGGCGACCGCAGCGACGGCGTCGTGGCCAGCCTCGAGACCCTGGTCGAGCACTCCCTGGTCGTCGCCGAAGGCACCGGCCGGCTACGGCTGCTGGAGCCGGTGGCGCAGTACGCCCGCGCCCTGCTCCGGGGGTCGGGTGAGTGGGAGGCGGCCGCCCGGGCCCACGCCGCCCACTACCTCGCCGTCGCCGAGGAGCACAGCTCGAGCTATCGCAACGGCGGCCAGGTGGCGGCCCTGACCCGCATCGACCTCGAGCACGCCAACCTCACCGCCGCGGCCGAGCGGTCGCTGGCCATGGGAGACGTGGAGACGCCGGCCAGGATGGCGTGGGAGCTGTGGCTCTACTGGTGGCTGCGCGGGCACCACGACCACGGCCGGCGCTTCGCCGAGAACGTCCTTCAGCGCAGCGAGGCCCTCCCCATGACCGTGCACGGCAGGGCCGCGCTGGCGGCCGCCACGATGGCGTTCGCCATGGACGACATGGACGCGGCCGAAGGCTGGTGGGTGCGCGCCCACGAGCACGCCGCGGACGATCCGGTCATCCTCTCGAACGCCATCGCCGGCGAGGGCCTGGTTGCGCTGGTGGCCGGCGACCTGTCAACCGCCCGAGGCCACTTCGAGGACGCCGTCGTCCATGCCGAGGGGGGTGGCGACGAGGTCGAGTGGACCTGGGCACTGGCACACATCTGGCTGGGCACGGTGGCGCTGCTCGGTGGCGACGCCGACGAGGCGGTGCGCCTCATCGAGGCAGGCCTGGGCTCCGCGCGGCGCCGCGACGACCGGCTGACGTCCTACATCGCCCTCTACAACCTCTTCCAGGTCGAGCTCGGCCGCGGCGACAACACCGCCGCGCGCCGCCACCTGGAGGAAGGCACCCGGCTGTCGCTGGAGACGGGCGACCAGGCCAACCTGGCCTACCTCCTCGACGCCGGTGCCGTCCTGGCGGCGGCCTCCGGACAACACGCGCGCGTCCCGCTGCTCCTCGGCGCCGCCCAGGCCATCAGGGAGGCACTGGGCTCGCACGGCTACGGCTACTACCGGCCGGACCCGGCGACGATCGAGGCCGCTGCGGCCGACGCCCGCACCCACCTCGGCTCCGACCGCTTCGACGATGCCCTCGACACCGGTCGAGGGCTCTCCGCCACGTCCGCCGCGGCCATGCTCGGCGACACGACCACTCGCCGCTGACCCGGGCCGCACCGCACCCGCACCCGCACACCGCACACCATCCGTACATCTCCGGCTGTCCGTGGTGTGCCGGGCAACGCGGCCCGAGAGTGGTGCCGCAGCACGTACCTGTGCCCGTCATCACCCGAGGAGCCGCCATGAGCACCGCGTTCGACACGTCCTCGGCTCCCGTCCGGTCCGCGGGGCCTGAGATGTCCGAGGGTCTGCGCGTCGTCGCCGGCACGGGGGCCGACTTCGCGGCCTACGTCGCCGAGCGGCGGCCCGCGCTGCTCCGCTGGGCAACGGTGGTCGCGGGTGACCCGCACACGGCGGAGGACCTGGTCCAGGCGTCCCTGGTCCGGGTCCTCCCCCGGTGGTCGGGTCTCCGGGAGCCGGCTGCGGCCGACGCCTACCTGCGCCGAACGATGGCCAACCTCTACGTGAGCTGGCACCGCCAGCCCTGGCGCCGGGCCGAGCGGTGCGTGGCGTGGCTGCCCGAACCGGGCCCCGCATCCCCACCGCCGACGCCGTCGGGACCAGACGGGTTGTGGTCGCTGGTGCTGCAGCTGCCACGGATCCAGCGCGCCACCGTCACCCTGCGCTACTACGAAGGCCTGAGCGTGGCCGAGACCGCCGCGGTGCTGGGCTGCTCGAGCGGCACGGTGAAGTCCAACTGCAGTCGCGGGCTCGCCAGCCTTCGCCGACGCGTCGAGAACGCCGGCACGCGCTGACGACACCCCGCTCGCCGCGGACTGAGACCATGACATCCACCTGGCTGCCCGCCGGCTTCGTCCACCCCGCTCGCGTCGAGGTGCCCTTCGGGCACCACCTGCGCCCCATCCGGCCCGAGGACACCGAGCTCGACATGGTCGCGGTGATGGGCTCGCGCGAGCGGCTCTGGACCATCTACGGCGAGGCGTGGGGCTGGCCCCCGGCCGACATGACCCACGACGAGGACCGCACGGACCTGGCCCGCCACGCCGCGGAGATGGAGACCCACGAGTCGTTCAACTACGCCCTCTTCGACACCGACGAGACCGCGCTGCTGGGCTGCGTCTACATCGACCCGCCGGAGACGCCCGGGGCCGACGCGGAGATCTCGTGGTGGGTCGTCGACGAGTGCGTGGGCACGGAGCTGGAGCAGGCCCTCGACGAGCTGGTGCCGCGCTGGATCGCCGACGACTGGCCGTTGGCGAGTCCGCACTACTGGCCGCACATCTCGGCGCGTTCCCAGCACGTTCTCAGGGCATCCACAGGAGGCGCCCCCACGCTGGAGGTATGACGTCCTCAACCCGCTCCGACTGGTCCCCTACAACGACGTGCACGGCTCGCCCGGGACGACGGCCGGTCCGCCGCTGCCCCCGCGCCGACGTCGTACGGGCCTGGCTGCGGCGGTCGTGGCGACCTCCCTCGTCGTCGGTGGCGGTGCCGGACTCGGCGGGGCGGCCCTCTGGGACGCCACCCACGAGGAGCCGACCACCTCGCAGCAGTCCGCTGCAGCCAGCACCACCACGGTCGCCGACCAGGGCGATGTCCCGGCCGTCGCGGGCTCGGTCGAGTCGGTCGCGCAGGCCGTCCTGCCCAACGTGGTGAAGATCGACGTCACCGGGGACCAGGGGTCCGGGTCCGGCTCGGGAATCATCCTGACGAGTGACGGCACCATCCTGACCAACAACCACGTGGTGGACATGGCCGCGGGCGGCGCTGCCTCGTTGAGCGTGTCCTTCGCGGACGGCACCACGGCCGACGCCGAGATCCTCGGCACCGACCCGCTGACGGACACCGCGGTCATCAAGGCCACCGGCGTCTCCGACCTCCAGGCCGCCACCATCGGCAAGTCGGCCAACCTCGGTGTGGGCGAGGGCGTCGTCGCGATCGGCTCCCCCTTCGGCCTCGACGCCACCGTGACCAGCGGCATCGTCAGCGCCCTGGACCGTCCGGTCAACGTCGGCTCCGACGCCGACGGCAACAGCACGACCTACCCCGCCATCCAGACCGACGCGGCGATCAACCCCGGCAACTCCGGAGGTCCGCTCGTCGACATGACCGGCGCCGTGGTCGGCATCAACTCCTCCATCCGCACCGCCGCGTCCAGACCAGTCCGGCGCAGTCCGGCTCGATCGGCCTCGGCTTCGCCATCCCGATCGACGAGGTCATGCCGATCGTCGACCAGATGGCGGCCGGCGAGACCCCGACCCACGCACGCCTGGGCATCCGGATCTCCGACGCCGGGACCGGGGCCCAGATCGAGGAGGTCACCGACGGCTCGACGGCCGCGGACGCCGGCATCACCGCCGGTGACGTGATCACCGCGATCGACGACCAGCGGATCACCGGCGCCGACTCGCTCGTCGCGACGATCCGCTCCTACCGTCCCGGCGACTCCGTCACCGTGACCTGGCAGCGCGACGGCCAGGAGCAGCAGGCCGAGGTCGTGCTCGACACCGACGCCACCGAGGGCTGAGCCGACCTCCCTGCGGGCATGATGGGCACCACCGGGCCGTACGGCGGCCCGGTCCGCCACGCTCGACGCCGAGGAGCAGCATGCAGCTGGAGCTGACCCCTGAGGACACCGCCTTCCGCGACGAGATGCGCGACGTTCTTCACCACCGAGGTCCCGCAGGAGATCCGCGACGCCGTCCTGCAGGGTCGACACCTGTCGCGCGAGCAGATCGTGGAGAGCCAGCAGGTGCTCAACGCAGCCGGCCTCGCCGTGCCCCACTGGCCCGCCGAGTGGGGCGGCCAGGACTGGAGCGACCTCCAGCGGCACCTGTGGCACGAGGAGATGCAGCGGGCCGGCGTGCCGATCCCGCTGGCCTTCAACGCCTCGATGATCGGCCCGGTGATCGCGCAGTTCGGCACCGACGAGCAGAAGGAGCGCTTCCTGCCGAAGACCGCCAACCTCGACATCTGGTGGTCGCAGGGCTTCTCCGAGCCCGACGCCGGCTCCGACCTGGCGAGCCTGCGGACGACGGCGGTGCGCGACGGCGACGACTGGATCGTCAACGGGCAGAAGACGTGGACGACGCTGGGCCAGTACGGCGACTGGATCTTCACGCTCGTGCGGACCGACCCCGAGGTCAAGAAGCAGGCCGGCATCTCGATGCTGCTCATCGACATGACCACGCCCGGCGTCGAGGTCCGGCCGATCGAGCTCATCGACGGCGGCCACGAGGTCAACGAGGTCTGGTTCTCCGACGTCCGGGTTCCCGGCGACCTGCTGGTCGGTGACCTCAACGGCGGCTGGACGATCGCCAAGTTCCTGCTGGGCAACGAGCGGGTCGGCGTGGCCCCGGTCGGGGCGACCAAGCGGGCGCTCTCGACGCTCAAGACCGATGCAGCGCACCTGATGGACGACCCCCTCGTCCGCGCCCGGGTGGCCGAGCTGGAGAACGACCTGCTCGCCCTCGAGCTGACCGCCCTGCGGGTCGTGGCGCACTCGGCCGACGGTGAGCCGCACCCGGCGTCATCGGTCCTCAAGCTGCGCGGCACCGAGCTCCAGCAGGCCGTCACCGAGCTGGCCCTCGACCTCGCCGGCCCGGCCTCGCTGGGCTCCCGCGCGGGCGACGACTCCCCGCTCGAGGGCTGGGCCCGCCGCAGCGCCCCGACCTATCTCAACTTCCGCAAGGCGTCGATCTACGGCGGGTCCAACGAGATCCAGCGCCAGATCATCAGCCGCACGATCCTGGGACTCTGAGGAGACCACGATGGACTTCACCTACGACGACGAGCAGCTCGCGCTGCGCGAGGCCGTGCGCGGCCTGCTGTCCACGACGTACGGCGACCACGAGGCGCGGCGACGCACGGTGGCCGCCCAGCCGGGGTTCGACAAGGGCCTGTGGGGCCGCCTGGCCGAGATGGGTGTGCTGGGGCTCCCCTTCAGCGAGGGCGACGGCGGCGTCGGCGCCGGCCCGGTGGAGATCGGCATCGTGTGCCAGGAGCTGGGCAGGGTGCTCGCGCCCGGAGCCGTACCTGTCCTGCATCGTGCACGCCGGCGGACTCGTCGCGGCACTCGGGTCGCCCGAGCAGCGCGTCGAGCTCCTGGGCGGCGTGGCCACCGGCGAGATCCTGCTCGGCGGCCGCCGACACGTCCCCCGGCGGCCGGTGGAGCGCCGGCGCCGACGGTGTGCTGGCCGCGCGCGACGGCGACGCCTGGACGCTGAGCGGTGTCCGCGACCCCGTCGTCGGCGGCGAGTCCGCCGACCACCTCGTCGTGACCGCGACCCTGCCCGACGACCGGGCACCGGTGTCTTCGTGGTCGCCGCGAACGACGTCGAGCGCACCGGCTACGCCGCTGCCGACCTCACTCGCGCAGCGAGCGTGCGGTTCGACGCGAGCCCCGCCGTGCCGCTGGGCGAGCCCGGGCGCGACCTGCGCCGCAGTGTCGGCATCATCAGCGACCTGACCCGCATCATGGGCGCCAACCAGGCGCTCGGCGTGATGCAGAGCCAGATGCGCGCGACGACGGACTACCTCAAGAGCCGCAAGCAGTTCGGCGTCACGCTCAACACCTTCCAGGCCCTCACCTTCCGCGCCGCCGACCTGTACGTCTCCCTCGAGCTCGCCCACAGCATCGTCGACTGGGCGACGA
This sequence comes from uncultured Actinomycetota bacterium, assembly GCA_963712875.1. Taxonomy (GTDB): domain Bacteria; phylum Actinomycetota; class Actinomycetes; order Propionibacteriales; family Nocardioidaceae; genus Nocardioides. The sequence continues at coordinate 154,251 of CAVQJS010000018.1, read as the reverse complement.
TGACGATCGCCACCGGCGACCCCGACGCGGTGGCCGACGCCGCCGACCGGCTGGGCCTGCAGATCAGCCGCGCCGGGCGCCACATCGGCCAGGAGGCCATCCAGCTGCACGGCGGCATCGGCATGACCGCCGAGTACGCCGTCGGGGTCGGCACCGCCCACCTGACCGTCCTCGACCAGTGGCTCGGCAACGCCCCGCACCACCTCGTCCCGGCTGTCCGAGCGGGTCGGCGACCACGAGATGGTCGAGGCGCTGGGCTGACATGGACCTCTCGCTCTCCGACGACCAGCTGGCCTTCCGCGACCTCGCGCGGACCTTCCTCGACACGCGAGGCCATCCCGCACCGCACCGCGTGGGACCACGCCGAGTCGGTCGACCTCGCGATCGTGCCGAAGATGGCCGAGCTCGGCTTCTTCGGGCTGACCATCCCCGAGCAGTACGGCGGCGTCGGCGGCGACTACGTCACCTATGCCCTGGCCATGGAGGAGCTCGGCCGGGCCGACTCGGCGCTGCGCGGCATCGTCTCTGTCAGCAGCGGCCTGGTCGGCAAGTCGATCCTCTTCCACGGCACCGAGGAGCAGAAGCAGGAGTGGCTGCCCGCACTGGCGACCGCGACGAAGCTGGGCTGCTTCGGCCTCACCGAGCCCGACACCGGCTCCGACGCGGGCAACCTCACCAGCCGGGCCGTGCGCGACGGCTCCGACTGGGTGATCAACGGCCAGAAGCTCTTCATCACCAACGGCACCTGGGCCGACGTGGCGCTCGTCTTCGCCCGCACCAGCGACGACGGCCCGCGCGGCGTGACCGCGTTCCTCGTCCCGACCGACACCCCCGGCTTCGAGGCGCGCGAGATCAAGGGCAAGCTCGGCCTGCGCGGCCAGGCGACCGCCGAGCTCTTCCTCAGCGACGTACGCGTGCCGGACTCGGCCGTCCTCGGCGAGGTCGGGCAGGGCTTCAAGATCGCCATGGGCACCCTCGACAAGGGTCGTCTCGCTGTCGCGGCCGGCTGCGTCGGCATCGTGCAGGGCTGCCTGGAGGCCTCGGTCGCCTACGCCACGACCCGCACCCAGTTCGGCCAGCCGATCGCGGCCTTCCAGCTCGTGCAGGACATGATCGCCGACATCTCCGTCGACGCCGACGCCGCGCGGCTGCTCGTCTGGCGCTGCGCCGACCTCGATCGACCGGGGCGAGCCCTACGGCACCGCCGCCTCGAAGGCCAAGCTGTTCGCGTCCGAGGCCGCCGTACGAGCGGCCAACCACGCGATCCAGGTGCACGGCGGCGCCGGCTACGTCGACGACTACCCCGTCGCGAAGTACCTCCGCGACGCCCGCGTGATGACGCTCTACGAAGGCACCTCACAGATCCAGAAGCTGCTGATCGGGCGGGCGGAGACGGGCATCAGCGCGTTCACCTGAGGCGCCCGCCGCACGTGCGGCGGTTGTGGCCCTCGGATGGGCCTGGCAGGGGCCAGATCCGCCGCAGCTGTGATGAGCGGTGCGCGCACCCTGCGGATGACAGCCAGGCCCGGGAAACGGGCTACGCCAGCTTCTGGAAGTCCCCGAGCCGCGCGACCGGGGCGAACCCCATCGCCTCGTTCACCCCGATCATGTGGGCGTTGACCTCGGCGTTGTACGTCGTCAGGCGCACGATGTCGGGCCGCTCGCGCTGCAGCAGCCGGAGGTTGGCGACCTTCACCGCCACCCCGAGCCGGTGGCCCCGGTCCTGGGGGCGCACGAGGGTGCCCCACTGGTAGGCGCGGCCGGGCTCGTGGACCGTGGTCGCGAGGTCGGAGTAGGCCACCACCGCTCCGGACGCGTCAAGGGCGACGGTGTTGTACTTCGTCCGGCCCTGCCGCTCGACCACCGCCTCCCGCTCGCGGATGGCAGTCGGGTCGACCGCCTCCTGCTCGATCTCGAGGTCACCGGTCGGCGCCTCCGTCACGAGGGTCGACGTCAGCTCGGCCCAGCCCCGCAGCAGGTCGTCGGGGACCGGGCCCACCCACGAGCGCAGGGAGTACGCCGCATGCGCACGCGCAGCGTCGTCCGCGAGCCGCTCGAGCAGCTCCTCGTCGACGGGCAGCCGCAGCTCGCGCTGGACCTCCGACAGCGCGAGGTCGTAGCCGACGGCGCGGGCGAACCCGGGCCCGGACGCGCCCTCACCGTCGGAGCCGGAGTCGTACGTCCAGCCGGCGAGGCCGGTGAGCACCCGGCGCCCGCGCTGCGCGCGCCGCGTCCTCGACCCGCGCGAGCACCGCCGAGCCGAAACCGCGGCGCCGGTGCTCGGGGAGCACGTGCACCGTCAGCTCGGCCAGCTCGAGGTTGTCGAGCAACGGCGTACGCATCCAGCCGACCGCGACGATCTCGTCGCCGAGGAAGCCGGCCCAGCCACCGGACCACGAGGAGGACCCGGCGTCCTGCAGCAACGCGCGCACCTCCTCCAGGCGCCACGGCGTCGCGGCGGCACCGAGCTCGTGCATCTCGGCGACCTCGTACACGTGGTGCCAGGCATCGAAGGCTGCGTCGTCGAACGGGTCGAGCTCGCGGATCTCGAGTCCGGTGCTCATCGCGAGCGACTCACCCGACCCTCGGTCCAGACCGGGCCGTCGGACTCGTAGACCTCGCCGTCGGCGCCGTAGACGAGGAATCGGTCGAAGCCCGCGGGCGAACCAGCGGTCGTGGGTGACAGCGAGCACCGTCCCCTCGAAGGCCTCCAGACCAGCCTCGAGGGCCTCGGCCGACTGCACGTCGAGGTTGTCGGTGGGCTCGTCGAGGAGCAGCAGCGTGGCGCCGCGACAGCTCCAGCAGGAGGATCTGGAAGCGTGCCTGCTGGCCGCCGCTGAGCGACTCGAAGGTCTGCTCGCCGGCGTGCGCCAGCTCGTAGCGGTCGAGCACCCGGGCGGCCTGCTCGCGGCCCATCCCCGCGCGGCCGCCCGGCGAGCCGTCACCGCGGTGCAGGATCTCCAGGAGCGTGCGCCCGATCAGCTCGGGGTGCTCGTGGGTCTGGACGAACCACCCCGGCCGGACGCGGGCGCCGAGCTTGGCCTTGCCGGTGTGCGGCACCGGCGCGGGCGGATCGCCGACCGGGTCGGTGCTCCACGTCGGGGTCCGACCCACCCGCGGCCAGCAGACGCAGGAAGTGCGACTTGCCGGACCCGTTGGACCCCAGCACGGCCACGCGCTCGCCGTACCAGACCTCCAGGTCGAAGGGCTTCATCAGCCCGGTGAGCTCGAGATCCGTGCACACCACGGCGCGCTTGCCCGTACGCCCGCCCGTGAGCCGCATGGTCACCTGCTGCTCGCGCGGCTGCTCGATCGGCGGGCCTGCCTCCTCGAACTTGCGCAGGCGCGTCTGTGCGGCGCGGTACTGCGAGGACATCCCGTCGTTGTACTCCGACTTGATCTTGAGCCGGAGCACGAGCGCCTTGATCTTGGCGTGCTCCTCGTCCCAGCGGCGGCGCAGCTCCTCGAAGCGGGCGAACCGGTCGGTCGCGGGCCTCGTGGTAGGACGCGAAGTCGCCCGGGTGCGTCCACACCCGGTTGCCGTCGCTGCCGAGCTCGACCGTGACGATCCGCGTCGCGGTGTTGTTGAGCAGCTCGCGGTCGTGGCTGATGAAGAGGATGGTCTTGGCCGACTCGCGGATCCGCTCCTCCAGCCAGATCTTGCCCGGCACGTCGAGGTAGTTGTCCGGTTCGTCGAGCAGCAGCACCTGGTCGGGGCCGCGGAGGAGGTACTCCAGCACCAGCGCTTCTGCTCCCCGCCGGACAGCGTGGACAGCAGGCGGTGGCGCGCCCGGTCGAACGGCAGCCCCATCGCCGCGATCGTGCAGACGTCCCACGTCACCTCGACGTCGTACCCCCCGGCGTCGGCGTAGTCGGCCAGCGCGGTCGCGTACGCCATCTGGGCCGCGCTCGTCGTCGCGGTCCATCAGGACGAGCTCGGCCTCGTCGACCCCCTCGGAGGCCGCGCGGACGCGCTGGGGGGCGACGCTGAGCAGCAGGTCGGCGACCGTCTCGTCGCCGCCCCCGTGGCCGACGAACTGGCGCATCACGCCGAGCCCGCCGGAGCGGGTCACGACTCCCGCGTGGGGCGTCAGGTCTCCGGTGACGATGCGCAGCAGTGTCGTCTTGCCCGCACCGTTGGCGCCGACGAGGGCCACCTTCTGCCCGTCCCCGACCCGGAAGCTGACGTCGTCGAGGAGGACGCGCCCGTCCGGCAGCTCGTAGCGCACTCCGGCAACGTCGACATGTCCCACGTCGGAGCATTCTCCACTGTCGGGCAGGCGCCCGTCATCCCGGTTTCACGCCGCCTAGTCTGGGGCGATGAGTGACGACAGGACCATGCGGGAGCGGATGCTGGCCGGCGACCTCTACATCGCCGACGACCCCGATATCGGCGCCGACTCCCGGCGTGCGCTCGGGCTCGCCCACCGCATCAACACGAACGACCCCACCGACGCCGACGGGCTGCGTGCACTCTTCACCGAGCTGCTCGGCCACTACGGTGCGGGCGCGGAGATCCGCCCGCCGTTCCGGTGCGACTACGGCTACCAGACGACCTTCGGCGCCCGGTCCTTCGCCAACTTCGGCCTCGTGGTCCTCGACGTGGCGCCGGTGACGATCGGCGACGACGTGCAGATCGGGCCGAACGTGCAGCTCCTCACCGCCACCCACCCGCTCGAGCCCGGTCCGCGACGCGACAAGTGGGAGGCTGCACAGCCCATCACCATCGGCGACAACGTGTGGCTCGGCGGTGGGGTCATCGTCTGCCCCGGCGTCACGATCGGCGCCGACACCGTCGTCGGGGCGGGTTCGGTGGTCACGAAGGACCTGCCCGCCGGAGTCATCGCGGTCGGCTCCCCGGCGCGGGTGGTGCGCGAGCTCTAGGCGCGTACACCGGGGCTGCCTGAAAGCACGAGGGGAGACAACTGGTCTGGACCAGTCCTAGGGTGGAGGTCATGGCGACCTCCACCTCGGCAGAGCAGACGACCGTCCCCCGCTGGCGCATCATCGGCCCCGGCCTCGTCGTCGCGGCGACCGGTGTCGGCGCGGCCGACCTGGTCGCGACCCTCATCGCCGGGCAGAAGTTCGGCTACACCCTGCTCTGGTGCGTGGTCGTCGGGTGCCTGATGAAGATCGTCCTGGTCGAGGGTGCGGGCCGCTACTCGCTCTCCACCGGCAGGACGATCTTCGAGGGCTGGCGCTCGCTCGGCATCTGGACGACGTGGTACTTCGCGCCCTACATCGTGATCTGGGGCTTCGTCTACGGCGCCGCCGCGATGGCCGGGACCGGGCTCGCCCTCGCCGGGCTCACCGGGAGTCCTGTCGGTGACATGGTGGGGCATCATCTCCGGCCTCATCGGCCTCGCCCTGGTCTGGACAGGCCGCTACAGCATCTTCGAGAAGGTGCTGGCGGCCCTCGTCGGACTGATGTTCGTCACGATGGTCGGCGCCGCCCTCATGACCACGCCCAACATCCCTGAGCTGCTCACCGGCCTCGCCCCCCGCATCCCTGACGGCGGCCTGGTCAACACGCTGGCACTCGCCGGAGGTGTCGGCGGCACCATCACCCTCGCGGCCTACGGCTACTGGCTGCGCGAGAAGGGCTGGTCCACCCCGTCGTACATGCGGGTCATGCGCATCGACAACACCGTCGCCTACGTCGTCACCGGCATCTTCGTGCTCGCCACCCTCGTCGTCGGTGCCGAGCTGCTCTACTCCACCAGCGTCGCCATCGAGGAGGGTGACGCCGGGCTCGTCGACCTCGCCGACGTGCTCCAGGACCGCTACGGCCAGTGGGCCGGGAAGGTCTTCCTCGTCGGCTTCTGGGCGGCCGCGATGTCGTCGCTGGTCGGCGTCTGGAACGGCGTCAGCCTGATGTTCGCCGACTTCATGACCATCGTGCGCGGCGGTGCGAGTGAGGACGCGGACGCACGCGCGGGCGGCAAGTGGTACAAGGCCTACATCCTCTGGCTGACGTTCCCGCCGATGGCGATGCTGTTCCTGGGCAAGCCGGTCTGGCTGATCCTCGCCTACGGCGTGCTCGGCGCGTTCTTCATGCCGTTCCTCGCCGTCACCCTGCTGTGGCTGCTCAACACCGACCGCACACCGGCCGAGTGGCGCAACAAGCTCCACTCCAACGTGCTCATGGCGATCATCGCGCTGGCCTTCGTCGCGCTGTGCGTCAACGAGGTGCGCAAGGCTGTCGCGGGCGTCTGAGTCAGACGCCCGTGGGGTGACGGACCCAGACGTTGGGTTCGACGTAGACCGCGGTGCCGTGCTCGGCATCGCACAGGACCGGAGCGAGCGCGCCGGGAACCTCGACCGGGCCGGTGCGGTCGAAGGGCAGGCCGGTCCAGTCCCGCCACTCCTCCACCGTCCCGGGGATCACCATCGAACGTGACGCGACCCGGTCGATCCGCCCGCCCGCCCGAACGTGCACCCGCAGCCACGGGTCGACCGGCAGCCCGTCCTCGCGGGTCCGGAAGGCGTACGCCGCCATCGGCTCGTGGACGTCCGTCTTGCCGTTGGGGCGCACCGGTGCGAGCAGCTCGCTGAAGCCGAGCCGGCCGGCGTTGTCGCGCAGCGCGCCCACGATCCGCCCGGACAGCCCGGCCCCCTGCAGGGCCGGCTCGACAGCGATCTCCACGGCGGATACGGCGTTGGGCTCCGCACCCCACAGCCGGTTCAGCAGGCCGCTGCGGATGGCGAAGTCCCAGCCGGCATCAGGCAGCTGCTGCTCGTCCAGCCGGAACGGCACGGAGTGGGCCTTGGCCACCATCCGGCCCGACTCGTCGAGGCACACGAGGACGAAGTCGGCGAACTCCTCGAGCGACGCGTAGTAGCCGTTGCCGATCGGGTCGTGCTTCATGAACTCCGGCCACGAGGTCTCCAGGTCCCAGAAGACGTCCATCAGCTCCGGGCGCTCGGCGAGCGTCACGATCTCCAGCTCCATGTCGCCATCATCGCGCCGGCCGCAACCCAGTTTGCGTCGTCACATCCGTTCGGCGACCCGCCGCGCGGCGACCTGCAGGACGTCCCACGCCGTCGCGAACGGCGGCGCGTAGGCGAGGTCCATCCAGGCAAGGTCGTCGACGGTGCCCCCGGCCCAGAGGACCGCGGCCGCGGCGTCGATGCGCTTGCCGGCCCCGCGACCGCCGACGATCTGCACGCCGAGCAGCCGCCGGGTCGTGCGATCTGCCATCACCCACAGGGCCACCGGGTCCGCCTCGGGCATGTAGCCGCTGGCGGTGCTCCCCTCGGTCACGAGGGCCACGGGGTCGTGGCCGGCCGCCTCGGCGTCGGCCCGGGACAGTCCGGTGCGGGCGATCTCGACGTGGACCTCCCCGAGCGAGAAGCGGGTGATGCATGTGTCGACCATGCCGTCGAAGGCCAGCGTCCCGCCGGCCAGGCTGTCGCCCAGGGCGCGACCGTGCTTGGTGGCGTGCGTGCCGAGCGGCCGGAACACCCACTGGTCGTCGATGCGCCGACGCACCTCACAGCAGTCGCCGGCGGCCCAGACGTGCTCCTCGACCCGGCCGTGCGGGTCGGGACGCAGGGCGCCCTCGTCGGTGAGCTCCACAGCCGTATCGGACAGGAATGCGGTCGCGGGACGTACGCCGATCGCGACCACGACCAGGTCGGCGTCCCGGCTGCCACCGTCCCAGTGCACGCCGGTCACACGGTCGCCGTCGAGGTCCAGGCCGGTCACCTCGGCCCCGAGCACGAGCTCGACACCCGCTTCGACGAGCGCGGCGTTGACCCGCTCCGACATCTCGTCCTCGAGCATCGACATGCCTCGGCCGCGGGTCAGGACGGTCACCCCGAAGCCTCGGCGCAGCGCCGCCTCGGCGACCTCGACCCCGACGTAGCCCGCGCCCACGACGACCACGTGGGTGTCGTCACCGGCCGCGGCGAAGCGGTCGATCCAGGCGGCGCCGTCGTCGAGCGTCTTGACCGCACCGACCGTGGCGTACGACGTCCCGTCCGGGCGCAGGGCCCAGTCCGGCATGACCGCCGGGGCTCCGGTGGCCACGACCAGCTCGTCGAAGGCGATCTCCTCCCCGGCCGCGGTCGTGACCGTCCGCGCGCCGAGGTCGGCAGCAACCACCTCGGCGCCCATCCGCAGGTCGATTCCGGCCGCGCGGTGCTCCTCGGCGGTGCGGGCGACCAGGTCGTCACCCGTGGCGACGTCGCCGGCCATCCAGTAGGGGACGCCACAGGCGCTGTAGGACGTGTGCGATCCCCTGTCGAGCACGGTGACCGCGAGCTCGCGCCCGGTGCGTCGGGCGGTGCGCAGCGCCTGGTGGGCCGCCGACATGCCGGCCGCGTCGGCGCCGACGACGACGACGCGCGTGGGTGCGGCGCTCATTCCATGCCCGGGCTGCCGTCGTACCCGTCCGCCGCCGCCTCGTGTGCCATGACCCCATCCTGCCCGCCGGCACCGACCTCAGGGGAGACCCCGGTCCGGACCGGGGTCGTTCCCGATAGCGCAATTCGACCGTTCCGAGATCCAATAGACCCATGACCGCGCTGCTGATGCTCCCCTCCCGGGTCGGGGGCCGGGTGCGCCGCACGGCCCTGCGCCTGGCGATCAGGTCCGCGCGGCGGGTGCCGTCGCGCGGCCGCGCCCTGTTCCAGCGCGACGGACTGGACCCGGTGCCCGCACTGGAGGCCAGCCGCGGCCAGGGCGACGTCGTGCCGCTGCTGCGGTTGCCCGGCACCCGGGTCTGGCTGGTCACCGGATACGACGCCGCCCGCGCAGTGCTGGCCGACTCGCACTCCTTCGCCAACGACGTACGCCACCTCATCGGCCGGCAGGGCCGCGCACCCGCCGAGCGGATCGGCGGCCTGGGCATGACCGACCAGCCCGACCACGGCCGGCTCCGGGGGGTGCTGACGCCCTACTTCACGCGGCGTCGGCTGGCCGAGCTGCAGGACGACATCGACCGCGTCGTCGACGAGGCCCTCGACGACCTGGCCGCACACGGCCCGGAGGTCGACCTCGTCTCCCGCTTCGGCTTCGCGGTGCCCTTCGGCGTCATCTGCGACCTGCTCGGCCTACCAGACGTGGACCGCGAGGAGTTCCGCAGGCGCGGCGCGGCCCGGTTCGACCTGCGGGACGGCGGGTCCGGCATCCTCGACACGGCGGCCGGCACCCGTGATTTCCTGATCGACCTGGTCGCGTCCGAGCGGCGCTCGCCGCACCTGCCCGACGGGCTGATCGCCCGCCTGGTCGCCGAGCACGGCGGCGACTTCGACGACGTGGAGATCGGCGGCCTGGCGGACGGAGTCTTCCTCGGCGGCTACGAGACCAGCGCGAGCATGCTGTCGCTCGGCACCTACGTGCTCTCGCGGTCGCCGGAGGCGTGGGCGATGCTGCGGCACGGGGACGCCGACGAGGTGGATCGCGTCGTCGAGGAGCTGCTGCGCTACGTCTGCCCGGTGCAGATCGCGTTCCCCCGCATCGCCCGCCACGACGTCCGGGTCGGCAGCACGACCGTGTGTGCCGGCGACATCGTGGTCGTCTCCCTCACCGGTGCAGGTCGCGACCCCGCACGGCACGTCGACCCCCAGAGCTTCGACCCGACCACGGCAAGCGCGGGCACCCTCGCCTTCGGCCACGGCCTGCACCGCTGCGTGGGGGCGGAGCTGGCGCGCATGGAGCTGCGCACCGCGCTCGTCGGGCTCGCCCGCCGGTTCCCCGACCTGCACATCGCCTGTGACCCGGCCGACCTGCGTTTCACCGAGCTGGCCATCGTCTACGGCGTGGAGGAGCTGCCGGTGCGGTTGGGGGCCGATGTCGGAGTCACCAGCTAGCAGGTGAGGTTCACCCCCGCTCCGTACGGTGGAGGGGTGCCCGGCCGGTCCCAGCTCGTCCTCGCCGTGACGGCGGTCGCGGTCACCGCGGCCTGCTCGAGCCAGTCGTCCGACCCTGTGACGCGGGTCCCCGCCGAGCAGCGTACGGCGTCCACGACGGTCCCGAGCAGCACGCCGACGAGCACCCCGACGCACCGAGCCCACGACCGAGCCCGAGCGCCACGAGCCACGCCGTTCCTTCGTCTCCATCCCCGAGCTGGGCATGCGGGAGCTTCCCCGTCGTGCGTTATCCCGGCTCGCCGGACGACGCACCGGGCACGGCCCTGCAGAACGCAGGTGAGATGGCGTCCCCGCGCGGTCCGACCGGCGGTGTCGGGCCGGGTGAGGTCGGCAACTTCATCGTCACCGGCCACCGCCTCACGGGCGCCGCTCCCCTGCGCTACTCGCCCTCGCTCCGCCGCGGCGACCGCATCCGGGTGCGCAGCGGCGACATGGTCTTCGTCTACGAGGTGCGCCGGACCCGCTGGACGTCGTTCCGGCAGCCGCGGTCGCTGGCCGCGCAGCGCGCGCCGGTCCCGGGTCGTCCCGGCCGGACGGCCACCCGGGCGATGATCACGCTCTCCACCTGCGCGACCCTCGAGGACCACGCGGTCGGCAACTACTGGTCCGACGAGTTCGACAACCCCGAGCACCGCATCGACAAGATCGGCGTCCTGGTCGCGACCCGACCTGCCTGACCCGTTATCCCGTTGCCATGCTGCCCTCGGCGCGGTGGAATGCGCGCATGACCGCGACGGGTGAGGAGCGGTGGCGAGCACCGTCCTTCGTGGCCGCTGCCCACGCCTGGATCGACGAGCGCCTCGACGGACTCGGGCTGGCCCGCACCGGCGAGGTCGAGCAGCCGCACGTGCGCGACTGGGCGACCGCGATGCGGGTCCCTACCGACCGCGGTGTCGTGTGGTTCAAGGCCAACGAGGAGGCCCTGGCCCACGAGGCCGCAGTCCTCGAGCTCGTCGCGGCACGGTCTGCGGGCCGGGTACCCGCGCCACTGGCACGCGACCCGCAGACCGGCTGGATGCTGACGGCCGACGCAGGCCAGCGACTGCGCGAGGCGGTCGAGGTCGAGCGAAGCCTCGAGCGGTGGCTCGACGTCCTCGAGGCCTGTGCCCGGGTCCAGCTCGCCTGCGAGGACGACGTCGACGCGCTCCTCGCCCTCGGCCTGCCCGACTGTCGGCTCGAGACACTTCCCGCGGCGTACGCCGACCTGCTGGCGGGCCTCGACGACACCGACCCGCGGTTGCCCGGTCGCGAGGCGGGTCGAGGAGATGTGCCGCGAGCTGGCGGCGTACGGGATCAGGGAGACCGTGCAGCACGACGACCTGCACGACGGGCAGGTCTTCCTCGGCACCGGCACGCACCAGCTGCTCGACTGGGGCGACGCGTGCGTCTCGCACCCGTTCTTCACCCTGTCGGTGACGCTCGAGGGCGTCATCGCCTGGGGCGTCGACGACGAGGAGCGCTCCGAGGACGTCGAGCCCTACCTCGCCGCCTACCTCGCTCCCTACCTCGAGCGCTACGACGGCGACCTGCGCGAGGCGGCCCGGCTCGCGACGCGGCTGGGCTGGATCTGCCGCGCGGTCAACGGGGCGCTGCCACAGGACGCCGGAGGCACCCGGACCCGGCTGAAGATGTTCCTCGACGGCGTGCCGTGAGGCTCAGTCGCGACGCGTCTCCAGCACGCGGAACCCCTTGTGGCTGGCCAGCCGGGTCGTCGGCCAGCCCTGGTCGGTGAGCCAGCGCTGGAGCGAGTCGGCGCCGAGGTTCTTGCCCACGACCATCACCGCGCGCCCCTTCGGCGCCAGGCGCGGGAGCCAGGTCAGCAGCAGCTCGTGCAACGCCTCCTTGCCGATGCGGATGGGCGGGTTCGACCAGATCTCGTCGAAGACCTGGTCGCGCGGCACCTGGTCCTCGGTGCACGCCACGAACCGGCTGTCGAGTCCTGCCGCCCGGGCGTTGTCGTTGGCGAGCAGCAGCGCGCGCTGGTTGACGTCGACCCCGATCACCGACGCCAGCGGCACCGCACGCGCGATGGCCAGCCCGATCACGCCGTAGCCGCACCCGAGGTCGAGGAACTGGCCCTGGACCGGCGGCGGGAGCTCGCGGAACAGCACGGCGGTCGCGTGGTCGAGGTGGCCCCGGCTGAAGACCCCGGTCCCGGTCTCCAGGGTCAGCTCGTGGCCCCACAGCTCGGTGGTGAAGCTCTCCCGCTCGAACGGCACGTCGGGGTCGGCGGTGAAGTAGTGCTCAGTCATCGATCGCCTCTCGTCGGGCACGGGTGCGCTCGGACTGCGCCGCCAGCTCGTCGTCGTCGGGGTAGCCGACCTCCTCCAGCGTCAGCCCGTGCGGGTGTACGACGGTCACGCCGGCGTGGCGGGTCCGACCCGCCATCACCTCGGCCGGCCACCCCACCGGCCGGCGCCCCTCGCCCACCGGGATCAGGGAGCCGACGAGGGCACGAACCATGTTGTGGCAGAAGGCGTCGGCGCGGACCGAGCCGACGACCACGCCGCCCTCGTCGCGCACCCACGAGAGGTCGAGAAGGGTGCGGACGGTCGTCGCCCCCTCCCGCCGCCTGCAGAAGGCGGCGAAGTCCTGGAGGCCGACGAGCGGTCGTGACGCCTCGTTCATCAGGTCGAGGTCGAGCGGTCGGGACCACGCGAGGACGTGGCTGCGGGCCAGGGGGTCGACCAGCTCAGGGGAGTCGGCGACGCGGTAGGCGTAGCGCCGCCAGACCGCGGAGAAGCGGGCGTCGAACCCGCTCGACGCCTCGACCACCCGGCGTACGCGCAGGTCGGGCGGGAGGATGCCCGCCAGGCGATTCCGCAGGGCCTCGAGCGGTGGCTTCGTCGAGCGCCCCACCGAGCCCTCCACCACACCGGGCTCGACGTCGAGGTGGGCCACCTGGCCGCGCGCGTGCACACCCGCGTCCGTGCGCCCGGCCACGATCACCCGGGCCACCGGCACGCGGAGAGCCGTCGCGAGAGCCTCCTCGAGGGTGCCCTGCACCGTGCGCAGGCCCGGCTGGGTGGCCCAGCCGGAGAAGTCAGTGCCGTCATAGGCACAGTCGATCCGCAGGCGCACGCGACGATCCTAGGGCTCGGGTGACGACAACCTGAGACGCCTGCCTGCCACCAGCGCCCTCATTGCCTACGCTGGTCGTGTCATGACATCTCGTCGGGTGCTCACTCCTGCCAACGGCTCCTCCGAAGGAGGGGCACTCATCCGCGGCCTGCGCGGGGGGCCAGCCCTTCTGCTGGCCGTTGTACTGGTGGCGGCGGCACTCGCCGGTCCCGCCGAGGCACGTTTCACGTCCTCGTTCGACGTGCGCGCTTCCGTGGCGGACACCGACGGCGACGGGCTCGACGACGCGTCCGACGGCTGTCCCACCGTGGCCAGCAGCAACCCGACCGGCTGCCCGACGGTGCGGCGCTCCGCCCGCCTGCGCTACCTGTCCGGCAAGAACCTCCTGCAGGCGCAGATCGTCTCGCCCGCGACGGCCTGCGCCTCCCGTTCGCGCATCAAGCTCTGGCGCGCCATGTCGTCAGGCGACGTCCGGGTGCGGGTGGAGACCTCCAGCTTCTCGGGCCGCAAGCGCTTCACGGTGCGGCGCGGGGCGGGCTACTACGTCACGGTGTCGTCCTCCTATGCCCCCGGCATCGCCGAGTGCGCGGAGGCCACGTCGCGGACCGTCGTGGTCCCCCGCGGCTCCTGACCGCCACCGCGGTCGCCGACGCGACCCCGCACCGACTTTATTCAATCATCTGGTTGACAAGCCCGGCAGGCCGTCGTACGGTCTATTCAACCCATCAGTTGAAGAAGGTGCCGCCGGATGACCGACCAGCTCTCCCGGGTGTTCGCCGCCCTCGCCGACCCGACCCGCCGCGACATGGTGGCGAGGCTGACCGAGGCCGACCACACCGTGAACGACCTCGCGGCGCCGTACGACGTCAGCCTGCAGGCCGTGTCCAAGCACCTCAAGGTGCTGGAGGAGGCGGGCCTGGTCAGCCGGAGCCGGGAGGCGCAGCGCCGACCGGTGCACCTGGAAGCCGAGGTGTTCGACCTGATGACGAAATGGATCGAGCGCTACCGCCGACAGGCCGAGGAGCGCTTCTCGCGCCTCGACGCCGTGCTCGCGCGGATGCAGGACAACGAGACCGACAACGACACACCCACGCAGGAAGGAACCGCATCATGACCACCGTGCAGACCCCGCAGACCCGCTACCCCGAGGCCGCCATCGTCGCCGACGAGCGCGTGCCGGCCGTCCACATCTGGCGCGACTTCGACGCCACCCCCGAGCAGCTGATGCGGGCCCACACCGACCCCGAGCTCTTCGCCCAGTGGATCGGCCCGGACTCGCTCACCACCCGCATCGACCACTGGGACTGCCGCACCCTCGGCTCCTACCGCTACGTCGCCTCGCGCGACGGCGACGAGTACGCCTTCCGCGGCACCTTCCCCGAGGTCAGCGACACCAAGATCATCCAGACGTTCGTCTGGGAGGGCATGCCCGACGCCATCGCGCTCGAGACGATGACCTTCGAGGACCTCGGCGACGGCCGGACCCGCCTCCACGGGTTCTCCCTGTGCGACTCCTTCGAGGGTCGCGACGGGATGCTGTCGAGCGGCATGGACGTCGGCGTCCACGAGGGCTACGCCAAGCTCGACCGGCTCCTCGCAGCCGGCTCCCTCTGATGGCGCTCCCGGAGACTCCGGCTGCGCGCCACCGGTCCGTGGCCGGAGCCTTCGGCGGCCTGGTCGCCGGCGCCGGGGACTGGTAGGCACCGGCGCCCGTCGACGGCTGGACGGCCCGCGACGTCGTCGGCCACCTCGTCGAGTGGTTCCCCGGCTTCCTGGCCGGCGGCGGCGTCGAGCTCGCCCCCGGTCCGGCGGTCGAGGACGACCCGGTCGCGGCGTGGCAGCACCACGCCGACGGCGTACAGGCCCTGCTCGAGCAGCGCGGCGACGAGTCGTTCACCCACCCCTATGCCGGCACCCACCGCCTCGCCGACGCGATCGACCGGTTCTACACCGCCGACGTCTTCATGCACTCCTGGGACCTCGCCCGTGCCACCGGCCAGGACGTCGACCTCGACGAGGACTTCGCCGCCACCCTGCTCGGCGGCATGCGCGAGATGGAGGACGTGCTGCGCGGGTCGGGACAGTACGGCCCGCCCGTGTCCGTCCCCGCGGACGCGCCCGTCGTCGACCGGCTGATGGGCTTCATCGGCCGCGACCCCGCCTGGACGCCACCGAGCGGTGCGTGAGGCGGGTTCCGCGCGCTCGGAAGCCGCCTCACTCACCGCTCAGGCGAGCTCGGAGGCGTACGGCGGATCGGCTCCGGGCCGCGACACGGTGACCGCGGCCGCGGCGACCGCGCGGGTCAGCACCCCGTGCACCTGCTCGGACGGCAGGGCCGCCACCCGCTCGCCCGCCCCCGCGCCGACGGCGCCCAGCGACCAGAGCGCGTCCACCAGGGCGGCCCCGAAGGTGTCGCCGGCCCCGATCGTGTCCACCACCGCGACCGGGACCGGGTGTACGTCGATGCGACCGGCGGCGGACCACCACGTCGCCCCGTGCTCGCCCTTGGTCACCACGAAGGCCGCGGCGCCCCGGCCGAGGACCTTGCTCGCCACCAGCTCCTCGGACGCGTCGGGCCAGAGCACGGCAAGGTCCTCGTCGCTGCCCTTCACCAGGTCCGCCAGGTCGACCAGCTGCTCGACCCGCGCCACCAGCTCAGCGCCGACCCCGGTCACCTGCGGGCGGGCGTTGAGGTCGTAGTAGGTCAGCGCCGTCGGGCGCCGCGCGGCCAGCTCGGCCCGTACGACGTCGGCGCCGGGATCCAGCACCGCGCCGATCGAGCCGCAGGCGACCACCACGGCCGTGTGGTCGTCCGGCAGAGTCGCCGGCGCCGGGTCCCACTCGATGTCGAAGACGTACGTCGCGGCTCCGTCCGCCCCGATGGTCGCCGTGGCCGAGGCGGTGCGGGCGAGTCGTGCCGGGTCGCCGGCCATCGAGACGCCGTTGTCGTCCAGGTGACGCGCCAGCAGGTCGCCGTACTCATCCGTGCCCCAGGCGGACGCGAACCAGACCGGGCGGTCGAGCCGGGAGAGGGCGACGGCGCAGTTGGCGGCGCTGCCGCCGGGGAACGCGGTGTCGGTGCCGTCGCGCCGGACGACGTCGACGAGCGCCTCACCGACCACCAGTGCGATGTCTGCCATGCCGGGTGTCTACCGCACATGCGACGAGGCCCGCCACCCACAGGGGTGACGGGCCTCGTCGAGGTGTGTCAGTCGATCACTCGCCGGCGCGGGTGAAACCAGCTGCCTCAGCGGACTCGACGGAGTCGAACCACACCTCGGCGATGGTCTGGCCGAACCACTGGCCGTCGGGCTCGTGGAACTTCATCGAGTCCTCGTTGCCCTTGATCGGGAATCCGTCCGGGGCCTCCTCGACGTTCTCCATCGGCGCGTGCGAGCCGGCGAACTTGCCGCTCACGTTGCCGTCGGTGACGTCCTCGTCGGCCGCAACGACCGCGAACTCCTGGACGTCGGTGCCCTCGGTCTCGTCGGCCTCGGTCTCGACGACCTCGGTCTCCTCGGCGGCCGGGGCGGGTGCCGCGGCAGCGTCGGTCTTGCGGGTCGAGGGAGCCTTGGGGCTGTAGGCCTCGGTGACGAGCTCGATCACGGCCATCGGCGCGTTGTCGCCCTTGCGGGGACCGATCTTGGTGATGCGGGTGTAGCCACCGGGACGCTCGGCCATGACCGGCGCGATCTCGGTGAAGAGCGTGTGCACGACCGACTTGTCGCGGACGGTCTTGAGGACCTCGCGGCGGTTGTGCAGGTCGCCCTTCTTGGCCTTGGTGATCAGCTTCTCCGCGACCGGACGCAGCATCCGCGCCCGGGTCTCGGTGGTCGTGATCCGGCCGTGCTCGAACAGGGCCGTGGCCAGGTTGGAGAGCATCAGCCGCTGGTGGGCCGGGCTACCGCCGAGGCGCTTGCCCTTCTTGGGAGTAGGCATGTGGTGCCGTCCTTCTCTCGGGCCGTGTCAGGTACCCGGGTAGACGACCGGCGGGTGCCGGTCGGTTTTGTTTCGTGGTGGTCAGGTGCGAGCGGGAGCCCGGAGGCTCAGAGCTGCTCGTCCTCGATGAACGCGTCGTCGTCGTCGTCGCCGTAGGCGGCGAGGGCGGCGTGCGGGTCGAAGCCGGGAGCACTGTCCTTGAGGGACAGGCCCATCTCGACGAGCTTGGCCTTGACCTCGTCGATCGACTTGGCGCCGAAGTTGCGGATGTCGAGCAGGTCCTGCTCCGAGCGCGAGATGAGCTCACCCACGGTGTGGATGCCCTCGCGCTTGAGGCAGTTGTAGCTGCGGACCGTGAGCTGCAGGTCCTCGACCGGCAGGGCCAGGTCAGCGGCGAGCTGCTCGTCGACGGGCGACGGGCCGATGTCGATGCCCTCGGCCTCGACGTTGAGCTCGCGGGCCAGGCCGAAGAGCTCCACCAGCGTCTTGCCGGCCGAGGCGATCGCGTCGCGGGGACGGATCGACGGCTTGGTCTCGACGTCGATGACGAGGCGGTCGAAGTCGGTGCGCTGCTCGACACGGGTGGCCTCGACCTTGTAGGTCACCTTCAGCACGGGGCTGTAGATCGAGTCGACCGGCATCCGGCCGATCTCGTTGTCGGCACCCTTGTTCTGGACGGCCGAGACGTAGCCGCGGCCACGCTCCACGACGAGCTCCATCTCGAGCTTGCCCTTGTCGGACAGGGTCGCGATCTTGATCTCGGGGTTGTGGACCTCGACACCGGCGGGCGGGGTGATGTCGGCGGCGGTGACGTCACCGGCACCCGACTTGCGCAGGTACATCACGACCGGCTCGTCGTGCTCCGAGGAGACGACGATGCCCTTGAGGTTGAGGATGATCTCGGTCATGTCCTCGGTGACGCCCTCGATGGTCGAGAACTCGTGCAGGACGGAATCGACCTTGATGCTGGTGACGGAGGCACCGGGGATGGAGCTGAGGAGCGTACGGCGCAGCGAGTTGCCGAGCGTGTAGCCGAAGCCGGGCTCGAGGGGCTCGATGACGAACCGCGAACGGAACTCGTCGACGGTCTCTTCCGTGAGGGTGGGGCGCTGAGCGATGAGCACGGAGTGTTTCCTTCCCGGATCCACCCGCTATATGACGGATCCGAACCATGAGGTTGGCGGAGAGATGAAGTTGGAAGAGCGGTGTCAGTGGCCGACCGGTTGCCCGGGCGACCACTGACGATGAGTCACTTCTTCGAGTAGTACTCGACGATGAGCTGTTCCTGGACCGGCACGTCGATCTGTGCACGGATCGGAACCTGGTGCACGAGGATGCGCATCCGCGACGGGATGGCCTCGAGCCATGCCGGGACGTGGCGCTCGCCGTGGGTCTCGCGGGCCACGATCAGCGGCGTCATCTCGAGCGACTTCTCGCGCACGTCGATGATGTCGTGGTCGCTGACCTGGAAGGACGGGATGTCGACCTTGTGGCCGTTGACCAGGAAGTGGCCGTGGACGACGAGCTGGCGGGCCTGGCGACGCGTACGAGCGAAGCCGGCGCGGTAGACGACGTTGTCGAGGCGGCACTCGAGGAGCTGCAGCAGGTTGTCGCCGGTCTTGCCCTGGCGACGGCTGGCTTCCTTGTAGTAGCGGACGAACTGCTTCTCCATCACGCCGTAGGTGAAGCGGGCCTTCTGCTTCTCGCGGAGCTGCAGCAGGTACTCGCTCTCCTTGATGCGACCGCGGCCGTGCTGGCCGGGAGCGTAGGGACGCTTCTCGAAGGCGGCGTCGCCGCCGACGAGGTCGACACCGAGACGGCGCGACTTGCGGGTCATGGGTCCGGTGTAACGGGCCATGTCAGTCTCTCTTTCTCAGTCTCGGGTCAGACGCGGCGGCGCTTGGGAGGCCGGCATCCGTTGTGGGGGGTGGGCGTGACGTCCTGGATGGTGCCGACCTCGAGGCCGATGGCACCCAGCGAACGGATCGCGGTCTCGCGACCCGAACCCGGACCCTTGACGAAGACGTCGATCTTCTTCATGCCGTGGTCCATGGCCCGACGGCCGGCGGCCTCGGCGGCCATCTGCGCGGCGAACGGGGTCGACTTGCGCGAGCCCTTGAAGCCGACGGTGCCGGCGGAGGCCCACGAGATGACGGCGCCGGTCGGGTCGGTGATGGTGACGATGGTGTTGTTGAACGTGCTCTTGATGTGGGCTTCGCCCTGAGCGACGTTCTTCTTCTCCTTGCGGCGGACCTTGGTCGCGCGGCTCTTGGGAGGCATTCACTAACTCCTGATGAGGTCTGGTCGAAAAGCTTCTGGGAAGGGAGCGGGGTTCACTGCGCCTGGGCGCAGGTCACTTCGCCTTCTTCTTGCCGGCGACGGTGCGCTTGGGACCCTTGCGGGTACGCGCGTTGGTCTTGGTGCGCTGACCGCGGACCGGGAGGCCCATGCGGTGGCGACGACCCTGGTAGCTGCCGATCTCGATCTTGCGGCGGATGTCCGCCTGGACCTCACGTCGGAGGTCACCTTCGATCTTGAAGTTGGCTTCGATCTCGTCGCGAAGCTTGACCAGCTCCTCGTCGCCCAACGTGTGGACGCGCGCGTTCGGGTCGACCCCGGTTGCGGCAAGGAGCTGCTGGGAGCGGGTACGGCCGATGCCGTAGATGTAGGTGAGTGCGATCTCGATGCGCTTGTCGCGCGGGAGGTCGACACCAACGAGGCGTGCCATGTGGCGTTTCCTGTCTGTTCATCGCTTTGGTTTCTGGTCGTGTCGCGTCTCATCCCGCCTCGGGTGAGCTCCGGCCAAAGCGCCGGAGGTGGATTCGGTCAGGGAGTCCGGGGACTCACTGCCTAGCGAACACGTTGTGGGTGTTGAGTTGGTCTGCGTTCAGGCCCCCTCGCCGCAAGCGGCTTCGGGGCTCGGGCTGCTCGTTCAGCTCCGGCGGAGCCGGATCTGAACGAGATCCCTCAACCTTGCCGCTGCTTGTGGCGCGGGTTCTCGCAGATGACCATGACCCGGCCGTGACGGCGGATGACCTTGCACTTGTCACAGATGGGCTTGACGCTGGGGTTGACCTTCATGTCAACGATTCCTTGCTACTCGGCTGGCTGTCACTTGTAGCGGTAGACGATCCGACCCCGGGTGAGGTCGTACGGCGAGAGCTCCACCACGACCCGGTCCTCGGGGAGGATCCGGATGTAGTGCTGGCGCATCTTGCCGCTGATGTGGGCGAGCACCTTGTGTCCGTTGGCAAGTTCCACGCGGAACATGGCGTTGGGAAGGGCCTCCGTGATGGTGCCCTCGATCTCGATCACGCCTTCTTTCTTCGGCATGTCCTCCACAATCTGTTGTCTGTTTGTCTACCGTGGCCCGGGAACCGCCCGACTCCTGCATGCAGGAGACCGGTGGACCTCGTGAGGCGGTTCCGGACACCTCTTCCCGGGCGCACGCCGATCCGTTGCGATGAGATCGGACGAGGTCCGGGCAGCCGCGAGGCGCCACGAAACACAGCCCACGTTGGGCCGAAGAGCGAGTTTAGTCCGATGCCGCGCGTGAACGCCAATCAGCGGCGACGCAGCCGGGCGAGCCGCCCGCCGAAGGTCGCCTCGGGGGCATCGGCAACCTCTTGCTCCGGCTCGTCCTTCGCGGCGGTGGACCGACCCGGCCGGAGTGACCGGAGGCTGATCGCGGCCAGCAGCCGCTGGCGGCGACCGACGCCGTGCGACATCGCCCGGCGCTCGGCGTCGATGGACTCCCAGTAGGTCGCCGCCGCGGCCGTCTCCGGGGCACTGGGACCGAAGACGAAGCTGTCGGCGCGGCGGGCCAGCGAGGGCGCCTGGTCGGACACGATCCCGACCGACTGCTCGCGGCGGGTCACGGTCGGTCCCAGGGGCACCACCTGACCCAGGTCGCGGGCGTGGTCGACGAGCTCGCGCCAGGCGCCGACGAACCGGGCCGACGGTGAGTCGGCGCTGCGTCTGCGGTGCCGGCGCCACACCTTCAGGCCGACGATGGCGCCCAGGAGGAGGGCGAGCAGCAGCAGCGGGCCACCGACGTACGTCACAGCCGACACCCAGCCAGCCGGGGGCACCGGGGATCAGGCCCTCGTCCTCCGCCTCCCTCTTCTTGCGCGTGGCCTTGCGCTCCTTGAGGTCTGCGTCGCTCTGCTCGCCCGCGTCGGAGGGTGGAGGGATCGGGTTCGGGGGCGGGATCACGGTGCCCGACATGGGCGTGTTGGTCTCGGGGATCTGGTCGGCCGGCGGGGTGGTCGACATGAAGGACTCGGTCGGGAGCGTGCGCCACGAGCCGTCCGCGGCCCGGAGCTCCACCCACGCCGAGACGTCCTCGCCGGTCACCCGGCCGCCCTCGGGGACCTCCGCCCCCAGGACGACCCGGGCGGGTACGCCGATGTCGTTGGCGATGAGCGCCATCGTGGCGGCGTACTGCTCGTCGTTGCCCACGATCTGCGGGGCGTTGACGAACTCGTCGGAGAGCCGCCACACGCTGTGCCCGGCGACGTAGACGCGTTCGGTGCGACCGATCCCGTCGCTGTACTTTCCCTCGGTCTTGAGGTGCTCGGCCGCGGCGAAGACGCGGCCCATCGGGTCGCTGGCCGACTTCTCCGTCCACTTCTCCGACGGGCCCTGGATGAACGACGCCTCGGGTGGCAGCGGCGACAGCTCGCTGGAGGCGGTCGTGGTGGGCGCCAGGGAGTCGTCGGGTCGCACCGCGGTGAACGAGTAGCGGTCGCCGGGCTGCAGCCCCGTCGGCACCACGGCGGTCGAGGTGGCGAGGTTGTAGCGGAACACCTCGGCCTTGCTGCGCGCGTCAGCGGTCTCGAACTCCATCGACTCGAGCGCACCCACGGTCGGCAGCCAGACGCCGGACCAGCCCTCCCCCAGCGTGACGGTGACGTCGACCTCCTCCCCCTCGGCCGGGTTGTCGATGGTGGAGGAGACGCGCTGGAAGGAGTCGTCGGCCGCCTCGGGCAGGGCGTTGTCGGTGGCACCCCAGACCATGCCGTCGTAGCGGTCCATGGTGGCGAAGCGGATCCGGGTGCCGGCCTCGACGCCGTCGACGTCCATCAGGGTCTTGTCGTAGACGTTGGCCCGGTTCGGACGGCCCTTGGGGTCGACGAACTTGCGGAAGCCCGCCAGCGGCGAGGCGTAGCGGCCGATGTCGAAGGGCGGCTCGACCCAGTTGCGCGCGACCACGCGCCCCTCGTCCCCGGCGATCAGGGCGCTGGCCGGAAGCGCCAGCGCAGCAGCGGCCACGAGCATCGCCGCGCTGCCGAGCACCCGGACCCACGAGGTGGATCCGCCCTGAACCGTGGCGCTGGCCCGTCGGGCACGCAGCGCCAGCCAGGTGAGGGCACACCCCGCGAAGGCCGCCCCCTGCACCATGAGCGACTGCGGGTGGCGTACGCCGAGGACGATGGCGCCGACGAGCACCAGCGTCACCCCCACCACGGGCAGCAGGGCGTGCAGCCAGGGCCGGCGGACGCCGCAGGCCGGCGAGGCCGAGTCCGACCAGTCCCGCCACCATCCCGGCCAGCCACGGCAGCACGAGCAGGGGACCGTCCCCGTCGATGGGCGGCAGCGTGGTGAGCAGGTCCTTCCACCCGAAGACGGCCTCGTCGGCGACCCTGGCGAGCGTCGAACCGCTCGGCAGGACCGCGGAGTCGCCCAGCGAGCGCAGGCACAGCGGCCCGCCCAGGAGGAAGAACAGGACCACGCAGATGACCACGGCCGAGATGAACGGCCAGCCGGCCGCCCGGGTCAGGTGGGTGGCGACCACGGCGATGAGGGCACCGAGCATGCCCACGCCGAGGTAGGCCCAGCCCGTGAACGACGAGCCGAACGCACTCAGGGCGATCGCCGTCAGGAGCAGGGTGAACCCGATGTCGGTCCAGGCGTCCCGGTCGGGAACGAGCCGGTGGGACCGGACGCGGGTCCGGGTGCCGGATGCAGAGGAGGTACTGGGCGACCTTCTGAGGAGATCGGGGTCCCCGCGGCGTTGTCCGACGGAGGAGCGCAGCGGGGGAGACGGAGAACGTCGTGGGGTGATCTTCATCGGACGCTCCATCGCAGGAGGGCGCCGATGTCTTCCTTGGCGGCCAGGTGGAGGACGGGGAGGCCGCCGGTCTCGGTCACCTTGCTCGTCCCCTCGGGGTCCACGACGATGCCGAAGCGCCGGACCTCCGGAGGGAACGCCGCAGCAGCACGCAGGATGTCGGTGAACTCGGTGCGAGCGCCACCCACGAAGAAGGCCAGGCTGGTGTCGGGCGCCACCAGGGTCGCCTGGCGCCCCGAGAGGATGAGGCCGCGGTCGCCGAACTCGGCGCGGCACACCGCATCCAGGGCGAGGTGTCCCTCGGAGCCGGTGGAGGCGTGGCTGCCGCAGACGAAGGAGACGTCGAAGTCGTCCAGCACGGCTCGCACGGCGATCGAGGCGGCCACCGCCATCGCGGACTCGAAGTCCTCCGGGTCGGGCCAGGCCGAGGCGCGGTCGTCGACGACGATCGTCGCGTGGCTGCGCCGGGTGTCGAGGTATTGACGGACGAGCAGGCTGGACTCGCCGGTGGAGGCCATCACCTTGGCCGAGGAACGCCAGTGGATGTGGCGCAGGTCGTCGCCGGGGACGTACTCGCGCAGCGCGTGGAAGGCCAGGTCGCTCTGGCTGACGGCATCGGTCGAGACACCCTCGAGGTCGCGCAGCAGGCCGGCGCCGAGGGACTCCAGCGGCAGCAGGTGCGGGCGCACGAGCACCTCGCGGACCGGGGTCCACACCACGTCGCGCGAGAACAGGCCGATCGGGTCGCCCCGTCGGGTCATCGCGGGGCCCACCGCGATCACGCCGCGCCGCTCGGTGCGGATCGTGAAGGACTCCTCGTGCGTGGCGCCGCTGGCCAGCGAGCTGATGCCGTAGCGGTGGATCGACGAGCCGACCGGCACCTCGAGCGTGGTCGGCACCAGGCGCGAGGAGGCGCGGTTGACCACGACCACCCCGGCGGCCACCGACTCCCCCGCCGCCACCCGCTCGGGCTGGAGGCGCAGGTCGACGGTGACGGTGGTGCGACCCAGCAGGAAGGGCGCGGCGAGGACGAGCAGGATCAGGCACGCGAACGCCAGCACCGCCAGCTCACGCCACTGCGTGAACGTGGCGACCAGCGCCGCGCCCAGTCCGATCCCGAGGACCAGCCAGCCGATGGGCTTGATGACCTCGAGTGCGTCGTTCAACCGCTGCCTCATCGACGCGTCAGGCTCCTACGCGGTCGGTCGGCGGCGCGACCGAGTCGAGCAGTCGCGAGATGACGGTCTGGACGTCGACCCCGCTGAACTGGGCCTCGGCGTCGAGGAGCACCCGGTGCGACAGCACCGGCTCGGCGAGGTCCTTGACGTCGTCGGGCACGACGTGGTCGCGGCCGTCGGCAGCCGCCCAGGTCTTGGCGACACGGACGAGGGCCAGGCAGCCGCGCGGGGAGAGGCCGAGCTTGACGTGCGGCTGGCGTCGCGACTCCTCGGCCAGCTCGGCGACGTAGCCGATCACGGCCGGGTCGACGTAGACCTGGTCGGCCAGGCCGCTCATCTGCGCGATCGTGGCAGCGGTGATGACCGGCGTCACCAGGGACGCGCGGTCCCGTACGGCAGCGTTGTTGAGCAGCTCGACGGTCGCCTGGCGGTCGGGGTAGCCCATCGAGCGTCTTCATCAGGAAGCGGTCGAGCTGCGCCTCGGGGAGGCGGTAGGTGCCGGCCTGCTCGATGGGGTTCTGGGTGGCGATGACCAGGAACGGCCTGCCCACCGGGTGCGCGACGCCGTCGACGGTGACGCGACCCTCCTCCATGACCTCCAGCAGGGCCGACTGCGTCTTCGGCGAGGCGCGGTTGATCTCGTCGGCGAGGACGATCGTGTGGAAGATCGGTCCGGGGTGGAACTCGAACGTGCCCTTGTGCTGGTCGTAGACCGTCACACCCGTGACGTCGGAGGGCAGCAGGTCCGGCGTGAACTGGATGCGGGCGTGGCTGCCCTGGACCGTGTTGGCCAGCGCCCGGGCGAGCATCGTCTTGCCCGTGCCGGGGAAGTCCTCCAGCAGGACGTGGCCCTCCGACAGCAGGCAGGTCAGCGCCAGGCGCACCACATGGCGCTTGCCGAGCACGGCCTTCTCCATGTTGTCGGTGAGCTGGTCGAAGGTGGTCTTGAACCACTCGGCCTGTTCCGGGCTGATCGTCATGGTGCTCCTGTCGCGTCGGAGGGGCAGTGAGCGAGACGGTGGTGCGGGTCACCGTGGACGGGCTCGGTCGGAGTGTCCAGCCGACTGCACGGTCGCCGGCAGCCCGACCTGTGCACCGGACTGGTGACGTCCTCGCTCGGGCTGAAGTACCGGCGTCGTGCTTGAGCGCGACCGACGCCGACCAGCGTACGTAGCGGCCTGACTGACCGATGCGGCGTTGCCGAGGTCGACGCGAAGCGCCGTCGGCTCGCCACGTCGCTGCAGCGTGCAGCTGTACCGCGCAGGAAGCCCGGCACGCTGAAGTGGACGTAGGCGCAGCTGGCTGGTCGCACGCCGGCAGTCCATGCCGCGGTCCTGCGCAGTCTGGTTGCCGGGTCGCCGTCGCCGTCGGTGCACGGCTCCCCGACGACAGCTCGAGCGCGGCGGTGGGGCGGATCGCCGCCTCGTCCGTGCGGCGACTCGTGGCCTCGCCACGCCCGCCCGGCGATCGGTCGCGCAGCCGTCACCTCGATGCTCGACGCTCCTGCTCGAAGTCCGCGGTCGTGACGCTGCGGTCGTGGCTGAAGCGACCACCGCGCCGGCAGGACGCTGGACGACCTGCGTCGGAGCCCCGCCGTCGACCTGGATCGCAGCTGCGGCCGGGTCGCCGTTGCTGGTGCCGGTGATGGTCCAGCGTGATCGTCCTTGCCGTTGACGCCGGCTCGGACGGCAGCTCGAGGCGCTGCCGTCGAGCGGGCCGTAGCGTCTGCACGTTCTGCTGCTCGCTGAGCGTGCACCCCGCCGGGGCCTTCTCGTTGCACACCCGCAGCTGGACGGGGTAAGGCCTGCTCGTTGCTGGGCACCTGGACGCGCGTGATGACGCTGCCGGTCTGGCTGCCGAACGTCCTGTTGACCAGCGCCGCCGACCAGGATCTCGACCTTGCTGTCGGTGCCACGCGAGTCGGGCACCGTGTACTGGAGCTGCACCTCCTGGCTCGTCCCGGTCGCGACGGCCGAGAAGGCTGCCCCAGGCGGCCGGGCGGCCCACGGACTCGATGGCGGTGCCCGCACTGGGCTGCGACCGGTTGCCGGCGCGTCGGTCGGCGAGTTGGCGGCCACGACGCGTGTAGGTGTAGATGAGCCCGTCGTAGGGGACGCCGCTGTGGGTGCACGTGAGCGAGGCCAGCTTCTGGCACCCCGGGACCACCCCGGACGACGAGCCGTTGCGTGTAGCTGACCGTGTAGACCGTGGGTCCCGGACCTTCGGGAAGCACCGCACCCCAGGCGATCCTGAGTGCGGTCTGGTTGGCGCCTGCCTCGAGGTCGGTCACCGACGGTGCACCCGGACGCCGCCGGGGTGCCGAGCGGCTGCATCTCGACCGACGACCTGGGCGCCGAGTAACCGACCTTGTTGCGCGCCTGCACGGTGAAGATGTACTTCTCGTTGTTGTTGAGACCGGGCACCGCGAAGCTCGTCGCCCCGGACACCGTCTGCGCTCCGCCGGGCCACGTCAGGGCGTAGTCCAGGACCTTCGAGGTCTGGGTCCTGGGCTTGTCCCACGCGACCGTGATGGTGCCGTCGCCGCGATCGACCATCCTGATGTTCTCGACCCGGCCGGGCTCGGTGTCCGCGCGCGCCTGCACCGACTCCTCGCTCCACTCGCCCGGACCGACCCGGTTCACTGCCTGGACGCGGAAGCTGTAGCTGCCACCGTTCTTGAGCTTGCGGAACACGCACGTGTTGGTGTCGCACCGCTGCTGGGCGCCCTTCCGCTGCTCCTTGACGTTGTAGTAGAGGATCGGGGCGCCCCCGTCGTCGGAGGGCGGCTCCCACGACATCGTGATGGTCTCGGACTGCGACTTGGAGAAGGGGCGGGGAGCACCGGGTGCGCTCGGCGTGCCGACCACCTCGAACTGGATCCGCCCCTGGGCCACGCGCTCCGGAGGCGGGTCCGCCGACCCGACGTCGCTCATCACGATCGTGAAGCTGGCCTGCACCCCGCGTGAGTCCTTCGCCGCCGTCAGGGTCAGCTTGCTCCCGCTCGTCGTGGCGCGTACGCCGGAGTTCCCCTGGGACCGGACCGACACGATGGTCGGCTCGGGCTTGGCCACGCCTGCCTGGAGGTAGGTCGCCAGGTCGTAGGTGCGGCTCGTCCCGGCCTCCATGGTCTCGACCCTGACCTGCGACAGGGTGGGTGGTGGCGCCTGTGCGAGCCGGAAGCGCACCTCCTGGGTGTTGCTCTCGCCCGCCCGGACCGTCAGGACCGCCTCTCCCCCGCGCGTCGCGTCCTCTGCGGCGCTGACGGGGACCACCGAGCCCTGCGGGGACCCGGCGTCGAGACCGTCCAGGGCGGTGGCCCACGTTGCCTCATAGCTGAGGCCTGCGGCGTCGCGCGGGTCGAGGGTGAAGACCGTGCAGAAGTTGGCGATGTCGAGGTCGTACTCCTGGCCGGCGGAGATCGGGATGACCGTCGAGGGACATTCGAGCACCGGGGTGTCGTCGCCGACCTGCACCGGGATGGAGAGCAGCACCGTGGCGCCGTCGTCCGTGGTGGAGGTGTCCTCGTTGCCGCTGGTGTCGCGTGCGGTGGTGACCTCCACGAGGAGCGCGCCCGGGCCACGGAAGCCCGCGGCTGCGCTGAGCTCGAAGCGGTTGTCCCCGGCAGGCCCGACGCTGAGGGCGGTCGGCGATGCGCTGTAGGAGCGCCGACCCGATGCCACGCGCACCTCCGCCCCGGCGGGAGCATCGACGTAGTCACGGACGTTGCCGGTGACGCTGTCCCCCTCGTCGAGGTCGATCTGCGCGCCGGGCAGGACGAAGGGCAGCCCGGAGCCCGGTCGGCGGGACGTAGACCGAGGCCGCGGCGGCGGCCCCGTCGCCGTCCTCGACGCGGAAGGGCAGGACCTTGGGCGCGGCACCGCGGTTGGCCCGGACCTGGACGCCGTCGACCACCGTCGCGTCGGGATCGCCGTAGACGTCGGTCACGGTCAGTTCGTCGGCCGAACCGTCCGGGTCGTAGGCACCCTCGAGCACGTCGACCACGACGCTTCCACTGTCGTTGGCGCGCCCGAAGGCGTCGTAGACGATCGGCGGATTGTTGAAGTCCTCGGCGGTCTCCAGGGTCATGGTCGCCCGCGACTCGGCCAGGCCGTTGGTGACGCGGTAGACGACCACCACCGGCGGACCCTCCAGGGAGCCGGGCGCCGTGACGGTCACCAGGTCGGTGTCCGGGTCGAGCTCGGCACCCGCCGGAGCGTCGATGAGCTCGATGCGTACGTCGTCCCCGGGTGCGATGAAGTCGTTGGCCAACGGGTCGAACGTCGCCGTCCGTCCCGGCTCGACCGTGAGCCGGTCGGCGACAGCCAGCGGCGGCTGCGGCTCGCCGGGCGGCACCACGGCGACCCGCACCAGGCCCGTGGCGAACGCACCCTGCGAGTCGACCACGGAGT
The DNA here is from genome assembly GCA_963712875.1 of uncultured Actinomycetota bacterium. Classification (GTDB taxonomy): domain Bacteria; phylum Actinomycetota; class Actinomycetes; order Propionibacteriales; family Nocardioidaceae; genus Nocardioides. The sequence goes on along the minus strand of CAVQJS010000018.1, from coordinate 125,695 downwards.
AGGTGAACTCGTCCGTCCCGACGGTGCGCGGGTAGGCCTGGTACTCGAGGAAGTTGCCGCCGAAGGAGACGATCCGGCCCAGGCGGGGTGCTGACGTGATGCCGGTGACCGTCACCGGGTCGCCGTTGCGGTCCACACCGACCCCCGGGACGCGGACCTTGATCGTGTCGCTGGAGACCACGCGACCCTCGAGGGTGGGCGGCTCCGGTGGGTCGTTGGGGTCGTCGTCCGGGACCACGGTGACGAAGAGTCGCCCGACCGCGCGTTGCCCGTCCAGGTTCTGCGCGATGTAGGTGACCTCGTAGGTGTCCCGCTCCTTGATGTTCGCCGGTGCGACGTAGCGCACCAGGCGACCGGAGACGAAGGCCTGCCCGAGGTCGCCCGTGACGTCGGGCGGCCGCACGACCTCGAGCTGGCCGGGCAGTCCGTCCGAGAGGTCGCCGAGCAGGGTGAGGCGGTCTCCGGAGGGCGACAGGTCGTTGTCGAGCACCGGTGCGGAGACCGCGGTGCCGGCGCGTACGACGACCCGGTCGGCCACCGTGACGGGGGTGTTGTCCTGGGGTGCGGGTCGCTGGGTCACCACGACCTCCCCGCGCACTGCGGAGCTCGTCCCGTTGCTGATCGTGTAGCTGATCGGTCTGGGTGGCCGGGGCCATGTCGGGCTGGCGCGAGGAGATCCGGAGCCAGCGCCCGTCGATGATCGCGACGTCGATGCTGCCCGCACGCGTGGGCACCGCCCGCTGGACGACGAGGAGACCGCCGGCCGGGTCGAGGTCGTTGGACAGCACGTCGACGATGCCCGGGGCCTGGCCGTAGACCGTCAGCTGGTCGGGCATGGCGATCGGGTCGGAGGCCCGCTTGGGGCGCGGCTTCACGTCGACGCGGATGGTGCCCTGGTCGAGGGTCGCGTTGCCGAAGCCGGCGTCGTACTTCAGGAAGTAGGTGCCGGCGCGGTCGCCGGTGAAGGTGAGCTGGCCCGAGTCGAGGTCGGTGACGATCGTGGCGCCGGCCTGCGGAGGCACCTTGCCGCCGAGCACCAGCTCGGCGTTGGGCGAGGTCGGGTCGGAGCCCGGGAGGTCGTTGAGCAACGGCCGGATCTTGATCGGCGTGCCGACCTCTCCCCGGATGACGTCGGGCTGGGCCTGCGCGGCGAAGGACGTCTGGTCCAGCGGCGCCTGCACCCGGAAGGTCATCGACCGCTCGACCGGCGCGGAGCGGCCGTCCGTGACGGCGAAGTCGACGCGGACCGTCTCCTCACGGTCGGTCTTCGCCGTGGGAGCGGTGAAGCGGATCCGCCCGTCGGCGGTGATGCGGGCCGTGGCACCGGACTGCTCGCCGGCCACCGCGCGGGCCGAGTCGAGGAGCAGCATGTCGCCGTCGCGGTCGTCACGCCAGTCGGAGAGGACCGGCACGGCGAGGGCTCCCCGGTGCGGCACCTGGTAGGTCGCCCTGCGGTAGCCCTCGCGCGGGGCAGGGGCGCTGTTGCTGCCGGGATCGCGTACGTCGACGCTGACCAGCGCGTTGGCGCGCACCCCGCTGCGGCCGTCGTCGACGTAGTAGTCGAAGGCCACCGGTCGGGCGCCGTCGGGCATCGCGAGGACCAGGGTCTGGCCGTCGGGACTGATCTCCACGCGGGCCCCGCCACCGGGCTGGTCCACGCCCACGATGCTGAGCAGGCGGCCCTCGGGCGCGGAGTCGTTGTCGAGCGGGTGCAGCACCGTCGTCCGGCCGGCGCGGACGCCGTAGGCGTCGGGCTTGGCCTGGGGCGGACGGCGGTCGGCGTCGTTGGCGTCGCTCTTCTTGTCGTCCTCCTCGGTCTTCTTCTTGGAGGTGAAGGCCTCCCAGTTGTCGATCTTCACCGGCTTGTCGTCGTCGACGTCCCAGACGGCGCCGCTGGTGGCGTCGTTGAGCACGATCTCGCCACGGTTGACGCGGAAGGCGAGGTCGGTGGCGTTGCCGCCCAGCTCGGAGACCGAGGCGTCCTGCGAGCCGCACTGGACCGAGACGTTGCCCTGCCCGCCCGACCAGGCGCCGTAGGTGCACGGCCCGAGGCGGACCGGCTCCACCGGGTCGCCCGTGGCGGTGGCTGTGGCGATCGTGGTGGCCTCACCGGAGTCGAGGTCGACGGCCAGGAGCTCGTCGGGCGTGACGACCAGCACGGAGTCGGCCGCGGGACCGGCCTGCTGGAGGACGCTGCCGGGCGGCACGGAGGCGGCCGCCCCACCGAGGGCGCGCACCACGCCCGCCGTCTCGTCGAGGGTCACCACCCGCTCGCCGACCGTGGTGACGCTCGTGACCTGGCCGGCGTCACCGGGCAGGTCCTCGGTGACCGGTTCGCCGAACCCTGCGCCTGCGGACCGCACGGTCGTGACCGTCCCCTCCTCGGCGGAGGTGACCACGACGGCGCCGCCCTCGCTCACGGCGAGGGCCGCCCTCTCACCGGCCTCGATCAGCGCATCGGACTGGCGGTCGACGAGGTTCATGACCGGCTTGCCGACCATGTCGTCGTAGCGGACGGCCCAGACCTCGCCGGTCTCGGCGTCCGCACTGGCCAGGGTGCCGCCGGCCATCTGCACGTCGCCGTCGCTCGGGATGGCCGCGGAGCCGCCGTCGAGGGTCTCGAGCTTGCTCGTCTCGATGGACTGGCCGCGCAGGGCGTTGATGTCGAGGGCCACGACGGCCGCGCCGTCCTGGATGATGTCCATGCGGGTCTTGCCGTCGTCGCTGGGCACGACGCCGTCGAGCTGGTTGATCGGCTTGTTGAGCCGGCCCGACCATCCCTTGGTCCCGTTGACGACCCAGACGCCACCGTCGTTGAGGTCCGCCTGGTGGGCCTTGTAGCCGCTCGCGGTGACGGCATAGACGATGACGGCGGACACGGCGACGGCCAGAGCAGCACCGGAGGCGATCGTCCCCCGGTGTCGCTTCACGAACCGCCACCGTGCCACGAGTATCCCCCTCGGTTGCCCGCGCCCACCGCAGGTCCCCGCAGGGAGGGTATGTATCGAGGCAAGGTTCGGACAAGTCGGGCCGGCTGCGGGGAACGGGTGTGATGGGTGATGATGGTGGTGTGGGCGTGAACGAGGGGAGCCGACGGTGATCGTGGAAGCCAGGTACGTCGGTGGCACGGGGGTGCTCCTCGGCAGTGGCGCCCACTGGATCCTACTCACCGACCCCGATGACGAGCAGGTCGTCCACGAGCTCTGGGAGGCGCTCACCGTGACCGCGCCCTCCGGCTCCACCGTCGTGGAACGCGTGCTGGCGATCGTGGAGAAGGCCTTCGACGGCGACCCGCCCGCACTCGCCGTCGTCGACTTCACCTCCGGTGCCTCGACGACGCTGTCGCGCGGGTCCGGACACGTACGCCTCGCCGGTGCCGGGCGCGTCCTCAGCCTCGACGCACGGCACCGACCCCGACTCGCTCGTCAGCCCACGCCGCCTCGTGGGTGGCGTCGTCGCCGCCGCCCGGGTCGAGCTCCAGCCGCTCTCGGCCAAGGTGGCCCCCGTGGTCAAGGCCCGCACGGTCGAGGCGCCGCCGGTGACCACCGCCCTCATCGACGGCATCCCCGACAGCATCCTGGCAGCGAAGGGACCTGACGGTCCGCCGCCGCGCACCCGCGTACGTCGCCGCGTGGACGCGCCGAGGACACCGGATCGCTGCACGACACCTCCGAGCCCGACCCCCTCTTCAACGCGCGGATCGAGGAGGGCACCCACACCACCATCCGGCCGGCCACGCCGCCGGTCGACGACCGCCCGGGGTCGAGGTCGACGACCACGACGGCGAGACCACCTTCCGGCCAGCCCACCTCTCCCACGGCACCTCGTCCACCGTGCTCGCCGTCAGCTGCCCGCTGGGACACCTCACCCCGCCGGCAGCACCGTCGTGCCGGGTGTGCCACCAGCGGGTCGCGCCGCAGGAGCCCCGTCGCGTGCAGCGTCCCGCGCTCGGCGGCCTGCGCCTCCCGACCGGCGAGGTCGTCCCGCTGGACCGGGGCGTCATCCTGGGTCGCAAGCCCGCACCCGCCGAGGGCAGCACCGACTGGCCCCACCTGGTGCACCTGCCCTCCGAGCCACTCCTTCGTCTCCCGTCGCCACCTGCAGATCGAGCTCGACGGCTGGGACGTCGTGGCCCGCGACCTCGACAGCCGCGGAGGCACGACCATCTCCCCTCCCGGACGCGACCCCCAGCGGATGCGACCCGGTGACGCCTACGTCCTCGAGCCCGGCACCACGCTGGACCTCGCCGAGGTCTATGCCGTGCGCTTCGAGACAGGGACGGTTGCCGCGGTGAGCGCCCCGGTCATCCCCGGGTTCACGTTCGTCGAGCACCTGGGCAGCGGTGGGTTCGCCGACGTCTTCCTCTACGAGCAGCAGTGGCCGCGCCAGCGCGTCGCGGTCAAGGTCGTCCGTCCCGACGTGCCCCTCACCGACCGCGAGAAGTACCTCTTCACGGCCGAGGCCAACGCGATGGCCCGCCTCGCCGACCATCCCTACATCGTCTCGGTGATCACCGCCGGGGTGACCGCGGAGGGCGGCCGACCGTTCCTGGTGATGCGCTACTGCCCGCCACCGGACCTCGGGATCCGGGTGCGGTCCAACCCGATGTCACCGGTCGACGCCGTGGCCACCGGCATCAAGCTCGCCAGCGCGATCGAGACCGCCCACCGCTCGGGCATCCTGCACCGCGACATCAAGCCGAGCAACGTGCTGGTGACGAGCTACCACGAGCCCGCCCTGACCGACTTCGGCATCGCCGGCCACATGGCCGACGTCGAGGGCGACAACGACGTACGCATCTCCTATCCCTGGTCGCCTCCCGAGCTCCTCGACGGCCGCTCCAACGGCTCGGTGTCCTCCGACGTCTACTCCCTCGGCGCGACCATCTGGCACCTGCTCGTGGGGCGCTCGCCGTTCTCGATCCCGTCGGGCGACAACTCGACGCGTGCGCTCAGTGCGCGCATCCTGCACGCTGCTCCCCCGGCGACCCAGCGTCCCGACGTGCCCCCGGCGCTCGACCGCCTGCTCCAGCAGTGCCTGGCCAAGCGACCCGAGCACCGTCCCTCGAGCGCCCTCGAGCTGGCCAGGGCGCTGCAGCGCATCGAGTCGAACGCCGGCTGGTCGCGCACGGCGGTGGCGGTCGAGGGCGACCGCCCCGACAGCTCGGTCGCGCTCCCCGACCGGTCCGAGCCGCCCGAGGACGCCACGGCGATGAAACCGGTGACGGTGATCTCGGCCAGCGGGCCGCGGCGGATCGCCGCCCAGGACCCCGCCCCGGCCGGGACGGCCGAGGAGGAGTCCGGCGGCGTCTCGGGCCTGGTCTGGGCCGGCGTCGGCGTGGCCGCTGCTGGCCCTGCTGGTCGGCTTCCTCGTCCTCCGGGGCGACGGCCGTGGGGAGGACCCCGGCGTCGTCGTCCCGACCGAGTCCATCACACCCAGCGACCTCGTCCCCGACGCCCTCGACGCCGCCCCGTCGCTCTCGGGTCGCCGCACGGCGCGCGGCGTCCTGTTCCAGTGGGAGCCGCCCGTGCCCGTCGAGCCGGGCGACAGCTTCAGCTGGCACCGTGACGACACGGATGAGTACGGCTCGACGACCCGCAGGCGCCTGCTCGTGCTCACGGACGAGCCGGTGTGCCTCGACCTGCGGATGCAGCGGGGGTCCGACAGCTCCCCCAGCTCCAACCAGTGCGTGTCCTGACCGCCGGGGTCAGTCGTCTTCCCAGTCGCGACGCGGACCGGTCCTGGCGTCCTGCTCCGCATCGGACATGCGGCTGGAGGCCCACAGCGACAGCACCGCGGTGACCACCAGCGTCGCGATGATGACCACGAGCGAGAGCCAGATCGGGATCTCGAGCCAGGCGTAGTCGAGGGGCTCGCCACCGTTGATGAACGGCACCTCGTTCTCGTGCAGCGCGTGGAAGAACAGCTTCACGCCGATGAAGGCCAGCAGGAAGGCCAGTCCGTAGGACAGGTAGATCAGGCGCTGGAGCAGGCCGCCGATCAGGAAGTAGAGCTGGCGCAGGCCCATCAGCGCGAAGATGTTGGCCGTGAGCACCAGGTAGGGCTCCTTGGTGATGCCGAAGATCGCCGGGATCGAGTCGAGGGCGAACAGCAGGTCGGTCGTGCCGAGCGTGATGATCACGATGAACATCGGCGTGATCATCCGCTTGGCGCCGTCCTTGACGAACAGGCTCTTGCCGTGCCACTCGGAGGTGGCCGGGAAGCGACGCTCGATGAACGCGACGAGCTTGTTCTCCTCGAACTCGTCGTCCTCGTCCTCGGCGCCCTCCTTGGCCAGCTTGTAGGCCGTGTAGATCAGGAACAGGCCGAAGATGTAGAAGATCCAGCTGAAGTTGCTGATGGCCGCCGCGCCGACGGCGATGAAGATGGCGCGCATGATCAGCGCCATCACGATGCCGATCATCAGGGCGTACTGCTGGAGCTCACGCGGCACCGCGAACTTGGCCATGATGATGATGAAGATGAAGAGGTTGTCGATGGAGAGCGAGTACTCCACCAACCAGCCGGAGTAGAACTCCAGCGCGTAGGTGCCTCCGGAGGTGTACCAGACACCGAGGCCGAAGATCACCGCCAGGCCGACGTAGATGCTGAGGTAGGTGGCGCACTCGCGCATGCTCGGCTCGTGTGGCCGACGGCCGACGACGGCGAGGTCGAAGGTGAAGATCGCGATCGTGACTACGCCGGTGGCGATCCAGACCCAGATGGGGACATCCACGCTGCTGCTCCTTGAGCTCAGAGGTTGACGACGGGTTTTCCGCGACGCCGCGGGCCCGGAGGTCTCTTCCGCTCACGCCTGGAGCGCGAACCGGTGGCACCGGGCACACGCTCGCGCGTACGCCGTACTGACGACACCACCACGGGGGAATACTCCCCTCCTGTGCCGCCAGTGTTCCAGATCATCGGCGACGGGACGAACCGACGTTTCAGCGACCGCCGAAGGCGACACCGAGCTCGGCCAGTCGGTCCCGGCCCCCGTCGACGGCCGTGAGCACCCACGCGCCCTGCGGCGTGAGGGTGAACGTGTGCTCGAAATGGGCGGACATGGAGCCGTCCACGGTGGCGACCGTCCACTCGTCCTCGAGCAGGTCGGTGTGCTTGCTGCCGAGGGTGACCATCGGCTCCACGGCCAGGGCCAGTCCCTCGACCAGGGTCGGTCCCCGACCACGCTTGCCGTAGTTGGGGACGTTGGGCGCCATGTGCATCTCGGTGCCGATCCCGTGCCCGGTGTAGTCCTCGAGGATGCCGTAGCGACCCTGGGACCGGACGTAGGACTCGACGGCATGGCTGATGTCGGTGACCCGGCCACCCAGGTGGGCGGCGGCCATGCCCCGCCAGAGCGACTCCTCGGTGACCCGCAGCAGCTCGGTCACCTCGTCGGCGACCGCGCCGATCGGCACGGTGATCGCGGCGTCGCCGTGCCAGCCGTCGACGATCGCGCCGCAGTCGATGGAGATCGACGTCACCCTCGACGAGGACGCGCTGCCCGGGGATCCCGTGCACGACCTCGTGGTTGACCGACGCGCAGATGGTGGCCGGGAAGGGAGGTACGCCGTAGCCGAGGAACGACGGAACGCCACCGTGGTCGCGGATGTTGGTCTCCGCCAGGGTGTCGAGCGTCCTTGGTCGTCACGCCGGGACGCGCCGCCTCGCGCAGGAGCTCCAGGGTCTCGCCCACCAGCCGACCTGCGACCCGCATCGCGTCGATCTGCTGGGGAGTCTTGATCTCCAGGCCGCGGTTGCCGAACACCACGGGCTGAGTCAGCTCTGGGGCACGACGTCGAGCGCGTCGAAGATGCGCTGGGTGACGTCGGCGATCTCGCCCAGTCCGTCGACCTCGATCAGGAGCCCGCGGCTGCGGTAGACGTCGATCAGCGGTGCCGTCTCCTCGCTGTAGATCTCCTGGCGGCGACGGATCACGTCGCGCGTGTCGTCGGCGCGGCCCTCGGTCTGCGCACGCTGGAGCAGTCGCTCCACGACCTCGTCCTGGTCCACCGTCAGCACCACGACCGCGTCGAGGGAGTGACCGGTGTGACGGATCATCCCGTCGAGCTCCTCGACCTGGGCGAGGGTGCGGGGATAGCCGTCGAGGAGGAAGCCGGGCTCGGCGTCCGGCTCGTCGATGCGGTGGCGCACCATCAGGTTGGTGATCTCGTCGGGGACGTACTCGCCCGAGTCCATGTAGCGCTTGGCCTGGACCCCGAGCTCGGTGCCCCGGGACACGTTGGCCCGGAAGATGTCCCCGGTGGAGATCGCCGGGATGCCGAAGTGCTCGGCGACGAACCTGGCCTGCGTGCCCTTGCCCGCACCGGGCGGGCCCATGAGGATGAGTCTCATCTACTTCAGGAATCCTTCGTAGTTACGTTGCTGGAGCTGGCTCTCGATCTGCTTCACCGTGTCGAGCGCGACGCCGACCATGATGAGGATGGACGTGCCACCGAACGGGAAGTTCTGGCTGGCGTCGATCAGCGCGAAGGCGATCAGCGGGACCAGCGAGATCAGGCCGAGGTAGAGAGCTCCAGGGAACGTGATGCGGGACAGGACGTAGGACAGGTAGTCCTCGGTCGGCTTGCCCGCCCGGATCCCGGGGATGAAGCCGCCGTACTTCTTCATGTTGTCCGCCACCTCTTCAGGATTGAAGGTGATCGAGACGTAGAAGTACGTGAAGAAGATGATCAGGAGGAAGTACACCGCCATGTAGAGCGGGTGGTCTCCTCCGACCAGGTAGGTGCCGATGAAGTCCAGGACGGGGTTCTGGCTCTCGGGGTTGAACTGGACCGCCATCGCCGGCAGGTAGAGCAGCGAGGAGGCGAAGATGACCGGGATGATGCCGGCCTGGTTGACCTTGAGCGGGATGTAGGTGGAGTTGCCACCGAACATCTTGCGACCCACCATGCGGCGGGCGTACTGGACCGGGATGCGGCGCTGCGCCTGCTCGATGAAGATGACGGCGGCCACCAGCATCAGGCCGATGACCATCACCACGCCGAAGACGACCCAGCCCTTGGAGGTCTGGACGCTCCACAGGGCGGCGGGGAAGGTCGCGACGACCTGGCAGAAGATCAGGATGGACATGCCGTTGCCGATGCCGCGGTCGGTGATGAGCTCACCGAGCCACATGATGACCGCGGTGCCCGCCGTCATGGTGATGACCATGACCAGGAAGGTCGCCGTGCCGTCGTCGTGGAGCAGGTCGCGGGTGCAGCCCTGGAGCAGGGCGCCACTGCGGGCGAGCGCCACGATGCCGGTGGCCTGGAGCACGGCGAGGCCCAGCGTGAGGTAGCGCGTGTACTGCGTGATCTTGGCCTGACCGGCCTGGCCCTCCTTCTTGAGCGCTTCGAGTCGCGGGATGACCACGACGAGCAGCTGCAAGATGATGGAGGCGGTGATGTAGGGCATGATCCCCAGCGCGAAGATCGTCAGCTGGAGCAGCGCACCGCCCGAGAACAGGTTGATCAGGCTGTAGAGCCCGCCCTCCTCGAGGTCGCTGATGCAGGCCTGGACGTTGGCGACGTTGACACCCGGCGTCGGGACCTGGGAGCCCAGCCGGAAGATCATGATGATCAGCAGGACGAACAGCAGCTTGCGCCGCAGGTCCGGCGTCCGGAAAGCGTTGGCGAACGCGCCTAGCACTGGTTCCTCTTTCGTTGGGTGCCCGGCCACGGAAGGCGGGCGGACGAGATGCCCTCACCGTTCGACGACGAGAGCCCGGGGAAGCCTAACAGTCGGTCCGAGGGCCGCTTCCCCGGTAACGACGAAGGCCCGGCCGACAGTTCCCACTGTGCGGCCAGGCCTTCACCGGATGTGCGATCGAGCTGGCCTCAGACCAGCGTCACGGTGCCGCCGGCGGCCTCGATCTTCGCCTTGGCGGAGCTCGAGAACGCGTTGACACTGACCTGGACGGGGACAGCGATGTCGCCCTGGCCCAGCACCTTGACGGGCTGGTTCTTGCGGACGGCGCCCTTGGCGACCAGGTCCTCGACGGACACGGTGCCACCGTCGGGGAACAGCTCGTTGAGCCGGTCGAGGTTGACGACCTGGAACTCCACCCGGAAGGGGTTCTTGAAGCCCTTCAGCTTGGGCAGGCGCATGTGGATCGGCATCTGGCCACCCTCGAAGGCAACCGGCACCTGGTAGCGCGCCTTGGTTCCCTTGGTGCCTCGGCCTGCGGTCTTTCCCTTGGAGCCCTCACCGCGACCCACGCGGGTCTTGGCGGTCTTGGCGCCCGGAGCGGGACGCAAGTGGTGCAGCTTGAGCGTCATGTCACTCCACCTCCTCAACCGTCACCAGGTGACGGACAGTGTTGACCATGCCCCGGATCTCCGGGCGGTCTTCCTTGACGACGACGTCGCCGATCCGCTTGAGACCGAGCGAGCGCAGCGTCTCGCGCTGGTTGGCCTTGAGGCCGACCAGACCGCGCTTCTGCTGGACCTTGAGCTGTGCCATCAGGCCGACACCCCCGTCGCAGCCTCGGCACGCGCCCGCGAGGAGCGCTGCCGGGGTGACGTCCTCGACGCGCATGCCGCGGCGAGCCGCAACTGCCTCGGGCTCCTCGAGCATGCGGAGGGCCTCGACCGTCGCGTGGACGATGTTGATCTGGTTGGACGAACCGAGCGACTTGCTCAGCACGTCGTGGATGCCGGCGCACTCGAGCACCGCGCGCACCGGGCCACCGGCGATGACGCCGGTACCGGGAGCGGCGGGACGCAGCAGGACGACGCCCGCGGCCTTCTCGCCCTGGACCGGGTGCGGGATCGTGCCCTGGCTGCGGGGGACCTTGAAGAAGTTCTTCTTGGCCTCCTCGACACCCTTGGCGATCGCCGCAGGGACTTCCTTGGCCTTGCCGTAACCGACGCCGACCATGCCGTCCCCGTCACCGACGATCACGAGGGCGGTGAAGCTGAAGCGACGACCACCCTTGACGACCTTGGCGACACGGTTGATGGCGACGACTCGCTCGATGTAGACAGACTTTTCAGCGCCGCCACCGCGACGGTCGTCACGCTGACGACGGTCGCCCGAGCCACCGCTGCGCTGTCCGCGCTGGGCTCCGCTCATGAGATGTGCTCCATATCTAAGTTCTCTCTCTGGTCGCGTTGAGCGATCAGAAGGACAATCCGCCCTCCCGGGCGGCATCGGCGAGGGCCGCGATGCGGCCGTGGTACTTGTTGCCGGCACGGTCGAAGACAACGCCTTCGATCCCTGCCGCCTTGGCACGCTCGGCCACCAGCTCGCCGACCAGCTTGGCCTGGGTGGTCTTGTCGCCGCCCGCGGTGCGGACGTCGGCCTCCATGGTGGAGGCGTAGGCCAGCGTCGCGCCGGCCAGGTCGTCGACGACCTGGACCGAGATGTGACGGGCTGACCGGGTGACCACCAGGCGCGGACGCTCGGTGGTGCCGTGGATGCGCTTGCGACCGCGCGCCTGACGACGCAGACGGGCACGGACACGCTTCGCCGTGTGCTTGTTGTTGCTCAGTGAGATAGCCATGTCACTTACCGGCCTTTCCGACCTTGCGGCGGATGTGCTCGCCGGAGTAACGCACGCCCTTGCCCTTGTAGGGCTCGGGCTTGCGCAGCTTGCGGATCTTGGCCGCGACCTCACCGACGAGCTGCTTGTCGATGCCGACGACGCCGAGCTTGGTCGGGCCCTCGGTGGTGAAGGTGATGCCCTCGGGCGCGTCGAAGATGATGGGGTGGGAGTAGCCGAGCTGGAACTCGAGCTGCGTGGGGCCCTTGGGCAGGACGCGGTAACCCACGCCCACGATCTCGAGCTTCTTCTCGTAGCCCTCGGTGACACCCACGACCATGTTGTTGATCAGGGTGCGGGTCAGTCCGTGCAGCGAGCGGCTGTTGCGCTCGTCGTCGGGACGGTTGACCGAGAGGACACCGTCGTCACCCTTCTCCACCATGATGGGGGAGGCCACGGTGTGGCTCAGGGTGCCCTTGGGGCCCTTGACGGTGACCGTCGCCTCGTCGATGGCAACATCGACGCCGGACGGGACCGGGATGGGGAGCCTGCCAATACGCGACATGCTTGTTTCTCCTTCTGGTCGTGTAGTCCGGATTACCAGACGTAGGCGAGGACTTCTCCGCCCACGCCCTTCTGGTTGGCCTGGCGGTCGGTCAGCAGACCCTGGCTCGTCGAGATGATCGCGACACCGAGGCCACCGAGGACCCTCGGCAGGCTGGTGCTCTTGGCGTAGACACGCAGGCCGGGCTTGCTGATGCGGCGGACGCCGGCGATCGAGCGCTCCCGGTTGCGGCCGTACTTGAGCGTGACGGTCAGCGTCTTGCCGACCGAGGGCTCGCCCTCGGCGGTGACGTTGTCCTGCACGTCGTAGGAGGTGATGTAGCCCTCCTGCTTGAGGATCTCCGCGAGGCCGGCCTTCATCTTGCTGTAGGGCATCGACACGGCGTCGTGGTACGCCTGGTTGGCGTTGCGCAGACGCGTGAGCATGTCTGCGATCGGGTCAGTCATCGTCATGATGTGTGTCTTTCTCGTCGTGGTTTCGCACCGGCAGCACCGGAGCGACCTTCAACGTGTGTGAGGTGATTACCAGGAGGACTTGGTGACGCCGGGCAGCTCACCGCGGTGGGCCATCTCCCGCAGGCAGATGCGGCACAGGCCGAACTTGCGGTAGACGGACTTCGGGCGACCGCAGCGCTGGCAGCGGGTGTAGCCGCGGACAGCGAACTTCGGCTTGCGAGCGGCCTTGACCTTGAGTGCAGTCTTCGCCATGTCAGTTCTCCTTGAACGGGAAGCCGAGCTGCTTGAGCAGCGCGCGACCTTCGTCGTCATTGGTGGCGGTGGTCACGACCGTGATGTCCATGCCGCGCGACCGGTCGATCTTGTCCTGGTTGATCTCGTGGAACATGACCTGCTCGGTGAGACCGAAGGTGTAGTTGCCGTTGCCGTCGAACTGCTTGGGCGACAGGCCGCGGAAGTCACGGATGCGGGGAAGCGCCAGGGACAGCAGGCGGTCGAGGAACTCCCACATGCGGTCACCGCGCAGGGTGACGTGGCAGCCGATCGGCATGCCCTCGCGCAGCTTGAACTGCGCGATCGACTTGCGGGCCTTGGTCACGGCCGGCTTCTGGCCGGTGATCGCGGTGAGGTCGCGGATGGCGCCCTCGATCAGCTTGGAGTCGCGAGCAGCCTCGCCGACACCCATGTTGACCACGATCTTGGTCAGGCCGGGGACCTGCATGATGTTGGCGATGTCGAACTCGGTGCGCAGCGCGGGGATGATCTCCTCGCGGTAGCGCGTCTTGAGTCGGGGAATCTCGGTGGTGGTGGTCTCCGAGGTGGACGTAGTCATCTCAGATCTCCTTGCCGGTCTTGCGCGACACCCGCACGGAGCGGGCGGCGGCGTAGGTCGAACCGTCGGGACGGCGCTTGGAGACGTCGTCGCGACGGAAGCCGACGCGGGTGACGCCGTCACCCTCGACCAGCATCACGTTGGAGACGTGGATGGGGGCCTCACGGGTGATGATGCCGCCGGTCGTGCCGGTCTGCTGGACGGACTTGGTGTGGCGCTTGACGAGGTTGACTCCCTCGACGATCACGCGGTCCTCCTCGCGGAGCACCGTGATGACCTTGCCCTGGGCACCCTTGTCCTTGCCGGCGATGACCTTGACGGTGTCGCCCTTCTTGATGTTCATGTGCTTACCCATCTCTCACAACACCTCCGGGGCGAGCGAGATGATCTTCATGAAGCGCTTCTCGCGCAGCTCGCGACCCACGGGGCCGAAGATGCGCGTACCACGCGGCTCGCCATCGTTCTTGAGGATGACGGCGGCGTTCTCGTCGAAGCGGATGTAGGAACCGTCGGCGCGGCGACGCTCCTTGACGGTGCGTACGACCACGGCCTTGACGACGTCGCCCTTCTTGACGTTGCCACCGGGGATCGCGTCCTTGACGGTGGCGACGATGACGTCACCGATGCCGGCGTAGCGACGGCCAGAGCCGCCGAGAACACGGATGCAGAGGATTTCCTTCGCACCGGTGTTGTCGGCGACCTTGAGTCGCGACTCCTGCTGGATCATTGGTTTCTCCTGGTTGTCGAGCTGGTTCTCGTGGTCTCCTGGACCGCGAGCCTGGCCGAACTGGTCGGTATCGGTGGGCGCCCTCCCCGGCTGGTGCCGAGGGGGTGCCCGGATGTCACTTGGCCTTTTCGAGGACCTCGATGAGGCGCCAGCGCTTCGTGGCGGACAGCGGGCGGGTCTCCATGATCAGGACCCGGTCGCCGATGCCGCACGTGTTGGTCTCGTCGTGGGCCTTCAGGCGCGACGTCTTGCGCAGGACCTTGCCGTAGAGCGCGTGCTTCACGCGGTCCTCGACAGCGACGACGATGGTCTTGTCCATCTTGTCGCTGACGACGAGGCCCTCGCGGACCTTGCGCTGGTTGCGCTGCTCGGTCGTGCCCTGGTCGTTCGTGTCGGTGCTCATGCCTTCGCCTCTTCAGTGTTCGCGCCCGGCGTGGTGCGGATCCCGAGCTCGCGCTCGCGGATCACGGTGTAGATGCGGGCGATGTCCTTCTTGACCGTGCGGAGTCGGCCGCTGGCCCTCCAGCTGGCCGGTGGCCGCCTGGAACCGGAGGTTGAAGAGCTCCTCCTTGGACTCACGCAGCTTCGCCTCCAGGTCGGTGGCGTCGAGCTCGTCGAGCTCGTGGGCGTTCAGCTTGGTAGCCATCAGAATTCACCGGCCTCACGGGAGATGAACCGGCACTTCATGGGGAGCTTGTGCATCGCGCGGCGCATGGCCTCGCGAGCGGTCACCTCATCCACACCGGAGAGTTCGAACATGACGCGGCCGGGCTTGACGTTGGCCACCCACCACTCGGGGGAACCCTTGCCGGAACCCATGCGGGTCTCGGCAGGCTTCTTGGTCAGCGGGCGGTCCGGGTAGATGTTGATCCACACCTTGCCGCCACGCTTGATGTGACGGGTCATGGCGATACGGGCCGACTCGATCTGTCGGTTGGTCACGTAGTGACCCTCGACCGCCTGGATGCCGAAGTCACCGAAGGCCAGCGAGGTGCCGCCCTTGGCCTGACCACGACGCTTGGGGTGGTGCTGCTTGCGGTGCTTGACGCGACGGGGCATCAACATGAGGTCAGGCCTCCTGTCCGGTGCTCGGGGCAGCCTCGACCGCAGCGGCCTCGGCCGGAGCCTCGGTGCCCTCGGTGCGAGGAGCGCGGTCGCCACGCGAGCCACGGCTCGGACGGTCGGCGCCACGGTTGCTCGTGGGACGTCCACCGCGACCGGGGGCACCGGCGCGGGCGGCCGCCTGGGCCTGGCGCTCGGCGCGGGTCGCGGCGACCTCGCCCTTGTAGATCCAGACCTTCACGCCGATGCGGCCGAAGGTGGTCTTGGCCTCGTAGAAGCCGTAGTCGATGTCCGCACGCAGGGTGTGCAGCGGCACGCGACCCTCGCGGTAGAACTCCGTACGCGACATCTCGGCGCCGTTGAGACGACCCGAGCACTGGATCCGGATGCCCTTGGCACCCGAGCGCATCGAGGTCTGCATGGCCTTCTTCATCGCACGACGGAACTGCACGCGACCGGAGAGCTGCTCGGCAACTCCCTGGGCGACGAGCTGGGCGTCGATCTCGGGGTTCTTGACCTCGAGGATGTTGAGCTGGACCTGCTTGCCGGTGAGCTTCTCGAGCTCGCCGCGGATGCGGTCGGCCTCGGCGCCACGGCGACCGATCACGATGCCGGGACGCGCGGTGTGGATGTCCACACGGACGCGGTCACGGGTGCGCTCGATCTCGACCTTGGAGATGCCGGCCCGCTCCATGCCCTTGGAGAGCAGTCTGCGGATCGCGACGTCCTCACCGACGTAGGACTTGTAGAGCTTGTCGGCGTACCAGCGACTCTTGTGGTCGGTGGAGATGCCGAGGCGGAAGCCGTTCGGGTTGATCTTCTGGCCCATCAGGCACCCTTTCCGTTCTTGCCGTGCTTCAGCGGGATACGCGCACCGGCCGGCTGCACCACGAGGGTGATGTGGCTCGTGCGCTTGTTGATGCGGGTCGCGCGGCCCTGGGCACGCGGACGCCAACGCTTCATCGTCGGACCCTCGTCGACCATGGCGGCCGACACCACGAGGTCGGCCTTGGTCAGGCCCTCGGTGGTCTCGGCGTTCGCGATCGCGCTCTCCAGCACCTTGTAGACGGTCTCGGACGCGGCCTGCGGTGCGAACTGCAGCAGCGACAGGGCGTCGTCGACGGGAAGGCCGCGGACCATGTCGACGACACGGCGAGCCTTCATCGGGGTGATCCGCACGTAGCGTGCGCTGGCGTAGGCGCCCGGCTGGTCGCCGAGCAGCGACTCGCGGCGCGCACTCGTGCGGCTGCGCTCGGTGGTGCTCATCGACGGCGTCCCTTCCGGTCTTCCTTCACGTGCCCGCGGTAGGTGCGGGTGGGGGCAAACTCACCGAGCTTGTGACCGACCATGGAGTCGGTGACGAAGACGGGAACGTGCTTGCGACCGTCGTGCACGGCGATGGTGTGACCGATCATGTCGGGCACGATCATCGACCGGCGCGACCAGGTCTTGATGACGTTGTGGGTGCCCTTCTCGTTCTCGGCGTCCACCTTCTTCTGAAGGTGGTCATCGATGAAGGGGCCCTTCTTCAGGCTACGAGGCATGTCGGTTACTTCCTACCCTTGCCGGACTTGCGACGACGGATGATCTGGGAGTCGCTGGCCTTGCGCTTGCGCGTACGGCCCTCGGGCTTGCCCCAGGGGGAGACCGGGTGACGACCACCGGAGGTCTTGCCCTCGCCACCACCGTGCGGGTGGTCGACCGGGTTCATGACGACACCGCGGACGGTCGGGCGCCGACCCTTCCAGCGCATCCGGCCGGCCTTGCCCCAGTTGATGTTCGACTGCTCGGCGTTGCCCACCTCGCCGACGGTGGCGCGGCAGCGCACGTCGACGTAGCGCATCTCGCCCGAGGGCAGACGCAGCGTGGCGCGGCTTCCCTCGCGGGCGACCAGCTGGGCGGAGTTGCCGGCGGAGCGGGCGATCTTCGCACCGCCACCGGGACGCAGCTCGACACAGTGGATGGTCGTACCGACCGGGATGTTGCGCAGCGGCAGGTTGTTGCCGGGCTTGATGTCGGCGTTGGGGCCGGACTCCACGGCAGTGCCCTGGGTCAGGTCCTTCGGCGCGACGATGTAGCGCTTCTCACCGTCTGCGTAGTGCAGCAGCGCGATGCGAGCGGTGCGGTTGGGGTCGTACTCGATGTGAGCGACCTTGGCCGGCACGCCGTCCTTGTCGTAGCGACGGAAGTCGATGATGCGGTAGGCACGCTTGTGGCCGCCACCGTGGTGACGCGTGGTGATGCGTCCCTGGTTGTTGCGACCGCCCTTCTTGGGCAGCGGGCGCGTCAGCGACTTCTCCGGCGTGGTCCGGGTGATCTCGACGAAGTCGGCCACCGAGGAGCCACGACGGCCCGGGGTGGTCGGCTTGTACTTGCGGATAGCCATATCAGTTCCTAGTCAGAAGCCCGGTCAGGAGACCGGACCTCCGAAGATGTCGATGCGGTGGCCCTCGGCGAGGCTGACGATCGCGCGCTTGGTGTTGGGACGCTTGCCGAGGCCGTACTTGGTGCGACGCGTCTTGCCCTTGCGGTTGATCGTGTTGACCGAGGTGACCTTGACGTCGAAGACCTTCTCGACCGCGATCTTGATCTCGGTCTTGTTGGCGTCCGGGTGGACGATGAAGGTGTACTTGTTGGCGTCGAGGAGGGCGTAGCTCTTCTCCGACACGACAGGCGCGATCAGCACGTCGCGGTGGTCCTTGTGCAGGGTGCTCACTTGTCGTCCTCCACGGTCTCAGCAGCAGAGCCGCCACCGGCGCGCTTGAAGCCAGCGGCCTCGGCGTCCTCGGCACTCTTGAACCAGAACTCGGCCACGGTGGCGTCGTACCACTGGCCGTCAGGCTCGTGGTAGAGGCCGGAGTCGGCGTTGCCCTTGATGTCGTAGCCCTTGGGAGCGTTGCCGCTCTTGAGCGGGGCCTTGGCACCCTCGGGAACCGCGGCGAACGCGGCGACCTCGGGCTCGGCAGCCTTGTCGGCCTTCTCGGTCCTGGCCGCCTTGGGAGCAGCCTTCGCCTCGGTGGTCTTCGCGGACGTGGTCGCCGAGGCGCCGGCCGACGCTGGTGCCGTTGACGAAGACGTCGTAGGCACCCTGGGTGAAGACCACGTCGTCGGAGGCCAGCACGTCGTAGGTGTTGAGCTGGTCGACGGCGACGATGTGGACCTGCGGCGCGTTGCGCAGCGAGAGCCAGGTGATCGCGTCGGAGCGCTCGAGCACCACGAGGAAGCGGCCACGGTCGGTCAGCGAGACCAGCGAGGTCAGCGCCGCCTTGGTGGAGGGCACGTCGCCCGACACCAGGGAGTCGACCACGTGGATGCGGTCGTTGCGGGCCCGGTCGGAGAGGGCACCGCGCAGGGCGGCGGCCTTCATCTTCTTGGGGGTGCGCTGGTCGTAGCTGCGCGGCTGCGGGCCGTGGACGACGCCACCACCGGCGAACTGCGGGGCGCGCGTCGAGCCCTGGCGGGCGCGACCGGTGCCCTTCTGCTTGTAGGGCTTGCGGCCACCGCCGCGAACCTCGCCGCGGGACTTGGTGGAGTGCGTGCCCTGACGAGCAGCAGCCTGCTGCGCGACCACGACCTGGTGGATCAACGGGACGTTGACCTCGACGTCGAAGATCTCGGCAGGCAGATCAACCTTGACGGTCTTGACAGCCATGCTCAGGCCTCCTGTCCGGTAGAGACGGTGCCCTTGGCGGCCGTACGAAGGACGACGAGCCCACCGCGGGGGCCGGGAACGGCACCCTTGATGAGGATCAGGCCCTTGTCGGCGTCGACGGCGTGCACCGTGAGGTTCTGCGTGGTGACCGTGTCGTTACCCATCCGGCCAGCCATGCGCGTGCCCTTGAACACGCGACCCGGCGTGGCGCAGGCGCCGATCGACCCGGGCTTGCGGTGGTTGCGGTGAGCACCGTGGGAGGCGCCGACACCGTGGAAGCCGTGTCGCTTCATGACACCGGCGAAACCCTTGCCCTTGCTGGTGCCCGTGACGTCGATCTCCTCGCCGGCGGCGAAGGTGTCGACACCGAGCTCCTGGCCCACGGTGTAGGCGGCAGCGTCAGCGGTGCGGATCTCGGCCACGTGGCGGCGCGGGGTGACCCCGGCCTTGGCGAAGTGACCCGCCTCGGGGGAGTTGACCTTGCGCGCCTCGATCTCGCCGAACCCGACCTGGATGGCGTTGTAGCCGTCGGTCTCGGGCTGACGGACCTGGGTGACCACGTTGGTGGTCGCCGCGATCACGGTCACGGGGACGACGCGGTTGTTCTCGTCCCAGAACTGGGTCATGCCGAGCTTGGTGCCCAGCAGCCCCTTCACATTGCGTTCGAAAGTCTTAGCCATGTCGCGCCTCAGAGCTTGATCTCGATGTCGACACCTGCGGGCAGATCGAGGCGCATCAACGAGTCGACGGTCTTGGGCGTCGGGTCGATGATGTCGATCAGGCGCTTGTGGGTGCGCATCTCGAAGTGCTCGCGGGAATCCTTGTACTTGTGGGGCGATCGGATGACGCAGTACACGTTCTTCTCGGTCGGCAGCGGCACAGGGCCGGCGACCTTCGCACCCGTACGGGTGACGGTGTCCACGATCTTCCGCGCCGAGGTGTCGATCACCTCGTGGTCATAGGCCTTGAGCCTGATGCGGATCTTCTGTCCCGCCATAGGTCTCTCTCGTCCTCTTCGATCTCGTACGCCTGGTCTTTTCGGCTGTCCTGCCCGGGTGGGCGGTGCCGCCTGTCTCTCCTCCACCCTCCGACCCCCGCGGTCGGGCGTGTCGCGCTGATTACTCGCAACACATCCCGCGAGGGAGGTGGTGTTTCTCTGGGTGGCACCCGACGGCTGTCGGATCTGTTCGGGTCTCCGACCAAGATGTCTTGGCCCGGTGCAGCGCACGCAGACGACTGGTATCGATCAAGGAGACGCGATTCAGAAGTCAAGATGTGCCGCACCCCGGCGACCCGCCGGAGCAACCGGAACATCTTGACAGACTCCGCACGCCCACGCCAAATCGAACTGATCCGGACGCTCTTGTGCCGGCTGGGGACCCGACCTACCGTCTAGGGGATGACCACCGGACTGGTCTCGCTCGCACTGTGCACGGTGATGCTGGGCGTCGCGTGCGGGCTCGTCCTGTGCCAGGCGGAGATCGGGCGGCTCCTCCGTGGCCTGCGCACCGGGGGCACCCCCGAACCCGCGGTCGGACCTCCCATCGAGGACACCGCTCGCGCCCTTCGCCGCCTGCGCGGCCAGGTGCTGGCGCCGGCTCCCGGCACTCCCATGGCCAGGCGGCGTGGCACCACCGCGGCCTACGACGACCTGCTGGTGCCGCGGCTCGAGCCCTGGGCGTGCCCGACACCCTCACCGGCGTGCCCGAGGGCACCGATCGCGAGGCGGAGCGCCTGCGGGTCGAGCACCTTCTCCGTGCAGGCCGGGCTGCGGCTCGACTGAGGGTTCTCAGGGCCTGCGGCGGTAGCGCAGGTCGGTGATCTCGCGACCCACCTCCCGGCCCTTGCGCTCGAACCGGGTGACCGGTCGCTCCTCCCACCGCTCGACGACGCCGCCGTCCAGGGTCGGCTCGGCGCCGAGCACCTCCGCCATCTGGTCGGCGTAGTGGGCCCAGTCGGTGGCCAGGCGCCACGCTCCCCCGGGCTCGAGCCGGGACGCGGCGAGCGCGGCGTTGGCCGGCGACACCAGGCGCCGCTTGTGGTGCTTGGTCTTGCGCCACGGGTCGGGGAAGAAGGTCCACAGCTCGGCGAGGCCGCCCGGCTCGATGAGGTGCTCCAGCGACCAGACCGCGTCGACGGAGCAGAATCGGACGTTGTCCGCGCCGGCCTCGGCCACCCGCCACAGGGAGTCGGCCACCCCGGGCAGCCACACCTCCAGGGCCAGCACGTTGTGGTCGGGACGAGCGGCCGCCAGCACCGCGGTCGCCTCGCCGATGCCCGAGCCGATCTCGACGATCAGCGGGGCCTCCCGGCCGAACCAGCGCGGGAGCGCGAAGTCGGGCCGGTCGACCGCTTCCTCGGGGATGACCCAGTCGGCCTGGTGCGCCGCCCAGGACTCGGCCTGGCGCGGGGTGAAGCGGCTGCCGCGACGCGAGTAGGTGAGCACCTCGCGCATGCGACGGCCGTCGTCGGTGAGCTTGTGGTGGGGCCGCGCGGGGCGTACGGGGTCGATCACCCGCCCATTCTTCCCGGTCGGTGGCCCCGGACGCACGTCGGCGTCAGAGGTGCGCGAGCGCTCCGGTGAGCACCGACCGCAGCCGCTGCTCGATGTCGTCGAACTCGGGCTGGCCGATGATCAGCGGCGGGGCGAGCTGGATGACCGGGTCGCCGCGGTCGTCGGCGCGGCAGTAGAGGCCGGCCTCCCACAGCGCGCCGGAGAGGTAGCCGCGCAGCAGCCGCTCGGACTCGGCGTCGTCGAAGGTCTCCTTGGTCTCGCGGTCCTTGACCAGCTCGATGCCGTAGAAGTAGCCGTGCCCGCGGACGTCACCGACGATGGGGATGTCGAGGAGCTTCTCCAGCGTGGCGCGGAAGGCCGGACCGTTCTGCTGGACCTGGCCGACCAGCCCCTCGCGCTCCATGATGTCGAGGTTGGCCATCGCGACCGCGGCAGAGACCGGGTGGCCGCCGAACGTGTAGCCGTGGGCGTAGGAGTTGGTGCCGTCCTTGAACGGCTCGAAGAGCCGGTCGGTGGCGATCATCGCGCCGATCGGCGAGTAGCCGGACGTCAGGCCCTTGGCGCACGTGACGATGTCGGGCTGGTAGCCGAACTCCGCGCAGCCGAACATCTCCCCCACGCGTCCGAAGGCGCAGATGACCTCGTCGGAGACGAGCAGGACGTCGTACTCGTCGCAGATCTCGCGCACCCGCTCGAAGTAGCCGGGGGGCGGCGGGAAGCAGCCGCCGGCGTTCTGGACCGGCTCGAGGAAGACGGCCGCCACGGTGTCGGGGCCCTCGAACTCGATGGCTTCCGCGATGCGGTCCGCGGCCCAGCGACCGAACGCCTTCTCGTCGTCGCCGAGGTAGTCGGGGCGGCGGTAGAAGTTGGTGTTGGGCACCTTGTGCGCACCGGGCACCAGCGGCTCGAACATCTCCTTCAGCGGCGGGATGCCGGTGATGGACAGCGCCCCCTGAGGGGTCCCGTGGTAGGCCACGGCGCGGGAGATGACCTTGTGCTTGTTGGGCTTGCCGGTGAGCTTGAAGTACTGCTTGGCCAGCTTCCAGGCCGACTCCACGGCCTCGCCGCCCCCGGTGGTGAAGAAGACCCGGTTGAGGTCGCCGGGGGCCATGGCGGCCAGCCGGTCGGCCAGCTCGATGGCGCGCGGGTGGGCGAAGGACCAGAGGGGGAAGAAGGACAGCTCGCGCGCCTGCTTGGCGGCCGCTTCGGCCAGCTCCTCACGACCGTGCCCGACCTGCACGACGAACAGGCCGGCCAGGCCGTCGATGTACTCGCGGCCGTGGCTGTCCCAGATCTTGTGCCCCTCCCCCTTCACGATGAGCGGCATCTCGCCGCCCTTCTCGTAGGTCGAGTGCCGGGTGAAGTGCAACCACAGGTGGTCGCGGCCGGCGGTCTGGTAGTCGAAGTTCTCGTCGAGGCTCATCGGGTTCCCCAGTTGTAGTGCTGCTTGTTGAGCTTGAGGTAGACGAACGTCTCCGAGGAGACGACCCCCTTCAGCTCCCGGATCTGTCGAATGACGTCGAGCAGGTGCGGGTCGTCCTCGCAGACGACCTCGACCAGCAGGTCGAAGCTGCCCGCCGTGGTGACGACGTAGTCGACCTCGCTCAGCTCGGCGAGGAGGTCGCCGGCCGCGAGAGGGTCGCCCTCGGTGCGGATTCCGATCATGGCCTGGCGGGTGAAGCCGACCTGGATCGGGTCGGTGACCGCGACGACCTGCATGACGTCGGAGTCGAGCAGCTTCTGGACCCGGGCCCGCGCTGCTGCCTCCGAGAGGCCGACGGCCTTCGCAATGGCGGCATAGGACGCACGTCCGTCCTCCTGCAGGAGCTCGATGATCCGTTTGGCGGTGTCGTCGAGCCGCATCGGCGCCTCAGTCATGCGCCCATGGTGCGCGGGCATTCCGTGTTCTGCAAGTGACTCGCCAAGGATTCCACGCTTTTCGGCGTCAGTTTTCGCGCTTCCAGCAGTTTTGTGGTGGTCATCTATGGAGATAGCGACGCAATCGGCCTACCCTCCCCTCACTGCCCCTGAAATCCGGAGGACGTCTGTGACCACCCCACGCAGCCTGCGCAACTTCATCGGCGGCTCCTACGTCGACGCGAGCACCGACCAGACGACCGAGGTGGTCAACCCCGCCACCGGCCGGGTCGTGGCTCGCGCACCTGTCAGCGGAGCCGACGACGTCGACGCCGCCTACGAGGCCGCCGACCGCGCCTTCGGCGAGTGGGGTCGTACGACGCCCGCCGAGCGCCAGAAGGCGCTGCTCGACTTCGCCGACGCGATCGAGCGCCGGGCCGACGACTTCGTGCACCTCGAGGCCGAGAACACCGGCAAGCCGCACGCCCTCACCGCGAGCGAGGAGATGCCGCCGATGGTGGACCAGCTCCGCTTCTTCGCGGGTGCCGCCCGGGTGCTGGAGGGTCGCGCCGCTGGTGAGTACATGGCCGGCCACACGTCGTGGATCCGCCGCGAGCCGATCGGAGTCGTCGGGCAGGTGACGCCGTGGAACTACCCGATGATGATGGCGATGTGGAAGATCGCCCCCGCGCTCGCGGCCGGCAACACGATCGTCCTCAAGCCGAGCGACACCACCCCGGAGACCACGCTCCTGATGGCCGAGATCGCCTCGGAGTTCCTGCCGGCCGGCACCTTCAACGTGGTGACCGGCGACCGCGACACCGGTCGCCGGGTCGTCGAGCACTCCTCGCCCGCCATGGTGGCCATCACCGGCTCGGTGCGGGCCGGTGCAGAGGTCGCGCTCAGTGCCGCACCCCACCATCAAGCGCGTCCACCTCGAGCTCGGCGGCAAGGCCCCGGTCATCGTCTTCGACGACGCCGACCTCGAGGCCGCGGTCGAGGGCATCGCCACCGCCGGCTACTTCAACGCCGGCCAGGACTGCACCGCCGCGACCCGGGTGCTGGCCGGCCCGGGCATCCACGGCGACTTCGTCGAGGCGCTCGCCGACTACGCCCGCACCCAGGCGGTGGTCGGCATGCCCGACAACGACGACGCCCTGCTCGGCCCGGTCAACAACGCCACCCAGCTCGAGCGGGTCACCGGCTTCATCCAGCGGCTGCCCGGCCACGCCACCGTCTCCGCGGGCGGCAACCGGCTCACCGCGCATGGGCGAGGGCTACTTCCTCGAGCCGACCGTGCTCTCCGGTCTGCGCCAGGAGGACGAGGCCGTCCAGCAGGAGATCTTCGGCCCCGTCATCACCGTGCAGCAGTTCGACGACGAGGCCCAGGCGCTCGCCTGGGCGAACGGCGTGGACTACGGCCTGGCCTCCTCGGTCTGGACCAAGGACTTCGGTCGCGCGATGCGGATGTCCGCCGCGCTGGACTTCGGGTGCGTCTGGATCAACACCCACATCCCCATCG
Source organism: uncultured Actinomycetota bacterium (assembly GCA_963712875.1). Lineage (GTDB taxonomy): Bacteria > Actinomycetota > Actinomycetes > Propionibacteriales > Nocardioidaceae > Nocardioides. The sequence goes on along the minus strand of CAVQJS010000018.1, from coordinate 101,023 downwards.
TCGCCGAGATGCCGCACGGGGGCTTCAAGAAGTCCGGCTACGGCAAGGACCTCTCGATGTACGGGTTCGAGGACTACACGCGGATCAAGCACGTCATGGCCAACATCCAGAGCTGAACCCCCACGACCCGACTCGGGCAGAGCGGAAGGCACCTCCCATGACACCGATCCCCCGCCGCGGCAGGCGACCCCTGTCGCCCGCTGCAGCCGCGGTCGCCCAGGCCGCGGGTGGCGGACTCAGCCGTCGAGCACTGCTCGGCATCCGGCGTGGCCGCCTCGGCCGGGCTGGCCCTGACCGGCTGCGCACCGCCCGAGCCGCCCACCGGCGGACCGGCGGCACTCGAGCTCCCCGAGGACCTCTCCGACTCCGAGAAGACCATCAAGTGGTCCAACTGGACCGCCTACCTCGACGTGAACACCAAGGAGACGAAGTCCCCGACCCTGTCTGCCTTCATGGAGCAGTCCGGCATCGAGGTGAGCTACTTCGAGGACATCGACGACAACGACTCCTACTACGCCAAGGTCGCCCCGCAGCTGAGGGCCGGCCAGAGCATCGACCGGGACATCTTCACCCTCACCGACTGGATGGCGTCGCGGGTGATCCGCGACCAGCTCTGCCAGCCCGTCGAGCTGATCCAGATGCCCAACGTCGTGCAGAACATGCTGCAACCGCTCAAGGACGCGTCCTTCGACCCGGGCCGCAACAACTCGATCACGTGGCAGAGCGGATTCGCCGGCATCGGCTACAACCGCGACACGGTGGGCCGCGAGCTCAAGACGCTGGACGACCTGTGGACCGACGACCTCAAGGGCCGGATCGTGGTCCTCTCGGAGTTCCGGGACACTGCCGCGCTGGTGATGCAGAACCAGGGAGTCGACATCGAGAGCGACTGGGGCTCGGCCGAGTTCGAGAATGCGGTCGCCTTCATCGAGCAGAAGATCGACGAGGGCTACATCCGCAAGGTGAAGGGCAACTCCTACATGGAGGACCTCACCAGCGGCAACGCGGTCGCCGGCATCACGTGGAGCGGCGACATCTTCGTCCTCGCCTACGACACCGGGGACCCCAGCTGGACGTTCACGATCCCGGAGTCGGGCGGCACCCTGTGGTCGGACAACCTGATGGTGCCGATCACCTCGACCCACCGTCGCAACGCCCAGAAGCTGATGGACTACTACTACGACCCAGCGGTGGCCGCCGAGCTCGCCGCCTGGGTCAACTACGTGTGCCCCGTCGTGGGCGCACAGGCAGAGATGGAGAAGATCGATCCCGAGCTGGCCGAGAGCCCCTGGATCTTCCCCACCACCGACTTCATCGCCGAGCGCAACATCCAGCAGTTCCGGGTGCTGAGCGCAGAAGAGGACATCGAGTACGCCGACATGTGGTCCACGAGGGTGATGGGGAACTGACATGGCCGGTTTCAAGGAAGCCCAGGGAGACCTCCGGCTCGAGAAGGTCACCAAGACGTTCGGCGACTTCGTGGCCGTCGACGACATCGACCTCCACGTCCCGCAGGGGTCGTTCTTCGCCCTCCTCGGACCGTCCGGCTGCGGCAAGACCACCTCGCTGCGGATGATCGCCGGTCTCGAGCAGCCGACCGCGGGCCGGGTGCTGATCGGCGACACCGACCTGACCGGGTCGCGTGCCTACGAGCGGCCGGTCAACACCGTCTTCCAGTCCTACGCGCTGTTCCCCCACCTCACCATCCGCGACAACGTGTCGTTCGGGCCCAAGCGCCGCAAGGCCCGGGACGCGGCCAAGCTGGCCGAGGACGCCCTCGAGCTGGTGCAGATGACCCAGTTCGCCAACCGCAAGCCGTCCCAGCTCTCCGGTGGCCAGCAGCAGCGGGTGGCGCTGGCGCGAGCGCTGGTCAACCACCCCGAGGTGCTGCTCCTCGACGAGCCGCTCGGCGCGCTGGACCTCAAGCTGCGTCGTGAGATGCAGGTCGAGCTCAAGCGGATCCAGACCGAGGTGGGCCTGACCTTCATCCACGTCACCCACGACCAGGAGGAGGCCATGACCATGGCCGACACGGTCGCGGTGATGAACAAGGGAACGATCGAGCAGCTCGGCGCCCCCGCCGATCTCTACGACCTCCCTCGCACCCGCTTCGTGGCCGACTTCCTCGGGCAGGCCAACACTGGGGTCGGCACCATCGAGGACTCCGACGGCGACCACCTCGTGGCGGACGTCCTCGGCACCAAGGTCCGCATCAGCAAGGCCCGCTCGCAGGTCCACGAGGGAGACGTCCTCTTCGGAGTGCGGCCCGAGAAGGTCCAGGTCTCGCGGGACAAGCCGGACGGGGTCGGCAACGACGTACGAGGCGTGGTGCGCGACGTGTCCTTCCTCGGGGTCGCCACCAGCTACCTCGTCGACATGCCGAGCGGCACGACCTGGAGCTGCTACGAGCAGAACCTCGACGTCGACCCGATCGACGTGCGACCCGGCGACGAGGTCTGGTTGACGTGGAACCCCGGCCACGCGTTCGGCGTCGCGGCGGACTCCGCATGACCACCGTCGCACCTGCGGTGGCCGACCCCGCCGAGCCGGACGCTCCTTCGCCGACTCCTCCCGCCCTGCGGGCGAAGGGGCGGAGCTGGACGGCGTACCTCCTGCTCCTGCCCGGGGTGCTGTGGCTCGGCGTCTTCTTCATCCTTCCGCTCGTCCAGCTGGCGGCGGTCAGCCTCCAGAGCCGTTACCCCGGCTACCCCGGCTACTACTACCGCGACCTGAACTTCCAGAACTACGTCAGTGCGCTGACCGACTACGCCCCGCACTTCGCGCGGTCCTTCCTCTACGCCGGGCTCGCCACCCTTTTCGCCTTCGCCCTGGCCTACCCGCTCGCCTACGCGATGGCGTTCAAGGCCGGCAGGTGGCGCAACCTGATGATGATCTGCGTCATCGCGCCGTTCTTCACCTCCTTCATCCTGCGCACCTTCGCGTGGTCGCAGATCCTCGCCGACGAAGGCTGGGTGGCGGGGATCCTGAACTTCCTCCACCTGCTGCCGGGTGGCCACATCATCAACACGCCGGTCGCGGTGGTCGCCGGCCTGACCTACAACTTCCTGCCCTTCATGGTGCTGCCGATCTATGCCTCGCTCGAGCGGGCCGATCCGCGCGTCATCGAGGCGGGCGGCGACCTCTACGCCAACGGCTTCACGACCTTCCGGACGGTGACGTTGCCGATCTCGATGCCGGGCGTCCTGGCCGGCACGCTGCTCACCTTCATCCCGGCAGCCGGCGACTTCGTCAACATGGAGCTGCTCGGCCCCCAGCGGGGGAAGATGATCGGCAACGTCATCAACGACCAGTTCCTCGCCGTCCCCGGCGGCTATCCGATCGCGGCCGCGCTGTCGTTCACGTTGATGGCGGCGATCCTGGTCCTCGTCTTCCTCTACGTCCGCCGGTTCGGCACCGAGGAGCTGGTGTGAGGTGACCCCCACCACGACCTCCGACCGGCCCGCCTACCGTCCCTCGACGGCCAAGCGCGCCCAGGTCTGGCTGGCCAACCACTTCGCCATCCTCACCGCGGTCGCCGTCCTGCTCTACCTCTTCCTGCCGGTGGCCTACACGTTCGTGTTCTCCTTCAACGACCACGGCAAGACCAACATCGTGTGGCAGGGCTTCACGTGGGAGCACTGGCAGGACCCCTGCGGCGTCCCGGGCGTGTGCAGCTCGCTGGTGACCTCGCTGCAGGTGGGCGTCATCTCCACCGTTGTCGCCACGGTGCTCGGCACCCTGATGGCCCTGGCGATGGTGCGCTACCGCTTCCGGGGCAAGGCCGCGAGCAACCTGCTGATCTTCGTGCCGATGGCCACCCCGGAGATCGTCATGGGTGCCGCACTGCTGACGATCTTCGTGCAGGGCTTCTCCAACATCGGCCTCTACCTGGGCTTCTGGACCATCGTCTTCGCGCACATCATGTTCTGCCTGAGCTTCGTCGTCGTCACGGTCAGGGCCCGCATCCAGTCCCTGGACCCACGGATCGAGGAGGCGGCCCAGGACCTCTACGCGAGCCCGCTGCAGACCTTCTGGAAGGTCACCTTCCCGCTGATCCTGCCGGGCATCCTCGGTGCCGCGATGCTCGCCTTCTCGCTGTCCTTCGACGACTTCATCATCACCAACTTCGTCTCCGGCAACGAGGCGACCTTCCCGAAGTTCGTCTACGTCGCGTCGCGTCGCGGCATCCCGGCCGAGGCCAACGTGATCGGCTTCTCGATGTTCGTCATCGCGGTGCTGCTCGTCGTCGGTGCGCAGGTCGTCAGCTCGCTGCGCGCATCCACCCACAAGGAGTGAACACACACATGCCCGAGCAGCTGCGAGTCCTGATGGTCGGAGCCGGCGGGGTCGGCGACGCCGCGGCCCGGATCGCCGTCGAGCGCGACTTCTTCGACGCCTGGGTGGTCGCCGACTACGACGTGGCGCGCGCCGAGCGCACGGTCGCCGCAGCGCGGGAGCGTCGACCCGGCGACGAGCGCTTCTCCGCCCGACAGGTCGACGCCTCCAGCGCCGAGGACGTCACGGCGCTGGCACGCGACGTCGGTGCCACCCACGTCTTCAACGCCGTGGATCCGCGGTTCGTGATGCCGATCTTCACCGGGGCCCTGGCCGCCGACGCGGGTTACCTCGACATGGCGATGAGCCTCTCGAGCCGCCACCCGGAGTCGCCGTACGAGAAGGTCGGGGTCAAGCTCGGCGACGATCAGCTCGCCATGGCCGGCGAGTGGGAGGCCTCCGGCCGGCTGGCCCTGCTGGGCATCGGTGTCGAGCCCGGTCTCTCCGACGTCTTCGCCCGCTACGCCGCCGACGAGCTGTTCGACCACATCGACGAGCTGGGCACCCGCGACGGCGCCAACCTGGTGATCCGCGACGACGACGGCAACGAGGTGTTCGCCCCGGGCTTCTCGATGTGGACGATCATCGAGGAGTGCCTCAACCCGCCGGTCGTGTGGGAGAAGGCGCGTGCCGACGGCGACGTCGAGGCGGGCTTCTTCACGCTCCCGCCCTTCTCCGAGCCGGAGGTCTTCGACTTCCCCGAGGGCATCGGTCCGGTGGAGTGCGTGCACGTCGAGCACGAGGAGGTGCTCCTCATGCCGCGCTGGATCGACGCCGACCGGGTGACCTTCAAGTACGGCCTCGGCGAGGAGATGATCGGCATCCTGCGCACGCTCCACACCCTCGGCCTCGACTCGACGACCCCGGTGACCGTCAAGGGGGTGGAGGTGTCTCCCCGTGACGTCGTGGCGGCGTGCCTGCCGGACCCGTCGACGATCGGGCCGCGGATGGAGGGCAAGACCTGTGCCGGCGTGTGGGTCACCGGCACGGGCAAGGACGGTCAGCCGCGCTCGACGTACCTCTACCACGTGGTCGACAACGCCGACTCGATGCGCGACTACGGCGCCCAGTGCGTCGTGTGGCAGACGGCGATCAACCCGGTGGTCGCCCTCGAGCTGATCGCCGACGGCACCTGGTCGGGAGCCGGCGTGGTCGGCCCGGAGGCGCTGCCGCCCCAGCCCTTCCTCGACCTGCTGGCCGCGCCCAAGCCGGAGGGCTACGGTTCGCCCTGGGGCATCGAGGACCGGGAGCCGGGAGGCGCGGCATGAGCGTGACCCAGGAGCGCCGGCTCACCACGGAGATCCCGGGGCCCCGCTCGCAGGCCCTGCACGCCCGGAAGCAGGCGGCCGTCTCGGCCGGCATCGGCACCACGCTGCCCGTCTACGTCGAGCGGGCCGGCGGCGGCATCCTCGTCGACGTCGACGGCAACCAGCTGATCGACTTCGGCTCCGGCATCGCCGTCACCACCGTCGGCAACGCCTCCCCGCGCGTGGTCGAGGCGGTCCAGCGGCAGGTCGCCGACTTCACCCACACCTGCTTCATGGTCACGCCCTACGAGGAGTACGTCGAGGTCTGCGAGAAGCTGACCGAGCTCACCCCGGGCACCCACGAGAAGCGCTCGGCGCTGTTCAACTCGGGGGCCGAAGCGGTGGAGAACGCCGTCAAGGTCGCGCGCCACCACACCGGGCGCGACGCGATCGTCGTGTTCGACCACGCCTACCACGGCCGGACCAATCTCACGATGGCGCTGACGGCCAAGAACATGCCCTACAAGCAGGGCTTCGGTCCGTTCGCCGGTGAGGTCTACCGCGCACCGATGGCCTATCCCTACCGCTGGCCCGGTGGGGTCGAGGCGTGCGCGGACGAGGCCTTCGACGCCTTCGTGCAGACCGTGCACGGCCAGGTCGGCGAGGAGAACTGCGCCGCGGTGCTGATCGAGCCGATCCAGGGTGAAGGGGGCTTCATCGTCCCGCCTCCGGCCTACCTGGCCCGGGTCGCCGACTGGTGCCGCACCAACGACGTCCTCTTCATCGCCGACGAGATCCAGACGGGCTTCGCCCGCACCGGCGACTGGTTCGCGTGCGACCACGAGGGCGTCGTGCCCGACATCGTCACCACCGCCAAGGGCATGGCCGGCGGGCTCCCGCTGGCCGCCGTGACAGGCCGCGCCGACGTGATGGACTCCGTCCACACCGGTGGCCTGGGGGGCACCTACGGCGGCAACCCCGTCGCCTGCGCGGCTGCGCTGGCGGCCATCGAGACCATGGAGACGCTCGACCTGCGGGCGCGCGCCCGCGAGGTCGAGGCGACCTTCATGCCGCGCCTGCACGCACTGGCCGAGCGCCACCCCGGCCGCGTCGGTGACATCCGGGGGCGCGGCGCCATGCTCGCGGTCGAGCTCGTCAGCGACGGCCCCGGACGTACGCCCGACCCTGCGCTGGCCGGGGCGGTCCACCGGGCCTGCTCCGCCGCAGGGCCTGGTCACCCTGACCTGCGGCACCTTCGGCAACGTGTTCCGCTTCCTGCCTCCCCTGGCCATCGGCGACGACCTGCTGGGTGAGGGGCTGGACATCTTCGAGGCCGCATTCGAGAAGGAGGTCTCGGGTGCCTGACGTCCTGGAGACCGTGCCCCGTCAGCTCCTCGTCGGCGGGAGGTGGGTGGACGCCTCGGATGGAGCGACCTTCGACGTCACCAACCCGGCCACCGGGGCCGTGCTCACCTCGATCGCCGACGGCACGGTCGCCGACGGCGAGCTGGCTCTCGCCGCCGCTGCGGGCGCCCAGCGTGAGTGGGCCCGGACCGAACCGCGCGCGCGTGGCGAGATCCTGCGCCGGGCCTTCGAGCTCCTGACCGAGCGGGCCGATGACTTCGCGCGCCTGATGACCCTGGAGATGGGCAAGCCGCTGGCCGAGGCACGGGGCGAGGTGGCCTACGGTGCCGAGTTCTTCCGCTGGTTCTCCGAGGAGGCGGTGCGCATCCACGGCCGCTACTCCGCCGCCCCGGCCGGCCCCACCCGGCTGATCACCATGAAGGCCCCCGTCGGACCGACCCTGATGATCACGCCGTGGAACTTCCCGCTGGCCATGGGCACCCGCAAGATCGGCCCGGCGATCGCAGCCGGCTGCACGATGGTGGTCAAGCCCGCCCACGAGACCCCGCTGACCATGCTGGCGTTGGCCGCGCTGCTGGAGGAGGTCGGACTGCCGACCGGAGTGCTCAACGTCGTGACGACGACCCACTCCGGTGACGTGTGCGAGCCACTCATCCGTGACTCCCGGCTGCGCAAGCTCACGTTCACCGGCTCCACGCGCGTCGGCCAGGTGCTCGTCGAGCAGGCCGCCGAGCAGCTGCTCCGGGTCTCGATGGAGCTCGGAGGCAACGCCCCCTTCATCGTGTTCCCCGACGCCGACCTCGACGCCGCCGTCGACGGGGCCATGCTGGCCAAGATGCGCAACATCGGCGAGGCCTGCACGTCGGCCAACCGCTTCTTCGTCCACGAGTCGGTCGCCGACGAGTTCTCCACCCGGATGGCCGCGCGGATGGGCGCGCTGCGGATCGGCGACGGCACGCACGACGGGGTCGAGGTCGGACCTCTCATCACCGACAAGGCCCGCACCGGCGTCCACGAGCTGGTCGATGACGCGGTGCAGGCCGGTGCCCGGGCACTCACCGGTGGCTCGGTTCCCGAGGGCCCCGGCCACTTCTACCCGCCCACGGTGCTGGTCGACGTACCGGCCACGGCGCGGGTGATGCGCGAGGAGATCTTCGGCCCGGTGGCTCCCATCGCGACCTTCCACGACGAGGACGAGGTGCTCGAGCGCGCCAACGACACGGAGTACGGCCTGGTCGCCTACGTCTTCACCCGCGACCACGCGCGCGTGCTGCGGGTCAGCGAGGCGCTGGAGTTCGGCATGGTCGGCATCAACACCGGCATCGTCTCCAACCCCGCGGCACCCTTCGGGGGCGTCAAGCACTCCGGCTTCGGCCGCGAGGGCGGCTTCGAGGGGATTGAGGAGTACCTCGAGACGAAGTACGTCGGCACGGCGTTGTGACAGCCCCCGACCGCGACCGCCTGCGGGCTCTCCATGCCGAGGAGGAACAGCTCTTCGTCGACCTCCACCCGACCTCGGCCCGGCTCGCGAGCGAGGCGCGCGAACACCTGCTGGCCGGGGTGCCGATGCCCTGGATGACCCGGTGGCCCGGCTCCTTCCCGCTCTTCGTCGAGTCCGCCCAGGGCGGTCGGTTCACCGACGTCGACGGCATCGACCACGTCGACCTCTGTCTCGGTGACACCGGGTCGATGACCGGCCACTGCCTGCCCGCGGTCGCGGATGCCGTACGACGCAGCACCGAGCGCGGCATCACCACCATGCTGCCCACCGAGGACGCCACGTGGGTGGCCGGCGAGCTGAGCCGTCGCTTCGGGCTCCCGCGCTGGCAGATGGCCATGACGGCGACCGACGCCAACCGCTTCGTCCTGCGCTTCGCCCGCCACCTGACCGGTCGACCACGGATCGCGGTGATGGACTGGTGCTACCACGGCACCGTGGACGAGACCCTGGGTGTCCTGGAGCACGGCCGGGCCGGAGACCGGGTCGTGGCCCGTCCGGGCGCACTGGGGCCGCAGGTCGACGTCGCGGTCACCACCGCGGTCGTGCCCTTCAACGACCTGGACGCGCTCGACGCCCGGCTGGCCGAGGGCGACGTCGCCTGCCTGCTCATGGAGCCCGCGCTGACCAACATCGGCATCGTGCTGCCCGAGGAGGGCTACCTGGCCGGGGTCCGCGAGATCACCCGTCGGCACGGCGTGCTGCTGGTCAACGACGAGACGCACACCATCTGTGCCGGCCCGGGCGGGGCGACCGCAGCCTGGGAGCTGGAGCCCGACTTCGTCGTGATCGGCAAGCCGATCGGCGGCGGCATCCCGGTCGCTTCCTACGGCATGACCGCCGAGGTGGCCGCCCGGCTCGAGGGACCGATGCTGGGCCACGACATCGACGTCGCAGGCGTCGGCGGCACCCTGTCCGGCTCGGCTTTGGCGATGGCCGCGGTGCGGGCCACCCTCTCCACCGCGCTGCGCCAGGAGGACTTCGACGTGGCGATCCCGCTGGCGGAGTCGTTCACCGCCGGGATCCAGGACGTCATCGACGAGCACGACCTGCCGTGGCACGTGCAACGGCTCGGCTGCCGGGCGGAGTACTGGTTCTGCCCGCCGCCACGCTCCGGCGCCGAGGCGGCCGCTGCGGTCGACGAGGACCTCGACGCGTTCTTCCACCTCTGGACCGTCAACCGCGGCGTGCTCCTCGCGCCGTTCCACAACATGTCGCTGTTCTCGCCGTTCCACGGCCAGGGCGACGTCGACGCGCACACCTCGGCGTTCCGGGGAGCCGTGGAGGCGCTCCTCGGATGAGCGCGCACCGCCGGAGTACTCCTCCGAGGACTTCGAGGGCGTCGACATGGGCTGACCCGCCGACGAACGCGGTGACAGCCCCGGTCAGGGCTCGACGAAGCTGCCGACGAACCCGGCGGCTCGAGCCGCTTCGGCGTACGCCGTTGCGAGCGTGTCGACCGTCTCGTGTGCGTTGAGGCCCGACGGGTTGGGCAGCACGAAGACCCGCGAGGCGTCCCAGCGGGGTTGCTCGCCGACCCGCGCCCGACGCTCGCCGAAGGCGGTTCGGTAGGCGGTGACCCCGGCTATCGCCACGACGCGTGGACGCCGCTCGGCCACGAGTGCCCGGAGACGCTCGCCCCCCGCCCGCAGCTCCTCGGGCGCCAGCTCGTCGGCACGCGCGGTGGCTCGCGCGACGAGGTTCGTGATCCCGATCCCGCGACGCCGCAGCGTGTCGCGATCGTCCTCGGTCATGCCGGCGGCCTGGTCGATCAGCTCGTCCAGGATCCCGGCCCGCAGGAGTGCGGGGTAGAACCGGTTGCCCGGGTGAGCGAAGTGGGTCTGCGTGGCGGCGGTCCACAGTCCGGGGTTGATGCCGACGAACAGGAGCCGGAGCGACTGACCTGCGGCGGGGAGAAGATCGGGCACCTCGACGTCGCGGAACGACTCCAGCTCAGCCCGCGTGAACCCCATGGGCACCATCTTGCCGAACTCTGTCCCTTGAACGCGCCCTCGGGCTCCATCTCGTCCAGACCCAGACGGCCGTTATCAACCCGACGCCGAGCTCGACCATGGCGCGGACGGGCGGCTGAGACGCACGAGACCCCGCCTCCCTCACGGGAGACGGGGTCTCGGATGGTGCGGTGCCGGTCAGTGACCGGCGGGGATCACTTGGTGATCTTCACGACCCGGCCGGCGCCGACGGTGCGGCCACCCTCGCGGATGGCGAAGCGCAGGCCCTCGTCCATGGCGATGGGCTGGATGAGCTCCACCGACATCTCCGTGTTGTCGCCGGGCATGACCATCTCGGTGCCCTCGGGGAGGGTCACGACGCCGGTCACGTCCGTCGTACGGAAGTAGAACTGCGGGCGGTAGTTGTTGAAGAACGGCGTGTGACGGCCGCCCTCGTCCTTGCTGAGGATGTAGACCGACGCGTCGAAGTTGGTGTGAGGCGTCGTGGTGCCCGGCTTGATGACGACCATGCCGCGCTCGATGTCCTCGCGCTTGGTGCCACGGAGGAGCAGACCGACGTTCTCGCCCGCCTGGCCCTCGTCGAGCAGCTTGCGGAACATCTCGACGCCGGTGACGGTCGACTTCTGGGCAACCTCGCGGATGCCGATGATCTCGACCTCCTCGTTGACCTTGACGATGCCGCGCTCGATGCGACCGGTGATGACGGTGCCACGACCGGTGATCGTGAAGACGTCCTCGACGGGCATGAGGAAGGGCTTGTCGGTCTCGCGCTCGGGGGTCGGGATGGACTCGTCCACCGCGGCCATGAGCTCGACGATCGACTCGCCCCACTTCTCGTCACCCTGCAGGGCGGGGAAGGCAGCAACGCGGACCACGGGGATGTCGTCGCCCGGGAACTCGTACTCGGAGAGGAGCTCGCGCACCTCCATCTCGACGAGCTCGATGAGCTCCTCGTCGTCGACCATGTCGCACTTGTTGAGCGCCACGACCAGGGCCGGCACGCCGACCTGGCGGGCGAGCAGCACGTGCTCACGCGTCTGCGGCATCGGGCCGTCGGTGGCGGCGACCACGAGGATCGCGCCGTCCATCTGGGCCGCACCGGTGATCATGTTCTTGATGTAGTCCGCGTGACCCGGGCAGTCGACGTGCGCGTAGTGGCGCGCCTCGGTCTGGTACTCGACGTGCGCGATCGAGATCGTGATGCCGCGCTGGCGCTCCTCGGGAGCCTTGTCGATCTGGTCGAAGGCCGAGGCCTCGTTCAGGTTCGGGTACTTGTCGTGCAACACCTTGGTGATCGCCGCGGTCAGCGTCGTCTTGCCGTGGTCGATGTGACCGATCGTGCCGATGTTGACGTGCGGCTTGGTCCGCTCGAACTTCGCCTTAGCCACTGGGGCTCCTCCTGGTTGGGTTTGTACGTGAACTCATGGGTGTGGAACGGGTGGTGCTGGACCGAGGGTCCGGGTCGAGCTACTCGCCGCGGACCTTCTTGATGATCTCTTCGGCGATGTTCGAGGGAACCTCGGCGTACGAGTCGAACTCCATCGAGTACGACGCCTGACCAGAGGTCTTCGACCTCAGGTCGCCAACGTACCCGAACATCTCGGAGAGGGGCACAAGCGCGTTCACGACCATGTCGCCGTGACGCTCCTCCTGTGCCTGGATCTGGCCACGGCGCGAGTTGATGTCGCCGATGACCGTGCCGAGGAACGTGTCCGGCGTGGTGACCTCGACGGCGAACATCGGCTCGAGCAGGACCGGCCGGGCCTTGCGCGCGGCCTCCTTGAACGCCTGGTTGCCGGCGATCTTGAACGCGAGCTCGGACGAGTCGACGTCGTGGTAGGCGCCGTCCTCGAGCGAGAACTTCACGTCGACCATGGGGTAGCCGGCGAGCACGCCGAACTCCATGGCGTCCTGGCCACCCTGGTCGACCGAAGGGATGTACTCCTTCGGCACCCGGCCACCAGACACGTTGTTGACGAACTCGTAGCCCGCACCGGTGCCGGTCTCGGGGTCGATGTTCGGGCCGAGGTTGACCACGACCTTCGCGAACTGGCCCGAGCCACCGGTCTGCTTCTTGTGCGTGTAGGAGTGCTTCTCGACCAGGTTGCGGATGGTCTCGCGGTAGGCCACCTGCGGCTTGCCGACCGTCGCCTCGACGCGGAACTCGCGCTTCATGCGGTCGACGAGGATCTCGAGGTGGAGCTCGCCCATGCCGGCGATGATCGTCTGACCGGTCTCCTCGTCCGCCTTGACGGTGAACGTGGGGTCCTCGTCCGACAGGCGCTGGATGGCCGTGCCGAGCTTCTCCTGGTCGCTCTTGGTCTTCGGCTCGATGGCGACCTCGATGACCGGGGCCGGGAACGTCATCGACTCGAGGACGACCTGGTTGTTGGGGTCCGAGAGCGTGTGACCGGTCTTGGTGTCCTTGAGGCCCATGACGGCCACGATCTGGCCGGCGCCGACCGACGCGATCTCCTCACGCTTGTTGGCGTGCATCTGGTAGACCTTGCCGATTCGCTCCTTGCGGCCGTTGACCGAGTTGACCACGGTCGAGCCGGCCTCGAGCTTGCCGGAGTAGACGCGGACGTAGATCAGCTTGCCGAGGTGCGGGTCGGTCGCGATCTTGTAGGCGAGGCCGGAGAAGGGCTCGTCGTCGGACGGCTGGCGAACGATGACCTCGTTCTCGTCCTTCACCGAGTGGCCCTGGATGCCGTCGATGTCGAGCGGCGAGGGCAGGTAGGCGACGACCGCGTCGAGCAGGGGCTGGACGCCCTTGTTCTTGAACGCGGTGCCGCACAGGACAGGGTTGAGCTTGTCGGCCAGGGTGGCGCGACGGATCGCGGCGTGGAGGTCCTCGACGGAGAAGTTCTCCTCGCCCTCGAGGTAGCGCTCCATGATCGCGTCGTCGGCCTCGGCGAGGGTCTCGATGAGCATCTCGCGGTATTCCGCGGCCTGCTCGGCGAGCTCGGCCGGGATCTCCTCGACCTCGTAGTCCTCACCCATCGTGGTCTCGCCGCGCCACACCAGTGCGCGCATGCCGACCAGGTCGATGACACCGATGAAGTCGCCCTCGGCACCGATCGGGGAGCTGGAGGACGAGGGGCGTGGAGTTGAGGCGCTCCTTCATCATGTCGACGCAGCGGAAGAAGTCGGCACCGGTGCGGTCGAGCTTGTTGACGAAGCACATGCGGGGGACGGAGTACTTGTTGGCCTGGCGCCACACGGTCATCGTCTGGGGCTCGACACCGGCGACACCGTCGAAGACCGCCACCGCGCCGTCGAGGACGCGCAGCGAGCGCTCGACCTCGGCGGTGAAGTCGACGTGGCCGGGCGTGTCGATGATGTTGATCTGGTGGTCCTTCCACCAGCAGGTCGTCGCGGCGGACGTGATGGTGATGCCGCGCTCCTGCTCCTGCTCCATCCAGTCCATCGTGGCGCCACCCTCGTGGACCTCACCGATCTTGTAGGTGATGCCGGTGTAGAAGAGGATGCGCTCGGTGGTGGTGGTCTTGCCGGCGTCGATGTGCGCCATGATGCCGATGTTGCGGACCTTGTTGAGGTCGGTGGTGATGTCGACGGCCACGTCTGTGTCTCAGTCCCTCGAAGTAGTGGGGTGTGTGCGGGGGTGGGAGGCCCTACGACGCGGGTCGCGCGTCGCAGGGCCTCCCGACCTCACCAGCGGTAGTGGGCGAAGGCCTTGTTGGACTCGGCCATCTTGTGCGTGTCCTCGCGCTTCTTCACAGCGGCACCGAGGCCGTTGCTCGCGTCGAGGATCTCGTTCATGAGGCGCTCGGCCATGGTCTTCTCGCGGCGGTCGGCGGCGTAGCCCACGAGCCAGCGCAGGGCCAGGGTGGTGGAGCGGTTGGCCTTGACCTCGACGGGGACCTGGTAGGTCGCACCGCCGACGCGTCGGGACTTGACCTCGATGGCCGGCTTGACGTTGTCGAGCGCACGCTTGAGCGTGACGACCGGGTCGGTGCCGGTCTTGTCGCGGCAACCCTCGAGAGCGGTGTAGACGATGCGCTGGGCAACAGCCTTCTTGCCGTCCTGGAGGACCTTGCTCACGAGCTGGGTGACCAGCTGCGAGCCGTAGACCGGGTCAGAGACGAGAGGGCGCTTGGGAGCGGGACCCTTGCGAGGCATTACTTCTCCTTCTTCGCGCCGTAGCGGCTGCGGGCCTGCTTGCGGTTCTTGACACCCTGGGTGTCGAGCGTGCCGCGGATGATCTTGTAGCGGACACCGGGAAGGTCCTTCACACGGCCGCCGCGGACGAGCACGATCGAGTGCTCCTGGAGGTTGTGACCCACACCCGGGATGTACGCGGTGACCTCGACGCCACTGCTCAGTCGCACGCGGGCGACCTTGCGGAGAGCGGAGTTCGGCTTCTTCGGGGTGGTGGTGTAGACGCGCGTGCAGACGCCGCGACGCTGGGGCGAACCCTTCAGGGCGGGCGTCTTGGACTTCGACACCTTGTCCTGGCGGCCCTTGCGGACCAGCTGGTTGATGGTGGGCACCGGGTGGTTCCCTCTCTCTGTCTTCTCATCACGGACCGGCGCTGTGCCGGACTCGGGTGTGTTGCGATGGATCTGTGCCTGTTGGCCGGCGGGCCCTGCCTCAGGGACTGGGAAGGGGCGTCCGCGCATGCGCATGGGTCTGGTCGTGCCAGACACAAGGAATGAGGCTACTCGGGCGCTCGGGCAGGGTCAAAATGCCGCGGAAGCGACGACGGGGGCCGCGACGACGTTGCGCCGCACCCGCTTGGCGCGCAGGTACAACGCCGCCGCAGAGCAGCACGCCCAGGATGGTCAGCATCCCCCCGCCAAGCAGCGTCCAGCGGGCGCCGTACTCCTGGCCGATCCAGCCGATGATGGGCGCCCCGAGGGGAGTGCCGCCCATGAAGACCATGAGGTAGAGCGCCATCACCCGGCCGCGGACTCCGGCGTCGGTGTTGAGCTGCATGTAGGTGTTGGCGCTGGTGATGAAGGTCAGTGCGGTGAGGCCGGTGATCGGCGTCAGGAGTGCGAAGGTGAGGTAGGTCGGCATCAGGCCGGCCAGCATCACGGTGGCGCCGAAGGCGAGGGCGGACCCGACGACGAGCCGGTGGCGGACGTGCTCACGGCGCGCGGCCAGCAGTGCCCCGGTGAGCGAGCCGATGGCCAGGAAGCTGCCCAGCAGGCCGAACTCGGTCGGTCCCTTGCCGAAGACCTCGGTCGCCATCAGTGCCGAGGTGATCTGGAAGTTGAGCCCGAACGTGCCGGCGAAGAACACCAGGCCCAGAACCAGCATCAGGTCGGGGCTGGCGCGGACGTAGGCGATCCCCTCGCGGATGGCACCCGGGCCACGCTGCACCAGTGCGGGTGAGTCGATCCGGGCCAGGTCGAGGTGTCGCAGGGACCAGATCGGAGCGGCGTACGACACGGCGTTGAGCAGGATCACCCAGCCCGTGCCGACCGCTCCCCCACCCATCACGGCGATGAGTGCGCCGGCCAGGCCCGGACCGACGAGCCGCGCGGCGTTGAAGCTGGCCGAGTTGAGGCCCACCGCATTGGTGAGGTCGACCGGGTCGACGATCTCGGACACGAAGGACTGGCGGGCCGGGGCGTCGAAGGCCGAGGCGGACCCGAGGACGAAGGCGAGGACGTAGACGTGCCACACCTCGGCGGTGCCGGTGACGGCGAGCAGTCCGAGGATCGCGGCGGGCAGGGCCATCCCGAGGTTGGTCAGCTGGAGCAGGCGCTGCTTGGGCATCCGGTCGGCCACCAGGCCGGCGAACGGGGTCAGCAGCAGGAACGGCAGGAACTGGAGGCCGGTCGTGATGCCGAGCGCGGTCGCGCCGGACCCGGCGGCCAGCTCGAGGACCAGCCAGTCCTGGGCCACGCGCTGCATCCAGGTGCCGGTGTTGGACACGACACCGCCGGCGGCGTAGCGGCGGTAGTTGGGGTTGGCCAGGGATCGGAATGTCGGACTCGTGACGACTCCTCTCGGATCAGTCCGCGACCGCGAGGCGGCCGAGGATGGGGGCGGCGGCGCGCAGCGTGGCGCGCTCGTCGGGGGTCAGGGTGCGCAGCTGCTGGGCCAGCCAGGCGTCGCGGCGCTGGCGGTCGGCGAGCACGGCCGCACGGCCGGAGTCGGTGAGCGAGACCACCACCTGGCGACCATCGGTCTCGTGCTGCCGGCGTACGACGTGGCCACCGGTCTCCAGGCAGTTGACCGTGCGGGTCATCGACGGCGGCTGGACGCGCTCCGCGCGGGCCAGCTCCCCCACCGACTGGTCGCCGTGGCGCTGCAGAAGTCCGAGCACGACCATCTGGCCGATGCTCAGGTCGTTGTCGGGGTGCCGCTCGGTGGCGAGTCGGCGGCGAAGACGCATGACACCTGCCCGGAGCTCTGAGGCGAGCCCGGCGTCGGTGCGAAGGTCAGCGGTCGGCATGGTCGTTAGCATAACTCATTACCCATGCTAACTATTCCGTGGTGACCGGACCTCCTCAGCGCCGAGCGGTGAGGAGGTGCGTCGGCGTCAGCCGATCCAGCCGCTGATGGGCGTGTAGGCGAAGTAGACGATGAACAGGGCGGCGACGATCCACATGAGGGGGTGCACGTCGCGGACCTTGCCGACGACGACCTTGATCAGCACGTAGGCCACGAAGCCGGCGCCGATGCCGACGCTGATGGAGTAGGTGAACGGCATCAGCACCACCGTGAGGAAGGCGGGGATCGCCACCTCGAGGTCGCGCCAGTCGATCTCGGTGACCTGCTGCATCATGAGGAAGCCGACGAGGACCAGCGCCGGGACGGCCGCCTCGGACGGGATCGCGGACACCAACGGGGTGAAGAACGTGGCCAGCAGGAAGAGCACGCCCGTCACGACCGACGCCAAGCCGGTGCGAGCGCCGTCGCCGACGCCGGACGCCGACTCGATGTAGGAGGTGTTCGACGAGACCCCCGCCGCGCCGCCGGCGATCGCCGCAAGGGAGTCGACGACGAGGATGCGCTGGGCTCCGGGCGGGACGCCCTCCTCGTCGTTGAGACCGGCCTCGGCGCCGATGGCGGTCATCGTGCCCATGGTGTCGAAGAAGTCCGCCAGCAACAGAGAGAAGACGAGCAGCAGTGCCGCGAGCGCACCGGTTCCGGCGCTGCCGAACGCGCCGAAGAGGTTGAAGTCGCCGAGGGTGTCGAAGGACGGCAGTGCGACCACCTCGCCGCTGAGCGTCGGGACGCTCAGCGACCAGCCGGTGGGGTTGTCCGCCGAAGCGGTGCCGAGGTTGCCGATCGCCTCGACGACGACTGCCACGACCGTGGTCACCACGATCGAGATGAGGATGGCGCCGCGGACCTGGCGCACCCACAGCGCGATCATGAGGATCAGGCCGAGCCAGAAGACCAGCACCGGCCATCCGGCGAGGTGGCCGTCGGTCCCGAGCTGGACAGGGACGGTGGTCTGGAAGGCGTCGGGGATCCGGGTGACCACACGGGCGTCCACGAACCCGATGAGCGCGATGAACAGCCCGATGCCGACGGAGATGGCGACCTTGAGCGGCTGGGGCACGGCGTGGAAGACCGCCTTGCGGAAGCCGGTCAGCACCAGCAGCAGGATCACGATGCCCTCGAGCACGACCAGGCCCATGGCGTCGCCCCACGTGGACTGGCGCGCGATCGTGTTGGCCACGAACGCATTGAGACCGAGTCCGGTCGCCAGGGCGAGGGGGAAGTTGGCGAAACCGCCCATCAGGATCGTCAGCACGCCGGCCACCAGCGCAGTCCCCGCGGCGATCGCGGGGATGCCGCTGCCCGGCTCCGCGCCACCTCCGAGGAAGGCACCCGTCGAGTCCGGCACGAAGCCGAGGATGAGCGGGTTCAGCACGATGATGTAGGCCATCGTCAGGAACGTCACGAGGCCGCCGCGCACCTCCCGCCCCATGGTCGATCCGCGCTCGCTGATCCGGAAGAATCCGTCGAGGCCGGAGGGGCGGGTGGTCTGCTGGGGCGTACGGGTCTCCTCGGTCACGAACAGGGAGTGTGGCAGAAGCGTGCTACGTCCGTGTTTCCTCCCCGGGCTCCGCGTGTAGCGTGGCGTCGTGGACCTGGGCGACGAGCAGCCGACACGGCACGAGATCGGCAACCGCACCTACGTCGTCGCGCAGGTCGAGCCGCTCGACGTGGACGGCGTACGCACCACCGAGGTAGGCACCGCGCTCTGGCTGGTCGGCTTCCTCGGCCTGCTCCCCTTCTGGGGCACGCTGCGCGACAGCGGCCACACGTGGTGGCTCTGGACCTGCCTGGCCGGATTCGGCCTGGGGCTGTGCGGCCTGGAGTACTGCCGCCGTCGGCGCAACGAGCGGGCCGCCCAGCACGAGAGCGCATGACCCTGCCACCGACCCGCTGGGAGCGGGCCGGTGCCGGGAACCGGGGCTACGCCGAGACCTTCGCGCAGCGCCTGGCAGCCGGCGTCGATGTCGACGGTGAGGCACGCCTGGCCGATGCCCTCGCCCCGCGGGGCGCCCGCATCCTCGACGTCGGCTCCGGCATGGGCCGGGTCGCCGCAGCCATGCAGGCGCGCGGGCACCAGCGTGGTCGCCACCGAGCCGGATCCGGCGCTGCGCGAGCAGTCGCGGGACACGTTCCCCGACCTGGACGTGCTGCCGCACCAGGCCCTCGACCTCGATCCCGCGGAGGTCGGCACGTTCGACCTCGTCCTGCTGGTCGGCAACGTGATGATCTACCTCGGCGAGGACACCGAACAGGCAGTGCTGGCGCGCGTCCGCGAGCTGTTGGCACCGACCGGCCGGGCTCTCGTCGGCTTCCACTTCACCGGGGTGAAGTCCGGCAGCCGCACCTACGCGCCCGACGAGTTCCTCGCCGACGTGGCAGCCGCTGGCCTGCGCGTCGACCAGCGCTTCGGCAGCTACGAGCTGCACGCGCCCGACGACGCGTACGGCGTCTGGGTGCTGTCGCAGGGTTGAGCCGTGCGGCTCAGAGCTTCTCGAACTCGTCGTCGGTGAGGGTGTCGAAGACGTGGTCGGGCATCGGCAGCGGCTGCTGCTTGCGCGCCAGCTTGACCTCGGAGTGGGCGCCGCAGCCGTGGTCGAGCGACACCACCTTGCCGTCGTCGTTGGCGTTGCCGTTGGCGCAGACACCGAAGGTCTCGGCCAGCGAGCCGTTGAGCCGCAACAGGAAGCCGCACGTCGTGCAGGAGTCGGGGGCGCCCTTGGCCAGCGGGGACTCGGGGCCGCCATCGCCGGCGTACCAGCGCTCGGCGGCCATGTCGATGCCCTCTCGGCTCAGCGTGCGGACGCGACCCAGGCCCAGGTCCTCGGCCACCCGCCGCACCTGGGCGCGGGCATCGCCGTCCATCGGCCCGTCCAGCGGGTCGTCGCCGACGAGGTAGGTCGGGACGAGTCGCGCGTCCTCGTCCTCGACGGGAAGCAGGTCGCCCGGTGACAGGTCGCCGGGCTGCAGTCGCTCCTTGTAGGGGACCCACGCGGGCGCCACGATCGCGTCGTCGCCGGGTAGCAGGACGACCTCGTTGACGGTCACGTCCTTGGCCCGCTTGGCGCGGGTCATGGTGACCGACCAGTGCCAGCCGGGGTATCCCGGGCGGGTGCAGGCGAAGGAGTGGGTCACGACCCGCTCGCCCTCTCCCTCGCAGCCGATGTGCTCGCCGACCTCGGCAGCGTCCGCCAGCTCCAGCACCATCGCACGGGCGGCGTCGACGGCCTTGGCGAGGGCTGAGTCCGGCTTGCCGGCACGAGCTGCGAGTGAGATCACCTGCGCATCATGACAAACATCCCCGCGTCCTGTCCCGTCGGGACCCCAGTCGGGACGGCGTGCGCCCGGTGTCAGGGCGCGTAGGTGAAGATGGTGTCGTGACCGACGACCGACCCCAGCCGACCCCGCGGCCGGCTCCGGAGACGGGTCCCGGGAGGCCGACCGACGGGCGCAGCGACGCGGGTCCCGCCGGTCGCTCGTCACCCCCGCGCGGCACTGCAGTACGCCGCGGGATGTCCGGCGCCGGCCGTGGTGTCCGGGCCGCGGGCCGCGGTGCCGGTGCCGCCGGTCACTACGCCGTGTCCCAGGCCCGCCGGGCCACCGGCGCCGAGGGCGCCGGCGACTCCGGCCTCTCCCGCCTCATCGAGCTGCACGCCCTCAACGCGGCCGGCGACGCGGCGGTGGCGATCTCGCTGGCAGGCACCTTGTTCTTCCAGGTGCCGACGGGTGAGGCGCGCGGCCAGGTGGCGTTGTTCCTGGGGCTGACGATGCTCCCCTTCGCGATCGTGGCGCCGCTGATCGGACCGTTCCTCGACCGCTTCAGCCACGGTCGCCGCTGGGCGGTCGGCGCGACGATGGCGATCCGCTGCTTCCTGTGCTGGGTCCTGGCCACGGCGGTGACCACCGAGTCGGAGTGGCTGTTCCCGGCAGCCCTCGGCTGCCTGGTCGCGTCCAAGGCCTACGGCGTCACGCGCGCCGCGGCCGTGCCCCGCCTGCTCCCACCCGCGCTCACGCTCGTCAAGGCGAACGCCCGTGTCTCGCTGGCCGGGATCGTCGGCGTCTCGATCTCGGCGCCGTTGGCCATCCTCGCCTCGACCGTCGGCCCCGAGTGGTCGTTGCGCTACGCCTTCGTCATCTTCGTCGTGGCGACGATCTGGGCGATCCGGTTGCCCGAGCGGGTCGACTCCAGCCAGGGCGAGGGCGAGCTGGTGCTGACGGGGCCGACCACCACCGAGCACTCCGGACCCACGACGACCGGTCGCCGCCCCCGGACCCGCATCCCCTCCGCGGTGGCCTTCGCCCTGCGCGCCAACTGCGGACCGCGCTGGCTCTCGGGATTCCTCACGATGTTCATGGCGTTCCTGCTGCGCGACAACCCCATCGGCGACTGGAAGCCCGAGGTCCTGCTGGCCCTGGTGATCGGGGCAGCGGGGCTCGGCAACACCCTGGGCATCGCGATCGGGTCGATGCTGCGCAACCTCAGTCCGGCGCTGACGGTCGCCCTCGCCCTGGTGGCCGATGCAGTCATGACGCTCGTGGCCGCGCTGTTCTACGGGCTGCTGCCGCTCATCCTGCTCGGACTCACCGCGGGCCTGGCCCAGTCATTGGCGAAGCTGTCGCTGGACTCCACGATCCAGCGCGACGTGCCCGGACGCATCCAGGCGAGCGCGTTCGCCCGCTCCGACACCACCTTGCAGCTGGCCTGGGTGATCGGCGGGTTCGTCGGCATCGCGATGCCGCTCATGCCGCAGCTCGGCCTCGGCATCGCCGCTGCCGTGCTCGCCCTGTGGGCGGCGTTCGTGCTGCTCGGCCGTCCCCGGCGCATGGGGTCGTCCCCCGGCGGGGCCTGACCTCAGAGCTCGAGCTCGTCGGCCAGTGCCCGCAGCACCTTGGCCGTGCCCTTGGCGGTGCGGGGCTCGGGGTGGCGCCCGCGGCGGTAGGCCTCCTCGACGCCGTCGAGCATCTTGATGAGGTCCTCCACGATGCCCACCATGGCGTCGGGGTCCTTGCGCTGGGCATTGCGCTGGTTGCGCGTGACCGAGGCCGGGGCGTCGACCAGGCGCACCTGCAGGGCCTGGTCACCCCGACGGCCCTGGGCGATGCCGAACTCGACGCGTGTGCCGGCCTTGAGCGAGGTGACGCCCTCGGGCAGCGCGTCGGAGTGGACGTAGACGTCCGGCCCGTCCTGCTGGGAGAGGAAGCCGAAGCCCTTCTCCACGTCGTACCACTTCACCTTGCCACTGGGCACGGTCCACTCCACTCAGCTCACCGACGTCACGCCACGTGGTTTCACGTGCGGGGCACAGGATAGGTGGCGGCCCCGGCGCGGCACCAACCAGTTCCTCCGCTCCTTTGATTTATGGGTGTGGCTGCTGGGATCATGGTGGAATCGTCGCTCAGGTCGGCAGCGCGAGGTCAGGTCCAGCGATCGAGAGTGGAAGTGGGGCACGGTGCAGGCATCTCTGGCACGCAGCTTCCGTACGCCCCCTGCTCGGCCTCGTCGCCGCCCTCGCGCTCGCGCTGCCGACCGCCGTCACCGCGCAGGCCGAGGCCCGGACAGGGGCCGGGGAGACGACGCTGACCCTCGTCACGCTCAACGGTCCCGGCACCGCTGGCGGCAGCACGACCGACAGCGAGCTCCTCGCCCGGCAGGACGCGCTGCTGGCCGCGCTCGCTGCGGACGCGCCGGTCTACCGGTGGACCACCGCCCTCAACGGCTTCGCCGCCGCACTCACCCCCGCGCAGGTCTCGGCGCTCGACCGGATGCCGGGGGTGGCCACCGTCGAGCCCGACACGATCCGCCCGCTCGCCGGCGCTCCGGCGACGCACGACCCGCCGACTCGTCGCCCGTGCTCCGCGCTTGCGCGGCGGCGCCGGCGTCGTCATCGGCGTGGTGGACAGCGGCATCACTCCCGACTCCCCCGTCTTCGCCGAGGTCCCGGGCCTGGGCCGTGACCCCGAGGGCTTCACCGGAGCCTGTGCCGATGCCGAGGAGTGGTCCACCGACTCGTGCAGTCGCAAGGTCGTCGGCGCCCACTGGTTCGTCGACGGCTTCGGCGCCGACCGGATCCGCGCCTCCGAGACCCTCTCCCCCCTCGACTCGCTCGGGCACGGCACCCAGGTGGCGTCCGTGGCTGCCGGGAACGCGGGAGTGACCGTCCGCGTCGACGGCCGCGACGCCGGCCAGTTCGGTGGCGTCGCACCGCAGGCCAGGATCGCCGCCTACAAGGCCTGCTGGGGTGCGCCCGACCCCGCCGACGACGGCTGCTCCAGCGCAGACCTGGTCACCGCAGTCGACCAGGCCGTGGCCGACGGGGTCGACGTGCTCAACCTGGCCGTCGCCGGCGGCACTGGCGTCGACACCCTCCAGCGCGCCACGCTGGGCGCCGCCGAGGCCGACATCGTCGTGATCGGCGCAGCGGGCAACACTGCCCGGTCGGCGTACGCCGCCCACCCCGCGCCGTGGGTCACCACGGTCGGCTCGACGGTCGGCCGGATGGCCCGCGGCTCCGTGCGGGTCGCCGGGGGTCCGACCTTCGTCGGCGGCGGGCGGCCCGTCACGGTGCGCGGCCGCGTCGTCCTCTCCGCGCAGGCACGGGCGACCGGCGCGACCCGGCGGGCGGCACGCCAGTGCCGGTCGGGTGCGCTCGACGCCCGCCTGGTCGCGCGACGCATCGTGGTGTGCGAGCGCGGAGGCATCGGCCGCATCGACAAGTCCGAGGCGGTGGCCCAGGCCCGCGGCCGCGGCATGGTGCTGGTCAATGTCCGGCCAGGCCCCGTCGCCACCGACTTCCACTCCGTGCCCACCGTCCACCTCACCGCCCCCGACGGACGCGCCCTGATCCGCTGGGTCGCCCGACGCCCCGGGACCGCCGTGCGCCTCGCCCGCGTCGAGGGGCCACGCGGTGATCGTCACGCTGCCGCGTGGAGCGCCGCCGGCGACCCGCGCGGCCACGTCCTCAAGCCGGACGCGGTGGCCGACGCCGACGCGGTCCTCGGCGCACTGCCCGGGTCCACCGGACGCGACTGGGGACTCTTCAGCGGCAGCTCGGCAGCCTCTGCCCACGCCAG
The DNA here is from genome assembly GCA_963712875.1 of uncultured Actinomycetota bacterium. Classification (GTDB taxonomy): domain Bacteria; phylum Actinomycetota; class Actinomycetes; order Propionibacteriales; family Nocardioidaceae; genus Nocardioides. The sequence continues at coordinate 77,048 of CAVQJS010000018.1, read as the reverse complement.
CGGCCTGGCCGCCCTCCTGCGCTCCGACCACGACTGGTCGGCTGCGACGGTGCGCTCGATGATCGTGACGTCGGCCCGGCCGCTACCCGGCTCGTCGGTGCTGGTCCAGGGGGCCGGCGCGCTCGACACCCGGGCCCCGGCCTCCCACCTCGCCCTCGACGTACGGACTCGCGCCTGGCGTCGAGCCCTTCGCTCGGGCCGTACCCCCTGGCTCAACACCAGCTCACTGCTCCTCCCGTCGACCCAGCAGCGCGCGGTGCGCACGGTGACCAACGTGGGCCGCCGCCCGGAGTACTTCTCGGTGACCACGCGCGGCTTCACCGCCCATCGGGTCAGCGTGCGGCCACTCGCCGTACGCCTCGCGCCGGGGCAGTCGGCCCGCTTCACCATCACCGTGTCCGGCCTCACCAGTCCAGGCCGCCTCGACGACGGCGCGATCGTGTGGCTCGGCGCCCGCGGTGGCGTCACCCGGATCCCGGTGGCACTGACGCGCTGAGGGCCGCCGCCCCCGAGGGGACGACGGCCCGTCGACCGGGGCGACTCAGTCGGTCATGACCCGGTCGTGGCGCAGCGAGGTCGCCCTGGTCTCCTTGGCGAGGAGCACCGCGACGATGGTGATGACCGACGCGATGGTCATGTAGATCGCGACGTTGTCGATGTTGGCACTGCCCTCGGAAGCGCTCCCGAGCAGCTTGATGGCGATGATCGGCGCGAGCGCCCCCGCGAAGATCGACGCGAGCTGATAGCCCACCGAGGCTCCGGTGTAGCGCACCGACGTGCCGAAGAGCTCGGAGAAGAACGCGGCCTGGGGGGCGTACATCAGGGCGTGCAGCACGAGACCGACGACCACCGCCAGGATGATCTTGCCCTCGGAGAGGCTGCCGATCAGGTCGAAGAAGATCCACGACCACGCGGCCACACCGACGGCTCCGGCGAGGTAGAGCGGACGGCGTCCGACCCGGTCGCTCAGGGCGCCGATGAGCGGGATCGTCACGAAGTGGACGATCGAGCCGATCAGCAGGGCCTTGAGGATGAGGGACTTGTCGCCGGTCGTGCCGACGTAGATGGTCAGGAAGGAGATCGAGATGACCGTGAAGAGGTAGTAGGAGATGTTCTCCGCCATCCGCATGCCCATGGCGAGGAAGACCTCCTTGGGGTACTTGCGGAAGACCTCGAGCAGCGGCACGTGCGTCGACTTCTTGCTCTCCATCTCGTTCTTGGTCTCCTGGAAGACCGGCGACTCCTCGATCGAGAGCCGGACCCAGAGGCCGACGATGACCAGGACGGCGCTCAGCAGGAACGGGATGCGCCAGCCCCACGAGTTGAACGCCTCCTCGGTCTGCACGAACGCGAGGAACCAGAGCACACCCGTCGCGAGCAGGTTGCCGAGGGCGACGCCGGCCTGCGGCCACGACGACCAGAAGCCACGCTGCGAGTCGTCACCGTGCTCGGCGGCCATCAGGACAGCGCCACCCCACTCGCCACCGACGGCGAAGCCCTGCAGCAGTCGGCACACGAGGAGGAGGATCGGTGCCGCCACGCCGATGGTGGCGTACGTCGGCAGCAGGCCGATCGCGAAGGTCGCCACTCCCATGAGGAACAGCGAGACCACCAGCATCTTCTTGCGCCCCACCCGGTCACCGAAGTGCCCGAAGACGATGCCGCCGAGGGGACGCGCGACGAAGCCGAGGGCGTAGGTGCCGAACGCGAGGAGCGTGGCCGTGGCCGGCTCGCTCTCCGGGAAGAACAGGGCGCCGAAGACCAGGGCGGCTGCCGAGCCGTAGAGGAAGAAGTCGTACCACTCGACGGCGGTGCCGATCAGGGAGGCGAAGACGACCTTGACGATGTTGGTGCGCTCGGGTTCGACACCCGGTGAGCCGGGTCCGGTCGCGGTGCTGGTCTCGGTGGACATGACGAGCCTTTCGTGGGGGGTGCATGAGGCGGAGTGAGCTGGGGGACGTGCGGAAGGTCAGGCGGCGCTCCAGCCGCCGTCGAGGACGAGCGCGGAGCCTGTCATCGAGGTGGCCGCCGGCCCGCACAGGAACGCCACGGCGGCGGCGACCTCCTCCGGCTCGACGAGGCGCTTGAGGGGAGTACGGGCGAGCAGCACCGTGTCGACGACGTCGTCCTCGGCGATGCCGTGGGAGCGCGCCTGGTCGGCGATCTGGCCCTCGACCAGTGGCGTACGCACGTAGCCGGGACCGACGGTGTTGCTGGTGACGCCCTTGTCGGCCGCCTCGAGGGCGATGACCTTGGAGAGCCCTTCGAGTCCGTGCTTGGCGCTGACGTAGGCCGCCTTGTAGGCCGACGCCCGGTGGCCGTGCACGCTCGAGACGTGGACGAGCCGGCCCCAGCCCCGGTCGTACATCCCGGGCAGGAAGCGACGAGCCAGCAGGAACGGGGCGTGCAGCATCAGCGCGTGGATGGTGCGGAAGCGCTCGGGGTCGAAGTCCTCGATCGGTGCGACGTGCTGGATTCCGGCGTTGTTCACCAGGATGTCGACCTCGAGGTCGAGGGCGTCGATGGCCGCCGCGTCGGTGAGGTCGACGACGTGGGCCGTGCCGTGGACCTGCGCGGCCACCTTGGCCACGCCCTCCTCGTCACGGTCGAGCAGGTGGACCTCGGCGCCCTCCGCGGAGAGGCGGGCGGCCACGGCCGCGCCGATGCCGCTCGCCGCCCCCGTCACCAAGGCCCGGCGTCCGCGGAGGACGGGCAGGGTGGCTGCAGGCGTGGAGGTCATGTGCCCCACCGTAGGGACGCGAGTGATCGGAAGCACATGGCTCGGCAGGCCACACTTGAGACCTACTCTATGTGCTCCTGACACATTGATGGCGCCATTCACTCCGCTGGAGGCGAGCGAGTCGCAGCGCGAGCTGCAGGTCCAGCGATCGCTCCGGGTCGCGCCACCCCGGACCGAGCAGCTCGCCGACCCGGTCCAGGCGTTGGGTGACGGTGTTGGGGTGCACGTGCAACGTCGATGCGGTCTCCTTGAGCCGGGTGCCGCTGGCGAACCAGGCCTCGATCGTCTCGACCAGAGCGGTCCCCCGTCGCTCGTCCCACTCGCGCACCGGGCCGACCATCGCCGCCACGAACTCCGCGACGTGCACGGGGTCGTTGTCGCCGAGCAGCAGGCGGGCCACGCCCAGACCCGCGGGGTCGCTGACCTCACCGTGGCGTCCCAGCCGGACGAGCGTGTCGAGGCAACGACGTGCCTCCTCGTGCGCGCGGAACAGTCGATCGTCCTCGAGGGCGTCGGAGGTCGCGGCGACGCCCACCGTCGCGGTGCCGCCGAGGTCGGTCACGACGGCCTGCAGCTCGTGCGCGATGCGTTGCGGATCCTCGCCCGGCACCGCGAGCACCACTGCCCCGCGGTGCTCCCCGGCCAGCCCGGACAGCCGCCTCGCCAGGGCCACGACCGCGCGGCTGGCCCGGTGCCGGTCCACCTCGTCGATGGTGGCCGCAGCCACCACGACCGGGCCGCCGAGGCTCGCGCTGTGGCGGCGTACGCGATCACGCAAGCGCTCGCGCGTCGCGTCGTCGGCCTCGAGCAGGTCGACCAGGAGCTGCCCGCCGAGCCGCTCCTCGGCGTCGGAGACCGACCGCTCGAACAGCAGCACCAGGGCGGTGACCAGCGCTCCGCGCTCGAGCGTACGGCGACCCGCGAGGTCGAGCGGTTCGTCGCGTCGCACCACCAGGGTGGCGAGGTGCTCGGTGCCGGCCAGGGCTGCAGCGACCAGACCGCCGTCGACCACCACCGAGCGGCCCGAGGCCACCGCAGCGGGCACGGCACCGGCCCACTCGAGGCCGCTCTCCTCCCCCGCGACGAGGTCGCCCGCCGGGGTGCGGACCGAGACCGCACCGCCGAGCACCGACGACAGCACGTCGGCGACCTCCGAGGTCCCGCCGCCGCCCAGCAGCAGGTCGGTCAGCCGGTCGTGGGCGAGCGCCGCCGCATCGACCGCCTCGGTGTGATGGGTCAGTGCGCGGTTGGCCTCGTCGAGCTCCGCGAACAGGCGGGCGTTCTCGAGGGCCACCACGGCATGGGCGGCGAAAGACGTGAGCAGGCTGATCTCCGCCTGGGGGAAGCGTCGGACGGACCGGTGCACGGCGAGCAGGGCACCGATGACGGTGCCGTCGAGGACCAGCGGGACGCCGAGGATGGCGCGGATCTGCTCGCCCGCCACGGCGTCGTCGATGTAGCCGCGGTGCACGAACCGGTCGTCAGCGGCGTAGTCCTCGGTGAAGTAGGCGGCGCCGGTCTGGGCGACCAGGCCGAGCAGTCCGGTGCCGAGCGGCAGGCGGAGCGTCTGGAACTCCCGGGTCAGCGCGCCGTCGGTGACCCTCATGAAGGACGCCCCGTCGGCCTCGTCGTTGAGGGACAGGTAGGTCATGTCGCAGTGGAGCAGCTGGCGCGCACGTCGCACGATGGCGGCCAGGATCGCGTCGACGTCGCGGATCGCGGTGAGGTCGGAGGCGGTCTCGTAGAGGGCCGACAGCTCGGCCTCACGCGATCGCATCCGGCCCATCAGCTCGCGCAGCCTGACGGCGACGTCGTACTCGGCACGCGCCGCCTCGGCAGCCTCGGGCGACCCCTCCCGCTCGATCCGAGCGAGGAGCGCGTCGAAGTCCGCGAGCGGGGCCTCGTCGTAGAGCAGGTGCAGCAAGGAGGGCGGGTGATCGCCCTGCTCGACCACGTCAGGCCTCGCGGGTGAGGATCATCTCGCGGTCGCCGTAGACGACCTTGTCTCCGTCGACGAGCGACGCCGGCTTGCCCGGCGCGAGCTGGCGCGACACTCCCTGGCGGACGAGCAGCGTGCCGTTGGTGGAGCCGCGGTCCATGACCACGATCGTGCCGTCGGAGGCGGGTCCGAACTGCGCGTGGGTCTTGGACACCGACATGTCGGCCGAGGTGAGCGGGATCAGGTGTGCCACCTGCTCACCGTGGCGCGCCTCGGGTCGGCGACCGACGAGCGCCATGCCCGCGATCACGAAGCTCTCCCCGTTGTCGAAGTGGACCCTCCAGCGGGGCTGCCGTCGGCCGACGGCTGGACGGGACGCTGCTGGTGCGCGTGCGGGTGCGTGGGGCCTGCTGCGGTGGTGGCTGCCGGGGCGCGGGCGCCGCGGCCACGGGCTGCTGCCTGTGCTGGGGGGCAGGCTGCGCGGCTGGCTTCTGCGCGGGATGCTGGGGGGGTGGTGCCAGCACGTCGGCGGGCAGAGGCTGTCGGCGCATCGAGATCTCGGACCGCTCAGGCGTGGCGGGCGCCTCGACCGGGGGCGCGGGGATCAGCCGCATGGCCGTCAGGTTCACGATGTGGCGAGGTCCTGCGTCGACCTCGTCCTCGACCTCCTCGGGCACCGGCCGTACGTCCACCACGACCGAGTGCGCGAGGTGGTCGTGCCAGCCCCGGCGCTGCCGACTCCGGTCCTCCACCGCCGTCCACGCCAGGGTGGCCAGGCCGATCCCGAAGGTCGGGATCCCGGAGACGCCGAGGACGAACGCACGCACCAGGGCGGGGCCAACCCCGATGGAGGTGCCGGTCCCGTGGTGGACGACCCGCAGTCCCGTCATGGCCTTGCCCGGGGAGATTCCAGACACTCCGAGCGCGATGGCAAAGGCCAGCCAGAGCACGACCAGCGCGCCGGCGATCGCGCCGACCACGGTCCACAGCTCGTCGGAGACGAACACCACGGTGACGACCCCGACCAGCGCAAGGAGGCTCCACCCGATCAACCGGTCGATCGCGAACGCGGTGAACCGCCGCTCCAGCTGAGCGATGGGGTAGGTCGTGGGGTGTTGGTTCACGGGGCTCTGTCAGTCAGCTGCGGAGGTGGCGGAGGCGGGTTCGGGGGTCAGGGGTTGGTGACCTGGATGGTGACACCGTCACCGAGGTCGAGCACGGCGCCGGGGATGAGGCTCACCGCGATGCCGGGCTTGAGCTCCTCGGCCACCAGGCCGGGCTGCACCAGGATGGTGCCGTTGGTCGACCCGAGGTCGGTGGCGATGGCCGATCCGTGGTCGGCACCGGCGCCCGGGCGGATCTCCAGGTGCGTCGAGGAGATCTCCTGGTTGGGGCTGGCGACCGTGACCGCGTGCGGCTGGTCGTGCGAGGCGAACTGGCGCGCCTCCGGGGCGCGCCCGACCAGGACGGTGCGGTCGACCTCGACCACGTCGCCGGTCGAGAAGACCAGGGACGCGACCGGACGGGAGACGACGCTTGGGCCGACTTCCTGGCCCGGGACCGGGGGCCGGTCGAAGTCCGGCGCCGGGGCGCTCACCGTCGTCTGGCCGTCCCGGTCGGACCAGTCGTCCGCGTCGGCGGTGCCCGCGGGCACGACAGGTGTCTCGCCGGTGGGCGTCGGGTCGGCCGCGGGCTCGCCGAAGCTGAGCGGCTCCTCGACGGGAACGTCCTCCGGAGCCTGGTCAGGTGACGCAGTGGGCTCGGCCACCGGGTCGTCCGGTCCGTCGGCGGGCTCCGACGTGACGGCCGCCCCGAACTCCACCGCCGAGACCCGGGCCAGGCCCGGAGTGAGGACGTGGTCGGCGGCCGCATCGCCGTCGAGGCTGACGCGACCGGAGGTGACGCCGCTCAGGACCTGCTCGTTCCAGGTGGTTCCGGGTGCGGCGCTGATGACCTGCTCGCCGGAGTCGGTCGTCACGGTGACGGTCGGCGCGCCACGCACGATCACCCGCGTGACGTCGTCGCTCACGCCGACGAAGGCGAAGCTCGGCATCGCGGCGAGACCGCCCGCGAGCAGGGCGTCGAGAATGGCGTCGGCCGAAGCGCCGGAGTCGGCCAGCTCCCAGAGCGGCGCCACGCGGGCCCGCTCGGATCCGGGCAGCATCACGGAGACGTCGTCGCCGACCACGGCGTACCAGTTGCCCGTCGCGAAGCGTCGCTCTGCGCTCACTGTCGTCCCCCAAGCTTGGATTCGAGACTCTGCCGCTGACGCTGCGAGTCATAGCTGGCGTCGTGCACCAATCCCACCACATCCACGACGATCGCCGTCGCGTTGTCCCGACCGCCTGCCGCGACGGCGGCGCGCACGAGCCGGTCGGCCGCGTCGCGCGGGTCGGGGACGGTCTCGAGGATGCCCTCGATCTCCTGGTCCTCGACCATCCCGGTGACGCCGTCGCTGCAGAGCAGCAGCCGCTCGACCGAGCCCAGGGGCAGGAGGAAGAAGTCGGGCGCGATGCCCTCGGGGCTGCCGAGGGCACGGGTGATGACGTGGCGCTCGGGGTGGACGGCCGCCTGCTCCTGGGTGATCTCTCCGGCGTCGATGAGCTCCTGGACCACCGAGTGATCGACGCTGACCTGCTCGAGGCGCCCCTCGGTGAGGCGATAGATCCGCGAGTCACCGAGGTTGGCGAGCAACCACTTGGTGACGCCGTTGTCGTCGACCAGCACCGCCACGACGGCCGTGGTGCCGGCGTGCCACCCGGGCGTGACCGCGCGGTGCGCGTCGCCGTAGCCGACGATGCGGGCCTGCGCGCGGGCGAACGCGTCTGCCACGTGCTCGGCACCCCGGGCGGGGTCGTAGCCGACGGCGAGGCGGGCGAACTCCTCGACCACGATCTGACTGGCCACGTCACCACCGGAGTGACCGCCCATGCCGTCGGCGACGACGAAGACGGGCGGCGCGACCAGGAAGGAGTCCTCGTTGACCTTGCGCACGAGCCCGACGTCGGTCGCAGCCCCGTGGTGAAGATCAACCTGCTTCATGCCCTGCCCTCTTCGTCGACGCCGCACGTGGAGATGGGTGGCTGAGCCGGCCCGGCGAGTAGCGTAAGAGGGATGTCCAGTCCACGCGCGGCGACACCCGCACGCACCCTCGCCGACCAGTTGCGCACCTGGCCCGACGAGCGGCTCGCCGACCTGTTGAGGGACCGTCCCGATCTCGCCACTCCCGCCCCTCAAGATTCGTCGCAGCTGGCCTCGCGGGCCGCCACACGTTCGTCGATCCACCGTGCCCTCGACGGCCTGGACCTCCTGGAACTTTCCGTGCTTGATGCCCTGGTGGTTGCAGGTCAAACCACTATCGACGAGCTGATCTCGATCGTCCATGCCGACGAGCCCCCCGTACGCCGCGCGTTGGACCGCCTGCTCGACCTCGCGCTCGCCTGGGAGGCGCCGGGCGGGATCCGGGCGCTGAGCGGGATCGCGGACGCGATGCGGGGCCAGCCCGGCGGCACCAGCGGCCTGCGGCCGCGCAGCCCGGAGCCGGCCACGCCCGCAGGAGGTGGCCGCGTCCCTCGCCGAGCTCAGCCCGCCGGCGGCCGCCCTGCTGCGGCACGTCGATGCCCATGGGGGCGAGGGCACCACCGGCTCGGCGCGGCGCACGGTCTCGACTGCGGAGGCCGCCACCCCCGTCGAGGAGCTCATCGCCCGCCGGTTGCTCGTCCCCCGCGACGGCGACACCGTGGTCCTGCCGGGCGAGGTCGGCCTCGCCCTGCGCGGTGGGCGCACGACGACCGAGCCCGTCGGCAGCCCGCCCGACCTCGCCTCGACGCAGCGCGACCCCGCGCTCGTCGCCCGCACCGCGGCCGGCGCCGCCTTCGACGTCGTACGACGCGTGGAGCTGCTGCTCGACCAGTGGGGCGTGGCGCCGCCGGCCGTGCTGCGCAGCGGTGGCCTGGCCGTGCGCGACCTCAAGGCGGTCGCGCGCGAGCTGCACGTCGACGCGCCGGGGGCCGCCCTGATCGTGGAGATCAGCCTGGCCGCCGGACTGATCGCCGAGGGCAACGACTCCGAGAGCTCGGCCGTGTGGCTGCCGACCGAGGACTTCGACCTCTGGTCCGCGAAGCCCACTGCCGAGCGCTGGAGCGTGCTGGTCGGCGCGTGGCTGGCCAGCAGTCGGGTCCCGTCCCTGGTCGGTGGGCGCGACGCGGCCGGCAAGGCGTGGAACGCGCTGGCCCCCGAGCTGTCCAGCGGCCTCGCGGAGGAGGCCCGTCGCCTCGCGCTGCGGGTGCTGGCCGAGCTGCCCGACGGTGCGGTGCTCGCCACCGGGACCGGCGTCCCCTCGCTGGTGCAGCGGGTGGAGTGGCTGCGGCCGCGACGGCCCGCGGTGTTCGCCGACCTCGTCGCCGCGGCACTGGCCGAGGCCGCCGTCCTCGGCGTCAGCGGTGCCGGCGGGCTGCCCGCCAGCGGTCGCCTCGTAGCCGCCGGTGACCTCGGCGCGGCAGCGCAGGACATCGCCGCACACCTGCCCCAGCCGGTCGACCACGTGCTGCTCCAGGCCGACCTCACCGCTGTGGCGCCCGGCCCGCTGGAGACCGAGGTGGCGCGACGCCTGCACCTCGTGGCCGACGTCGAGTCCCGCGGCGGTGCGACCGTCTACCGCTTCTCCCCGCTCTCGGTCCGTCGCGCGTTCGACGCCGGGTGGTCCAACCTCGAGGTGCACGACTTCCTCACCTCCGTCTCCCACACCCCGGTCCCCCAGCCCCTGGAGTTCCTCGTCGACGACGTCGCCCGCACGTTCGGGGTGGTGCGCGTGGGGCACGCCGAGTCGTTCCTGCGCGCCGACGACGAGGTCGCCCTGGCGGCGCTCGTGCACGACCCGCGCGCCACGTCCCTCGGCCTGCGGCTGCTCGCGCCGACGGTCGTGATCAGCACCTCCCCCCTCGACGTACTCCTCCCGCGCCTGCGCGAGATGGGCGCCGCCCCCGTCGTCGAGGCCCCCGACGGCACGGTGCGGGTGAGTCGCCCCGACCTGCAGCGGGCACGCACCCGCCGCGGGCGGCGACCGGCCGGTGCAGTCGATGCACGTCGGGAGGCGCAGGTGCAGGCCGTGGTCACCGCGATCCGGGTGGGCGACCGCGTCCAGGCCACCCGCCCCGCTTCGTCGGCCGCCGCCGGGACGACCACTCCCTCCGGGGCGCTGGCCGCACTGCGCGACGCGATCGAGTCCGGCAGCACGGTCGTGATCGGCTACGTCGACAACCACGGGGTCTCCGGTGAGCGCGTGGTGGACCCCCGTCGCCTCGAGGGCGGACGGCTCTCGGCCCACGACCACCGGGCCGACGACGTGCGCGAGTTCGCCGTGCACCGGATCACCGCTGTCCGCCCTGCCTGACCACCCCCACCGGACCCGCTCCGTAGAGTGGCGACGTGGACTTCATCCGCTACGCCGAGCGATCGGCCGCGCTCGTCAACGCCGACCTGTCCGACGAGGCGGCGCTGCGCGAGCACCTCGCGGACCGGTCCTGGCTGCACCGGTCCATCACCGACGTCGACGTGCCGACCCTCCAGTCGTTCCAGCGGGAGCTGCGCCCCGTCTTCGAGGCCTCCGACGCCGACGACGTACGCCGCGTGGTGAGCGCCCTCAACGACCTGCTGGCCACGCACCCGGTGACCCCGATGATCAGCGACCACGACCCCGCGCACCTCCACATGCACGTCGCCAACCGCGCCGCGTCGGTGGCCGAGCTGCTGATCGGCGAGTCCCTCATGGGCCTGGCCAACCTCGTCTGCGACCTCGGCGCCACCCGGCTCGGCATCTGCTCCGAGCCACGCTGCGCGAACGTCTTCGTCGACACCTCACCCAACCAGTCGCGCCGCTACTGCTCGGACCGCTGCTCGTCGCGGGCCAACGTCGCGGCCTACCGGGCGCGGCAGCGGGCCGCCAGTGCGTGAGGCACCTGCACAACCGCTCCGTAGGATCATCAGGTGAATGACGGCCCGTTGATCGTCCAGTCGGACAAGACCCTCCTGCTCGAGGTCGACCACCCCTCGGCCCTGGAGGCGCGCAAGGCGATCGCGCCGTTCGCCGAGCTTGAGCGCTCCCCCGAGCACATCCACACCTACCGGCTGACCCCGCTCGGGCTGTGGAACGCGCGTGCCGCCGGACACGACGCCGAGCAGGTGGTCGACGCCCTGCTCACCTGGTCGCGCTACGCCGTTCCGCACGCGCTGCTCGTCGACGTGGCCGAGACCATGGGTCGCTACGGTCGGCTGCGGCTGGAGAAGCACCCGGTCCACGGGCTCGTGCTCTCGTCCACCGACCGACCGGTGCTCGAAGAGGTCCTGCGCGCGAAGAAGATCGCCGGGATGCTCGGCAACCGCATCGACGACGACACCGTCGCGGTCCACCCCAGCGAGCGCGGCAACCTCAAGCAGGCACTGCTCAAGCTGGGCTGGCCCGCCGAGGACTTCGCCGGCTACGTCGACGGTGAGGCCCACGAGATCGGGCTCGTCGAGGACGAGTGGGCCCTGCGCCCCTACCAGCGCGACGCCGCCGACTCCTTCTGGGAGGGCGGCTCCGGCGTCGTCGTGCTGCCCTGCGGAGCCGGCAAGACGATCGTCGGAGCGGCCGCGATGGCACGCGCCGGCGCCACCACGCTGATCCTGGTGACCAACACCGTGAGCGCGCGGCAGTGGAAGGACGAGCTGATCCGCCGGACGACGCTGACCGCCGACGAGATCGGTGAGTACTCCGGCGCCGTCAAGGAGGTCCGCCCCGTCACCATCGCGACCTACCAGGTGCTGACCACCAGGCGGAAGGGCGTCTACAGCCACCTCGAGCTGCTCAACGCCCGCGACTGGGGCCTCATCGTCTACGACGAGGTCCACCTTCTGCCCGCGCCGATCTTCCGGATGACCGCCGACCTGCAGGCCCGCCGCCGCATCGGCCTCACCGCGACGCTCGTGCGCGAGGACGGCCGCGAGGGCGAGGTCTTCTCCCTCATCGGCCCCAAGCGCTACGACGCCCCGTGGAAGGACATCGAGGCGCAGGGCTACATCGCTCCGGCCGACTGCGTGGAGGTGCGCGTCACCCTGCCGGACGGCGAACGGCTGGCCTACGCCACCTCCGACCCCGAGACGCGCTACCGCCTCGCCTCGTGCACCCACGCCAAGATCGACGTCGTACGCCGTCTCGTGCGGCAGCACGCCGGGCAGCCCACCCTGGTGATCGGGCAGTACATCGACCAGATCGACGAGCTCGCCGAGCTCCTCGACGCGCCGGTCATCAAGGGCGAGACCACGGTCAAGGAGCGCCAGCGGCTCTTCAACGCCTTCCGCACCGGCGAGATCGGGCTGCTGGTGGTCAGCAAGGTCGCCAACTTCTCCATCGACCTGCCCTCCGCCGAGGTCGCGATCCAGGTCAGCGGCTCGTTCGGGTCGCGCCAGGAGGAGGCCCAGCGACTCGGACGGCTGCTGCGACCCAAGACCGAGGGGCGCAGCGCCCACTTCTACACCGTCGTCTCGCGCGACACCGTCGACGCCGACTTCGCCCAGAACCGGCAGCGCTTCCTGGCCGAGCAGGGCTATGCCTACCGCATCATCGACGCCGACGACCTGACCGAGACCCCCCGGCTGACGCTGCCCGGCCTCGGCGTCAGGGGTCCGCTGGATACGCTCGGCGACGTGAGTCTCACCGAAGGTGTCCGCGACCGGCTGGGCACCGAGCTGTTCCGCAAGGTGGCCGGCCCGGACGGGCCGAAGCGACGTGAGTTCGTCCACGGGTCCCCGGGTCCCCGCTGGTTCGAGCCGGACTCCCCCATCGCCCGCGTGCACGGCGACGCGTCGATGTTCGTCGGCGGGATCCGCGCGATCATGCTGCAGTCGCTGCACCCCGCGGCCATGCAGGGCGTGGCCGACCACTCCGGCTACCAGGGCGACATGTGGGGGCGGCTGGCCCAGGTCGCCACCTACATCGCCATCACCACGTTCGGCACCGAGCAGCACGCGCTGCAGGCCATCCGCGGCGTCCAGCGCGCGCACGCGTCGGTCACGGGCACCATGCCCGACGGGACGCCGTACGACGCCTCCGACCCGTGGCTGCTCGGCTGGGTGCACGCCGCCGAGGTCGACAGCTTCCTCGCCAGCCACGACCGCTACGGGGCACGACCGCTGGTGGGCCCCGAGCGTGACGAGTACGTCGCCCAGACCGCGGTCGCCGCCGGCCACCTCGGCGTCCTGGACCCCCGACGACCGAGGAGGGCCTGCGCCGCACCCTGGCGGCGTACGCACCGGAGATCCGCGCCACCCCGGCGGCACTCGACGCGATCCGCTTCCTCGTGCTGCACCCCGACCTGCCGCTGCCCGCGCGCCCGGGCTACCTGTCGCTCGTCGCCGCAGCCATCGGGCTGCTTCCCGCGCATGCCAGGCGCGAGCTGCGACTGCCGCTGCTGCCCGTGGTCGACCGCGCCCTCGGCTCCCTGGGCACCCGTGCCATCCGCTGGGCGATGGCGTCCGGCCACGAGCACGCGCGCGAGCTGCAACGGACGTCCACCCGATGAGCCTGGCCGACCGCTGGCCGGTGGAGGGGCACACCGACCTGCGTGACGAGCTGCTCCTGGCCTGGGACCGTCCCGGCTACCACGACCTCCTCCACCTGACCGAGGTCCTCGACCGGCTCGACCAGCTGGCCGCGGGCGGGGCCGACTTCGACCGTCCGGCCGTCGACCTCGCCGCGTGGTTCCACGACGCCGTCTACGCCGGCGCCGACGACGACGAGGAGCAGTCCGCCCGGTGGGCCGAACGCGCGCTGCCGGCGGCGTACGCCGACGAGGTGGCGCGTCTGGTGCGGATGACGGTGGAGCACCGACCCGACGACTCCGACGCCAACGCCTGCGCGCTGAGCGACGCCGACCTCGCCATCCTGGCCGCGCCACACGATCGCTACGACGTCTACGTGGCCGGCGTGCGCGCCGACTTCGCCCACGTCCCCGATGCCGAGTTCGCGGCCGGGCGTCGGGCGGTGCTCGAGGACCTGGCCGAGCGGCCACGACTGTTCCGCACCGCGCAGGCCGTCGACCTGTGGGAGGAGGCGGCGCGCGCCAACCTGGCGCGCGAGCTCAGCGCGGGATAGGGCTCAGCGGTCGCTGAGCTGGAGGTAGACCGTGAAGCGGTCGTGCCGGTAGGTCGTGCGCGAGACCTCGACGATGCGACCGTCGGAGACGGCTCGACGCGAGTGCCGCAGCACCGGATCGCCCTCGGTGATCTCGAGGACGGTGGCCTCGTCGGCGGTGGCGCTGTCCGCGGAGATGGAGTCCTCGACGTTGGTCGGTCGCAGTCCGCGCGACTCGAGGGCGTCGTAGAGGCTCGTCGGCGTGCCGTGCTGGAGGAACCCGGGGAGCAGCACCTCGTTGAGGTAGGCGTCCTCGACGCAGACGATCTCCTGGTCGGCGCGACGCAGCCGACGCCAGTGCAGGACCGGGTCGCCGGGTGAGATGTCGAGGGCGCGCGCCACGCCGGGGCCGGCCTGCTCGACGCGGGCCAGCAGCGTCTGCGACTCCGGCAGCATCCCGCGCCGGCGGATCTCCTCGGTGAACGAGGTGAGGCGTCCGGCGGCCTGGCGCGGCTGGGCGACGAACGTCCCGCGGCCGGGGATGCGCTCGAGGAGCCCCTCGGCGACGAGGGCGTCGAGGGCCTGACGTACGGTCATCCGGGCCACACCGAAGCGCGCCACCAGCTCGCGCTCCGAGGGGGCGGCCGACCCGGGCGGCTGCTGCTCGATGAGGCTGCGGACGTGCTCGCGGACCTGGACATGCTTCAGCGCGCGGGGCCGCGGCATGATCACGTCCATCTTCTCCACCCCTGCAGGTTAGGTGCGCACGCGCCGTTCGACACTGAAATTGACGAACCCTGCGACGAACCCTTGACGAAATCTTCGAAATCGAACAGGTGTTCTACTCATGGAGTAGAGTATCCACCATGGACTTCCAGGCCACCTTGTTCTCCGAGGAGGACGTGCGGCCCGCACTGGCGCCCGAGCGCACCCCACTGTCTCGCGGCGCATGGGTCGACGTCCAGCGAGATTGGCTGCCAGATCCCGACGAGGTGTTCGGCGCCCTCGTCGACCGTGTCCCGTGGCGGGCCGAGCGCCGGGCGATGTACGACGCCGTGGTCGACGTGCCCCGACTGGTCCACACCTACCAGGGCGGGGAGCCGCTCCCCCATCCCGCCCTCGACTCGGCGAGGGACGAGCTCAGTGCCCACTACCTCCCGGAGCTCGGCGAACCCTTCGTCTCGGCCGGCTGCTGCTACTACCGCGACGGACGCGACTCGGTCGCCTGGCACGGCGACACCATCGGCCGCGGCAGCACCCACGACACGATGGTCGCCATCGTGAGCGTGGGCGACCCCCGCCGGCTGCTGCTGCGCCCGCGCGGGGGCGGTGACTCGATCGCGGTGACCATGGGCCACGGCGACCTCGTGGTCATGGGCGGGAGCTGTCAGCGCACGTGGGAGCACGCCGTTCCCAAGGTGGCGCACTCCGGGCCGCGACTCTCGGTTCAGTTCCGACCCCTCAACGTCTTCTAGGGCCCTCCGTCACCGCAGCAGTCGGCGCAGGAGCGCCAGGACCACCACGACGACCAGTGCCTGTCTCCAGTAGGTCTTGGCCAGCACGGGCAACACGGCCCCGCCCAGGTCCAGCGCTTCCTGCGGCGGGGGCGGTGGCAGCTTCCTCGGCGGCGCGCTCGGTGGAGGCGCCGGGGTTGGCGCCCCGGCCGCTGCGGCAGCCGCCTCGGCGGCGATCGGGGTCGGCTCAGCGGCCAGCTCGGGCTCGGGCTCGGGATCGCCCGGCCAGCCGCTGCTCCAGGCAGGCGACGAACTGGCCCAGCAGCTTGTCGGAGACGTCCTGCATCACTCCGCGGCCGAACTGCGCGGGCTTGCCGGTGATGGCCAGGTCGGTGTCCACCTTGACGTCGGTCGCACCGGCCGCATCGCTCATCGTGACGACGACCTTCGCCCCCGCCGTACCGTTGCCGCGCTTGTCCTTGCCCTTGGCGTCGACGACGAAGCGGTGCGCCGCCTCGTCCTTCTCGATGAAGGTCCCGGAGCCGTTGTACTGCAGGGCGATCGGGCCCAGCTTGACCTTGACCGACCCGGAGAACGACGACTCGTCGGCCTCGGTGACGACGGCGCCCGGGAAGCACTCGGCCACCGAGGCGATGTCGTTGAAGTGTGCCCAGGTCTCCTCGATCCCGATCGGGACGGTGAACTGGTGGCTCAGCTCCACCGCTCAGCCCCCCGCGGCCTTGAGCACGGCCCGGCCGGTGAGCACCCGTGCCAGGTGCTGGCGGTACTCGGCGACGCCGTTGAGGTCCGTGGGCGGGTGGGTGCCCTCGGCGGCGAGCCCCGACGCCTCGCGTACGCCGTCCTCGGTCGCGCTCGCCCCGGCCAGCGCCGCCTCGGTCGCCCTCGCGCGCAGCGGGGTCGAACCCATGTTGGTCAGGCCCACGCGCGCCTCGTCGATCGAGCCCTTGACGGTCGCGGCGATGGCGACGATCGGCCACTGGTGCGCGACGCGGACGAACTTCTCGTAGTGGGCGCCCCAGCCGGTGTGCTTGGGGATGCGCACCTCGGTGAGGATCTCGTCCTCGCCGATCGCGGTCTCGAAGAGGTCGACGAAGAAGTCGTCCGCCTCGACCGTCCGACTCCCACCGGGGCCGGCGATCACGAACTGCGCGCCGAGGGCGAGCGCCGGCGCCCCGAGGTCTCCCGCCGGGTCGGCGTGCGCCAGGGCGCCGCCGAAGGTGCCGCGGTGCCGGATCTGCGCGTCGGCCACCTCTGCGGCCGCCTTGGAGATCAGCAGCGCGTGCTCCTTGACCAGTGCGTGGTCGCGCACGTCGTGGTGGGTGGTCATCGCGCCGATGACGATGGCGTCACCGTCGTCGCGGATCCCGCGCAGCGAGCTGATGCCGCCGAGGTCGATGACGACCTCCGGGGCGTTGAGCCGCATCCGCAGGACCGGGAGCAGGCTCTGCCCCCCGGCCAGGATCTTGGCCTCGTCACCGTGCTCGCCGAGCGCGGCCAGTGCCTCCTCGACCGACGTCGGTGCGAGGTAGTCGAACTTCACCGGGATCACTGGCCTGCTCCTTCGTCCTGGTTGAGGGCACCTTCCTCGAAGTGCGGCATCGCATCCGGCGGCGTCTCGGTCGCACCACCCGCCTTCGAGCCCTGGATGGCCCGCCACACCCGCTCGGGCGTGCAGGGCATCTGGATGTCGTTGATGCCGAGGTGGCGTACGGCGTCGACGACGGCGTTGACGACCGCCGGCGTGGACGCGATGGTGCCGGCCTCGCCGACGCCCTTGGTGCCGAGGGTGTTGGTGGTGCAGACGCTCGGCTCGTGCGTGTGGAGGACGTCGAAGGAGATCGTGTCGGCCGACGTGGGCAGGAGGTAGTCGACGAACGAGCCGCTGACCAGCGTCCCTGCCTCGTCGTAGCACCGCCTCCTCCCACAGCGCCTGCGCGATGCCCTGCACCAGGCCGCCGTGGACCTGCCCGGCGACGATCAGCGGGTTGATGATGGTGCCGATGTCGTCGCAGCAGGTGTACTTCCGCATCTTCACCGCGCCGGTCTCGGTGTCGACCTCCATGGCGCACAGGTGCGTGCCGTGGGGGTAGTTGAAGTTCACCGGGTCGTACGTCGCCTCGGCGTCGATGCTCGAGCTCCATGTCGTCGGGGTAGTTGTGCCCGGTGAAGGTCGCCGTGGCGAGCTCCTGGATGGCCGACGCCCTGATCGGTGCCGCGGACGGTGAACCGGCCGTCGGCGTAGTCGAGGTCGTCCTGGCTCGCCTCGAGCAGGTGCGACGCGAGGTGCCTGGCCTTCTCGAGGACCTTGTCGACGGCCTGGACCAACGCCTCCCCGCCGACCACCAGCGACCGTGAACCGTAGGTGTCGAGCCCTCGGTGCGCGACCTGGGTGTCGCCGTGCAGCACCTCGACGTCCTCGAACGGCACGCCGAGACGGTCGGCGACGATCTGGCTGAAGGCCGTCTCGTGGCCCTGGCCGTGGGCACTCGTGCCGGTGACGACCTCGACCTTGCCGGTGGCGAGCATCCGCACGCTCGCGTGCTCCCACCCGCCGGCGCCGTAGTCGAGGCTGCCGAGCACCCGGCTCGGGGCCAGACCGCACATCTCGGTGAACGTCGAGACGCCGATGCCGAGCTGCACCCGGTCGCCGCGGTCGCGCCGCTCCTTCTGCTCCGCGCGCAGCGCGTCGTAGCCGAAGGACCTCCTTGGCCCGCGCGGTGGCGGCCTCGTAGTTGCCGGAGTCGTACTCCAGCCCGGCGACAGTCGTGAACGGGAACTCCTCGTGCTTGATCCAGTTGCGCTCGCGGATCTCGAGCGGGTCCACGCCGACCTCGGCGGCCAGCTCGTCCATCAGCCGCTCGATGGCGTACGTCGCCTCGGGCCGTCCGGCGCCGCGGTAGGCGTCGGTCCAGGTGCTGTTGGTCAGCACCGTCTGGCACTCGAAGCGGTAGGCCGGGAACTTGTAGATCGCGTTGAACATGAACGCACCGAGCACCGGGATGCCGCCGCCGACGAGCGAGATGTAGGCGCCGAGGTCGGCGTCGAGGTGCACCTTGAGGCCGGTGACCTTGCCGTCCTTGTCGGCGGCGAGGGTGAGGGTCTGGACCTGGTCGCGGCCGTGGTGGGCCGACATCAGGCTCTCGCTGCGGGTCTCGGTGTACTTCACCGGCTTGGACAGCCGGCGTGCCACCGCCCAGGCGATCCACTCCTCCGGAGTCGTCTGGAGCTTGCCGCCGAAACCACCGCCGACGTCGGGGGCGATGACCCGGATCTTGGACTCGGGTACGCCGGTGGTGGCCGCCAGGGCGAACCGGAGGATGTGCGGGATCTGGGTCGCCGACCACATGGTGATCTGCTCACCAGTGGGGTCGACCACGACGCTGCGGGGCTCCATGAACGCGGGGATCAGCCGCTGCTGGCGGTACTCGCGCTCGATGAGGATGCCGTCGGTGCGGGCCGCCTCGATGGCGGCCTCGACGTCGGCGCCGGTGCCGGCCTCGGCCGAGTCGAAGACCCACAGCGCCGACTTGTTGGTGCCGAGGTCGGGGTGGGCGAGGACCGTGTCCTCGCAGGGCGTTCTTGATGCCGAGCACGGCCGGCAGCTCGTCGTACTCGACGTCGACCAGCTCGGCGGCGTCACGGGCCTCGGCGGCGCTGCGCGCCACCACGACGGCGACGATCTCGCCGGCGAAGGCGACCCGGTCTGCGGGCATCGGCGAGTGCGTCGGGCGTCTTCTGGTCCGGCGTGATCGGCCAGGCGTTGATGCGACACCCCGAGCTCGTCGCCGAAGTCCTTGCCGCTCAGCACGGCGACGACGTTGGTCGAGGCCTTGGCCGCCTCCACGTCGATCGAGGTGATCGTGGCGTGGGCGAAGGGGCTGCGCACCATGGCCAGGTGCAGCATCCCCGGGAGGGTGATGTTGTCGGTCCAGCGGGTGCGGCCGGTGATCAGCCGCTGGTCCTCCTTGCGGCGGCGGTCCTTGCCGATCTCGGCCGGTGGGACGGTCCTGGGTGGCGGTCATGCGGGGTCCCCTCGGTGTTGTTCGGCGGCGGAGCGGAGCGGGGGAGGCGAAGAACAGCGTGGGGTGCTCATGCCTTGGCTCCTTCGGCAGCGTGGAGCACGCTCTTGACGATGTTGTGGTAGCCGGTGCAGCGGCAGAGGTTGCCCTCCATGCCCGAGCCGCACCTCCTCCTCGGTCGGGTTCGGGTTCTCACCCAGCAGGTCGACGGCCTGCATGATCATCCCCGGCGTGCAGAAGCCGCACTGGAGGCCGTGGCACTCGCGGAAGGACTCCTGCACCGGGTGCAGGTCACCCTCGGCCGTGGCGGCGAGGCCCTCGATGGTCGTGACGGTGCGGCCGTTGGCCTGCACGGCGAGCACGTTGCAGCGACTTCACGCTCGTGCCGTCGAGGTGCACGGTGCAGGCCCCGCAGTTGGAGGTGTCGCACCCGATCACCGTGCCGGTCTTGCCGAGCTTCTCGCGCAGGTACTGCACCAGCAGCATGCGGGGCTCGACGTCGTCGGCGACCGCCGCTCCGTCGACGGTGAGTTCGATCTTCGTCATCAGGCCGCTCCTACGTGTGAGGTGGGTCACTCCACCGTCGAACCTAGGTCGTCGTGGTTGGCCAACGGTTGGAGTGGTCCGGACCAGGCTCAGCGGGACGCGGCGAGGCGGCCCTTCAGCAGGGGCGCCACCGGGTGGTGGATCGGGAGCGAGGCCAGGCACTCCTCCACGACCGCGGTGTCGTAGGGCGCGAGCTCGCTGTAGCGCAGCACGGCGTCGGGGTCCGGATGGGCCAGCAGTGCCTCGCGCACGCTCACCGCGAGGTACTCCCCCGTCTGCACCAGCGACGGCGAGTCCGTCCCCGGGAGCAGGTCACCGCCGTAGGCGCGCACCGCGGCGCGTACGTCGCCGCGACGCAGCTGCCGCTGCACCTCCTCGATGTCGGTGGTGACCGGCAGCGTGAGGCGGTAGGGCCGCGAGGAGAGCTGTCCCGCCAGGGCCGCGCGGAGGTGGGAGACCTCCGCCTTGAGCGTGGAGGTCGTCACCGATGAGTCGCCGTAGAGCAGGGAGTGCAGCTGCTCGACCGAGAGCCCTTCGGGGTGCAGCGCCAGCAGGGCCAGGATCTCGGTCTGGCGGCGGTTCAGCAGCAGGCGCTGGCCGTCGAGCCACACCTCGGCGGTGCCGAGCAGGGTCAGCGTCAGACCCGGCTCGGTGGGCGCGGAGACCCCGCGCAGGCGTCGTACGCCGGTCAGTCGGCAACGCGCCCTCGATCAGCCGCGCCATCACGCGGGCGGTGGCCAGGCCGATCGGGTGGGTGCGGTCCCACGTGGTCGACAGGTCGATCACGCCCAGCGGGCGTCCGGTCACCGGGTCGAAGACGGGCGCGGCCCAGCAGACCCAGTTGTGGACGACCTCGGCGTAGTGCTCGGCGCTGAAGACCATCGAGGGCGTGCCCGTGCGGCCGGCGATGGCGAGCGCGTTGGTGCCCACGCTGGCCTCGTCCCACCGACCGCCGGGCACGAAGTTGACGGTCTCGGCCTTGCGTCGCATCACCCGGCCGCCGTAGGTCCACAGGATGCGGGTCTGCTCGTCGGTGACGGCGATGACCAGGTCGCCGTCCTCGGCCGTGCGCTTCAGCTCGTCCTGGACCCGCGAGACGGCCGTCTGCAGCGGCGACCCGCGCCAGAACTCGGCGGTGTCGCCCTCGTCGGCCAGCGGCGCCTCGGTCAGCGTCGGGGAGACGACTCCGGAGAGCTGCCAGCTGTTGAAGATCTCCGGGCGCACGGCAGCGTCGGGCTCGTCTCCCTCCGCCACGAACCGAGTCCAGGCTCGCACGGCATCCACACGTCGGGTGTGCAGGTCTTCGCTGTTCATTCGCGGCTCCACGGGTCGCGGCCAACCTAGCCCGAGTGTGACGCCACAACAGGACCGAGGAGCTCAGCCGTTCGTCTCAGCGCCTCGCGCGTGAAGGTGGCGACGATGCCGGGGTGGTCGGTGACCAAGCGGTGGTACGACTCGTAGGAGTCGATGCGGAAGTCGGAGGCGCGCTCAGCCATGACGTAGTCGATCCCTGATCCACCCTTGCGCCGGTGTAGTTGGTCTCCAACCGCAGCGGCCTGGTGATCCGCCCCTTGACGAGGTCGTCGGTGGTGTCCCGGTTCTCGGTGACGTTGCAGTCGCACATCGCGACGAACTGGTGCGCCGCGCGCGCGTCCTGCGCGAGGAAGCGGATCCGCGCAGCCATCCGCCACATCGCCTCGACGCCGGCGCGGTTGGCGTAGTTCGGGCCGCCCGTGCGCCGGTTGTGGAGGTGGTTGGGCAGGTGGAAGCTCACGGCGCGGATGACGTGGCCGTTGACCCGGTGCCGGAGGACGCGCCACGACGCCGTACTGGTCGTGCGCGATCTGACCGGTCCGGCGCCGCCAGGTCGTCCTGGTCAGGAGGGCCGCCCAGGTCTTCTCCAGCTCCCAGACGTCCTTGTCGAAGGCGATCGGGTTGTCGTCGGTGCCGGTGGGGCCGTTGGGCATGAGGAGCGCCCACGACTTCGGCAGGCTCGCGCGCAGCGCCGGGCGGCTGAAGAGCCGCTCCTGGAACCCGATCACCGAGGCGTCGCCGTCCAGCACCCGGCCGATGTCGTGGCGCAGACCGCGAGATCCGCATCCCCTTCCTCAGGTTGAGCGTCGCCACGCTGAAGCGGCCGGCAGCCCGGGACGGTGCAGCGGCCGCGTCGACGCGGGCCTGATCCTCGCGCGCCTGGGCAGGACGAGCCGACCCAGCGCCACACCGGCTGACCAGCAGGACCGCCACGATGAGGCAGAGCAGACCGGTCGGGCTGAGGCTACGGTGGCAGATCGGCGCACCAAAAGCATCCGACACGACCCTAGGCGAGTGTCGACGCAGGTCGCCAATTCGCGGTCGGTGCGGCCCCGGCGGCCGGCTCAGTCGTCGTGGTGGATGCGGCCGCTCGGTCGCGGCCAGTCGCGCGCCCGAACCGCCCCACCGTCGGGCCACGATCTCGGCGGCGATGGACACTGCCGTCTCCTCCGGGGTGCGCGCGCCCAGGTCGAGGCCGATCGGCGAGGACAGCAGGTCGAGCTCGGCGTCGGTCAGCCCGGCCTCGCGCAGCCGCTCCAGCCGTTCCTCGTGCGTGCGCCTCGAGCCCATCGCTCCGATGAAGCCCGGACGTACGTCGTCGGCCATCCGCAGCGCCACCTCGAGCAGCGGCACGTCGAACTTCGGGTCGTGGGTCAGCACCGCGAGCACGGTCCGCTGGTCGATCCGCTCCCCGGCCGACCTCCGCCTCGAGGTAGCGGTGCGGCCACTCGACGACCACCTCGTCGGCCTCGGGGAACCGGGAGCTGGTCGCGAAGACCGGACGGGCGTCGCACACGGTCACGTGGTAGCCGAGGAACGAGCCGACCCGGGCGACGGCGGCGGCGAAGTCGATGGCGCCGAAGACCAGCATCCGCGGCTTCGGCGCGAACCCCCAGACGAAGACCCGCATGCCCTCGCCCCGGCGCTCACCGTCGGGGCCGTAGGTCAGGGTGGCGTTGCTGCCGGCCGCCAGCAGGCCGAGCGCGTCGTCGTGGACGGCGGCGTCGGCGCGGGACGATCCCAGCGACCCGACCGCGTCCACGCTCGGGCCGCACGACCATGCGTCGGCCCACCCAGCGCGGGGTCCGGGTGGTCGATGACGGTGGCCAGGGCCACGGCGCGGCCGGCCTCGATGTCGGCCGCGATCTCGCCGAGCTCGGGGAAGCTGTCGCGCGAGACCCGCTCGACGAAGACGTCGAGGATCCCGCCGCAGGTGAGGCCGACCGCGAACGCGTCGTCGTCGGAGACGCCGTACCTCTCCAGCACCGGCTCGCCGGAGGTGACGACCGCCTGGGCGAGCTCGTAGACCGCGCCCTCGACGCACCCGCCGGACACCGAGCCGACCGCGCTCTCGTCCGGCCCCACCAGCATCGAGGCGCCTGGCGGTCGGGGGGCCGAGCGGAAGGTCGCCACGACGGTGCCGACGCCGACGGTCTCGCCGGCCTCCCACCACGCCATCAGCTCGGGCAGCACGTCACGCACGGGCGATCGCCTCCGTCAGGTCGGCGAAGGTCGCCAGCGAGTGGCCGGCGAGGAAGTCGTCGCAGTACGGCAGTGCGGCGACCACGCCAGCCTGGAGTGGTTCGTAGCCCGCCTTGCCGCGGTGCGGGTTCACCCAGATCACCCGGTGCGCGATCCGGCGCATCCGGGCCATCTGCAGCCCGAGCAGCGTCGCGTCCCCGCGCTCCCAGCCGTCGCTGAAGACGACGACCACGGCACCGCGCGCCATGCCGCGCTGGCCCCAGCGGTCGAGGAAGACCTGCAGCGTCTCGCCGAGCCGGGTGCCGCCGGACCAGTCGGGCACGACCTCGCCGGCGGCGACGAGGGCCCGGTCCGGGTCGCGCGAGCGGAGCGCCCGGGTGACGTGGGTGAGCCGGGTGCCGATCGTGAACGTCTCGACGATGCCGCCGGCGGGTCGCGCCGACTGCGTCAGCCGGTGCGACGAGCCGCAGCAGCGCGTCGGCGTAGCCGCTCATCGAGCCGCTGACGTCGACGAGCAGGACGACGCGGCGTGGCCGGGTGCCGCGCCGGCGCCAGGCGATGTCACCGGGCTCGCCCATCCGGCGCAGAGAGTTGCGCAGCGTGCGCGAGGCATCGATCTCGCCGCGGTGCCAGCTCCGGTGCCGGGCCGTACGACGACTCGGCGGGCGCAGCGAGAGTCGGGTGAACATCGCGGCCAGGCGTCGCTTCTCCGCGGCGTCCAGCGAGGCGACGTCGCGGTGGCGCAGCACCTCCGACGCGGAGGCCGCTGCGCGGAGCACGTCCTCGTCGCTCGTCGTCATCGCCGGCACCGACCTCCTCGGTGTCCGGCAGCAGCTGGGTGGACTGCGGCCGCGACGGCGGCGCGGGGCCGGGAGACCGGCAGCCCGTCGCGGCCGTCGAACCAGGCGTCGAAGACCTGGTCGAACCGCGCCAGGTCGTCGGGAGAGGCGCACAGCGTCGCGCGGCCGGCCCAGTAGGTCGCCCGCCGGTCGTCGAGACCGACCTGGGCGACCGCGGCGAGGAAGCCCTGCGACCGGTCCTGGGTCACCGGCACACCGGCAGCGCGCAGCGCCCGGGTGAAGCCGAGCAGGATCTCGTCGGGAGCGCGGTCCATGACCGTCATCGGGTCAGCATCCGGTCCAGCGCAGCCTTCACCCGGTCGGCGTCCTCGCGATACTTCAGCAGCGCCCCGAGGGTCGCGGCCGCGGACGCCAGGTCGAGCTCGGTGGCGCCGAGGTAGGTCAGCGCGCGCGCCCAGTCGAGCGTCTCCGCGACTCCGGGCGGCTTGAGCAGGTCGTCACGTTCGCGCAGCTGCTGCACGACGGTGACGACCTGTCGGGCGAGCGCGGCGCTCACCTCGGGAGCCCGGGACCGCACGATCTCGACCTCGCGCTCGAGCCCCGGGTGGTCGATCCAGTGGTAGAGGCACCGGCGCTTGAGGGCGTCGTGCAGCTCGCGGGTGCGGTTGGAGGTGAGCACCACGATCGGCGGCTCGGGTGCCGTGATCGTGCCGAACTCCGGGATCGTCACCTGCCAGGTCGACAGAACCTCCAGCAGGAACGCCTCGAACTCGTCGTCGGCGCGGTCCACCTCGTCGATCAGCAGCACCGCGGGCGCCTGGCGGAGCGCGGCGAGCACCGGCCGCGCCAGCAGGAAGCGCTCGTCGTAGAGGCTCTTCTCCGCCTCGTCGGGGTCGACGTGACCGCCCGCCTCGAGCGCTCGCAGGTGGAGGATCTGGCGCGGGAAGTCCCAGTCGTAGAGCGCCTGGCTGGCGTCGATCCCCTCGTAGCACTGCAGGCGCACCAGCGGCAGCTCGAGGCTGGTCGCAAGCGCCTCGGCCAGCGCGGTCTTGCCCGTGCCCGGCTCGCCCTCGAGGAGGAGCGGACGTTGCATGCGGTCGGCGAGGAAGACGACGGTGGCGAGCTCGTCGTCGGCGAGGTAGCCGGTCGCACCCAGGCGGGCGGCCACGTCGGCGGCGGAGTCCATGGGGTCAGGCTACGACCGGCACGTTGGTCAGACGTTGGGGCCGGGCCGGGCATCGACGTCGGCGCCCGACGCGAGGTCGCCGCACTCGACCAGCGTCACCTCGCGCGCGGCGAGGAAGTCCCGAGCGCCCCGGTCGCCCGTCGCGGCCTCGATGACGGCGGGCCAGTGGTCGCTCCCGATCAGCACCGGGTGCCCCGGCACGCCGTCGTACGACGCCCGGGCGAGCGCCTCGGGCCCGACTGCCGCGGCGAGGACCCGGCTCACGACACGGGAGTCGACATCGGGCAGGTCGACCAGCGAGACCAGCGCGGCGTCGTGGGCCGTTGGATCCAGCGCCCCGAGACCGGTCCGCAGCGAGGCGCCCATGCCCTCGGCCCAGTCGTCGGCGCGGACCCGGGCGACCGACATCGGCAGGAGCGCGGCAGCCTGCTCCGCCTGCGCACCGAGGACGACGACGACATGGCCGCGCACGGCTTGAGCGCGACGACCGAGCGCAGCAGCCAGGACGTGCCGTCCTCGTCGCGCGCGAGTGCCTTGGGACCGCCGAAGCGTTCACCGGAGCCCGCGGCCAGCAGCAGCCCGACGACCGGACTCACTGGCCGAACGCCTCCGCGTAGAGCGCTTCGAGCTCGGGGCTCGTCTCGGCGGTGAACCCGCACAGGGTCACCCGCTCGCCGTCGGCGCTGACGAGGTAGGACGTGCCCTCCTCGAAGTCGACGGCCATCAGGAGGTCCTGGAGGTCCTGGCTGGGCGCGCTGACCGTGACGGTCGAGGCCTCGTCGCCACCGGCGTACCACCGGTCGACCGACAGGGTGGCCGTCGTGTCGTCGAGCGACGTGACCGTCCCCGCGAAGGCGGTGTCGAAGCCCGCCAGGGTCTCGGCATTGGGCATGGCGCACTTGCCGGTCATCGAGCCGTCGGCGATCAGCTCGAGCGTGTCGTCGGAGCTGGCCGAGGACGTCGGGGTCTCGGCGGAGTCGCTCGCGCGGTCGGGCTCGTCCTGCGAGCCGCAGCCGGCCAGCACCAGGGTCAGGCCCAGGACCGCAGCAGGAAACAGGCGTGTCGTGCGAAGTCGGCTCATGTCGACTCGTCCTCTCATCCGGCGGGCGGACTCCTCCGCCCCCACACCTGATCGGACGGGCCGGACGCTCGCGAGGTTCCGGTCGGGTCTCATCGCACCGAGGCCTCCGTCCGGTCCTCGCCCTCCTCCTCGTCGATCCGCCGCTTGATGCGTCCCATCCCCGGCACCTTGGCGAGCATGTCGTTGAGCTCCCGGGCGACCGTGAGGAGGTCGTGGATGTCGGGGGCGACGGACCCGAGGGTGGCGAGGACGGGCATCACGTCGTTCTCCATCCGCGCCGTCACCTCGGGCAGGTGGTCGATGAGGCTGACGAGCGCCTTGACCTCATCGGCATGCGTCGTCTCGGCCAGGGTCTCCAGAGACGGCTGGAGGGCGATCAACGAAGGAGCGCAGGAGTCGAGGAGCTCGGTCACCCGCTCGACCTGGACCTCGGCCCGGTCGACGACGGCACCGGCGCGCTCGATGACACCGGCGGCATCCTCGGTGATGATCCGTACGCGCGTGACCGCCGACGTCGCGCCCCCCAGGAGTGCCTCGGCCTGGTCGAGCAGGGCCAGCGCCCGTGGGACGGCGCCCAGCAGGGCCTCCACCTGGTCGCCGCCCCGCTCCAGGGCGGCGAGAACGTCACGGGGGCCGGGTACGGGCAGGCGCATGAGCCATTCCTACCAGCCGGCGCCGAGGGCTTCAGGTGGAGACGCAGCAGGCCCCCGCCGGAGCGAGGGCCTTGCTGGTGATTCGGGACGGGCGCTCAGAAGTCCATGCCGCCCATGCCGCCCATGTCGCCGCCGCCGGGCATGGCGGACGCCTTCTCGGGCTTGTCGGCCACGACGGCCTCGGTGGTGAGGAAGAGCGCTGCGATGGACGCGGCGTTCTGCAGGGCCGAGCGGGTGACCTTGGCCGGGTCGATGATGCCTTCGGCGATCATGTCGACGTAGTCACCGGTCGCGGCGTTGAGGCCGTGACCCGCAGGCAGGTTGCGCACCTTCTCGGACACGACGCCACCCTCGAGGCCGGCGTTGATCGCGATCTGCTTGAGCGGGGCCTCGATGGCCACGCGCACGATGTTGGCACCCGTCGCCTCGTCGCCGGTGAGCTCGAGCTTGGCGAACGCCTCGGTGCCGGCCTGGACGAGAGCCACGCCGCCGCCGGCGACGATGCCCTCCTCGACCGCAGCCTTGGCGTTGCGGACAGCGTCCTCGATGCGGTGCTTGCGCTCCTTGAGCTCGACCTCGGTGGCCGCGCCGACCTTGATGACGGCCACGCCGCCGGCGAGCTTGGCGAGGCGCTCCTGGAGCTTCTCGCGGTCGTAGTCGGAGTCCGACTTGTCGATCTCGGCGCGGATCTGGTTGACCCGGCCCTCGATCTGGCCCTGGTCTCCGGCACCCTCGACGATGGTGGTCTCGTCCTTGGTGATGACGACCTTGCGGGCCTGGCCGAGCAGCTCGATGCCGGCCGACTCGAGCTTGAGGCCGACCTCCTCGGAGATGACCTGGCCACCGGTGAGGATGGCGATGTCCTGGAGCATGGCCTTGCGGCGGTCACCGAAGCCCGGAGCCTTGACGGCCACCGAGCGGAAGGTGCCCTTGATCTTGTTGACGACCAGGGTCGACAGCGCCTCGCCGTCGACGTCCTCGGCGATGATCAGCAGCGGCTTGCCGGACTGCATGACCTTCTCCAGGAGGGGCAGCAGGTCCTTGACCGTCGACACCTTGGAGTTGGCGATGAGGACGTAGGGGTCCTCCAGCACGGCCTCCATGCGCTCGAGGTCGGTGGCGAAGTAGGCCGAGATGTAGCCCTTGTCGAAGCGCATCCCCTCGGTCAGCTCGAGGTCCAGCCCGAAGGTGTTGGACTCCTCGACCGTGATGACGCCTTCCTTGCCGACCTTGTCCATCGCCTCGGCGATGATCTCGCCGACGGTGGTGTCAGCGGCGGAGATCGACGCGGTGGAGGCGATCTGCTCCTTGGTCTCGACGTCCTTGGCCATCACGAGCAGCTGCTCGGAGACCGCGGCGACGGCGGCCTCGATGCCGCGCTTGAGACCCATCGGGTTCGCGCCGGCCGCGACGTTGCGCAGACCCTCGCGGACCATGGCCTGGGCCAGGACGGTGGCCGTCGTCGTGCCGTCACCGGCGACGTCGTCGGTCTTCTTGGCGACCTCCTTGACCAGCTCGGCGCCGATCTTCTCGTAGGGGTCCTCCAGCTCGATCTCCTTGGCGATCGAGACACCGTCGTTGGTGATCGTGGGGGCGCCCCACTTCTTCTCCAGGACGACGTTGCGGCCCTTGGGGCCGAGAGTGACCTTCACCGCGTCGGCGAGGGTGTTCATACCCCGCTCGAGACCGCGGCGGGCCTCCTCGTTGAAAGCAATCAACTTTGCCATAACTCGGGCGATTCCTATCGACGTGAGTCTGTTGGGTGGACCTCAGGCGGGCTGCCCGCGACGGACGACCCGCTCGACCGGCGATCCATTCACGACGGCGTTGCGGACCTCAGCGTCACCTGGGTCGATTGTCACTCTCATGACGAGAGTGCCAGCCTCATGTTTAGCACTCGACCCCCGAGAGTGCAAACGCCAACGGGTCCTCAGGCGCGCGTCGACAACCGCGCCTGCAGGAGATCGACGAAGGGGGCGACGTTGGCCGCGGAGACGTCGAGGTAGAGGCCGGGCTCGATGAGCTCGAGCTCGCTGACCACCCAGTCCCCCTCCCACTCCAGCAGGTCGACGCGGAGGTAGTCCATCGGGCGCCCGAAGCGCTGCGGTCATCGCGTCGTACGCCGCCAGCACCAGGTCGCCGACCTCGGCCAGCCCGCCCGGGTCGGCCTGGCGCACCCGGCCGCCGAACTCCTCGTTGACGCGTACGTCGCCGGCGCCGGGCACCTTGTCGAAGCGGCTCGCCAGTCGTCCGTCGAGGACGTAGACCGACACCTCGCCGATGGTGTGGATCGACTCGACGAGCGGCTGCACCACCCAGGGGCCACCGACCTCGGGGTAGGTCTCGGTGGCTCCTCACGGGCTCGCCCAGACGCGGGTCCGCCGGGTCGGTGACCACGATCAGGCCGGCGCCGCCGGCCCCGACGCGGGGCTTGACCACGGCTGTGCCGAAGTCCGCGACGGCCCGGGCCAGCCCGGCGCGGTCGTCGGCGGCGACGGTCGGCACCACGGGCAGGTCACCCAGCTCGGTGAGGTAGCGCTTGTCGTGGTTCCACGCGAACACGTCGGCGCCGTTGAGCAGGCGCGACGGGTCGAGCGAGGTCGCCCAGGCCAGGAACTCGGCGTGGCGGGTGACGTAGTCCCAGGTCGAGCGGACGGCGACGAGAGAGGCCGACGACCAGTCGACGGTCGGGTCGTCCCACTGCACCCAGGCGAAGTCGACGCCACGCTCCGTCAGCTCGGCGTCGAGAGCGGCGGCACCCGGCTCACCCGCGGACAGGTCGGCGCTGGTGGCCAGCAGGATGCTCACGAGTCGGGGAGGTCGGAGGAGCCGTAGAAGCTGTGCGCGGCGTGGTCGCGGTTGGTGCCCTCGCGGTTGTCACCCTTCTCGATGACCACGAGGTTGTGGTAGCAGTGCACCGCCCGGACCCACTGGTCGGTGTAGGTCGGCTCGTAGCCCTCGACGAGGAACTCCTCGTGGTTGAGCCCGTCGACCAGGTCCTTGACCAGGTCCATGGAGGTGCCGCGCGCCTGCGGGTCGAGCTGTCCGCCCCAGGCCGGCCAGTAGGACGTCTGGGTGTCCTCGATGCAGTAGACCGCGCCGTCGGGCAGCAGCGGGAAGAGGATGCGGAACGACTCGCGCACGTGGGCCGGGATGTGGCTGCCGTCGTCGATGACGACCAGCGGCACGCCCTGCTCCTCGATGATGCGGTGCAGGATCACGGGGTCGGTCTGGTCCCCGACGTAGGCACGGATGTGGCCCTTGGTGAGCCACGACTTGTCCTCGATGTCGAGGCCGACGATCGTCGCCTTCGGGAAGAACCAGCGCCACATCTTCACCGAGGCGCCGCTGCGCCGGCGCTTCTTGTAGCCACCGATGCCGAGCTCGAGCAGGGTGAACTTCTCGCCGCGCAGGTGCTGCAGGTGCCGCTCGTAGTGCGGGGTGTAGCGGTGGACACCCCACTTGTCGGTGCCGAACTCGACGGCCAGCTCCGTGAGGTTGCTGGCCAGCAGCCGGCGACGACGCTCCGCCTTCTTCGCCTGCTCCGGCGTCAGCTCCGCGTCGACCTGGGCGGGCTCCGGGGACGCCTGCATCCGACCGGCCTTGCGGGCCGCGTTCCTGACGGCCTCTCCGGCCCGTCGAGCAGTGGTGCGCACCCGCGAACCCTAGCCTGCGGCCGCCATCCGCGGCGGAGGCGATCGCCACCGCGGACGCGTCACGAGACGGTGTCGGGTGGTGGTGTCCGCACGGCACCGTCTCCACACGACCATCGCGCCCGGACGAAGTGCCTCCAGCGTTGGGTCCGGCTACTCAGGACAGCAGGCCCGGGCATGGACCACGCTGGCCTCATGAACGCTCCCCAGATCGCTGCCACCCGCGCTGCGTCCCCGCACCACCTGGCCTGGCTGCGCACCGAGCTCGCCGACTGGACCTCCTCCGGGGTCATCACCGACGCCCAGGCCGCCCAGATCTCGGGCCGCTATCGCGAGCAGGCCGGGGCCGGGTCCCGGTTCACCATCGGCCGGCTCCTGCTCTCGCTGGGTGGCGGCTTCGTCGGCATCGGCCTGATCTGGCTGGTCGCCGCCAACCTCGACCAGCTGGCCCCGATGGCCCGCTTCCTCGCCGTCGCCGTCCTGTGGCTCGGTTTCCTCGTGGGCGGCGAGTACCTCGCGAGCAGGTCGGTGTCGCCCCCGATCGTCGGTGCCGTCCGGCTGATGGCGGCCCTGGCCTTCGGAGCCCTGATCTTCCAGGCGGCCCAGTCGCTCCAGGTGCCGGCCTACGAGCCGCGCCTGATCGGCCTCTGGGCAGCGGGCGCGCTGCTCCACGGCTACCTCGCCCGGGCGTACCTGCCGTTCCTCGTCGGGCTCGTCACGGGTGTCGGCTGGTGGGTGGCCCAACCACTGTGGGACGAGCCGACCGGGCTCACCGTCGTGCTCGTGCTGGGTGCCGGCGCGGTCCTCGCAGCGGGTCTCGCCGTGCTGCACGACGGGCGGCTCGATCGCTTCGCGTGGGCCTGGCGCCTTGTCGGCGGGAGCATGGCGCTCGCCGCGATGTTCGTGGCCGCCATCCCCGACGTCGGGTCCGACGACGTCACGTGGTCCGTCTGGCTGGTCCTGTCGCTGGCCGCGGCGGGTGCCGCCGCGGTCGCAGCCGTGGCCACCCGCCCCGGCACCCGCTCCCTCGAGCCGATCGGCGCCGTCGTGGTCCTGGTCGCGGCGACCCTCCTCGCCCTGTGGCAGACCGGCGCGGACGCGTCGGACGTCGAGCCCGCCGACTGGTTGCACGCCGCCGTCTCTGTCGTCGCCTACGTCGTGCTCGCCGTCGCTGTCGTCGCCCTCGGCACCCTGCGTGACCACGGGGCGCTCACCTGGATCGCCGACCGCGGCACTGGTCGTCTTCACGACCTTCCAGAGCTTCGCGGTCTTCGCCCCGATCGTCACCGGCGCCTGGCTCTTCGTGGTCCTCGGCACGGTGTTCCTGGGCACGGGCTTCCTCGTCGACCGGGCTCGCCGCCAGCTCGCGCAGGCCCTCGACACCGACACCGAAGGAGCAGTCCGATGAAGCGCAGCGTCACAGTCGCGGCCCTCGCAGTCGTCCAGCTCACCCTCGTCGCAGTCGCCGTCGCCCCTCAGCTCTCGGCGCGCGTCGTGGGCGACAGCTACCTCATGACGGTGGCCCCGCTGGACCCCATCGACCCGTTCCGCGGCGCCTACGTGACCCTCGACTATCCGGACCTGCGCCACGACGAGTCCGCCAGCTCCGACGGCAGCGGGATGGGAGCGCTCGAGGACGGCGGGTCAGGCGACGTCTTCATCACCCTGGCGCAGCAGGGAGATGTCTGGGTGGCCAGCGACTGGTCGCGCGAGCGTCCCGCTGACGGCCCCTACCTCGCGTGCAACGACCGCGACTGGCAGATCCGGTGCGGCATCGAGAGCTTCTTCCTGCCGCAGGACGAGGCCGCCAGCACCGAGGCGCTGCTCCGCGACGGCGCGGTGGCCGAGGTCCGCATCGACTCGCGCGGCAACGCCGCCGTGGTCGACGTACGAGCTCCGTGACGCGGTGCCTCAGCCGCCGGCGACCGCGGGGATGACCGAGATCTGGGTGCCGTCGGGCGTTGCGGTCGCCAGGTCGTCGAGGAACCGGACGTCGTCGTTGCCGACGTAGACGTTGACGAAGCGTCGGAGGTTTCCGGCCTCGTCGAGGATGCGGCCCTTGATGCCGGAGTAGCTGGCGTCGAGGTCGTCGAGCACCGCGGCGAGGGTGTCGCCCTCGGCGCTCACCTCGGACTCGCCGCCGGTGTAGGTGCGCAGGATGGTGGGGATGCGGACCGAGACGCTCATGTGCAGGTGCTCACTCTCAGACGATGCCGGACGCGACGAAGGCGTCATAGGACGGGGCGATGGTGGCGACCGCGCCGACGCGGTCGGACACGGCGTCGAGGGTCTTGAGGCCGTGGCCGGTGTTGATGACCACGGTCTCCAGGGACGTGTCGAGCTGGCCGGTCTCGACGAGCTTCTTCAGCACGCCGACGGTGGTGCCGCCCGCGGTCTCGGTGAAGATGCCCTCGGTGCGGGCCAGCAGGACGATGGCCTCGCGGACCTCGTCGTCGGTGATGTCCTCGACGGCGCCGCCGGAGCGGCGACAGATGTCGAGGACGTAGATGCCGTCGGCCGGGTTGCCGATGGCCAGGCTCTTGGCGATGGTGTCGGGCTTGACCGGCCGGATCGCGTCGGTGCCGGCCTTGTAGGCCACCGACACCGGCGAGCAGCCCGTCGCCTGGGCGCCGTAGATCTTGTAGGGCTTCTCCTCGACCAGGCCGAGCGCGATCAGCTCCTGGAAGGCCTTGTCGACCTTGGTGAGCTGGGAGCCGGAGCGCGACCGGGATGACGATCTGGTCGGGGATGCGCCACCCGAGCTGCTCGGCGATCTCGTAGCCCAGGGTCTTGGACCCCTCGGCGTAGAACGGGCGGACGTTGACGTTGACGAACGCCCAGCCGTCCTCCTCGCCGGCGATCTCCGAGGCGAGCTTGTTGACGTCGTCGTAGTTGCCGTCGACGGCCACGAGCCGGTCGGTGTAGACCGCCGAGTTGACCTGCTTGGGCTTCTCCAGGTTGCTGGGGATGAAGACCACGGTCTTGATCCCGGCGCGCGCGCCGGCCGCTGCCACCGCGTTGGCGAGGTTGCCGGTGCTGGGGCAGGCGAAGACCTTGGCGTGCAGCTCGCGCGCCGCGCTCAGTGCACAGGCGACGACGCGGTCCTTGAACGAGTTGGTGGGGTTGGTCGAGTCGTCCTTGACCCACAGGTTGTCGATGCCGAGCGCGGCACCGAGGTTGTCGGCCTTGAGCAGCCGGGTGAAGCCCGGCTCCATGTTGGGGCTCTGCTCGATGTCGTCAGGCACCGGCAGCAGTGCCTTGTAGCGCCAGATGTTGGCGGGGCCAGCGGCGATCTCCTCGCGGGTCACGGCCGGGAAGTCGTAGGACACCTCGAGCGGTCCGAAGCACTCCGGACAGGCGTAGTGCGGTCCCAGCGCGACCTCGTGGCCGCACTCCCGACACGCCAGCGCGCGGGCGTTGCCGAAGGCGCCCTCGCGCAGTCCGGGCGGCGTGGAGCCCTCGTCGACGTTCTCGGCGGTGTTCTCGGTCACCAGGGTGCTCATGAAGTCCTCCTTCTCATCTGTCCCCGCGTATCTCGCGTGGGTCGGATTTGGCACCTGCTCCCATGACTGGCGATGACCGCCAGGAGGCTCATGGGTGGTTGCCGGGACTTCAACGGGCCGTTCCCTCAGTCCCTCGTGATGAGCAGGACCAGCGTAGGCAGGCCGTCTCACATCGTGCACATCGAGTCCACGATGTGGATGGGGCAGTGTCAGCCTGCTGAGACGAGGGCGCGCAGCAGCTCGACGGTGCCCATGGGTCCGTCGACGACGATGTCGGCCAGCTCGACCAGGCTCGGCTGCTCGGTGGAGGCAGAGCAGACGACCAGGCCGGGCAAGCCCTCGGCGCGCATCTCGCGTACGGCCTGGAAGGCCTCGATGTCGCCGAGGTCGTCACCGGCGAAGATCACACCGGTGGCCGCCTGCTCGGCCACGAAGGTGCGCAGGGCCTGACCCTTGTGGACCTCCCCGGACCGCACCTCGATGACGTTGCGTCCCGGCTCGACGGCGAGGTGGTGGCGCTCGGCCAGCGCGGCGATGGGGTCCTGCAGCCGCTCGAACGCGCCGGTGGGATCGGCCATCCGACGGGTGTGCACCGCGACCGACAGCCCCTTCTCCTCGATCCAGGCGTCTGCTGCGTCGGCCCGGCGCAGCACCGACGGCAGCTCCCGCTCGAAGGTTGCGAGCCCGGTCGGGGGACGCGGCGTGCGGATCCGCTGCTCGGTGGCCGACCACCGCTCGTTGCCGTACTGACCGAAGACGAACAGCTCGGCGCCGCGGTCGAGCATCGCGTTGCCCAGGGTGTCGAGGTCGCCCATGGCGATCAGCTGGCGCGCCGGACGGCCGGTGATGACCGCGACTGCACGCACCACCTCGGCGAGCTCCAGGAGCGCCCCCGGGGCACCCGGGTGCAGGCGTGCCGCCTCGGGGTCGTCGATGACGGGCGAGAGCGTGCCGTCGAAGTCGAGACCGACCACGACTCCGTCGAGGACGTCGCGTACGGCGTCGTAGTGGGCGCGCGCGCCGTCGGAGGTGAACTCCATGGGCCCCAGCCAATCACGCGACGACGACGGCCGCCGAAGCGGTCCAGCGATCGTGCGGAGGCGTCAGGCGGTCACTGCGGGGCGTCGGTGGTCAGGATGACGGTCAGGCGGTCCAGCTTCATCGTGCCGACGGCCGGCGAGGTGCGCTTGATGCCCAGGTCGAGGGCCAGCTGCTTGCCCTCGGCCTTGAGCCGGGGCGGGAAGTAGACGGTGGTCGTGGGGATCACGCCGTACCAGTTGTCCTCGCCGACCACGGACCAGCCGACCTGCGTCGCCTTGGCCGCCACAGCCCGCGGCCAGGCCCTTGATGCCGGAGTTGTTGAAGACCTCGACGTAGACCTCGCCGCGCTTGATCTGCGGCTTCGGCTTCGGCGTCGTGGTCGGCACGACCGGCGTGGCCGGCGTGGCCGGCTCGGACTGCTGGGCGCTGGCGACGGTCGCGGTGTCGACCCGGCGCTCGGTGGGCGCCTGGTCGCGCGTCGCGACGAAGGTGATCGACGCCATCGCGACGGCGATGACCGAGAGCATCACGAGCGGGGACGGGAAGGCGACACCCCGCTCGTCACGGGTGCGCGAGCGGGAGGGGCGGCCGGGACTGGGGAAGAAGGCCATGGGGAAGGAGCCAATCGTGAGTGAGGTGGTCAGATCTCGCAGTGTCAGACGTCGAAGCCGAGTCGCCGCGCGGAGCGCTGGCGCTGGCGCGATGCCCGCAGGCGACGCAGGCGACGGACCAGGAGCGGGTCGGCCTCGAGCGCGTCGGGACGGTCGATGAGGGCGTTGAGGACCTGGTAGTAGCGGGTGGAGGACATGTCGAACTTCT
Source organism: uncultured Actinomycetota bacterium (assembly GCA_963712875.1). Lineage (GTDB taxonomy): Bacteria > Actinomycetota > Actinomycetes > Propionibacteriales > Nocardioidaceae > Nocardioides. The sequence goes on along the minus strand of CAVQJS010000018.1, from coordinate 40,968 downwards.
CGCGGACGGCCTGCTCCTTGGCGCCGGCGTACTTCCACCAGTGGCGCTCGAACTCGAGGATCTCGCGGTCGCGCTGGCTCAGGCCCGCAGCAGTCTCCTGCTCGGCCACGATGTGCTTGGCGGCGTCCATGTGACTTCTCCCCTGCTCGACCCACGGCCACCTGGGTGCGGTGGACTGGGCCCACTCTAGGCGACGAACCACAACGATGTCATTCGCCCTCGGCGAGTCGTCTGGACAAACCCGGGCCGCCGCGCGGCCGGACGGCGGGGCACCGCCTGTCACCTCACGTGGCTAGGGTGCGTGGCGTGACCAGTCCCGCGCAGGCAGACCTCGTGATCGTGGCCAACCGCCTGCCCGTGGACCGGGTGGACCTCCCCGACGGAGGCTCGGAGTGGCGCCGCTCCCCCGGTGGCCTGGTGACCGCCCTGGAGCCGGTCATGCGCTCGGGTGACGGGGCCTGGATCGGGTGGCCGGGCGCGGCCGACGAGGACTTCGAGCCCTTCGTCGATGACGGCCTCTCCCTCGTCCCGGTGTCGCTCAGCGCCCGGGAGGTCGAGGAGTTCTACGAGGGATTCGCCAACGCCACCCTGTGGCCGCTCTACCACGACGTCATCGCCAAACCGGAGTTCCACCGTGAGTGGTGGGAGACCTACGTCGTGGTCAACCGGCGCTTCGCCGACCGCGCCGCCGAGGTCGCCGCTCCGGGTGCGACCGTCTGGATCCAGGACTACCAGCTCCAGCTCGTCCCACAGATGCTGCGCGAGCAGCGGCCCGACCTGCGCATCGGCTTCTACCTCCACATCCCCTTCCCGCCGGCCGAGCTGTTCTCCCAGCTGCCGTGGCGCCGCCAGCTGCTCGAGGGCCTGCTGGGGGCCGACCTCATCGGCTTCCAGCTGCCCGGCGCCGCGGCCAACTTCGTACGCCTCGTCCGCAGCCGCGTGGGCCACAAGACCCACCGCGACATGATCTACCTCCCCGACGGCCGGCAGGTGAAGGCGACGGCCTTCCCGATCTCGATCGACACGGCCGGGTTCGAGGCGCTGGCTCGGTCCGAGGGCGTCCAGGCCCGGGCGACGGAGATCCGCGAGGCCCTCGGCAACCCGCGCAAGATCTTCCTGGGCATCGACCGCCTCGACTACACCAAGGGCATCTTCACGCGCCTGCGCGCCTTCGGCGAGCTCGTGCGCGACGGCCTGCTCGACGTCGAGGACGTCGTCTTCGTCCAGGTCGCCACCCCGTCGCGGGAACGGGTCGAGGAGTACCGCCTCCTCCGCGACGACATCGACCGGCTCGTCGGAAACATCAACGGCGACCTGGGTCGCATCGGACGCCCCGCGATCTCCTACCTCCACTCCTCCTACCCCCGCGAGGAGATGGCCGCCCTCTACCGCGCGGCCGACATCATGGTCGTCACGCCGTTCCGGGACGGGATGAACCTCGTCGCCAAGGAGTACGTCGCCTGCCGCTACGACGACGACGGAGCGCTGGTCCTCTCCGAGTTCGCCGGAGCCGCGGCTGAGCTGCGTCAGGCGTGGCTGATCAACCCCTACGACATCGACGGCATGAAGACCGCCCTGCTGGAGGCGTTCGAGGCGGGCGAGAAGGAGCGGGCCCGCCGGATGCGCGCCATGCGTAGGACCGTCGTCCACCACGACGTGGCCCGATGGGCGGCAGCCTTCCTCAGCGAGCTCGAGCGCGCGCCCGACCACCACGACAAGAGCCTGCGCCCCTCACGCTCGGCCTGAGCGTCAGGCCGGCCGCTCCGCGGAGTGCGTGGCGTCCTGGGCCACCATGATCTGCTCGATGTCCTTCACCAGGTGCGGGCCCAGACGAGGCCAGCCGGCGTCGTAGCCGTAGACCTGTGCCAGTCCCACGGCCGATCGCGTGCCGTCGAGGAGGTCGATGTCGCGCGGTCCGATCAGTCCGGGGTGCACGACCCCGATGGCCTCGGACACCTTGAGCAGGTCGCGCCGCAGTGAGCGGATGTAGTTGGCGGCGCGCACGCTCTTGAGGGTGACGTCGAGACCGCGGGTGTAGCGCGGGTTCTGGGTCGCCACGCCGACCGGGCAGTGGTCGGTGTGGCACTTCTGGGCCTGGATGCAGCCGATCGCCATCATGGCCTCGCGACCGACGTGGACAATGTCCGCGCCGAGGGCGAAGGCGACCACCGCGTTCTCCGGGATGCCGAGCTTGCCCGCCCCGATGAAGACGACGTCGTCGGTCAGCCCTGCGATCGCGAACCGCTTGTAGACCTCGGCGAAGCCGATCCGGAAGGGATAGGCCACCGAGTCGGCGAAGATCATCGGAGCGGCTCCGGTGCCGCCCTCGCCCCCGTCGATGTTGACGAAGTCGACACCACGGCCGCCGCGCGACATCTCGTCGGTCAGCTCGTCCCACATCGTGAGGTTGCCGACCGCCGACTTGATGCCGACGGGCAGGCCCGTCGCCTGCGCCACGGACTCCACGAAGTCGAGCATCGAGTCGATGTCGTGGAAGACCTCGTGCCGGCTCGGGGAGGCGCAGTCCTTGCCCTCCGGGATGCCACGGATCTCGGCGATCTCCCTGCTGACCTTCTCGCCCGGAAGCATCCCGCCGAGGCCGGGTTTGGCGCCCTGGCTGAGCTTGACCTCGATCGCCTTCACCGGAGCAGACTGGACGAGGTCGACGAGTCGTCCCATGTCGAAGCGACCGTGCTCGTCGCGGCACCCGAAGTAGGAGGTGCCGATCTGGAAGACGATGTCACCGCCGTGGCGGTGGTGCGGGGAGAGGGCGCCTTCGCCGGTGTTCTGCAGGCAGCCTGCCATCGCGGCGCCCTTGTTGAGCGCCTCGATCGCCTTGCCCGAGAGCGCTCCGAAGCTCATCCCGGAGATGTTGACCACCGAGCCGGGTCGGAAGGCGTGCGTACGTCCTCGCGCCCTGCCCAGCACCTTGGCGCTGGGCAGTGCGATCTCCTCCTGCGCGTGCGGCATCGTCGCCGCCCCGGGCCCGGTGAAGGTGCGGTGCTTGATGATCGGATAGCCCGCGCACTGCTCGATGTCGTTGTCGGTGCCGAACCCGAAGTAGTTGTTCTCCAGCTTGGCGCTGGCGTAGACCCAGCGGCGCTGGTCGCGGCTGAAGGGACGTTCCTCGTCGTTGCTCGTGACGATGTACTGCCGCAGCTCGGGTCCGAACTTCTCGACCAGGAACCGGCCATGGCCGAAGATCGGGAAGTTGCGCAGGATCGCGTGCTTGGTCTGGACCAGGTCGTGGACCGCCGTTGCGGCGCCGGCCACGGCCGTGCCCCCGAGGATCGCGTATCTCCACTTCATGGGTCGTTCCTAGTCGTCCGGTGACGGCTTGTCGAGGACGACCCGCTCAGGCGAGCTCGCCCCGCGCGAGGCTCACACCCGAGTGGGTGGGATCGCCGTCGTCGGGCTCGACCGAGATGTCGACGATGCGGTAGCCCTCCTCGATGAGTCCCAGCGGGACCCCGAACTCACCCTCGTCGCCCGAGGCGAGGACGCCGAGGGCGACCATGCGGGTGCCGTCGACGTTGATCAGCCACACCTCGTGGAAACCCTCCTCATCCCCGAGCGCACTGGCGTCCACGTGCAGGGTGACCGTGTCGTCGGCCCGTACGGCGCTGGCGACACCGCGGTCCGCATCGCTGTCGAGCGCGGTCAGCTCGGCGGCTGCCACCACCACGGTGCCCGGATCGGAGCCGGGGTCCACCGCCTCAGGAGCCTCGGAGCCGTCGGTCAGTCGGCCCAGGCCGAGGCCCGCGACCAGGGCGATCCCGGCGGCGAGGCCGGCGGCCCAGGCGGGGATCGTGCGTCGGGACCGGCGACCCTCGGGCCGTGCTGGTGCGTCGACCCGCAGCGGGACCGGACGGGCGTCCTGGTCGTCGGCCGGGTGGTCGGACGGGTCGGGGGCGGCGGGTGAGCGCACGTGCGAGAGCACCTGCTCCCGCACCCGGTCCGGGGCCGGGACCAGCTCGCCCTCGCCCGCCAACCGGCGTACGTCAGCGAGGGAGGCGAGGAGCGCGCCGCAGTCCGGGCACGACGCGACGTGGCTGCGGAGCTCGTCGGAGGCGTCGTCGGGGTCGAGGACGAGGGCGGCGAGGTCGTCGAGATCGGCGTGGGTCATCTGCGCACCCCCTCGAGCTGGTGGTGGATGTGGATCAGGCCACGGCGGACGTGGCTCTTGACGGTGCCGAGCGGCAGGCCGGTGGTCTCGGCGATCTCGGCGTGGCTGCGCTGCTCCCAGAAGGCGAGGAACACGATCGTGCGGCGCGGGTCGGGCAGCTCCTGCACCGCTTGGCGCACCACCAGGCGGTCGGCGATCTCCGCATCTGCGGACTCCAGGGTGGCGACGTGGGCGTCGGGCCGCGCCATGACCGCGGCGACCCGGTCGGCGTCGCGGGAGCGCGCCGCGCGTACGTCGGAGATCTTGTGCCGGGCGATGCCGATCAGCCAGGACGGCAGCGCCGACGGGCTCGGGGTCAGCGTGTGACGGCTGCGCCAGGCAGCCACGAACACCTGCTGCGTGACGTCCTCGGCGTCGTGGGGATCACGCAGGGCGCGCAGGGCGAAGGTGTGGACCAGGGCCGACCAGCGGTCGTAGATCTCCTCGAGCGCCGTCTCGTCGCCCTCGACGAGCCGAGCCGAGACGGCGCGGACGTCATCGTCGTGCTCCTCGTCGAACTCGCTCAGACCGGTGACCACGGCGCCACCGTACCCGTGGCCGGGCCGGGCGGGGAACGGGATCACGGTCATGGCGTTCCCCACCCGGACCCGGCGTGCGGTCCGGCGACTCAGAGGTCGATCGGGCGCAGGACGCGGTCGATGCCGTGCGCGATCTGCTTGTTGCCCTTGTTGAGGTCGAGGGCCTTCAGCACGACCTTCGGGTCCTGGTCGTCCTTGTCCTTGTCCTTGAGCGTGATCGAGAGGCTCGGCTTCTGCTTGATGTCGACCTTCACCGTCTCGCCCGCCGCGGTCATCAGCTTGGCGCCGTCTGCCTTGAGCACCTTGCTGCTGGTCAGCGTCTTGCCCGGGACCACGTGGTAGAGCAGGACGGTCTCGATGGTGTCGACACCGGCGAGCGCCACGAGGGACTCGAAGATCTTCTTCTCGCTCTTGATCTTCTGGCCGGTGAGGTCCTTGACGAGCAGGCGGAACGCCTGGTCCGTGGGCGCGAAGACGGTGAGGCGCGTGGTGCCGTCGGCGAGGAGGGCGACGGGGGTGCCGGGCTTGGCAGCGACCACGGCGAGGGCTGCCTCGGTCACGATGTCGAAGTCGTTCTTGTTCTTGTCGAACTTGTTGCCGTCCGAGGTCAACAGGCCGGCGAGGCTGTCCTCACCCGGGGCAGCCTGGGCGGAGGCAGCGGTGGCGGTGGCCGAGAGGGCACCGAGCGCCAGGGCCGAGGTCATCAGCAGGGCGGGTACGCGTCGCAACATGAAAGGTCCTTCCATCGGGGGCGCCGTTCGCGCCCGTCGCCCCCTTCTCCGTGCGAGACCCCCCACTGGATGCACCCGGGCCGTAGATTTCTCACATGGATCTGATTCCCAAGCCCGACCAGGTGGTCTCGGCCGCCGGCAACGTGGCCCACACACTGCTCTACGGCGGGCTGGCAGATCTGCGGCCGATGCCGCGCACCCTCATCGACGACGGCGAGCTGCGCGAGGTCTACCACTACCGACCGGCCGCCGGCGTCGCGCCCGACGGCGACCCGATCCTGCTGGTGACACCGCTCGCCGCGCCCGCGCTGTGCTTCGACCTGCGTCGCGGCTGCTCCCTCGTCGAGCACCTGGTCACCGAGGGGCGACCGACCTACCTCCTGGAGTACGGCCAGGTCTCCTTCCGCAACCGCTCCCTCGGCATGGAGCACTGGGTCGACGAGGTGCTCCCGCAGGCGATCGAGACCGTCTCGCAGCACGCTGGCGGCCGACCCGTCCACGTGGTCGGCTGGAGCCTGGGCGGCATCTTCGCCCTGCTCGCGGCTGCCGACCGCGCCGATCTGCCCGTCGCGTCGCTGTCCGTGCTGGGCAGCCCCGTCGACGTGAAGAAGGTGCCTCTCGTGGCACCGGTGCGTCCGCTGCTCAACCTCACGCAGGGTCGCGGGGCCATCACCCGGGTCTACCAGGCCCTCGGCGGCATCCCCGTCCCGCTGGTCAGCTGGGCCTTCACCGCCGCCTCGGCGCAGAAGGTGCTCACCAAGCCGCTGGCGATCCTCACCCACCTCGACGACGCCGACTTCCTGGCGCAGCTCGAGGCCGTCGACCGTTTCACGGACAACATGACGGCCTACCCCGGTCGTACGTTCGGCCAGCTCTACCACCGCTTCGTCAAGGGCAACGCCCTCGCCGGCGGATCGATGCGGATCGGCGATCGCACCGTCGACCTGGCCGCGATCACCGTCCCGGTGCTCGTCTTCGCCGGAGCCACCGACGGCATCGCGCCCGATGGCCTCGGTGAGACCGCTGGTGGACCTGCTCACCGGTTCGGAGGAGGTCCAGCTCGAGATCGTGCCCGGTGGGCACCTCGGCATGCTCACCGGCCGCGCGGCCCGCGGGACGACGTGGCGCGCGATCGACGAGTGGGTGAGCCGGTGGTCGGGTCGCGAGGTGGTCGCCCCGACACCGGCCACGAAGAAGGCGCCCGCCAAGAAGGCGCCGCGACGAAGAAGAAGCCGCGCGAAGAAGGCGCCGGCGAAGAAGACGCCTGCCACGAAGGCACTCGCGGCGAAGAAGGCGTCCTCGGACGCGATCGGGACCAACCCGACGCGGCGCTACACCTCCGCCGGCTCGCGATCCCTCGGCCAGCCGATGAGCTCCCTCGGACGCGGCGTCCGGATCGGCTACGGCAGCGGCTCGGTGGCCACGGGCGCCTTCGGCACGGTGCCCGGCCTGATGCTCCTGCCCTACCTCACCGACGAGCTCGGCATCGCCGCTCTCTGGGCAGGCATGATCGTCTTCGTGCCGAAGGCCTGGGACGTCGTCCTGAACCCGATCGCCGGTCGCATCAGCGACCGCACGGTCGACCCGGCGGGGCCGCGGCGACCGTGGCTGATCCGGGCCGGCCTGATGCTCGCCGGGGCGTTCGCCCTCCTCTTCGCCGCACCCGACATGGGCAGCCGCTGGCTCGAAGCCGGCTGGGTGCTGGTGTTCTTCGTGCTCGCGGCATCGGCGTACGCCTTCTTCCAGGTCCCCTACGTCGCGATGCCGGCGGAGATCACGTCGTCGTACGACGAACGCACGCGGTTGATGACCTGGCGGGTGGCGATCCTCGCCTTCACGATCATGCTGGCCGGTGCGACCGCACCGGTGATCCGTGACGCCGTCGGTGGTCGTGACGGTTACCGCGTGATGGGTGTCGTGATGGCGGTCCTCATCGTCGTCGGCGTCGTCAGCGCGTGGTGGGGGACCCGCAACGCCCCGGTGGGTGCAGTGGCCGCCGGCGCAGGCTCGTTGCGCGAGCAGCTGCGGGTCGTGGCCCGGGCGCGCGACTTCCGGGTCCTGCTGACCACCTTCATCCTCCAGGCGCTCGCAACGGGATGCATGCTGGCCGGGGTCGACTACCTCGCCGGTGACGTGCTCGACCGACCTGGCGCGGCCACGATCCTCTTCGTCTGCTTCGTGGGTCCCGCCCTGCTGCTGACGCCCGTGTGGTCTGCGGTCGGGACGCGCATCGGGAAGCGGCAGGGCTACGTCATCGCGTCACTCGTGCTGGCTGCGGGCGCGCTGCTCGCGGTGTCGGCACGGGTGGCTCCGCCGGCCTTCGTCTTCGCAGCGACGGCGCTGGTCGGCGTGGGGTACGCCGGGTGCCAGGTCTTCCCGATGGCGATGCTCCCCGACACGGCCGCGGTCGACACGGCCCGCACCGGGGAGAACCGGACCGGCGTCTACACCGGCGTGTGGACGGCCGGCGAGACGCTCGGGCTGGCGTCGGGGCCGGCCGTCTTCGCCGTCGTGCTGGCCCTGGGCGGCTACCTCTCCAGCCAGGGCCGCGAGATCACCCAGCCCGACTCGGCCCTGAATGCGATCACGATCGGCTTCTCGATCGTGCCTGCCGTCCTGACCCTGGCCAGCCTGTGGTGGCTGCGCCAGTACACCCTCGACTCCGCCGAGGTGGCGGCCACGGAAGGAGCCCTGCATGGCTGACCCGATCGAGCGACTGGTGGCCCTCCAGGCGCGGGACCTGCCGGTGCACGGCGGCCGCACCCTCGCCTACGTCTACGACTCCGGCGACCCCGAGATCGACCGGGTAGCGCGCGAGGCGGTGGCCGCCTACGCCGCGTCCAACGCCCTCGACCCGACGGCCTTCCCCTCGCTCCTGCAGATGGAGAACGAGCTCGTCGGCTTCGCGTGCCGGCTGCTCGACGCCCCCGACGGTGCTGTCGGCACCGTGACCTCGGGCGGCACCGAGTCGATCCTGCTGGCCGTCCAGGGCGCGCGCGACAGCCGACCGGACGTGGTCCGCCCACGGATGGTGCTGCCATCCACGGCACATGCGGCGTTCCACAAGGCCGCGCACTACTTCGGCGTCGAGGCGGTCCTCGTGCCGGTCGGGCCCGACTACCGGGCCGATGCCGCTGCCATGGCTGCGGCGATCGACGACGACACCGTGCTGGTGGTCGCCAGCGCGCCGTCGTACGCCCACGGGGTCGTGGACCCGGTCACCGAGATCGCTGCCGCGGCCTCCGCACGCGGCATCAGGTGTCACGTCGACGCGTGCATCGGCGGCTGGGTCCTGCCGTACGCCGCCCGGCTCGGGCGCGCGGTGGTCCCGTGGACCTTCGCCGTCGAGGGGGTGACGTCGATCTCGGTCGACACCCACAAGTACGCCTACGCCCCCAAGGGCACCTCGCTGCTGCTGCACCGAGATGCGGCCCTGCGCCGCCCGCAGTTCTTCGCCTCCGCCGCCTGGCCGGGCTACACGATGCTCAACGCCACGACCCAGTCCACCCGCTCCGGCGGGCCGATCGCGGGCACCTGGGCGGTCGTGCAGCAGATCGGCGACGAGGGCTACCTCGACCTCGCGGACCGGGCGTTCGCGGCGGTCGACGCGATCGTCGCCTGCATCGAGTGGGACCCGGCACTGCGTCTGGTCGTGGCACCGGAATCGACGCTGGTGACCCTGGCGACGGACGGCTCCCTGGACCCCTTCACGCTCACCGACGAGCTGGTGTCACGCGGGTGGTACGTCCAGCCGCAGCTGTCCTTCGGCGACGACGGCCCCAGCATCCACCTCTCCGTCAGCGCCGGCGACGCTGGCGCACGTGGAGGAGTTCGCCGCCGCCCTCACAGATTCCGTGGTCGCCGCGCGCCAGGCCGGCCCCGTCGCCGTGGACGCAGGGCGTGGTGGTCTTCATCGAGTCGCTGGACCCGGCCACCCTCACCGACGAGGACTTCGACGGCCTGCTCGCGGCCTCCGGGCTGGTGGGCGCGTCCGCCGACGGCGAGCTCGAGCTGCCGACGCGGATGGCCGAGGTCAACGCCATGCTCGACGTGGCATCGCCCGCGATGCGCGAGGCGTTGCTCAAGGCCTTCCTCGACCGGCTCCAGCGCCCCGCATGAGCGCGCTGGCCGGCCTGGTGGAGCGCGGGCTGGTCGCGGCCGACTGGGCCGAGGCGCTCGCGCCGGTCGACGACCGGCTTGCCGCGATGGGCGACTTCCTGCGCGCGGAGCTGGCAGCGGGGCGAAGCTACCTCCCTGCCGGCGAGCACGTCATGCGGGCCTTCCAGCGCCCGCTGGGCGACGTACGCGTGCTGGTCGTGGGGCAGGACCCCTATCCCACCCCCGGTCACCCGATCGGGCTGTCGTTCGCCGTCGCGCCCGACGTCCGACCGGTGCCGCGCTCCCTGGCCAACATCTACGCCGAGCTGGCCACCGACCTCGGGATCGAGAAGGTGGCGCACGGCGACCTCACCGCGTGGGCCGACCAGGGCGTGATGCTGCTCAACCGGGTGCTGACGGTCCGGCCGGGCGAGGCCGCGTCGCACCGGGGACGGGGCTGGGAGGACGTCACCGCCTGCGCCATCGAGGCGACTCGCCCGGCGCGGGGGGCCGTGCGTGGCGATCCTGTGGGGCCGCGACGCGCAGTCGCTGAAGCCGATGCTGGGCGCCGTCCCGTGGGTCGAGTCGGTGCATCCCTCACCGCTGTCCGCGTCGCGGGGGTTCTTCGGGTCCCGACCGTTCAGCCGGGTCAACCGGATGCTGGAGGAGCAGGGCGGCGAGCCGGTGGACTGGCGACTACCGCCGGCTTGAAGATAGTCCGGATTTCAACTATCCTCGGGACATGAGTGACCGCATGCCCGCCCTCTACATCGGCCACGGCGCCCCGCCCCTGCTCGACGACCCGGTCTGGTCGGGGCAGCTGTCGGCCTGGGCCGGCGACCTGCCGCGCCCCACGGCGATCCTGATCGTCAGCGCCCACTGGGAGTCGGCGCCGGTCAGCCTCTCGGCGAGCCACGCGCCGCTCGTCTACGACTTCGGCGGGTTCGCGCCGAAGTACTACCAGATGACCTACGAGACACCGGATGCCTCGCACCTGGCCCAACGGGTGGCGGCGATGATGCCGGACGGCGAGCCCGTCCACCAGCACGTCAGCCGCGGCCTCGACCACGGCGCGTGGGTGCCGCTGAAGATCATGTTCCCCGAGGCCGACATCCCGGTCCTGCAGATGTCGTTGCCCACCGACGACCCGCACCGCCTGATGAGGCTCGGCGAGCGACTCCGCCCCCTGCGCGACGAGGGCGTGCTGATCATCGGCTCGGGCTTCCTGACCCACGGACTGCCCTACCTCAAGGAGTTCCGCATCGACGCCGACGTGCCCGGCTGGTCGAAGGACTTCGACCTGTGGGCCGGCGACGCGCTCACCCGAGGCGACGTGGACCTGCTGTCCGACTACCGCGCCAAGGCGCCCGGCATGCCCTACGCCCACCCGACCGTCGAGCACTACACGCCGCTCTTCGTCACGCTGGGTGCGGCCACGAGTGCTGACGCGCCCGGCATCCAGGTCATCGACGGCTACTGGATGGGCCTCTCGAAGCGGTCCCTGCAAGTGGCCTAGGTTGAGGGCGTGAAGGTCCTCTCCATCCAGTCCCACGTCGCCTACGGACACGTCGGCAACTCGGCCGCCGTCTTTCCCCTCCAGCGCCTCGGCCACGAGGTGTGGCCGGTGCTCACGGTGAACTTCTCCAACCACACCGGGTACGGCGCATGGCGCGGACCGCTGATCCCCGCCGACGACGTACGAGCGGTCATCACCGGCATCGAGGAGCGCGGGGTGCTCGCGGAGTGCGACGCGGTGCTGTCGGGCTACCAGGGCTCCCCCGAGATCGCCGACGTCATCGCCGACGCCGTCGCCCGGGTCAAGGCCGCCAACCCCGCCGCGACCTACACCTGTGACCCGGTCATGGGCAACGCGACCTCCGGCTGCTTCGTCAACCCCGCCATCCCGCCGAAGTACCGGTCCACGGTCATCCCGGTGGCCGACGTGCTGACGCCCAACCAGTTCGAGCTCGGCTTCATCACCGACAACGACGCCCTGAGCGGGTCCTCGCCGATCACCGACATCCTGGCCGCAGCCGACGAGCTGCGCGCCCTGGGGCCGGCCACGGTGCTCGTCACCTCGGTCCTGCGCGAGGGAGCACCGTCCGACGCGATCGAGATGCTCGCCGTGACCGAGGCCGGGGCCTGGCTGGTGCAGACCCCGCGGCTGCCGATGAAGGCCAACGGCTCGGGCGACATCACCGCGGCCCTGTTCACCGCCCACCTCCACGAGACCGGCTCCGCGGCCGATGCCCTCGCTCGGACGGCGTCGTCGGTCTTCGCGGTCCTCAAGGCCACGCTCGACTCCGGCGAGCGCGAGCTCCGGCTGATCGCCGCCCAGGACCACATCGCCGACCCGGCGTGCGAGTTCGAGGTCGAGCAGGTCCGCTGATCGGCTGAGGACGGTGGCGGCCGCACCCGGACTAGTCGTACCGCGAATCTAGGCGTGACCACTGACACCCGAGCCGCGTGAGAGATTCGAACTCTCGCAACCCAATTTACAAGATTGGTGCTCTACCCCTGAGCTAACGCGGCGCTGCTGCAGAACAGCGCGGCCATCCTAGGCGAGCGGGAGTTCGACCCTGCACCCGACGTGTTGGGAGGATGGCCTCCGTGAGCCTCCTCCACCTGCCGCACCACGACGGCTCCCCCGTCTACGTGTCCGACGAGGCCCCGGCGCTCGGCGACACGGTCACCGTGCGCGTGCGGACCAGTCCGGGTGACCCGGTGGAGGCGATCTGGCTGCGCACGACGTACGACGCGGAGCCGGTGTTCCACCCGATGACGACGACGCGGACCGAGTCGGACGCCGTCTGGTGGGAGGGCAGGCTGCCGGTCCACAACCCGGTGACGCACTATCGCTTCCTCATCGTGCGCGCCCTCGCGGACGGACGGAGCGACCAGGAGTGGCTGACCGGTGCCGGCCTCGTGGGCCACGACCTCCCGGACGCCTCCGACTTCCTGCTGGCGGCCTTCGAGCCCGCGCCCGACTGGGGACGCGACGGCGTGATCTACCAGATCTTCCCGGACCGGTTCGCCCGGTCCGCTGCCGCCGCGGAGCGCGAGACGCCGGACTGGGCGCTGCCCGCCGCGTGGGACGACGAGGTGGTCTTCGAGGGCAGCGACCCGCACACGCCGCTGCAGCTCTTCGGGGGCGACCTCGACGGCATCGTCGACCACCTCGACCACATCGCCGAGCTCGGCGCGGACATCGTCTACACGACCCCGGTCTTCCCCGGCGAGAGCAACCACCGCTACAACGCGACCACCTTCGACCACGTCGATCCGCTGCTCGGCGGCGACGAGGCGTACGCCCGGTTGAGCACCGCCGTGCACGCCCGGGGCTGGCGCATCCTGGGCGACCTCACGACCAACCACACCGGAGACACCCACGAGTGGTTCCTCGCGGGGCAGGCCGACCCGGGCGACCCCCACCGGTCCTACTACTACTTCGACGACGACGGCACCTACGCCTGCTGGATGGGCCACGGCACGCTGCCCAAGGTCAACCACGCCAACCCTGCGCTGCGCGCCGCGATGGTCGAGGGGCCCGACTCGGTGGTGGGCCGCTGGCTGCGCCCGCCCTACGACGTCGACGGGTGGCGCATCGACGTGGCCAACATGACCGGTCGGCTGGGCGAGCTCGACCTCGCCCACGAGGTGGCGAGGTCGGCACGTGGGACCGCGGCGCAGCTGCGCGAGGACCCGCTCGTCATCGGCGAGCACAACCACGACGCCACCGGCGACGTCGACGGCGACGGCTGGCACGGCACCATGAACTACTCCGGCTTCTCCTGGCCCGTCTGGTCGTGGCTGCGCGACCCGGCCTCCTCCGCGCGCCCCTTCGGCCGTCCGGTGCCCGTCCCGCGACGCGGGGGCAGCGAGGTCGTCGAGACCTTCCGGGCCTGGCAGGGCACGCTCGGCTGGCGGGCGACCTGCACCAGCTGGAACATCCTCGGCTCGCACGACTCCGCCCGCATCCGGACCGTCGTCGGGGGCGACGCCGCCGTCCACCGGGTGGCCGCCGGGCTCCAGTTCACCCTCCCCGGTGTGCCGATGCTCTTCGCCGGCGACGAGCTGGGGCTCGAGGGCGTCAACGGCGAGGACGCCCGACGGCCGATGCCGTGGGACACCTCCGACGAGTGGGACCGCCGCACCTTCACGACGTACGCCGACCTGTCGAGGTTGCGGCGCTCCGAGGTCGCGCTGCGACGCGGCGGCCTGCGCTGGGCGCATGCCGACGACGACTGCCTCGCCTTCGTCCGTGAGCACGCGGAGGGGTCGGTCCTGGTGGTGGCGCGGCGCGCCCCGGGTGGCGCGTTCACCCTCCCCCTCGGCGCGGCGAGGCACCTTCTCGGCACCGAGCCGGGCGGGTCAGACCTCCACCACCGGACGGAGGGGGTCTTCGTCCCCGCGGCCACGGCACCGAGGCTCGACGTCTGGTCGCTCACGACGGAGTAGTTTCACCCCCATGGCGATGCGCATCGTGGCGAGCCGCCCCGACCCGGCGATCCTCGGCCTGCCCTGGGACACCCCGCTGGAGGAGTGGCCCGACGACATCGTCGTACCCCTGCCGCGCGGGCTGTCGCGGCACATCGTGCGGATCGTGCGCCTGGGTGAGCGGGTCTATGCGGTCAAGGAGACCCAGGATGACATCGCGTTCCGCGAGTACCGCATGCTGCGCGACCTGCAGCGGATCGGCCTGCCGGCCGTGGTCCCGCAAGGAGTCGTCACCGGGCGAGAGGGCAAGGAGGGCGAGGACCTCCCCGCGGCGCTGATCACCCGGCACCTCCAGTTCTCGCTCCCCTACCGGAGCCTCTTCAGCCGCGGCATGACCGCCGAGCACGTGCCGACCCTGATCGACGCGATCGTCGTGCTGCTGGTGCGGCTCCACCTGGCCGGCTTCTACTGGGGCGACGTGTCGCTCTCCAACGTGCTGTTCCGCCGCAGCGCCGGCGAGTTCGCGGCCTACCTGGTCGACGCCGAGACCGGTGAGCTCCACGACGCGGTGAGCGACCGGATGCGGGAGTACGACATCACCGTCGGCTGCGAGAACATCTTCGCCGAGCTGATGGACCTCAGCGCGAGCGGCGCGGTGCAGAGGCCCATCGACGGCTTCGCCATCATCACCCACCTGCGCGGTCGCTACGAGACGCTCTGGCGCGAGCTGACCGACCTCGAGGAGTTCAGCGCGGACGAGATGTGGCGCATCGAACGGCGAGTGGAGCGACTCAACGACCTGGGCTTCGACGTCGACGAGCTCGACATCGTCACCGACCTCGGCGGCGACTCGATCCGGATCCAGCCCAAGGTCGTCGACCTGGGCCACCACCAGCGCGAGCTGCAGGCCCTCACCGGCATGAGTGTGGAGGACAACCAGGCACGGCGGCTGCTCAACGACCTGGCTTCGTTCACCGCCCACTACGACCTCGGCCGCGAGAACCGGCACGTGGTGGCCAGCAGGTGGATGCACGAGATCTTCGAGCCCATCATGAAGATGATCCCGCCCGATGCCACCGGCAAGCTGGAGCCGGCGGAGATCTTCCACGAGATCCTCGAGCACCGGTGGTACCTCTCCGAGCAGGCCGGGCACGAGATCGGCATCCACGAAACCGCCCGCGACTACATCGAGCGCCACCTCACGACCCGCCCCGACGAGGCCATCGCCGCCGACGAGTGAGCTCCGACAGGTCAGCCGGGCTCGATCGGGGTCCAGTCCCCGACCAACCACGACCCGTCGGTGCCCAGACGCACCCACTGCAGGCCGGTCGGCCGTCCGTCGCGGTAGGTGATCAGGCTGACGTCGGCGTCGCGCCGCGGCTTGCTGCCGACCGCGATGGCGTACGCCGCGCCACCCGTCGTGCCGTTGGTCCAGGTGTAGCCCACGGACCCGTCCTCGCCGGCGACCTCGGTCGGTCCCGAATGGACGTGCGTGTGTCCGCCGACGACGAGGTCGACGCAGCCGCGGGTCAGTGCCTCCCGCCCGAGGTTGGCGTCGTGGACGAGCAGCGTGCTCACCCGCTCCTCGGCGTCGCAGGCGACGTCGGCCAACCGCGACCCGACCTCACTGAAGCTCAGCCCGGTCTCCTCGCGCCAGCTGCCCAGCCCGCTCGAGCGCGGGTCGTCGACGCCGAGGAGCGTGCCGCCCCACGGGGCATCGATGACCTCGCCGTCGAGCATCGTCCAGCCGGCGTCGGCGAGGTAGCTCGTGACGAAGGTGCCGTTGTCGTGGTTGCCGGCCACGCCGAAGCGCTCCCACGTCTCGAAGGTCGCTGCCAGCGAGTCGAGGCTGAAGGCCTCCCACGGCTGGCCGGTGGATGTGTCGTCCCCGCCGTCGAGCACGACGGTGGCCCCCGCGGCCTCGCCGATCGCGCGAGCGACCCGGTCCATGCCGATGTTGTCGTGCCGGTCGCTGACGAGGAGCGCCACCGTCTCGTCCTCCTCCGCCGCGCGCACCTCCAGGTCGGCCGCACTCTCGGCAGCGGCGCTGTAGAACTCCTTGCTCTTGTCATAGGTGTCGATCGCGCTGAGCACCAGCCGCTTGGTCTGGGTGGTCACCGGTCCCGTGCGGATCTCGATGTCGCGTGCCTCCACCGGCAGGGTGACGGAGGGACCGACGACCTCGGCCAGGGTCTGCCAGGTGCCCTGCTCCTCCTGCGTCTCCGCGGGCGACTCCCACGGCTGCCAGATCAGCAGGGGCAGGAGGAGGAGCAGCGCGAAGGCGAGCAGCCCGGGCCTGGTGCGGAGTCCCCGGAAGAGCTCCCCACGGCGGTGCCGACCGAGAAGGAGGAACACCGCGACCGGGACCAGGCCCACCCCCAGGCCGCGCAGGGCCGCGGACAGGGCCATGTCCACCACGACATCCTGGACCTTCTCCACCTGGGCGGTCGAGTCGCTGGCGATGAAGGCGTAGCGCTGCACCAGCTCGTCGATCGACCCGACCTCGGTCTTGCCGAGGGCCAGCTCGACGCCCACCGGGCCCACGTCGCGCAACCGGAAGTCCGGCAGCAGCGGGCCCGTCTGGATGATCGCGTCGCCGCTCAGGGTCGGCCGGACGACCGTGTCGTGACCGACGAGCACGATGGTGCGGCTGCTGGTGAGGAACAGCGACAACGCGACGACGAGGCCCAGCGCCACGCTCAGGACGAGCAGCACGACACCGACGAGCAGCCGGCGCGGTCCGCTCATCCGGGGTCCCTGCGGTGTCGTCCGGGGATGGAGCTCATCCCAGACGGGCCTGCGAGATCGAGTAGAGGGCCACCGAGGCGGCTACCCCGGCGTTGAGTGACTCCAGCTGGCCGGACATGGGGATCGAGACGATCTGGTCGCAGGTGTCAGTGATCAGACGACCCAGGCCCTTGCCCTCGGACCCGACGACCACGACCAGCGGCCCGTCACCGAGACCGCCGGGGGCGACGAGCTCGGGCAGGGAGATGTCACCATCGGCGGCCAGGCCGACGACCATGCAGCCCGCCTCCTGGTAGGCCTTGAGCTGGCGGGTCAGGTTGACCGTCTGGGCAATCGGCAACCGGGCGGCTGCTCCGGCACTGGTCTTCCAGGCCGACGCGGTCATGCCGGCGGCGCGACGCTCGGGGATCAGCACGCCGTGCGCGCCGAAGCCGGCTGCCGAGCGCACGATGGCGCCCAGGTTGCGCGGGTCGGTGACCGAGTCGAGGGCGACGATCAGGGCAGGCTCCTTGGCCTCGTCGGCCCGGTCGAGCAGGTCGTCGGCGTGGGCGTACTCGTAGGCCGGGAGCCGGGCCGCGAGACCCTGGTGCACGGCACCGCTGGTCATCCGGTCCATCTCGTTGCGGGTGACCTCGAGGAGCCGCACCCCCTGCTCGGCGGCGAGCTTGAACGCCTCGCGCAGCCGGTTGTCCCGCTCCGCACCCTCGGCGACGTAGATCGCGGTGACGGGGACGCCGCCACGCAGCAGCTCGACGACGGAGTTGCGCCCGGCGGCCCACTCGGCGTCCGACGACGTACGACGACGGGTGCCGTGCTTGGCCTTGGCGCGCTCCGCCTTGGCGGCGTCCTTGTGGGCCTGGTGGTAGGGCCGGTCCTTGGCCTTGGGCGTCGGGCCCCTGCCCTCGAGGCCCCGGCGCACGCGGCCGCCCGAGCCGGCAGTGGGGTTTCCCTTGCCGGTCTTCTTGATGGCGCCCTTGCGCTTGCTGTTGCCTGCCACGTCACACACTCCACTTCGGGCCGGTCGCGGTGTCCTCGACCTCGACACCGGCCGCCTTGATCTGGTCACGGATGGCGTCCGCGCGCGCCCAGTCCTTGGCCTCGCGCGCGGCTGCGCGCTCGGCCAGGAGCCCCTGGACCAGGGCATCGATCACGCTCGTCAGCTTCTCGTCGTTGCCGGTTCCGGTCGCCCACGCCTCGTCGGCGGGGTTGAGGCCGAGCACGTCGAGCATGGCGATGACCTCGCCGAACTTCTGGCTGAGCGCCTCGGACGGCCCGTCGGCCAGCAGCCGGTTGCCCTCCCGCACGCTGTCGTGGATCACCGCCACTGCCGCGGACGTGCCGAGGTCGTCGTCCATCGCATCGATGAACGACTGGGGCATCGCGGCGAACCAGGTGCCGACGTGGGCGGCCGCACGGTCGAGGAAGTCCTCGATCCGACGGAAGGCCGTTGCCGCGTCGTCCAGCGCCTCAAAGGAGAACTCCACGTGCGAGCGATAGTGCGCCGCCACCATGTAGTAGCGCAGCTCCACACCACGCACCCGCTCGAGCACCGACGGGACGAGCAGGGAGTTGCCGAGCGACTTGCTCATCTTCTCGCCGGCGGTGGTGATCCAGGCGTTGTGCAGCCAGTAGGACGCGAACGGGCGCCCTGCGGCGCGCGACTGGGCCTGCTCGTTCTCGTGGTGGGGGAAGCGCAGGTCGACGCCGCCACCGTGGATGTCGAAGGCGGGGCCGAGGTACTTCCCGGCCATCGCGGAGCACTCGATGTGCCACCCCGGTCGGCCCGGACCCCACGGGGAGGGCCAGGCGGCGGTGTCCGGCTCGGACTCCTTCTTGTGGCCCTTCCAGAGCGCGAAGTCCCGAGGGTCGCGCTTGCCGCGCGGGTCGGCGTCGCCGGCCGGCTCCATGTCGTCGATCTTCTGCCGCGTCAGCTCGCCGTAGGATCCCCAGCTGCGGACGTCGAAGTAGACGTCACCGCTGCCGTCGGCCGCGGCGTAGGCATGTCCGCGCGCGACCAGCTCCTCGATCAGCTCCACGATCTCGGGGACGTGACCGGTCGCGCCGGGCTCGTACGTCGGCGGCAGCACGTTGATCGAGGCCAGGGCCGAGTCGAGCTCGCGCTTCATGGCGGCGGCGAGGGCGTACCAGTGGATGCCCTGCTCCGCCGACTTGGTCAGGATCTTGTCGTCGATGTCGGTGACGTTGCGGATGAAGTCGACCTCGAAGCCGCTGGCGGTGAGCCAGCGTCGCAGCACGTCGAAGTTCACCGCGGAGCGGACGTGGCCCACGTGCGGCTCGGACTGCACGGTCAGCCCACACACGTAGATCCCGGCCTTGCCCGCCTGCAGCGGGACGAAGTCGCGGATCTCGCGGGTGGCGGTGTCGTGGAGCCTCAGGGTCACCTGCCAAGTCTAGGGGCGGCGCGGCCCGCACCCCGATTCGCTGGGCGTCGCCCGCGACACCCACCCGACCGCGGCATTCCCGCCAGTCACCGACGTGACTCCTGGGACGGATGGGACGACCGCGGGTTATCGTCGACCGGTGTCCCGACGCCCCCGCGCTGCCCTCGCCCTGACCCTGTCGCTGCTGGCGGGCACCCTGCTGGCCGCCCCCACCTCGGCGGCCACGTCCGGCGGCGACGCGAGGCAGCGCGCGACCGCCCAGGTCCAGCACACCTCCTGGAGCTCCTACCGCGACTTCAAGTCCGGCACCCGCACGGGCCTCAAGCTCGGCCGCGGGCAGGTCTCGCTCCTCACCCCCAAGCGCCGCACCGTGGCGGGCCGGGCCTACGAGGCAGGCTCCTGGACCTCGCCCTGGGCCACCCCGGGCTTCGCCGCCACCTCGCTCATCCCGAGCTGGGAGGCCACCACGCCCGGCAAGAGCCTGGTCCGCATCGAGGTGCGCGCTCGCGCCGCGGACGGTACGACGGGCAGCTGGGACACCGTCGCGGACTGGTCGCGCACCAACCGTGCGGTCCCCCGGACGACCTACTCCGGCCAGACCGACGACCTCGGGCGGGTCAGCGTGGACACCTGGAGCCCCACCAGCAGCGTCACGTCGTGGCAGGTCCGGGTGACGCTGCTGCGCCCCCGCGGGTCCTCGCTCGCAGTGAGCCTGGAGCGGATCGGCGCCGTCGCCAGCGCCGACGCGAGCTCGCCCCGTCCGACGTCGGTTCCCGGTCCGGCCGCCGGCACAGTGCTGCCGGTCCCGACGTACTCCCAGATGGTGCACGCGGGCCACTACCCCCAGTGGGGCAACGGCGGCGAGGCGTGGTGCTCGCCGACGTCGACCGCGATGGTCCTGGCCTACTACGGCATCACCCCCGCGCCCACCGGCATCACGCCCGGGCACGCCGACGCCGTCGTCGACCACACCGCCAAGATGGTCTTCGACCACGGCTACGACGGCACCGGCAACTGGGCCTTCAACACCGCCTACGCCTCGACCCTGGTCGCGGGCGACGCCTACGTCACCCGCCTGCGTGACCTCCGCGAGGCCGAGGACCACATCCTCGCCGGGGTGCCGCTCATCGTCTCCGTCGCCTTCGGTCGCAACCAGCTGGCCGGCGCTCCGATCTCGGCGAGCAACGGTCACCTGCTGGTCGTGGTCGGTTTCGAGCCGGACGGTGACGTGGTCGTCAACGACCCCGCGGGCGCCACCGACGCCGACGTGCGCCGTGTCTACGACCGGGCGCAGTTCGAGCGGATCTGGATCGCGGCGAGCGGCGGCACGGCGTACGTCATCCGCAACGGCTGAGCGTCTCAGCCGGCGCTGAACTCGACCGTGTGCAGCCCGGTCGCGCCGTCCGGGGCCACGTCCCGCTCGACGCTGGTCTGGATCTCGCCGTCCTTGCCGATGGCCCGCACGCGCAGGACGTGGGAGCCCTCGGGGACGTCGAGCGTCAACGCCCACTGGACCCAGGTGTCCACCGACGGGACACCGCCGAGCTCCGCGCGCTCCCACTCGAGACCGTCCAGCTGCACCTCGACGGCCTCGATGCCGGTGTGCTGGCGCCACGCGACGCCACCCACCGACACCTGGCCGACCGCGACGTCGTCACCGGAGCGTGGCACGTCGATGCGCGAGGCGATCTTGACCGGCCCCTGCTCCGACCAACCCTTGGTCGTCCAGTAGCCGACCGACTGGTCGAAGGTGGAGACCTCGTAGTCGACGACCCACTTGGTCGCCGACACGTAGCCGTAGAGGCCCGGCACGATGCTGCGGACCGGGAAGCCGTGCTCGATGGGCAGCGGACGGCCGTTCATCGCGACGGCCAGCATCGCGTCGCGGTCGTCGGTGAGCGCCTCGATGGGGGTCGCGCAGCTCCATCCGTCGTGGGAGGTCTGCAGGACACAGTCGGCGGCGGGATCGACCCCGGCCTCTGCCAGCAGGTCGGCGATGCGGACACCGCTCCACCAGGCGTTGCCGACCAGGCCGCCACCGACCTCGTTGCTCACGCAGTTGAGGGTGATCCAGGCCTGGGTGACCTGTCTGGCGACGAGCTGGGAGTAGCTCAGGGTGAGCTCGCGGTCCACCATGCCGTGGATGCGGATCGACCACTCCTCCGGCTCGATGGCGGGCTTCGCGATCGTCGTGTCGATCAGGTAGAAGTCCTCGTTGGGGGTCTGCCACGGTGCGATGCCGGGCAGGCCCAGCGAGGTGGCGGGCGGCGGCTCGGGACGGGTCACGCCGGGCAGGCGCAGCAGCCGCCGGCTGACCTCGACGTGGCGGCGACCGGCCCCGACGAAGCGTCCTGCCAGAGCGATCCCGACCGCTGCCACCCCGACCGCGGCGGCCACCATGACGAAGACGCGACGCTCGGGGGACTGGAGGTCGGGCCGGCGCTGCTCGCGGTAGAGGGCATCGGTCAGCGCCGAGTGCACGGTCACCCAGGTCACCAGCCCGACGAGCACCGGCAGCGTGTCGACCAGCCCGGCGCCGCGCTGCAGGGCGACGGCCAGCAGGCCCAGGGCGGCCAGCACCAGCCACACCGGGAGCGCACGCCACCACGACTTCTCGGCCAGCGACCCGGCCAGCGCGAAGGCACCGACGAGGAAGAGCAGGATGCCCGCGACGAGCGCCGGCTTGTCGTAGTGGCCCAGGACGTCGATCGCCTGCTCGGCCACGGAGCCGGGAGTGACCCTGATGACCATCTCCGCGACCGCGACCACCGGTGCCTCGCGAATCGTCAGCACCATCGCGGTCGCATAGCTCGTCGCCAGACCGGCGAGGCCGGCCAGGATTCCTGCCAGCCTCCACGGCGGACGACGAGTGGTCACCCCTCCATTGTGTCCCGCGCTCGGGCATGATGCCGACGTGACCTCCCTCCCCGGCCGAAGCCCCACAGGAATCAGGGTCGGCATCGGCTCCGACGTCCACCGCCTGGTCGACGGCGTGCCGATGCACCTGGCCGGACTGTCCTGGCCGGACGAGGCGCAGGGCCTCGACGGCCACTCCGATGCCGACGTCGCGGCTCACGCCGCGTGCGACGCCCTCCTGTCGGCTGCCGGACTCGGCGACCTCGGCAGCAACTTCGGCACCGCGGAGCCCGAGTGGGCGGGGGCCTCAGGGGCCGCTCTGCTCGCCGAGACCGCTCGCCGGCTTCGAGAAGCCGGCTGGGAGATCGGCAACGTCGCGGTGCAGGTGATCGGCAACGTCCCCCGACTCGGTCCGCGTCGCGAGGAGGCGGTCGCGGCCATGTCGCAGGCCCTCGGCGCACCCGTGACAGTCACCGCGACCACCACCGACGGCCTCGGCCTGACCGGCCGCGGCGAGGGTGTGGCCGCCATCGCGACCGCGCTCGTCACCCGCTGAGGCTCGCTCTCACCGTCGACCGCCGACCTGGACCACACCGTCCTCGACCCGCACGTCGTACGCCGGCACCGACACCTGGTCGTCGTCGAGGCAGACGCCGGTGGCGAGGTCGAAGCCGTGCCGGTGCACCGGCGAGGCGACGAACGGCCGGTCGCCCCGGGTGCCCACGATGCCCCGGCCGAGCACGGACGAGCGCGAGAACGGGTCGTGGTTGCCGATGGCGAAGACCCGGTCGTCGTGGGTGCGGAAGATGGCCACCGCCTGACCGTGGACCAGGGCCGTCACGCCGCGCTCGTGCTCGATCGCCTCTATCGGGCAGACCGCCTCCCACTCGCTCATGTCGAGGACGGTAGGAACGCAATGTTGTCGGTGCACGTCGCGCCATGTTTCGGGCAGGAAAACCCTGACCCGTTCATCCGGAATCAACTGCCGCGGACGGTCCCGTTCGTCCGCATCGTCCTAGAGTGTCGAGAGGCCCACACCCTCGGAGGTTCAGATGCGACGCTCACCCCTGCTCGCCGCCGTGCTGCTCACCGCGGCATCCCTCGCCGTGCTGCCCGCCGCCACCACCACTGGCGCGTCCGCGGCACCGAGCCCGGACCGCGAGGTCCGGTTCTCCACCTTCAACGCCTCGCTCAACCGCAGCGCCGCCGGCCAGCTGGTCAGCGACCTCTCGACGCCGGGCAACGTCCAGGCGCAGAACGTCGCCGAGACCATCCAGCGGGTGCGGCCGGACGTGCTGCTGATCAACGAGTTCGACTACGCACCCGCCGCGGTCGACCTGTTCCGCGACAACTACCTCGAGGTGTCGCACCACGGATCTCAACCGATCGACTACCCCTACGCCTACATCGCGCCGTCCAACACCGGCGTGCCGAGCGGCTTCGACCTCAACAACAACGGCTCCGTGGGCGAGCCCGGGACCCCGGCGGGTGGCGACGACTCGTTCGGCTTCGGGCTCTTCGAGGGCCAGTACGGCATGGTCGTCTACTCGAAGTACCCCATCGACACCGAGGCCGTCCGCACCTTCCAGACCTTCCGGTGGGCCGACATGCCGGGCGCGATGCTGCCGGACGACCCGGCCACGCCGCAGCCCGCCGACTGGTACTCCGCAGCCGAGCTGCAGGTCTTCCGCCTCTCCTCCAAGTCGCACTGGGACGTGCCCGTCGACGTGAACGGCTCCACCGTCCACTTCCTGGTCTCGCACCCCACGCCTCCGGTCTTCGACGGGCCCGAGGACCGCAACGGCACGCGGAACCACGACGAGATCCGGTTCTGGGCCGACTACGTGTCGCCCGATGCGGCCGACTCGTCCTACATCTACGACGACGCCGGCCAGTACGGCGGCCTGGCGCCCACCGAGCGGTTCGTGATCGCCGGCGACCTCAACTCCGACCCGCTCGACGGCGACTCGGTGCCCGGGGCGGCCCAGCAGCTCCTCGACCACCCCCGCATCAACGACGCCAAGGCGCCGAAGTCCGCCGGCGGCATCTGGGCGGCCGAGGTCCAGGGCGCGGCCAACCTGACCCACGACTCGCACCCGCGCTTCGACACCGCCGACTTCGACGACCGGCTGTGCTGTGGTCCGGGCAACCTGCGTGCCGACTACGTCCTGCCCTCGAGCGACCTCAAGATCCTCCAGTCGGGCATCTTCTGGCCGACCGAGGACCAGAAGTACTACTACCTGACCGGCAACTTCCCGTTCGTCCCTACCTCCGACCACCGCCAGGTCTGGGTGGACCTGCCGCTCTGAGGCGGTGACGAGGGCTCGCCTACGATCGGGGCGTGCCCGTC
Organism: uncultured Actinomycetota bacterium; assembly: GCA_963712875.1. Lineage (GTDB taxonomy): Bacteria > Actinomycetota > Actinomycetes > Propionibacteriales > Nocardioidaceae > Nocardioides. The sequence continues at coordinate 16,642 of CAVQJS010000018.1, read as the reverse complement.
GCCGTCGTGATCCTCGCCGCCGGCTCCGGCAGCCGGGTGGGCGCCGAGGTCAACAAGGTCCTGCTCCCCCTGCGCGACGCCCCGGTGCTGGTGTGGTCGGTGCGCGACGCGCTCGCGCTCCCGGACGTACGACGCCTCGTCCTCGTCGTGCGGCCCGAGGACCGGGACGCCGTCGAGTCGGCCGTGGCGCCCCACCTGGGTGACCGCGAGGTGCTCGTCGTCGACGGCGGGGCGACCCGGCACGCCTCCGAGTGGGCCGCGATCCGGGTGCTCGAGGCCGACATCACCTCGGGCGAGGTGGACGTCGTCGCGATCCACGACGGTGCGCGCCCGCTCGCCGGCGTCGACCTCTGGACCGCGGTCGTGGCGGCCGCGGCCGAGCACGGCGGAGCGATCCCGGTCGTGCCGGTCACCGACCTGCTGCGCAGCGACCTCTCCCCCGTCGGCGGATCGCTCGGCACGGTCCAGACCCCGCAGGCCTTCCGCGCCGACGACGTCATGGCCGCCTACCGCGCGGCGAGCGACGACGGGTTCGAGGGCACGGACACGGCCGCCTGCATCGCGGCCTACCGCGACGTGGCGATCGCGGCCGTCGCGGGCAGCCCGCTCAACCTCAAGGTCACGTTTCCCGAGGACGTGGACCTGGCTGTGGAGCTCAGCTCCGCGGGTCGGTGAGCGCCTCGAGCAGGCGCAGGGCCTCGGCGGAGGACACCCGTCGTCCCTCGGGCGGCGCCTCCAGCGTCTCCACCCGATGACCCGCGGCCGCGAGCTCCGCGACCGCTCGGGCCAGGTCGTGGGAGGGGAGCGCCAGCGTGGCCGCCACTGCAGCGGGGATGACGAGCGGCGACGCGATGGCGAGCAGGCCCTCGCGGTCGACCGTCTCCCCGACGAAGCCGTCGGACACGACCTTGACCGTGTCGGTCACCGGACGAACGCCCACGACCGGGCGGCCCGTCTCGCGGGCGTGCTCGAGGCACGCGCGGATGAAGGCCGGTGGCGTCATCGGGCACAGCGCGTCGTGCAGGACGACGTCGTCCCCCGACTCCGCCAGTCCGGACCACGGCACGCTCGCGTCGACGAGGTCGACCTCCGCCTCACCCAGCGCCCAGGCCGCGCACGCCACCAGCGACTCGCCGTGGATCAGCGCGTAGGGCAGCGAGCCGCGTGCCGCGTCCAGAACGAGACCGAGGCCCCGGGGAGCGTCGTCCCAGGGGCCTCGATCAACGGTGTTGCTGCTCAGGAGGCGAGGACCTCGTCGAGCATGGCCTCGGCCTTGTCCTCGTTGGTCTTCTCCGCGAGCGCGAGCTCGGAGACCAGGATCTGACGCGCCTTGGCCAGCATGCGCTTCTCGCCGGCCGACAGCCCGCGGTCACGCTCGCGGCGCCACAGGTCGCGGACGACCTCCGACACCTTCATGACGTCGCCGGAGTGCAGCTTCTCCAGGTTGGCCTTGTAGCGACGCGACCAGTTGGTCGGCTCCTCGACGTGGGCAGCCCGCAGCACGTCGAAGACGCGGTCGAGGCCCTCCTTGTCGACGACGTCACGCACGCCGACCAGGTCGAGGTTGCAGGCAGGCACGCGAACGACCAGGTCCTGCTGGGCGACAATCCTGAGGACGAGGTATTGCCGGTCCTCTCCCTTGATCGTCCGCATCTCGATGTCCTCGATGACTGCGGCCCCGTGATTGGGATAGACGACCGTTTCGCCAACGGTGAAAGTCATATGTTCAGTTCCCTTTCCTAGGTGACCATTCTAACACGGGTTCGAAGTGCTGATTCGCGCGTTTGTGCAGGTCAGAGGGCACATGCGGGCTTGACAGATCACGGGCTCATGTGGTGGCGGGCCCTGCCTGAGCCATACTGCGGCCATGTCGACCACCACGGGATCCAGCACTCGGTCGGGCTGGCGGGTGCTGCCGGGGGTCCTCCTCGTGCGCGCCGCGCACCCGCGCCAGGCCGTGGCCACGGCCGCGCTCCTGGCCACCGCCGCTGCGGCGTCCGGACGACCCCTGCGCGAGGTGGCCCTGGTGGCCCTGACCGTGCTGGTGGGACAGGTGATCCTCGGCTGGGGCGACGACCTCACCGACCGCGCCCGTGACCGGCGGCAGGACCGCGACAAGGCGCTCGTGGGCGACCGGCTCGACCCCGGCACCGTGTGGTTCGCGCTGACCTGCGCGGTGCTGCTCGTCGTACCGCTGGCCATCGCCCACGGCGAACGCGCCGGGCTCGCCTACCTCGCCTCGCTGACCGTTGCCCTGGTCGGCGACCGCTTCCTCCACGCGCGCGTGCTCTCGTTCGTCCCGTGGATGGTCAGCTTCGCGCTCTACCCGGCGTTCCTGGCCTACGGAGGCTGGAACGGCGTCGGCACGACCACACCGCCCACCACGGTGATGGTCGTCCTGTCCGCCCTGCTCGGCCTGTGCGTCCACGTGCTGCTCGCGCTGCCCGGCCTGGTGCACGACCACGCGGAGGGCGAGCACTCGCTTCCGCTGGTGCTCGCGCTGCGTGTCGGTACGCCCCGGCTGCTGCTCGTCGCCAGCGTGCTCGCAGGCGTGGTGGCAGTGTCCATCTTGGTGGCGGGCCGCACGGTCGGACTGACGTGAGCCGACGCTAGGCTGTCGCCATGCAGCCTCGACGCACACCCGCACGATCCGGGCAGCCCCGGCGTGCCTTCGCGACCGCCGCAGCCGTGCTCGCACTCGCCGCGCCCCTGACCTCCTGCGGCTTCGACTATGCGACCGACCGCGACTACACCCCGGCCGCTGGTGCCAACAACCGTGAGGGCGTGGTGGACGTGTTGTCCGCAGTCGTCGTCGCGGCCGAGGAGGGGTCGGGCACGTTCGTCGCCTCGCTCTCCAACAACGACCCCGACAACGGTGCGACCTTCACCGCCCTCAGCGGCACCGAGGAGGGCGGCGTCACCGCCGCCGAGTTCGAGCCGGTGGAGATCGGTCCCGGCGCGCTGGTCAACCTCGCCGACCCCGCCGCGGGCATCGTCGTCACCGGCGAGTTCGGGCCGGGCAACGTCGTGCCCCTGACTGTCGACTTCGGCGACGGCGAGCGGATCTCGCTCAACGTGCCCGTGGTCGCCGACGACACCGGCTACTGGGAAGGCATGGACGCCTCATGACCCACACCCTCGTGCTCCTCCGCCACGGCGAGAGCGAGTGGAACGCCAAGAACCTCTTCACCGGCTGGGTCGACGTCGACCTGACGGACAAGGGCCGCGCCGAGGCGGTGCGGGGCGGCGAGCTGATGGTCGAGGCCGGGCTCCTCCCGGACATCGTGCACACCTCGCTGCAGCGACGAGCCATCACCACCGCGCACCTCTCCCTCGACACCGCGGACCGGCACTGGATCCCGGTCAAGCGGTCGTGGCGCCTCAACGAGCGCCACTACGGCGCCCTCCAGGGCAAGGACAAGAAGCAGACGCTCGCGGAGTACGGCGAGGAGCAGTTCATGCTCTGGCGCCGCTCCTTCGACACCCCGCCGCCGCCCATCGACGACGACGACGAGTTCTCCCAGGTGGGCGACCCGCGCTACGCCGACCTCGGCGGTGAGATGCCCCGCACCGAGTGCCTGAAGGACGTCATCGACCGCTTCCTGCCCTACTGGGAGGCCGAGATCGTGCCCGACCTCCGCGAGGGCAAGGTCGTGCTGGTCGCCGCGCACGGCAACAGCCTGCGTGCGCTCGTCAAGCACCTCGACGGCATCTCCGACGAGGACATCGCCGCCCTCAACATCCCGACCGGGATGCCGCTCGTCTACGAGCTCGACGAGGACATGCGTCCCACCGTCGTCGGGGGTCGCTACCTCGACCCCGAGGCGGCCGCAGCAGCCGCCGCCGCGGTGGCGAACCAGGGTCGCTGACGAGCCGTCAGTCGCGGTTCGGCTGCTCGCCGGTGACGACGAAGACGACGCGGTTGGCGACCGAGACGGCGTGGTCGGCGATGCGCTCGTAGTAGCGCCCCAGCAGCGCGATGTCCACGGCCGCCTCGACGCCGTGCGCCCAGTCGGTGGACAGCAGCTCGGTAGCAATACGTAATCGGCAACCGAGCAGGCATCATCGCTGTTGGCGTCGGGCATGACGATCATGTGGTTCTTGCTGAAGCATTGCACGCGCTTGCCCGCCGCGCAGCCGCGGGCGTAGATGTATTCCGCGATCGGCGTCGAGCCGACGAAGCCGATGGCGGCGATGTCGGGATGGTCGAGGATGGCGTCGACCGCCTCCTTGTCGCTGTTGACGACATTGAGGATGCCCGGCGGCAGGCCGGCCTCGATCATCAATTCCGCGAGCATGAGCGGCACGCCCGGGTCGCGCTCCGACGGCTTCAGGATGAACGCATTGCCGCAGGAGATGGCAGGCGCGCACTTCCACAGCGGGATCATGGCCGGGAAGTTGAACGGCGTGATGCCGGCCACCACGCCCAGCGGCTGGCGCATGGAATAGATGTCGATGCCGGGCCCGGCGCCTTCCGTGTACTCGCCCTTGAAAGGTGCGGGATGCCGCAGGCGAGCTCCACCACCTCCAGCCCGCGCTGGATATCGCCCTTGGCGTCGGCGATGGTCTTGCCGTGCTCGCGGGTGAGGCAGTCGGCGAGCTTGTCGTAGTCGCGGTTGGCAAGCTCCAGGAATTTCATCATCACACGCGCGCGGCGCTGCGGGTTGGTGGCGGCCCAGGCCGGTTGCGCGGCCTTGGCGTTGGCGACGGCTGCGGCCACCTCGGCCTTGGATGCAAGCGCCAACCTTCGCGCGCACCTCGCCGGTCCATCGGCTGGAAACACGTCGCCCGCGCGCCCGCCGGTGCCCTTGACCGCCCTTGCCGCCGATGAAATGCCCGTACTCGATCATGGACGATTTTCCCGAAAAACGCAGGTTGCCGCTGCTCGATGCGCTAGCATGCAGTCGACAAGCCCGGCAAGCCAGCCTCCCGTAAAACCTAAAAAGCCCCTTTGCGCCAAAGGGCTAGGTGGCCCTCGCTGCCGACTTCGACCGAGGACATGTGGGGGCTCGTCATGGTGGGCCATCTCGCAGGCAACACCTTCGTTGTCCGATTGTCAGACGCGGGCGCCGGGGATAGAAGCATCGATAACAACGGCAAGGGCCGCTGACAATCAAAAAAATCGGATGGGCCGCTGAGAGGGGCGGCCGGGAGGAGAGACAAGTAAGTGAAGGACTTCGTCGCCGCCGCACCCGGCGCGCCGGTTGGGCCGTTGGACACCGTGCGAAGCTGCTGCTCCGCAACGCCGTGCTGCATGCCGACCGCCCGGCCATGCGCCACAAGGACTACGGCATCTGGCAGACCTGGACCTGGGCGCAGGTGCGCGACGAGGTGCGCGCCCTTGCCGTCGGCCTGAGGAAGCTCGGCCTCGCGCGCGGCGACACGGTCGCCATCATCGGCGACAACCGGCCGCGGCTCTATGCGACGTTCGCGGCGGTCCAGAGCCTCGGCGGCATCCCCGTGCCGGTCTACCAGGACTCGGTCGCCGACGAGATGGCCTACGTGCTCGAGCACGCCGAGGTGCGGTTCGCGGTCGTCGAGGACCAGGAGCAGGTCGACAAGATCCTCTCGATCGCCGATCGGCTGCCGCAAGCTCGAGCGACGATCGTCTACGACGAGGAGCGCGGCCTCGCGGCCTACGATCCCGGCCCACCTGCATTCCTTCGAGCATGTGCAGGACCTCGGGCCGCGAGGAGATGCGCGCCAATGCCGGCGCCGAGGGCTGGTGGCTCGACGGAGATCGCCAAGGGCAGGGGCGCCGACGTCAGCGTCATGCTCTACACGTCCGGCACCACCGGCCGGCCCAAGGGCGTGATGCTCACCTTCGACAACATCATCGTCTCGGCGCAGAACGGCAACAAGTTCGACGGCTTCGCGGCCCGACGACCTGCTGCTCGCCTACCTGCCGATGGCCTGGGTCGGCGATCACATCTTCTCCTACGCGCCAGTCCTACGCGCGCGGCTATGTGCGTGTGCTGCCCCGAGAGCCCGGAGACCGTGGTCGAGGACCGGCGCGAGATCGGCCCCACCTATTTCTTCGCGCCGCCGCGCGTGTTCGAGAACCTGCTCACCCAGATCATGGTGCGCATGGAGGACGCGGGCTGGCTCAAGAAGCGCATGTTCCACTATTTCCTGGGCGTGGCGCGGCGCTGCGGCGAGGCACATCCTGAACGGCAAGCCGGTCGGCGCCTGGGATCGGCTGCTCTATTGGCTGGGCGACCTGCTCGTCTATGCGCCGCTGCAGAACCGCATGGGCTTCTCGCGCACGCGCGTCGCCTACACCGCCGGCGAGGCGATCGGCCCCGAGCTCTTCCAGCTTCTACCGCTCGCTCGGCATCAACCTGAAGCAGCTCTACGGGCAGACCGAGGCCAGCGTCTACATCACGCTGCAGCCCGACGGCGAGGTCTACCCCGACACCGTCGGCAAGCCGGGCCCGGACGTCGAGATCAAGATCGCCGACAACGGCGAGGTGCTGTTCAAGAGCCCCGGCGTGTTCCTCAAGTACTACAAGAACGACGAGGCGACCGCGCGCGACCAAGACGCCGGACGGCTGGGTGCACACCGGCGATGCCGGCTTCTTCGACCAGCGCGGGCACCTCAAGATCATCGATCGCGCCAAGGACGTCGGCCGCCTCAACAACGGCGCGCTGTTCGCGCCGAAATACCTCGAGAACCGCATCAAGTTCTATCCCGAGGTGCGCGAGGCGGTGGCCTTCGGCCAGGGCCGCGACTACGTGACGATGCTCATCAACATCGACCTCGATCTCGGTCGGCAACTGGGCCGAGCGCAACAACGTGTCCTACGCCAGCTACCAGGAGCTGGCCGCGCAACGCCCAGGTCTACGACATCGATCGCCAAGCGCGTGGACGAGCTGAACCGGGCGCTGGCCGACGAGCCGCAGATGGCGGCCTCGCAGATCCGGCGCTTCCTCATCCTGCACAAGGAGCTCGACGCCGACGACGGCGAGCTCACCCGCACGCAGAAGGTGCGCCGCTCGCTTCATCGCCGAGCGCTACGCGACCGCTGATCGCCGCGCTCTACGACGGCTCCAAGGATGTGCCATGTCGCCACCGAGATGACCTTCGAGGACGGCCGCAAGGGCATGGTCGAGGGCGACGTGCGCATCGTCGACATGCAGACCTATCCCGCGCGCGCCGCCGAGCCCTTGCGGGAGGCCGCCGAATGAAGGCCGACGTCGAGCCGAGGCCCATGGCGCAGACCGCAGCGCCGTCGCCGCGCGGCGACGTCCTGCTCTCGCTCGAGAACGTCTCGCTGTCGCTTCGGCGGCGTCAAGGCGCTGCGCGACGTCTCCTTCGACATCCGCAAGGGCGAGATCCGCGCCATCATCGGCCCCAACGGCGCCGGCAAGACGTCGATGCTCAACGTCATCAACGGCTTCTATCACCCGCAGGAGGGCATGATCACCTTCAAGGGCCAGCGGCGGCACGACATGCGGCCCTACATCGCCGCCAGCCAGGGCATCGCCCGCACCTTCCAGAACGTCGCCCTGTTCAAGGGCATGTCGACGCTCGACAACATCATGACCGGGCGCACCCTGAAGATGCGGCGCGGCGTCCTGGCGCACATGCTGCATTGGGGCCCGGCCCAGCGCGAGGAGATCGCGCCACCGCGAGGCGGTCGAGCGCATCATCGACTTCCTCGAGATCGCCGCACATCCGCAAGACCCCGGTCGGCAGGCTGCCCTACGGCCTGCAGAAGCGCGTCGAGCTCGGCCGCGCGCTGGCCATGGAGCCCGAGCTGCTGCTGCTCGACGAGCCGATGGCCGGCATGAACCTCGAGGAGAAGCAGGACATGAGCCGCTTCATCCTCACCGTCAAGGATACCTTCGACACCACCATCGCGCTGATCGAGCACGACATGGGCGTGGTGATGGACCTCTCCGACCGCGTCGTGGTGCTCGAACTACGGCGCCAAGATCGCCGACGGCACGCCCGCCGAGGTGCAGAGCAACCCGGCCGTCATCGAGGCCTATCTCGGCGTGAGCCACTGAGCGGACGGGACCCGCGAGAGTAGCGCATGGATTTCCTCTTCAACGCTCCTCGTCGAGCCCTGGATCGCGATCCTGACCGGCGCCGCTGTTCTTCGGCGAGGTCGTCATCGGCGGCATCCTCGTCGGGCGTCATGTACTCGCTGGTCGCGCTGGGCTTCGTGCTGATCTACAAGGCCTCGGGCGTCTTCAACTTCGCGCAGGGCGTGATGGTGCTGTTTGCGGCGCTGTCGCTGGTCGGCCTGATGGAGCGCGGCGTGCCGCTGCTGCTCGCCATCGTGCTCACCGGCCTGATCATGCTGGCGCTCGCCTTCGTCATCGAGCGGGTGATCCTGCAGGTACATGGTCAACCAGGAGCAGATCATCCTGTTCATGGCCACCATCGGCCTCACCTTTTTCCTCGAGGGGTTCGGCGAGACGATGTGGGGCTCCAACGTCAAGAAGCTCGACATCGGCATCCCCGACGCGCCCGCTCAACGTCGCGAGGCGTGACCATCGCGCACGCCGCTGCCTGGCCGCGATCTTCGCGGCCGCGGTCGTCGCCAGCCTGGCCGTCCTGCTGTCTTTGGCGCGCGCGCGCCGTGCGCCGGGCCATCGATGAGCTGGGCGACTCCGCGCGTGTCCGTGCTGCCGGGCCCGGCCGGGCTGGTCATCGGTCGTGCTCGGGCTCGTCTTCTTCCTCGCCCGCTTTGTCTTCGGCGCCGAGGCCGCCTTCATCCAGGGCAAGGCCAGCAAGACCGCGATGTTGCTGGCGACCCTGTCGTGGACGGGCCTCGCCATGGTGCTGGGCGTCGTGCCTCTTCGCGCTCGCCGCCTGGCTCGGGCGGCGCCAGGCGCTGCGCGACGGCGGCAACGCTGGCGCCGCCGCTGCACTACGGCTGGTTCATCGCGCTCGGCCTCGTCGAGCACGATCGCCGCTGCCGCCGGCGTCGTGTGGGCGGTCAGGGGCGGCATCCTGATCAACTCCTTCGAGCTGTTCGCGGCGGCGATGGCGGCCGTCGCTCGTCATCGTGCTCGCGCTCTTCTTCCAGAAGACGCGCGTCGGCCGCGCGCTGCAGGGCGGTGGCCGACGATCACGCCGCCGCGCTCTCGGTCGGCATCTCGCTGCGCGGCATCTGGGTGATCGTCTGGGCGGTCGCCGGCCTCGTCGCGCTCGCCGCCGGCATCATCTGGGGCGGCAAGAGCGGCGTGCAGTTCTCGCTGTCGCTGATCGCGCTCAAGGCGCTGCCGGTGCTGATCCTCGGCGGCTTCACCTCGGTGCCCGGCGCCATCGTCGGCGGCCTCATCATCGGCGTGGGCGAGAAGGTGGCCGAGGTCTACTGGGGCCCGGCGCTCGGCGGCGCCATCGAGAACTGGTTCGCCTACATGCTGGCGCTGGTGTTCCTGCTGGTGCGGCCGCAGGGCCTGTTCGGCGAGAAGATCATCGAGCGAGTCTAGGGAATAGGGAGTAGGCGAGTAGGCAGTAGGCAGAGAGAGACGGATCTATTCCCTACTCCGATTCCCTACTCCCTATTTCCCTCTTGAGAGAGACACAATGTTCTATCGCGAAGCCGGCCAGTTCAAGACCAGCTACGCCGCCGACCAGGCGATCTTCCCGATCGCCCAGGACCGCTGGTTCGTCACCGCGCTGCTGCTCGCCGCCTACATCGTCCCGCCGCTGTTCCTCGGCCACTACTGGTTCAACGCCATCCTGATCCCGTTCCTGATCTTCACCATGGCGGCGCTGGGCCTGAACATCCTGGTCGGCTACTGCGGCCAGATCTCGCTCGGCACCGGCGGCTTCATGGCGGTCGGCGCCTACGCCAGCTACAAGCTGACCACGGTGTTCTTCCCCGACCTCGGGATGATCTTCATCTTCCTGATGTCCGGGCTGGTGGCGGCCGCGGTCGGCGTGCTGTTCGGCCTGCCCAGCCTGCGCATCAAGGGCTTCTATCTGGCGGTCGCGACGCTGGCGGCGCAGTTCTTCCTCACCTGGCTCTTCAACAAGGTGCCGTGGTTCTACAATTACAACTCCAACGGCACGATCGAGTCGCCGCCGCGCACCTTGTTCGGCTCCATCATGGAGCCCGGCGGCGCGCTCGAGGTCCTGAGCTTCCTCAACCCGCTGGTGACGAGCCCGCGCGCCGAGCCCGCAGACCAAGTATCTCTTCGCGCCTGACCCTGGTCGTCGTCTTCGCGCTGATCGCCAAGAACCTGGTGCGCGGGCGCATCGGCCGCTCGTGGATGGCGATCCGCGACATGGACATCGCCGCCGAGCTGATCGGCATCCGCCCGATGCAGACCAAGCTGCTGGCCTTCGCCATCAGCTCGTTCTACTGCGGCGTCGCCGGCGCCATGCTGCTCAACCTCTACCTCAACAGCGTCGAGACCCAGGCCTTCGCCATCAACGTCTCCTTCGACGTGCTGTTCATGGTCATCATCGGCGGGCTTGGCCAGCATCATGGGCTCGTTCCTGGGCGCCGGCTTCATCGTGCTGATGCCGATCTTCCTCACCAACTTCCTGCCCGCCATCGGCCTGCCGATCGACACGGCGACGCAGCGGCACATCGAGCTGATGCTGTTCGGCGGGTTGATGATCTTCTTCCTGATCGTCGAGCCGCACGGGCTTCGCCCGGCTGTGGCAGATCGGCAAGGAAAAGCTGCGTCTGTGGCCGTACCCCCACTGACGCGGCTGGCAGGCCCAGGAGGTACGCGTGGCATCGCGCCGGTTTACGTTGGTCGCGTCGCGATGCTACGGTGTCCGCAGTGGCCGCCCGCTATGCGGCCGCGCCTTTCCGGCCAACAACTGAAACAACTGCAAGGGAGGTCTAGATGACCCTGAGATACCTCAAGATCGGCGCCCTCGCCGCGGCCGCGCTGGCCGCGCCGTGGGCGGCCCCGGCCGCCGCTGGCGCAGGACGGGCTCTACATCCCGACCTTCGTCTACCGCACCGGCGCCTTCGCGCCGAACGGCATCCCCATCGCCGACGGCTTCAAGGACTACTTCACGCTGCTCAACGAGCGCGACGGCGGCATCGAGGGCGTGTCCGCTCGGCCACCATGAACGCCGAGTAGAAGCCGACACCGAACTGACCGATCAAGCTCGGCGGTACCGCTGCATCCGTACCCGCGGTGCGCTTCGCTTCTTTGAGGGTCGCGAGAAACTCGCGCGTGCCGGAGCGTGCGATCGTGCCGATGTTCTTCACGACCTCGTCGCGGGTCATGCCGATGCCGTTGTCGATGATCGACAGCGTGCGCGCCCCGGTTTTGTCGTCGGCGGTGGGCTTGCCGACCTCGAGCCGGATCTCCGGATCTCTCCCCGGCGAGGCCCGGTCTTCGTCAAGCTCTCGAAGCGCAGCTTGTCGAGCGCGTCCGAGGCGTTCGAGATCAGCTCGCGTAAGAAGATGTCCTTGTCCGAGTAGAGCGAGTGGACCATCAGGTCCAGAGTCGCTTCACTTCGGCTTGGAGCTCGTGGCGTTCGGGCTGCTGCGTCATCCGATCCGGACCGATAAGCCCGCGCGGCGCCCGACGCAAGCCCCGCGTCCCGGGACCTGGCATGTCGGTGGGTGCTCGCTATGCTGGCGCCATCGTGCTCCCCCTACGAGAGCGACTGCGCGACGTTCCGCAACAAGGCAAGCTCGACCGGATGGGTGTCCGGCCCGCACGCGGCGTGGCGGTCGAGCCCCGTGACGTCGTCGAGCCGTCGAGAAGAAGGGCGTCGTCGGCGATCGCGCGGCCCGCGGTCTCGGTAGCGGCAAGCGTCAGGTCACGCTGTTCCAGGCCGAGCATCTGTCCGTCGTCGGTGCGTGGGTCGGTCGGTCGATCACTCCCGGCGAGCTCCGCCGCAACCTGGTCGTCTCGGGAATCAACTTGCTGTCGCGCGTGAAGTCTGCCATTCGCGGTCGGCGACGCGATCCTCCTCGGAACCGGGCCCGGCGTGCCGTGCAGCAAGATGGACGACATTCTCGGAGTCGGCGGCTTTCAGGCGATGCGCGGTCACGGCGGGATCACGGCGGCCGTCGAGCGCGGTGGCACCCTCCGGATCGGCGATCGCGTCTACGTGATTTGACCTCCAACGGTTACGGAGCCCGCGAGCGATCGTCGACGGATACCGCCGGGGTACCCGACCCCGACGCGCGTACCGCGAACCGGCCACTGCGGTACTGTGGGCGGATGACTGCCCGGATGTTGGCGGGAGCAGTGGTTGGCGGCGACCATGTTCCTCGTCGGTTGCGAGACCCGACGCACGCAGCTGATGGTCGGCGTCGCGACCGACATGATCGCGCCCGACACGCTCGATCGCGTGCGGCTGCTCGTCACGCGCGTCGATACCGGTGCGATCGAGGTCGAGTCGGAATGGGGAGATTTCCGGCGAGCGCGATCGACCGTTTCGCTTGCCGGGCTCGTTCGGCGTGTACTCCGACGGCGAGGAAGTGAAGCTCGAGATCGTCCTCGCCGGTTACAAGGGCAACGACGAGATCGTGTCGCGGCGCGCGCTGACGAACCTCGTCTCCGAACAGACGCTGTTCATTCGCATGGGTCTCACCGGCGGCTGCGTGTCACGCGAAGACTGCACGCCCTCGCAGAGCTGCGTCGAGGGCGTGTGTCGCGCGGTCACCGTCGACGCGCGCGAGCTGCCCGACTTCACCGACGACATCGTCGACACGGTTACCTGCCAGGGCCGCGCACGCTATATCGATACCGAGACCGGATCGCCGTTGCGCACCGTCGGAAGATGCCGACGAGTGCCCGCCGGATCGATGCAACGAAGGCACCTGCTACAAGCCACCGCCCGAGCAAACCGGTGCGCGCACGGTCACCGGCGATAGCTACACCGGTTGGGTCCGCCCGAGCGGCATCGAAGTGTTCTCCGACGATCTGCGCGGCACGGCCATCGAGCTGCTCGTGCAGGACGGCGCGAGCTTTCGATCGATCCCGGTCACCGGGCTCCCCGATGGTCGATTCACCGTCGCGGAAGTTCCCCATGGTGCGTACTACTTAAGCTCGGCAACGAGTACTTCCACACCGAGTCGAGCGCGTTCGATCTGACGCGCATGCGACCGGGTCGCTCGAATCTGCTGTTCTCGGCACCGAACACGCGTGCCGGTCTCGACATCGGTGGGCTGCAAAGCTGGCAATCGGCCGATCGACTCGCCGCGTATTCGCCCGACGCGGATATGTGGTGGTCGAATCTCGGCGCGATCGCACCGATGCAAGGTGCGACACGACTGCAGGGGACGATCCGCAACGACCAGAACGACGACGGCGACGGTGGCGTGTTGCTGCAAAGCGACGCGCTCGTCATCCAGCAGCTTCACACGCGCCAGATCGCGACCGATGCCGCCGTCGAAACGTACGTCGCGGCGATCCGCACGTTCATCGCGCCCGTCACCGAGCTCGACGGGATGGGCGTGCTTGTCGACGACGTTGCCGGCGGCTTCACGAGCACCCCGAGCGCGCCATTCTCGATCGATGTCCGCGCGAGCGCATGGGATGCAGCGGCCGACTACAACGGTGACCGCGCGACGCTGCTCAACCCGAACGCCGTCGAGCTGCCGATCTACGTCGGTACCGGCTTCCTCGTCTCGAGCGTGCCCGGCGGATCCGCATACGGCTTCATCGGCAAGTCCGCGAACCTCGCGTACGGCTACGTGCAGAACGACACGGTTCTCGCCAACATCACGTACGACGCGACCACGCCGAGCGGCGACTTCGCGACGGTGATCCCGGCTATCGCATCTTCTTCGTGCCGTTCCAGCTGCCGGGCACGTCGAGCCCCGGTTACGTGCAAGCGAAGCTGCAGCGCACCGAGCTCCTCGATGTCTTCACCACGGAGCTCGGCAACGCGCTCGAGCCGAACCTCGGACCGGTCCTCGAGAGCCAAAGCTCGACGGTAACGATCTATTCTCGCCGCAGAGTCTGCCGAGTACGACGCCGACCTTGTCGTGGGAGGTTCCCGCGCTCGGCAAACCGACGGAGTACGTCGTCACGGTGTTCCAGCTCGCTGCGGTCGGTGGCCAGACGCGCGTCTCGCAGATCGCGACCGTGCACACGACGCAGACCAGCGTGACGATCCCACCGGGCGTGCTCGTCGACGGTGGCAGCTACGCATTCGCGATCCGTGCACAGCTCACGGCGAATCCGGCGGCGCCATTTCGCGCGACGTTCCCGGAGTCGTCCGCGACGATCGTCTCGGGACCGATCGGGATGGCAGCGGGAAAGATCGATGACTCGCTTCACAGCGTTCGCATTCGTCGCGCTCGTCGGGGCGCTCGCATGCAAATCGCCGACGGCATTTACCGACGACGGTGGCGTCACCGGTGGCGACGATGGCTCGACGCGTCCTGATGCCTCGACCGGCAACTTCGATGGCGGGCCGCGCGCCGATGCGCTGCAACGGCCCGATGCGTCGCTCGATCCACCGTTCAGCATCGACGGTGGCAGGTTGCCCGACGGCGGGCTTATCGATGCACCCGGCGTCGACGGCAGTGTCGGCCTCGCATGCAATCCGCTCACACAACAAGGCTGTCAGAGCGGCGACAAGTGCGGCTGGATCGTCGACCAGGACATGCCGCCCGTCGGTCACATCGGTTGCTCGCCGCCGGGCATCGCTGCGGTCGATCAAGCGTGCACGCTCGAGAACGGCACCACCGGCGCGAGCAACTGCGTACAAGGTGCAGAATGCATCCGCGGCGTTTGTCGCGCGATGTGCGATCCGTTCGACGGCTTCCCGACGTGCGATGCGCAACACGGCTGCAACACGTACACCGACATGCTCGAAGCGGGTGACCAACCGGTGGCTGGTCTCTGCGACGTGCGTTGCGATCCGCTGACCCAGGCAGCAGCACTCGCACCGACGGTGGCCTGCGGATCGCCGACGCCGGCGACTCCGACACTCGGCTGTTATCCATCCGGCAAACACCGCGTTGCTCTCCGAGTTCACGTGCGCGCCGATCCCGCTCGCCGCGAAGGGACTCACGGATCGCGATCCTTCGCTCGGCAACGGCACCATCACGAACGGCTGTGAAGCCGGCTACGCGCCGCTGCTTCGCGAGTCCTCGGGCTCGACGACGATCGTGTGCGCCGGACTCTGTGCTCCGGCACGAACCGATTCTGCGAGCGTCGCGAACGCGCCGGGCGACACCACGAAGCTCTGCAAAGCTCCACACGTCGGCGGCACCGGCGATCGGTGATGGCGTCTGCACGACGACGAAGAAGGGCTCGGCAGCGAACCAGGAGTGCCGCTTCTTGTGGTTCTTCAACAGCGACCAGAGCGGTCAGATCTTGAACAGCCCGTACAACGACTCGCTCGGCCTGTGCTTCGCTGCGAATCACTACAGCTACGATCACGACTTCGATCCGAACACCGCGAACCGCCCGTTTCCGCGATGCGCGCAATCCCGCCACGCACTCCATTGCCGGCGAACTGCACGCGTACCGACGGTCAGTGCACGGGTATCGGCTGTCCCGACGGTGCCGCATCCGAGTGGGGCTGCTACACGCTCGGCGAGTCGTTCACTGAAGCGAGAGATCGAAACCCGCGTTCGGATGGGCTACGGCGAGGCGAAATTGCGGCGGCACATTCTCCGGGCAGTACTCCGGGAACGAATTACAAGCCGGGCTTCAGCTCGGCGTCGAGCCGTCGGCAGGTGCGGCCGGTGTCATCGACTCCTCGGGCGCGTTGCCCGAGACGATCAGCTCGGCGAGCTTGCGTCGGCACTGCGATCTCGCCCGTCGACAACTTGATCGCGAACGGCACCGGCATCTCCGTGGTGTCGATCCAGCGGCCGCCGCGCGGACGCGCGACAGCTCGCCGGCGAGCGCCGCGAGCTCGAACACCGCGCGTCCAGTAGTGCGGCGGGATTCGTCGTCGCGATCGAGCGATGACCTTGCGTGCGGCGCTGCTCGGTGCTCGCGAGCGCCGCGCCGATATCCGTGGCGCCGACGCTCGATCCGCACGTGATGCGCGAGCTCGGCGAATGCCTGATCGACGATCGACGACACCGCCGCCGGCTGCGCCGGAACCGAACACGCGTTCGCCTTTGCCGTCGCTGACGCTCGCCCCGGCGCGCACGACCGCGTCGACAGGAACGACGGCAACGTGGCCCGCTCGCGTAGCGGACCTCGCCCTTGCCCTCGTACTTGTTCTCGAGCACGCGCCGCGCGTTGAGCACGCGCGCGACCGCGAGCAGCGTCGACAGCGACGGCGTGCGATTCATCTCGCGACGTTGCGCTCGTCCTCGACGAGCACGATCGCACCGCCGTTCGGTTGCGGACGGATGCGATCGACCTTGTGCAAACGTGCCCACACGGTGAGCAACCGTAGCCCAGTCAGCTGCGAACGTCACTGGGTGCGTCCAGGCTACCGAGCAGGCGTCTCCGCTTCGGCGTCGAGAAATGCGGCGATCGCTGCCGTCGCGAGCGGGGCCGCACGAGGATGTGCGTGCGGACAGTGGCCACCGTCGTCGAGGATGGCAAACCGCGCAGCGGCGAGCTCGCGGCGAATCGTGGCGAGCTCCGTCGGTTCGGTGCGTGGATCGTTTGCCCCGTGCAGCACCAACGTCGGCACTGCGAGCGATGCGAGCCTGCCGTCGAAGAAGTCGTCGTCGGGGGACTGCGCGATCGATAGCCAGGCGCGGCCGCCCATGCGATG
>CAVQJS010000017.1:0-236491 GCA_963712875.1 uncultured Actinomycetota bacterium | reverse complement strand
GGGGGTGAAGTCGAGCTCCTTGAGGAAGCTGCGGTGGCGGAGGTTGAACGACATGGAGTACTCCCTGTTCAGGTGATGGCCGGGGTGACGGTCAGTGGATGGGATGGCGTTTCCGAGGAGCTCAGATCGCCGCGGTGGCGGAGGACGAGCTTGATGAGCTCCTCCACGACGACGATGGACGCAGCGATGCCGATGCAGATGCACCATTGGGTGAATGTCAGTGCGGTCGTGTTGAAGATCCGCTGGAGGAAGTCGAGTGAGGTGATCAGCACGATCGCGATCAGCGACAGGGCGTAGCGTCGCAGCTGCATGACGCCTGGAACCGCGTCGCGGTCGAAGATGGTGTTCACCTGGTCGCGGCACAGGAGTGCGCCGAAGATGTGGAACAGCGACAGTGTGGTGAGCAGCATCGTGGCGGCAACGACCGCGCCGTCCGCGTCGCCGATCTGGTAGGCGGCCAGCGAGCCGATCGTCATCACTGCGCCCTGGGCGCACAGCCGGAACCAGTTCTCGCGGGACAGGACGGGCGATCCCACGGGACGCGGCGGGCGAGCCATCAACCCACGGGCGGGTCGGTCGAAGCCGAGCGCGATCGCCAGTGGGATGTCGACGACCATGTTCAGCCACAGGATCTGGAGCGGGTTCAGGGGTGCCCCGTTGGCGATGCCGAAGATCCCTGCGCCGATGAAGATCGCGATGTAGGCGACCAGGGTCGACATCTGGAAGCGCAGGTACTTGAGCAGGTTGTCGTACAGGGAGCGGCCGTAGGCGACGGCACCCACGATCGTGGCGAAGTTGTCGTCGGTCAGGATCATCACGGCGGCCTCCTTGGAGACCTCGGTGCCGGTGATGCCCATCGCGACGCCGATGTCGGCGGTCTTGAGTGCCGGAGCATCGTTCACTCCGTCGCCCGTCATCGCGACGACGTTGCCCTTCTCCTTGAGCAGCCGGACCAGGCGCACCTTGTCCTCGGGCGCGACCCGGGCGACGACCCCGATCTCGTCGAGCTCGGTCAGGAGCTGCTCGTCGCTCATCGCGGCGAACTGCGCGCCGGTGATCGCCCGTCCGGGGATCCCCAGCTCCCCGGCGATCGCAGCGGCCGTCGTGGCGTGGTCCCCGGTGATCATCCGGACCTGGATCCCGGCATCGTGGCACTCGGCGATGGCGACCCGGGCCTCGGGTCGCGGCGGGTCGACGATGCCGACCATCGCCAGCAGCGTGAGCTCCTGCACCTGCTCGATCAGGTCGCCACCCGAGGTCAGCACGCTCGGGTCGAGGTCGCGCTGGGCCACCACCATGACCCGCTCACCGGCGTTCGCGATCTCGTCGTTGGCGGTCGTGGCGAGGTGCCGGTTCTCGTCGGTGATCGGGACCAGGCTGCCGTCGGGGTCTCGCAGGGTCGTGGCGCGCGAGATGAGGACGTCCGGGGCGCCCTTGACATAGCAGCGCACGACCGCGCGGCCGTCGTCCGCGGTCATCTCGTGGAAGGTCGCCATGAACTTGTAGTCGGAGTCGAACGGCACCTCCGCGACCCTGGGCAGCGCCCTGCGGGTCTCCTCGATGTCGAGGCCACCCTTCGCGCCCAGCACGATGAGGGCGCCCTCGGTGGGGTCCCCGATCAGGCTCTCACCGTCGAGCACCGCGTCGGCACACAGCACCATCGGCAGCAGGTACGGATCGAGATCGTGGCGCTGGCCACCGACGTGGCTGATCTCACCCACCGTGCTGTACCCCTCGCCGGAGACCGTGTAGCGGTTCCGGCCCGGGATGACGAGCTCACGAGCAGTCATCTTGTTCAAGGTGAGCGTGCCGGTCTTGTCCGAGCAGATCGCCGACGTCGACCCCAACGTCTCGACGGCAGGCAGCCGCTTGACGATCGCGTTGCGGCGTGCGATCTCGCGGGTGCCCATCGAGAGCAGGGCGGTCACCACCGCCGGGAGCCCGGTCGGGATCGCGGCCACGGCAAGTGCCACACCAGTGACGAACAGCGTGTCGAACGACTGGCCCTGCGCCAGACCCAGCAGCACGACCAGGACCAACGCCACAGCGGCGATGGACGCGATGATCTTGGACAGCGAGTCGAGCTGCTTCTGCAACGGCGTCTTGCTGGTCTCGGTGTGGGCCAGCATGTCGGCGATGTGACCGATCTCGGTGTCCATGCCGGTGGCGGTGACGATCAGCTCGCCACGCCCACGGGTGACCGAGGTGTTCATGTACGCCATGCAGGTCCGGTCCCCGAGCGGGACCTCCTGCCCCGGGACCGGGTCGATGGACTTGCCGACCGGCAGACTCTCCCCGGTCAGTGCTGCCTCCTCGATCTCCAGCGTCGCGGCCACGACCACCCGCGCGTCTGCCGGCACCCGATTGCCCGCCTCGACCAACACCACGTCGCCGGGCACCAGCTCCCCGGCGTCGATCTCGACCGCCTGGCCGTCACGACGCACCCGGGCGATCGTCTTCATCATCTGCGCAAGAGCCTTGACGCTCTCCTCAGCCTTGGACTCCTGACGCAGTCCGATCACCGCGTTGAAGACAGTCAGACCGGCCAACACAACCGTCGTGCCCGGTGTCGCCGGTCACGATCTGGTTGACCAGCGCCGCCCCCAGGAGGATGACCTGCATGAAATCCTCGTACTGACGCAGGAAGGCCCGCCACCCCGGCTCCTTCTTCCCGGCCACCAGCCGGTTCGGACCATGTGACTCCAGCCGGGACCGTGCCTCCGCGGCCGTGAGGCCCTGGGCCGGGTCGACGCCGAGGTTGCGGGCGACCTCCACCGCGTCACTTGCGGTGGGATTCACCCCAGCAGACGAGATCGTCTGCGACATCACGGCCTCCACCAGTGGGCTGTCTACGCACGTCCGCCAACCAGCGAACCTGAGTCGGACGCTAGGCGTGCGCGTGGATTCCCGACTCCCCCGTTCTGGGGGAGTGGTGTCCGCTCCATTCTCGGCACGCTGGTCGCGAGAGCGGGGGGTGGCATGGGCGACCATGGTCGGTGCAGAAGGGGAGTGAGACGGCGGCCAGCGGCGACGGACCAGGCGGCCGCCGAAACCTGTCCGTACGGCAGGCGGCCTTCATCGGTGTCGGGTCCATGGTCGGCGCCGGGATCTTCGCGCTCCTCGGCGCCGCGGGAGAGGTAGCCGGCTCAGCAGTCTGGATCTCATTCGTCCTGGCTGGCGGAGTATCCGTGCTCCAGGGGTACTCCTTTGCCAAGCTCGGCGCTCGCTATCCGTCAGCGGGCGGCTTCTTGGAGTACGTGGTGCGTGGCTGGGGGGACGGCCACTTCACGGGTGTCCTCGCGTGGCTGCTGCTGGCTGTCAACGCGATCATCACCGCCATGGTTGCCGTCTCGTTCGGCAGCTACGCCAGTGATGCCGTCGCTGAGAACGCCGATTGGGTGAAGCCGTTCGCGGTATTGATCCTCTTGGTCATGGCCGCGCTGAACGTCCTGGGTGCCCACGCCGTTGCCCGGGCCCAGACAGTGGTCGTGGTGGTCGTTGTGGGCATCCTCATCGTGTTCTCGATCGCAACCCTGTCCAACCTGGACGTCGACCTGCTCGCGTTCTCGGGCTATCCCTCCCTGCGAGACATCGTGTCCAGCGTGGCCCTGACGTTCTTCGCCTTCCTCGGCTTCGGTGTCATCACCTTCACCGCCAAGGACCTCGCCGACCCGAACCGCCAGCTCCCCAAAGCGATCTACCTTGCGCTGGGCATCGCGACCGCCGTCTACGTTGCCGTCGCCCTCGGCGTGTTCGGAACGCTGACCGTCGACGAAGTCATCGACTCCGGGGGTACGGCACTCGCCGTCGCCGCGGAGCCGGTACTCGGGGCGGCCGGCTACTGGCTGATGACGGTCACTGCCCTCTTCGCCACCGCCGGCGCGACCAATTCGGGGCTCTATCCCGCAGCCGGCCTCGCAAAGGAAATGGCCGCGATCGGCCAGTTCCCGCCACAGATGGGTCACCGGGTCGGGGGGCGCGCACCCATGGGCATCCTGGTCACGGCGATCGCGGCGATCGTTCTCGCAATCTCCATGGACCTCAGTGCAATCGCCTCGATCGGCAGCGCGGTTGCGCTGGTCGTCTTCACCCTCGTCACTTTCGGGCACCTGCGGATCCGGCACGAGACGGGCGCCCGGACGTGGCTGCTGCTGCTCGCCAACCTGACGACCGTCGTCGTCCTGGTCGCATTCGCCCTGACCACGCTGGTCGAGGAGCCGGGGACTGCCGTCGCGCTGGTCGCGATCCTGATGCTCGGCGTCGTTCTCGACCTCGTCTGGAAGCGGCACAGGAACTCGACACGGTCTCAGTAGACCGAGTCCGCTGCGGGAGAGCTGAACCGTCAGCGCACGCGACGCGAGGCAGGAGTCACGCCCGAGCCAGCCGCCGCATGACGACGTCGTCCGCTGCCGCGAGCGACTCGTCGACTCCGAGCACCGCGTCGAGGAAGTCCTCGCGGGCCAGGCTGTAGAGAGTCGCGTCCTCGACGGCCGTGACCGTTGCGGTACGGGGGACGTCGCGCAGGAGGCCGATCTCGCCGAAGAAGTCACCGGGGCCCTCGAAGCGCACGTGCTCGCCGTCGAGGGTCACCTCGACCCGGCCGCTCACGATGACCAGGAACCGGTCGGAGACCTCGCCCTCGCGCACCACGGCCGTGCCGGCGGATGCCGTCTCCGTGGTGAGGCCGCCGGCCAGCGCCTCGATCTTGGCCGGGCTGAGCGGCGAGAAGATCGAGATGCTGCGCAGGAGCGCGGTGCCCTCAGGCGCACTGAGCGTGGCGTCGAGGCGACGGCACCGGGGGACGAAGAGCAGGGCCGGGACCCCGACGAGGAGGGCCAGGACCGCGAGAGTCCATCGCAGGCCGAGGCCGTCGAGGAGGAACGGGGTGACGGCCGATCCGAGCGCCATGGTCGCGATGAGCGCCCCCTCATAGGCACCGAACACTCGGCCGAGGATGCGGTCCGGGGCCAACCGCTGGACGATCGTCGCGAAGTTGACGTCGACGAGCGGGTTGCCGAAGCCCAGGAGGATGACCGCAGCGAACACCGTCGCGGGAGAGGGATACACGACGATGAGGAGGAGCGGCAGGGACCACAGGGCGGTGCCGAGTGCCAGGTCGCCAGCGAGGCGGTTGCGGGTGGAGCGGGCGATGGCGAAGAAGCCACCGACGATGGCACCCACACCGAACGCAGAGTCGATGATGCCCACCGCCTCGGGGCCGGACTCGAGCACCTCCACGGCGAAGACGACGCCCAGGACGATCGTGGCCCCGGCCACGACGGTCTGGGCGCACACCAGGATGGCGATCATCATCAGGTTGCGGTCCCGCCAAATGAAGGTGAAGCCGCCGCCCATCTCGCGCAGGACGCCGACCTTCTCCTCCAGCTCGTCGTCGCCGTCCTGCCCCGCACCCTGGGGTGTGCCCTCGTCCGCCGGCCGGATGCCGTGGATACCGGACACGAGGACGGCCGAGACGACGAACGTGGCGACGTTGACGATCAGGACCGTCTGGATGTTCGTCGCGCTGATGAGGAGCGCTCCGATGGCCGGGCCGAGGAAGAAGGCCAGGCTCTCGATGGTGCTCGAGGCACCGTTGGCCGCGGTCAGCTCCTCGGGCGTCCTGGCGAGGGACGGCATCCACGCCATCTGTGCCGGGCGGAACACGCAGCCGATGAGTGAGCTCAGCGTGGCCAGCGCCAGGATCAACAACGACGGTGCACCCACGGCGATGAGCCCTGCTGCGATGCTGACGAGGACGGAGCGAGTCAGGTCGGAGCCGATGAGCACGGCCTTGCGCGGCAGCCGGTCCGCCAGGGTCGACCCGATCGGCGCCGCAAAGGCCATGAGCAGCAGCCGCACCGCGCCCCAGACGCCGACGAGCTGGGCCCCGCCCTCGCCGTACGCCCACACGACGATCGCGGTCGCGTAGGCCCAGTCGCCGATCATCGACCCCGCGAGGGCGAGCTCGATGCGCCGCAGGGCGGGGTTGACGAAGACGGATCGAAGGGAGGTCCACGTGTCGCGCAGTGCGCCACGCACCGCACCGGGCGGCGCGACGTCGGAATCAGCAGCCTCGACAGCCATCAGAGGTCCCTCCATCGTCAGGACGGCGCCCCTGACCCCGTCACGATCCCGGCACGGCGCGCTGGCTGTCCATAGTCCGAAGTGACTACGCGCCCCGCCGTGAGCTCGGATGGGGCGGTACGACGTTCTGTGTCACTCTGACGCTGCCGAGGCAGTCGGACCTACAGCACCTTGGTGCCGTACATCTCCCCCAGCGGATCAGCGATCAGCTCGAGCCGCGCGCCATTGGGGTCGCGGAAGTAGATCGACGTGCCACTCTCCTCGAGGTACTCGATTCCTGCCTCGTCGAGCTTGCCCTTGAGGTGCTCCCAGGTCACGGGCTCGACCGAGATGGCGATGTGATGCAGCCCGCCCAGCACCTCGGCGTACGGGCCGACGTCGAGGCCCGGGAAGTCGAAGAAGGCCAGCAGGTTGTCGTGGCCGATGTCGAAGAAGA
Source organism: uncultured Actinomycetota bacterium (assembly GCA_963712875.1). Lineage (GTDB taxonomy): Bacteria > Actinomycetota > Actinomycetes > Propionibacteriales > Nocardioidaceae > Nocardioides. The sequence goes on along the minus strand of CAVQJS010000017.1, from coordinate 229,971 downwards.
AGTGATTGGAGCCCTGGTAGTCGCGGTTCTCGAAGATCTCGGTCAAGCGGGAACTCGAGCACACCTTGGTAGAAGTTGATGGTCTCCTCGACATCGCGCGCGACCACGGCGAAGTGGTGGAGGCCGCGGGCGCTCGAGGGCGGGCGGGAGCCCTCGGGCTGGAGGTACGCCTCGCGGATGCGCTCCCGCTCGGCGTCGATGGCGGTCAGGTCGATCTCGGTCATGGCCATGCACATCTCCGTCCGACAGGAGGCCTTCCGGGAGCCGGACCCGAGTCCTGCGCGGTGGCTGCCACCGGCCTCAGCGGTGGGCGCGAGGTGCCGGTGCGTCGTGGTTGCTTGCTCAACTTGACGCTACACCTGGAGCGGACCGCCCTGCCAGTGCTCCAGACGGGTCAGCTCGTCCACCCCGACACGCGTGAGCCGCGTGAGCTGCCGGACCGGCTTGCCCAGCGGTACGACGGCGGCGACGGCGTACGGCTCCGGGATGCCCAGCAGCTCCTTGAGTGCCGGCTCCTCGGCGACGGCCATGGTCGTGATGGTGCCGCCGAACCCCTCGTTGCGAGCGGCGAGCAGGATGTTCCAGACGAGCGGGTAGACCGATGCGCCGGCGACGACCCCGACCCGGTCGAGGTCCTTGTCGAGAGCGGCTACCGCCCGAAGGTCCACGCAGACGACCAGGACGACGGGCGCGCGGCGCAGTGGTTCCGCGACGTAGTCCGGCACCTCGGTCTGCGCCACCTGCTCCTCGGTGACCCGGCTCGGGACGTAACCGCTCCATGGCGTCTCCCCTGCCGCCAGCTGGGCCTGGTAGCGCCGCGCACCCGGACCGGTGATCTCGAGCAGCCGCTCCCGAGTCGCCGGATCGCGGACCACGACGACCTGGCTGCCCTGGCGGTTGCCGCCGCTGGGCGCGAAGCGCGCGTTGTCGAGGATCGTGTGGAGCACGTCGTCCGGCAACGGGTCGTCGGTGAACTCCCGGACCGCCGCCGTCGTCCGCATCACGTCGTAGAGATCCATGTCTTGCACCCTAGCCACGCAACCGGTCTTCAACCCGGGTCGGTGACGTCCGCGACCTGGGCGGCGAAGTGGGCGATGACATCGTCGCCCGACAGGGTCGCCGCGACACCGTGGCCCCCGGCGCCGATCGAGATCGTCTGACCGACGATGCGCTCGTCGGCGACGACCGGGAGCGCCGTCGCGGACCCGAACGGCGTGACCGTGCCGCGCTCGTAGCCGGTCACGTTGCGGGCGGCGTCGGCGTCCGGCAGGGAGATCCGGTTCACGCCGAGGAGCGCCCGGAGCTTGGGCCACGAGATCTGGCGATCACCGGGCACGAGGACGAAGAGGTGGTCGCCCCCGCTCCGGCGTACGACCATCGTCTTGACGATCGCGGATGGGTCCACACCACGCGCGGCCGCGGCCTCGGCGAGCGAGGCCACGCGACCGTGCCGCGTGATTGAGTGCTCCAGTCCGGACACGGCCAGGGCACGGGTCGCCGGGTTGTCCTCGTCCACGTGGACGAGGCTACGGCGGCCGGCGATCCTCGTCACTGCCCTGCCTCATTCAGGTTTGGCCTGCCGCACGCACTTGTTGGAGTCCCGCACCACGATCGAGCAGTTCGGGCCGGATGTCGCACAACCGGTTGACCTCACCCGACCGCCCGTACCTGACAAACCCATCCAAGGACAACACCATGACCGACCTCCCCCTGGCCACCCTCGTCGCTCCCACCGGCACGCTGCGCGTCGTCATCAACCTGGGCAACCCGGTGCTGGCCCAAGGTCCGCCGGCCGAGCCCCGCGGGGTCACCGTCGCGATCGCGCAGGAGCTGGCCCGTTGGCTCGAGGTGCCCCTTCGTCTCGAGTGTGTCGGTGCCGCCCGCGACTCCTACGCCGCCATCACCGAGGGCCGGGTCGATCTCTGCTTCCTGGCCAACGAACCAGCGCGCGAGGAGGGCGTCGCCTTCACCACGCCGTACGTCGTGATCGAGGGCGTCTACGTCACCGGACCCGACTCCCCCCTCCAGACCTCGGACGAGGTCGACCGTGAGGGTGTGCGCATCGGCGTGAGGGACGGATCGGCGTACGACCTGTTCCTCACCCGGTCGCTTGAGCACGCCGAGATTGTCCGGGCGAACGAGGCCACCGACGTCTACGAGGAGCAGTCGCTGGACGTGGCAGCAGGTGTCCGGCAGCCGATGGAGGAGTACGTCGCGGCCACCGGCCGACGCATCCTCGAGCCGCCCTTCATGCAGATCAACCAGGCCGTGGGACTCCCCCGCCAGCTGGACGCCGGCGGGGTGGCAGCCGTCACGGCCAAGGTCGAGGAGCTGAAGGCGTCGGGTTTCGTGCGTGACGAGCTTGCTCGCAGCGGCGTCGAGGCCACCGTCGCGCCTCTCGCGTGACGCGCACCGCCGGTCCGAACGACTGTCCCCCGAGCTTTGCGAACTACGCTTGAGGGGTGGCAACGCTCCAAGAGGTCGACCGGATCATGGGTGGGTTGCCCGGGGTCGTCGAAGGTGAGCACCACGGGCACACGTCGTGGTCGGTGAGCGGCAAGGGGGTCGCATGGCTACGCCCGTTCAGCAAGGCCGACCTCAAGCGTTTCGGCGACCAGCCGGCGCCGGCCGCGCCGATCCTCGCGGTCAACACCTTGGACCTGCACGAGAAGGAAGGCGTGCTCGCCGCCGGAATTGACGGCGTGTTCACGATCGCGCACTTCAACAACTACCCGGCCGTGCTCGTCGAACTGTGTGCCATCGATGAACGAGACCTCCGTGACCTGCTCGTCGACGCCTGGCTTGCCGTGGCGCCGGCTGAGCTGGTCGAGAACTTCGAGGGCTGAGACCCCTGGCCTCGCGGATCTTGCCTGGTGAAAGGGCGAGATCCGTTGCGCCGACCAGACATGGACGACCGCTCCCATTCGTGCCACGGGTGGAACGAACCACCGCTTGGAGGGAGCAAGCATTGGAACAGTCTTGAAATTGGTTCAGCGCCGCGATGAGTGTGTCTTTCGCCGCGAGCCGAGGTGCGGTGAGAAGCGCACGCGTGCAATCAACGGCTGAAGTCAGCTAGCGGCTGAGCGTCGCCTCGACGTCGATCTTGCTGAGCTTCACGGGATTGCGGACGACGTAGATCCGGGTGATTCGCCGGTCGTCGACGACGAACGTGATCGCGGTGTCGTGACCGTCATCCAGTCCGACAATCCTGGCGCCGGGCGCTCCGTTGAGCAGGACCGGCAGGACGGTTGCGCCCGCCCCGAACTTCGGGAACGTACGCAACAGGTTTGCCACCTTCTTCGCGCCCCTGACGGGGTTGGCGACCGCCTGAGCGATCCCGCCGCCGTCCGCCACGAGAACCACATCGGGGGCGAGAGCATCAAGCAAGCCCTGCAGGTCGCCGCCGGTCACCGCCGCGAGGAACCGTTCGACAACCTGCTCCTGCTCGCTGCGGCTCACCTCCATCCGAGGTCGCCTGGCCGCGACGTGCTCCCGAGCCCGGTGTCCGATCTGACGCACGGCCGCCGCGGACTTGTCGACCGCGCCCGCGATCTCGCCGTACGGCATGTCGAACACCTCGCGAAGCACGAAGACCGCGCGCTCGGTGGGAGTCAGCGTCTCGAGCACCGTGAGCATCGCGAACGAAACACTCTCCGCCAGCTCGACATCCTCTGCGACGTCCGGCGCAGTCAGCAGCGGCTCGGGCAGCCACTCGCCGACGTAGTCCTCGCGCCGTCGCGCGTTTGCCCGCATCCGGTCGAGCGCCTTCCGCGTGACCATCCGAACCAGGAACGCCCGCGGGTCCCTGACCTCGGAGCGCGCAGGAGAGCCGATGGCGTCCCAGCGGATCCAGGTCTCCTGAACAACGTCCTCGGCCTCGGAGGCCGAACCGAGCATCTCGTAGGCGACGGTGAAGAGCAGACCACGGTGGGTGACGAACGGGTCCTCGGGCACGGTCACGACCCTACGGCGGTCCGCTGGGCGAGCGGCTTGAGGCCACACGCCGCAGCGAAGCCGTCGGACTCGATCCCGAGCGCGACGTTCGGGCGGGTCGTGAAGTTCGCGAACGCGATCACCGCGGTGAGCTCGACCAACGCGGGATCGCCGAGCTGCGCCCGAAGCGAGCTGACCATCGCGTCGGTCACGGTCGGCTCGGTCTGGGACATGGCCTCGGCGTAGGCGAGCACCTCGCGCTCCAGCGACGTGAAGGCGTCGGAGTCGCGCCAGCGTGGAATCTCTCGAGCCTTGGTCGTGTCGAGGAACTTGTTGTGGGCCTCGAAGTAGTTGAAGTCCAGACACCAGGTGCAGCCGACGCTCGAGGCGACCGCCATGTGCGCGAACGACTTGAGCTGCTCGTCGCAGGTGTCCCACTTCTTGACCTTGCCTCCGACGGCGGCCATGTCCATCAGCACCTTCGGGTTGTGCCAATAGACACCGATCGAGCTCGGCACCTGGCCCAGAGTCTTCCTGGCGAAGCGCTTGATGAGGGAGCCCTTGATGCCGGTGATCTCGGCGGCGGGGATACGGGTCGTTCCAGTCATGTCGTCCTCCTGTAGTGGTCGGTACGACATCAAGACGCCGGTGAGCACCCGTTCTGTGACAAGCGGGGGAACCGACACCGCCTTCTTCACGGACCTTGGCCTCTCCGTCCTCGGCCGTGACACCGTCAGCCCGGCCCAACGAGATCGGCATGCATCGCGTGGCCTTCTCGGTCGACGACATCGACGAGGCGCTCGAAGTCGCCGCGCGGCATGGCTGCCTCCCGCTGCGCGGCGTGGCGACCTACGAGGACTTGTACAAGCTCACCTATGTCCGCGGCCCCAGCGGCATCTTGAGGGGGCTCGTTTGCGGTGCTGCCTGACCGTGGCGAGGATGGAGAATGGTCAAGCCGAGTCGCCGCGTGCTCTGGCGTGGTCCGGTCGTGGTTACGTTGATCCTGGGGACGGTGGTCGCGGTGCTGTGGGCGCTGCAGCGTCAGCTGATCTACTTTCCCGACACCACGCCGGTGCCCCCCGTCTCAGGGATCATCCCCGGCGGCAGGGATGTCACGCTGCACACGGCCGACGGCCTCGAGCTTGGCGCCTGGTTCGTCCCGGCGGCCGGCTCGGCGGACACCGGGATGGCGGTCCTGGTCGTGCCGGGCAACGGTGGCAACCGGGTCGACAGGGCCGAGTTCGCGGAAGAGCTCGCCCGCCGGGGGCTCGCGGTGCTGCTCGTGGACTACCGCGGCTACGGGGGCAATCCGGGCACCCCGAGCGAGGACGGCCTCGCAGCCGACGCGGACGCCGCCGTCGGCGCTCTGACAGAACTCGGTTACCCGCCTGACCGGACGGTGTACTTCGGCGAGTCCCTGGGTTCTGGTGTCGTGGCGGCGCTACAGGTCCGGCACCCGCCGGCAGGGGTGGTGCTCCGCTCGCCGTTCACCGAGCTCGCCGACGTGGGAGCCCACCACTATCCGTGGCTGCCGGTGCGCGCGCTGCTGCGCGACCGGTTTCCGGTGGTGTCGCACCTCGCTGCAAGCGACGTGCCGGTGACCGTCATCTACGGCGACGGCGACTCCGTGGTCCCGACCGCGCTCAGCGCTCGGGTCGCGGACCGTGCCCCCTCGTTGGCCGAGCGGGTGGTCTTCCCGGGCGCCGATCACAACGACCCCGTCATGTTCGGACCACGGGTGGCCGACGCGGTCGTCCGGCTGGCGCGCGGCGCGAACTGACGTACATCATCGAAGTTCTGACCGTGTCGGACCCCGACCAGCTCGGCTGCAGATATGCACTTCTGGCAGGAGAGTGCAATACTGCACTTCATGACCGAGAGTGCAACACCGCGGACGAGGCGCCGTCTCCAGACCGAGCACCGCATCACGGTCTGCGCTCAACGGCTGACCGACGAGCTCGGTCTGGACGGCTTCACGATGGACGAGCTGGCTGCGGCGGCCGACGTGTCCCGGCGCACTCTGTTCAACTACTTCCCCGGAAAGATCGACGCCGTCCTGGGGAACCCGCCGGACCTCTCCCCCGCCGTCGTGGCGACCTTCGTGGGGGGCGGGCCGCACGGTCACGTCGTCGACGACCTCGGCGAGCTGACCGCGACGTTCCTCGACTCCAAGGTGCTCACCCATCAGGAGATGGAGCGGGCGCGTCGGATCGTCACCACCAACCCACGTCTCATCATGGCCGTCCACGAGCGCTTCGAGCAGCTCACCGGCGCGCTCGTCGACGTGATCCTGGCCCGTGAGGGCACCGACTTCGGCGCCGACCGTGCGCGGCTGCTGATCCGGCTCCTGGTCGCCATCCTCGACGGCTGCATGACCGCCGCCGCTGAGGGCCGCGATCCCGACGTCCCGCTCGCCGAGATCTTCACCGAGACCCTCCGAACCGCGCGCGACCTGCTCGCCTGAACCGCACCCGACTCCCCCCGCATCCCGCCTCATCCACCCTTCTTCCACCCGGAGCCCCTCCATGGCCACCCTGTTGCACCGCCTCGGCAAGACCGCCTTCCGCCGCTGGCCCCTCTTCCTGACCGGCTGGATCATCGCCGCCATCGCCGTCGGCGCGTTCGCCGCAACGATGGCCAAGCCGATGACCGAGTCGTTCTCCATCCCCGGCATCCCATCGGAGAAGGCCGCCGAGCTGCAGGGTGAGCTGTTCCCCGACGCCGTCGACGCCTTCGACCAGGCCTCCGTCAAGGTGGTCGTGGCGGCCCCGAAGGGCAATACGCTGGACGACCCCGCGTACGCCGACCGGGTCGCTGCGCTCGTCGAGGACCTCGCCGCGCTTCCCCAGATGCCCGAGACCCCGCTCGCTGCGCCCGTCGAGGCCGCGCAGGCACAGGAGGACGCTCTCGTGCAGGCGGCCCGGGACGCCGGGACATCTGTCGAGGAAGCGCGCGACAACGCCGCCGCACTGTCCCCGCTCAGCGACGACGGCAGGGTCGGCCTGATCCAGTGGGAGTTCGACGTCGACTCGGTCGCCGACGTCGAGCCGGCCACGATCGAGGCCCTGCTGGCCGCGATGGACGACGCCAGCGGCGACGCGCTCACCGTCGAGGCCAACGGGTCCGGCACCACCGCGATCATGGAGATCGGCGGCACCTCCGAGCTGATCGGCGTCGGCGTCGCGCTCATCGTGCTCCTGCTGACCTTCGGGTCCGTGGTGGCCGCCGGGCTGCCGATCCTGACCGCCCTCGTGGGCGTCGGCCTCGGCATCACGGGCGTGACGGCGATGACGGCGTTCACCGACATCGGCTCAACCACCCCGATGCTCGCGACCATGATCGGTCTCGCGGTCGGCATCGACTACGCGCTCTTCATCCTCGCCCGCTACCGCAGCGAGCTGCAGCACACCGACGACCGCGAGGAAGCGGTGGGCATCGCGGTCGGCACGGCGGGCTCCGCCGTCGTCTTCGCCGGCCTCACCGTCATCATCGCCCTCGCCGCCCTGCTGGTCGTCGGGATCCCGTTCCTGGCCAGCATGGGCCTGGCCGCCGCCGCCACGGTCTTCATCGCGGTGCTCGTGGCCCTGACCCTGCTTCCGGCCCTGCTGGGCCTGATGAAGTCGAAGGCGTTCGGCGGTCGCATCCGCCACTACCGTCCGAAGCGGGGCGACGACGGCCTGATCCTCAACAACGGCGTCCGCTGGGCACGCATGATCGCCCGCGCGCCCGTCGCCGTCGTCCTTGTGTGTGTCATCGGCCTCGGCGCACTTGCGCTGCCGCTGCAGGGTCTGCACCTGGCGTTCCCGAGCGACAGCACCGCCTCGGTCGAGACCACCCAACGCCAGGCCTCCGACCTCGTGGCTGACGCCTTCGGCCCGGGACGCGATGCCCCCATGCTGACGGTCGTCGACGCTCGCGACGTGCCGGAGACCGACCGGGGTGCAGCGTTCGCCGACGTCGCGGCCTGGGCCGCAGGTCTGGACGGGGTCGCCAACGCCCAGGTCGTGGGCACCAACGAGCAGGGCACCGGAGCCACGGTGCTGATCACCCCCGAGACCGGGCCGGAGGACTCCGCCACCGAGGACCTGCTCACCGCGCTGCGCGACGGGCAGGCCGACATCGAGGAAACCACCGGTGCCACCACCGGCGTCACCGGCCTCACCGCCATCACGACCGACGTGTCCGAGCGCCTCAGCAGCGCCCTCCCGATCTACCTCGCCGTGGTCGTCGGGCTCGCGTTCGTGCTCCTGATGATCGTCTTCCGCTCCATCCTCGTTCCGCTCACCGCCACCCTGGGCTTCCTGCTCTCGGTGCTCGCGACCCTCGGCGTCACGGTCGCGGTGTTCCAGGAAGGCTTGTTCGGGATCGTCGAGGGGCAGCCGATCGTCAGCTTCATGCCGATCTTCCTCATCGGTCTGGTCTTCGGGCTCGCGATGGACTACCAGGTGTTCCTCGTGACACGGATGCGCGAGGCACACGTCCACGGGATGTCGACCCACGACGCGGTGGTCGACGGGTTCCGCAACAGCGCACGCGTGGTCGCGGCCGCCGGCGTCATCATGATCTCGGTGTTCGCGGCCTTCATCCTCATCGACGAGCCGATCATCAAGTCCATGGGCTTCGCACTGGCAGTGGCGGTCTTCTTCGACGCCTTCGTGGTGCGCATGACGCTGATCCCCGCCCTGATGTACCTGCTCGGCGAGAAGGCCTGGTGGCTCCCGGCCTGGCTCGACCGGCTCCTCCCCGACGTGGACGTCGAGGGCGAGAAGCTCGTGCGCCCGCACCTCAGCGGACGCAGCCTCGAGGACGAGCTCGACGAGCTCCAAGACACCAGCACCGTACGTGCCTGAGTGACCGCGGGCAGACGTGCTGAGCTAGACGTCACCCAGCCCGGCCGCACGCGCCCGGGCGATGGCCGCGGAGCGGTCCTCGACGTCGAGCTTGGCCATCACGTTGGAGACGTGGTTGCGCACCGTCTTGTCGGACAGGTGCAGCTCCCGGGCGATCCGGCGGTTCTCGAGGCCGCGAGCGACCAGGTCGAGGACCTCGAGCTCCCGGCTGGTCAGCTGGGGAAACATCTCCCGCCCGCCACCGACCGCGAGTCCTGTGAAGAACCGACCGAGTCGGTCGGCCACGGTAGGGCTGAACACGGCTCCACCGGCCGCGACCGTGCGAATAGCGTGGAGCAGCTCGTCGCGGCCGGTGCCCTTGACGATGTACCCCCGTGCGCCTGCGCGCATGGCGGCGACAACGGCGTCGTCGTCGGCGCTCATCGTCATCATCAGCACCCTGACGTCCGGACTGGCGGCGAGGATCCGCACGGTGGCCTCGACGCCGGAGGCGTCGGGCAGGTTCAGATCCATGAGCACCACGTCCGGGACGAGCTCGGCGGCCCGGGTGACGGCCTCGGCGACGGTGCGTGCCTCACCGACGACTTCGAGGTCGCCGGCACCGGTCAGGGCGGCGCGCACGCCGTCGAGGAACAACGGGTGGTCGTCCACGAGCAGGATCCGGGTCATCGTGCCTCCGTCGGGAGCTCGGCATGCACCAGCGTGCCCGTGCTGGTGCTCGTGACGGCCAGCCTGCCGCCGATCTCCTCGGCACGTTGGCGCATCGACGCAAGGCCCAGCCCGTCGGCCCGCGCCTTCTCGGGTAGGCCGGAGCCGTCGTCCTCGACCTGGAGCGACACCCAGGAAGTCGTCGCGTCCGCACGCAGCGTCACCCGGTGGGCGCCGGAGTGACGCACGGCGTTCGCCAGTGCCTCGCCCGCGATCCGGTAGCAGGCGACCTCCACCGCGGCCGGGAGGGCGCCGTCCAGGTGAACCTCGACCGTGATCACCGTGCCCGGTGTGGCCATCCGGTTGGCCAAACCGTGCAGACCAGCCGCCAACCCCAGGTCGTCGAGGGCCGCCGGTCGTAGGTCGTCCGTGATGGACCGTAGATCCTCGACGGCGGTGGCAACGCCAGTGGCAGCCGACCGGAGCAGTCCGCCGGCCGCCGGGTCGGAGACGAGCGACTGGGCCGTCTCCACTTGCAGACGCACGCCGGCGAGAACGGCGCCGACGCCGTCGTGCAGGTCGCGCCGCAGCCGTCGGCGCTCCTCCTCGCGAGCGGTCACGAGGGCCGCGCGGCTGTGCTGGAGCCGTTCGGACAGGCCAAGGGCGGCCACCGCAGGTGCCACCTGGTCGCAGACGACGGCCAGGATCTCGGCGTCCCGCGCCGTCAGCCCAGGCTCACCCGGGCGGGCCGTGACCCGCAGGGCACCGACCACCTCGCCGCGGTGGCGCATCGGCAGCTCGGTGGCCGGCCCGGCCGGCGTACCGGCCACCGCCAACGGGGTCTCCGCCGAGTCGCCGCCGAGAACCAGCGCGGCCGACCCGAGCCGGAGGGATTCGACGACGACCTGGCAGACCCGGCCGGGCACCTCGGCGAGGTCTACGCCCTCACGCAAGCCCGAAGCGGTCGCCTCGAGCACCCGTGCGGGATCGGCGCGGTCGCCGTAGAACATCTGGTCGACGCCTCGGTTGAGTCGCACGCCGAGCGGATGAAGCAGCAGCCCGGTGACGGCTGCGGCGGTCGCGGCTCCCACCGTGGGACCACCCGGGAGCACCTGGGAGGAGATCAGGAAGAGGCTCACGTAGATCGCCGCCAGGCACACCGCGAGGCTGAGACCGCCGATCGCGCGGCAGACCGCGAGGTCGAGGTCGTAGAGGCGGTGCCGGGTCACTGCGACGGCGATGCCAGCCGGCACGAGCGCGACCGCGACGGCCTGGGTGAGCGCACCCAGGGGCCAACCGAGGAGCGGCTGCAGCAGGACGTCGACAACCAAGATCGTGGCCGTCACCAGCAGCACCGCGACCTGGCGGCGCACCAGCCCGTCCGACCGACGCCAGCGGACGACGACCGCGGCCAGCCCGGCGATGCACGACGGCACCAGCAGGCCCACCCCGAGCAGGAAGACCGCCTGCGCCACCGGGCCGGGATACGCCGCGGACCCGACCGCGAGGAAGCCCATCCCGACGGCCGAGGCGGCCACCCAGGGCCACCAACGCGGGCCGGGGAGCCGACCGTCCGGGTAGAGCAGTGGCACCAGAGTCAACAGCGGCACGAATCCGCCGACCCAGATCCAGCTCTCGACGTTCACCGCGACGCTCACCAACGCCGCCGGACCGGCGGAGGTCAACGCGACGGCTGTGCCGAGCGCCGCGGTGGCGCCGCAGAGGCCGATGCCGAGCAGCAGCCAGCCGATCCGTCGGCCGCCGGTGCCCGAGATCACCAGGACGGCCGCTGCGGAGTACGACAGGCCGATGGCGACGTCTATGGGGAGCTCACGGGCCTCCATGAGCCCCCACAGGTCGGCGTCGGTGACCAGCCACAGGGCGACGGAGGTCATCACCCCCGCGAGCAGCGCGAAGGCAACCGCCACGCGGGTGCTGGACATGGCGCGTGAGCCTAGATCAGCCGCGGCCGCGGCGGGCCGAAACGCCGACCATCGCGAGGCCGACCGCCAGCGCGAGCCCCGTGAACGGCACGTCCGTGCCGAGCAGAAGCCCCATGGCACCGGTCCACGCGAACCCCGCGCCGGCGAGCAGGCCGAGCCTGCGGACGGCCGGGAAGACCGCCGCCAAGATCCCCAGGACGACCAGGACGCTCACCATCCAGGCCATGTCGAAGAGGTGCGGGTTGTGCGCGTGGTTCCCGGTCGCGGCGTTCTGCAGCGCGATCTGGTCGAGCACGTACGGCGTGCTCACCGCCGCGGCGACCAGCGCGAGCGGAGCGAGCAGCGGGTCGACCTGGACGGGCAGGCGCAGCCGCGGCCGCACCGGCAGCGCGAGCCAGACCAGTGCGCCGGTGATCGCGATGACCCCCATGAGGCCAGGGGCACCGCCGCCCGTCGCTGCGACCGCACACGTGGTGCCGACGCCGACGAAGGTGAGATGGAGCAGCCCTGCCGCGGAGGACGGCCTGCGGCCGACCCACCCCGCACGCAGCAGGGGAACCAGGCCGATCAGCCAGAGCGCGCAGAGGAACAGGCCCTGGCCCGTCAACTGGTGGAAGCGGTGCTCGTCGAGCTCACCGACCAGCAGCATCCGGCTGAGGTTGACGGTCCAGGCGACAGGCAGGGCGCAGGCCAGGAAGCCGGCGACCCCAAGCCCGGTACGGCGGAGCCTTCCCGGCTTGCGGGCCGGCTCCGTGACGACCGGGTGAGGGATGGTGTGGGACGACATGAGGTGTTTCCTCTCGGGTGGTTTCGGATCAACGTCCTGACCGTCCCGCGTCCAGAGTCCCGGTTACATCGCCGCAATGTCCTGACCGTGTCCCGACGGCCCTCCTGTCGTGCGGCCACCACAGCGATGTCAGCGGCGGACCCGCACTACACCGGCTGGCCCTGGCGGTTCGCCTCCAGCTCGACGGTGTTGATGCCCGGGGCGTTGTCGGCCCGGGTGAACTCGACGAACTCAGCATCACTGTCGATGTGGGCGTTGTGGCCGGGCCGGATGTAGTACGCCTCTCCAGCGGAGATGTGCTCGGTCTGACCGTCGGTGTACCGCATGGTCACCGCGCCCTTCAGGCAGTAGCCCCAGTGGGATTCCTGGCAGGCGCCGTCGGGTAGGTCGGCGAACCACGCGACGGTGTCCAGACCCGCTTTCCACTGCTCCAGCGCGATGGTCATGCCGCCGGCCTCCGCGCGGTGCTGCTGTCCGGAGTCGGCGACATCGACAGCGAGCTCGGTGTTGTTTCGTGTGAAGGTTCCCATGGTCCTGCTCCTCGTTGGGGACCGGCTGACCCCGGTCGATGCCCCGAACCTACGAGTTGAACTCGGGTGCAAGGTCAAGAGTCGAAATCGCACCTTGACCTTGCACCCGGGTGCGGGGTCTACCGTGATCATGTGCGGATCTCCGAGCTCGCCGAATCGGCCGGAGTACCGACCTCTACGGTGCGGTACTACGAGCGTGTGGGCCTGCTTTCCCCGCCCGAGAGGACCGCCACCGGCTACCGCGACTACGGCGAGGATGCCTCCGCTCGGCTGCTCTTCATCGCGCGGGCACGGCGGATGGGCCTGAGTTGCGATCAGGTCACGTCGCTCCTCCCCGTCTGGTCCAGCACGAACTGCGGCGCCACGCAGGAGCGCGTCACCCGGCTCATCGAGGACAAGCAGGCGGAGATCGCCGACCGCATCGCCCAGCTGGAGGCCTTCTCCGCCCAGCTGGACGACGTGCGTGCCCGGCTGGAGGCGGAAGCACCCCCGCCAGCGTGCCGGGCCGACCTCAGCTGCTGCGTGCCCGAGTCGACGGTGGGCCCGGTCGCCATCGAGCTCACCCCTCGCCACTGAGCAGCTTCCAGTCGTCGCGTGGCCCCGTTGACCGGGCGGCCTGGCGGGGCGAGCCGTTCGAGGGGGATTTCACGTCCATGTTCGTCGACGTTCGGCGCGCAGGCACCTGGCGTTGCGTGGCTGGCCAGACCACGGCTCGTGCCTCGGAGACCTCCTGACGCCTCGCGCACGAGACTGGCACGCCGTCGCCGGCTCTGGCACGTTGGTCACGTGACCGCCGAGGCAGCAGACCGTCGCCCCGCGAGACTGGAGCGCCGAGCCCGCGGACGTGCTGCTCGCCGACGGCACGATCGCCGTGATCCGGTCCGCGAACGAGGACGACCGCGACGCCGTCCTCGAGCTGCACGAGTCGGTCTCGGTGGACACGCTGCGGCTGCGCTTCTTCTCCCCGAACCGGGAAGCCGGTCGGCTCTACGTCGACCACCTCTTCGCTCCGGACAACACCGGGTCGGCCGCGCTGGTGGCGATCATCCGCGGTCGGGTCGCCGGCCTGGCGACCGCCGAGCTGCTCTCCCCGGACAGCGCCGAGGTTGCCTTCCTGGTCGCCGACGAGGACCGTGGCCGAGGCCTGGGCAGCCTGCTGCTGGAGCACCTCGCCGCCCTCGGCCGGCGCCACGGGGTCAGCCGCTTCGCGGCCGAGGTCCTCGGCGACAACTACGGCATGCTGCGGGTCTTCCGCGCGGCCGGGTTCGCGGCAACCCGCAAGACGGTGGCCGGCGAGGTGGAGGTCGAGCTGCGTACGGACGCCTCCCGCGAGGCCGTGGAGGCCGCCGACCGGCGTGAGTGGCGGGCCGCAGCGCGGTCCCTCCGCCCGCTGCTCCACCCGACCAGCGTGGCGGTCGTCGGCGTACGACGCTCCGCGGGCGGCTTCGGTCACGGCGTGCTCGAGGCGATCCGGAGCTCGTCCTACGCCGGGACGCTCCACGTGATCCACCCCGAGGCCGAGTCGATCGACGGACTCCCCGCCAGCCGCAGCCTCGGCGACCTCGACGGCCCGGTCGACCTGGTCGTGGTCGCCGTGCCGGCCGACGGGGTCGCCGACGTGCTCCGCGACGCCGCCGCGAACGGCGCGGGCGCCGCAGTGGTGATCTCGTCCGGCTTCTCCGGCAGCCGGGAGCGACGAGCGTCGTCTGGAGCTGCTGGGGCTCGCCCGTGCGCACAGCCTGCGCCTGGTCGGCCCCAACTCCCAAGGCGTCCTCGACAACGTGGACGGCCTCAACGCGACGCTGCTCCACGACGTGCCCCGAGGTCGGCGGCCTGGCGGTCGCCTCCCAGTCCGGGGGCATGGGCTTCGCGCTCCTCGACCTCGCCCGCGACGTGGGCCTCGGCGTGCATTCCTTCGTCTCGCTGGGCGACAAGGTCGACGTGTCCAGCAACGACCTGCTGGCCGCGTGGATGGACGACGACGGGGTCGCGGCCGGCGCGCTCTACCTGGAGTCGTTCGGCAACGCGCTCAAGTTCGCCCGCACCGCTCGCCGCTTCGCCGAGCAGAAGCCGCTGCTGGCCGTGGTCGGAGGCCGGTCCCGGGCCCGTCAGGACCCGACCATCGCCTCCACCGTCGGTGTAGGCGTCGACGCGCTGCTCGACCAGTCCGGGGTGATCGCCTGCCGGACCGGCGCCGAGCTGACCGAGACCGCGCTGCTGCTCGTGGAGCAGCCGCTTCCGGCCGGGCTCCGGGTGTGCATCGTCTCCAACACGGGCGGCGTGGGCGCGCTCACGACCGACCGAGCCGACCTCCAGGGCATGGTCGTCGCCCCGACCTCCGACGAGCTGAGCGCCGCCCTGCGCGCGGCGGTCCCCGGCGCGGTCGACGTCCGCAACCCGGTCGACCTCGGAGCCGACGTCACGCCCGGGGAGCTCACGGCCGCGCTGCGTGACGTGCTCGAGGCCGGTGAGGCCGACGCCGTCCTGGTCCTGCTCGTCGCCAACCGGCTCACCGACCGCGACGCGCTGTTCACGGCCGTCGCGCAGGCGCGGCCCTCGGGCGCCGACGTCCCACTGCTCCTCGTCACCCCCGGCGCCGCGTTCGACGCGGCCCGCGGCCTCCACGGCGTCACCGTCTACCGCACGACCGATGCGGCGATCGGGGCGCTGGGTCGGGCCATGCGGTACGCCGCATGGCGACGCGTCCCGGCCGTGCAACCGGAGGTCGAGCTCGGCACCCGCGGTGTCCACGCCCGCACCTGGGTGCGGTCGCGACTGGCCGCCCGCAGCGGCGAGCCGGAGTGGCTCGCGCCCTCCGCGCAGGCAGATCTGCTGGCGCCCTACGGCATCCACCT
This sequence comes from uncultured Actinomycetota bacterium, assembly GCA_963712875.1. Taxonomy (GTDB): domain Bacteria; phylum Actinomycetota; class Actinomycetes; order Propionibacteriales; family Nocardioidaceae; genus Nocardioides. Next base: position 214,425 of record CAVQJS010000017.1, on the reverse strand, counting down.
CGTCGGCCGTCTCGCCGCCGGACCCGACGAGGCGGAGGCGGTCGCGGCGGAGATCGGCTACCCGGTGGCCGTCAAGGTGGCCGACCCGACGGTGCGGCACAAGTCCGACCGCGGCCTGGTCCGGATCGACGTGCGCACCGGCAGTGACGTCGCCGACGCCGTACGACGCTTCGCCGAGGAGCTGGGCCACGACCGCGTCGACGTGCTGGTGCAGCCGCTGGTGCTCGGGCACGTCGCCTCGGTGGGCCTGGTGCGCGACCCGCAGCTCGGTCCGCTGGTCCGGGTCGGCCGGCGGGGCCGCGGGACCGGTCGGCAGCTGGGCCGAGGAGGTGCTGCTGCTGCCGCCCGTCGAGGCGGCCGACGCCGCCCGCGCCGTGCGTGCCCTCAGGACTCTGGCCGCAGCTGGTCGGCGACCACGGCCTGGAGGAGGTGGACCTCGCCCCGCTCGAGTCGCTGGTGATGTCCGTGGGTCGGCTGGCCGTCGACGTGCCCCACGTCGCGGACCTCACGCTCGAGCCCGTCGTCGTCAACGCGCACGGGATCTTCTGCGTCGACGTGAAGCTCCGCATCGCCGAGCCGCCCGAGCTCGACACCGGCGTCCCGCGGCGGCTCCGCTCCTAGTCCTCGCTCGCGGCCGGAGCCGCGCACGACCGCGAGGGCCTGCCGGGCGATCTCCCACTCCTCGTCGGTGGGCACGACGAGCACCGCGACGTCCGACCAGTCGGCCGAGACCGCCCGGGCCTCCTTCGACGGCGCGTCGTTGCGTGCGGGGTCGAGGACGATCCCGAGCCGCTCGAGACCGCCGAGGGCCGCGGCCCTCAGCTCCGAGCTGTGCTGGCCGACGCCGCCGGTGAAGACGACGGCGTGCAGCTCCCCGAGCGCGGCGTAGTAGGCGCCGACGTACTTGCGCACGCGGTAGGCGTAGACGTCGAACGCGAGCGTGGCCGCCGCGTCGCCGTCTGCACGTCGCTGGGTCACCTCGCGGAAGTCGTTGACGCCGCAGAGACCGAGCATGCCCGACTCGCGGTAGAGCACCCGGTCGATCTCGTCCACGGACCAGCCGAGCTCGCGGTGCAGGTGGCCGTGGATCGCCGGGTCGAGGTCACCGGAGCGGGTGCCCATCACCAGCCCCTCGAGCGGGGTGAGCCCCATCGACGTGTCGATGGACTGCCCACCACGGACCGCGGCCGCCGACGCCCCGTTGCCGAGGTGCAGCACCACGAGGTTGGTGTCCTCGACCGCACGGCCGAGCAGCTCCGCGGCGCGACGCGAGACGAAGGCGTACGACGTGCCGTGGAAGCCGTAGCGCCGGATCCGGTGCTTCTCGCGCCAGCTCACCGGCACGGCGTAGGTGTAGGCGTGCTCGGGCATCGTCTGGTGGAAGGCGGTGTCGAAGACCGCGACCTGCGGCACCTCGGGGAAGAGCCGCAGTGCGACCCGCAGTCCCTCCAGGTTGGCCGGGTTGTGCAGGGGCGCGAGCGGGACGAGGTCCTCGACGGTGCTCGAGCAGGCGGTCGTCGACCACGACCGGCTCGGCGAAGAGGTCGCCGCCGTGCACGACCCGGTGACCCACCGCCGCGAGGGTGTCGCGGTCGATCGCCGGCCCGTGGCGGTCGAAGGCGCCGAGGGCCGAGCGCAGCGCGTCCTCGAAGTCCTCGACGCGACGCTCCTCGGTGTGGTCCTCGCCGCCGACCGTGTGCGTGAGCCTCCCGCTGTCCTCGCCGATCCGCTCGACCGACCCGGACGCCTCGGCGACGCCGGAGCCGCCGTCGAGGAGGCGGTACTTCAGGGACGACGACCCCGCGTTGAGGACCAGCACCCGGTCCGTCACGACCGCTCCTGGGCCTGGATCGCGGTGATCGCGACCGTGTTGACGATGTCACGCACCAACGCGCCGCGCGAGAGGTCGTTGACCGGCTTGCGGAGGCCCTGCAGCACCGGGCCGACTGCCAGCGCGCCGGCCGAGCGCTGCACGGCCTTGTAGGTGTTGTTGCCCGTGTTGAGGTCGGGGAAGATGAAGACCGTGGCTCGCCCGGCCACGGCCGAGTCCGGCAGCTTGGTCCGAGCGACCGCGGCGTCGATCGCGGCGTCGTACTGGATCGGTCCCTCGACGAGCAGGTCCGGCGCACGCTCGCGGACGCGCGCCGTCGCCTCGGTGACCTTCTCGACGTCGGTGCCGCTGCCGGAGGTGCCGGTCGAGTACGACAGCATCGCGACCCGCGGCTCGACGCCGAAGGCAGCCGCAGTGCGGGCCGAGGCGATGGCGATGTCGGCCAGCTGGGTGGCGGTGGGGTCGGGGTTGACCGCGCAGTCGCCGTAGACGAGCACCTGGTCGCGCAGGCACATGAAGAACACCGACGACACCACCGACACCTCGGGGCACCGTGCGGATCACCTCGAGCGCCGGGCGGATGGTGTGCGCGGTGGTGTGCGCGGCTCCGGACACCATCCCGTCGGCGAGGCCGAGCTCGACCATCATCGTGCCGAAGTAGGAGACGTCGACCACGATGTCGCGGGCGGCCTCGAGGTCGATGCCCTTGTGCGAGCGCCGCTGGTGGTACTCCTGCGCGAACCGCTCGCGCAGCTCCTCGTCGTAGGGGCTGAGCAGCCGGGCCGCGGAGACGTCGATGCCGAGGTGGGCAGCCTTGGCGCGGACGATCATCGGGTCGCCGAGCAGGGTCAGGTCGGCGACGTTGCGGCGAAGGAGGACGTCGGCGGCGCGCAGGATCCGCTCCTCCTCCCCCTCCGGCAGGACGATGTGGCGGCGGTCGGCGATCGCGTCGTCGAGGACCTGGTGCTCGAACATCAGCGGCGTCACGACCGAGGTGCGGGCCACCTCGAGGCCGCTCATCAGCTCCTCGCCGTCGACGTGCTCGGCGAAGAGCTTCAACGCCGTCGCGATCTTGCGCGGCGAGTCCTTGTCCAGGCGGCCGCGGCGGTTGGTCAGCGCGGTCGAGGTGGCGTGGGTGCCGAGGTCGGTGGCGATCATCGGCAGCGCCACCTCGAGCCCGTCGAGCAGCCGACCCACCTGCTCGGGCAGCTCGAGCCCGCCGTTGAGGACGACACCGGAGATCTGCGGGAAGTTGGCCGACTGGTGCGCCGTGAGCACGCCGAGGACCACCTCGGGACGGTCGCCGGGAGTGACGACGAGCGCACCGTCGAAGAGCCGGTCCAGCACGTTGGGCAGGGTCATCGCCGCCACCACGAGGCCGGGGACCTCGCGCGCCAGCTGGCTCTCGTCGCCACGCACCAGGCGGCCGTCGCAGGCCGCCATCAGGTCACCCACCGAGGGAGCACTGAGCAGGGGCTGCTCGGGCAGTGCGAAGGCCGGCACGCCGTCGCGCCGCAGCGCCGCCGCCGTCCGCTCGGTGGCCGCGGGGTCCACCCGGTTGGCGATGACGGCGAAGAGCTTCGCGTGGTTGGCAGCGAGCTCGGCCTCCGCCATCGCGGCTGCCGTGCACAGCTGGTCGACGCCCCGCCCGTTGCCGTTGAGGACCAGCAGGACCGGAGCGCCGAGGTTGGCCGCGACACGGGCGTTGAAGGCGAACTCCGCCGGTGCGCCGACGTCGGTGTAGTCGCTTCCGACGATCACCACGGCGTCGCTCTTCTCCGCGACCTGGTGGTAGCGCGCGACGATGCGGTCCATCGCACCCTCAGGGTCGGCGTGCACGTCGTCGTAGCTCACGCCGGCGCACTCGTCGTACGTCAGGGAGACGGCGTCGTGCGAGACGAGCAGGTCGAGGACGTAGTCGTGGACGTCGCCCTCGACGCCTCGGCGCGGACCACCGGCCGGAAGACCGCCACCCGCGCCACGCGGCGGGACAGCTGCTCCAGCACCCCGAGCGCCACCGCGGACTTGCCGGTGAACCCCTCGACACCGGCCACGTACACGCTGCGTGCCATGGCCCGAGCCTAGCGACTTTCCTCGGGCTGGATGCCCGGTCCCTCGGGGCGTGCCCGGCTCCGCTGTCCTCGCACGACCGCGCGGTGTGCAGCAGACAGTCGTCCGTGCTGGGCAGGTTCGGTCAGGGGAGGGCGCCTAGCCTCCGAGCAGGCCCTCGACGTCAGGCAGACGCTCGAACCGCGAGAACGTCCCTGAGTCCGCGATCTCCTGGGCGGCGTTCAGGAATCCGGCCCAGGCAGTGCGCGCGAGCGTTCCCCCGACGCTGATCCGCCGCACCCCCAGCCGCGCCGCTTCGGCAACGGTTGTGAAAGGTGCATTGATCAGGAGGTTGACAGGTTTCGGTGACACCGCGGCCACGATCGCGGACACGTGCTCGAGCCGGTCGATCCGGGGAGCGTAGAGGCAGTCAGCACCGGCCTCCGCGTAGGCACGGAGCCGGCGGATCGTCTCGTCGATGTCGGGACGGCCACACACAAAGCCTTCGGAGCGGCCCGTGAGGACGATCCCGGTGCCGCCCTCATCGATCGCCTGTCGGGCTGCGGCCACTCGTTCCACGGCCAGCTCGAAGTCGTACAGGGGATGGTCCTTGTCGCCCGACGAGTCCTCGATCGAGAGTCCGGCGATCCCCGTGGTGGCGGCCAGCTCCACGTTCGCCGCGACGCCAGCAGGATCTACCGCGTAGCCGTCCCTGAAGTCGGCATTCACCGGCACCGTCACGGCACCGCAGATCTGACGGAAGTGCTCGAGCGCCTGGTCGCGGGTGACGTGGTCGTCCGGGCGACCCGACGTCCAGGCCAGGCCGGCACTCGTCGTGGCCAACGCCTGGAATCCCATCTGCTCCAGAGCACGGGCGCTGCCGACGTCCCAGGGGTTCGGCATCACGAAGCACCCCGCCGCGTGCAACCGATGGAACTCAGCGATCCGATCGTCGTCCTGTCTGTCCATGTCACACCTCGTCAACGGTCCGGGAGTCCGACTCTAGTCCGATCCACGCTCACCTCCGCGGTGGCAGTTGTCAGACGTGACCGGGACGTCACACGTCTGAAACAGCCGCTCCCTAGGTTCCTTGCATGCGGGCGCACACCCGCGGCAACGGCGCCGCACCAGACCACCGCAGGTGGGGATGCCCGGCTGGAGCTGGCGGTGCAACGTGCACCTGACACCAGCCGACACCGAGAAGCTGCTGCTCGCCGTGGCCGGCATGGTCGCCCGGGACCGGCTGGCGCGCGGGATCCGTCTCAACTACCCCGAGTCGGTGGCGCTGCTCAGCACGTGGGTGATCGAGCGCGCCCGCGAGGGCGCCCTCGTGGCGGAGCTGATGACGAGAGGCCGTGAGGTGCTGACGGCCGATCAGGTGCTGCCCGACGTCGTCCCCATGCTGACGGAGGTGCAGGTCGAGGCCACCTTCCCCGACGGCCGCAAGCTCGTCACGCTCCACGATCCGATCGGTTGAGAGGCAGACCATGACCGACCAGACAGGCGGAGCGGGGCCAGGAGCGGTTCGCTGCGCTCCGGGCACCCACGTGCTGAACGGCGACCGGACGGCCGAGGAGCGTCGGACCCTGGTGGTCACCAACACCGGCGATCGCCCCGTCCAGATCGGATCCCACATTCACCTCCCGCTGGTCAACGCCGTCCTGGACTTCGACCGGGAGGCGGCCGACGGTTTTCGGCTCGACGTCCCGTCGGGCACCTCGCAGCGTTTCGAGCCGGGGTCCTCACGGTCGGTGTCGATCGTCGCCCTGCGGGGGCGGCGCGTGGTGCCCGGCATCCAGGTACGCGCCGATGGTTGAGATCAGCCGCGAGGCGTACGCCGCTCTCTACGGGCCGACGACCGGCGACCAGGTCCGCCTCGGGGACACCAACCTGTGGATCCAGGTCGAGGACGACCTGACGTTCGGCGGTGAGGAGGCCGTCTTCGGCGGTGGCAAGTCGATCCGCGAGTCCATGGCCCAGTCCACGGTGCCCCGGTCCGGCGGCGCGCTCGACACGGTCATCACGAACGCCGTGGTGCTCGACCACTGGGGCGTCGTGCGTGCCGATGTGGGTCTGCGCGACGGCCGCATCGTGGCCCTCGGACGCGCGGGCAACCCCGACATCGCGGACGGCGTCCACCCCGACCTGGTCATCGGCCCCGGAACCGATGTGATCTCGGGCGAGGGCAAGATCCTGACCGCCGGCACCATCGACGTGCACGTGCACCTGCTGTCGCGCTCCCAGGTCGTGGAGGCGCTGGCCACCGGCACCACGACGATCGGAGGCGGCGGCACCGGTCCGTCCGAGGGGTCGAAGGCGACCACCGTGACTCCTGGTGCCTGGCACCTCCGGGCGGTTCACCGGGCCCTCGACGAGCTCCCCGTCAACGTGCTGCTGATGGGCAAGGGCAACACGGTCTCCGCAGAGGGCCTGGCCGAGCAGGCCCTGGCCGGCGCGGCGGCGTACAAGGTGCACGAGGACTGGGGGGCGACTCCCGCCGCGATCGACGCTGCGCTGCGAGCCGCTGACGAGTTCGGGCTCCAGGTGGCCTTGCACTCCGACAGCCTCAACGAGGCCGGCTACCTGGAGTCGACGCTGGCGGCGATCGACGGTCGCTCCATCCACGCCTTCCACGCGGAAGGTGCCGGCGGCGGGCACGCGCCGGACATCATCAAGGTCGCCTCCCACCCGCACGTGATCCCCGGCTCCACGAACCCGACGCTGCCGCACACCGTCAACACCGTCGCCGAGCACCTCGACATGCTGATGGTCTGCCACCACCTCAGCCCGCGGGTGCCGGAGGACCTGGCGTTCGCCGAGTCGAGGATCCGGGCCACCACGATCGCTGCCGAGGACCTGCTGCACGACCTGGGGGCGCTGTCCATCACGTCCTCCGACGCGCAGGCGATGGGACGCATCGGCGAGGTCGTCTGCCGCACCTGGCAGGTCGCCCACGTCATGAAGGACAGATTCGGGTCGCTGGGCGGGCCTGCCGACAACGTACGGGCGCGCCGCTACGTCGCCAAGTACACGATCAACCCGGCCATCGCACACGGCATCGCGCACGAGGTCGGGTCCGTGGAGCCGGGCAAGCTGGCCGACCTGGTGCTGTGGGACCCCCGCTTCTTCGGGATCAGGCCAGAGGTGGTGATCAAGGGTGGGGCCCTCGTGTGGGGGGCGCTGGGCGACCCCAATGCCTCGATCCCGACGCCCCAACCGGTGCTGATGCGGCCGACACTCGTGGGTGCGGACGGCGCCGACCACGCGGTGACCTTCGTGTCGCCGGCCGCCCTCGACGACGGGCTGGCCTCGACGCTGGGGCTGCGTCGCCGCCTGGTGGCCATCACGCCCACCCGCGACATCGGCAAGGCAGACATGGTCAACAACGACGCCCTGCCCGCGATCGACGTCGACCCCGAGACCTTCGCGATCACGATCGAGGGCGAGCTCGTCACCCCCTCGCCTGCCACCTCGCTGCCACTGGCCCAGCTCTACTCGATGTTCTGATGACGGCTGTCGCCCTGCTGCTCGCCGACGCGCGACTGCCTGTCGCCGGACACACCCAGTCCGGGGGCCTCGAGCCGGCGCTGGCCGCCGGGCTCGACGACGTGCCGGCGTACCTCGCCCTGCGGCTGGCGACGGTGACGCGCACCGAAGCGGCCACCGCCGTGGTGACGCTGGCACACCTGCGCCGTGGTGAGGGCCTCGATGCCGTGTACGACGCGTGGGCGGCGCGCACCGTCAGCGCCGCGATGCGCGACACCTCCCGGGAGCTGGGCCGGGGTCTGCTGCGCCTGGCCACGACGCTGTGGCACCTGCCCCCGCTGCTGTCCGGCCTGCCCCGGCCGATGGTGCTGGGTGCGGTCGCGCACGTGACCGGGATGTCGTCAGCCGGCCTGGCCGAGGTGATCGGCTACGACGACCTGCAGACCGTCGCGTCGGCGGCGCTCAAGCTGCGACCTCTCGACCCGGCCGTGGCCACGTCATGGGTCGTGGCCGCCCTGCCACAGCTGGCGGTGCTCGTGTCCGAGGTCGCCGACCTGGAGGCACCCATCGACATCCCTGCCACCAGCTCACCGTGGATCGAGCAGCTCGCCGAGGACCACGCCGTCACCACCAGGAGGTTGTTCCGTGCCTGAGACCACCCGCGAACTGCGACTGGGGATCTGCGGACCCGTCGGGACCGGCAAGTCCTCGTTGATCATGCTGCTGTGCGCCCGGCTGGGCCATGAGCTCGAGATCGGGGTCGTCACCAACGACATCTACACCGACGAGGACGCCCGGATGATCCGGGCCGCGGGGGTGCTCGATCCCGCGCGCATCGTCGCGGTCGAGACGGGGGCCTGCCCCCACACCGCCATTCGCGACGACATCACGGCCAACCTGCTGGCCGTCGAGGACCTGGTCGCGGCCCTCGGCCCCTTGGACGTCGTGCTCGTGGAGTCGGGCGGTGACAACCTCACCGCGACCTTCTCGCCGGCCCTCGTCGACGCTCAGATCTTCGTGATCGACGTCGCCGGTGGCGGCGACGTGGCCCGCAAGGGCGGTCCCGGCATCGAACGCGCCGACCTGCTCGTGGTCAACAAGACGGATCTCGCGCCCTACGTCGAGGTCGACGTCGACGAGATGCGCGCCGACGCGGTCGCGGCTCGCGACGGCCGGCCCGTCGTCACGCTGTCCCGCCACGACCCGAGCGCCGTGGCCGAGCTTCTCGACTGGGTGCGGTCACAGGTGGCACGTCACCGGACCGGCCTGCTGGTGCCGGTGGACCCCGGTCCGATGGCGCCGCACTTCCACGCAGTGGACAACGGGGCCAGCCACGCAGTCGACAACGAGCACTCACACAGCCATGACGACCACGTCCACACGCACTGACACCTGCTCGGTCTCCCTCGTGCGCACCACAGGCGGACGGGTGCGGGTGACCGGAGACGGTGGGCCCTTCCGCGTCATGAGCCTGGAGATGGACGATCGCCGGGCGCGGGTGGCTCTGGTGCCCACCCGGGCACTGCTGCTGGCGGGCGACGTGGTCGAGGTGCAGTGCCACGTGGCGGACGGGCTCACGCTCCACCTGCAGGAGACGAGCGGCACCGTGGCCTACGACATGCGAGGCGGGTCGGCATCGTGGTCGTTCGCCGCGCAGGTCGGAGAAGGGGCGCGGCTGGTGCTCGACTCGCTGCCCTGGGTCTCGGCGGCCGGATCCAGGGTGACGCGCTCGATGTCAGTCAGTCTCAGCTCGGCCGCCACGCTGCTCGCGCGGGAGACTCTCGTGCTCGGCCGGTCGAAGGAGGCGCCAGGCGACCTGGTGTCCCGCACGACGATCACCCGCGAGGGACGACCGGTGGTCGTCGAGGAGCTGCGATCGCTCCACCTCGCCCCGCACCGCATCCTCGACAGCGTCCTGGCTCTCGGGGACGAGCGCCACCTGCCCGAGGGCGGTCCGTCACCGCTCCGTCTCGAGACCGGTGACCGCCTGTGGCGGCGGATGGGACGCGAGGCGCACGAGACCGCGGCCGTGCTCGACCCGGTGTGGACGGCTCTGGCGCTACCCCGCGGGTAGCCCCCACTCGACCCGGTCGGTCCGCTTGACTCGTTCGAACGTCTGTTCGATCATGGGGACATGTCGTCCGCCCGCTCCGTCGCCGCGCTCGATCCGGCGCGATCGGTCGTCGAGCAGCTGCGCGAGCGGATGGCCGCCATGGAGCAGAAGCCTGCCCTCCAGCCCGTCCCGACGCTGTCCGGGATCGCCGACCTGGTGCCCCTGCACGCGGGCGCCACCTACGCCGTCGACTCCGCGTCTCTGGCCCTCGCCCTGGTTGCTGGAGCCTCGCAGGCCGGGGAGTGGGTCGGCTTCGCGGGGTGCACCGACTTCGGGGTGGAGGCAGCGGCGGAGCTGGGGATCGAGCTGTCGCGCACGGTGCTGGTCCCCGACCCGGGCGAGCACTGGCTGGAGGTGACGGCGGCGCTGGTCGACGTGCTCCGGGTGGTGGTCCTGCGCCCGCCGGCCTCCGTCGACGAGCGGACCGCGGGAATCCTCGACTCACGGCTTCGGACGCGCTCCGCCGTGCTCGTGGTCCACGGCCACTGGCCGCGGGTCGAGGCCCGGCTGAGCATCGAGGAGTCCGGCTGGAGCGGGCCGGTGTCCGGCAGCGGACAGCTGGAGGAGCGTCGCGCCCGGGTCGTCGTGCACCGCGGAGCGCGGCCGCCGCAGCGCGCGGACCTGGCCTGGCCCGGGCCTGCTTCGCGTCGACCTGCCCGATGCGCGAGATCCGCAGGGTGTCGGGGTGAGGGTGATGGTGGTGTGGTGCCCCGACTGGTCGGTGGTCGCCGCCCTCGACGAGGCCGGAGGGGTCGCCCCGCTCCCCCGCCGCCGTCCTCTCCGCAAACGTCGTCGAGGTGTGCAACGGCCCCGCGCGGGCCGAGGGCGTACGCCGGGGGCAGCGGCGCCGCGACGCCCAGGCCCGGTGCCCCGAGCTGGTGCTGCTGCCCGCCAACCCCGACCGCGACGCGCGTGCCTTCGAGCCGGTCCTGTCCATCGTCGAGGACCTGCGTCCCGGAGTCGCGGCGCTGCGGCCCGGCCTGCTCGCCGTCCGGGCACCCGGCAGCTGGTACGGCACCGAGACCGAGGCCGCCGCGACGACCGGCCAGGCCCTGGTCGAGGGCGGCGTCTGGGACGTCCGGATCGGCATCGCCGACGACCTCTTCACCGCCGAGCAGGCCGCTCGCACAGCCGACGTGCAGTCGTGGGTGGTCGTGCCCGCCGGCGGCTCCGCGTCGTTCCTGCGCGGCCTGCCCGTGCACGTGCTCCAGGACGACGGGTCGCAGGGGCGGGAGCTGGTCGGCCTGCTGCAGCGGCTCGGCCTCCGCACGCTGGGTGACCTGGCCGACCTGCCGGGTGACGCCGTCGAGCACCGGCTGGGCACCTACGGCGCCGCGGTCCGCCGGCGCGCCCGCGGCGAGGACCGCGCGCTCTTCGCCGCCCGCACCCCGCCACCCGAGCTCGACGCAGACGTGTCCTTCGAGCCGCCCCTCGACTCGGTCGAGGCGATCACCTTCAGCGTGCGCACCACCGCCGAGCGGTTCGTCTCCCAGCTGGCGCACCACCAGCTCGTCGCCACCGCGGTGCGGGTCGAGGCCGAGTCCGACGGCGTCGTCTGCTCGTCCCGCACCTGGCTGCACCCGCGGCACTTCGCCGCTCGCGACCTGGTCGACCGGGTGCACTGGCAGCTGCAGTCGGCCACGGTCGGCGGCTCGCTGCGTGGTCGCAAGAGCTCCGGCGCGGTGCGCGCCCCGATCGACCGGGTCAGGTTCGTGCCCGAGGTGGTCGAGCCCGCAGCCGCCCACGGCGAGGCGCTGTGGGGTGCCGCGTCCGACGACCTCGTCGAGCGCGGCGTGGCGCGCGTGCAGGGGATGGTCGGTTTCGACGCCGTACGGCGGCCGGTGCTGCAGGGCGGTCGCAGCCCTGCGGCGAGACAGTCGCTGGTGCCGTGGGGCGAGCGTGCCGTCGACCTGCGCCCGGTCGACCGGCCGTGGCCGGGCCGGGTGCCGGGGCCGGCTCCGGTCCGGGTGTTCGCGACGCCCCCGGCCGCCGAGGTCGTGGACGACACCGGTCGGGACGTGCGCGTCACCGACCGCGGCGTCGTCAGCGGCGAGCCCCGGCGGTTCCGGGTGACCGCAGAGTGTGCGGGCCGGGTCGACGGCGGCGTACTGCCGTGGCAGCCGGTGACCGCGTGGGCCGGGCCGTGGCCCACGGACGAGGGCTGGTGGTCAGGCGGGACCGGCGTGACCGCCCGCTTCCAGGTCGTCGGCGCCGACGGACGCGCCTGGCTGCTGGTGCGCGCCCCGGACGGCTGGTCCCTGGAGGCGGCTTATGACTGAGCCGACCGCGTCCAGAGGCAGGCGCTGATGGGCTGGAACAACCCCGCCATGCACTGGAAGGAGCTCGAGCGCCGGCTCAGCGGCCTGCCGGGAGCCGACGATGCGCCGGTGTCGCGGCGCAAGCATGCCTCCACCTCGGCCCGGTCGATCGAGCGCCCCACGGCGGTCACGCCCTACGCCGAGCTGCACTGCCACAGCCACTTCAGCTTCCTCGACGGCGCCAGCTCGCCTGCCGACCTGGTCGAGGAGGCCGTACGCCTCGGCCTGCACGCACTCGCGATCACCGACCACGACGGCTTCTACGGCGCCCCCATGCTGGCCGAGGCCGCCGCGGCGTACGACCTGCCCACCGTCTTCGGAGCCGAGCTGTCCCTCGGGCTGAGCGGTCCGCAGAACGGCGTGCCCGACCCCGAGGGCAGCCACCTGCTGGTGCTGGCGCGCGGCGTCGAGGGCTACCACCGGCTCGCTGCAGCGATGACCGACGCCCACCTGCGCGGTGACGAGAAGGGTCGTCCGGTCTACGACCTCGACGAGCTGGGCGAGCGCGGGCGCGGTCACTGGGTGGTGCTGACCGGCTGCCGCAAGGGAGCCGTCCGGCAGGCGCTGGCGGCAGGCGGCGAGTCCGCTGCAGCCGAGGCGCTCGACCGGCTGACGTCGCTGTTCGGGCTCGAGCACGTCCTCGTCGAGCTCTCGCCGCGTCCGGGTGCCGACGCGACCAACGCCTCGCTCGCCCGCCTGGCCGGCGTCCACGGCCTCGACGTCGTCGCAGCCGGCAACGTCCACCACGCCACCCCGCAGCAGCGCCGGCTGGCCTCGGCGATGGCGGCCGTACGCGCCCGCCGCAGCCTCGCCGAGCTCGACGGCTGGCTCGACCTGTCGGGCTCGGCCCACCTGCGCAGCGGCGCCGAGACGGCCGCCGCGCTGACGACGTACGACGGAGCCGTCGCCCGCAGCGTCTCGCTCGCCGACGAGCTGGCCTTCGACCTGCGCAAGGCGTCCCCCGCCCTGCCCAAGCGGCAGATCCCCGAGGGCCACACCGCCGACTCGTGGCTGCGGGTGCTCGCGGAGCGCGGCTTCGCCGAGCGCTACGCCGGCGTGCCCCACGAGCGAGGAGGCGCGCGAACGCCTCGAGCACGAGCTGCGCATCGTCGCCGAGAAGGACTTCGCCGGCTACTTCGTCATCGTCCACGACATCGTCGCCTTCGCCCGCGAGCAGGGCATCCTGTGCCAGGGGCGCGGATCTGCGGCCAGCTCCGCGGTCTGCTACGCCCTCGGCATCACCGCGGTCGACGCCGTCTTCTACCAGCTGCCCTTCGAGCGCTTCATCTCCGCGCACCGCGACGAGGAGCCCGACATCGACGTCGACTTCGACTCCGACCGGCGCGAGGAGGTCATCCAGTGGGTCTACGACACCTACGGCCGCCGCAACGCAGCCCAGGTGGCCAACGTCATCACCTACCGGCCGCGGATGGCGGTGCGCGACGCCGCCAAGGCGCTCGGCTTCTCCTCGGGGCAGCAGGACGCCTGGTCCAAGCAGATCGACGGCTGGCAGTCGGTCGTGGCCGGCGACCAGGGCGACCCGGCCGCCCACGACGTCCCCGCACCGGTGGTGGCGCTCGCCGAGGAGCTGATGGGTGCGCCCCGCCACCTCGGCATCCACTCCGGCGGGATGGTCCTCACCGAGCGGCCCATCGGCGAGGTCTGCCCGATCGAGCGCGGCGCGGATGGACCGGCGCACGGTCCTGCAGTGGGACAAGGACGCCTGCGAGTCGATGGGCCTGGTCAAGTTCGACCTGCTCGGCCTGGGCATGCTCGGCGCGCTCGACCACATGATGCGGCTGGTCGCCGACCACCTCGGGCGAGCAGTGGGACCTCGCGACGATGCCCAAGGAGGAGCCCGCGGTCTACGACATGCTGTGCCGGGCCGACTCGATCGGGGTGTTCCAGGTCGAGAGCCGGGCCCAGATCGGCACGCTGCCGCGGCTGCGGCCGCGCGAGTTCTACGACCTCGCCATCGAGATCGCCCTGATCCGCCCCGGTCCCATCCAGGGCGGGGCCGTGCACCCCTACGTGCGCCGGGCCACCGGCAAGGAGCCCGTCACCTACGACCACCCCGAGCTGGTGCCGGTGCTCGAGCGCACCAAGGGCGTGCCGCTGTTCCAGGAGCAGCTGATGGCGATGGCGGTCACCCTCGGCGACTGCAGCCGCGACGACGCCGACCTGCTGCGTCGCGCGATGGGGTCCAAGCGCGGCGTCGAGCGCATCGAGTCGGTCAAGCAGAAGCTCTACGCCGGCATGGAGCGGCGCGGCATCACCGGCGACCTGGCCGACTCGATCTACGTCAAGATCCTGTCCTTCGCCAACTTCGGCTTCGCCGAGTCGCACGCCCTGTCCTTCGCGCTGCTGGTCTACGCCTCGTCCTGGTTCAAGCTGCACTACCCGGCGGCGTTCCTGGCCGGCCTGCTGCGCAACCAGCCGATGGGCTTCTACTCCCCCCAGTCGCTGGTCGGCGACGCGCGGCGCCACGGCGTCGACGTACGCCGTCCCGACGTCACCCGGTCCGCGGCGCAGGCCGACCTGGAGGCGGTCGTGCTCGGTCCGGTCGCGGCCACCGGTCTCGACGCGTGCTGCCAGCCGACGGTTCGCCCGCACCGAGTGGGTGCCGGGCACCCCCGACCCGGTCCCCGCCCACCGCCGCGACGGCGCGCTCGCCGTCCGGCTCGGGCTCGACTCGGTGCGCGGCATCGGACCGGAGGTGGCGCGCCGGATCGTCGCGGCGCGCGACGAGGCACCGTTCACCGGCGTCACCGACCTGTCCCGCCGCGCGGACCTGACCTCCGCACAGCTCGAGGCGCTGGCCACCGCCGGCGCGTTCGACGCGTGGGGACTGGATCGCCGGGAGGCGCTCTGGGCGGCCGGTTTCGCCGAGGGCGCCGAGCACCTGCCCGGCACCACGCCCGCCCCGGCCGCGCCCACCCTGCCCGGCATGAGCGAGCCCGAGATCACCCTGGCCGACCTCTGGGCCACGGGCGTCTCGCCCGAGCGACACCCGATCGAGCACCTGCGCGACGACCTGCGCCGCGCCGGCGTCCGCTCGGTCGCCGAGCTCGACACCGCCGAGTCCGGCCGCCGCGTCCACGTCGGCGGGCTGATCACCCACCGGCAGCGGCCCGGGACCGCGATGGGCGTCACCTTCCTCAACCTCGAGGACGAGACGGGCATGCTCAACGTCGTCTGCTCGATCGGGGTGATGAAGGCGCACCGGCAGGCCGCCCGCAACCGGGTCGCCGTCGTCATCCGTGGGCGCCTCGAGCGCAACGAGGGCGTCACCAACCTCATCGCCGACCGGGTGGAGGGCATCGACGTCGTCGTGCCGGGCGCCGGCGCGGTGCTGCAGGCGCGTGCGTCGTCGCGCGACTTCAGGTGACGAGCTCAGCCGGTGACGCCGAAACGCTCGACGCGGATCGCCTCGGGGCTCAGACCCGACTCGATCAGGAGAGTCTCAGCGAACCCGGCGAACCGGGAGGACCCGCAGACGTACGCGAGCTCGAGCACCGGCGAGGAGCGGGACGATCTCCTCCTTGGTCGGGGAGCCCGCTGAGCGGGCGCTCGTGGGATGTCGGGTGTAGGCGATGGCGGCACCTGCCTGTGCGAGCTCCTCGGCGTAGGGCAGCTCCTCCGGGCTGCGCCCGACGGCCACCACGCTGAGCAGGTCCGGGCGACCGAGGTGTCGCGCGGCACGGGTCATGGCGATCGCAGGCACGACACCGGTCCCGCCGACCAGGCACAGCGCCGGGGTGTAGGTGTCCCACCTGAACCAGCGCCCGATCGGGCCGCGCAGCTCGAGGACGTCGCCGACCTCGGCCACGTCGGCCAGGAACTCCGAGACCTCCCCGTTCGGGAGCCTCTCGACGAGGAACTCGACCAGTGGGTCGCTGTCGTCGGACGCGACGGAGTACGACCGCTGGGCCGTGTAGTCGTCGGGGGCACGCAACCGGATGAGGTAGTGCTGTCCGGGCCAGTGGCGTTGGCGGTCCTCGACGTGCATGCGGAGCCTGACGAGATGCGGCGCGGGGAAGTCCTTGGTGATGATGCGTCCGGTCGTCCATGCCGTCGAACCCGCACCCACCGGCCCGAAGGAGTCATCGAGGCTCATGGGTCGCCCTCGTAGCGCTGCTCGAGCCACGGGTCCCCGCGGTCGTGGTAGCCGTTGCGCTCCCAGAACCCGGGGCGGTCCTCCGCCGTCAGCTCGAGCCGGCTGATCCACTTCGCGGACTTCCAGAAGTACAGGTGCGGGACCAGCAACCGCACCGGGCCACCGTGCTCGGCCGTCAGTGGTCGCCCGTCGTACTCCCACACGACCCACGCCTTGCCGTCGGTGACGTCCGCCAGGGGCAGGTTGGTCGTGTAGCCGGTCGAGGAGTGGGCGATCACGAACCCGGCCTCCGCCTGGGGCCCGGCAGCCGCGAGCAGGCTGTCGACGGAGACGCCGGCGAACACCACGTCGAACTTCGACCAGGTCGTCACGCAGTGGATGTCACCGCGGTACGACGACCTCGGCAGCTGCTGCACCGTGTCCCACGTCCAGGTCGTCGGCTGGTCCACGAGACCGTCGACACGCAAGGTCCACGACTCGCGGTGGATCCGCGGGGTCGCCTCGGCGGTCAGGACCGGCCAGCCGCCGCCGACGTCGTACTGTCCCGGAGGCAGCCGGCCCGCGGGGCCGTCGGGTCGGCGTCGGAAGAATCCTCGGGTCACCGGCATCGGGCGCCTCCTCGTGGACGATGGTGGTGCCGACGATGGCACTCTGGGCCCCTACTGCCAAGAGCCTGCCCGATCCCAGCAGTCACCCTTCGTCCACGCCCGGTGCGGGGAAGGAGACCCCGCATCCGCTCCCCCGGTCAGACCGTGAAGTCGACGCCCTGGGCGAGCGGCAGCTCGCCGGAGTAGTTGACCGTGTTGGTCGCGCGACGCATGTAGGCCTTCCAGGCGTCCGAGCCGGACTCGCGACCACCGCCGGTCTCCTTCTCGCCGCCGAACGCCCCGCCGATCTCCGCGCCGGAGGTGCCGACGTTGACGTTGACGATGCCGCAGTCGGACCCCACCGGGGACAGGAACAGCTCGGCCTCGGCAAGGTCGGAGGTGAAGATGCTGGACGAGAGGCCCTGGGGCACCTCGTTGTTGAGCGCGATCGCCTCGGTGAGCTCCTCGTAGGGGAGCACGTAGAGCAGCGGTGCGAACGTCTCCTGCCGGACGGCATCGGTCTGCTCGTCGATCCGCACGATGGCCGGCCGCACGTAGTAGGCCCCAGCGGCCTCGTCCTCGAGCTCGCGGCCGCCGCCGACGACCAGCTTGCCGCCCTCCTCCAGGGCCTGCTCGATCGCGCCCTGCATCTGCGTGTACGCCGCACCGTGCACGAGCGGGCCCACCAGGGTGCCCTCCGCCATCGGGTTTCCGATCGGGAGTCGCCCGTAGGCCGACGCCAACCTGCTGGTCAGCTCGTCGATCACCGAGGTGTGCGCGATCACGCGACGCGTCGTCGTGCAGCGCTGTCCGGCGGTCCCGGCGGCGGCGAACACGATGCCCCGCACGACGAGGTCGAGGTCGGCGGACGGCGTGACGACGCTGGCGTTGTTGCCGCCGAGCTCGAGCAGGCTGCGTCCGAACCGCTCGGCGACCCGCGGACCGACCGCACGACCCATCCGCGTCGAGCCGGTGGCGCTGAGCAGGGCGATTCCCGGGTGCTCCACCAGGGCGGACGCCGACCTCCGGACCGCCGAGGACCACCTGGGAGAGGTCGGTGGGCGCACCCGCCTCGTCGATGGCGCGCGCCAGGATCGCCTGGCAGGCGAGCGCAGTCAGTGGGGTCAGCTCCGAGGGCTTCCAGACGACTGCGTCGCCGCACACCAGGGCGATCGCGGTGTTCCAGGACCAGACGGCGACGGGGAAGTTGAAGGCGCTGATCACGCCCACGACGCCGAGCGGGTGCCACGTCTCCATCAGGCGGTGGCCGGGCCGCTCGGAGGGCATCGTCGCGCCGTAGAGCTGGCGGGACAGTCCGACGGCGAAGTCGCAGATGTCGATCATCTCCTGCACCTCGCCCAGCGCCTCGGAGGTGATCTTCCCCGCCTCGAGGCTCACGAGGGTGGCGAGGTCCTCCTTGTGCTCGGTGAGCAGCTCGCCGAGCCGCTTGACGAGTGCGCCGCGGGCGGGCGCCGGCACCGTCCGCCACTGGCGGAAGGCCGCCTCGGCCCTGGTCACGGCCGCCCCGACCGCCGCTCCGTCGACCCACGCGAGCTCGGCGATGGTGCCGCCGTTGACCGGGGAGGTCACGGGCTGCTCACCGGCCACGGCCTGCAGGTCGACACCGCAGCGGCGGGCGGTCTCCTCCGCGAGCTCGCGGAGCTCGGCGGTGGACGGGATGGTGGTGCGCGGCATGGTGCTTCTCCTCGGTTCGGGGGACGTGTGATCAGACGATGTTGAGCTCACGGTGCAGCTCACCGCTGGCGAAGCGCTGGACGTCCAGGGCGCTGACGTCGACGACGGGCGCTCGGCCCAGGCCACTCACAGCAGGCTGACGCCTGTCGCGTGCCGTCGTACGGCGTCCGTGTCGGCAGCCAGCACGAACGGCACCTCCGACGCCCACGCGTCGGACACCGTCTCCACCCGTCCGTCTCCCGGGTCAAGCCGCACCTCCCGGATGTAGACCGCAAGGATCCGGCCCGGGTAGGCGCGCACGATGTCGGCGTAGACCTCGGGGTCGCGCTCCCCGGAGTCGCCCATGAGGACGAACGGCAGGTCCGGGTAGAGGTCGAGGACCTCCCGGATGCGGTCGTGCTTCTGCTCGCGACCGGACCAGGTGCCGAGCAGGTCACGCAGCAGCACGGGGCCGAGCGGGAACCCCCGGTGACGCAGGAACCCCACGAGGAAGGCGTGCAGGTTCCACGGACTCGACGAGACGTAGAAGACCGGGTTCACGCCCGCGGCCAGGTCCTGGTAGAGCTCCACCGACCCGGGGAACGCCGATCGCGTGAGCGACGAGCCGGTGAAGGTCTGGACGACCATCCGGCGCACCCGCTGGACGCCGGTCTCGAGGATCGTGTCGTCGACGTCCGAGACGATGCCGAACCTCGCACGCGGCAGCAGGGAACGCGCACCTCGACGGATGCTCGTCGGGGCCCGGTCAGGCCTCGGTATTCTCCCGCAGAGCTCGACCACTCCCTGGGTCCACGGGCTCACGAGCGCATCGGGCGCTGTCCGGACCCGGACCCGGAAGTAGCCCTCGGCGTCGGTGACAGTCTCGGCGCTTGCCCCGGCCACCGTCACCCTGAGCGGGACTCCGGGCAGCTCGTTGGTCAGGAAGCCCCGGGCGCTGCGGCGGACCGCCGCACGTATCCCCTCGCCATCAGCAGCCTCGGTCGCAGGCGGGTTGTCCAGGACACGTCCCCGGACGACCACGCCCTCGGGGCCGCCGTAGCCGATGTAGGGCTCGATCCTGAAGTGCTCAGGCGTCCGGTCACGGGCGCCTCGCAGGCGGGCCGAGTCCCACGCACCTTCAACGGCGATGACCAACCGGCGTGCGTTCATGGGGCCACCGTAGGGCGTGCACACGCAATTGACGGTCGTGACGTGCCTATGCTGGGCCGGCCGATGACGTAGCTCAGAGAGGTGCATTCGTGACGAGGTCGTTGATGCTGGCGGTTGCCCTGTGGGTGGCACTGAGCCTCGGACTCAGCGGAACAGTGCCGGCGTCCGCCATGACGACCGACGCCGATGCGGCGCGCCACGCGTCGGCCGACGCCATTCCGACACGCTTCGCGCGGCCACGTCCCGCAAGCTGGGAGGCCCCCAGTGGCCCCTTCTTCAACGACCCCCACCTCAAGAAGGGCTGGTTCCGGATCGAGCGGAAGGTCATCGACACGATCCGGCACACGCCCAGGGGGGCGACCATCAGGATCGCGATCTACTCGCTGGACCGCATGCCGGTGGCCAAGGCCCTGGTGGAGGCCCACCGGCGCGGCGTGAAGGTGCAGATGCTGCTCAACGACCACTGGGAGAACCGGGCCATGCAGGTGGTGCGGGCCGAGATCGGCACGGACCGCAGTGCGAAGAGCTTCATCTACAAGTGCAAGCAGAGCTGTCGGGGTGCCGCCAACGAGTTCAACAACCTGCACTCGAAGTTCTACTCCTTCTCCCAGGCCGGCAAGACACTGGCACGTGCTCGCCGTGGGGTCGGCCAACATGACGCTGAACGCGGACCGGCACCAGTGGAACGACCTCTACTTCACCTCAGGCAACCACGAGCTGTTCCGCCAGTTCGTGGGGCTCTTCAACGACATGCGGAACGACTACGACAAGCGTCAGGAACCGATGAGCTTCTGCGGGACCCCGCTCGGTCCGGTCTGCGACGACTCGATCGACAAGTCCACCGTCTGGGCCTTCCCCAAGCAGTCCGGACCCAGGAACGACCTGGTGCTCGACATGCTGGGCAGGATCCAGTGCCTGACCCCGGACGGGGCGGGGGGTCAGACGCGCACCCGACTGGCGTTGTCCATGCACACCATGCGGGGCAGGCGCGGCGACTACCTGGCCGCCGCGCTTCGCAAGAAGTACGCCGAGGGCTGCAACGTCCGCGTCAGCTACGGACTCATCGGCTACCACACCAAGGGAATCCTCGGTGCGCCCACGGGACGCGGGCGGATCCCGCTCCGCTCCACCGGCCTGGACTACAACACCGACGACAACTTCGACCTCAACAATGACGGTATCGACGACCTGATCCTCGACTACTACAGCCACCAGAAGTACTTCGTCATCCGGGGCACCTACAACGGGGTCCCGGACACCAGCCTGGTGCTGACCGGTTCCACGAACTGGGCCAGCCTCAGCACTGCCAACGACGAGATCTGGTTCACCGTGCGCGGCGCCGTGGTTGCTCGGAAGTACATGACGAACTTCAACTACCAGTGGGACCACGCGCGGAACTCGCGCAACGCCTACACCACGACCTACGCCAACTTCCGGGTGGTCAGATGGGTGCGCGACCCGGACGGAACCATGCGCAAGACCTACCGGACCGTACGTCGTCCCGTCACCACGATTGAGCGGGATCCCTACCTGCCCGGCCCGTACTGGGAAGCCGACTGACCCCTACGCCTGGCCGACGGATGGGGCACCTGATGAGGATCACCGGAGCAGTCCTGGAGGAGCTGGGACGACCCGCGCCGTGGGGGCGGTCCCGACCGCTCACGGTCGGGGAGATCGAGCTCGAGCCGCCCGGCCCGGGCGAGGTCCTGGTGGAGATCGGTGCCGCGGGGGTGTGCCACTCGGACCTGTCGGTCGTCGACGGCAACCGGGCCCGGCCCGTCCCCATGCTGCTGGGCCACGAGGCCAGCGGTCGTGTCACGGCTCTCGGCGCCGGCGTGAGCGACCTCGCCGTCGGTCAACACGTGGTCATGACGTTCCTACCCCGCTGCGGGCAGTGCCCCGGCTGTGCCACCGGCGGCCGGATGCCCTGCGGTCCGGGCTCGGCCAGCAACGCCGCCGGGGAGCTGCTCGGCGGCGGTCGCCGGCTCAGCCGAGACGGCGTCCCCGTGCACCACCACCTCGGCGTCTCGGCGTTCGCCACGCACGCGGTCGTCGACACCCGGTCGGTCGTGGCCGTCGGGGACGACGTGCCGCTCGACGTGGCCGCGGTGCTGGGCTGCGCCGTCCTCACCGGTGGCGGAGCCCTCGTCAACGCCGCACCGCCCGAGCCGGGCCAGAGCGTCATGGTCGTCG
The DNA here is from genome assembly GCA_963712875.1 of uncultured Actinomycetota bacterium. Taxonomy (GTDB): domain Bacteria; phylum Actinomycetota; class Actinomycetes; order Propionibacteriales; family Nocardioidaceae; genus Nocardioides. The sequence goes on along the minus strand of CAVQJS010000017.1, from coordinate 192,887 downwards.
GCCTGGGCGGCGTCGGCATGGCCGCCCTGCTGACTGCCGTGGCCCTCGGCGCCGGGGACGTCGTCGCGGTCGACGGAGTCGCCGGCAAGCGCGACCGCGCGCGCGAGCTCGGCGCGACCCGGGCCCTCGACCCCGCCGAGCTCGCCTCGGGCGAGGTCCGGTGCGACGTCGTCGTCGAGGCCGCAGGCAACGCCCGAGCCTTCGAGGCCGCGCTCGCCGCCACGGCGCCCGGCGGTCGCACCGTCACCGTCGGGCTGCCTCCCCCGGACGCGATGGCGGCCGTCTCGCCGCTGCTCCTGGTGGCCGAGGCCCGGACCGTGATCGGCAGCTACCTCGGCTCGGCGGTGCCGTCGCGCGACATCCCCGTCTTCGCGCAGTGGTGGCGCGAGGGTCGCCTGCCCGTGGAGGCACTGGTGTCCTCGCGCATCTCGCTCGACGACGTCAACCAGGCCATGGACGAGCTGGCCGCCGGGACGGCCTTGCGTCAGATCATCGAGTTCTGACCCCGGAAACGACCTGGGCCGGTAGGCCCGAAGGCTAGCGCTTGACCCAGGGTCCGAAGGTCCGTCGCCCTGGGGCCCAGTCGACAGCTCCCGCGGTCTCGTCCTTGAACCTGACGGCGACCCGGACGCTCCTGGGGCTCTTCAGGCAGCGGCTCGGAATACGGAGCGACACCGGCCCGGAGTCGAACATGTCGGCGTGGGCCCGCAGTCCGGGGCAGGGCACGAACCGGGACGGACGGTCGCTGAAGGCCGGACGAGTCCCAGCACGTCGTCGAAGTCCGAGTTGGCGAGGAAAGCCACGTGGTAGTTGGCCCCCGGACGCCGACCAGCATCGATCCAGAAGGAATAGCGCTGTCCGGCTGCCAACGGGGCCGCTGATCGCACGCGCACAGTGACCGAGTCGCCATGGGCGACCGTGACGCGCGAGATGTCCACGACTGTCGAGTCCCCTACGGCATCGTCGTACGCCCTGGTGTCCGCCATCGCCATCGCCGGCGCAGGCGCCGTCGCGAGGACCACCCCCACGACCCACATCGACAGTGCACGGATGGACCTCGTCGTTGCGACCATGCGCGGACCCCGTTCACGAAGGCGACCTTGCGGACCCCCATGATCGGGCGTGTGAACGCCTGCGGCAAGCGGCCGCCCGGCCGACTAGGTTCGTGCCATGCCCGACATCGTGATCTGTGAACCCGTCCGCACCCCCGTGGGCCGCTACGGCGGCGTGTTCGCATCCCTGTCCGCGGTCGACCTCGCCTCACACACCCTGCGCGAGCTCGCGCGTCGTACCGGCCTGGGCGAGGGTGACGTCGACGACGTGGTCCTGGGCAACTGCTACCCGAGCGGTGAGAACCCCGCCATCGGCCGCATCGCCGCGCTCGACGCCGGCCTCGGCACCGGGGTGCCCGGCCTCCAGCTCGACCGCCGCTGCGGGTCGGGACTGCAGGCCGTCCTCTACGCCGCGTCCCAGATCGCCAGCGGTGCCGGCAGCGTCATCGTCGCGGGCGGCGTCGAGTCGATGTCCAACGTCGAGCACTACGCACTCGGCCTGCGCACCGGCATTCGCAGCGGGGGCGTGGAGCTGATGGACCGCCTCCTCCGCGCCCGCGAGACCGCAGGTGGGAAGGACCACCCCGTTCCCGGCGGCATGCTGGAGACGGCCGAGAACCTGCGCCGCGACTACGGCATCACGCGCGCGGAGCAGGACGAGCTCTCGGTCCGCTCGCAGCAGCGGGCCGGCGCCGCGCACGAGGCCGGCAGGTTCGCCGACGAGCTGGTCCCGTTCACGATCCCCGGTCGCCGCGGCCAGCCTGACGTGGTTGTCGACCGCGACGAGCACCCCCGTCCCGAGACCACCCTCGAGCAGCTGGCGGCTCTGCGGCCGGTGCGCGCGAAGCTCGACGCCGGATCCACGGTCACGGCCGGGAACGCCAGCGGACAGAACGACGGGGCCGCGATGTGTGTGGTCACCACCCGCGCGGAGGCCGAGCGCCGGGGGCTTCGCGCCGTGCTCACCCTGAAGTCGTGGGCCGTCGCCGGCGTCGGCCCGGAGGTGATGGGCATCGGACCCGTCCCCGCCACCGCCGCCGCCCTCGACCGTGCCGGCCTCACCCTCGACGAGATCGACCTGATCGAGCTCAACGAGGCCTTTGCCGCCCAGGTGCTCGCCTGCCTGCGCGAGTGGAAGCTCGACGCTACCGACGAGCGTCTGAACCCCAACGGCTCCGGCATCTCCCTCGGTCACCCCGTGGGCGCGACCGGTGCCCGCATCCTCGCCACGATGGCCCACGAGATGCAGCGTCGTGAGGCGCGCTACGGACTGGAGACGATGTGCATCGGCGGCGGCCAGGGCCTCGCCGCGATCTTCGAGCGGGTCACCGCGTGAGGGCCGGTCTCGTTTCGAGACGGTGTCAGCGCATGATGCCTTGCCGTGGACGGGGCGGATTCCCAGTCACCCGGACCGGGTGAGCACTGTTCATTGGTTGCTCGACAGGCTGGGCCCATGGACGACTACCCGCTTCTCGACCTCATGTTCACCATGCTGTGGTTCTACATCATCATCGCCTGGCTCTGGTTCCTGGTGTCGCTCATGACGGACGTCCTGCGCAGCCGCGACCTCTCGGGTGTGGTCAAGGCGTTGTGGATGCTCTTCCTCCTCTTCGTGCCGTTCATCGCTGCTGTGGTCTACCTCATCGCTCGCGGCGACTCCATGAACGAGCGCCGTATGCAGGAGTTCGCCAACCAGGCGGGTGCCGCCGTGCGCCCCAGTACGGCGGACGAGATCTCCAAGCTCGCAGCGCTCCGGGACTCCGGGGCGCTGACGGACGAGGAGTTCGCTGCGCAGAAGTCCCGGGTCCTCGGGGGCTGAGAAGCGCGCTGACGGTTCCGAGTCGACCGAACAGGCCACGACGGCCTCCACGGACCAGTAGGTCACTGCAGGGCCGAGGTCAGCCGCATCACGTTGTCGATGTAGCGCGAGCCGCGGGACCGGGCGCTCCACTCGTCCTCGGTCAGCTCGCGCGACAGCGCACGGTAGGTGTCCTCGACCTCGCGCATCCTCTCCACGATCCCGGGGCCGGTGAGCATCAGCGAGACCTCGTAGTTGAGTGCGAAGGACCGCAGGTCCATGTTGCTCGACCCGATCACCACCACGTCGTCGTCGACCGAGAAGTGCTTGGAGTGCAGGACGTACGGCGCGGGGTAGAGCCAGATGCGCACCCCCGCCTCGAGCAGCGCCTGGTAGTAGGAGCGCTGGGCGTGGTAGACCATGAACTGGTCCCCTGCCTCGCTGACGAACAGCTCGACGTCGACGCCGCGCTGGGCCGCGGTGGTGATCGCGTAGAGCAGCGACTCGTCGGGGATGAAGTAGGGACTGGTGATCGACAAGCGCCGCTGCGCCCCGTAGATCAGCGTGGTGAACATCCGCAGGTTGTTCTCCGTGGCGAAGCCCGGACCGCTGGGGACCACCTGCGCCACGAGCTCGCCGGTCCCCGCAGGCGCCGATGCCGCCCGTGGTCGAGTCCATGGTGTCCTCGAGCACGTCACCGGTCTCGCTGTACCAGTCGGTGAGGAAGACGGCGTTGAGCTCGGCGACCACGGGGCCCTCGCACCCTCACGACCAGCTCGACCCACTGGCGACCCGCCTTGCGATTGCGCCGGCTTGTTGTAGGAGGGCTCGATCAGGTTCTGGGAGCCCGCGAAGCCGACGACCCCGTCCACGACGAGGATCTTGCGGTGGTTGCGCAGGTCGGGTCGGCGCACCCTGCCGCGCAGCGGGTCCAGCGGCATCATCCGGTGCCACTCGATGCCGGTCCCCTCGAGCCTCGCGAGCATCTCCTTGTAGACCGGGATGCCTCGCGAGCCGAGGTGGTCGAAGAGGAAGCGCACGCTCCACGCCGCGATCGGCGGCGCGGACGAGCGCCTCGAAGAACGGTGCAGTGACCTCGTCCCACGCGCTGATGTAGAACTGCACGTGGACGAAGCGCTCAGCGGTGTCGACCGCCTCGCGCCATCGCCGTGATGCTCTCGACGTAGTCCGGGAAGAGCTGCGCACTGTTGCCCGTGACCGCGGGCAGCGCCCCGAGCCGTCGGTTGAGGACGGCGACCGAGGCGACGTACGCCGGCTCGGGTCGGTGTCTCGTCCCAGCTCGGCGATCGCGCTGGTGCGGGCCAGGATGATCGCGTTGACCAGCTGCTGCTTCTCCCGGCGGCTCGCGCTCGACCCGGTTGCTGCCGAACAGCAGGAAGGCCAGCAGGCCGAAGAACGGCACCGCGAGCACCAGGATCAGCCACGCCATCCCGGTGGACGGACGGCGGTTGCCCGGGATGACGCCCAGCGCCGCGACGACCACGCCGATCTCGAGGAGCGAGCAGGCCGATTCCGATCAGGACGCCGGAGCGACGGGAACCAGGCAGGAGCACGGGCGGCCTACTCCGGGATCGTCAGCACGTCGACGATGGTGATGCCCATCGACGCGAGGAAGTTGATGACGCCCTGGAGCTCCTCCTGGTCGACCACGGTCACCGGTCAGCGTCGTCTGGGCGCGGGTCACCGTGGGCACGAGCTGCGGGAAGGCGCTGAGCAGCTCCTCGCTCACGACGTCGTCGACGCGAATCATCACCTTGGTCACCGTGCCTCCTGCATCGCATCCACCCTGAGGGTTCCCGGCTCCGAGCGTAGGTCGCCCACGCTCTCACGCACTCACCGGAATCGGGGGAGGAACTCACGGACTGACGGTCCGATAGTCGGGAGGACCGATGATTCACCCGAGGAGATCCCAGTGGCGACGCTCATGGTCTGGAGGTTCGACACCGCTGACGGCGCCGACAGGGCCTCGCAGATGCTGCAGGAGCTCGCCCGCGAGCAGCTGGTGGTGGTGCACGACGCCGCGACCGTCTCGTGGCCGCAGGGCGAGAAGAAGCCGCGCACCCAGCAGCTGCACGGCCTGACCGGGGCGGGGGCGATGGGCGGAGCGTTCTGGGGCCTGCTGTTCGGCCTCATCTTCTTCGTCCCCCTGCTCGGGGCGGCGATCGGCGCCGCGTCCGGCGCGTTGGCGGGGTCGTTGCGCGACGTCGGCATCGACGACACGTTCATCAACCGGGTCCGCGACCGGATCACGCCCGGTACGTCCGCGCTCTTCATGATGTCCTCCGACGCGGTCGTCGACAGGGTCAAGGACGCGTTCGCCGGTGGCGCACCCAGCGAGCTTCTCTTCACCAACCTCAGTCAGGAACAGGAGGACGCGCTTCGCCAGGTGTTCACCGAGGACTGACCTCACCCGTCCAGTCCACCGGCGCCGGCTGACGCGGCAAGCCGCGGACCTGCGTACCCTCAGGGGTGAGGGCGTCGACCTCGGAAGGACGGCGCGCCATGCACGCGGCACTGTCGTCGTTCGAGGGAGCGAACATGGCGGCAACTGGACCCCGAACCCGGTCCCGTCGAGCTTCACACCCGCACCCGGAGAGGCCGCACCCGGGAGCCGCGACGCCGACCCGTGGCCGGGCGCGCCGTGGCTGCCGCGCCACTACGCCCCGCGCCGACTGCTGTGGAGCCGACTCGAGGCCGCGAGCGACCAGCCCGTCACCGATCGTCGTCGCCCCCGCCGGGGCGGGCAAGACGCTGGGCGTGGCGGGCTGGCTGGCCACGTCGAGCCGCGACGTCGACACCATCTGGTACGACGCCACGCGGATGACCACGGTCGAGCACCTCAGGCAGGTCCTCGATCGCGCGGCCACGGTCGACGGCCTCCCCCTGCTGGTGGTCGTCGACGACGCCCACCTGCTCTCCGGCGGCCTGCGTCCGCCTGGTCAACGAGCGCCTGGACTCCGACCCGGACGGCCTGCGCCTGGTCCTGCTGACCCGCTGGGACCTGTCGATCTCGCGTCTCGTCCCCGAGCTCCTCGGCCACCTCACGATCCTGCGTGGCGACGTCCTGCGGCTCACCCGGGAGGAGAGCATCGTCGCTGGCCACCCAGCACGCCGGCACCACCCGCGCCGGAGATCCTCGAGGCCGTCGTCGACCGCTCCGAGCGGCTGGTGCGCTGCCCTGGTCCTGGCCGCTCGAGCCAGTGCCACCATGCCCGCCGGGCCAGGACGCGGCCCAGTTCGTCAAGACGTCGGGCCAGACCATCGCGGACCTCGTGGCGGGAGAGGTCTTCGTGGGCCTGCGTCCCCAGGAGCGGCACCTCCTGCTCTGCGTGGCCGGCGAGCCGGACCTCACCGAGCGAGCTGGCGCGGCACCTCACCCGTGACCCGCAGGCCGGAGAGGCGCTCGACTCGCTGGAGACCACCGGACTCCTGGTCAACCGGGTCTCGGCCGACCTCCGCGCGGCCGACGCGGAGGAGCGCTACCGCATCCATCCCGCTGCTGCTCGAGGTGGTGCGCCGCCGCATGGTCGCCGGTGGCGTCGACGTCCAGCAGGCCCGCGCGACCATCCTTCGCGCCACCCGGCTCGATCTGGGCCGCGGCCTGACCTCCGACGCCCTACGCCGCTTCCTCGCCCTGGGTGAGTACGACGAAGCCGGCGCCGTGCTGGCCGAGCACGGCGCCGCGGCTGTCTGGCCCGCGACGAGCGCTGCGTGGACGGCTTCCTCCGGCAGGCCGGCGCCAGCCTCGAGGAGCACCCCGAGACGTGGGGCGTCGTCGCCTGGTCGCGGTGGACCGCCGGCGACGACGAGGCCGGCCGACACTGGGCCGACCGCCTGCTGCGCCACGAGGCGACGCATCCGGGCACCGTGTCGGCGCTCCAGCACCACAGTCTGCGGCTGCACCGCTCGCGCAGCGGCGCGCGACCACCTGGAGGACGGCGGTCGCCGACGCGCTGCACGTGCTCGACGCGCGCGGGGGACGCCGCCGTGCGCGATCCCTATCTCTCGCTCGCTCCTGCTCGAGCTCGGCGTCGCCGAGAACTGGCTGGGCCGCCTCACCGACGCGGAGGAGCACCTCAGCGATGCCGTGCTCGTGAGCCGGTCCGAGGAGCTCACCGCGACGACGGCCGAGGCCCTGTCGCACCTGGCGCTGACCCAGTTCATGCTCGGTCGCGAGCAGGCCGTGCCTCGACCTCGCGACGAGACCCTCGCACTCGCTCGAGGCCCACCCGGGCACGGGCGCAGCGACTCGCGCGCGGGCGCAGCTGGTGCAGATGCTGGTGTGGTTCGAGACGTTCCCGCTGGCTCTCCAGGGCCAGGACGCCCCGACAGGCGACCCCCGACGCCCCTGGCGCCTCCCCCGAGTGTCTCGACGACCTGACCAGCCAGTTCTGGCGACAGATCATGCAGGCTCGACTCGCCCTCCTCGAGGGCTCGGTCGCCGGGTCCCTCCGCGCCCTCGACACCTTGGCACCCGCCCATCGAATGCCCGAGCACCTGCGGATCTGCGCCCTGATGGAGCGCGCCGGACTCGCCGTCATCACCGCCAACCGGGCGGCACTGCGCGCGCTCGCCGACACCTTCGCGGAGATCGGGGCCGAGGGCGAACGACTGTGGGCCCAGGCCGCCGCCGACGACGTCGACGGGGACCTCGCAGACCGCGGCCTCGCTCTACCGCGAGGCGGCCGCGATGTCACGGCCGCGCCCAGCCCGCCACCGGGCCGCTCAGCATGGTGTCGCGCCGCCCAGCTGCTCGACTACCTCGGCGACACGGAGGCCGCGCACGACCTGCTCGTACGGGCCGTCGACGCCACCGGAGCCCGGACGACTCGGGCAGTCCGTTCCTGGGCTGGAGCCGCCACGGCACCCGCGTCGGGCAGCTGCTGGCCGACGCCCAGGGCGCAGTCGTCCTCCGGATGGGGCAACCGAGCTCCGCGAGGCGTGCGCCGAGCGGCCGGGCATCGCCTCCCTGTTCGCTCCCATCGTCGCGACCGAGCACGAGCTCGCCTCGGTGACCGGACGGGCGGGTGGCGCCCAACCTCAGTCCCCGGGAGCTCGAGGTCCTCCAGGAGCTGGCTCGAGGCTCGACCTACAGCGATGCTGCGGCCAACCTCTTCGTCAGCGAGAACACCGTGAAGACCCACGTCTCCAGCCTCTACACCAAGCTCTCCGTGGGTCGCCGCAGCGAGGCACTCGCGGTGGCCCGCAAGCTGCACCTCATCTGACGCCGGTCAGTCCGACGGCCCGAACACGACCTCCCAGTCCCGGGCCATGCTGGCCACCGTCCACCCCGCGCGCGCAGCGACCTCGGTGATCGGCTCGGGCTCGTCGAAGGTCTGGGCCGTGCTGACGTAGGCGAACTCCCGCTCGGCGTCGTCGTGGTCGACGAGCAGCGCGAGGCTCGGCCCCTCTCCCGCCGCCGCCCACTCCAGCATCTCCCGGTCGCCGCCGGAGTTGCCGGCGGCCATGATCGGGCGTCGGCCGAGCTGGGCCTGGATGTTGGACACCTTGGCGCGCCCTCGTTGGCCTCGCCGTCCAGCGCCGTCGTACGCCGCAGCACCGGCTCGCCGGGTCGCTCGGACCGGGCGGCTCCGTGGAGTAGCTGTAGGACACCAGCGAGCCGACGACGGCCTCCGGCGGCACGCCGTAGAGGTCCTGGCTGACGAGCACGGACGAACTCGGTGCCGCCGCCCGTCACGATGCAGACGGTGAAGTCGAGGTCGCGGAGTGCGTCCACCAGCTCCAGCATCGGCTGGTACGTCGTGGCCCGGAGCGGGCCGGCCCAGGGTCGGGTGCTCCGCCCGGCGCCATGAACTCCCGCGACCCGGGCCGTGAACTCCTCGGGCGTGACGCCCGTCGAAGAGCCCCAGCAGGGCGAAGGCGATCCGGTTCAGGCCCAGCTCGCCCATCGCAGCCTCGGTCCTCGGCGAGCAGCGCCGCGAACTCCGGGACCGCGGCCACCTCGGGCTCGTGCGGCGCGGCCGCGGAGGGCGTCGACGAAGAAGTCGAGCTGCACGTAGCCGGGGCGTTCGCACCACAGCGTGCCGTCGTTGTCGAAGCACGCCACCCGGTCGCGCGGGTCGACCTCGGGCTGCCGCGTCGAGGAACGCCGAGCACGGCGTCCCGCGTCGGTCCGGGTCGCCACGAAGGCAGCGCGGAGGCGTCGTCGATGCACGGGCATGTGTGCTCCTCAGGATCGTTCGGCGTCGGACGGGACATCGGCGCGCGTGACGCACCGGAAGCCGACGTGGCTCATCCCGGTGTCGACCGCCTGCGGGCGTCGGGCCGCCGGTCGGTAGCGCAGGCAGTAGGTGTCGGCGCACAGGTGCGAGCCGCCCTTGATGACCTTGCGGCCGACCCGGAACTGCGGCTGCCGGGGTCGTGGCTGCCCTCCAGGTCGCCGCCGCGCGGGTCCTCCGGCGCGCAGCACGCGCTGCCCGCGTCGTCCGGGTGGCGGGTCGTCCACCAGTCGTCGGTCCACTCCCACACGTTGCCGGCCATGTCGAAGAGCCCGAACCCGTTCGCCGGGAACGACGCCGACGGGCGACGTCCGCGTCCACCCGCTCTCCTTGGTGCTGCGCCACGGGAAGTCCGGGCCGTCCCAGGTGTTGGCCATGATCCGGCCGCCCGGGCCGCGGCATCGTCGCCCCACGTGAAGTCGGCGCCGTCGAGCCCGCCGCGGGCGGCGTACTCCCACTCGGCCTCGGTGGGCAGCGCCGCGCCCGCCCAGGCGGCGTACGCCGACGGCGTCCTCGTGCGCGACGTGCACCACCGGGTGGTCGGGCCGACGCTTGACCGAGCTGCCCGGGACCCTCCGGGCGCGCTCCAGCACGCCCCCGGCGTCCAGGTCCACCACTGGCTGAGGTGGCGCAGGTCGACCGGCCCGCTGGTCGGGGTGAACACCATCGAACCGGGCTGCAGGTTCTCCGGCGGGGCGCCGGGGAAGTCCGCCGGGTCGAGCGGCCGCTCGGCGACCGTCACGTGGCCGGTCGCGCGGACGAAGGCCGGGCGAACTGCTCGTTGGTCACCGGGCACGGGTCGATGGCGAAGGCGCTGACCCGCACCCGGTGCACCGGGGCCTCCTCGGGGTAGAACGCGTCCGAGCCCATCGCGAACGTGCCGCCCGGCAGCTCGACCGTTCGCGCTTAGGCTCGTCGTGGTCCCCACGGTCGTCAGCTGCTGCCCGACGCCGGCCTTGAGCTTCTCCATGCACCTGCTCGATGTTGAAGCTCGCCGGTTCCTGCCGCGCCGGGAACTCCGCCAGCGTCTGTGAGCATCCGCGCGACGTAGGCCTGCGCCGGGATGAACAGCCAGACGTGGTCGAGCACCCAGTCGTAGTAGGTGTTGGACGTGATGTCGGCGCGCTCGTAGGGATCGGTCTTCAGGTTGAACAGCTTCGGGAACCGCAGCTCGGTGAACGGTTCCGGCCCAGATCTGCAGCGTCCCGGTGGCGCGCTGCTCGAGGAAGACGAACTTCCAGTTGTCGTAGCGCAGCGCGGTCAGGTCGCCGTCGTCGGACACGTAGAAGAAGTGCTTGCGCGGGCTCTCGTCGACTGCCCCGGTGAGGTAGTCGAGCTGGTTGTGCCCGTCGAGGTGCACCTTGTACGTCGTACCCGCCCAGGTCGCCGCCCTCCTTGAGCCGGTCCGCGACGTCGGTGTCCCCCGCCGCCGCGAGCAGGGTCACGAACCAGTCGTTGTGGCTGACGATCCCGTTGAGCACCTGGCCCGCCGGGATCCGTCCCGGGCCAGCGGACCATCGCCGGCACCCGGTAGGCGCCCTCCCAGTTGGAGTTCTTCTCGCTGCGGAACGGCGTCATCCCGGCGTCCGGCCAGGAGTTCATGTGCGGACCGTTGTCGGTGGAGTAGATGACGATCGTGTCCTCGGCCAGCCCGTTGCTCGTCGAGGAACGTCCAGCACGTCGCCGACCAGGTCGTCGTGGTCGCACATCGTGTCGTGGTACTCCGACTGCCACCGGCCGGCCCGCCCTCGGCTGCCGTCCTTGACGTGCGTGCGGAAGTGCATGTGCGTGGTGTTGAGCCACACGAAGAACGGCGTGTCCGCGTCCTTGGCGTCGCACATGAACCGCAGCGCCTCGGGAGCGACCTCGTCGTCGATCGTCTTCATCCGCTCCTTCGTCAGCGGCCCGGTGTCCTCGATGCGCTGCGTGCCGTCGTCGTTCGCCCACGAGTGGATGACGCCCCGCGGCCCGAAGTTCTTGCGGAAGTCCGGGAAGTCCTCCTCGGTCGGGTAGTCGTCGAGCTCCGGCTCCTCCTCGGCGTTGAGGTGGTAGAGGTTGCCGAAGAACTCGTCGAAGCCGTGCGTCGGTCGGCAGGAACTCGTCGCGGTCGCCGAAGTGGTTCTTGCCGAACTGGCCGGTGCGCGTAGCCGCGCGCCTTGAGAGCCGTCGCGATCGTGGGGTCCTCGGCCCGCAGGCCGATGTCCGCGCCCGGGCATGCCGACCTTGGTCAGCCCGGTGCGGTAGGGGTTCTGCCCGGTGATGAAGGCCGCGCGCCCGGCGGTGCAGCTCTGCTCGCCGTAGTAGTCGGTGAACCGGACCCCCTCGTCGGCGATCCGGTCGATGTTCGGCGTGCGGTAGCCCATCAGGCCGTCGCTGTAGCAGCTGAGGTTGCTGATGCCGATGTCGTCGCCCCAGATGACGAGGATGTTGGGGGCCTTGGCCATGGGAGTCTCCTCGACGTTCGTTCCCCGGGACCGGACGCCAGCGGGTGAAAATGACAGCTAGGACCGGGTCCTGGGGCCGACCTCACCTGATGCGGGTGAACGCGGTCCGTCGCGACGACGTGGTCAGGCCGAGGTCGTCGGAACGGGGCCCGCATCGCGGCCGGCCACGCCGTGGCGCCGTGCCCCGCGCCCGAAGATCATGATCGCGATCCCCTCGGCAAGCACCTGCACCCCGAGCAGGATCCCCAGCAGGGTGTACGACGCCGTGAAGAGGTTGAAGAGCACCACCAGGCCGAGCAGCAGCGACACGCCGCCGCCCAGGATCATCGGCACGCGCTGCTCGGGGTACTCGAACGCCGCAGCCAGGCGAGCGATGCCGACCACGAGGAAGAGGGAGCCGGCGACGAGGGTGACCGTCACGGCCGCGGCGGCGGTGTGGCGGAGGAACACGACACCCAGCACCGTCATCAGCCCGCCGCCGAGCAGAGCGGTCCAGAAGCCGTCCTTGCCGATGGAGAAGAGCGCCACCGCAATCGCCACCACTCCCGATGCGAAGAGCAACCACCCCACGAACACCAGCGAAAGTGCCGTCGCGATCGCGGTGTGGCCGAGAATCACCAGGCCCACCACGACCAGGAGTCCGCCCAGCAGCAGGTCGACCGCAGACCACCCCTTCGTCTCGTGCACCATCGCCCTTGCTCCTGTTCCGTCAACGCCCGTCCGTGCACTCGCACGGCGGGATCCGGCCCCCAGCCTGCGGTCACGGCCCCACCGACCACCTCGCCCGATGCGGGTGAAGCGAGCCGGGTCTGGTCAACTCCACTGCCCGAGCGCATGATGCAGGTCAGGACTTCGTGAAGGAGACATCGATGAGGCTTTCGGTTCGGTCGTGGACAGGTCAGGCGGCCGATAGCCGCCGCCGGGCTCAGCGTGGTCGTGGCGACCGCGGGCACCGTGCCCGCGCAGGCGCGTCCGGACGCCCAGGCCGGCGCGACGACGACGGTGATGACCCGGAACATCTACCTGGGTGTCGACATCCAGCGTCCCATCGTGGCGACGGCGGGCAAGACGGGCCTCGCCGCGCTCGTGGCGCTCGGGAACTCGAACGTCCAGACCCGCAGCATCGTGGACCAGACGAACTTCCCGCGGCGCAGCGAGCTGCTCGCCGCCGAGATCGCCGAGGCGAAGCCCGACCTCGTCGGCCTCCAGGAGGTCGCGCTGTGGCGCAGCGGGCCGCTGGAGCTGCCGCCGCCGTTCGGCTCGACGACCCTGGGGACCCCGAACGCGCAGCAGGTCGACTACGACTACCTCCAGCTCCTGCTGCAGGACCTGCGGCAGGAGGGCACGCCCTACAAGGCCGTGGTCGTCCAGAACGAGATGGACCTCGAGTCCCCCGCTTTCCTCGGCAACCCGGCGCTCGGCACCGTCAGCCAGGGTCGCGACATCCGGCTCACGATGCGCGACGTGATCCTCCTGCGCGCGAGCAGCACCCTGCGGGTGCTCGACAAGGGCAGCGCCCAGTACGACACGAAGGTCCCGGTCAACGTGGGCGGCTCGACCCTGGACATCATCCGGGGTTACGGCTGGGTCGACGTGGCCCAGGGCTCGGCCACGTCGTTCCGCTTCGTCAACACCCACCTGGAAGCGTTCAGCTCGCTCGCGGCCCTCGGACAGGCACAGGAGCTGCTGGCCGAGACCACCGTCGCGGACCGGACCACGGTGATCGCGTGCGACTGCAACTCCGACCCGCTGAACAACACGACCAAGCCGATGGACCCGCTCCCGATCCCGCACTCGGCGCCCTACAACCTCATCACGGGTCCCGGTGGGTTCACCGACATGTGGCTGGAGTGGCGTCCGGCCAACCAGGGGTGGACGTCCGGACTCAACGAGTTCGTCAACGAACCTGCCCCGGGCAGCTGGACGCACCGCATCGACATGATCTTCGCCCGGCCCGGACCCGGGCAGCAGCTCGACGTGGTCGCGGGAGAGGTCACCGGCGACGAGCCGGCTGCCAAGGATCCTGTCACCGGTCTCTGGCCGTCCGACCACGCCGGCGTGGTGCTGACGATCACCGGCGCCCGCGGCTGAGGGCAGTCCTGAGCGCCTGCCCAACCCCGTCCTGACCCAGCGAGACAGATCACACCTCCTGCAGGTGTTGTCGGTCGTCTGTCGGGTACTGGAATGCATGAGCAACGACAGAGCAGCAGAAGCCCGTGAGGGAATGTTCGACAGCGTCGCCGGCAAGGCCAAGGAGGTCGCCGGCGCCGTGACCGGCAAGGACGACCTGGTGGAGGAGGGGCTTCTCCAGCAGGCGGCAGCCAGCGAACCGCAAGGATGCCGTCGCCGACGAGGCCGTCGCCGACGCCAAGCGCGAGGAGGCCGCCCAGGAGATCCTGGAGTCCGATCGCGAGGCGGCCCGGAAGAAGAACGCAGCCCGGGCTGAGGCCCAACGCGACGAGTCCCTCGTCAAGCACGAGCTGGCCAGCGAACACGCTGTCGGCCGCTCGCCAGGCTGAGCGCGTAGAGGCCGAAGGCCTCGCCGCCGCCGAGAAGAATGCCGACGCACTCGCCGAGTCCCGCCTCCTTGAGGCCGCGAGCCTCGCCGCAGGACGCCGACCGCACCGAGCGGGAAGCCACCGCGGAGAAGCAGCGCCTCGAGCGCGAGGCCGCCGCCGCACATCAACGAGCCGCGCAGCTGCGCGCCGACACCGAGAAGTGAGGACCACCATGACCACCATGATCAGCACCGTCATCGCCCTGCCCTACGAGCTCGCCCGACTTCCCCTGACAGTGGTGGACAAGACCCTGGCCGGACGGATGGCGGAGACCTCGACCCCGCGCGTGACCGTGGATCGAGCCATCGGGATCGGCAGACAAGGTCGCCGGCGCCCTGCTCGGGAATGGCGGCATCGCCCAGCGCGGCGCCGACCGCATCGAGCGCTCGGACAAGATCCTGACAGCCGCCCGCCTCGAGCAGGAGGCCGACGCCCGCATGGCCCAGGCAGCTCGGAAGGCCGCTTCGGGACGTCAGGAGGCCACCCGGAAGCGGCACGAGGCCAAGAACCGAGCCACTACCGGTCTCGTCGAGGCCGACGCCGCCGAGGCGCGCGCCAAGAAGGCAGCCAAGGCCAAGGCCGCGCGCACCGCTGCGACCAAGAAGGCCGCCGCCGACCAGAGGGCTGAGAGCCGTACCGCCACGATCGACAAGCGCAAGGAACGTGTCGCGTCCTCAGCCGAGGCGAAGAAGAAGACCACCCAGCGCGCAGCGAAGGCCGAGCTCGACGACGCCCGCACGACCAAGCAGTCCGCCGCCGACGCCCGCGCCGACGCCAAGCGCCTCGCCGACCTCACCGAGGCCAAGAAGCAGGAGCGCAAGCAGTCCTGAGCCGCTCGCGCCGGGGTCGGACCACGAGCTCGCGCACAGCTCCCCGCGTATCGTCGAGGACGTGATCCCGGCCCAGCCCTCGACCGTCACCCTGACGAGCCGCTTCGCCGACGAGCTGGCAGACCTGGCCCTCCCCTGGACGGCCGCGGACGTGCCCGATCCTCGGCTGTTGCTCCTCAACGAGTCGCTGGCCGACGAGCTCGGCCTCGAGGTCGACTGGCTGCGGAGTCCCGCGGGCCTCGGCCTGTTGACCGGGACCCACACCCCCGAGGGCGCGACACCGGTGGCGCAGGCGTACGCCGGCCATCAGTTCGGCGGCTACTCACCCCGGCTCGGTGACGGGCGCGCCCTGCTCCTCGGCGAGCTGGTCGACGGCTCGGGACGACTGCGCGACCTGCACCTGAAGGGTTCGGGCCGTACGCCGTTCTCGCGAGGTGGCGACGGCCTGGCCGCGGTGGGTCCGATGCTGCGCGAGTACGTCATCAGCGAGGCCATGCACGCCCTCGGCATCCCCACGACCCGTTCGCTCGCCGTGGTCGCGACGGGGCGATCCGTCCAACGGGAGACCGTGCTGCCGGGAGCAGTGCTCGCGCGGGTCGCGAGCAGCCACCTGCGCGTCGGCACGTTCCAGTACGCGCGCGCGACCGGGGACCCCGCCCTGCTGCGCCGGCTCGCCGACCACGCCATCGCCCGTCACCACCCCGAGGCGACCCACGCGGAACAGCCGTACCTCGCGCTGCTGGAGGGTGTCGTGGCCACGCAAGCATCGCTGATCGCCCAGTGGATGCACGTGGGATTCATCCACGGGGTGATGAACACCGACAACATGACGATCTCCGGCGAGACGATCGACTACGGCCCGTGCGCATTCCTCGAGGCCTTCGATCCCGCCACGGTCTTCAGCTCGATCGACACCGGCGGCCGCTACGCCTACGGCAACCAACCGGTGGTCGCGGAGTGGAACCTGGCCCGGTTCGCCGAGACCCTGCTCCCGCTGCTGGCCCACGACCAGGACGAGGCGGTGGCCCTGTGCGACCGAGTCGCTCGCGACGTTCCCGGTCCACTACTCCGCTGCCTGGTCGCAGGGCATGCGAGCGAAGCTCGGGCTGCCACCCGGTGTGGACGACCCCGTGACGTCGACACTTCTCGGGGACCTCGTCGTGCTGATGCGGGACAACCACGTCGACCACACGTCCTTCTTCCGCAGTCTCGGCGCGGCGGCCCGGGGCGAGGCGGAGCCGGCCCGTGGGCTGTTCCTCGACCTGCCGGGCTTCGACGCCTGGGCCGCGCGCTGGCGCACGCTTGGCCCGGACGCTGCGGCGATGGACCGGGTCAACCCTGTCTACATCGCCCGCAACCACCTCGTCGAGGAGAGCCTCACCGCGGCCACGGACGGTGACCTCGATCCGCTCATCAGCCTCCTGGACGCCGTGACGGCTCCGTACGACGAGCGTCCCGGCCTGGACCGTTTCGCCCGATCCGCACCGGAGTCCTTCGGGACCTACCAGACGTTCTGCGGCACCTGAGTCGGCAGAACCTGCGCGGTCAGAGGCGGATGCGGAGCTCGAGCGCGAGCGAGGTGTCGGCGGGGTCGTCGGCATCGGTCACGGCCAGCACGCGCGCCTGCCGGTGGTCGGCCTCCAGGAGCATGAGCCCCTCCACCTTCGCGACAGCCCCCCTGACCTGCGGCAGCTCGACGACCGTGCCGACGACTCCGTCGCGCACCACGGCCAACGCGGACGCCACCACCGGTCCGTCGTCCCTCGGGTTCGGACTGTCCTCCGCGGCCGCGCTGACGAGGATCGCGTCGCCCGGCAGAGCAACGGCGTCGGTGATGGCCAGCCCGACCTCGTCCGCGTCTCCCAGCTCATAGGTCATGGAGTTCCTCACCGGCACGTCCTCGGGCCGTGCGCGGCCCAACGCGGTGTCCAGCACCACGCCCAGGGGCAGGTCCACGCTCGCGGTCGGCCATCCGGCCGAGGGCATTCCCCGGTGGAACCATCGCAAGGTCTCGCCCAGGACGCAGGCGCCTTCCATGTTGAGCAGATCGACGGGCACGCCGAGCGCCTCCGCGACCACGGCGTACAGCGCAGACACGTCCGCCACCTGGTGCTTCGTACCTGGCCCCTCTCTGTGCAGGAGCGACCACCGCATCCGTTCGGGCGACGAGCCCGAGCCGAGGAACAACACACCTGGAGGCGTCGTGCGTGGTGACCTCGCACGCCGCCTCCAGGTCCGGCTTGAGGTGCTTGGTGCCGGAGGCCTCGTCGAAGGTGTCCCGTCCCTCGCTGGGCGGAAGCAGCCGGACCGGGGTGGCCGGTCCGTCGCTGAACCAGGCGGCATGGGTGGCGTCGTCCTGCGCGACGAGGAAGCCGTCACCGAAGCGGGCCACACCCGACGCTGCGCGGACGGGTGCACCGTCGGTGAAGCGGAGCTCTCGGACACCCTCCAGCACGATCTCCATGACCCCAGCCTGGTCGCCGCCCGTGTCCGCCTGTGCAGTGGTCGAGGGCGAGGAGGTGCGCCCCGGGTCGGCTTCCGCCGACCAGGCCCATTCCGTGACCTCGGGCAGGTCCTCCCCGTGCTCGCGGGTCCAGGCACGAGCCCTGCGGCGGGTGTCCACCATCTGCTGCCGCAGTCCTGCAGCTCGCTGGCCGAGGCCAGGGACCCGGTCGATCACGTCCATGACGAGGTGGTAGCGGTCGAGGTCGTTCATCATGACCATGTCGAAGGGGGTGGTGGTGGTGCCCTCCTCCTTGTAGCCCCGCACGTGGATGTGCTCGTGGTTGGTGCGCCGGTAGGTCAGGCGGTGGATCAGCCACGGGTAGCCGTGGTAGGCGAACACGACCGGCTTGTCGGTGGTGAACACCGTGTCGAAGTCGCGGGTGGACAGCCCGTGCGGGTGCTCGGTCTCGTCCTGCAGTCGCATGAGATCGACGACGTTGACGAACCGGACGGCGAGGTCGGGCAGGTGCGTGCGGAGGATCGACGTCGCTGCGAGGGCCTCGATCGTCGGCACGTCACCCGCGCACGCGATGACGACGTCGGGTTCGCCCTCCGTCGTGGACGCCCAGTCCCAGATGCCCAGTCCACGGGCGCAGTGCAGGTCCGCCGATTCCGCGTCCAGCCAATCGAAGGTCGGCTGCTTGCCGGCCACGACCACGTTGACGTAGTGCGTGCTCTCCAGGCAGTGCCGCATGGTCGACAGCAGCGTGTTGGTGTCCGGTGGGAGATAGACCCGGACCACTTCCGCGCTCTTGTTGACGACATGGTCGATGAAGCCGGGATCCTGGTGGGAGAACCCGTTGTGGTCCTGGCGCCACACGTGCGAGGTGAGCAGGTAGTTCAACGAGGCGATGGGCGGGCGCCACCCGATCGCGCGGGTGGTCTTGAGCCACTTCGCATGCTGGTTGACCATGGAGTCGACGAGGTGGATGAAGGCCTCGTAGCAGCTGAAGAGTCCGTGCCGACCGGTGAGGAGGTAGCCCTCGAGCCACCCCTGGCAGGTGTGCTCGGAGAGGATCTCCACGACGCGACCGCTCCGCGCCAGGTGCTCATCGACATCGAGGATCTCGCCGGCGAAGACCTTGTCCGTCACCTCGTAGACGGCGTGGAGGCGGTTCGACGCGGTCTCGTCCGGACCGAAGATCCGGAAGTTGTCGGGGTTCTCCCGGATGACATCGACGAGGTAGTGCCCCAGGACTCGGGTGGCCTCGTGCGTCGACGTCCCGGGCGACTCCACGTCGACGGCGGCGGCGCGGAAGTCCGGCAACCTCAACGGGTGCCGCAGCAGCCCGCCGTTGGCGTGGGGGTTGGCACTCATCCTCCGCTCGCCGCGGGGCGCGAGCCCGCAGCTCGGGGACGAGCCGCCCGTCGCCGTCGAAGAGCTCGTCGGGCCGGTACGACGCCAGCCAGGACTCGAGGATCGCCCGGTGCTCGTCGTTCTCGCGCGTGCCGGCGAGCGGCACCTGGTGGGCCCGCCACGTCCCTTCCACCTGGACCCCGTCGACCATGGCCGGCCCGGTCCATCCCTTGGGGGTCACGAGCAGGATCATCGGCCACGGACGCCGTTCGAGATCACCGTCCACACGGGCCGCCCGCTGGATCTCGAGGATCCTGTCGTGCGCCTCGTCGAGCGCCGCCGCGAGCTGGCGGTGCACGTCACCCGGGTCGTCGCCCTCGACCGTCCACACCTCGTGGCCGTAGCCGCGGAGCAGGTCGAGCAGCTCGGTCGCGAGGGATCCGCGCCGGGATGGTCGGGTTGGCGATCTTGTAGCCGTTGAGGTGGAGCACCGGCAGGACCGCGCCGTCGTTGACGGGGTCCACGAACTTGTTGGCGTGCCACGAGGCCGCCAGCGGACCGGTCTCGAACTCGCCGTCCCCGACGACCGCCGCGACGACGAGGTCCGGGTTGTCCATCGCGGCGCCGTACGCGTGCGACAGGACGTAGCCGAGCTCTCCTCCCTCGTGGATCGACCCCGGCGTCTCGGGTGCCACGTGGCTGGGTATGCCGCCGGGGAAGGAGAACTGGCGGAAGAGCTCCTGCATGCCTCGCGCGTCGTCCCCCACGTTCGGGTAGACCTCGCTGTAGGTCCCCTCGAGCCAGGCGTTGGCGACCGCGGCCGGGCCCCCGTGGCCGGGGCCGGCGAGGAAGATCGCATCGACGTCCCGCTCGCGGATCAGGCGGTTGAGGTGTGTCCACAGCAGGTTGAGGCCCGGGGTCGTGCCCCAGTGGCCGAGCAGGCGCGGCTTGATGTCCTCGCGGACCAGGGACCGGCGAAGCAACGGGTTGTCCATCAGGTAGATCTGCCCCACGGACAGGTAGTTCGCGGCCCGCCACCACGCATCGAGCGCCGCCACCTGGTCCTCTGCGAGCTGTACGTCCACCATCGGTCCTCCTCGACACGGTCGGTCGACGACAGGTGCCGCCAGCCATCACGCTAGGGGTCCGGCGCGCAGTCGCTCAAGGGACGAAGGACACCGATGTGCGGCTGACCGTGATCGACTCCCGCCGGATGCCGGGGTCGCCAGGCCTTCCGCGGACTGACGTGGACGACCTCCCGGTCGGGTGCCTGCCTTCCGGAGAACCCTCCAGGGACGAACGACCCGGCATGACCCGGCCCGCCGACCCTTCCCGTGCTGCGCTGCGACCACGGACGGTGGAAGGAGCTCAGACCGCTACAGCCCACGAGCAAGGAGACCCGATGAGCACCCTGGTCGTCTACGAGTCGATGTGGGGCAACACCCGCACGGTGGCCGAGGCCGTGGCCGAAGGGATCGGCTCCGACGGTCCGCGTGGTCCAGGCCGCCGATGCCCCGGTGCCCTTGCCCGCTGACGTCGACCTGCTGGTCCTGGGGGCGCCGACCCATGCGTTCTCGTTGCCCCGCGTCTCGACGCGGCGCGACGCCGTGGCCAAGGGTGCTCCCGGCGAGACCGAGATCAGGCGTGCGCGAGTGGCTGGGCCGGCTGGAGGCGTCCGACCACGTCGACGTGGCCACCTTCGACACCCGGGTCGGCTCGGTCCGCCACCTGCCCGGCTCCGCGGCACGGGCTGCGGGCAAGGAGGTGCGGCGTCACCACCTCGGGCGACTCGTGGGGACGGTGAGCTTCTACGTGGACGACATGGACGGCCCGCTGGCTGAGGGCGAGCTAGACCGTGCCCGCGCCTGGGGCCAGCTGCTCGGAGCAGGTCATCCCGCCGACTCGTAGACGCACTCCCCGTCGATCCACGTGGACCGCACCCGGGCAGCCCCGATCTCCTGCGGATCCGTCGAACGGATCGCGGTCCAGGACCACCAGGTCCGCCACCGCGCCGGGCTTGATCATCCCGGCGTCGTCGCGGTGGTTCACCCACGCCGACCCGCTGGTGTAGGCGGCGAACGCGACCTCGATCGCGAGGGCCTGCTCCGGCAGGAACGGCGTCCGTGCCCGCGGGCGCCGGTTCGCCGTACGACGTGCGGTGCACGGCGGTGTGGAGCGCCGCGAGCGGGTCGGGGGTGCTGACCGGCCAGTCGCTGCCGGCGACCAGTCGGGCGCCGGCGGCGTACAGGTCGCCGAAGGGGTACTGACGCCCGGCCCGCTCGACGCCCAGGAACGGGACCGTCAGCTCGGTCATCTGGGCGTCGTTGCAGGCCCAGAGCGCCTGGATGTTGGCCGCGACGCCGAGCTCCCGGAACCGCGCGACATCGTCGGGGTGCACGAGCTGGAGGTGGGCGACGTGGTGCCGCCGGTCCGGGTGGGTGCCGGCGAGCGCGTCGAGGGCCTCGCGGACACCCCTGTCCCCCAGCCCGTGGAAGTGCACCTGGAAGCCGTGGTCGTCGAGCTCACGGGCGTAGCCGGCGCAGGCTCTCGGGGTCGACGAAGGAGATGCCCGCGTTGCTCGTGGCGTGGCCGCAGCGATCGAGGTAGGGCTCGACGAGGGCGGCCGTCCCGTTCTCGGCGACGCCGTCCTGCATGATCTTGATCGCCGTGGCCGCGAACCTGCCGTGCGTGTAGCGTCTCGCGCCTGGCGAGCAGGTCGGGGACCTGCTCGCTGCCGCGCTCGCGGTCCCACCAGAGGGCACCGACAACGGTGCCCGGTGAGGTCGCCGTCGGCCGCAGCCCGGGCGTACGTCGGTCCCGCGTCCCGCATGCCGGAGTAGGCGCCGACGATCGCGTCCTGCCAGCCGGTGACGCCCAGCGAGTGCAGGTAGCGCTGGCCCTCGAGGAAGCCGGCGTACATCTGGTCGTCGTCCGCGGCGGGCACGGACATCGGCGAGGAGATCCATGGCGCCCTCGTGAAGGACGCCCGTCGGCTGCCCGTCGGGATCTCGCTCGATGCGACCGTCGGCGGGGTCCGGGGTGCCCGCGGTGATGCCGGCAGCCCGCAGGGCGGCCGAGTTGACCCACATCCCGTGGTGGTCGCGGTTGGCGAGTGCAACGGGACGGTCAGCCACGACGTCGTCGAGCGCCCGCGCGGTCGGCAGACCGCCTGGGAAGGCGGCCATCGCCCAACCCCCGCCCTGGACCCAGGCCAGGTCGCGATGGGCGTCGGCGTAGTCGCGGACGTGCGCCAGATAGGCACCGCTGTCAGCGGCGAGGCCACTCAGGTCGCAGGCTGAGCCGCTCGAGCCCGCCCTGGACGGGATGGACGTGGGCGTCGGTGAAGCCCGGCAGCAGCAGGCCGCCGGCAACGTCGACGACGTACGCCCCGATGGGGGTCGAGTCGACGCCGATGCCGGCGATCCTCCCGCCGTCGACGACGACGTCGCCGATGCTCCCGAGGTGGCGGAAACCGTCGAACACCGCTGCGTTCCTGAAGACCGTGACGCTCACGCAGTCCATCCTCCACCCGCCGGTGACGCTACGAACGTGCAGGCACCTCCAGCAGCGCCAGCGGGACGTGCTGCTGACCGGCGTGCATGTCTCGGTCGCGCAGGGACCCTTGCGAGACCGGCCGGGGGAAGGAGATCTTCACGACGTTGAGCGACGGGATCCGGAACATCTGGATCGTCTCGGGGTCCAGGGCGTAGAGCCGAGCGATGACGTCCTCGTTGAGGAACGTCTCGTCGGCTGCGATCCGATAGCCCGTCTCGTCGCGCATGAAGAGCTCCATCGTGACCCAGAAGGGTCCGGCGTTCTTGGCGCGGACCTCGAGGGCGAGGTCGCCCAGGGTGGTCTCAGGCATCGTGGGCCTCCATCTCGATGCGGAACATGTCGGTCGGGGTCTCGGTGTCGACCACATGGTTGAGCACGAACTCGTACGTCGCTCCACGCTGCACCTCGGCAGGAGAACCCGCGAAGGCCAGGCTCGGCAGATAGTCCATGTCCTGCGCGGGCAGGTGCAGCATCAGCGGGTTCGCGACCTTCGCGATGGCCGTGGCGGTGGCCTGGTCGGCCGCGCGGACGAGCAACATCACTCCCACCTCCCGCGGCGCACCGGACCCGGGGTCGAGCGGGCCGAGCACCGCGTTGTGACCGTAGAGCCGCAGGTCGTAGTCGTAGTCGTCCCTGGTGAGGCCGAGCGTCTGCGAGACCCGCTGGGTGAGCACCGTGTGCATGAAGTCCGCCCATCCCTCGATGTCCTTGAGGATCAGCGGGTCGCGGATCGCCGAGAACGACATCGTCTCGTAGCCGCTGATGCGCGCGCCCTCGAGCTTGACCGTGTGCTGCTCCGCCGGGTGGAACCTCGAGCCCTCCACGCGCACCCGTCGCTCGTCGAGCGCGGAGTAGACGGCCTCGCGCACGTCGATGGTGCCGTCGGGCTCCCTCATCTCGAACGGGCTGACCGTCTCGTAGAGCATGTGCGCCGCGACCGACGTGGGAGTGCAGGCCGCGCCCGGGTCGAGCGGCTCGATGGTGAAACCATCGGCATCGATGGTGGCGAACACGCCACCCACGCGCGGGTTCGTCGTGCACTGACCGCCGCACTCGACGATCTTCGCCGCGTGCCACGACGGCCCGGCGGGCATCCCCAGCATGAGCGGCACGGCGGCAGCGTTCGCCGTGTCCGTGGCCCGCCCCGCCAGGACCACCTGGGCCCCGGCCTCGAGGGCGGCGACGATCGGCTCGTGGCCCATCATCGCGACGATGTGGGTGCAGTCCTCGAGCGTCGTGGCGTCGAGCTCGCCCAGCGGCGGCAGCGGGTGGGTGCGTCCCTGCGAGAGCACCTCCTTCAGGTCGGCGGCGCGCTGCTCGCTGTAGATCCGCGCGACCCGCATCGACAGGCCCTCCTCCTCGAGGATCCCGGCGACGATCCCGGCCACCCAGTCGACTCCGTCGTCGGTTCCGCTCGTTCCGCACGAGCCGACGATGAGAGGGATCCCCGCGCCGTCCGCAGCCCTGAGCAGGTGCCGCAGATCGCGCGCCACGGCCGCCGCGGTCGTCTTGGGCGTCGAGGAGCCGAGGTAGTAGGGCCCCGAGTCCGTGGAACCGCCGTCGACAGCGATCACGTCGGCGCCCAGCTCGATGCCTCGCGTGATGGTCTCCTCGGGGAATCCGGCCCCGAGCATGCCGCTCGGCACCAGGATGCTGACGGTGTCGGTCATGAGCACTCTTCTTTCGGGAGGAGATGGGCGTTGACGGGAAAGCGGGCGCGCCCGTCGAGTGCCGCGAGGAGCTCGTGGGCGCCCTCGACACCGGCGGTCCGGCGCGCTTCTGCGGTCTGTCCGGCCATGTGCGGATAGACGACGATGCCCGGCACGCCCCGCAGCGGGCTGTCGGCGGGCAGCGGTTCCTCACGGCACACGTCGAGGGCGGCCCCGGCGACACGACCCTCCCGCACGGCATCCGCGAGGGCCGCCTCGTCGACGATCGCTCCCCGAGCCGTGTTGACCAGGATGGCGGTCGGCTTCATTCGTGCGAAGGCCGCGGCGTCGAGCAATCCTCGCGTGCGCTCGGTCAGGGCCGTGTGCACGGAGACGTGGTCGGACTCGGCAAGCAGCTCGTCGAGGGACACGAACCGCACGGACGGATCACTCCGCTCCTCGACCGGCACGCCCGTGGTGCAGATGACAGTCATGCCGAAGGCCTGTGCCAGCGGTACGACGGCACGCGCCGCCGCGCCGTACCCGATGAGCCCGAGCGTGGACCCTCGCAGCTCGTGTCCGTCCTCGCGTGGCCAGCCACCGGCGGCGACGCCACTCGAGCTCTGGACCAGCCGCCGGGTCGCGGCCAGCAACAGGCCGAAGGTGTACTCCGCGACCGCGTTGGCGTTGACTCCGGGCAGGTTGCTCACGCAGATGCCCGCGCGCGCAGCGGCTCTGACGTCCACCGAGTCGTAGCCGACGCCGGTCCGCACGATCACCCTCAGCTGGGGGGCTCGTGACAACACGTCCGCGCTGAGCGGTTCGTTGGCGACCAGGGCCGCGTCGACGCCCTTCAGCAGCGCCACCAGCTCGTCAGGATCACGAGGGCCGAGCATCGGGTGGTGGGCCGTCTGGTGGCCTGCGGCCCGCAGGAGCGTGTCCACCTCGTCTCCCGGGTGCAGGTAGTCGGTGGTGATGAGGATGCGCGCCACGCTCACACCACCGCCGCTGTGGCGGTGCGCCGCTGCCGCCGGTCGATGTGCAGCACGATCACCAGTGCGATGCTCGCGAGCACGGCCACGTCCAGGAGCATCGAGGGCCATCCCAGCAGGTCGACCGCCAGGCCGACCAGGGCCGGGCCGAGGAAGGCGCCGGCCTGCCAACCGACGGCGTACAACGCGGCGTAGGTCCCGAAGACCCGCGCAGACGGGGCGAGGTTCCACAGCACGACCACCGCGTTGACCAGGAACGCGGACGCACCGGCGGCGGCGATGCAGAACGCGACGACGGTCCCGGTCGCTGTCTGCAGGAACGTGCCCAGGAGCATGCCGAACACGAAGATGCCCATGCCGACGGCCATCGTGCGGAGACGGCCGAAGCGCTCGGCCAGGCGCGCCGTCGGGTAGGCCGCCAGCAGGAAGGCGACACCACTGGGCAGGGTCAGGCCGCCGGCGTCACCGCGGGACAGGCCCAGCGTCTCCATGCCGTACGGCGTGATGAGCGCCCGTGACGCTGCCCAGGCGCAGCCGAAGACGAAGATCGCGATGATGAGCTGCAACCGGCTGCGGTCCGTGTCGCGGACGATCTCGAGGACGGTGTCGCGGATGCGTCCTTCGCCGACACGACTGTGCTCCTCGTCGCCGTCCTCGGCCAGGGCGGCCCGGTAACCCGGCGAGTCGCTGTCGCGCATCGACAGGCACAGCACGGTGACCGAGACCAGCGTGATCAGCGGCGATCACCGCGAAGGCGAGCTGGGGATGGTCATCGACCAGCAGCAGGCTGACCAGGGCTGCCACGATCACCGTGAGGGCGGAGGCGATCTTCACCCAGGCGTTGGCCCGGCCACGCCGCTCGGGCGCGATGAAGTCCGGCACCAGCGCCTCACCGATCGGCTTGAACGAGTTGGAGACCAGGGCGAAGGCCACGATCACCACGATCAGCAACGGCAGCGACGAGCCCGCGTGTGGCAGGAGGATGAAGAGGAGCGCGGCGGTCGGCATCCCGAAGGCGAGATAGGGGATCCGACGACCCCACTTCGTGCGGGTGCGGTCGGAGCGGTTGGCGATCCACGGCTGGATGAAGATGCCGAGCAAGTTGTCCATGCCCATGACGAAGCCGACGAGCGCGACGCTGCTGAGGTGGTCGCGCAGCATCGGCGGGACCTGGTTGTCGTAGAAGTTCCACATCGACTCCTGGGCGAAGACCGCCAGCGCGACGAGGAAGGTGACCTGGCGCGGGCCGAGGGCGCGACGCTCCCCGGTGACGACCGTGCTCATGCGACGACCTCCACCGTCTCGTGGATCTGTCGGGCGATGGCAGTGCCGAGCCCGATCGTCGTACCAGCACCGCCGAGGTCGGGGGTCAGGACGTCGGGCTGGTCGCCCAGCACCGACTCGATCGCAGCCTCGATGTGGCGGGCGGCATCGTGCTCGCCCAGGTGGTCGAGCATGAGCGCACCGCTCCAGATCTGGCCCACGGGGTTGGCGATCCCCTGGCCGGCGATGTCGGGGGCCGAGCCGTGCACCGGTTCGAAGAGGCTCGGGAACCGTCGGTCCGGGTTGATGTTGGCACTCGGGGCGATGCCGATCGTGCCGGTGCAGGCGGGGCCGAGGTCGGAGAGGATGTCCCCGAAGAGGTTGCTGCCCACGACGACGTCGTACGTCTGCGGCTGGAGCACGAACTTCGCGGTGAGGATGTCGATGTGCTCCTTGCCGGCGCGGACGCTCGGGAACTGCCGGGCCATCTCCTCGGCGCGCTCGTCCCAGTAGGGCATGGAGATCGAGATGCCGTTGCTCTTCGTCGCCCACGTGAGCGCCCGGGCGGGACGACTGGCGGCGAGCTCGAAGGCATAGCGCAGCACCCGGTCGACACCGATGCGGGTCATGACGGTCTCCTGGAGCACGGTCTCGCGGTCGGTTCCCTCGAAGATCCGGCCGCCGATGCTGGAGTACTCCCCCTCAGTGTTCTCGCGGACGACCAGGAAGTCGATGTCGCCGGGCTGGTGGTCGCGCAGCGGGCTTCGGACGCCGCGCAGCAGCCTGACCGGGCGGAGGTTCACGTACTGGTCGAACCCCCGCCGCATCTGCAGGAGGCTTCCCCACAGCGAGACGTGGTCCGGCACGACGTCGGGCCACCCCACCGCGCCGAAGTAGATGGCGTCGAAGCCTCCGAGGAGGTCCATCCAGTCCGCGGGCATCATCGTGCCGTGGCGCTGCCAGTAGTCGGCGGAGGCGAAGTCGAGCTCCTCGACCTCGAGCGCGAACTCGTGGGCGTCGGCGGCGGCCCGGAGACAGCGCAGGCCCTCGGGGACGACCTCCCGTCCGATCCCGTCGCCCGGGATGGCGGCGATGCGGTAGCTCTTCACGGGCTGCTCCTGGTCATTGTTCGGTGTGACGGCGCTCACCGTAGTTTTGCTGTAGCAAAAACGTCAAGAGGTGGCATAGACATTTGCTACGTCGGTGCCTAGGATTCGACCCATGTCCCGCCCCCTGACACTGCCGGCACCCGCGCCCGGACTCCCGACGACCGTGGCCGATCGCGTCTACCACGCGTTGCGGAGCCAGATCGGTTCCGGCGAGCTCGAGCCCGGCGACAAGGTGACGGAGCGTGGCCTGGCCGAGCGGCTGGGCGTCTCCCCCACGCCCGTGCGAGAGGCGATCCGTCGTCTCGAGCTCGACGGACTGGTGGAGCGCATCGGACCGCGCACGACCGTGGTGGCCCGGATCGAGGAGGACGCCGCCCACGACCTCGCCGAGGTGGAGGTGGCGCTGCGCGGCCTCGCGGCGCGCTTCGCCGCCCGGCACGCCCAGGACGCAGAGCTGGAGGAGCTCGACCGGCTGCTCGACGAGGCCGACGACCTGGTCATCCTGATCCGTGAGCGCCATCGGTCCGGCACGTCCGTGACCCGCCACGCGGACCGACTGCTCGACGTGATCGGGCGCTTCAACGAGCTGGTCAACTCCGCCGCCCACAACCCGGTGCTGGTCCGACTGCTCGAGCAGAGCCGCTCCGTGACGCCTTCGCGCCAGCGGGAGATCACCCGGGCCCACCTGCTCGCCGGCGACGAGTTCGGTGCCGATCGCTATGCCGAGCACCGCGACCTCGTCATCGCGCTGCGTGATCGCGACGCTGCCGAGGCCGAGCGCATCGTCACCGCACACGCCGCGCGCGGACTGCTCGACCTGCGCCGAGAGCTGTAGGCGTGCACGGAGTCCTCGCGGGCTTCGGCACCATCGGGGTCCTCATCGGGATCGGCATCCTGCTTGCCCATCTGCGCGTGGTCGACGTCGCGGGACAGCGGGCCCTCGCCGCTGTGGCGTTCTACGTCGCGAGCCCGGCGCTGCTGCGTCACCATGATGGACGGGAGCGACCTCGGGGTCATCTTCTCGGACAACCTGGCGGCGATCACTGGCGCCGTGCTGATCGCAGCCGGGCTGGTCGCAGCGGTGACCTGGGCCCGCCACGGCGACCTGGGCACGACCGTGGTCGCCACCCTGGCCGGCAGCTACGCCAACGCCGGGAGCCTGGGTCTCCCGATCGCGGCGTACGCACTCGGCGACGCGGTGCTCGTCGCCCCGATCCTGCTGCTGCAGCTGATGGTCCTGCAACCAGTCGCGCTGGCCCTCCTGGATGCCGACGCGAGCTCGACGCGACCCGGCTTCTGGGCGATCCTGCGCCGGCCCGTCACGAACCCGATCACCGTCGCGTCGATCCTCGGCCTGATCCTGTCCACCACGTCACTGGACCTGCCGGGTGCCGTCGCCGCCCCGCTCGAGATCGTGGCCGGCATGGCGGTCCCGTCCATGCTCCTCGCCTACGGCGTCGCGCTGCGTCTCGGCCCGCTCCCGGGGCGAGGCGCGCCGGTCCTCGACCTCGGCGCCCTCGTCGCGACCAAGCACGTCGTCCAGCCCCTGGCCGCCTATCTCATCGGACGCTTCGCCCTCGGTCTCGACGACGACCAGCTGCTGGCGGTCACGGTGCTGTCGGCCCTGCCGACCGCCAACAACGTCTTCATCATCGCGCAACGCTACGACCGAGCAGTCCTTCTGGCGCGCGACGTCGTCCTCGTCAGCACCCTCGCGACCGTCCCCGTCGTGCTGGTGATCAGCCTGCTGCTGACCTGAGCACCGTGGGGTCCTGCGGTGGGACCGAGACGACTTCTCGAGGCAGGGCTTCGGTCGCCTGTTTGACTGACTTCCCTGCACCGCCCGTCCACGAAAGGCACTCCCCCATGCGCGCACTCGTCCAGCCCAGCTTCGGTGACCCGTCCGAGGTCCTCTCGGTCCAGGAGGTCCCCGACCCCGAGCCCGGTCCGGGCCAGGCGCTGGTGCGCGTCCTGCTCTCCCCCATCCACAACCACGACCTGTGGACCGTGCGCGGCAGCTACGGCTTCAAGCCGGAGATGCCGGCGCGCGCCGGCACCGAGGCCGTCGGGGTGGTTGAGGCACTCGGCGAGGGCGTCGAGGGCCTCGAGGTGGGTCAGCGGGTCGCGACCGGCGGCAGCTTCGGAGCCTGGGCCGAGCTCATCGTGGCGCCCGCGGCCGGCCTCGTCCCGGTGCCCGAGGGCGTGGACGACGAGGTCGCCGCACAGCTCGTCTCGATGCCCTTCAGTGCCATCGCGCTCCTGGACCACCTCGAGGTCGACGAGGGCGACTGGATCGTGCAGAACGCCGCCAACGGCGCGGTCGGGCGACTCCTCGCCCAGCTGGCCGAGGCGCGCGGCGTGCACGTGCTCGGACTCGTCCGCCGGGCAGCCGGCGTCGAGGAGCTGCGCGAGCACGGCATCGAGCACGTCGTCGCGACCGACGACGACGGCTGGCGCGACCGGGTTCGCGACATCGTGGGCGACCACCCCCTGGTCGCCGGCGTCGACTCCGTCGGGGGCAGGTCCGCGGGTGACGTGGTCTCGCTGCTCGCCGACGACGGCGTGCTGGTGGTGTTCGGCGCGATGGCCTCTCCCACGCTGGAGATCGGGTCGGGTGACGTGATCTTCAAGCAGGCGGTCATCAAGGGTTTCTGGGGCAGCAAGGTCTTCGCGGCCATGTCCGGCGCGAAGCGTGGCGCCCTCATGGGCGAGCTCGTGAAGGGCATCGGCTCCGGCGCGTTGACCCTCCCGGTCGAGAAGGTCTACGCCCTCGAGGAGATCGCCGAGGCCGCGCGGGCCAACCAGGCACCGGGTCGGCGCGGCAAGATCCTGCTGCGCCCCTGAGGAATGCTCAGCGCACCACGGCGACCGGGCACGTGGCACGGTGCAGGACGGCCTGGCTCACCGAGCCCAGGAGCATGCCGCTGAAGAACCCGCGCCCGCGGGAACCCACCACGACCAGCGAGGCGCTGGCCGAGGCGTCGGCGAGGCACTGGTCGGGTGCGACCGGCACCACCTCCTGCTCGAGGCGTACGTCGGGGTGGTCGGCGCGCACGCCGGCGACGCTCTCCGCGAGGAGGAGCTCCCGGTCCGCCGACTCGACGCTGCGCGGCTTGCTGTTCCACACGTCGGTGGACGGGGCGCGCACGTGCCAGGCGTGGATGGCGACGACCGTCTCGCCCGTGGCCTCGGCTCGCCGGCAGGCGTAGTCGAGTGCCGCAGCACTGGTCTGCGAGCCGTCGATGCCGACCACGATGCGCCGGGCATCGCCGTCGTGCGGCTCGCGCACGACGACGACCGGGCAGGTGGCGTGACGGGCGACGTGCTGGCTCACCGAACCGAGGAGAGCCTCACCCGCCCGCCCGTGTCCGCGACTGCCGATCACGACAGTCGATGCGGACGCTGCCGCCCGCAGCAGCTCACCGACCACGTGGCCGGAGCGCTGCTGGATCGTGGGTGTGCTGATCCCGGCCTCGGCCAGGTAGGCCTTGGCGCGGTCGAGCAGCACGGAGGAGTCGAGCACGAAGCCTTCGGTGACGATGGCCATGCCAGCGGCGTCGCCCCAGGCGGGCGGCGGCACCTCGTTGACCACCAGCACCTGGATCGGCGTACGGGCCCGGAGTGATTCAGTGGCCGCCCACTCGAGGGCCCGCTGGGAGTCGGGCGAGCCGTCGTACGCCACCAGGATCGGGAGTGTCGTCGTCATGGTCCCAGCCTCGCGCAAGCGGTCGCGGTCGATCAGAGGCGGAGGTCCCGAGGTTCAGGGCCCGGGTCCCGGCTCGCGACGCGTCACTCGACGGCCATCTCCCCCAGCACGCGCCGTCGCGGCGCCAGTGCTTGCGGACCGGTCACCGGCGTGCTCGAGCTGCTGACGGAGCTCGACGACCTCCTCCTCCAGGGTCAGGACGTGGGCGATGCCGACGAGGTTGAGGCCCTGGGCCAGCAGGTCGCGGATGCGGCCCAGCCGCTCCACGTCGTCGGCACTGTAGAGCCGGGTCCCGCCGGACGTACGGGCCGGTGTGAGGAGGCCGCGGCGCTCGTAGACGCGGAGGTTCTGGACCTCCATCGACACCATCTCCGCGGCCACCGAGATCGCGAACACGCCCTGGTCGCTGCCTGCCATCGCACCTCCTCGTGGCCGGAAGATTCTTGGGCCGGGGGCTTGATTGTGCCTGACAGATTGACTATAAGAAACCTGTAACCATCAATACAGGTCGTGGATCCGGACGGATCCACCCGGCTGAACCAGGAGGAGACGATGTTGCTTCGAACCACCGACCCGTTCCGTGATCTCGACCGGCTCACCCAACAGCTGATGGGCACGACCAACCGTCCCACGGTGATGCCGATGGACGCCTGGCGTGAGGGCGACCGGTTCGTCATCGAGTTCGACCTTCCGGGCGTTGCTCCCGACAGCATCGACCTCGACGTCGAGCGAAACGTGCTGACGGTGCGTGCCGAGCGCGTGGCCCGCAACGGCGACTGGGAGGCGCTGGCTTCCGAGCGGCCCCGTGGCGCGTTCAGCCGCCAGCTCGTCCTGGGCGACAACCTCGACCTCGACCGCATCGAGGCGGGCTACAGCGACGGGGTGCTGCGCCTCGTCGTCCCTGTCGCCGAGAAGGCCAAGCCCCGGAAGATCGAGATCACCCAGCAGGGAGGCTCGGGCCGATCGTCGAACCCCGAGCTCACCGTCTGATCGCGGGACCGGAGGCGCAGGGGGCCCGCAGCACCTTGCGCAGCGTGCTGCGGGCCCTCTTCCGGCGCGACCGCATGCGTCTGTCGGCCCGGGGTACCTCACGGCACACCCCCACCCGAGGAGCCACATGTCCAGCGACGCCATCGTCCTGCTCAAGAACGACCACAAGGAGATCCGCCGCGTCTTCCGCGACTTCGAGGGCGCCGGTGAGAACGCCACCAACGCGCAAGGGCCAGCTGGTCGACAAGATGATCGAGCTGCTGACCGTCCACACCTACATCGAGAACGAGGTCATGTACCCCCGCGTGCGCGCGCTGCTCCCCGACCTCGAGGACGACGTGCTCGAGTCGTACGAGGAGCACCACGTGGCCGACGTGCTCGTGTTGGAGCTCTCGGGCATGAAGCCCGACCACGAGCGCTTCGACGCCAAGACCACGGTGCTGATCGAGAACGTCACGCACCACATGGACGAGGAGGAGCAGGACTGGTTCCCGAAGGTCCGCGAGGGCCTGAGCCGCACGGTCCTGCAGGAGATCGGTTCGGAGATGCAGGAGGCGAGGGCCAAGGCACCCCGCCGCCCGTCGCAGCCGAGCGCGCTGAAGAAGACCGTCGACGCCGTCATCCGCTGAGCACACCCCCCGGCTCTCGGTCGAGAAGGACCTGACGCGGCTCCCCGAGCGGGCGACGACGCGTCGCCAGCAGTGAGGCGACCACCCCGACCAGGACGCCTGGCACCACCCACCGCCACCCGGTCAGTGAGAACCACCGGGTGGTGGGTTCGGGAGTGCTTGGCTGCGGAGCTGTGGTCAGTGCGGGCTGCACGGGAGTCGGGGGCTGCGGACGTCGACGAGTCGCCGGCGACGGCCTCGTCGAGCAGTGCCGCGAGCTCTGCGCCCTGGGCGATCTCCCGGCCCTTGGACTGGGTGGACTCCTGGGCGAGCGAGCCGTCATCGCTGACCAGCCTCGTCGTCGCGAAGGCTGCCCCGGAGGCGTCGAGGTACACCGTGTCGAGGCGCCACGGCTGCACGTCGTGGATCAGCCACGTCACCGTGTACTGCGTGGCTCCGGAGCCGGCGGGCAGCCCGGTGGTCGCTCGTCGGCTGGGTGGTGAGGAACCGCTCGAGGTCGGCGTACTCCTGCGACGTGTAGTAGAACGCCCCGGCCTCCCCCGTCGACGGATTCGTGATGAGCACACTGGTGGGCCCGCCCGCCTGAGCCGTGCCGGGCAGTCCGATCAGTGCCCACAGCGCCAGCAGGACGACGACAAGGGTTCTACGCATGGCTCCTCCTCAGGACGGCGATGCATTGAATACACCGCCGTCGGGGCCGAGGTTCCCTCAGTCCGTCGAGTTCGCGATCTCCGTTGCCCGCGCCAGCGTCAGGTCGCCCTCGAGCCGCAACGTGACCACGCCGTGCGGCCAGACCAGCGTCGGTGCGGCGAGGCGGGGCGGCAGGCGGTGCAACGTCCCGTCGTCCGCGACCACGCTGACGTGGTGCGGGTTCGGCAGCCACAGGGCATCCCCGTCGTCGAGCGACACGAAGCGCGACTCGTCCACGGACTTCCAGAACAGTGGCTCGATCGTCCCGCGGAACTGGTCCAGCCGGACCGTGTCGACCCCGCTCCCCCAGCTCAGCGAGACCAGGAGGTTGTCCCCGGAGACGCTCACCCCGTCCGGGGCGCCGAGCTCCGCCGGGACGCGGGGCGTGAAGCCGGCCAGCGCCGCCGCCTCGTCCAGGCTCACGTCCGCAGGCTCGGCGGGAGGGGTCGGTTCGTCGGTGACCGGAGGCTGTCCCTCGGTGACGGCCACGCCGTGGAATCCGAACCAGTCGAGGATCGTGGCCCCCACCGGCGACGCCGCCGCCCCCGCCCCCAGCACGACCACCAGCAGGCCCACGAGCCAGCGCCTCGCGCGGGACCGGCGCGACGGTGCGGGCGCGCTGACCACGCGGGCCATCACTGCGGCCTCCAGGTCGGCCGGGACCTCGACGCGCAGGTCCCGGGCGAGCAGGCCCAGTCGGGCCTCGACCGTGTCAGACATGTCCCGCCTCCGTGTCGTGGGTCTCGGAGTCGAGCTCGTCGCGCAACCGGCCGAGTCCCCGGCTCAGACGTGACTTGACCGTGCCTCGTGGCAGCCCGAGGACGGATGCGGTCTCCGCCTCGCCGAGCTCGAGCAGGTAGCGGCACGTCACGACGGTGCGCAGCTTGTCGGGCAGGCGCCCGACCGCCGCGAGGAGCTGCTCCTTGGCCTCACGGTCGACGACCTCGGCAGCGGGGTCGAGCAGCTCGATCGGCAGGGTCGGCCGCTCCCGCTGCTCGCGCGCCGAACGGCGTACGGCCGAGCGGTGGGCGTTGTGGGCCTCGTTGGCCACGATGCGCAGCAGCCACGGACGGAACGGCCGGTCGTCGCGGAACCGGCCCAGCGACCGGTAGGCCTTGACCAGGGCCTCCTGCACCACGTCCTCCGTGTTCGCGCCCGCCCCGAGCAGCGCGGCGGTGCGCATCGCCATCGGGGCATGGCGATGCACCAGCACGGCGTACGCGTCGGTGTCACCCGCGCGCGCCCTGCCGACCAGGGCGGCATCGTCATCGGTGCTGATCGTCCCTCCGTCCAGTTCGTCCAGCACCGTGTCTACACCGCCGCAGGCCTCCCGGTTCCGCAGCGCGACTACGATGTTCGCGATCCTCATGCCTGCACCCGACGCCGAACCCCGAGCCCGCCGGCTGCTCCTCGTCGTCGACGCCCCGTCGCTGCTGCACCGCAACCACCACGCCCGGGCGCACACCCGCGCCCTCGACCGGGCCGGGCGGCCGGTGTGGGCACTCCACGGCATGCTCCGCCAGATCCTCGAGTCGATCGACACCTTCGCCCCCGACGCGATCATCTTCGGTCTCGACGACCGCACCTCCTCGATCAGGCGGGACCGCTACCCCGACTACAAGGCCGGGCGGGCGGTGAAGGACCCCGAGCTGGTCGACCAGCTCGACCGCGCGGGTGCCCTCCTCGACGCCCTCGGCCTCGCCACCCTCACTCCCCCGGGCCTGGAGGCCGACGACGTCAACGCGTCCGGCGCCACCTGGGCCGAGCGCCACGGCTGGGACTGCATCATCATCACCTCCGACCGTGACGCGTTCGCCCACATCAGCGACCACACGCGCGTCCTGCGCCTCATCGACGGCGGCATCAACGGTTCCCCGCTGCTGACGCCGCGGAGCCTGCAGATCATGTACGGCGTCGCCGCCCACAACTACCTGGCGTACGCCGCCCTCCGCGGTGACTCCAGCGACAACCTGCCCGGCGTCTCGGGCATCGGCGAGAAGACCGCGGCGATCCTGCTGGACGTCGGCGGCTCGATGGACGCGGTGTGGGCCGACGTCGACCACGACGCGGGCCGCTCGCTGGCCGCCGCCCTCGACGGCTGGGCAGCCGACACCGGTGCGCGCCGCCTCGGCGCACGGTGTCGTACGACGTCTCAGCGCGCCCGGCGCCCGGGAGCGCTACGACTTCAACGTCGCGATGATGTCGGGCAGCGACGACCTCGACCTCGGGCTGACCCCCGACGTCCCCGGCACGCCGGGCCTGCTGCCGCTCGACGTCCACCAGGTGAGCCGGGTCGTGGAGTTCCTCGGCGTCTCCGCCACCACCGACCTCGCGGTCCGCGTGCTCACCGGCGACCCTGCGTCACGATCCAGGGGCTGACCCAGGTCCGTCGCTGGCTGGGCCTCGCGGTGGAGATGCTCGCCGCCGGTCGGTGATCACTCGCGAGCCTGGTGCACGTCGAGGCGGAGCAGTCGACTGACGAGATCGACAGCCGGACCGAGCAGCAGGACGACCGCGAGCGTGCCGACGCCGACCGTGGCGCCGAGGAGCCAGCCGACCAACGCTCCCCCGGCCTGGACCGCGCTGTAGGTCCACTTGAAGGCGACCGGCGGGTCCCACGCGAGGGCCGCAGCCTCCGCCGGCCCGGCGCCGGTGTGACTGCCCAGGTAGGCCGAGATCCCGAGAGCCAGGACTGGGAAGGCAGCGGCGAGCAGCAGAGCCTGCCCGACGAGGCTGTCGGGAGTCGCCATCAGGTCGAGCGAGACCGAGACCACCACGCCGACCAGGACGACCTGGACGACCGTGCCCACCCCGGGGCGTACGTGCCGCAGGGCGGCCATGGCCACGAAGACCACCCCCACGACGAGGTTGACGACCCAGAACGCGGTGTCCATGGCCAGGGCGATGCCGTTGACCATCGTCGAGTAGCCGTCGGACCCGAGGTCGGCGGCGAGCAGCATGGCGACACCGACGCCGAGCACGAGGCAACCCCCCAGCAGCAACGAGATCTGGCGGAGGCTGGGAGTCACGGCGTCAGCATGTCAGCCCGCCATTCGGGCACCCCGGTTGACCTTGCTCCGGATGCGGGCGCATGGTCGACATCGGGTGCACGAAGCCGCTCGTCAACCACAGGAGGCCCAAGGTGACCACCGCGAAGCACGCGTCCCCGCTCGTGCGTGCGACTCTGCGCATCGAGGACGAGACCTCACTCGATGGGCCGGTCGGGGCACTGGAGCCTCACATCCGGACGGTGTTCGGCACCGGGATCCGTGGTTCAGTTCTGCGCGGCGACTGGCTGGGCCATGCCGTCCACCCGATCCTCACTGACGTGGTCATCGGCAGCTGGACCTCCGCGACCCTTCTCGACGTCGTGGGCCGCGGCCAGTGGAGTGCGCCGGCCCGGACCCTCGTCGGCGTCGGCCTGATGGCGTTCGCCCCCACCGCGTGGACCGGGTGGGCCGAGTGGTCCGACGCCGGCCACCGCGAGAAGCGGGTCGGCGTCGTGCACGCCGTCGTCAACGGTCTCTCTGCCGGCGTGTACGCCGCATCGTGGGTCGCCCGTCGACAGGGCAAGGACGCCGCCGGGGCGAGGCTCTCCCTCGTCGGCCTGAGCATCTCGGGCGCTGCCGCCTATCTGGGCGGCCACCTGGCGGCAGCGCGCAAGGTGTCGAGTCATCACCCGGCCTTCGACTCCCCCTGAGCCGGCCCGGGCAGGGTGTTGTCTCAGGGACTGTTCAGCGCTCGAGGCCGGCGACGTCCCAGACGGTGCCGTGATGGTGATAGCGCTGAGTCAGGCCCTGCGCCTGGAGCACCTCGATCATGGCTTGCGGCGGATGCACATACGCGCGGAAGTCGTTTCGGCGCAGGCGCTGAGCGAGCGTGTCCCACCCGAGCGCGATGCGGGTGAGAAGATTGCGGGGCGGGTAGGAGAAGACCAGCAG
This sequence comes from uncultured Actinomycetota bacterium, assembly GCA_963712875.1. Lineage (GTDB taxonomy): Bacteria > Actinomycetota > Actinomycetes > Propionibacteriales > Nocardioidaceae > Nocardioides. Next base: position 155,619 of record CAVQJS010000017.1, on the reverse strand, counting down.
CTGTCGGGCATGGCTGCCCGCTGCGGTGAGGAGTCGTTCGTAGTCCGGATAGCAGCACACGACGCGGTGCAGCACCACCACGTCGGCGTCCTCCACGGCTTCCGGAGCAGTAGCGATGTCGTGGCGCCGTCGGACTGCTCTGCCTCTCAGTCCGGCCTCGTCGAGGAGGCGAAGGGCCTCCTCCTCGTAGTGGGTGGAGATCTCCAGGTTGGTCGCCGAGGCTGCTCCTCGCCGCAGCAGCTCGACCTGGAACTCACCGACCCCTCCGCCGATCTCCAGGATCGTGGCGCCCTGGATGCCACGCTCGGTGAGAAACCCGAGCATCCGTTGCTGCGTGCGGGCGAGGCCGCGCCTGCGGTACCGCCGGGCCATTCGCCGGGCGAACCGCTCACCGAACGTTGCCTGGTAGCCGGCCGGATCGCAGCAGCTGCTCACCACCCGATTGTCGCCCCTGGCGCCCGCAACGCGACAGCCTCGTCGTGGGTCGACATGAACGTCGGGTTGGTGTGGGCCACCGACTTCAGGGAACCACGAACGTCACCGACGACAGCAACAATCGGGTGCGACACGGATGACCTCCTCTCGACGACGATTCACGTCACGCCATGTGCGTGACTTCAGAACGGTCGTCGCTCCTGGAGGCCCGGCCCCCTCAGGACGCACGACGGAGTGCGGACAGCGAGGGCCCGAGGCCCTCGGGCCCCTCGTCCGGCGCCCCGGTCGGTCACCGCCGGACCGTGAACCTCCAAGTCCTGACCGTACGGTTGCCGAGCGCGTCCTCGGCGACCAGACGCACCGTGTGGCGGCCAGGCAGCATCGGGCGCTGAGCGGTCCACGTCATCTGGTCACGCCCGCTGGAGTACTTCACCTGATCCTTCGGATGCGCGGCCCGTCGCGGTCGACCGTCCAGGTTGTCGTGTCCGGGCTGGCGTCGGTGCCTGCAGCAGTGACCGCGCGGACCCGTACGGTGTGCGTGCCGTCGTCCAGGCCCCGGTAGACCTTCGGTGACGTGCACGCCTGGTATGCCGAGCCGTCGAGGGAGCACTCGAACGTCGCCCCGCCGGCTCCGGGGCCGGTCGCTACGAAGCGGACGGTCGCCTCGGCGGACCGCACGGTCCCGCGCGGCGCTGCCGTGATCCGGGTGTCCGGGACCGGCGGCCCGCCTGCGGTGCCGGTCACCGTCACCGTCACGGTGCCGGTGTCGGTAGCGGTCCCATCGGTGACGACGTAGTCGAACGAGTCGCCGCCGACATGGCCGGCGACCGGGGTGTAGGTCACCGTGCCGTCAGCGGCCACGACCGCCGTTCCGTGCGAGGGCGTGGTCACCGACCTCACCGAGAGCGTGTCGCCGGCATCGGCGTCGGTGTCGTTGGCCAGTACCTTCACCTCAACGGCGGTGCCCCGCGGGGTGGTCGCCGTGTCGTCGACCGCCACCGGGGCTCGGTTGACCGGGTCCGCACCGTCGACCAGGAAGGCGTCGAAGGAGACCTCGTCGCCGCTCTGGAGCACGCCGGCGGCGAAGACGCCGAACCGCGGCGCCGACCATGGCGTTGCTCCACCGTCTTGGGCATGTCTTCCCAGGTCGCCCCGTCGTCAAAGGAGACCGAACCGGTGTAGGTGCTGCCCGCCTTGACGAGGCGGAGCCGGACGTCGCTCAGGTCGGCGCCCGTCGGCACCACGATCTCCGGCTGAGGATCGGTCCCGACGATCACGTTGCCGACCTCCGAGCGCAGCTCGAACCGGTTGGGGGCCGACCGCCCGTCGTCGGAGATCGCCACGAGCTTCACGTAGTTCGCGTCGTCGCCGTACGCCATCAGGCCGGCCTGGCTCCAGCCGCCGTCAAGGCCCGTCACGTCGGCCACCGTCTCGACGGTCCAGTCCGCGCCGGCGTGGTCGGGCGACTGCAGGACGAGGTTCGACTTGTTCGTCCCTGCCTGATAGATCTCCCCCGGCGTCGTGGTGATGTACAGGGACCCGTCGGCCACCCGGTACGTCGTTGGGTCCTCGGCGACGATCGCGTTCCACCGGCACTCGTCGAGAGTCGTGCCGTCGAAGGCGTCGTCGGCGCTCTCCAGGCCGCAGTCCTCGAACACGGTCACGGTGACGGAGGCGGTGTCGCTTCCTCCGTTACCGTCTTCGACCGTGTAGTCGAAGGTGTCGGAGCCGGAGAAGCCGGCGTCGGGCGTGTAGCGGACGGTGCGGTCCGCATTGACCGCCGTCGTGCCGTGCGCGGGGTCCGTGGCACTGGCGACGGTGAGAGTGTCGCCGTCGGGGTCGGTGTCACCCGCCAGCACCGGCACGTCGACCGGGGTGTCCTGCAGCGCCGTGGCGGAGTCGTCGTCGGCGACGGGTGCCCGGTTCTGGGAGGTCGGCACGACCCGGAAGTAGTCGAACGTAGCCTTCCGGTCAGCCTGTTGGACACCGAGGGCGAACACCCCGAAGTCCATGTCGGCCATCGGGTTGGTGACGGTGCCGATGGTCTGCCAATCGCCCCCGTCGAACGCCGCCTCGCCGGTGTAGGTGTTCCCGGTCTTGGTCAGTCGCAGCCGGTACGACGTAACGTTGGCCGGCGCCGCCAGCTCGGGCTGCGGGTTGAGGATCGCGGCGTTCGACTCCGAGCGCAGCTCGATCCGGTTGATCCGGCCCGCGTTCACGTCGGAGATCGGGTCGAGCTTGACGTAGTTGTCGTCGTCGCCGTAGATGATCAGCCCGGCCTGGGCGTAGCCGTCGGTGAAGGTCGTCGACACCCGCGTCTCGATCGAGTAGTCCTCGGTCGTGTTGGCGTCGGACTGCAGGATCAGGTTCCTCGTCCCCGACGCGTCGGACGTCTGGTAGAGATCCCCCGTCGTGGCGTTGATCGTCAGCGCGCCGTTCGCCACGTCGTACAGCGAGGGGTCCTCGCGCACGATCGCGTTCCAGCGGCACTCGTCGAGGGCGCTGCCGTCGAATTCGTCGGACGGGTCGGTGGAGCCGCTCGTCCCATCGGGGTCGAAGCGGATCCAGTCGAACGTCGCCGTCGGCGTCGTCTGGGTCACCATGCCGGAGAGGGCGGTGGGGCCGATCTTCGGCGAGGTCAGGGTGCTCATCGGCGCCGGGCGGCCCACCGGCGTGAACGTCTCGCCGTCGGTCGAGTACGACGCCCGCAGGTCGGTGCCGTCGGAGGTGAGCCGCACGTAGTAGGTCGTCGGGAAGTCGGCGGGGACGCCGCCGAGCTTGTCCTCGGCGTTGTTGCGCGCCGCGCCCTGGGCCTCGTAGATGAACTCGACGTCGCGGTTGCCGCCGGCCGAGATGAGGTGGACCGAGGCCCAGTTCTCGTCGTCGGAGTACACCCGGAGACCGGCCTGCTGGTAGTTCTCCGTCACGTCGGCGGTGACCTTGGTGGTGACCTGCCAGGCGCCCTCCGGGGCGTCCTGGACGATGATGTCCTCAGCGTTGCCGCCGGGTCCGTAGAGGCTGCCGCCCTGGATGGGGACCTGCAGGCTGCCGTCCTGGACGCTCCACTCGCCACTGTCGCGGATGACCTCCCACTTGCCGTCGAGGGTCGTGCCCGCGAACTCGTCGGACTGCTGCACCCCGCAGGCGTTCAGCACCCGGATGGGCACGGTGGCGTACCCCGTCGCACCTTGGGGGTCGCGCGCGGTGAGGCGAGCGGTGTAGCTGCCCGGCTCGGTGTAGACATACTGCGCGTTGAGACCGGTGGCCGTGTCCGTATCACCCGGGACGCCGAAGTCCCACGCGTAGGTGAGGGCGTCTCCGTCGAAGTCGCTCGCAGAGCCGGTGAAGTCGACGGTGAGGGGCGCCGTGCCCGAGGTGGGCGTTCCCTCGGCGCCGACCTGCGGCTTGGAGTTGACCGAGACGCCCTTGCCGGCGGCGTCGAAGAAGTTGACGTTGAACAGGCCGGTCGCCGCCGGGTCGGCGTTCTTGAACACCAGGAACAGCTCGTGCGAGCCCTCCTGCGCCGACGCCGCGATGTCCATGTCGACGAACTGCCAGCTCTGCCAACCGCCGGTCACCGGGACGGCGACCGACCCGGCCAAGGGACCGGTCGGGCTGTCCAGGCGGGCCTCGATGGTGCCGCCGGCGCCGGCCGAGGCAACGCGGAAGCGCAGCTTCGGCACCTGGAAGAGGCTGATCGGCTTGTAGGACACGTAGTCGCCGGCGTCGATGTTGGACAGGTTGCGTGCGCCGCCCAACGGGTCGGTCGTCGCCTCGGTGGCGACGCCCTGCTGGGTGTCGAAGTGCTCGGCCTGCTTGCGCTTGGGCTGCAGGACGACCTCGTCCTCACCGGTCAGCGCGCGGACGCCGTTGGCGCCCTCGTCGGTGTAGCTGGCGTTGATGACCCCGAAGAGGTCGGCGGAGGCGTCGTGGCCTCCGTCAGCGACGGTCGTCAGGACGACGTCGCAGCCGGTCGCGGAGCTGAGCGGGTGGCCGTGCGAGTCGTGGCCGAGGACGTAGTCGATCTCGACCTTGGTGCAGTCGATCGTCCCGTCCTCGGGGTCGGTCACGTTGACCTTCACCCGCACGGAGTCGCCGAACTCGAAGAACGCGCCGTTGGGCGGCGTCTCGATCTCGACCACGGGCCGGGTGTTGCCGACGGTGACCACCGCGGTGGCGACGCCGGTGCGGCCCGTGGAGTCGGTGACGGTGAGGCGGGCGTCGTACACCCCGGTGGCGGTGTAGACGAACGTCGGGTTGGCCGCGGTGGAGTCGACCGTGCCGTCGTTCTGGAAGTCCCACGCGTAGGAGACGATCGAGTCACCCGCGTCAGGGTCGCTCGACCCGGCGCTGGAGAACTGCACCGTCAACGGGGCGACACCCGAGTCCGGCGTGGCGGTGGCCGACGCCGACGGCGAGCGGGCGCCCTCGTTGATCGCGTTGATCTTGTAGACGGCCGAGTTCTCGTTGCCGGTGAAGTAGCCACCGTTGCCGTAGTCGAGGACGTACAGCGAGCCGTCGGGGCCGAACTCCATGTCCATCGCGGCATAGAGCGTCGAGGACTCGAAGAACGGGTCGATGCCGACGGGGTCGCCCTCGGCGTCCATCGAGATGTCGCGGATCCAGCCGCGGGTCCACTCACCGGCGAAGAAGTGGTTGTCGAAGTACTCGGGGAACTTCACGTCCGATTCGAGGTCGGGGTCGAAGTTGTAGACCGGGCCTGCCATCGGGCCCTCGCCGCCGCTGCCGAACTCGTTGGTGGTCACTCCGTTGTAGGTGACGTTGCCGCCGTCGTACTTGATCCAGGCGGCCTCCGCGGCGGCAGGTTGGTCAGGCCCGTGTTGCGGGGGCTGTTGTTGACCGGCGCCGCGCAATCGAACTTCGGGCCGGTCGTGTTGGTGGCGAAGTCCCACTCGTTGTAGGTCTCGGCCGGAGTGTTGGAGCCGGTGCAGTAGGGCCAGCCGAAGTTGCCGGCCTCGCGGATCTGGTTGAACTCCACGATGCCGCCGGGGCCGCGGTTCGCGTTGGCACCGCCCGCGTCCGGGCCGTACTCACCGACGTAGACGTAGCCGGTGCGCTTGTCGACGGTCATCCGGAACGGGTTGCGGAATCCCATCGCATAGATCTCGGGGCGGGTCTTCTGCTCGGTGTCGGACGCCTCGGCGAAGAGGTTGCCGGCCGGAACCGTGTACGTCGCCGTGGCCGGGTCGGGCTTGATGCGCAGCACCTTGCCACGGAGGTCGTTGCTGTTGGCCGCGCTGCGCTGGGCGTCGTACGCCGGGTTGCGGGTGGCGCGCTCGTCGAGCGGGGCGTAGCCGTCGGAGGCGAACGGGTTGGAGTCGTCGCCGGTGGAGAGGTAGAGGTTGCCGTCGGCGTCGAAGTCGATGGCGCCGCCGGCGTGGCAGCAGATGCCGCGGTCGGCCTCGACCCGGAGCAGCTCCTGCTCACTCGAGGGCACCAGGTCGTCGTCGACCATCTTCATCCGGGTCAGCACGTTGTAGCCCTTCCAGGCCTCGAACTGCGCCGCGGTGCCGTCGTTGGGCGCGTCACCGCTCGGCGTGTCCAGTGGCGGGGCGTAGTAGAGGTAGACCCAGCCGTCCTCCTCGAAGTTCGGGCTCACCGTGAGGCTCTGCAGACCGTCCTCGTCGTGGGAGTAGATCGGCACGTCGAGGAGCTCGGTGGTGTTGCCCTCGAGGTCGGTGAGGAAGATGCGGCCGTCGCGGGCGTTGTGCAGCACCCGGCCGTCGGGCAGGACCGAGATGCTCATCGGCTCGCCGACCTTGTCGACGCCCTTGGCCAGGGTGACCTGCTCGAAGGAGGCGTCCGTGGGCGGCACCGCGGTGCAGGCCGTCGGCGCCTGGTCGGCGGCGTACTGGATGCCGCCGAGGAGGTGGAGCCGGAAGAGAGGCTCGGAGAAGGAGGCCTGGGTGTGGCCGCCACCGGTGTAGAAGCTGCGTCCGCCGTCGAAGTCCTGGTACCAGGCGATCGGGTGGTCGTCGTCGGTGGCGTTGCCGTCGTCCTCGGCGTACGTCGACTCGTCGAGCGTCGCGATGACGTTGATGGCGGGGTTGACGCGAGGGCTGTAGTCGGCTCCGCCGCCGTTGACGACGGGGTTGTCCTTGGACTGGAAGTTGTACCACTCGTCGGTGCGCTCCCAGCGGTCCGGCAGCGCGCACGAGGACGGCGTCGTCTTGTCCTCGACGTCGATGCTCGCGGTCGGCGTGCCGGCCGGGTGGCTCTTGAAGTAGGCGCCCACCAGGTCGCCGTACCAGGGCCAGGTGTACTCGGTGTCGGACGCGGCGTGGACGCCCACATAGCCGCCGCCGCCCTGGATGTAGTCCTCGAACGCGGCCTCCTGCGTCGCGTTGAGGACGTCGCTGGTCGTGGAGAGCCAGATGACCGCTTCGTACTGCTGCAGGTTGGCCAGGGTGAAGGCTCCGGCGTCCTCCGTGGCGGTCACCGAGAAGCCGTACTGCGCGCCGAGCCGCTGGATCCCCCGGATGCCCGCGGGGATCGAGTCGTGGCGGAAGCCCGCAGTCTTGCTGAAGACCAGGACGTCGAACGCGTTCGCGAGGGGCGCGGGCGCCGCACTCTCGACGGTCGTCGAGGACGTGGAGACGGTGGCGGCGACGGTGGGCTGCGCCGTGGCCGGGGCCGCGGCCAGGACGCCGCCGGTGACCGCGAGTGATACCGCCCCCGCCACGAGTGCTCGTGCGCGAGTCGAGGATGTACCGAACCTGCTCATGCGGTCCTGCTTTCCGAGAGATGACGAGATCGCGCGCACGCGGCCGGTGGGACACTGTGGCCTTCGTCACACTAGGCGCGCATTTTCGCCGGGGTCAAGACAAAGTCCGGCTCGCTCACGACGACTTTCGACAGCCCTCGGGCAGCGGTGTTCCGCCGGAGGCGCAACAGCACCTCGCAGCAGTAGCCAGGCTGCTCACCGCCGCTTCAGCCCCCGACCACTGGCGTGTTCTGGTTGGCAGTGAGTAGCCAGTTGCCGTCCTCCTTGGCGACTACGTACATCGGCGTTCCCTCGCTGTCGAGATTGCCCTTGATGTCGAAGTAGCGCTGTCGCACCTTGACCGCCGCCACGTCCGGTCGGATGAACAGAACCTGTTCGACGTCGTACGTGGCCCTGCCGTGGGCACTCGAGCCCGGCAGCACCTTGGAGGTGAACTCGGCGATCGCGTCCCGGCCGAACAGGCGCTTGCCGTGTCCCGTGGTCCAGATCGCGTCTGCTCGGAAGAGGGAGACGAACTCATCGACGAGCTCCTGTCCCTGGACGCGCTCGACCGTAGTGACGAGGTCCTGGATCGCCTTGAGCTCGGCCTCCTGGTCGTGTGGAACGTACTGACTGGTGGTTTCCCTGATGGCCATGAACAGAGCCTGCTTGTTCAAGTCAACTTGAAGTCAACCCCGGCCGCTGAGCCTGTTCTGAACCAGCATGGTCTGCCGCCGATGGCGCGGTCAGCTCGGCAGATGGAGGTCAATGAACGCAATGGTGTCTCCGTCGAGGAGATAGCGGGCATGCTCGACAAATCCGTGGGCGCGGGCGAATGCCAGCCCGTCCGTGTTCGACTCCAGGACCACCGTCTCGATTCGTATGGCGCCAGCGGAGCATGCATGTGCGAGCTCGGCCTCGAGATAGGCGGCGCCGTAACCTCTGCGGCGATGCTCGCGCAGTATGCGAACGATCACAGTGGCGACTCGATCGGGTTCCGAAGGTGGTCGCACGGTGGCACTGCCGACGAGTTCGCCGGATACGTACGCAAGGGTCAAACGATTGCGTGCGGCTCGCTCAGCGACGTCAGCGGCTGACAGCGGGGCGGTCGGGATGATCGTGTTGTGGATCGAACGCCAGTCGTCGAGGAGCTGTCCGGTCGCGGCGATGATGTCGAGGGGCACGCCACACAGTTTGGCCCTCGGCCGTCAGTGCGCGTAGCGCGCAGTCCTGTCGGTCAAGCGCCGGTCACCGGCAGGGTCACGTCAGAGCTGCAGCACGGACACCGCCACCAGGTACGCCCCAGCTACCGCCTCCGGGTCGTGGAGGTCGGCACCACCTGACTCCGCTGCCCGAGATCGGATCGCCGCCCCCGGGTCCTCGGACACAAGGGCGCTGCAGAGACCGGTCACCACAACCTGGAGGTCGTGGTCGTCCAGCCCGTCGAGCGCCAGGCTGTTGTGGAGCATCGTGGCCGCCTCGTGGAAGACCTCGCGCGCCATCTCGAGGTCGACCTCCGAACGGGCGGCAGCCGTCGCGTCCGCGGTCGCCATGAACGGTTCCATGAGCGGGTTCGCCTCCATGCCCGGATGCTCGCAGCCCCACTCCCCCACAGCAATCCGATATCGACGCACTGATCCGCCACACTGGCTCCCGTCCCACCAGGAGGTTTCGTGGACCGTCGCCCGCTCGCCGTCACCGGTGCCGTCGCGGTGGTGTCCGTCGCGCTACTGGCAGCAGCGGTCTTCTGGGGCTGGCTGGGACCGGACGTCGGACGCGGCGACAACTTCTGCGAGCGAGCCCACGGCGGACTCGTCAAGCAGCCGGCCAACACCCTGTCCAACCTCGGGTTCGTCGTCGCGGGGTTGCTGATCGCGTGGCACGCAGCGCGCCGCAACACGGCCGGTCACGTCATGTCCACCCGCGTCGCCACGGCCTTCGCCTGCGTGGTCGTGCTGCTCGGTCCGGCCTCCGCCGCGATGCACGCCACCCAGAGCGAGTGGGGTGGGCACCTCGACATGCTGAGCATGTATCTCGTCGCCGGCTTCGCGGCCTCCTGGGCCTGGACCCGCTGGACCCGCCGCGGCATCCGGGCCTTCGCGACGGCGTACGCCGGGTGCGTGCTCGCGTGCGTCCTCATCGGGCTCTGGCCGCACCCGGTGCCCGTCGTCAACTACGCCGGCAACCTCGCCTTCGGCGCGCTGCTGGTCGCGGCCGTGGTGCTCGAGGTGCGCCTGTGGCGTCGCGGCGAGACCGCCACGACGTTCCTCTACGGCGTGGTGGCCCTGGGGTCGATGCTGGTGGCCTTCGGCATCTGGCTGCTCAGCACCAACGGCTGGTGCGACCCCGAGTCGATCTGGCAGGGGCACGCCGCGTGGCACCTGCTGTGCGCGGTGGCGGCGTACTGGCTCTATCGGCTCTACGCCTCGGAGCGCCTGCTGGTTCTTTCCGCGGTAGGTGCACGCCGTCGCGGCCGCCGGCACCGGCTCGACCGGGTCTGAGCGGGGAGACCCGCATGCGCTCGGCTTCGACCTCGGCCAGCTAATGGTCGGTCTCATCCACGCCGACGTGCTGCCCGCGAGCCGATTACGACGACGCCCGGCAGTTCTTGGCGTAGTTCTCTCGTCAAGGACGGCGCGATCGTCGATCCGCCGGCCCCCTGAACGCCGTCAGTCGTCGACCAGCCCCACGAACCGCCCGTCGGGAGTGCGCGGGTTGTCCTCGTTGATGGCCTCGACCGCCTCGCTGAGCTCGGGCTCCACGCTCGGGCGCCGGTCGAGGTGGACCCCGGCGATCATGCAGCGCACCGAGCCCCCCGCGAGCTCGATCGTCGGGATGTCGACGGCGACGATCTCGCACGACTCCTCGATCGCGGCCACCTGCTCGGGGCGCAGCGAGCGCTGGGCGCGGGCGGACATCGCCATGATGTAGCGGCGCTTGCCCTCGCGGCGTACGTCCGCACAGCTCGACGGCGTTGCCCGCGAACTCGCGGATCTGCTGCTCGGTCAGCTCGACCACGGTGCGGCCGTTGACCGACAGCCGCTCGCGGACCTGCTCGCGGCGGACCTTGTCGGGGATCATCTCGAGGGCGATGAGGGCGATGTCGGTGCCGACGCAGGCGATGACGTTGGTGTGGTAGACCGGCACGCCCTCGGAGTCGACGGCGTCGAAGGCCATCGGCTCGTAGTTGAAGTCGGTGCAGAACCGCTCCAGGACCACGGTGTCCGCGCGGTAGCTGCGCGCGGCGTAGGCGACCCGCGAGACGTGGTCGAGCACCATCGCGCCGGTGCCCTCGAGGAAGATGCCGTCGGGCTCGAGCCCGGAGTAGTCGACGATCGCCTGCACGCGATATTCGGACTTGAGCATCTCCAGGACGTCTGCGCGACGCTCGTGGCGCCGGTTGGAGGCATACATCGGGTAGACCGCGACCGTGCCGCCGGCATGGGTGGAGAGCCAGTTGTTGGGGAAGACGCTGTCGGGTCGCGTGTGGTCCTCGTCGTCGAAGACATGCACCCGCACCCCGGTTCGCACGCAGTGCCTGCGCCAGCGCGTCCATCTCCGCCATGGCCTTGGCCGAGGTCGACTCGTCGCTCTGCCCCTCGGGCGCATCGGCCTGGAACGTGTTGTCCGCGGCGGTCGCCGGGTTGGGCACGAAGCTCGTCGCGCGGATCAGGATGACAGCAGATGGGGCCTGGGCACTCACGGCGCGAAATCTAGACCATCGTCGTCGCCAGAACGGCCTCCGCCATCCACTCGGCCACCTCGACGGGATCGTGGACGACGGCGGACTCGTAGCAGGCGAGCTCGGTGACCGACCACCCCGGCACGTCGGCGTCACGCCACATCCCGGACGACAGCGTGCCGCGCTCCTCGGCGAGGGCGAGGACGCGCTCGTTGATCGTCTCGGACTCGCCCGGCGCATAGACCAGGAAGGTGCCGATGTGCGGCTGCTCGGGGAAGGTCCTGAAGCCCCGCTCGTTGAGCGACGCGGCGAGGCCGAGCGCCCACGACCGGTACTCCGCCATCCGGGGCAGCTGCTCGTGCAGACCCTTCAGTCCACCGATGGCACTCGCCGTCAGCGAGAAGACCGTCCCGCCCATCCGTGACCGCCACGCGCGGAGCTCACCGGCGAGGTCCTCGGGGCACGCCACGAGCGCGCCGGCAGGTGCCGCGAGCCCCTTGTAGAGGGAGACGTACATCGAGTCGGCCAGCGCGCCGATCTCCTCCAGCGGCCGGTCCCAGTGCGGCGCCGACTCCCAGATCCTGGCCCCGTCGACGTGCAGGGGTACGCCGCGCTCCCGCGCCGCAGCGGACAGGTCGGTCAACTCCTCCCACGTGGGCAGGAGGCACCCCGCGTCACGCAGCGGCAGCTCGATGAGCACGGCGCCGAGCCGCCCGCCGACGGCGGCCAGCGCCTCGACGGTGGGTGTCTGGCGGCCGGTGGTCAGGTGCTCGAGCTCGAGACCGAGCACCCGGCGCGGGCCGTCCTGCTCGTGGTGGAGCAGGTGCGAGAGGTCGGGCAACGCGACCCGGCGGGAGCCGGAGCGGTCGCACCACGCGCGCAGGGCAGCCTGCTGGGCCATGATCCCGGTCGGGAACATCACGGCCGAGGGCTTGCCGAGGAGCCCGGCGACCTCGGTCTCCAGCTGCTCGACGGCCCCGCGCTCGCCGTACCGGTCCCAGTCGATCTCGTGCTCGGCAGCGAACTCCGCCAAGGACGCGAGCATGTGTGCCGGGGTCGACGGTGCGTGCCAGAAGACCGCGGTGCGGGAGGCACCGGCCGCGCGGAACCGTGCGGGGAAGTCGTTCACGGGAGCATCAGGACTGGCGCTTGAACCAGTACGTCGTCTCGACGCCGGGGATCACCTGCACGAGCTCCCAGCCGTTGGTGCCGAGGCTCGACAGCAGGTCCTCCCACGACTCGGTGCCCTCCACGAGCGCCTCGGGGTCGGCGTTGTAGCCCCCGACCTCCACGTCGCCCTGGTCGTTGACAGTGATCTCGAGGTGCGCCCATGAAGCCATGCACCGATCCTGCCACGCTCTCGGTGGTGCCGGTCAACCGCGCTCAGCGCCGAGCGTCCACTCGTGCATGACGTGGCAGTTGTCCGACTCCCACCACGCCAGCTGCAGGCGGTCCAGCACGCATGTCACCGGCACCACCTCCGCCAACAGCGTGCGCATCGAGTCCAGGGACACGTGCTCCGCGGCCGCGTCGACGGTCAGGTGCGGCTGAACGTCGCTGCCGAACTCGCCGCCGTACGGCGGGCAGCCGGGGAAGGCCGCGACCAGCCGAGCCGTCAGGGCCCGCAGCTGCTCGGCCGGGGAGGGCACGAGATGGATGATCCCGTTGGGGAACTGCGCGAGGTCAGCCAGCCGCACAGGGATCGGCCGGGTCGTCCTGGCAAGTCCGGCGATCACGTCCAGCGTCTCCGGCGGGGGATCGGGCTCGAACGGCCCGAGGGCGGTGATGTGGGCGTGGCCGAAGCGGGGGTCGGTGGAGACGAAGCCCTCGTCGTAGTGGGCCGTCCGGGCGCGCACCCACGCCTCCAGAGCAGGGACGGGCAGCTGCAGGACGGAGTGGCCGGGCACCGCCCCAGACTGGCACCTAGGCTGGCGCCGCCATGGCAGACACCCAGCACCACCCGCACATCCGGCCACCCTCGAGCGAGGTGCTGGCCCTCGCCCACGAGCGGCTGGCCGGCCTCGCCACTCCGGCCGGAGCCCTCGGCCGCCTCGGCGAGATCGGTGCGTGGCTCGCGGCAGCACAGGGCCAGGTACCGCCGCGCCGGCTCGACGACGTACGCCTCGTGGTGTTCGCGGGCGACCACGGCGTCGCCGCGCACGGGGTCTCGGCCTACCCCGCGGCCGTGACCGAGGCCATGGTCCGCACCCTTGTCGCCGGACGGGCCGGTGTCTCGGCGCTGGCGCGGGCCCACGGCGTGACGGTGAGTGTCCTCGACCTCGCGGTGGACGCCGACCTGGCCGACCTCCCGGCCGAGGTGACGGCCCACAAGGTCCGGCGCGGGTCGGGCGCGATCCACGTCGAGGACGCCCTGACGGCCGCGGAGACGACCCGTGCGATCGAGGTCGGCCGCGAGGTCGCCCGCGAGCACGTCGAGGCCGGAGCCCAGCTGCTGATGACGGGCGACCTCGGCATCGGCAACACCACGCCCGCCGCCGCACTGGTCGCTGCTGCGCTGGGCCTTCCCGCCGACGAGGTGACCGGTCGCGGCACCGGCATCGACGACGCGGGCTGGACGCGCAAGCGCGACGTGATCACCCAGGCCCTGGCCCGCGCGGGGGGTCGGGTCGACGATCCGCGCGAGAGCCTCGCGGCACTGGGCAGCGCCGACCTCGCCGCCACGGTGGGCTTCCTTGTCGAGGCCTCGGAGAGCGGGGTCCCGGTGCTGCTCGACGGGCTGATGTCGCTGGCCTGCGCCCTGACCGCCGAACGTCTCGCGCCGGGTGCCAGTGCCTGGTGGGTCGCCGGCCACCGCTCGACCGAGCCTGCACAGGCGCACGCCCTCACGGCACTCGGCCTGGAGCCGCTCCTCGACGTCGGGATGCGCCTCGGCGAGGGGTCCGGCGCGGTCGCGGCCCTGCCGATGCTGCGCTCGGGCATCGCGCTGATGCGCGACGTCGCCCTGCTGTCCGAGGTCCTTCCCGGGTGAGCACCGTGCGGGACGGCTGGCTGTTGGCGACCGGCACCCTGACGGTCCTGCGGGTGCCGCCGCCCAGCGTCGTCGACCGGCGGGTGGCCGGCACGGCGATGGTCCTCGCGCCGCTGGCCGTGCTCCCCCTCGCGGCCGTCGCGGCGCTCGTCGGGCTCGTCGGCGACCTGGTCGACCTGCCCCCACTCGCAACCGCGTACGTCGTCCTGCTGGCACTCGCGCTCGGCACTCGCGCCCTCCACTGGGACGGGCTGGCCGACACCGCGGACGGGCTGACCGCCTCCTACACCCCCGCCCGTTCGCTCGAGGTGATGCGCACCGGACCGGTCGGCCCGGCCGGTGTCGTCGCGGTCGTGCTGGTGGCCGGGCTCCAGGCCGCCGCGCTCGTGCCCGTAGTACGCCACGAGCACGGCTGGCTGGCCGTCGGCCTGCTCGTCTGCGCCTCGCGGGTGTGCCTCCCGCTCGCGTGCCTCCGGGGGGTCCCGGCAGCGCGCCCGGACGGTCTCGGCGCGGTGCACATCGGCTCGGTGCCGGCCCTCGCCGCCGTCGCATCACTGCTCGTCGGGCTCCTCGCCACCGGTGCCGCCGGCGTGCTGCTCGGGTCCGTCGCCACGACGCTCGTCGGCCTCGCGCTGATGGTCGGGGTGCTGGCCGCGCTGCTCCTGCGCTGCGTACGCCGACTGGGCGGGATCACGGGCGACGTCCTGGGCGCGGCGGTCGAGATCTGCTTCACCGTGCTGCTGCTCGCCGCGGCCACCGCCTGATGCGCTCGGGTCACCCTTGATGGATGAGGCGGGGATGTGCTCGACGGCCACAAGGTTTCTCCATGACCTGCCCGTGGACGCAGGGAACTCAGCGATGCGCTGCCAGACCTAGCTGGAGGGAAACCGGCCGATGACGACGAAGAGCGATTTCACCGAGGACGAGTGGTCCAGGATCATCCGGGCACCGTTCGTGGCCGGGATGGCCATCACGCTCGCCGACCCCGGAGGCCCCATCGAGGCTGCCAAGGAGACCATGGCGACGCTCAAGGGCGCCACGAATCCGCCGAGCCGTGAGCAGCTCCTGGCCGAGGTGGCACTGGAGATCCAGGCCATGACGCAGCAGAGGCGCAACCCGTTGAAGGGATACAAGCCCACGGCGGACGGCTCTCCTCCCGGAGAGCAGGTGCTCGAGGAGCTGCGCGCGGTGCAGGCGATGGTTGCCGCCAAGGCCGAGCCCGAGGAGGCAGCTGCGTTCGGGCGGTGGCTGGTCACAACCGCCCAGGCAGCCGCGGATGCCGCCAAGGAGGGGGGCTTCATGGGGTTCGGCGCAGAACTGGTCAGCGACCGCGAGGCGTCCACGCTGGAGAAGGTGCGCGCCGCTGTCGCTGGTTGATCCGCGAGAGGGAGCGCCTCTGCAAGGATGCGCGCCATGCGGATCCTGGTCACCGGCGGCGTGCGGTCCGGCAAGTCCACCCACGCCGAGGCCCTGATCGGCCACGAGCCCGCGACCTACGTCGCGTCCGGCCCGACGCCCGACGCGGAGGCCGATCCCGACTGGACCGCACGCATCGCCACCCACCGCGCGAGACGGCCCGACTCGTGGACGACGGTCGAGACGCAGGACATCGCCGAAGCGATCCGGCACGCCGAGGTGCCCGTGCTCGTCGACTGCCTCGGCACCTGGCTGACCGCGCTCATCGACACGGCGGGCGCGTGGGAGCAGGACGCCGACACCGTCCACCGCCTCGTGCTCGCCCGGGTCGACCAGGTCGTCGCCGCCCTGACGGAGTGCGACCACGACGTGGTCGTGGTGACCAACGAGGTCGGGCTGGGGGTGGTGCCCGAGCACCGTTCGGGCCGGCTCTTCCGTGACCTGCTCGGCACGGTCAACCAGCGGGTCGCCGCCGCCTGCGACGAGGTGCACCTGGTCGTGGCCGGTCGCGTGCTCCGGCTCTGACCTCCGCCTGGTGCGCGCGCCGCCCACGGTGGCGGCGTCACACCAGCAGGACGTAGGACCCGAGCGCGACCAGCCAGGACACGAAGGACCCGAGCAGGAAGTACTCCGTCAGCTGGTGGATGCGCTCCTGGTCACGGCGCGAGGAGAGCTCGGGGAAGCGCAGCAGTCCCTTGGCAGCGACGACGACGCTGGCCGCGGTGAACTGTCCGCCCAGGGCCAGCGCGAGGATGAAGACCCGCTCCAGCGGCCCGAGCAGCCGGCCACCCTTGAGCGGGGTCGACGGCATGCTGCCGTCGGCGGCGGGGTGGATGGTGCCCGTGGACTTGAGCACCAGTCGCACGATCACGTTGCCGGTCGAGAGCTGGAGGCCGAAGGCGCCCACCAGCAGCAGGAACCGGTCGGCGCTGAGATCGCCCAGCACCGGCAGCGTCACCGAATCCAGCCAGCGACCGAGCGGACCGGCCGCCTCCGGCGCCAGCCCCGAGAACCCGATCGCGATCGCCAGCGACATCCCGAAGACCGTCAGCGGGACCCACGCGGGCCCCGGGTGACCGAAGCCCCAGGTGACCGAGAGCCCCCACAGCAGCACGAGCCCGGCGATGCCGAGGAGCCCGATCACGTCGCGTCCCGACGTGAGACCGGCCAGCAGACCCACCACCAACACCACCAACGCACCGAGGCACTCGGGGAAGAAGCGGATCGGCTTGACCGAGTGGGCCAGGTCGGCGACCGAGAAGCCGATGAGGAGCACTGCCAGCCAGCTCATCGCGAACCTCCCGTCTCTCCCACCCGCTCGTGGGCCGCCACGAGCGCCGCCAGGCCGTCGGCGCGCACCCGTTGCGAGACCGCCGAGGGACTGATCCCCAGTGACTCGGCGATGTCGCGCTGTGTCTGTCCGGACAGCAGACCACGCAGCACCGACAGCGACCGGTCCGACAGGCCGCTGACCCGCTCGTCACGCAGCACCAGCCCGGCGTTGACCCATCCCGGCGCAGGACCGTGGGCGCCGTCGGCCAGGGCGTACGCCGTCCGCAGCGAGCGGCCGGCCGCCGACCGCTCCCCGCGCTCAGCGGACTCGATCCCCGCACGCGCCGCCCACCAGGCAGGGCCGTCCTCGATCCCGCCCGCCTCGTCGAGGACGCTCGTGCTCCCCCAGCCGATCCCGTGGCGTACGTCGTGCTCCGGCGCCAGGCGCACCCGGATGAGCAGCGAGGCCTGCACTGCTGCGCCGACGGTCGAGAAGGTGCCCTGGAACTCGTCGCCGGCGGTGATCCACAGGGGTCGCAGCGGCGGGACGAGCGCGTTGACCTCGCGCAGGGCGTCGAGGAGCCGGGCGTGCAGGTCACCACGGTCGAGGGAGGTGCGGGAGCCGACCAGGTCCCCGATGAGGGCGGCGAGTTCAGGACGGGGCTTCACTCGACCAAGTGTGAAGGTTATTGCTTCATATGTCTATAGGTGAAGCAATATCCTTCATTCCCAGAAGACACGCTCCACGACTGCGTGCGCCCGACGCGTCGTGCGGAGGTAGTCGTTGACCATCTCGTCGGAGGCACCCTCGGGATAGCCCAGCACCCGGGCCACCGCGAGCCGGTCGCGGGCGTCGCGCGGCAGCTGGTCCGACGGCTTGCCGCGCACCAGCGTCACCGCGTTGCGCATCCGGCTGACCAGCCGCCAGGCCTCGGCCAGCGTCTCCGCGTCGGGCCGCGAGATCAGCTCCGCGGCTGTCGCGGCTTCGAGCGCGGGCAGGGTCTGGGGCGTGCGAAGCTCGGGGATCCGACCGGCATGGCGCATCTGGAGCAGCTGCACCGTCCACTCCACGTCGGCCAGCCCTCCCCTGCCGAGCTTGAGGTGCGTGTGGCGGTCGGCGCCGCGCGGCAGCCGCTCGTCGTCGACGCGGGCCTTGATCCGGCGCACCTCCACGACGTCGCGCTCGCTGATCCCGGCCTCGGGGAAGCGCAGCGGGTCGATCAGCGCGGTGAACCGGGCGCGCAGTGCCTCGTCGCCCGCGACCGGGTCTGCGCGCAGCAGTGCCTGGAACTCCCACACGTGCGACCACTTCGCGTAGTAGGCGGCGTAGGACTCCAGGGTCCGCACCATCGGGCCGTTCTTGCCCTCGGGCCGCAGGTCGGCGTCCACCTCGAGCGGCGGGTCGCTGGCGGGCAGCGACAGCAGCCGGCGGACCTCCCCGATGACCGCCTGCGCGAAGGACGCCGCGACCTGGGCCTCGGCCCCCTCGACGGGATCGTGCACGAACATCACGTCCGCGTCGCTGCCGTAGGACAGCTCGAAGCCGCCGTAGCGCCCCATCGCGACCACCGCGAGCCGGGTCGGCACCGCGTCGAGCCCGCGCTGCTCGCGCACGGACTCGCAGGCGATGTCGAGGGTGGCCTGCAGCGTCGCGTCGGTCAGCCGGCTCAGGCCCTGCCCGACGACGGCGACGTCGGTGCCCGCCACGAGCTCCCCGCAGGCGATCCGCAACAGCTCGCGACGGCGTACGCCACGCACCGCGGCGACCGCCGTCTCGGGCGTCTCCTGGCGCTCGACCAGCGACTGCATCTCGGCGAGGACGACCTCGGCGCTGAGCGGGACGAGCGACTCGCCCAGCATCTTCACGCCCTGCGGCTCACGCTCCAGCAGGTCGGTGGCGTAGCGCGACGTGCCGAGCACGAGGGCCAGGCGCTGGGCGACCTCGCCCTCGTCGCGCAGCATGGTCAGGTACCACGGCGTCCGGCCCAGGCTCTCGCTGATCCGGCGGAAGCCGAAGAGCCCGGCGTCGGGGTCGGGGGCGTCGGCGAACCACTCCATGAGCACCGGCAGCAGCGTGCGCTGGATGTCAGAGGTGCGCGAGACGCCCGTGGTGAGTGCCTCCAGGTGGCGCAGCGCCGCCTTCGGGTCGGCGTAGCCGAGGGCCGCCAGTCGCGCGCCCGCCGCCTCGAGGGACAGCCGGGCCCCGCTGCCGGGAAGCTTCGCGACCGCGCCCAGCAGCGGCCGGTAGAACAGCTTCTCGTGCAGGCGGCGCACCTCGCGTCGGTGGTAGCGCCACTGCTTGTCGAGCTGGACGACGGGCTCGGAGAAGTGCCCCAGGGAACGGCCGAGACGACGCAGCGACGCCTCGTCCTCGGGGAGCACGTGCGTACGCCGCAGCTGGTGCAGCTGGACCCGGTGCTCGAGCGTACGGAGGAAGGCGTACGCCTCGCGGAGCTTCTCGCCGTCCTCGCGGCCGACGTAGCCGCCCCTGATCAGTCGGGCCAGGGCGCTGAGCGTCGCGCCGTCGCGCAGGGTGGGGTCGGCGCGGCCGTGCACGAGCTGGAGGAGCTGGACGGCGAACTCCACGTCACGCAGGCCGCCAGAGCCGAGCTTGATCTGGCGCTCGGCCTCGTGGGCGGGGATGTGGTCGATGACGCGGCGACGCATCGCCTGGACGTCGGTGACGAAGCCGTCGCGCTCGGCGGCGCTCCACACCATCGGCTCGATGGCCTCGATGTAGGCCTGGCCGAGAGCCGAGGTCGCCGGCAACCGGGCGCGCCTTGAGCAGCGCCTGGAACTCCCAGGTCTTGGCCCACTTCTCGTAGTAGCCGCGGTGGCTGGCCAGGGTGCGGACCAGCGGACCGCGCGCACCCTCGGGACGCAGGTTGGCGTCGACCGGCCAGATGGTGCCCTCGCGGGTCTGGTCGGAGCAGACCTGCATCAGGTGGGACGCCAGCTGGGTCGCCGCTCGCAGGGCGGCGGAATCGTCGGCCATCTCCCCCGACTCGAGCCGGGCGGGCTCGAAGACGAAGACCACGTCGACGTCGGAGACGTAGTTGAGCTCGTGGCCGCCGCACTTGCCCATCGCGATGACCGCCAGCCTGGCCAGCGGCGGCAGTCTCGCCCACCCGGGCCCGGGCCACGGCCAGCGCCGCCTCGAGCGTGCCGGCGGCCAGGTCGGAGATCTCGGCGGCTGCGTCGTCGATGCCGAGGTGGTGGGCCAGGTCGCGCGAGGCCAGCCGCAGCAGGATCCGGCGATACTCCACGCGCAGTGCGTCGAGGGCCTCGGCGTCGGGCTTCGTCGCCACGGGCGCGTCGGCGAGCGGGTCGGCGCCCACTGACGCGAGCAGCGAGCCGCGCACCGAGAACGCCGGGGGGCGGGTGCTGCCGAGCGTCGGGTCGGTCAGCTCGCGCCACTGGTCGGGGTGGCGGCACAGGTGCGTGGCCAGGGCCGCGCTGGCGCCCAGGACGCTGCACAGCCGCATCGCGGTGCCCTCGTCGTCGGCGACCTCGGCGAGCATCGCCTCACCCGCGCCGTTGTCCTGCTCGTCGAGCGCGTCGACGATCCTGAGCAGTGCGGCCAGCGCCGCATCGGGGTCGGCCGAGGCCGCCAGCGCGTCGGTCAGCGGCTTGCGCGTGCCCGCCGAGCCGAGCGATCCCCGCCTTGGCGGCCGGTCCGTCCTGGAAGCCGATGCGTACGAAGGTCCCGGACGTGGTCATCGCCCTGCCACCTCGGCGAACCGGACCACCAGCGGCCGCCAGTGCGCCTCGAGCTCGTCGGCCGACGCGGCGATGTCGGCCAGCACGGCGTCCTGGTCGACGCCGAGCGAGACGTGGTCCTCGCGGTCGGCCTCCGCCCAGCGACGTACGACGTCCACGTCGGCCTCCGGGTGCGCCTGGATGCCCCACGCCCGCGGGCCGAACCGGGCCACCTGCACCTCGCCACCGGGACTGAGGGCGAGCACTTCCGCACCGGGAGGCAGCTCGACCACGACGTCGCCGTTCCAGTGGATGGCGCGCTCGGCGCCGCTCATCCCGCCGGCCCACTCGTCGCCGGACGCCGGGCCGGTCCAGCCCACCGGCTGCAGGCCGACGGTCTGGCCGGCCGGGTTCGTGGTGACGCGACCTCCGAGGGCAACCGCGACGAGCTGGTGGCCCAGGCAGATCCCGAGCAGCGGCGTCTCGGCGGCGACCGCCTCGCGGATGGCCTGCTTGAGCGGTCCGAGCCAGGCCACGGTGTCGTCGTCGTTGGCACTCATCTCACCGCCCAGCACCAGCACCGCGTCGTACGACGGCAGGCTGGGCAGCGCGTCGCCGAGGTAGGGGCGGCAGATCTCGAGGGTGCACCCCGCCTCGGCTGAGCCAGCCGCCGACGAGCGCCGGCGGGCAGGACTCCTGGTGCTCGACGACCAGCACGCGCGGCCGCGCTCACAGGACCGGCAGCATCCGATCGCGCTCGAAGGCGGAGACCTGGGTGCGGTACTCCTCCCACTCGGCGCGCTTGTTGCGCAGGAAGAAGTCGAAGACGTGCTCGCCGAGGGTCTCGGCCAGCAGCTCGGAGCTCTCCGCGACGTCGATGGCATCCGACAGGCTCTTGGGCAGCGGCCGGATGCCGAGGGACTTGCGCTCGCGCTCGGTGAGGGACCACACGTCGTCCTCGGCCTCGCGCGGCAGGTCGTAGCCCTCCTCGATGCCCTTCATGCCCGCGGCCAGCGTGACGGCGAAGGCGAGGTAGGGGTTGCAGGCCGGGTCGATGGTGCGGAGCTCGACCCGCGTGGACTGGCCCTTGTTGGGCTTGTACATCGGGACCCGGATCATCGCGGAGCGGTTGTTGTGGCCCCAGGTGATGTGGGAGGGAGCCTCGCCGCCACCGAGCAGTCGCTTGTAGGAGTTGACCCACTGGTTGGTGACACAGGTGATCTCGGCGGCGTGGTGGAGCACGCCTGCGATGAACTTCCGACCGGTCGTGGAGAGCTGGTACTCCGCACCGGCCTCGAAGAACGCGTTGCGGTCGCCCTCGAAGAGCGAGACGTGGGTGTGCATGCCCGATCCGGGGTGCGTGGTGAAGGGCTTGGGCATGAAGCTGGCCCAGATCTCCTGGCCCAGCGCGACCTCTCGTACGACGGTGCGGAAGGTCATGATGTTGTCGGCCGTGGTGAGCGCGTCGGCGTAGCGCAGGTCGATCTCCTGCTGGCCCGGGCCGCCCTCGTGGTGGCTGAACTCCACCGAGATGCCCATCGCCTCGAGCATGGTGATCGCCTCGCGGCGGAAGTCGGAGCCGCGCGACTGGGCGGTGTGGTCGAAGAACCCGCTGCGGTCCACGGGCACCGGCTCGGCACCCGCCTCGGGCATGTTCTTGAGCAGGTAGAACTCGATCTCGGGGTGGGTGTAGAAGGTGAAGCCGCGGTCGGCAGCGGCGGTCAGGGTGCGCTTGAGGACGAATCGCGGGTCGGCGTAGGACGGGCTGCCGTCGGGCATCACGATGTCGCAGAACATGCGAGCCGTCGCCGGTCCACCGTCGCTGCCCCGCCACGGCAGGATCTGGAAGGTCGAGGCATCCGGCTGGAGCAGCATGTCGGCCTCGTAGACGCGGGCGAAGCCCTCGATGGCCGAACCGTCGAAGCCGATGCCCTCGTCGAAGGCGTTCTCCAGCTCGGCCGGGGCCACGCTCACACTCTTGAGGAAGCCCAGCACGTCGGTGAACCACAGCCGGACGAACCGCACGTCACGTTCTTCGAGAGCGCGGAGTACGAAGTCCTCTTGCTTGCCCATGTGGGGAAGCCTAGGGGCACCGCCCGCTTCGGGCGCGGGTGCCCACCACGAGGTTGCTCTGGGTGGCGGCAGACGAGGCCGAGCCGGACCCGCCCTGGCGGCACATGGCGTTTGGCGGGCTTGAGGAGGTGGCACGTCGATGTCGCACTCGCCGGGCGACCGTATCCCGAATTGGCGGTTCATCAACAACCTGTTAGCCTTTCGCCAACAAAATGCTGCGGATACCAAGCCGCCGTCAGACAGTCCGTGCGGTCATTCACTGCGCGGAGCAAGTACCCGGAAAGACACAACGACAGAAGGACGAAAGACAACATGCGCTTCATCAACCGTAAGACGCTGGCTCTCGCCGGTGCCGCCGCCGCGCTCATCGCCGTGGGCTCCACCGGCACCGCCGTCGCGGGAAGCCTGATCGACTCCCGCCAGATCGCTGACGGCAGCATCAGGGTCAAGGACCTGACCCCCCGCGCTGTCACCAAGTTCACCGCCCAGACCGGTGGCGTCGACGGTGTTGACGGCACCAACGGCAAGGACGGGGTGAACGGCAAGGACGGGGTGAACGGCAAGGACGGGGTCGAACGGCAAGGACGGCAAGGACGGCGTCAGCGGCCTCTACTACGCCACCGCCTTCTACAACGCGGGCAACACCAACGAGGGCGCGATCGCCTCGGTGGCGTGCAAGAGCGTGACCGACCACGCGCTCTCCGGTGGCGTGCAGGTACTCGGCCTCGACGCCGGCGCCAACAGCCGCAACACCCCGTGTCCTCGTCCTTCCCCGGCCGGATGGACTGGGCGACCAACACGCCCAAGGCCGACCGCACCGACGGCTGGATCGTCCAGTTCGGTGGCAACGCCGGACCTGTCGCCGACAAGGCTCCCGAGAAGGTGAAGGTCTGGGCGCTCTGCATGACCAGCGACCAGACCCTCCCGATCGTGCAGACCTTCGCGCAGGTCCTCCTGATCCACTCCAAGCAGCCCGCTCTCCCTTCGGGGAGGGCGGGCTGTTGTCGTTGTCCGGTACGAGCTACCGAAGTTTCGCAGCCCGCCGCCGGGCCCCAGAAGGTCGACTCGGCCGTCCTCGCATGGGTTGCCGAGCACCCTCGCTCGCGTCCCGCCATGCCGGGGCGCTCGCGCGTCGGCGGCAGTGCAGCACCCCCTGGTCAGCGGCAGATGTTGACGTCCTGCGACCCCAGCACACCGTCGAAGGTGCGGCGCATGGGCGGCAGCCAGCTCGACGTGGTCGGCACGAAGGCGATCGAGCCCGGCACCCGGCCGTGCACGCCGTCGACCTCGACCTCCTCCACCACGAGGGGAACGGTGACGTCGGCCACGTCGTACGCCCTCCCAGCAGGCGGACGCACGCCGCTTGGTCACCGCCTCCTCGAGCGTGACGGTGTCGCCGACGAGCATGCCGCCGTAGCGCCAGGCGACGTGTCGTGGCATAGCCGGTGTGGCCCTCCCACGGTGCCTTCACCGTGACCGACATGCCCCAGGTGCGACGGGTGGCGATGCGGAAGACGACCTTCCCGTCGGTGACCGCGCGGGTGCGCGACGACCAGACGTGCACGACGTCGGCGTCCAGCGTGCGGCGCGCGTTGGTCAGCTGGACCTCGCAGCCCTCGCAGTCCTCGACCGTGAAGGTGAGGCGGTGGTGGCCGCGCAGCGCGCTGGTCGTGGGCCGGAGCGACGGCGCCTGCGGACGGCGTGACGACGGCGGCGATCACGGCGAGGGCGGTGATCGCGAGGGCAGTGGTGCGTCGGGCAGCAGTCATGGCGTGGTGTTCTCCTCAGAAGAGTGGTCCTCCTTCTGGACGCACCGCAGGCCGCGGAGGTTGCACCGCGTCAGTCGTCGCCCTCGTCGCCCAGGGTGTTGCGCTCGAGGTCGGCCACCGTGGGGCGTCCGCGGTTGCAGAAGACCTCGAGGTCGACCGAGTTGCGACCGTCGCTGAAGACCGCGTCCACGTCGTCGTCGGGACCCTTCTCCCAGCTGACGACCCGCCAGCCGGCCGCCTCCGGGCGGGGCGCGCCTCGACGCCGTACGCCCACGTGTCGCGGCACTCGACGACGAACCCGCCCCACTCGCCCGTCACCTCGTCGCGGACGGCCGGTCCGGCCGGGGACGGGACTGCCGTCGCCTCGACGGCAGCTCCGTTGAGCAGCACCTCGTCACCGATCGGGCCGCGATCGCGGATGGTGGCGCCGACCGTGGAGATCGCGAAGACGCCGACCAGCACGGCGACCGCCGTCGCGGCTGCCCACGCACCCACAGCACGACTGTCCGTCTCACCTACCCATGGTGCACGGCCGAAGTCAGCGGCAGGTCAGGAGGTGGTTAAGCCGCGGCTAAGGCCGGCCGTGCGCACGGACCGGGGCGGTACGGTCGCCGCGTGGCCGAGGTGCTGATCATCGAGGACGACGACCGGATCCGGCCGTTGCTGGTCCGCGGCCTGCGCGAGTGCGGCCACACGGTCACGTCGGCCCCCACCGGGATGGCAGGCCTCCAGCTGGCCGTCGACTCCTCCCCCGACCTGGTCGTGCTCGACCTGGGCCTGCCCGACGTGGACGGCACCCAGGTGCTCTCCATGCTGCGTGCGGTCAGCGCGGTGCCGGTGATCATCGCCAGCGCCCGCGACGACGACCCGTCGCTGGTGCGCGCCCTCGATGCCGGCGCCGACGACTACGTCGTCAAGCCCTTCAGCAGCGCCCAGCTCGACGCCCGGGTCCGCGCGGTCCTGCGCCGGGTGGAGTCCGGACGCGAGCGTCGTCCGACCGTCACCGTGGGCGGGCTGGTGCTCGACCTGGCCGGTCGCCGCGTCCACCTCGACGGTCGCGAGGTGGAGCTGACGCCGCGCGAGTTCGACCTGCTCGCGCACCTGGCCGAGCGTCCCGGCGAGGTGGTGACCAAGCGCGACCTGCTGGTCGAGGTGTGGCGCCAGCCCTGGGGCGGGTCCGACAAGACCGTCGACGTGCACCTCTCCTGGCTGCGGCGCAAGCTCGGCGAGACCGCCGCCGAGCCGCGCTACCTCACGACCGTGCGCGGTGTCGGCGTACGGCTGACTGCTCCCGACGACGGCTCCTGACGTGCGGCGCAGCCTGCTGTCACCGCGGCCGCCGCCATCTCGATGGTGCTGCTGGCGATGCTCGTGCCGATGGCCGTCCTCGTGCGCAGCTATGCACTGGAGGACCGGCTCGCCCGCGCCGCCCTCGAGGTCCAGGCGGTCGAGACCGTGGTCTCCGGCGGGCGACGACAAGGGCGCCGTGTCGGTCTACGTGGACCGGATCAACGGCGACGTGACACAGCCCACGCGGACCACGGTGCTCTACCCCGACGGGATCGGGGTCGGGCCCGACCCCGGCGAGGACTCCCGGGTGCTCGACTCCCGCAACACCGGCCGCGCCCGCGTCGACGACGTCGCCGGTGGGTCGCAGATCCTGGTGCCGGTCTCGCGCGGCGGCAACTCCGCGCTCCCGTCCCAGACTCCCGTGATCCGGGTGATCGTGGCGGAGCCCGGCCTCACGTCCGTCGTCGGCCTGGCGTGGGGGCTGCTCGCGCTCCTCGGCCTCGCCCTGCTCGTCGGGTCGCTGGTGGTGGTCGACCGACTCGGACGCTCCTTCGTGCAGCCGATCCGGCAGCTCGCCGAGCACACCCAGGCGCTGGGACGTACGGCGTCGCCGGAGCCGGTCGCCGCGGTCAGCGGTCCGCCGGAGGTCCAGGAGCTGGCCGGCGCGATCGACCGGCTGGTGGATCGCATCCAGCTGCTGCTCGCGCGCGAGCGGGAGTCGGTCTCCGACCTCTCCCACCGCCTGCGCACCCCGGTCACGGCGCTCCGGCTGCGGGTCGAGGCCGTCTCCGACCCGGACCTGCGCGATCGCCTCGGCGGCGACCTCGACGCGCTCCAGGCGACGGTCGACGAGATCGTCCGAGAGGCCCGCCGGTCCGAGCGCGAGGGCCTGGACCCGCAGATCGACGCGGTGGCGGTCCTCGCCGCCCGCGTACGCCACTGGGAGCCGCTCGCCGAGGACCAGGGCCGACCGTTCGCGCTGCAGCTCGCCGAGGAGGGCCCGCTGCTGCGGATCAGCCGGGCGGACCTGGAGGCGCTGGTCGACGTGCTGCTCGACAACGTCTTCACGCACACCGCGGAGGGCGACGCCGTACGCATCTCGCTGACCGCCACCAGCGAGCAGGTCGTGCTCCTGGTGGAGGACGCCGGGCCGGGCCTGCCCGGCGGGTTCGACCCGACCGGACGCGGGGAGAGCGGGGCCGGATCGACCGGGCTGGGCCTGTCGATCGTCGCCCGCACCGCGGCCGAGTCCGGCGGGACCGTCGTGTGTGATGCCTCGGACATGGGTGGAGCCCGGGTCGCCGTCACCTTGCGGACGGCCTGACCCGGGCTCCGGGGCTGCCTCAGCGGAGGGTGACCTTCACGGAGCAGGCGCTGCCACCGACCGGCCGCACCGACAGCTTGAACGTGTCGGTGCCGGCGGTGTTGCTGCGCCAGGTCTCGAGGTCGAGCTCGCCCTCGTTGTCGGCCCGGAGGACCCGCGACGTGACGACCGTGCCGTCGTGGCGGATGGTCATCCGCCACTCGCTGCCCGGCCGGGCGGCGTCGAGGTCACCGTTGACCTCGAACCCGCCACGCTCACGGTCGACGCTCAGCTCGTACGTCGCCCCGGCGCAGGTGCCGCGTCGTTCGACGTCGGCGCTGGCGGGGGCAGCCACCAGGACGGTGACCCCGGCGGTCGCGGTCGCCAGCAGTGCCGTGGTGGCGATGATGGACTTCTTCATGGTGGTTCTCCTCGGTTGGTGGATCAGGAGCTGACGGTGGCCGTGCAGGACTCCCCGTCGGCGGGGGTGAACGTCACCGTGTAGGTGGCGGGGGCGTCGCTGCTGCTGAACGCGTCGAGGTCGATCTCGCCGTCCTCGTCGGTGGTGCGGGTGCCGGCGAGCAGGACGGTGTCCTCGCGCTCGAGCGAGACATCCCACGACTCGCCCGATGCGGCCGACTGCAGCTCGGCGCTGACCTCGGTGCCGCCGTCCTCGGGCTCCGTGTCGATCTCCCAGGTCGCGGATCCGCAGGTGCCGCGCTCGCTGGCCGCGGACTCCATGGAGCGGTCGATCGCCCACCAGCCGCCGAACCCGATCACGAGCACCGCGGCGGCGGCACCGCCGATGACTGCCTTCTTCTGCACGGTCATTCCTCCTCGTGTCCGACGTCGGTCGACGTCATGAGGAAGAGGTTCGCGTGGCAGGTGCTAACCGCGCACCAGCCGTCGGCTAAGGCGCGGCAAAGCCCTACCCCGCTGGTCGAGGAGGTCGGGCTGCGACCGTCAGACCCGAGGCACGTCCCGCTCGAGCTCGGCCAGCCAGGTCGTGGCCTTCGCGTCGCTCGGCATCCGCCAGTCACCGCGCGGGCTCATCGTGCCGCTGGCACTGACCTTGGGCCCGTTGGGCAGGGCCGATCGCTTGAACTGGTTGGCGAAGAATCGCGTGACGAAGACCTCCAGCCAGCGGCGTACGGTCTCGAGGTCGTAGGCGACCCGGGCGTCCTCGGGGAAGCCGGGCGGCCACTCCCCCGCCTCGGCGTCGCGCCACGCGTGCCAGGCCAGGAAGGCGATCTTGCGCGGCCGGTAGCCGTGGCGTACGACGTGGGCGAGCGTGAAGTCCTGGAGGTTGTAGGGACCGACCGAGTCCTCCGTGGCCTGCGGCTTCTTGCCGTCCTCGATCGGGATCAGCTCGGGGGTGATCTCCTGCTGGAGGATCTCCGCCAGCACGCCGTCCACCGCCTCGTCGAACTCGCCGTGGCTGATCACCCAGCGGATCAGGTGCTGCACCAACGTCTTCGGCACGCCCGCGTTGACGGAGTAGTGCGACATCTGGTCGCCGACCCCGTAGGTGCACCAGCCGAGCGCCAGCTCGGAGAGGTCGCCGGTCCCGACGACGATGCCCCCGCGCTGGTTGGCGAGGCGGAAGAGGTAGTCGTAGCGCAGTCCGGCCTGGACGTTCTCGAAGGTGACGTCGTAGACCTTCTCGCCGCGGGAGTGGGGGTGACCCATGTCGGCGAGCATCTGCTCGGCGGCGGGGCGGATGTCGAGCTCCTCGAACGTCACGCCCGAGCGCCTCGGAGAGCCGGGTCGCGTAGCCCTTCGTCGTCGACCCGGTCGCGAACCCGGGCATCGTGAAGGCGAGCACGTCACTGCGCGGGCGGCCGAGGCGGTCCATCGCCTTGCACGCGACGATCAGTGCGTGGGTCGAGTCGAGGCCACCGCTGACCCCGATCACGGCCCGTGGGCGAGCCGATCGCGGCCAGCCGCTGCTCGAGTCCGGAGACCTGGATGTTGTAGGCCTCGTAGCAGTCGAGCTCGAGTCGCTCGGGGTCGTCGGGCACGAACGGGAACCGGTCGACCTTGCGGCGCAGTCCGATGTCGCCGTCCGGCGCCTCCAGCTCCCACTCGACGATGCGGAAGCGGGCGGTGCGCTCGTGGTGCGTGCGTCGGTTGTCGTCGAAGGACCCCTGGCGCAGTCGTTCCTGGCGCAACCGGTCGAGGTCGACGTCGGCGATCGGTGCGGCGCGCCCCGTCGGGGAAGCGCTCCCCCTCCTCGAGCAGGTCGCCGCACTCGTAGATCAGCGTCTGTCCGTCCCAGCTGAGGTCGGTGGTCGACTCGCCCTGACCTGCGGCTGCATAGACGTACGCCGCCGCGCAACGCGCGCTCGCACTGCGGACCAGCAGCCGTCGGTCCTCCGCACGCGCCACCGTGATCGGGCTGCCCGACAGGTTGGCGAGGACGGTGGCGCCGGCCAGCGCCGCCTCGGAGCTCGGCGGGATGGGCACCCACATGTCCTCGCAGACCTCGACGTGGAGGTCGAGGCCAGGGACGTCGAGGCAGCGGAAGATCAGGTCGGGCCCGAACCGCACGTCCTGGCCGGCGACGGTGATCCACTCCAGCTCGCGGTCGTCGCCGGGAGCGAACCAGCGGCGCTCGTAGAACTCGCGGTAGTTGGGGAGGTAGGACTTCGGCGCCACGCCCATGATCGAGCCGCGCTGGATCACGACCGCGCAGTTGTAGACGCGGTTGCCCTGCACCAGGGGCGCACCGATGACCAGCGCCGTCATCAGGTCAGCGCTCGCGGCGACGATCTCGGCGATCGCCTGCTCGACGGAGGCGAGCAGCGCGTCCTGCAGGAAGAGGTCGTCGACGGAGTATCCGGTCAGCCCCAGCTCGGGGAAGACCGCCACCGCCACGCCGTCCTCGTGGCAGGCGCAGGGCCTGCTCGATGACCTCCGCGGCGTTGGCGGCCGGGTCGGCCAGGTGCACCGGCACCGTGCACGCGGCGATGCGGGCGAAGCCCTGGGCGTAGGCCGAGTAGAAGTCCACGCGCTCACTCTAGGGAAGTCGAGACAGCTCAGTGCCCCGACGCCTCCGGCAGCCCGCGCGCGATCATCGACTCCCGGCCGTCCCGGCCGGCGAGGTGCAGGGCCGCGAGAAGCCGCCGCACGGCGGGCTCGTCGGGCACCATGCCCGTACGCACGTGGATCCCGGGCGGGTCGGGCACCCGGTCGGTCGGCAACAACGTGCGCCGGAGCTGGTAGTCGTAGGACGCAGCCCCCGGTGTGGCGCGGAGGACGAGTGCCCCCCACCGCGTCCCGAGGTGCTCGTGGGTGACGACCTCGACGTCGCTCCAGGCCAGCTGCGAGTCGATCCCGGGACCCCGCAGCTGCACCAGGTCGGCGGAGATCCGCAGCTCGGGGCGCCTCAGCACGACGCTCCACATGGTGACTGCCACGACGAGGATGAACAGCGCCAGGACGCCGGAGACGACCCGCGCTCCGACGTTGGGGCCCATCACCACCACCAGCGCCAGTCCGACTCCCAGGACGGTGAGGACCACGGCCGCGGCAGCGGCCATGGCACCGCCCCCGAGCGACATCGCCCAGGCCGGCCGTCCGGCGAGGTCGATGCTGCGCCACGACGCCTGCTCCCGGCGCTGGCCGAGCAGCATCATGACCGAGACGGCCAGCATGAAGAGGCCGAGGACGGTGAAGAGCACGCGGCTCTCCGAGCTGACCACCGCGGTGTAGAGCAGGCCCGCGCCGATGAACCCCGTGATGAGCATCGTGAAGATGGCTGCCGGTCGGCTGGTGTAGGCCGATCGTCCGGACATCCGCTCAGAAGATCGAGTCAAAGACGTCACCCACTCCCTCACCGATCGAGCCGAACGTGTCGCCGATCTCCTCGACAGCCGTCGACGACGGCGTTGCCCCAGTCTCCCAGGGTGTCGGCACCGGAGTCGAAGAGGCTGTCGACGGCGCCGGAGGTGAAGGCGCCCACGACCGTGCCGACGACGGCACCGACGACGACACCGGCGGCCGTGCCCACACCGGGAACGGGGATGAACGTGCCGATGACGCCACCCAGGGCCGCGCCCGATGCCGCACCGGCGGCGATCGCAGCGACCGCCGGGACGGCGTTGGACACGATGGCCTGCGTCGCGCCCTCCTCCTCCCAGTCGGAGTGGATGCCGTAGCCCGCCGCCAGGACGTCGAGCGCCCAGAAGGCGCGCGTGACGCCTCGCGGGATCTCCCAGTTGGGGAGTCGGGCTCGTGCGGACGGATGGGCCTCGTCCAGTCGGTCGGCCTGCTCCAGCAGGTCGAAGTAGTGCGCACGATCCCCCACGAAACGGCCGTCCGGACGGACCATGGCGGCCGCGTGGTCCCGCAGCTGCTGGGCGCGCAGCAACATGTCGTCCACCTGCCCGACCATGATCGGGTTCGTCCGCCGGACGAGCTCGAGCTGGGTCCCGGCCGAGAGCAGCTGGGCGGTCAGTCCGACGTACTGCGAGTCGTGGGTCTCCCAGGCGCGCCCGGCGGCCTCCAGGGCGTCGAGCCAGCGTTGGAAGGCCTCGTCGGACAACGTGACGCAGGAGTTCCAGACGTCGATCTGGGCGTTGTAGGCGATCACGGCGTCGTTGCGTCGGTGCCAGGAGTCGGACTCCTGCGGCGTGGCGTCCGCGGGGAGGTCGCCTGCCGACGGCGGCTGCGGACCCGGCTTCACGATCACGAAGCCGGTGACGGTGAGATCACCGTTGCGGGCGGTCGACCGGACCTCCGCCATGTCCTGCTTGGCATCGCGCAGCTCGTCGGCCAGGGTGTCGAGGACGGTGGCCACGGCACGCGAGATCGTGACCCCCTCGTCGGTCTTGCGGACCAGGGTCTGGGCTCGTCCGGCGAAGCCGTCCGCGGCTTCCCCCTGCCAGTCACCTGCGACGTTGCGGCGGTGGTTGCCCACCTCGGTGGCCATCGTGTCGAGGCCACCCGCGAGGTCGGTGCCCACCCATCGCGAGACCTCACGGATGTTGGCCGGCTCGCCCTCGATCTCGGTGTCGAGCTGGTCAGTCATCCGCCGCCGCCCCGGTGAGCATGTCGGCGGCGATGACCGAGTCGGTGGTCTGCGCATCGGTGTTGCACGCGGCCACAGCCTGGCCGAGGGTCGTGGACTCGAAGGCCAGCCGGGCGGCAGTCTCGGAGGCGGCAGCGAGCACCATCAGCATCAGCGGCTCGGCCATCCCCGTACCTCCGCCCGAGGGGCGGCTGCTGCCCGCCGTGTCCAGCGCGCTGCCGGCCGCCTCCAGGCCCGAGGCACAGTCGGCCATCGCCTGGGCGTCGACGACGTAGCTCGCTGCTCCGCCGCCTCCCGTGTCGACCGCGTTCACCGCGGCAACCCCTCCTCGAGACGCGCCCGGCGCTCCTCGGGCACGAAGACGTCGGTGTAGACGATGTCGAAGGGACGTACGTCGTGGAGCAGCTGCAGGCTGGCCAGCGGCAGACCGAACCACGGCTGGTCGTCACCCTGGCAGGCGTGGAGCCGGTCGAGCGAGGAGTAGACGAGCAACGCGCTGCGCCCGTCCTTCGTCGTGCGATAGACGGCGGCGGCCTCGCCGCCGTCGTCCACGTGCTCCAGGCAGGGGATGTAGAGGAACGGCGGGTAGTCCTTCGGCAGCAGGCGAGGGCTCACGCCCTCCGGCTCCCCGGCATCGTGGGTCTCGGTCACGGGGAGCATTGTTCCCACCCGCCGGCGTTCCACACCTGCGGGGTGTCAGCCGCCCAGCAGGTCCGGTGAAATCCGGTGGACGCGAGGCCTACCGTGGAGATGTGGACATCTCGACCTGCGTCACCGACGAGGACTACGAGCTGTGGCGCCAGGTGCGGATCGCGGTGGTGCCCTACGAGCGCACCCAGTCCGTGGCCGAGCTTCGGGCCGGCGACTCCCCCGACCGGCTACTGGTGCTCGCGCGCGACGACAGCACCGTCCTCGGGCACGGACTCGCCCAACGAGCAGAGAGCGCCAACTCGGGGGGAGTCATCCCCCGT
The DNA here is from genome assembly GCA_963712875.1 of uncultured Actinomycetota bacterium. Classification (GTDB taxonomy): domain Bacteria; phylum Actinomycetota; class Actinomycetes; order Propionibacteriales; family Nocardioidaceae; genus Nocardioides. Next base: position 122,964 of record CAVQJS010000017.1, on the reverse strand, counting down.
GTCCTGCTAGAGCACCGACGGCGAGGTGTCGGATCGGCCCTGCTGCGTCGCCTGAGCGACCACGTCGCCTCACTGGGTCTCCCCGTGCTGCGGGCGTCCGTCGACGACGAGGGCTCTGGGATCTTCGCCCAGCGCTTCGGCTTCACCGAGGTGAACCGCGAGGTCGAGCAGACCTACACCGTCACCGCAGTGCCCGATCTCTCGCCGCTGCCGGACGGCATCGAGGTGGTCACCGCCCAGCAGCGACCGGCCCTGTGGGAGGAGTGCTTCGATCGCTTTGGCCGCGAAGCGCTCGCGGGTTTCGCCGTCGACACGCCTCTCGAGGTCAGCCTCGACCGGTGGATGCGCGACTGGCTCGGCGACCCGATGTTCCTCGCGCTCCACGACGGGGAGGTCGTCGGGTGCGCCGGCCTCGGCCTCGACTCCGACAACCCGACGCGGGCGGAGAACTCCCTCACCGCCGTACGACGCGACTGGCGTGGTCGTGGGATCGCGGTCCACCTCAAGCAGCGCACCCTGGCGTGGGCCGCCGAGCACGGGATCGCCGAGGTCTACACGTGGACCCAGGACGGCAACGCGGCCATGCGCGCCCTCAACACGCGCCTGGGCTACGCCACCACCCGGACCGGCATCCAGGTGGCCCGGACACTGCCGCTCGACTGATCGACCCGTTCCCATACGGTTCCGCCGACGACTAGCGTCGTCGGTGTGGGCCACCTCCTGCGCACGACCCTGACCGTCGCCACCGCTCTCGCGCTGTCCCCGGTCGCCCAGGCCGCAAGCGCACCGGCGCCCGAGCGGTCGGACCAGTCGGCGGGCGCCGCCCCACGCCTCCAGGTGCGCACGGTGGTCCGCGGGCTCGAGCAGTCGTGGGACGTCCAGGAGGCCCCGGGCGGGCGCCTCCTCGTCACCGAGCGCGACCGTGCCCGGCTGAGCGTCGTACGCAACGGCACGCGGCGCACCCTTGCCGACCTGTCCGCGCAGGTCTGGGTCTCCGGCGAGACCGGTCTGATGTCGATCGCCGTCGACCGCCGACGCCGCGTGCTCTGGGCCTGCCACGGCGCCAGGACCCGCAACGGCAACGAGGTCCGCGTGACCCGGTGGCGGGTCGACACGTCGTGGCGACGCCTCTCCCAGCCACGCACCCTGGTCGGCGGGTTCCCGGCCACGAGCGGACGGCACGGTGGCTGCCGGCTCCTGCTCGACCGGACCGGACCCGCCCTGCTGATCGGCACCGGGGACGCGGCCGTCGGCACCAACCCCCGCAACCTCGACTCGCTGGGCGGCAAGGTGCTGCGCGTGCACCGCGACACCGGCGGAGCCATGCCCGACAACCCGTATGCCGGCGCGACCACGGCCCGACGCCTCGTCCTCACCTATGGCCACCGCAACGTGCAGGGCCTGGCGCAGCGGGCCGACGGCTCCATCTGGTCGGTGGAGCACGGGAGCGACCGCGACGACGAGGTCAACCGGCTCGTCCGGGGCGGCGACTACGGCTGGAACCCGGTGCCCGGCTACAACGAGTCGGTCCCGATGACCGACCAGTCGCTGCCCGGCGTCCAGCAGGAGGCGGCGTGGTCCTCCGGCGTGCCCACCATCGCCACTTCAGGCGCGGCCTGGGTGCGCGGCGAGGAGTGGGGCGCCCTGGAGGGAACCCTGGCCGTCGCCGTCCTCAAGGACGCCGAGCTCCTCTTCCTCGACTTCGACGCCTCCGGCCGCCTCGAGTCCGTACGTCGCCCGCGCGCGCTGCAGCAGTTCGGCCGGCTGCGGTCGGTCACGTCGGCCCGCAACGGCGACCTGCTCGTGACCACCGACAACGGCGTGGACGACCGGATCCTGCGGGTCTCCCCCCGCTGAATCCACAGTCCCCGCTCCGGCGGGTTTGAGCACGGTCCGGGGATGGGAAGAAGCCAGCCATGGCGACCCCACCGACGGACCCGACCCTGGGCGATCCGCTGTTCCGAGAGCTCCGGCAGCGGCACCCCGAGGTCGACATCGTCCTGCTCCCCCCACAGGTGCCCCTCGCCGAGCCACGAGTTCCCGCGGCCGACGCCGAGCAGCGGGGCGCGCTGGCGGACTCCCTCGAGCGGCACGTCGACGACCTCGTCGCGCGCCTCTCCCGCGAGCCTGCCTGGACCGCTGAGCAGCGGGCGGGGCGCTGGATCACCGACGAGTGGGGCCACACCTGCTACGAGACGGCCGTCGAGGTCACCGAGCTCGCCGACGGCGACAACATCGCGCTCCTGCGGGCCACCGGCAACGCCCTGGTGGGCCTGGGCTGGCAGGCACGGCCGGTGCCCGGTGACCGCCCCCGCATCACCGCCCGGCGAGGCGGCGGCGAGACCGCCGCGGCCAGGGTGCGCGCGTCGTCGCTGGTCATCACGGCCCGCACTCCCCTGGTCCGGGCTGTCGACGCACCGGTGGCCGGCCGATGACGATCCAGATGTGGACCGCCGCCCTCGCCACGGCCCGCGACGGGTGGGAGAACGCCGCAGAGGGCCTCAACGGCCCCCGCAAGAACCTCACCCAGGCGACACCGGCACTGCTGGGTGACCGGGTCGGACCCGCCGCCGATGCCTTCCTCACCACCTGGGAGCGCCGCGTCCTCGTCCTCCGCGACCTGGCCTCCGGCCACTCCGACTCGCTGGCACAGACGATGTTCGACTTCCTGGCCACCGACCAGGAGAGCGTGCAGGAGACCCAGCAGCTGCTGATGTGGCAGGACCGCAACACCCCGCCCGTATCGGCAGTGGGCCCGTGACCACGATCGCCGTCCCGGCCTGGCTCCCGCACGAGCCGGAGCCGCAGGTCCAGGAGTCCGCGAGCGCCGTGCTCACCGACGTACGTGCTGCCGCGACCGCGGTCAGTGACGTCGCGGAGTGGGCGCGTAGCAATGGCGCCCCCGCCGACTTCTCCGGGGACGCCGCCGATGCCGCCGACCACGCCGTCACGGAGTTCGCCGGCGACACCGACGCGGTGAGCGCCGCCCTCGAGCGAGGCGCCCTCGCGATCGACGAGTTCCTCACCCAGATGCGCCAACGGCGCACCGAGCACGACGCGCTGATGGATCGTCGCCAGCAGCTCAACGACGACCGCGACGCCCTGCTGCAGCGGATCGAGACCGCCGGCGAGGACCAGGTCGAGGCCCTGCAGGCCGACGCCGCCGTCCTGCGGCAGCGCTTCGAGTCCTACCACCAGGACCTCCAGGCGTGGCGCGACCGCGTGGAGGCCGACGAGGACGCCGCGATCCGCGCTCTCGCCGCCGTCGACAGCCTCGCCGAGGGACTGTCGGCGGCCCAGGACCCCGGACGGGCGGACACGGCCGCGCTGGTCGCCGAGCTGCGCATCCTCGGCGCTGACACCGACGCCGTCAACGCGTGGTGGGCAGCGCTGTCGCAGAGCGAGCGCAATGCGCTGCTGATCAGCGATCCCGACCTCGTCGGCAACACCAACGGCATCCCGACCGGTGACCGCGACGAGGCCAACCGCGCAGGGGTGCAGCGCGACCTGGAGCACCTCCTCGGACTGCAGGCCTCGGGCCAGGACCTCAGCGCCAGCGACCAGCGGTGGCTGGAGAACGCCCAGTCCATCGAGAAGGCGATCGCCCAGGCCTCGCTGCCTCCCTATGCCGGGCTCGACGTCGATGCCCTCGTCGTGGCCTACCAGCCGCACGCGTTCGGCGGCGACGGCATCGCGGCCGTGGCCTACGGCAACCCCGACACGGCCGACCACACGGCGGTCTACGTGCCGGGCATCATGCAGGACGGCTCCTACATCGACGAGAACGGCGCCCAGGCGCTGAATCTCTACGAGGAGACCCTCACCAGCATGGGCGCGGAGGACCCGCCCCGCACCGGCTCGGTGTCCACGATCGCGTGGATCGGCTACGACTCCCCCAACTTCAACCCCGAGTCGATGTGGCCGGGTGACCTCGGCGACTCGGCCGGCGACGTCGCTCACACCGTGACCGAGGCCAACGCCCAGGCAGGCGGCGTGGCTCTCTCCCAGTTCGTCGACGGACTCAACAGCACCCACGAGTCGGGAGACCAGCCGCACCTCACCGTCATCGGCCACAGCTACGGCTCGACCACCTCGGCCCATGCCGCGGCCGGCGGCATGGACGCCGATTCGCTGGTGCTCGTCGGCAGCCCCGGGGCGAGCGAGGGCGTCACCCACGTGTCCGGGCTCCACATGCCGGAAGGCCAGGTCTTCGTCGGCGCTGCCGACCATGACCCGGTGTCATGGCTGGGGGGCGAGGACGGTCTGCTCCCGGGTTCGTTCGACGACAGCCTCGGGCTGGGGGCCGACCCCGCCCAGAGCGACTTCGGCGCCCACAACTTCACCGTCGACAACGGCCAGGAGTTCCACGGTCCCGGCGGTCTGGTCAACACCGGCTTCATGCAGAACCACGTCACCTACTTCGACGACGGCAACCCCGCCCTGGCCAACATGGCCGACATCGTCTCGGGCAACGCAGACGACGTCGCGGACACCGGCGGTCGCACGCAGGAGGCCCACGACTACCTCTACGACTGGGTGGGCGACGAGGTGCAGCACCACGTGGTCGATCCCGTCGTCGACGGGGTGGTCGACACCTACGAAGGCGTCCGCGACGGCGTCGACGACGCCATCGACCGGGGCCAGGACGCCTGGGACGACCTGTGGCCGGACCGCTGGCCGTGACCCGCACTAGGGTCGTCCTCATGCGCACCACAGTCCTCCTGCTCGCGTTGCTCGCCTCCCTCACCGCCTGCGGAGACGGCGGCGGCGAGGGTGGCGACAACGCCGGCGCCGGGGGTGCCGAGTCGGTCGAGCGCACCACCACCGAGCGGGCCGAGGAAGCCATCCCGCTGGCTTCGGAGGCCCTGGGGGCGACGGAGGCGGAGGTCTACACGCAGTGGCAGAGCTGCATGGCGATCAGCTCGAAGTACGCCGCGATCGGGCATCTCTCCGCGCCGGAGAAGGACACCGCCCAGCAGCTCGAGAGCGTCCGCACCGCACTGGTCGAGGTCGGCTACGACGACGTGACCCAGGTCGAGGGCCACGTGACCCTGGAGCGCGACGGCACCACGTGTCGACATCCAGCAACCGGGTGCGGCGTACGGCCCCGACACGTGGCAGGTCTCGGTCTCCTCGGAGTGCGCCCGCTACAGCGGCGACGACCAGGCACGGATCGACGGCGACACCCCCCAGCTCCTGGAGGGCCTCGTCCGCTGAGCCTGCCCCGCCGTCGGGTGACCGGCGCCACAACGCCGTACTCCTCGGTCGGGACTAGCCTTGAACGTGGTCCGTGGACTCCACCGGGGAGCCGCGAGATGACGAGGAGCGAGCCATGACTGAAGAGACCGCGCCCTACGGCACCGGCCCGCCGCCGCTGCCGCGCCGGTGAAGCGCGTACGCACGCATCACCTGCGCGAGATGAAGGAGCGCGGCGAGAAGATCACCATGCTCACGGCCTACGACATGTACACCGCGGCCACCTTCGACGAGGCGGGGATCGACCTGCTCCTGGTCGGCGACTCGGCCTCCAACAACGTCTTCGGCAACGAGACCTCGCTGCCCGTCACGGTGGACGAGCTCCTCCCCCTCACCCGTGCCGTCGCCCGCTCGGTGAAGCGCGCGATGGTCGTCGGCGACCTGCCCTTCGGCAGCTACCAGGCCTCCCCCGAGCAGGGCTACCTCACCGCCGTCCGCTTCATGAAGGAGGCAGGCGCCCACGCCGTCAAGCTCGAGGGCGGCGCCGAGATGGCCCCGGTCATCGAGAAGTGCACCCGCGGCGGCATCCCGGTGATGGCGCACATCGGCTTCACCCCGCAGAGCGAGCACACCCTCGGCGGCTACCGGGTCCAGGGTCGCGGCGAGACCAGCGACCGGGTCGTCGCCGATGCGCACGCCATCCAGGAGGCCGGCGCCTTCGCCGTCGTCATGGAGATGGTGCCCGGCGACGTCTCGGAGCGGATCAGCAAGGAGCTCACCATCCCGACCATCGGCATCGGCGCGGGTGCCGGCTGCGACGGCCAGGTGTTGGTCTGGCAGGACGCCTTCGGCCTGCGCACCGGCAAGATGGCGCGCTTCGTCAAGCAGTACGCCGACGTCCACTCCGTGCTGCTCGACGCGGCCCGGGCGTACGCCGACGACGTCCGCGGCGGCACCTTCCCCGACGCCGACCACACGTTCTAGCCTGCTAGGACCAGTCGAGGAACCGCGCGCCGCCCACGACGGTGGCGAACCAGATCACGGCCACGACCAACGGGATGACTGCGACCGTGCGCGGACGGGTACCGAACCAGCTGATCGCCAGCGCCAGCGCGCCCAGCCAGGTCACCACGAGTGCGGCAATGGCCCACCACGGCGCACCGACCGCGACCGACGTGGCGCCGATCAGGAAGGCCACGCACGCCAGACCGATCAGGCCTGCGAACGGCCACGGCGAGAGCTCTCGCCTCACAGTGGGTGGACCGGCCGAGTGCACGCGGCCACGCTAGCGGGTGACAACGCCTCCGGAGCGCGGCAGGATCAGCCTTCCGACGACGCGAGGAGTGAGCTGTGAGCGAGACCCCGGTCAAGAAGACGGCTGCCAGCAAGACGGCTCGCCAGAGAAGGCCCCAGCCACCAAGACGACTGCAGCGAAGAAGGCCCCAGCGAAGAAGGCCCCAGCCGAAGCCAAGACGACTGCAGCGAAGAAGGCCCCTGCGAAGAAGACGGCCACCCGGGCTGCAGCGAAGAAGGCGCCCGCCAAGAAGGCAGCACCCACCAAGAAGGCCACGCCCCCCGCCGCCACACCGGTGGCAACAGCCGCGCGGCGATCACCGGTCGGGCGGGCCGCCGACGCCGGTGCCCAGGCCGTCAGCACCGCTGCGCTCATCCAGAAGGTCGCGACGGAGACCGCCGAGCGCACGGCCACCGAGACTGCCGCCCGCGTGAGCAAGCAGTACGACGCGGCGATCGCCGAGCTCACCAAGACCATGGACAAGAGCATCAAGCGGGCGCTGAAGAGCGTACGGGCCGCCGCGGATGTTGCTCAGTCGGTCTCACCCGTCAAGGGCAAGAAGAAGAAGGGGAAGAAGTAGGCCTCAGTTGTCGGGCGTGCCGTCGGTGAGGCCGTCACCGGACCCGGCGCCGTCGTCGTTCCACAACGGGTCGTTGTCCCACTCCTCGTTGCGCTCCTGGACCTTCTCCAGGGCGCGGCCGGCCTCCTCGGCGGAGGCGTAGGGGCCGAGCCGGTCGGCGTTCTTGCAGCCGTCGTTGCCCTCGACCGTGTGGTGAGTCAGACAGAACCAGTATTCGTTCTCGCTCATGGCTCGAAACTACACTCGGCCGGCGTGTCTGCCGTAGCCCCCGCCCTCATCTCGCCGCGCCGCGCGGTGCCTGCCCACATCGTCCGGCCCGAGTACGTCGACCAGCCGGCGCCGCAGCGCTACGAGGGCGACGAGGTCAAGGACGCCGACACCATCGCGCGGATGCGGGTCGCGGGCCGACTCGCGGCCCAGGCCCGTGAGCTGGTCGGCTCCCACGTCGCTCCCGGCATCACCACCGACGAGCTCGACCGGATCGGTCACGAGTTCCTCTGCGACCACGGCGCCTACCCCTCGACGCTCGGCTACCGGGGCTTCCCCAAGTCGCTGTGCTCGAGCGTCAACGAGGTCATCTGCCACGGCATCCCCGACTCGCGCGTGGTCGAGGACGGCGACATCGTCAACATCGACATCACCGCCTACATCGACGGTGTGCACGGCGACACCAACGCCACCTTCCTCGCCGGCGACGTCGACGAGGAGACCCGCCTGCTGGTGGAGCGTACGAAGGAGTCCCTCGACCGCGCGATCAAGGCGGTCAAGCCGGGTCGCCGGATGAACATCGTCGGCCGGGTCATCGAGTCCTACGCCAGGCGCTTCGGCTATGGCGTGGTCCGCGACTTCACCGGCCACGGCATCGGGACCGCCTTCCACTCCGGCCTCATCGTCCCCCACTACGACGACGAGCGCTTCGACGACGAGATCCGGGTCGGGATGACGTTCACCATCGAGCCGATGCTCAACCTCGGCACCCCCGACTACGACATGTGGGACGACGGCTGGACGGTCGTCACCAAGGACCGCAAGCGCTCCGCCCAGTTCGAGCACACCCTGCTGGTCACCGAGAGCGGCGCCGAGGTGCTGACCCACCCCTGACCTGCCCTAGACTCGACCCAGCGAGTGGGCCGGCCGGGCGACCGCGGTCCGTCACCTCCGGGTGTCGGGTCGAGGAAGGTCCGGGCTCCACAGGGCAGGGTGGTGGCCAACAGCCACCCGGGGAAACCCGCGGGACAGTGCCACAGAGAACAGACCGCCTCTCCTTCGTGCCTGTGGCGGGGAGGAGCGGTAAGGGTGAAACGGTGGTGCAAGAGACCACCAGTACGCCAGGTGACTGGCGTAGCTAGGCAAACCCCACCCGGAGCAAGATCAGACAGGATGCGTTCGAGGGCGGCCCGCCCGAGCATCCGGGTAGATCGCACCAGGCGGCCGGCAACGGTCGTCGCAGATGGATGGTCGCCCCGCACATCGTGCGGACAGAACCCGGCCTACAGGCCGACCCACTCGCCATGCACCGTCCCGGCGCGGCCGCGCTGGGCAGACCGCGGCCGGCATCGCTCCGTCGTCCCGACGACCCCCGGACATCATCCGAAGAGAGTGGCGCCCAGCGGGCGTCGGTGATCGAAGCCCGGAAGCACCAAGAAGCTGCCTGACGCGGTCGTCGTGGCGAAGCGCATCAACTCGTCGACCTCGTCCAACCGCTGCTGGGTGCGGACGAAGGTGGCGAGATCGCGCTGGAAGCAGACGAAGAGCAGGCCCTGGTCCGCCGTGCTGTTCTCGTAGCCGTAGCTGCGGCGCAGCATCAGGTGGCTGTCGGTGAACGACGGATGCGCGGCGCGGGCGTGCGCGTGCTCCGGGACGACGTACTCACCCTCGGGGGTCTTCGCCTCCAGGTCGACCCGGGCGAACGGTCCACCGCCGGACAGCGGCGCGCCATCGGAGAGTCGTCGGCCGATGATGCGCTCTTGGCGGCGTACCGGTAGTGACCGGAAGCGTTCGACCTCCAGCTTGAGCCGGCGTACGACGCAGACGGTGCCGTCGGCGGCCGGGCCGTCCGGGATCCAGACGTTCTTCTGCAGCTCGGCCCCTGTGCGGGGGATCACGACTCCGTCGAGGAAGCCGAGCGGGTTGCGGGCGCGTCCATCGCCGGCGCTGTTGCGGAACCCGTGCTGCGCCCACCGCTGGTGCGCACTCATCGTTGAGACCAGGCGATCGCGGACCCGCTCGATGCGGTCAGCCTCGGATCCGTTGATCGCGAGCAGGAGATCGCCGCCGGTGTGGAGGGCGGCGATGCGGTCGTCTCCGGCGAAGGTGGGCAGCGGGTCCCGGCCGGGCAGTGCATCGCCGGCCAGCCGGGCCAGTCGAGGGCCGATCCCGACGGTGACGGTGAGGTCTCCGTGGCGATCAGAGGTGTTGGCGCCGATCATGCGACCCAGCCGGGCGAGGAGGTCGGCGGCCTCGTCACGGGTCGTAGCCGAGAGGTCGAGCACAGAGAGAAGTGCGAACCTTTGGGGGTCGAACGGTCGGTCGACGCCGGCCTGATGGGCGCCGTACGCCGGCGCGCCGGCGCTGGCGGCGGGCACCGACCCGTTTCCCGTGGTTGATCCGGCCGACCGCGTACACGCCCGCCGCGCCGGCTGCGACGGCGGCCGCGGACGTCAGCACCTCCCTGCGGTCGAGGTTCATCGGCGTTTCCCCGGCAGCCGCGGGAGCGACACCCCAGCCGCGTCCCCGAAGTCGACGTCGGCCCAGTCCCCGCCGGTTCGGATCAGGGCTCGGTGCATGAGCCCGGCCGCGTCGACCCACAGGCGAAGGCCGGAGTCGTCAGCACGGACCGGGCCCGTGGCGCGCTTGTCGGACGGCGGTGCGGCGTACTCGGTCACCTCCTGGTCACCGAGCTGCTCCCGACCCAACCACAGTGCGCCGGCCTGCTGGAGCAGGAGCGGGTTTTCGGGGCGGTCCTGGGCGAGGCCGGCGACGACGCCCAGCACGGTGTCCAGGACCGAGCGGGTGGGGTCGATGGCCCGGGTCTGCCAGCGTCCACCTGGCATCGGGAGCGGGGGCTGGGTGGTGGCCGTGGCGGTAGCCGGGCGCACGCCGACCTGGCGGAGGTTCCACCGCAGCAGCTGAGGCGCGAAGCCGGGGCCGGTCGCCAGCGCGTAGCCGGTGTGCGTCCGGTAGTCGATCCAGCCGTCGAGCCGGACGTTCTGCCTGTTGACGGCCACCTGCGTGTGGAGTGATCGGCTACCGGCGTCATAGTTGCGGAACAGTGTGGTTGCCAGCACTTGCGCCTCTTCGGCGCTCACCGGCCGGGGCGAGGCTGATGCGGGGGTTGATGGAGGCGAGGCGCCGCAGCCCGCGGCCGAGAGCGCCACGACCGCGAGGCTAGCCAGCCACTTTCGGCCCGTCATCTGGTCCCTGTCAGTCCGGCGAGCAGCGAGGTGGGCGGAACACCGATCTGGGCGGTGTCCGGCATCGCAACGTTTCCGGGCAGTGGATCGGGCTGGCTGTCCGCGTCGGGCAGGCCGGGCTGGTCGGGGGGCGGCGCCACGTCGAGGAAGCTGATCCCCGGCGGCGCCTTGGCGAGACGGGCCACGTCGGTGGCTGGTACGGCGGGCTGCCGCCGCGCCGACGTGTCGCAGGTGAGCGTCGCGGCGAGGGCGGCCGGAAGGGTCGTGACCCGCTCCCGGACGCAGTTGCCGGTGGCCGGGGCACGCTCGGCGGAGATGTTCGCGACATCGACACCGTTGTCGGCGTAGACGTTGTCGGTCAGCCGGTTGCCGGTGGCCGGCAGGTCCTCGGTGTTGACGATGAGCACGCCGGCGCGCGGGTTGCCCGCGATCCGGTTGCGTGAGATCTCGTTGTCGACGCCGCCGGCGATGCCCAGGCCGGTGCCGAAGCCACCGTCGGCCTGCGCCGGGGAGTCACCGGAGCCGCTGTCGCCGATCAGGTTGCCCACGACCTGGTTGCCACGCTGCGGGAGGAACGCCTCCTGGTAGTTCGACAGCAGTGTCATGCCGACCCGGTTGCCGGTGAACCGGTTGCTGGCCACCAGGAGTGGCCCGGAGGCGTTGGCGTTCTCGAAGCCGACCGCGTTGCGCTCAGCAACGTTGCCCTCCACAAGCACATCGCAACTGTCGCACTGGCCGACGTAGAAGCCGCTGTCCGCGGAGCCCGAGGCGTAGGAGTCGGTGATGACCCCGTGCTGGGCGTCGAAGGCGTAGATGCCGTAGAGCCCGTTGTCATAGGCCGTCACGTGGTCGACCGCGAACCGCTGCAGCGGCGGGAACTCAGCGGGCTCGAACTCGTCGTAGTCGTCGCCGGTGTTGGCTCTCGGGCCGTTCTTGTCGTGGACCCCGGTGATGAGCACGCCGTAGAACGTGTGGTTGCGGACGGTGAGGTTCTGGACCCGAACGCCGTCGGCGATGCCAACCACCCCGTAGGGGCGCAGACCCTCGCCGTCGATGACGGTCCGGTTCCGGTCGGCGCCGCGCACCGTCACGTCCTTGGTCGAGACCACGACGCTCTCGCGGTACACGCCGGCATCGACGAGCACCATGCCGCCGTCCGCGACCTTGTCGACCGCCGCCTGGATCGAGAGGGCATCCTGCGGCACACGGACGAGGTCGGAGCCGCCGCCCGACGGGGACGAGTCAGGCGAGCAGGCCGAGGCGGCGAGACAAATACCGCCAACCAGGCCCAGCGTCATCACCCGGCCGAGACCCATGCGGCCAGAGTAGCGGGGGCAACTTCGCGAGCCGGGTCAAGTGCCGTCAAGCAGAGCTCGCGCAGCAGATCCGGCGACGCCTGGGCCAGCTGCTCCTCGCGCGTGCGGATAGGGATGCTGGGGTTGAGGGTCATCGTCGTGTCGACCGTGCACCCCACGCGTGCCACTGGCCCTCAAGACTGGCCGTGTGTGATAGTGAACGTCGGCGGTCCGCCGGGTTTGCGGCGTTCCAGCCCTCCGTTTGGGAGGCACGTACCAGGGAGTCGGCATGGGGTACTCGAGCAAGCGAGGGAGCCGGGCGGCGCGGGTGTGCTTGGCGTGTGCGACCGCGGTCGCCGTCACGGTGGTCGGCATCGGGCAGGCGCCGCCGTCGTATGCCGCGCCCGGCACGGTGACCGGGTCTGTCTTCCAGGACTTCGACGGCGACGGCACGCGCGACGCGGGCAACACCGCCGCCGGCGTCCAGACCGACATCGGCTTCGCCGGTGTGACGGTCACCGCCTATGGCCCACACAACGAGGTCGTCGGGACCGCAGCCACTGCAGCCAACGGCAGCTACACCATCGGCACCACCTCGGTCCCTGACGGGACGCCTCTGCGGATCGAGTTCACCGACGCCAACGGCGGCACCACGGCCCAGCTCTCGGGCGACTTTCAGTCCTCCTTCCACGGCGCGGACAGCGGCACGAGTGTGCAGTTCGCCACGGCCGGGGACGTGGACGTCGACTTCGGGGTGCTCGAACCCGAGGACTTCGCCGACAACAACGCCCCGATCATCACCGCCATCCAGTACGCCGGCCTCCGCACGGCGGCGGGCTCCACCGATCTGCCGGCCGTGGTGGCGAACCCCTGGGTGGTGCCCGCGAACGACCCCCCCGCCGGCCAGAACACGACTTACCCGGGCCGTGTCGATCTGGCCTCGTACGGCGCTGTCGGCTCCGTGTGGGGCACCGCGTTCAACCGCCGACAGAACGCCGCCTACGCAGCCGCGACCTACAAGCGCGTCTCCGACATGGGACCGTTGGGTCTCGGCGGGATCTACCGGATCCCCAATGTCGTCAACCAGGCCACCGGCGCCCTGAACCCTTCCCCCGGTGGCGTTGAGCAGTGGCTGGACGTGGACGCTCTGCCCGGCGTCGAACTCGGCGTCATCCCCGTCAACCGCGGGCTCGGACTGCCGAGCGCCTCGGTGCGCGACCCCGACGCCTACACCCAAGCCGGCAAGGTCGGCATCGGGGGGATCGCGGTCACCGAGGACGGCTCGACGCTGTTCTTCGTCAACCTCTTCGACAAGAACCTCTACGCAGTCAACCTCCCCGCCGATGGCAGCACGCCGACCAGCGCCACCCGGATCCCGCTCAACCTCGGGGCGGACCAGCGACCCTGGGCCGTGGCGGTGCACCGCGACCGGGTCTACGTCGGCTACGTCGACACCCGTGGCGACGGCGCCAGCCCCGGGCTACCGGCCAACGGGAACTTCTACGTCGCCTCCCAGCCGGTTGCCGCCGCTGTCGCTGGCGGCACCGGCTGGCGGCCTGACCTGACCGCGCCCCTGAGCTACACCAAGGGCAACAACATCAACGCGGTGGGGCGCCACCATCCCGGCCGGCGACGGACTCGGAGCAACCCCCACCGGCAATCCGCCGGCCCAGGTCACGCGTTGGAACTCCTGGACCGACAGCTGGTACTGGGGGACCAACGAGTCCGTCGGCTTCAACACCGGTTATGGATGGACCCACATCTACCCGCAGGCCATCCTGGGCAGCCTGGCCTTTGACGCCGAGGGGTTCCTGGTGCTCGGGTTCGTCGACCGGTCGTCTATACAAGGCGGCAACCGGCAGTGGGGGGCGTTCCCGCCACCGGGATGTGCGGCACCGTGTACCGACCGACAGGCGCTTCTTCGAGACAGTCTCCAGCGGAGACATCCTGGTCGCTGCACCGGCCGCGGGCGGCGGGTTCACGCTGGAGAACAACGGCATCGTGGGAGGCCGGACCGGTGCCGGCACGACCGCCGCCCAGGGTCCAGGCGGCCGCGAGTTCATCAACGACCGGCAGAACCTCGGGACAGGATCGAACCACTACGAGAACACCCTCGGTGGCATCGCCACCTATCCCGGCGTACCCCAGGTGGCCTCCACCGCCATGGACCCACTCGCCGCCATCCGGGTGGCCGGACTGGGGTGGTTCTCGCTGGCCAACGGCGCGGCCCAGCGTGGGTACAACCACACCGATGACCCGCTCACGAACGGCACCCACGAGGGCGGCCCGAGAGCACCCACTGCCCCGTACTTCCAGAAGGGCGGTGGCCTCGGTGCCGTGTCCATCCTCACCCGCGAGCCACCGGTCGAGATCGGCAACCGGGTCTGGCTGGACGCCGACTTCAACGGACGCCAAGACCCCGACGAACCCGCCATCCAGGGGGCACCGGTCGAGCTTTTCGCCCGCGGCCAGGCCGGCGCGCCCGTCGGCGCACCGCTCGCATCGACCACGACCGACGCCGCCGGCGAGTACTACTTCCGCAGTGACCAGATCCCGGGCTTCGACCCGGCCGCCACCGAGGGTGACACGAACCCGTACGTGGTGGTGTTCGGCCGCGGCACCGGCGCGGTGACCCTGACCGGGCCGAATGCGAACCACCCAGGCTTCGCCGGTATCACCTGGGCAGACCTCGACTTCACCACGCAGACCTCGGCTGCCCTCCAACGCGACTCCAACCCCGCCCCGGCCACCGGGCGCGCACCGGTCGACGTGGGCTCCCCGGGCCGCAACGACCACACCATCGACGCCGGGTTCAACACCACCGGGACGTTCCAGATCCGGAAGGTCACCGAGGGCGGACCGCCCGCCCCGGGCCAGACCTTCACCTTCGACGTCACGGCGGCGACCGACTTCCGCGGGGACGACGTGCTCGGCACCGTCAACCCGGCGACCTTCCAGATCCGGTCCGGCGAGACAGCGCCCGCGGTCCCGCAGCAGCTCCCGGTTGGCACCACGATCACCATCCAGGAGCGCGGGGGCAGTCCGACTTACGCGCCTGGCACGACGCAGCTGATCACCGTCAATGGTGGACAACCGCTGCTGTTCAGCGGTGACCAACCAGTTGCCACCGACGCCACCGACACCCCGCCAACCCCGCCACCGCCAACCCCGCCACCCCCGCCACCCGCCGCCACCGCCGAGCACCCCCGAGATCCGCACCGTCGCCTCAGCCAGTCGCGTAGAACCCGGCAAGCCGTTCCACGACAAGATCCACGTCAGCGGACTGCCCGCCGGGCACGTGGCCACCGCCGTCGCGCGGCTGTACGGGCCGTTCGAATCCCGCGCGGACGTCGCCTGCCGCGCGGGTCATCTGGTTCGGTCGCAGACGCTGCCTGTCAGCAACGGCTTGAACCGCACCGACAAGGTCACGGTCAACGCACCAGGCGTGTACACATGGCAAGTCACCCTCAACGCCGATGATGCGACCGCCTCGGCGACCCACCGCTGCGGTCAGGTGGACGAGACCGTCGTGGTGGCCAAGCCCGCCTACGTCGCCCCAGCGATCCAGGGCGGGTTCTCCGGCACCATCGACTCCCCTCCCGACTCCGACCGCCGCGCCCCGATGACCATCCAGATGCCCAGCATCGGCATGCACGCCGCGGTCCTCCCCGAAGGCGTCGTCGACGGGCGGATGACACTGCCCGGCAACGTCGGTGACGTGGGATGGCTCCAGAAGTCGGCCGGGGTCGACGACAAGATCGGCATCGCGGTTCTCGGCGGACACGTGTCGGACCGGCACGACAATCCCGGCGCGATGTTCCGCCTCAACCGCGCTCATGCCGGCGAGCTCATCACGGTGATGAAGGGCGGGAAACCGTACCGATTCGAGATTGTCAGCAAGACGACCTTCGACCGTCGCGACAAGTTGCCGCAGCGCTACTTCGCCACCACCGGTCGACACCGTCTCGCCCTGATCAGCTGCACCGCCAAGGTCGTCTTCTCCAACGGGCACTTCCACTACAACCGCTACATCGTGGTCCTCGCCAAACAGGTACACCGATAACGCGACAGCCTGGCCCGGCACACAGCGTGTCTCGCAGCAAGCGGGCTGGGAACGACTGCCGGACGAGGCCCCTCGGTTCCCCGAGTGGCCGAAGGGAGACGATGCCGGTGCGGTCAGGTCCGACGGCCCAGGCCCCCGGAGGGTCGTGCGGAGGGAAGCGCTACGCGGGCCACCGTGGTCGTGGGGCAACTTGTACTGCGCGCTGCGAATCTTCGCGTCAGAGGCTTACGCCGTGCCTACCGTGACCTTCGACCCTGCCGCTGCCGTCCCTGTCGCGGGACCGTAGGGGCCAGGGAACCACGAGAGGAGTCGGACATGCTGGTCTTCGAGGTGATGACGAAGGACCCGGTGACGGTGAGACCGGGGACGAGCATCAAGGAAGCGCTGGTACTGCTCGTCCGACAACCACGTCACCGCGCTCCCGGTCGCGACGTCCGACGGGAAGATCCGCGGCGTCGTGAGCGAGGCCGACCTGATCCGCGAGCTCATCCCCCGCGATCCTCGCGCCCACGAGATTCCACCGGTCGACGATCGGCGGCGGGCGACAGTCGTCGAGGACGTCATGAGCCCACATCCGGTGACGGTCCATCCCGAGACGGATCTCGCCGAGGCCGTCGAGCTGCTCACCTCCACGACGGTCAAGAGCGTGCCGGTCGTGGACCGGCAGGGTTACCTGAAGGGCGTGCTCAGCCGCAGCGACATCGTGCGTCTCCTGGCCCGGGCGGACGCTGAGATCCAGCGCGAGGTGGACGAGCTGCTGAGGTCCACCGGACTGAAGGACTGGCTCGTCGACGTCCAGGACGGCGCCGTCCAGCTCCTGGGACCCGAGGACTCAGACGACACGCTCGTGGCCCGGCTCCTGGCCGCCACTGTTCCGGGCGTCCTCGACGTGTCTGCTCGCACCGAGCACGCGTAGCGGAGCCCCGGGCGGCCTCCACATACTTGATCTGTTCAAGAAAAGGCCCTAGGTTCGAGGGGTGACCGTCACCGACCTCGAAGCCCAGCTGCGTGCGGCTGACCTCCGGGTGACGAAGCCCCGCCTCGCGGTGCTCGCGGCACTGCGCTCGCAGCCGCACGTCGACACCGAGACGGTGATCTCCGCGGTCCGCAGCGAGCTCGGCACGGTCTCGCACCAGGCGATCTACGACGTCCTGCGCGCCCTCACCGACGCCGGCCTCGTACGACGCATCCAGCCCGCGGGCGCGATCGCGCGCTACGAGGTCCGCGTGGGCGACAACCACCACCACCTCGTGTGCCGCTCCTGCGGCGCCATCGCCGACGTCGACTGCGCCGTCGGCCACGCCCCCTGCCTCACCGCCGACGACGACCACGGCTTCGTGGTCGACGAGGCGGAGGTCGTCTACTGGGGCACCTGCCCCGGTTGTGCGGCCCTCCCCACCCCATGAAGTTCCGCCCGCCGATGGAAGGAAACAGATGAGCGACAGCCAGGACAACGCCCCCACGAACCCGCAGGGGGTCGACGAGAAGGCGGCGGCCGGATGCCCGGTCATGCACGACTCGGCCACGGCTGAAGGCAGCGAGAGCGAGAACCCGGCGATCGACTCGCCCCAGCCGAAGACCGGCGGGCGCCCGCACAGCCTCCAGGACTGGTGGCCCAACATGCTGGACCTCAAGGTCCTGCACGCCCACTCCCCCCGCAGCAACCCGCTGGGCGATGACTTCGACTACCGCACCGAGTTCGAGAAGCTGGACGTCGACGCCCTCAAGCGCGACCTCGTCGAGGTCATGCACTCCTCGCAGGACTGGTGGCCGGCCGACTTCGGCCACTACGGCGGCCTCTTCATCCGGATGAGCTGGCACGCCGCCGGCACCTACCGCATCTACGACGGTCGCGGTGGCGCCGGTGACGGCGGCCAGCGCTTCGCCCCGCTCAACTCCTGGCCCGACAACGCCAACCTCGACAAGGCCCGCCGCCTGCTGTGGCCGGTCAAGCAGAAGTACGGCCAGAAGATCTCGTGGGCCGACCTGCTCGTGCTCGCCGGCACCGTGGCCATGGAGGACATGGGCTTGGAGAACTTCGGCTTCGGCTTCGGTCGCGAGGACGTCTGGGAGCCCGAGGAGATCTTCTGGGGACCCGAGGACACCTGGCTCGGCGACGAGCGCTACTCCGGTGAGCGGGAGCTCGAGGAGCAGCTCGGCGCGGTCCAGATGGGCCTGATCTACGTCAACCCCGAAGGCCCCAACGGCAACCCCGACCCGCTGGCCTCGGCCCGCGACATCCGCGTGACGTTCGCCCGGATGGCCATGGACGACGAGGAGACCGTCGCGCTCATCGCCGGTGGTCACACGTTCGGCAAGACCCACGGTGCCGGCGACGCCGACCTGGTCGGTGTGGAGCCTGAGGGCGGCCCCCTCGAGGCGCAGGGCCTGGGCTGGAAGAGCGAGCACGGCTCGGGCAAGGGTGCCGACACCATCACGTCCGGCCTCGAGGTCACCTGGACCTACCACCCCACCCGGTGGGACAACGAGTTCTTCCACATCCTCTACGCCTACGACTGGGAGCTCATGGAGTCCCCGGCCGGCGCCCACCAGTGGCGGCCGAAGAACGGCGCCGGCTCCGACATGGTGCCGGGTGCCCACAAGGGCGACCCGCGCCGTGAGCCCAGGATGCTCACCTCCGACCTCGCGCTGCGCATGGACCCGGAGTACGACAAGATCTCGCGTCGCTTCAACGAGAACCCCGAGGAGTTCCGCCTGGCCTTCGCCAAGGCCTGGTACAAGCTGCTGCACCGCGACATGGGTCCGGTCTCGCGCTTCCTCGGTCCGTGGGTGCCCGAGGCGCAGCTGTGGCAGGACCCGGTGCCGCCGGTCGAGGGCCAGCTCATCGGTGACGCCGACGTCGCCGCGCTCAAGGCCGCCGTCCTCGACTCCGGTCTCTCCGTCTCCGAGCTGGTCGGTACGGCGTGGGCCTCCGCCGCGACGTTCCGCCACACCGACAAGCGTGGCGGCGCCAACGGTGCTCGCATCCGACTCGAGCCGCAGCGCGGCTGGACGGTCAACGACCCCGAGCAGCTGACGCGGGTCCTCGACCAGCTCGAGACCATCCGGGCCGACTTCAACGGCCGCGATGGTGCCCAGGTGTCGCTGGCCGACCTCATCGTGCTCGCGGGGAGCGCCGGCGTCGAGAAGGCCGCCAAGGACGCCGGGGTGGTGGTGACCGTGCCGTTCCACGCAGGCCGCACCGACGCCTCGCAGGAGCAGACCGACGTCGACTCGTTCCGGGTCCTCGAGCCCCGCGCCGACGGCTTCCGCAACTACCTGCTCCCAGGCTCGAAGCTGCAGCCCGAGACCCTGCTGGTGGACCGCGCCTACATGCTCAACCTGTCCGCCCCGGAGATGACGGTGCTCGTCGGCGGCATGAGGGTGCTGGGGGCCAACCACGCTGGCGCTCAGCACGGCGTGCTCACCGACCGGCCCGGCGTGCTGTCGAACGACTTCTTCGCCAACCTGCTGTCGGCCGGGACGCGCTGGAAGACCTCGGAGCACGAGGAGAACGTCTACGAGATCCAGGACGTCACCAGCGGCGAGGCCATCTGGACCGCGACGGCCGTCGACCTGATCTTCGGGTCCAACTCGCAGCTGCGAGCCCTGGCCGAGGTCTACGCCGCCGAGGACGCGCAGGAGAAGTTCGTGCACGACTTCGTTGCCGCGTGGACCAAGGTCATGGAGCTCGACCGCTTCGACCTGGTCTGACCTCACCCCGACGACGACACCGCCGGCCGGCCCCGGGAGGGGCCGGCCGGCGTCTCGTCACTCCAGAGGTCACACCCAGGCGTCACACCAGGCGGAAGGCCACCGATCGCGACCCGGGGTCGGCGGTGACCAGCTCGACCGTGACGTGCTCGCCCAGCGGCAGCTCGACCTCGGACGTCACCGTCGCCTCGATGGCGGGATCCTGGATGGTCACGTCACCGCGCCGCGTGTCCTTCTCGTCGATCTCGACCACCACGCCCGGGAAGGACTCGCCGACCCGGCCGGAGAGCAGCTCGGCCTCGCAGAGGTTGACGATCGCGTTCTCGTACTGGTTGGCCCGCCGACCGGACTCCCGCATCGTGTCGGGCAGGTCGGGCATGGCCGCCAGGACCCACTCCGGCACCTCGGTGCCGGCACAGAGTGCCACGCAGACCTCCCCCGCATATCGATCGACCAACCGGCGCAGCGGCGCGGTGACATGGGCGTACTCGGAGGCGAGCGCGGAGTGCTGCGCCTGCTCGGGCAGCTCGCCGTTGAACGTGACGTAGCCCGAGCCGCGCAGCAGGCGGGTGCAGGCCACGATCATCGCCGCGTGGTCGGGCTTCGACGCGTCGAGCGAGCGGATGAAGTCGGGGTAGAGCTGCTCCGCGGGCCACTCGACGCCCAGCGCCCGGGCGGTGCGGTGCAGTCGCTGGATGTCGCGGGGATCGGCGGGCGGGAGGGTGCGCAGGACACCGACTCGGGCGTAGACCATCAGGGAGGCCGCAGCCATGCCGGTGAGGAGCGAGATCTGGGCGTTCCACTCCTCCACCGGCAGCAGCTGACGGAACTCGAGGTGCCAGTGGCCGTCCTCCTCGACGATCTCCTGCTCGGCGAGCGGGAGCGAGACGCCGCCTCGCGCTGCTTCGCGGGCCAGGCGCAGCTCGCCGACCTCCTTGAGCAGGGTGAACATCTCGTCGGCGCGGCCGGCGTCCAGGTCGGCCTGCACCGAGGCGTAGTCGAGCTTGGCGCGCGACTTCACCAGCGCCCGCTCCACGACCACGTCGATGCCCTCACCGCTCTCGTCGACCTTGATGGTCCACAGCAGCGCCGGGCAGACCTGGTCGGGCAGCAGCGAGGCTGCTCCCTCGCTCAGCACCCGGGGGTGCAGCGGGATCTTGGAGTCGGCGCCGTAGAGCGTCTCTCCGCGACGGTTGGCCTCCATGTCGACCGGGTCGCCGGGGCTCACGAAGGCCGCGACGTCCGCGATGGCGTAGTGGACGACGTAGCCGTCGCCGTCCCGCTCGATGTGCATCGCCTGATCGAGGTCCATCGACGACTCGGGGTCGATCGTCACGAGCTCGATGTCCGTCCGGTCGAGCTCGGGGAGCCGCGGAGCCTTCGCCGCGGCCTCCGCAGCGGCCTCGACGTCCGCCGGAAACTCCGGCGACACCTTCATCTCCTCCTGGATCCTGGCGATGCCGTCCCGCATCTCCTCGGCGGACACGCTGTCCTCGGCAGAACGGACCTTGACCACGCGATTGCTGGGCATGCCGAAGACCCTAACCAAAGCCCGGCCGACACCTCTCCCTACTCTTGCCCCGTGCTGATCCTGCTGCCCCCGAGCGAGGGCAAGACCGCTCCCCGCCGCGGCAAGCCCCTCGACCTCGCGTCCCTGTCGGCCCCGGTGCTCACGGACGCCCGCAGCCGCGTGCTGGAGTCACTCGTACGCCTCTGCCGCACCGATCCGGCGACCGCGGCGGCCACCCTCGGGCTCGGGCCCAGCCAGCTCGACCTGGTCGCGCGCAACGCCGTCCTCGACACCGCACCGACCGCGCGAGCCGACGCGATCTACACCGGCGTGCTCTACGACGCCCTCGACCTCGCCTCGCTCTCCCCCGCCGCGCGCCGCCGCGCGACCAGTCGCGTCGCCGTCACCAGCGCCCTCTTCGGGCTCGTCCGCCCCGGCGACCGGATCCCGGCCTACCGGCTCTCCGGCGACGCCGTCCTGCCGGGACTCGGCTCCGTCGCGGGCACCTGGCGCGAGGCCCTCGGCCCGGCGGTCACGGACGGGATGGGGCGCGGGCTGCTGGTGGACCTCCGCTCGAGCACGTACGCCGCCTTCTGGAGGCCGACCAGGGAGCTGGCTCCCCGCATCGCCACGGTCCGCGTCCTCCACGAGTCGGCGGGCCGGCGCTCGGTCGTCAGCCACTTCAACAAGGCCACCAAGGGGCGGATCGTGCGCGCGCTGCTCGAGGACGGCGCCGACCCCCGCACCCCGCAGGCGCTCGCCGACGTCCTGACCCGGCTGGGCTGGAACGTCGAGGTCGGCGAGCGGACCCCGAAGGGCACCCAGCTCGACGTCGTGGTCAGCGAGATCTAGCGGAGCGGGATCACGTCGGTCGCCTCGAGCGGGTCCATCCCGCACAGCGCCAGCAGGTCGGCGATGATCGAGCGCACCTGGGCCAGGATCACCTCGGCCGACAGGTCGTCGCTGTGCTCCACGGCCGCCGTGGCGTGGCCGAGCGCGATCAGGTCCTCGATCACCGCCGTGGCCATCCGGTCGGACACCAGCTCGTCGGCGACCCGGTCCGACAGCACGGCCAGGTCGCGCATCAGGGAGCCGTACGACGCCGGCACCGGTTCGCGCCGGTGGGTGGCCACCGCCACCCGGCGTACGACCACGCGGGTGTTGCGCAGGGCCACGTCGAGCGGCTCCACGAGGTCGGCGAGCTGTCGCTGGTGCTCGCCGTGCCGTCGCCTGAAGGGCGAGGAGCTCACCACGGACAGGCCCTCCTCCGACGCTGCCCTGAGCTCGGCGATGAGCACGTCGGTCGAGCGGGCGTCACGCAGCGCGGCAAGGGCGAGGTCGACGTCGCCGTCACCCAGGCGGTCGGCGGCACCGCGCAGGAGGTCGGCGATCTTGCGCACCACGACAGCGGCCTGGTCGCGTGGCTTGCGCAGCGGCGCCCGCGGGACCACGGTCGCGGCCACCAGCGCCACCGCCCCGCCGATCAGGGCGTCGGTCCAGCGCAGGAACGCATCGCCGGGCGCGGGGGCGAGCGCCGCCACCACGATGCCCTGGACGGCGGCCTGGATGATCAGCAGCTGACCCGCGTCGAGCAGCAGCGCGATCGACATGCCGGCGGCGACGATCAGCGCGATCTGCCACCCGCCGGTGCCGATGAGGTGGGTGGCCACGTCGCCGAGCATGACGCCCAGGGCGACACCGACGGTCACCTCGGCGACCCGGCGCTGTCGCTGTCCGTAGGACATGCCGAGCGACACGACGGCCGCGATGGGCGCGAAGAAGGGCAGCCGGTGCTCGAAGACGTCGGCGGCCAGCCACCACGCGACGCCTGCAGCGACCGCGCACTGGCCGACCACCCAGCCCTTGGCCCGCAGCCTCCCGGCCCGTTCACGCAGCGACGTACGACCGCGCGCGGCCATCATCTCCGCGTCGATGCGCATGGGCGAGCGGCTCTCAGAGTCCCGACTCGTCGGTGCGCACCAGGATGCGCTGGCACTCCTCGCAGCGGATGACCTCGTCGCCGGCGGCCGACCGGATGCGCGAGATCTCCGATGCATCGATGCTCATGTTGCAGCCCTCGCACTGCCGGCCCCGCAGCAGCGCCGCGCCGACGCCCTTCTGCTCACGGAGCCGCTCGTAGAGCGCCAACAGGTCCTGAGGCATTCCGTCGACAGCAGGGCCGCGCGAGCTCGCCACCTCGGCGAGCGAGGCGTCGATCGCCGACTGCTTCTCGTCGCGCGCGGTCACCAGCTCGGCCAGCCGCGCGTCGATGTCCTCGGCGCGGATGCCGAGGCCGTCCAGCACCTGCTGGGCCTCCTCCAGCGCCTCCATCACCTCGAGCTCGGCGTCCTCCAGGGTCGTGATGCGGCGCTCCAGGGAGACCAGCTCGTGCTGCATCCGCTCGAGGTCCTTGGGGCTGGTGATCTGGCCCCCGTCCATCCGTGAGCGGTCCCGCTCGCGGCGGGTCCGGACCTGCTCGACCTCCCGGTCGGCCTTCTTCTGCTCCACCGTCAGGTCGTCGACGACGATCCGGGCATCGCGGACCTGGTCGGTGAGGGCGGTGCGCTCGGCCTCCAGGGTGCTGATCTCGGCCAGCTCGGGAAGGTGGGCGCGCTGGTGGCGCAGCTGGCTGGCGCGCGAGTCGAGCTCGGCGACGTCGAGGAGCTTGAGCTGGTGGGTGGGATCGGCCTTCAACGGCTCTCCTGGGGACTTCAGTAGCGGAACGACCACGGATCGGTGCACTGCGTGCTGACCCGGGTGTCGACCCTATCGCCCAGCGCGCCACGCAGCCGACCCTCCACCACCGGGAGCCAGGTCCACTCCGCGGCCCAGTGGGCGACGTCGACCAGTGCGGGCCCACCGTGCTCCAGGAACTCGGCCGCCCGGTGGTGCCGCAGGTCGCTCGTCACGAACACGTCGACGTCACTGGGCGCGAGCTCGTCGAGCAGGAAGTCTCCTGCTCCCCCGCACACGGCCACCCGGCGTACGGCCCGGTCGGGGTCGCCCGCCACCCGCACGCCGTGGGCGGTGCGCGGCAGCACCTCTGCGGCGTGGGCAGCGAAGGCGTCGAGCGTGGTCTCGTCGACGGTGCCCACGCGCCCGGTGCCGGTGGTGGGCGATCCGGAGACCGACCGGATCGGCGACAGGTCGCGCAGCCCCAGGGCGAGCGCCAGGGACTCGGAGACCCCGCCCTCGGCCTGGTCGGCGTTGGTGTGAGCCGTCAGCAGCGCGCAGCCGCCCGCGGTCAGCGCCTGCAGCGTCCGACCCTTGGGCGTCGTGGCCGCCACCGAGCTCACCGGGGTCAGGAAGAGCGGATGATGGACGACGAGCAGGTCGGCTCCCCACTCGGCTGCCTCCCGGGCCACCTCGATGGTCGGGTCGACGGCGAACATCACCTTCGCGACCTCCGCCTCCGGGTCCCCCACGACCAGCCCGACGGCGTCGAAGGAGTCTGCCGTGTCGGGCGGATACCAGTCGTGGAGCAGGTCGACGACGGTGGCGAGGGAGGGCATGCGCGCAGGCTAGTTGACCTGGCGCTCGGCGCCCTCCCAGTAGGGCTGCCGCAGCTTGAACTTCTGCAGCTTGCCGGTCGCGGTGCGCGCCAGCGCGTCGCGGAACTCGATCGAGGTGGGCGCCTTGTAGCCCGCCGCCTTGTCCTTGCACCACGCGATCAGCTCGGCCTCGTCTGCGGAGGCATCCTCGGCGAGGACGACGAGGGCCTTGATGGTCTCGCCCCACTTCTCGCTGGGCACCCCGATCACCGCCACCTCGGCGACGGCGGGGTGGGAGAAGAGCACGTCCTCGACCTCGATCGACGAGACGTTCTCTCCACCGGTGATGATCACGTCCTTCTTGCGGTCACTGATCGTGAGGTAGCCGTCGTCACCGATGACTCCCCCGTCCCCGGTGTGGAACCACCCGTCCACCAGCGCCCTCTCGGACTCGTCGGGTCGCTCCCAGTAGCCCTCGAGGATGACGTTGGAGCGGGCCAGCACCTCGCCGTGCTCGTCGGTGCGCAGCCGTACGCCGATGGCGGGAGCGCCGGCCCGCACGAGCTTGCCCGCCCGTTCCTCGGCCGACAGGTCGTCCCACTCGGCGCGGGTCCGGTTGATCGTCAGCAGCGGCGAGGTCTCGGTGAGCCCGTAGATCTGGATGAACTCCCAGCCCAGCTCCTCCTGGACCCGCGCGATCGTCTTCGTCGGCGGGGGTGCCCCGGCGACGATCACCCGCACCCGGTCGCGGCCGGGGACCTCACCCTCCCAGCTCGCGGCGGCCTCGAGAACTGCCGCGACGACGGCAGGCGCCGCACACAGGAAGGTGACGCCGTGCTGATCGATCCGCCGCAGGATCTCGGCGCCGTCGACCTTTCGCAGCACGATCTGCGGCACTCCCATGCCCGCCACCGCGAAGGGCATGCCCCAGCCGTTGGCATGGAACATCGGCAGGGTGTGCAGGTAGACGTCGCGGTCACTGACCCCCGCGTGCAGGCCGAAGGTGACGGCGTTGGTCCACAGGTTGCGGTGGGTGAGCTGGACGCCCTTGGGCCGGGCCGTCGTGCCGGACGTGTAGTTGATGGTGGCGGTGGCGTTCTCGTCCGGCTCCCACGCTCGCGGCTCGACGCCGGGGGCGGCGTACATCGCGTCGTCGTCGCCGAGCAGGAAGCGGTGCTCGACGTCGATGCCGGCCACGACCTCCTCGAGCTCGGGATCGACGTAGAGGATGCGGGCTCCCGAGTGCGCCACGATGTAGGCGATCTCGTCGGGGCGGAGCCGGAAGTTGATCGGCACCAGCACCCGACCCGAGCCGCACACCCCGAAGAACGACGTCAGCAGTCGCGCGGAGTTGTGGCTGATCACGGCCACCCGCTGGCCGACCTCGATGCCGAGCTCGTCCAGCCGGGCCGCCTGCCGCACCGCCAGGGCCTGCATCTCGGCGTAGGTCTGCGTGCCGAGGGAGGCGGCCGGCTGCTCGGGCTCGTCGACGAAGCCGACCCGTTCGCCGTAGACCGTGGCCGCCCGGTCGAGGAAGTCGGTGACGCTGAACGGTACGAACACTTCGGGCTCCTGCTCTCCGCGGACCTCGGGCCCTGCCCATGCTAGGGCGCCCGGCTCCATGAGAGACCTCTCATCCGGCTCTCATGTGTCATCCACGAACGTCCGGCACGGTGCCTGCATGACTCCGCTGGTGAAGGCGCTGCTCGCCGTGGCGCTCGTCGTGCCCCTGGTGGCGTACGTCGCCGGGTCCCTCGCAAGCAATGGGGGCGAGACCCCCGAGCAGCAGGGGACGGTCTTCATCGACGACGTCGAGCCCGCCTCGGAGACGACCTCGCCGGCCCCCGGGCGCACGTCCGGGCCCACGCCCCCTCCGCCCCGCCCTCGCCCACAAGGGACAATCAGCCGACGCAGGCGCCGGGCGACGACCCCGACGACAAGGAGGCCAGGGTCGTGACCCCCGCGCCCGTCGAGGACGATGACGACGAGAGGGACGACGACCAGGATGACGACACCGACGACGGTGACGACACGGACGACTGAGCGCCAGCGCAGTGGCCGTCTCGCCCAGGTGTCCGTCCGGACCCGCATCACCGCCGTCATCGCGCTGCTCACGGCTGCTGGCGATGGCCGGGGCCGGCCTGCTCGTCTACGCCCTGGAGTCGTCGCGGATCGAGCGCTCGGTGACGAGCCAGATCAACCAGGAGATCGCGGAGTTCCGCAGGCTGCGACGGGATCCCAACACAGGTCGCCCGTTCGACGACGTCGAGCGGGTGCTCGAGGTGTTCCTGACACGCAACGTCCCCGACGACGACGAGATGCTGGTCGGCTACGTCGACGGCGCCCGGACCCAGCGCACCGCCAACCGCTACGGCCAGGAGTTCCTCGACGAGTCGGCCTACCTGCACGCCCTCGAGGAACGCGCGGACGACGGCGGCACGACCATCATCGACTCTGAGGCCTTCGGCGAGGTCTGGGTGACGCTCGTGCCCGTGCGCAACGCGCAGGGACAGGGAGCCCTGGTCATCGTCAACTTCCTCGCCGACGAGCACGACGAGCTCAACAGCACCCTGCGGACCTACAGCGTGGTCGCCTTCCTCTCCCTGCTGCTGATCACCGGCATCGCGGCCGTGCTGTCGGGCCGACTCCTCGCGCCGCTTCGCACGCTCGAGGAGACCGCGCGCGACATCTCGACCACCGACCTGTCCCGGCGCATCCCCGAGCGCGGCAACGACGACATCACCTCGCTCACCCGCACCATCAACTCGATGTTCGAGCGACTGGACGAGGGATTCCGGGACCAGCGCCAGTTCCTCGACGACGCCGGCCACGAGCTGCGCACGCCGCTGACCGTGCTCCGCGGCCACCTCGAGCTGCTCGACGAGGACGACCCCGTCGAGCGGGCCGAGACGCAAGAGCTGCTGCTCGACGAGGTCGACCGCATGTCGCGGCTCGTCGGAGACCTGATCCTGCTGGCCAAGAGCCGACGACCCGACTTCCTCGTCCTCGACGAGGTCGACCTCGACTCGCTGACCCAGACGGTGCTGGCCAAGGCCCGCGGCCTCGGCGAGCGGCACTGGACCCTGGACGACGTCGCGACCGGGACGGCCGTCCTCGACGAGCAGCGCATCACCCAGGCCCTGCTCCAGCTCGCCGACAACGCCGTCAAGCACACCGACCCCGGCGCCGAGATCGCCATCGGCTCCGAGCGCACCCACGACGCCGTACGCCTGTGGGTGCGGGACACCGGCGACGGCATCGACCCGGCCGACCGGGACACCGTCCTCGAACGGTTCGGCCGGAGTCGCGTGCGTCCCGGCGACGAGGGCTTCGGCCTGGGCCTGTCGATCGTCCACGCCATCGTCGAGGCCCACGGGGGCACCGTCGAGATCCGCGACGCCGAGCCCCGAGGTGCCCGTGTCGAGCTCATCATCCCGATCGGTTCCACCAAGGAGACCTCATGGCTCAGATCCTGATCGTGGAGGACGAGCAGCGCATCGCCGCCTTCATCGCCAAGGGCCTGCGGGCCGAGGGTCACCAGCCGACCGTGGCCCAGGACGGCCCCGGTGGGCTGGACGAGGCCATGTCCGGCCGCTTCGACCTGATGGTGCTCGACATCGGCCTGCCCGGCATGGACGGCTTCGAGGTGCTCGACCAGCTGCGGTCCCAGGGCAGCCGGATGCCCGTCATCGTGCTGACCGCACGCGACTCGGTCACCGACACGGTGGCCGCCCTCGACAGCGGCGCCGACGACTACATGGCCAAGCCCTTCCGCTTCGCGGAGCTGATGGCCCGCATCCGGCTCCGGCTGCGCAGCCTCGACCCCGGCCGACGCCCCCGCCTCGGGCGACGTCCTGGTGGTCGGGCCGCTGCGGCTGGACCGGCGTACGCGTCACATCACGGGACCGGGTGGGGACGTCGAGCTGTCCGCGCGCGAGTTCGCCCTGGCCGAGATCTTCCTGCTCAACCCCGGCCAGGTGCTGACGCGCGAGCAGCTCCTCGACCTGGTCTGGGGCTACGACTTCGACCCCGGCTCGAACGTCGTCGACGTCTACGTCGGCTACCTGCGCAAGAAGCTCGGGGCTCGACGATCTCGACCGTCCGCGGAGTCGGCTACCGGCTCAACGCGTGAGTGCGAGCTCAGCCCCTGATCTGCTCAGCCCGGATCTTGAAGCCGGCGAGCGACCCGCGCGGCAGCCGCTCCAGGACCGGCTGGAGTGCGTCGGAGACGTCCGCCGGCAGCGGCCGCGCTTCCGGGTCGACCTGCAGGCAGGCGTCGATGACCTTGGCGACCTCGGTCGGCACGTCGTCGGGCAGGTCGGCCGGCGCGGACGTCAGCTGCGGGAAGCGCACGGCGCACGTCGTCGGCGTCGGGATCGCCCGTGGCGAAGGGCTTGTCGCCGGCCACGGCATGGAAGAGCGTCGCGCCCAGTCCCCACACGTCGGAGGCGTACGTCGGCACCCGGGCGCCGGGGTCGCACTGCTCGGGTGACATGTAGGCGTCGGTGCCGATCGGGTAGGTCAGGCGGCGCGCGTCCACCTCGGGGCGCGCGACCGACAGGTCGATGAGTCGCGCCGGCGAGCCCATGATCACGTTGCTGGGCTTGATGTCGAGGTGCGTCCAGCCGATGTGGGCGAAGTAGTGGAGCGAGGCGGCGATGTCGATCGCGAGCGGGAGGTACTGGTAGTCCTGCAACCGGCCGTAGCGACGGATCAGGCTGGACAGGCGCGGACCGTCGATGTTCTCGAGCACGACGTGGGGCCGCTCGTCATCGGCGGCGCCACGCAACCCGCGGACGACCACGGGATGGTTGATCTCGGCGAGGGCCGAGACCTCCCGGCGCAGACCGCGCAGGGAGGACTCGTCCTCGACCTGGGAGGGACGCAGGACCTTCACCACGACCGGCGAGAAGGTGATCTCGTCGAAGGCCAGCCAGGCCTCGAAGGCGGAGCCGCCGCCGAGCAGCTTCAGGGCGCTCAGCTCTGCGGTGATCGGGTCGCCCTCGGCGAAGCCCCAGCTGTCCTTGCGTGCCCATCGTCTCGTCCCTCCGGTTGTCGTGCGTGGATCAGCGACGGGTGTCGTTGCGGCTCCGGTCGTTGGTCTGGTTGGCCGACCAGTCACGGGTCCGGTCGCCGCCGTCACGCGTCCAGTCCCGCGTCTTGTCACCGCGGCTGGCGTCGCGGTCGCGGCTCACCCCGGTGAAGTTGCTCGCGGTGTTGTCGTTGGTGTTGGCGCTGGCACCGGAGCGCGTGGCCGTGTCGTCGTTCGGTGTCGTCGTTGGTGTCGTCGTCATCGTCGTCGGCCATCAGGACGATCGAGGTGGTGTCCTCCTCGCGCTTGGCGGCCTCGTCGGCAGCAGCAGACACGACCGGCGTCGACATGCCGACCAGACCGAGGACGGCGAGGGTGGCGACGCCCAGCAGGGTGGTGGGAACGAGCTTCTTCATGGTGTCTTCCTCTCATCGGGGCCGGGTGGCCCGGTGCATGGGAAGAACCCTGCCGACCAGCCGTGAGGCGACCATGAGCCGGCGATGAGACGACTCTCATGAAGCGAGTGCGCACCGGAGGAGGTGGTGCGTCGGGACGGTTTCGAACCGCCGACCGCTCGGGTGTAAACCGAGTGCTCTACCGCTGAGCTACCGACGCGGGGCCCGTCGAGACGGGCTGGCACAGACTACGGACGAGTCGGTGCGGGCACCAAATGCAGATGAGTCGAGCCGCTGGCGTCTCGGGTCACCAGCGGCTCGACATGTAGAAGATTACACGACCGACCAAGGGCGTCGTGGGTTTTCCCATTTTCCCCCAGCGGTCTAGACCGCAGCGTCAGGAGAGGGCTGCGTGCAGCTCCCTGAGGTGCTCGTCGAGGTCGCGTCCGTCGGGGTTGGCGTTGTGCACCGACCACCGCACCATGCCGTCGCGGTCGATGACGTACGACGACCGGCGGGGCACTCCCTTGACCTCGTCGAAGACCTCGTAGGTCGTGGAGACGGCACCGTGCGGCCAGAAGTCGGCGAGGAGCGGGAAGTTCAGCCCCTCGGCCTCCGCGAAGGCGCGCAGCGAGTAGACCGGGTCACAGGAGATGGCCAGCACCTCGGTGTCGAAGCTGAGGAACTCGTCGAGCCTGTCGCGCACCCCGGAGAGCTCACCGGTGCAGACGCCGGAGAAGGCGAAGGGGTAGAACATCAGCGCCACGGCCTTGCGCCCGCGGAACTCGCTCAGGGTCACGTCCTGACCGAACTGGTCGCGCAGGGTGAAGTCGGGTGCCTGCCCGCCGATCCGCAGGCCGGGCTCGTTCACGGCGTCGTCCCCGGACTTCCAGTCGGCCAGCTCTCGCTTGAGGATCTTGCCCGTCGCGTTGCGCGGCAGCTCGTCGACGAAGACGATCTCGCGCGGCACCTTGAAGCGCGCCAGGCTGGCCTTGACGTGTGCCTTCAGGTCGTCCTCCGTGACGTCGCCGCGGCAGACGACGAAGGCGCGCAGACGCTGCCCGTAGTCGTCGTCGTCGACACCCACCGCGGCCACATCCCGGACCTGCTCGTGGGTGACGAGACAGTCCTCGACCTCCTGCGGAAAGACGTTCTCTCCACCGGAGACGATCATGTCGTCGTCGCGGCCGGCCACGTGCAGGCGCCCGTGCTCGTCCAAGCGGCCCACGTCGCCCGAGGACATGAGCCCGTCGATGACCTCCTTGGACCCGCCGCCGGTGTAACCCTCGAAGAGCAGCCCGTTGCCGACGAAGATGCGCCCCGTCTCGCCGACGGGCAGCTCGCCCCCGAACTCGTCGAGGATCTTCACGACGGTGCCGTACGGCGGCTTGCCGGCGGAGGTCGCGTCCGCGCGCAGGTCCTCAGGGGTCGCGATCGATGCGTAGGCGACCTCGGTCGAGCCGTAGATGTTGTAGAGGTTCTCGCCGAAGCGGTCCATCCAGGCCTGCGCCAGCGTGGCCGGCAGCGCCGACCCCGAGGACGCCACGACCTCCAGCCCGTCGAGGTGGATGTCGTCGATGACGTCGGGCTCGAGGGCGAGCATCCGCTGGAGCATGACGGGGATCACGACCATCGACTGGCAGTGCAGGTCCTGGGTCGTACGCAGCGCCGTCTCCGGGTCGAAGGTGCGGCGCAGCACGACCGTGGAGCCGAGCAGCATGGCCAGGGCGAGGTGAGCGAAGCCCCAGGTGTGGAAGAGCGGCGCGGCGATGTGCGTACGCCATCCCGCTCGCAGCGGCATCCGCGAGAGCAGCGACACCGCCGCGTCGATGCCCGCCTCCTTGCGGGGCGCGCCCCTGGGTGTGCCCGTCGTGCCGGAGGTGAGGATCACGATCCGGGCATGCCGCTCCGGCGGGTGCAGGTCACTCTCGTCGTAGGCGTGCACGAGGCTCTCGAGCGTCTCCCCGTCGAGCCCACCGTCGGTCCAGCCGATCACCCGTCGCTCGACGCTGGCCTGTGCCAGCAGAGGAGCGAACTCCTCGTCGTGGATCACCAGGCTGGGGGCCTCGCGCTCGAGCACGTCGACGAGCTGGGGCCCGGCGAAGGAGGTGTTGAGGTAGAGGATGTCGGCGCCGAGCTTGGCGATCGCGATCGAGGCGTCGATGAATCCGCGGTGGTTGCGACACATCACCGCCACCGAGTCGCCCTCGCCGACCCCGCGCTCGCCCAGGGCCCGTGCCAGCGAGTTGGAGCGACGGTGCAGGTCGCCCCAGGTCAGCTCGCCGAGGTCGTCGATGATGCCGACGCCGTTGGGGTTGCGGGCGGCCAGGGAGGCGAATCCGCCGGCGGGGCCGGTCCCCCACTGCACGACGGCCTTGCCCAGGTTGACCAGGGTCCGCGGACCGTAGGGGCGGATGACACCCGCCCGGCCCAGCACGCTGACGGTCGTCCCGATCCCCGCGACCTTGGTCGCGACCGCGTTGCGGGAGGGACTCACGCGGGGGTCTTCGGCGCGACCAGTCGCGTGGCCTGCCAGTCCTTGCTCACCGCAGCCGTCGTCGTCTGGGACAACCCCGCGATCGGGGCGGCCTCGGACACGTCCGCTGCATCGACGCTGCCGGGGCGACCCACCTTGGGCGACAGCAGCCAGATCGATCCGCCGCCCACCAGGTCGGTCAACGCGTCGACGAGACCGTCGACGAGGTCGCCGTCGTCGTCGCGCCACCACAGCAGCACCGCGTCCACGACATTGCCGTAGTCACCGTCGACCATGTCTGCGTCGATGCAGTCCTCGACCGCGACGCGCAGCTCGTCATCGGTGTCGTTGTCCCAGCCGAGCTCCTGGACGACCATTCCGGGCTTCAGGCCCAGTCGGTCCCCTGTACTTGTCACCGGGGCAGAATCGCCCACCGTCGAGCTCACGCATGGCCTCCAATGTTTGAGTGCCCGTAGTCCACCCGAGTTGGGGATGCGATGCAACCCCGTCCCGCGCAGCGAGCCGTTGCACACCCTAGAGGCAGGGGTGTTCCAACTACCCATGGGTAGATTTCATGACGAGCCCACGCGTGACACGATGCGGGTGTGAGTGACGACGAGAAGGCCACGCAGGACACGACGAAGACGGGCCCTGCCATCGTGTCCGTGATCCACGAGGGACTCCCCACCCAGCTGCCTGACATCGACCCCGACGAGACGCAGGAGTGGATCGCGTCCTTCGACGCGATGCTCGACGACCGCGGTCGGGAGCGAGCCCGCTACGTCATGCTCCGCCTCCTCGAGCGAGCTCGCGAGAAGCAGGTCGGCGTGCCGGCGCTGCGCTCCACCGACTACATCAACACGATCCCGCCCGAGCGCGAGCCGTGGTTCCCCGGCGACGAGGAGGTCGAGCGCCGCATCCGCGCCTTCATCCGATGGAACGCCGCGGTCATGGTCTCCAGCGCCAACCGCAAGGGCCTCGAGGTCGGCGGGCACATCGCGACCTACCAGTCCTCGGCCAGCCTCTACGAAGTCGGCTTCAACCACTTCTTCCGCGGCAAGGAGCACGAGGGCGGCGGCGACCAGCTCTACATCCAGGGCCACGGCTCCCCCGGCATCTACGCCCGCGCCTTCCTCGAGGGTCGGCTCAGCGAGGAGCAGCTCTACCGCTTCCGCCAGGAGGTCCAGCACGGCGTGGGCAAGGGACTCTCGTCCTACCCCCACCCGCGCCTGATGCCCGAGTTCTGGGAGTTCCCCACCGTCTCGATGGGCCTGACCGCGATCAACTCGATCTACCAGGCCCGGTTCAACCGCTACATGCACAACCGCAAGCTCAAGGACACCTCGCAGCAGCGGGTGTGGGCCTTCATGGGTGACGGCGAGATGGCCGAGCCCGAGTCGCTCGGCGCGATCCGGATCGCCGCGCGCGAGGAGCTCGACAACCTCACCTGGGTCATCAACTGCAACCTCCAGCAGCTCGACGGACCGGTCACCGGCAACGGCAAGATCATCCAGGAGCTCGAGGCCAACTTCCGCGGTGCCGGCTGGAACGTCATCAAGGTCGTCTGGGGCCGCGAGTGGGACGCCCTGCTCGCCAAGGACGTCGACGGCGTCCTGGTCAACCGGATGAACACCACCCCGGACGGTCAGTTCCAGACCTACTCCACCGAGGACGGCGCCTACGTCCGCGAGCACTTCTTCGGTGGCGACACCCGTCTGCGCGCCATGGTCGAGCACATGAGCGACACGCAGATCGAGAAGCTGCCGCGCGGTGGCCACGACTACCGCAAGGTCTACGCCGCCTTCGACGCCGCGACCAAGCACGCCGGTCAGCCCACGGTGATCCTGG
Source organism: uncultured Actinomycetota bacterium (assembly GCA_963712875.1). Taxonomy (GTDB): domain Bacteria; phylum Actinomycetota; class Actinomycetes; order Propionibacteriales; family Nocardioidaceae; genus Nocardioides. Next base: position 88,657 of record CAVQJS010000017.1, on the reverse strand, counting down.
CCCACACCATCAAGGGCTGGACGATCGATGCCCTCGAGGGCAAGAACGCCACCCACCAGATGAAGAAGCTGACCCCCGCGGACCTCAAGAAGTACCGCGACCGCCTCTACCTCCCGATCAGCGACAAGGAGCTGGAGGAGTCCTACGACCAGACCGGCGGCGCGCCGTTCTTCCACCCCGGCAAGGACTCCCCCGAGATCGAGTACATGATGGAGCGCCGCAAGCAGCTCGGCGGCTCGGTCCCCCGCCGCGTCCTCCGCGCCACCGCCCTCAAGCTGCCCGGTGACGAGATGTACGCCGAGCTCAAGCAGGGCGCCGGCAAGAAGAAGATGGCCACCACGATGGCCACCGTCCGGCTCCTCAAGGACTGGATGAAGGACCCCGAGATCGGCGACCGGCTGGTGCCGATCGCCCCCGACGAGTACCGCACGTTCGGCATGGACTCGATGTTCCCGAGCGCCAAGGTCTACAACCCCGGCGGCCAGCAGTACGAGTCGGTCGACCGCAAGCTCCTGCTGTCCTACAAGGAGTCCGCGCAGGGCCAGATGCTGCACGAGGGCATCTCCGAGGCCGGCGCCGTGGCATCCGCGACCGCGGCCGGTTCGGCGTACTCCACGCACGGCGAGCACATGATCCCGTTCTACATCTTCTACTCGATGTTCGGGTTCCAGCGCACCGGCGACTCGATCTGGGCGATGGCCGACCAGCTGGCCCGCGGCTTCCTCATCGGCGCCACCGCCGGCCGCACCACGCTGACCGGTGAGGGCCTCCAGCACGCCGACGGACACTCACCGCTGCTCGCGGCGACCAACCCGGCGGTCGTGCACTACGACCCGGCGTTCGCCTACGAGGTCAGCCACGTCATGCAGAGCGGCCTCGAGCGGATGTACGGCACGGGCGGGCCCAACGGCAACGGCGAGGACGTCATCTTCTACGTCACCGTCTACAACGAGCCGGTCACCCAGCCCAAGGAGCCCGACGACGTCGACGTCGAGGGCATCCTCCGCGGCATCCACCACGTCTCGACCGCCGAGGGCGAGGGGCCCCGGGTCCAGCTGCTGGCGTCCGGGGTCGGCTACCCGTGGATCGACCAGGCCGCGACGATGCTGGCCGAGGAGTGGGGCGTGCGTGCCGACACCTGGTCGGTCACCTCGTGGAACGAGCTGGCCCGAGACGGTGCGGAGGCCGAGAAGTGGAACCTCCTCAACCCCGCCGAGCCGGCCCGCCGCGCGTTCGTCACCGAGCGTCTCGAGGGGAAGGCCGGTCCGGTCGTCGCCGTGTCCGACTACATGCGTGCCGTACCGCTCCAGATCGCCCGCTGGATCCCGGCCGACTACCGCGTCCTGGGTGCCGACGGCTTCGGCTTCGCCGACACCCGCGCTGCGGCCCGGCGCTTCTTCCACATCGACGCCGAGAGTGTCGTCGTCCAGGCGCTGCAGGCGCTCGCGGACGCCGGCGAGGTGCCGGTGGAGAAGGTGTCCGAGGCCCTCGCGCGCTACCGCATCGACGACCCGACAGCCGTCCAGGACGTGAAGCAGGAGGGCGGCGACGCCTGACACGTGCCGACCTCGCGGTCTCGCGCGTACCGTCACCCCAGGATTCAGGCCCCGGACGCCCGTCGTACGGAGTGCACCGGCGCGAGCGGGGAGTCGCCTGCCTCGGCCTGGAGGGGGGCGCACGTCGGCACCGGTGTCGAGCAGCTCGCGCCAGCGCTCGCGGTCGTAGGCGATCGGGTCGGTGGTGCGGATGAAGTCACGCACGATCTTCACGAAGCGCTGCGGGTGGTCCTTGTGCGGGAAGTGCCCGGCGTTGGGGACGATCTCCACGCGGGCGGTCGGGGCGAGCGCGCTGGCGAAGCTGGCGTGGCTGACCGGGATGATCTGGTCGTCGGCACCCCAGATGACGCACATCGGCATCGCGTCGGTGAGGTAGGCCCGGTCGGCCATGGTGACGATCTGGCCCTTCCAGTCCACGACCGCGCGTACGACGTGGCGGATCGCGGCGCGGGTGCGCGGGTCCTTGAACGAGTCGTAGATCTCGGCGGCCTCGTCGAGGTCGCGGAACTGGGTGATGCCGCTCCTCGCGAGCAGACGCATCGCGCCCGTGCCGACATGCCGCACCCCCGGGAGGGCGAGCACGCCCATGACCTGGTGGAAGCCGGGCGTCGTGATGACCCGGATGGCCGGCGTGACCTCGGGCCCGAGACCACCCGACCCGACCAGGACGATCCGCTCGGTGCGCTCGGGGTACTGGTAGGCGAACTGCATCGCCACGCCACCGCCGAAGCTGTGGCCGACGACGGTGACGGTGTCGATCCCGAGCACGGTCAAGAGGTCGCGCATGCCGTTGGCATAGCCACCGACGCTGTAGTCGGCGCGTGGCTTGGCCGAGTCCCCGTGGCCCAGCAGGTCGGGCGCGATGACGGTGAAGTGGCGCGAGAGGGACTCGATCACCGGTTCCCAGGTGCTGTGGTCGCACGCCAGTCCGTGGAGCAGCAGCAGGGCCGGACCCGACCCGGTCTTCACGTAGGCGCGGCGATGACCGTGGACGGTGACGTACTGCAACTGCGAACTGCGTCGACGCACGTGGAGACCTCCCGGGGTAAGTAGCGAATTCAACCACTGGCCAACTCGCAGTTGCCCCTCGGCCACGTGCCGATGCCAAGTCGTGATCTGCGAGGAGAGATCGAGACCGTCGTGCCGTTCCGGTCGCACCTTCGTGGGAATCCCACTATCGACGCCGCCCACACTAGAGTCGTCCCATGCCCCCGTCCCGCCGCCGCGCAGCCGCGGCGCTGCGCAGCTCCTCGGGGGCGTTGAGCACAGCCGCCACCGGACGGATGTCGACCGACCTGCCGTGGTTCGACGACCTCAGCGCTGAGGACCGGTCGTGGGTGGGGCTGATCGTCCAGGCCGGCATCCGCGGGTTCGTCGACTGGTACGACCTCGACGAGGAGTCGGGCGATCCTGACCCGCTCGCGGTCGCGGTGTTCGGCGCCGCCCCGCGGGAGCTGACAGGCGTCATCTCGCTGCAGCAGACCGTCGAGCTGGTGCGGCTCAGCATCCGCGTCATCGAGACCAACCTCGACGACCTGATCCACCCCGACGACCTGGGGGCCGTGCACGACGCCGTGCTGCGCTACGCCCGTGAGGTGGCATTCGCCACCGCCGCGGTCTATGCCCGGGCAGCAGAGTCGCGCGGCGCCTGGGACGCCCGGCTGGAGGCCCTCGTGGTCGACGCGGTGGTCCGCGCCGAGGCCGACGAGACGGTCCTGTCCCGCGCCAGCGCGCTGGGCTGGGGTGCACACGGCGACGTCGCCGTCGTGCTGGGCGCGGTGCCTCCGCACCGCGCGGAGCTCGACGTCTTCGAGTCCATCCGCCGCTCGGCCCGCGCCGGGGACATGGACGCCCTGTGCGCCACCCAGGGGGATCGGCTCGTCGTCGTCCTCGGTGCCGTACGCGAGCCGCTGAAGGCAGCGACCCGGCTGATCGACCACTTCGGCGACGGCCCCGTCGTCGTCGGCCCGGTCACCGCCGACCTCGCGCACGCCCACGCCTCGGCCCGGGCCGCCCTCTCGGCCCACCGGGCCGCCAGCGGCTGGCCGGACGCGCCCCGACCCGTGATGAGCCGCGACCTGCTGCCCGAGCGCGCGCTGGCCGGCGACGGCCACGCGCGGCGCCATCTCGTCGACGACGTCTACCTCCCCCTGTTCGCCGCCCGCGGCACCCTGCTGGAGACCCTCGGGGCGTGGTTCGAGCACGGGTCCTCGATCGAGGCCACCGGTCGCGCCCTCTTCGTGCACCCCAACACCGTGCGCTACCGCCTGCGGCAGGTCTCGGACATCACCGGATGGTCGCCCACCCGCCCCCGCGAGGCGTTCACCCTGCAGCTCGCCCTCATCCTGGGTCGCCAGTCCGGTCGCACCGAATTGTAGGAACCCTACAGACATCTGGGGGTGAGTTTCGTCGGCGTCTGACCCGCGCCGTGGTCCCTCGAGGCGTCAGAGTGGACGTGTGCTCGTCATCGTCGCTCCCGGTCAAGGGGCCCAGACCCCCGGTTTCCTCACTCCATGGCTGGAGGATCCGACGTTCGCCGCTCGATTCGACTGGCTCGCCACCGTCGCCGGGCTCGACCTGGCCCACTACGGCACCCAGGCCGACGCGGAGACCATCCGCGACACCCGGATCGCGCAGCCACTGCTCGTCGCCACCGGACTGATCGCGGCCCTCGACGTCTTCCCGCACCCGGCCGACACGTTCGCCCGCATCGGTGCTGTCGCCGGGCACAGCGTGGGTGAGCTGACCGCGGCGGCCGGCGCACGTGCCATCAGCGCCGAGCAGGCGATGGTGCTCGTGCGCGAACGTGGTGCCGCCATGGCCGATGCCGCCGCCGCGACGCCGACCGGCATGACCGCCGTCCTCGGTGGCGACCGCGACGAGGTCCTGGCCGCGGTCGAGCGTCACGGACTCACCGCCGCCAACGACAACGGTCCGGGCCAGGTGGTCGCCGCCGGCACGATGGAGCAGCTGGCCGCGTTCGCGGACGATCCGCCCGCCAAGGCACGATTGATGCCGCTCAGCGTCGCCGGCGCCTTCCACACCAGCCACATGGCTCCGGCCGTCGAGCGCCTCGCCTCCCTGGCCCGCTCCGTCTCGACCCACGACCCCCGCACTCCCCTGATCTCCAACCGCGACGGGCAGATCGTCCACGACGGCCGCGAGGTCGTCCGCCGCATCGTCGGGCAGATCTCCAACCCGGTGCGGTGGGACCTGTGCCTGGAGACGATGACCGACCTCGGCGTGACCGGCATCCTCGAGATGCCGCCCGCCGGCACCCTCACCGGCATCGCCAAGCGGGCCCTCAAGGGGGTCGAGACGTTCGCGCTCAAGACCCCCGACCAGCTCGACGCCGCTCGCGACTTCTGCGACAAGCACGGTGAGGCCTCGATGATCGAGACCACGCCGACCTGGCGGATGGTCGTCTCCCCCGCGAAGGGCACCTTCCACCTCGACGCCGAGGCGGCCGACAGCGACGTGCTCTCGCCCGGCGCACCGATCGGCGACGTGGCCAGCCTGCGCGACCGCACCCAGATCACCGCCCCGCACGGCGGCTCCGTCGTGGAGTGGCTCGTCGAGGACGGCGACCTGGTCTCTCCCGGCCAGCCGCTTCTGCGCCTGCACCCCGAGGCGACCCACTGATGGCCGCGCTCACCACCACCACCGGGGCGCAGCACGCGGCCATCCTCGGCATCGGTGCCTACCGCCCCGTCCGCCTCGTCCCCAACTCCGACGTCGTCGACGCGATCGACTCCAGCGACGAGTGGATCCAGCAGCGCTCCGGCATCAAGACGCGGCGGTGGGCCGGTCCCGAGGAGTCGGTCCAGATGATGTCGGTCGAGGCGTCCAGGATCGCCATCGAGAGGGCCGGTCTCGACCCCAGCCAGATCGACTGCGTCGTCGTCGCCACGGTGAGCCACCTGCTCCAGACCCCGGCCGTCGCCACCGCGATCGCCCACGAGCTCGGCACCGACAACGCCGCCGCCTTCGACATCTCCGCGGCGTGCTCCGGGTTCTGTCACGGCATCGCCCTGGCCTCCGACATCGTCCGGGCCGGTAGCGCCCGCCACGTCCTGGTCATCGGCGTCGAGCGTCTCACCGACATCCTCGACCTCACCGATCGTGGCACCGCCTTCATCTTCGCCGACGGTGCGGGAGCAGCCGTCGTCGGACCCAGCGACACTCCCGGCATCGGTCCGGTCGTGTGGGGCTCCGACGGAGAGCAGTTCGACCTCATCCGGCAGCGCGAGGACTGGCGCGACGTCGTCGGCAGTCCCGAGGTGCCCGGCAGCGGCGTGATGCCGCACCTGACCATGCAGGGCAACCCGGTGTTCCGCTGGGCGTCCTTCGCCATGGCGAGGATCGGCCAGCAGGCGCTGGATGCGGCCGGAATCACCCTCGACGAGCTCGACGTGTTCGTGCCCCACCAGGCCAACATGCGCATCATCGACGCGATGGCCCGGTCCATGAAGCTGCCCAGCACGGTGCGGATCGCCCGCGACGTCGCCGACCAGGGCAACACCTCGGCCGCGTCGGTCCCGCTCGCGCTCGACCGGATGATTGCCGAGGGCGAGGCGAAGTCCGGTGACACCGCGCTGCTCATCGCCTTCGGCGCCGGGCTCTCCTACGCCGCACAGGTCGTCACCGTCCCCTGACCCGGCCCCCCATGACCGCACCAACCACAGCAGCACCCACCTAGAGAAGGGAAGGCCCCATGGCCACCACCGAAGAAATCCGCGCGGACCTCGCCGAGATCGTCAACGAGGTTGCGGGCGTCGACGCCGCGGACGTCCAGCTGGACAAGTCCTTCGTCGACGACCTCGACGTCGACTCGCTGTCCATGGTCGAGGTCGTCGTCGCCGCCGAGGAGAAGTTCGGCGTGACCATCCCCGACGACGAGGTCAAGAACCTCAAGACCGTGGGCGACGCTGTCGCCTTCATCGAGCGCTCCCAGAGCTGATCGGCCCCACTGACGCGTCACGGGCGGCTCGCACCAGCCGCGGCCGCCCGTGACCGGCTCCTCCCACCCTCGCGAGAACGGAACCACCCAGATGCCCTCGACACGCGTAGTCGTCACCGGACTCGGCACCACGTCCCCGGTCGGCGGGGACGTCCCCACCACCTGGCAGGCACTGCTGGCCGGCACGTCCGGCGTACGCCACCTCGAGGACGAGTGGGCCGAGACGCTCCCGGTGAAGATCGGCGGCCGCATCGCCGTCGAGCCGTCCGAGGTCCTCGACCGGGTCAAGGCCCGTCGCCTCGACCGCTCCAGCCAGTTCGCCATGGTCGCTGCCGACCAGGCCTGGGAGGACTCCGGGCTGGAGGGATCGGGCCTGGAGCCCGAGCGCCTGGCGGTCGCCCTCGCGTCCGGCATCGGCGGCGTGACCACGCTGCTCGCCAACTACGACGTCCTGCTCGAGAAGGGTCCGCGCCGGGTCTCCCCCCTCGCGGTGCCCATGCTCATGCCCAACGCGCCCGCCGCCAACGTCAGCCTGAAGTACGGCGCCCGCGCGGCCGTGCACGCCCCGACCTCGGCCTGCGCCTCGGGCAACGAGGCGATCGCCATGGCGATCGACCTCATCCGCCTCGGGCGCGCCGACGTGGTGATGGCCGGCGGCACCGAGGCCGCGATGCACCCGCTGCCGATGGCAGCATTCGCCAACATGATGGCGCTCTCCAAGACCGGCAGCGAGGAGGGTGGCGACCCGACCACGGTCTCGCGCCCCTGGGACACGGCGCGCGACGGCTTCGTCCTCGGTGAGGGCGGCGCCGTGCTGATCCTCGAGTCCGAGGAGCACGCCCGCGCCCGTGGAGCCAAGATCTATGCGACCGTCCTCGGCGCCGGCATCACCAACGACGCCCACGACATCGCCCAGCCCGACCCCGAGGGTCGTGGCGGGACGCGCGCCATCAAGATGGCGCTGCGCGAGGGTGACGTCGACCCGGCCAGCGTCGTGCACGTCAACGCCCACGCCACCTCGACGCCCAAGGGCGACATCGCCGAAGGCCTCATGCTGCACACCGTCCTGGGCTCGCACGTCGATCGTTGCGTCGTCACGAGCACCAAGTCGATGACCGGCCACCTCCTCGGTGGCGCCGGTGCGCTCGAGGCCGTCGCGACGGTGATGGCCCTGAAGGACCGCACCAGTCCGCCGACCATCAACCTCGACAACCTCGACCCGGAGGTCGAGCTCGACATCCCGACCGAGGCCCGTGCGCTCCCCGAGGGCGACATCGTGGCCCTCAACAACTCCTTCGGCTTCGGGGGCGCCAACGTCGCCGTCGCCTTCGGCAGTGTCTGACCTCCGAGCGACCCGCTGAAGGACACCGATCTCGTGACTGCCACCCAGGCCGCACCCGTCAAGCTGCCGCGCTCGGAGGACCCCCGCAACCCGGTCCACCGCCTCACCGCCCTGCTCGACGAGGGCACTCTCGAGCTCATCACACCCGATGACGACTCGGGCATGCTGGCGGCCATCGGCCGCGTCGACGGGACGTCCGTCGTCGTGTTCTGCAGCGACGCCACGGTCATGGGCGGCGCGATGGGAGATGTCGGCTGCCGGGTGGTCGTCGATGCCTACCACCGCGCGATCACCGACGGCGTACCCATCATCGGACTGTGGCACTCGGGCGGCGCCCGCCTGGCCGAGGGCGTGCTCTCGCTCCACGCCGTGGGCCGCATCTTCCAGGTGATGACCCAGGCCTCAGGCGTGATCCCGCAGGTCTCCGTCGTGCTCGGCCCCGCGGCCGGCGGCGCGGCCTATGGGCCGGCCCTCACCGACGTGGTCATCCTGGGTCCGGAGGGGCGCATCTTCGTCACCGGCCCCGACGTGGTCCGCTCGGTGACCGGCGAGGACGTCGACATGCTGCGCCTCGGTGGGCCGGAGCCGCACGGCCGCCGCTCCGGCGTCGTGCACATCCTCACCGAGTCCGAGCGCGAAGCCCTCGACCGGGCGCGCACCGTCGCCTCGCTGCTCGGCGCCCAGGGCAGCCTGGCCGCCGACGAGGTCGAGGACCGTGACCTCGGCGCCCTGCTGCCGGAGTCGAAGAAGCGCGCCTACGACGTGCACCCGCTCGTCGACGGCCTGCTGGACGAGGGCACCATGCAGGAGCTGCATGCGCGCTGGGCCCCCAACATCGTGACGGCCCTCGGCCGCTTCGGTGGCCGCACCGTCGGCGTGGTCGCCAACAACCCGCTCCGCCTCGGTGGCTGCCTCGACTCGCTGTCGGCCGAGAAGGCATCGCGCTTCGTGCGCATGTGCGACGCGTTCGGTGTTCCCCTCGTGGTGCTCGTGGACGTCCCGGGCTACCTCCCCGGCGTCGGCCAGGAGTGGGACGGAGTCGTACGCCGTGGCGCCAAGCTGCTGCACGCCTTCGGAGAGTGCGTGGTCCCCCGCGTGACGCTGGTGACGCGCAAGACCTACGGCGGCGCCTACATCGCCATGAACGCCCGCTCCCTGGGCGCCACCAAGGTCTTCGCGTGGCCGGGGGCCGAGGTGGCCGTGATGGGCGCCGTCGCCGCCATCCGTATCCTGCACCGGCGCAAGCTGGCCGAGGTCTCCCCGGACATCCGGCCGCAGGTCGAGGCCGAGCTGGCTGCCGAGCACGAGCGCATCGCCGGCGGGGTGGACAAGGCGGTGGAGATCGGTGTCGTCGACGAGGTGGTCGAGCCCACCCGGACCCGCAGCGCCATCGCGCGTGCCATGCGGCACGAGATCGACACCTCCGGCGTACGCCGCGGACGCCACGGCAACATCCCGCTCTGACCCGACGCGTGCTCCCGGCCGCTGGACGACCAGGGCCTCAGACCACCTGGTGCAGCCAGCGCACCGGAGCGCCCTCGCCGGCGTGGCGGAAGGTCTCCAGCTCGTCGTCCCAGGGCTTGCCGAGCAGCTTGTCGATCTCGAGCAGGAGGGTGGTGTCACCCAGCGCCGCCTTGACCACGGCCGCCTTGAGGCGGTCCTCAGGGATCAGGATGTCCCCGTGCGGGCCGGTCACTGCGTGGAAGACGCCGAGATCGGGGGTGCACGAGAACCGCGTGCCCTCCGTCGAGCCGGTCGGCTCCTCGGTGATCTCGAAGCGGAGGTGGTTCCATCCACGCAGGGCCGAAGCGACCGCGGCAGCCGACCCCGCTGAACCGCTCCACGACAGCTCGGCACGGTAGGCACCCGGCTGGGCAGGCTGAGGCGTCCAGTCGAGCGAGACGGCAACTCCGAGGACTCCGCCCACGGCCCACTCGATGTGCGGGCAGAGCGCGGAGGGTGCAGAGTGCACGTAAAGAATGCCCCGTGTCCCCGGACCGTCCGGGCGGCTGGCAATGCGTGTGGTCACCACGACCTCCTTGAGTTCCGACGCTCCAGATGCGCCTTCCCCAGCGGTCTGTCGTCCAAGCTCTCGAGAGATCGAGTGACACCTATGTGATTAGTGGCTCCATTGTTGCCGATGTGGCGCAAGAACGCCAGCGTGTCGGCCCTCAGGCCTGCCGTCGCTCCAGGAGGTCGGCGCGCTCAGCCGCATCGGTGATCTGCTCGGAGTCGATCGCGTTGGTGCGGTGGAACCACGCCAACGCGTCGGACTCGCGTCCGGCGGCCTCGAGGATGTCGGCGTACGCGTAGCGCAGGCGGACCACCCAGGAGGCCCGCGTCTTGGACTGGAGGGGTGCGAGCTCGAGCGTACGCAGGGCGGCGTCGAGCTGGCCCATGTCGCGACGGGCGCCGGCCTCGACGAGCGTCATCTCTGCCTTGGCCTCGGGCGCGAAGTTCGACACCGACGGGCTCTTGGCCAGCTTGATCGCCTGCTCCGGGTTGCCCAGGGCACGGTGGCAGTCCGCCATGATCGGGAGGTAGTCCGTGGCGCCGTTCATCCGCTTGGCCGCTCGCAGCTCGGCCAGGGCCTCGGCATAGTGACCGGCTGCGTACGCCGCCTCGCCGGTGGCCTCGCGCACGACGGCGAGCCGCGAGGCACGAGCCCGGGCCGCCAGGGTGTGCTGGTAGGCGGTCTCGGGGTCCTCGTCGATCAGCATGCCGGCCGCAGCCAGGTGACGCGCCACGCGGGCGGCCAGCTTCTCGGGCAGGCCCTTGAGCTGGGCGCGGACTCCCTGGTCCAGCTCCGCGCCGGTGATCTCCTCGGGCAGGTCGGGTCCGTCGTAGGTGGACTGCTCGACGGTGCGCGGACGTTCCTCACCGGAGCGACCGCGGAACGCGCGTGACGAGGAGCCGGACTTGTCGCCCGACTTGTAGCCGCCGGAGCCGGACGCCGCGACCCTTGCCGGGCGACCGCCACGACCGCGGGAGTCACCCGACGACGGGCGCCCGCTGCTTCCGCGACCGGACGAGTTGCCGCCACGACCCGCGGATCCCCCGCGGCTGGCTCCGGTGCCACCTTGCGACGGACGCTGTCCTCCACGGTCCTCGGCCACGGCCGCACTTCCCTTCTCAAGTTCTTTGCCCCGTACGGGTGCCACGGTACTCAGTTGCACCGTGAAATGACGCAGAGGCCACCAGTCACCTGGTGGCCTCTGCCCAATGTATGTCCGGCGGCGTCCTACTCTCCCACAACCTCTCGATTGCAGTACCATCGGCGCTGAAAGGCTTAACTTCCGGGTTCGGTATGGGACCGGGTGTTTCCCTTTCGCTATGGCCGCCGTAACTCTGTCAACCAGTGTCCGCTGACCCCGTGTGTCCACTCCCGGGTGTGTGTTTCCCGGGGGTGGGGGGTTGGGTGTGTTGGTTGGGAACTGCGTAGTGGACGCGAACATGTGTGTTCGTCTTGGTTTGCGCGTGTGTGTGGTCTTGTACGGTGTTGGGACAAGCCCTCGGCCTATTAGTACCGGTCGGCTGGGCATTGCTGCTGTACACCTCCGGCCTATCAACCCCATGTTCTGTGGGGGGCCTTACCCACTTACGTGGTGGGAAACCTCATCTTGAAACGTGCTTCCCGCTTAGATGCATTCAGCGGTTATCACTTCCGAACGTAGCCAACCAGCCGTGCCCCTGGCGGGACAACTGGCACACCAGAGGTTCGTCCATCCCGGTCCTCTCGTACTAGGGACAGCCTTTCTCAAGTTTCCTGCGCGCGCGGCGGATAGGGACCGAACTGTCTCACGACGTTCTAAACCCAGCTCGCGTGCCGCTTTAATGGGCGAACAGCCCAACCCTTGGGACCTACTCCAGCCCCAGGATGCGACGAGCCGACATCGAGGTGCCAAACCATCCCGTCGATATGGACTCTTGGGGAAGATCAGCCTGTTATCCCCGGGGTACCTTTTATCCGTTGAGTGACCACGCTTCCACATGCCGTGGCCAGATCACTAGTTCCGACTTTCGTCCCTGCTCGACATGTCTGTCTCACAGTCAAGCTCCCTTGTGCACTTACACTCGCCACCTGATTGCCAACCAGGCTGAGGGAACCTTTGAGCGCCTCCGTTACATTTTAGGAGGCAACCGCCCCAGTTAAACTACCCATCAGGCACTGTCCCTGATCCGGATAACGGACCTAGGTTAGACATCTAATACTACTAGAGTGGTATTTCAACGATGACTCCAACCAAACTGGCGTCTGATCTTCACAGTCTCCCACCTATCCTACACAAGCAGTACCAAACACCAATACCAAACTATAGTAAAGGTCCCGGGGTCTTTCCGTCCTGCCGCGCGTAACGAGCATCTTTACTCGTAGTGCAATTTCGCCGAGTCCATGGTTGAGACAGCGCCCAAGTCGTTACTCCATTCGTGCAGGTCGGAACTTACCCGACAAGGAATTTCGCTACCTTAGGATGGTTATAGTTACCACCGCCGTTTACTGGGGCTTAAATTCTCAGCTTCGACCTTGCGGTCTAACCGGTCCTCTTAACCTTCCAGCACCGGGCAGGAGTCAGTCCGTATACATCGTCTTACAACTTCGCACGGACCTGTGTTTTTAGTAAACAGTCGCTTGGGCCTGGTCTCTGCGGCCCTTCACGCTTCCCCCAGCAAGTGGGTTCACGCTCCGGGCCCCCCTTCTCCCGAAGTTACGGGGGCATTTTGCCGAGTTCCTTAACCATGGTTATCTCGATCGCCTTAGTATTCTCTACCTGATCACCTGAGTCGGTTTGGGGTACGGGCGGCGCATAGCTCGCTAGAGGTTTTTCTCGACAGCATAGGATCACCCACTTCACCAAAATTGGCTCCGCGTCACGTCTCAGACACCACACTCAAGTGGATACCGCGGATTTGCCTACGGTACGTCCTACACGCTTGCCCACAGACAACCATCGCTGTGGTTGGGCTGCCTTCCTGCGTCACCCCATCGCTTGACTACTACCAGTTCGGGTCCCACGCTCCGCTCACCGGTCTCGCCCCGAAGGGTCCGGTCCGAGCGTTTCGGGTGGTTAGCATCACTAGGTTCGTCATGGGCGCTACTTTGCCGGTACGGGAATATCAACCCGTTGTCCATCGACTACGCCTGTCGGCCTCGCCTTAGGTCCCGACTTACCCAGGGCAGATTAGCTTGACCCTGGAACCCTTGATCATTCGGCGCACGGGTTTCTCGCCCGTGATTCGCTACTCATGCCTGCATTCTCACTCGTGTGGGCTCCACACCTGGATCACTCCGGCGCTTCACTGCCCACACGACGCTCCCCTACCCATCCACACACCTGAACCAACCCCGAAGGGCGGCTTGGTTATTGCGTGAATGCCATAGCTTCGGCGGATGACTTGAGCCCCGCTACATTGTCGGCGCGGAATCACTTGACCAGTGAGCTATTACGCACTCTTTCAAGGGTGGCTGCTTCCAAGCCAACCTCCTGGTTGTCAATGCGACTCCACATCCTTTTCCACTTAGTCACCGCTTAGGGGCCTTAGCTGATGGTCTGGGCTGTTTCCCTCTCGACTACGGAGCTTATCCCCCGCAGTCTCACTGCTGCGCTCTCACTTACCGGCATTCGGAGTTTGGCTAACGTCAGTAACCTTGTAGGGCCCATTAGCTATCCAGTGCTCTACCTCCGGCAAGAAACACACAACGCTGCACCTAAATGCATTTCGGGGAGAACCAGCTATCACGAAGTTTGATTGGCCTTTCACCCCTATCCACAGGTCATCCCCTCAGTTTTCAACCTAAGTGGGTTCGGTCCTCCACGTCGTCTTACCGACGCTTCAACCTGCCCATGGATAGATCACTTCGCTTCGGGTCTTGAGCGCGCTACTGAATCGCCCTATTAGGACTCGCTTTCGCTACGGCTTCCCCACACGGGTTAACCTCGCAACACACCGCAAACTCGCAGGCTCATTCTTCAAAAGGCACGCCGTCACCCCCACCAACCAAGTTGGCATAAGGCTCCGACGGATTGTAGGCACACGGTTTCAGGTACTATTTCACTCCCCGCCAGGGGTACTTTTCACCTTTCCCTCACGGTACTTGTCCGCTATCGGTCATCAAGGAGTATTTAGGCTTAACGGGTGGTCCCGCCAGATTCACACGGAATTTCAGGGGTTCCGTGTTACTTGGGAACACGCTCCAGAGCCAGCACTTTACGTCTACGGGGCTATCACCCTCTACGGCCCGGCTTTCCAACCGGCTTCGACTTCCACACTGGTTTCTTACTCTGTGCTGAGCCGGCAGACTCAACTGAACGGTCCCACGACCCCACACGCACAACCCCTGCCGGGTATCACATGCGTATGGTTTAGCCTCATCCGATTTCGCTCGCCACTACTCTCGGAATCACTGTTGTTTTCTCTTCCTGTCGGTACTGAGATGTTTCACTTCCCGACGTTCCCTCCACACACCCTATGTGTTCAGATGCGGGTAACTGGACATGACTCCAGCTGGGTTTCCCCATTCGGACACCCCCGGATCACAGCTCGGTTGCCAACTCCCCAGGGCTTATCGCAGGCTCCAACGTCCTTCATCGGCTCTTGATGCCAAGGCATCCACCATGTGCCCTTCATAGCTTGTCTCAACAACGTCAAGACAACACACACACCCCACCCACAATCACAGGCAGGACATGCAAAAACTCGCAAAAACACAAAAATCGCACACTTCACCAACCAACCCAACCACTCACCAAAAGCGACGGCCGCGCCGGCTGTGAAAGATGCTCGCGTCCACTATGCAGATCTCAAACAACAACCCCACCAACACCCACACCCCCACAAAACACCAGGGCGCAGGCAAAGGGAGGACCAGAACAACCAACCCGACCCCCAGACTCACAGTCCGGCACATACGGCTGATTCTTCAGGACCCAACAGTGTGCAGATACTGCCCGTCCGTGCCCCCCGAACAAGAGCTCGAGGGAACGAGAGGACGAGCGTGTCGACGATTCCACTAGTGAACACCACCATGCGCGCCAGTAACCCTTAGTGACCGTGATGGCCAGCCCGACGTCGTGGGCGTGTGCTCCTTAGAAAGGAGGTGATCCAGCCGCACCTTCCGGTACGGCTACCTTGTTACGACTTCGTCCCAATCGCCAGCCCCACCTTCGACGGCTCCCTCCACAAGGGTTGGGCCACCGGCTTCGGGTGTTGCCGACTTTCGTGACGTGACGGGCGGTGTGTACAAGGCCCGGGAACGTATTCACCGCAGCGTTGCTGATCTGCGATTACTAGCGACTCCGACTTCATGGGGTCGAGTTGCAGACCCCAATCCGAACTGAGACCGGCTTTTTGGGATTCGCTCCGCCTTGCGGCATCGCAGCCCTTTGTACCGGCCATTGTAGCATGCGTGAAGCCCTGGACATAAGGGGCATGATGACTTGACGTCATCCCCACCTTCCTCCGAGTTGACCCCGGCAGTCTCCTATGAGTCCCCACCATAACGTGCTGGCAACATAGAACGAGGGTTGCGCTCGTTGCGGGACTTAACCCAACATCTCACGACACGAGCTGACGACAGCCATGCACCACCTGTACACCCCCAAAAGAAGCCCCATCTCTGAGGCGGCAGGGTGTATGTCAAACCCAGGTAAGGTTCTTCGCGTTGCATCGAATTAATCCGCATGCTCCGCCGCTTGTGCGGGCCCCCGTCAATTCCTTTGAGTTTTAGCCTTGCGGCCGTACTCCCCAGGCGGGGCGCTTAATGCGTTAGCTGCGGCACGGAATCCGTGGAATGGACCCCACACCTAGCGCCCAACGTTTACGGTGTGGACTACCAGGGTATCTAATCCTGTTCGCTCCCCACACTTTCGCTCCTCAGCGTCAGGTCATGCCCAGAGAACCGCCTTCGCCACCGGTGTTCCTCCTGATATCTGCGCATTTCACCGCTACACCAGGAATTCCGTTCTCCCCTGCATACCTCTAGTCTGCCCGTATCGAAAGCAAGCGCCGTGTTAAGCACGGCGTTTTCACTCCCGACGCGACAAACCGCCTACGAGCCCTTTACGCCCAATAATTCCGGACAACGCTCGCACCCTACGTATTACCGCGGCTGCTGGCACGTAGTTGGCCGGTGCTTCTTCTGTACCTACCGTCACTTGCGCTTCGTCGGTACTGAAAGAGGTTTACAACCCGAAGGCCGTCATCCCTCACGCGGCGTTGCTGGATCAGGCTTCCGCCCATTGTCCAATATTCCCCACTGCTGCCTCCCGTAGGAGTCTGGGCCGTGTCTCAGTCCCAGTGTGACCGGTCACCCTCTCAGGCCGGCTACCCGTCGAAGCCATGGTGAGCCATTACCTCACCATCAAGCTGATAGGCCGCGAGCACATCCCTCACCGAAAAACTTTCCACCACACGCCATGCGACATATGGTCATATCCGGTATTAATCACCGTTTCCGGTGGCTATCCCAAAGTGAGGGGCAGATTACTCACGTGTTACTCACCCGTTCGCCGCTCGAGTACCACCGAAGTGGCCTTTCCGCTCGACTTGCATGTGTTAAGCACGCCGCCAGCGTTCGTCCTGAGCCAGGATCAAACTCTCCATCGAAAAACAAAACCCCCACACCAACCCAAAAGACCAGTGCAAGGAAAAGAGAGCCACATCCCCTGACAAAAAACAAACCCTGACAAAACTGTCAGAATTCATTGCCAAAGAAACCATCAACACCACCAAACCCCCAACCCCAAAAGGCCAGAAGCAAACATGATGCCAACGGGGCAAAACAAACTAATTCGTCGACTATCAAACACACTGTTGAGTTCTCAAAAATCAGACGCACCCACATCGCGAACTGTTGAGGATCGCGGTTGCGTGAGGCAACTGGTCAAACGTAGCGAGCGACAATCTGCCGTGGCAAATCCTCGACTGTTTCGCATCGACCCGGTGGTGTCACCGTGACCGATGACCGCTTCGGGTTGTCCTCCCGGGGCCGAGAACCCGACCTGACCGGTCTTGTTCCCCGCCGCTCCCTGGCGACAGGACAGAACATTAGACGCCGGCAGTGGATCGTGCAAATCGAGATGGTGTGACCGCAGGCACATCGACGTTTCCGCAGGTCAGAAGCCTTTTGTGACGCATGGGGCGATGTCGGCGGGCGTGTCTCGACCCGAGGACGACCGTGCGTTCAGGACACCTGGATGCCGGCGAAGTTCTTCTTCCCGCGCCTCAGCACGAGCCAGGAACCGGCCACCAGGTCCGCCTCGGTGGGCTGGAGGTCGGGGTCCTCGACGCGGACGTTGTTGAGGTAGGCGCCACCCTCACCCACGGTGCGACGGGCCTCGCCCTTGCTCTTGGACAGTCCCGCGGCCACCAGGAGGTCGAGGATGCCCGGCAGCTCGCCGGCCGGGAGCGTCGTACCTCCGGCCTCGCGCAGCGCTGCCGACAGGGTGTCGGGTTTCACCGAGGACAGGTCTCCCCCACCGAAGAGCGCGGCGGCCGCCGCCTTGGCCTGCACCACCTCCTCCTGGCCGTGCACCAGGGCCGTCACCTCGTCGGCCAACCGCTTCTGCCCGGCCCGGAGGAAGGGCTTCTCGGCCGTCTGTGCCTCGAGGTCCTCGATCTCCTCGCGGGAGAGGAAGGTGAAGATGCGCAGCAGCTCGCCCACCTTCTCGTCCTCGACGTTGAGCCAGAACTGGTGGAACGCGTAGGGGGCCAGCATCTCCGGGTCGAGCCACAGCGCACCGCCCTCGGTCTTGCCGTACTTGGTGCCGTCCGACTTGGTCACCAGCGGAGTGGCGAAGGCGTACGCCGTCTCCCCCGTCGAGCGCCGCACCAGCTCGGCACCACCGGTGAGGTTGCCCCACTGGTCGGACCCACCGAACTGCAGCGTGACGCCGTGGTCGCGGAAGAGACTGAGGAAGTCCATGGACTGCAGGAGGATGTAGGAGAACTCGGTGTAGCTGATGCCCGACTCGAGGCGCCGCTTGACCGTCTCGCGCGACAGCATCCGGTTGACCGGGAAGTGCTTGCCGATGTCGCGCAGGAAGTCGATCACCGACATGGACGCGGTCCAGTCGTAGTTGTTGACGATCGTGGCGGCGTTCGCACCCTCGAAGGACACGAAGCGCGAGACCTGGTCGCGCACCTTGTCGCTCCACTCCTTGACCGTGTCGAGGGAGTTGAGGGTCCGCTCGCCGGACTCGCGCGGGTCGCCGATCATGCCGGTGGCCCCGCCGACGAGGATGTACGGCGTGTGGCCGGCCTCCTGCAGGCGGCGCGCGGTGACCAGCTGGACCAGGTTGCCCATGTGCAGGCTCGGCGCGGTCGGATCGAACCCGACATAGAACTTCACGCTCCCCTCGCCCAGCGCGGCGCGAAGCGCCTCGCGGTCGGTGGAGTGGGCGATCAGCCCGCGCCACTCCAGCTCGTCGAGGACGTTGGGGCTCGTCACGTCGGTCCCTTCGGGTGGGGGTCTCGTTGGTGGTCGACCACTAGCCTAGGGCGAGAACTCTGGAGGTCCGAACGTGATTGCAGGCAGGTACACCCTCGAGCGCGAGATCGGTCGCGGCGGCTCCGGGACCGTGCACCTGGCCCACGACGAGGTGTTGGGTCGCACCGTCGCGATCAAGCGCATAGGCGTGATGCCCGGCGCGGATGCAGCCGACATGCAGCGCGCCGAGCGCGAGGCCCGCCTCGCTGCCTCGCTCAACCACCCCCACGTGGTCGCGGTCTTCGACCTGGTCGAGGAGGACGACTGCCACTGGCTGGTCATGGAGTACGTCGAAGGCCAGACCCTCGCCCAGCTGGTGCGTACCGAGGGGCCGCTCGAGACCACGGCCGCTGCCGCCCTGCTGGCCCAGACCGCTGACGCACTGACCGACGCGCACGCGGGCGGCATCGTCCACCGTGACGTGAAGCCGAGCAACATCCTCGTCTCCGACGGCGTGGCCAAGCTGAGCGACTTCGGCATCGCCCGCTCGGCGAACGACGTCTCACTGACGCAGACCGGCCTGGTGACCGGGTTCGCCCGCCTACCTCGCTCCCGAGGTGGCGTCGGGTTCGTCCGCGACGCCCGCGAGCGACGTGTGGTCCCTGGGCGCGACGCTCTTCCACGCGGTGTCCGGGAGGCCGCCGTACGACGCGGGCGACAACCTGATCGGCGCGCTCTACAAGATCGTCCACGAGGAGCCGCCGAGCCTTCCCGACGGGCACCCGATGGCGGGTCTGCTCAGCGTGATGCTGGTGCGTGACCCGCAGGCACGCTGGCCGATGCGGCGTGTCCGCGACGAGCTCCAGCGACTCGCACGGGGTCAGCAGTCCCAGGTGCCGACGCACCGGGTCCCCGTGCGAGGGGGGCAGGCCCCCACGGGGGTGCTGCCCGCGGTGCGGCCGACGCCGGCGGCCCCGATCCCCCCGGCTGCCGAGCGCCACCACCGGCGATGGGGCCTGATCGCGCTGGCCGCCGTGCTCGCCGTGGCGGCAGTGGTCTCGGCGTACTACCTGGCCGGGCGCGGGACGCCTGAGGCCGCGACGGAGAACCCGGGGACGTCCGAGTCGGGCGACCCGACCGAGGCATCAGAGACGGCGACCAGCGCCACGCCTTCGGTGACCCCGGCTGAGACCAGGGAGCAGATGGACGCCTTCATCACGACTTACCTCGCGACCGTCACGGCCGACCCGGAGGCTGCCTTCGAGATGCTGACGCCGCAGTTCCAGGAGGCGAGCGGGGGCTACCCGGGCTACATCGGCTACTGGGGCACTGTGCGTTCCGCGTCACCCACCACCATCGAGAGCAACCCGTCGGACCGGACCGTGGGCTACACGGTCGACTACGTGATGAAGACCGGCAGGCAGGTCACGGAGAACGTCCGGCTGCAGCTCCAGCAGCAGGACGACGGGTTCCTTATCGCCGGCGAGGGCTGAAGTGATCGCCGGGAGGTATGCGCTCGAGCGGGAGATCGGTCGCGGTGGCGCAGGCATCGTCCACCTCGCCCGCGACGAGGTGTTGGGGAGGTTGGTCGCCATCAAGCGCATCGGTCTCCTGCCCGGCACGACCGGGCACGACATCGCCCGCGCCGAGCGTGAGGCACGGCTCGCCGCCGGGATCAACCACCCGCACGTGGTGTCGATCTTCGACCTCGTGAAGGACGAGGACTGCTATTGGCTCGTCATGGAGCATGTCGAGGGCCGCACGCTCGCCGAGCTGATCAAAGCCGACGGACCCCTCCCCACACGCGTGCGGCCGGCATCCTCGCCCAGGCCGCCGACGCCCTCGTCCAGGCACACAAGGCCGGGATCGTGCACCGCGACGTCAAGCCCAGCAACATCATGGTCAACGACGACAACCACGCGAAGCTGGGTGACTTCGGCATCGCCCGCGCGGCGAGCGACGCCGCGCTGACGCAGACCGGGTTCGTCACCGGCTCCCCCGCCTACCTGGCGCCCGAGGTCGCGTCCGGAGCACCGGCCACCGCCGCGAGCGACGTCTGGTCGCTCGGCGGCACCCTCTTCCATGCGCTCACCGGCCGTCCGCCGTACGACGTGGGCGAGAACGTCCTCGGTGGCCTCTACAAGATCGTCCACGACGAGCCTCCGCGGCTTCCCGACGACCACCCGCTGGCCGGGCTGCTGGCCATGATGATGCGCAAGGAGCCCGACCAGCGATGGCCCGTGGTGCGGGTGCGTGACGACCTGCGGCGAATCGCGCGTGGTCAGAGCAGCAGGGCGATCGGGGTGCAGCCCCGAGAACGACGCACGAGGACGACAACGACGCAACGGTCGTCCTCGGTGTGCCGATCGCGTCGCGGCCGACCGACCCGATCCCGCGCGCCTGCCCCGGTGAAGGCTCGGTCGTCGGAGCCGATGGCGACACCCGCATCCGATCATCCCGCGCCCATGGGCGGCGAGCCGTCCACCTCGAAGGACCGTCGTCCCTCGCTGGGCTGGATCGCAGCGGTCGCTGGCGCTGGTGCTGCTCCCGGAACAGGCACGTGGCTGCTGTGGCCCGATGGCGCAGAGCGCTCCGACGACACCACGGCCGGCACGTCCGGGACGGAACAGACGGAGGAGCCGACCGAGCCCACCCAGAGCCAACAGGAGCCGACGAGGAGCCGACCGAGGAGCCCACCGAGGAGCCCACCGGGACCGAGGAGCCGACCACCGAGCCCAGCACGGGGACCGACAGCCCGGCCGGGACGCGACCAGCGATGCAGGCGTTCGTGCAGGACTACTTCTCGCGCGTCACCTCCGACCCGGAGTCGACCTTCGCGATGCTGACGCCGGAGTTCCAGGCCGAGACCGGTGGCTTCGGCCGGTACGCGGGGTTCTGGAGCACGATCGGCTCGGCGACCCCCTACGACATCCAGGCTGATCCGCGGGCCCTCACGACGTCGTACACCATCGACTACGTCACGACCTCGGGTCGGACCGTCACCGAGCAGGCGCAGCTGCAGCTGGAGCGGGTCGGCGACCGGTTTCTCATTGCCGCGGAGCTGTGAAACGCGCTGCTCCGGTGGTTGGGGCGGGTGGGGCTCGAACCCACCCGGCCCAATCCTTCGCTGTCCAGCGCGACCCGCTCGCGCCCCGTGCCCTGCCTCAGGCCAGCGCGAGCACAGCCGCCCGCGAATGAAGGGTGGGGAGGCCCCTAGCCCCTCGCAGCGTGGAGGAACCTTCGGCCAGCAGAATTGGCGGTCGGGCAGATGAGCCAACTCACGTCGGGCATACGTCAGCCCAGTCAGTGGCGGAACTCCCATCCGAGAGGGCACGGCGGACGTACTCCACCATGGCCGCCACGAACTCCTCCGAGGGCTCGTCAGACACCCTCGTGCCCCGCAGGGTGTCAACGGCCAACCCGGCCCGTTTCTCAATGAACGTCTGCGCCATCGTTCACCTCCAGTGCTCTTGCCGTCAGACCACTGCACCAGTGTGCATGACGGTCCGGCGCAAGGCCGGGTGAACATCTTCTCTACCTCGTGATCTCCAAGGAGATCAGCGAGTCGATCGTGGACGGTGCCCGGTTCATCGCTCGCAGGTGCCGGGCCCAGTCCGGTGGTTTGTAGGGCTGGTTTGTAGGGCGACCGGGACTTGAACCCGGGACCGAAGGATTATGAGTCCTCTGCTCTGACCGACTGAGCTACCGCCCCGCACGCTGACGTGCTGGCCGGGAGCCTAACCGGGGACCGGATCAGTCCGTGCGTTGCATCTCGTGCATGGCCTCGACGGCGTGATAGCCGAACCGCTGGTTGGTGTCGTACATCGCGTGGTTGTCCGGTGCCGTCCAGGTGTGCAGGGTCGAGCGATCGGGGTGGTCGCGTTGGACGATCTCGAGGGTGGCCAGCTTGAGGGCCAGTCCCAGGCGGCGGCCACGATGGTCGGGCATGACCAGGGTGTCGTCCTGGAGTGCCTCGTCCGTACCGTGCGGCACGAAGGTCAGGGAGTAGCCGCCGAACGTGCCGTCGGACGTACGCCGAGCGGCCGCGACCACGGAGTCATAGCTGCGGCCCAGGCGCTCCTCGCTCAACCGGATGCGGTCGCGATCGAGGGTCGGCGCCGTGTAGTCGAGCTCACCCGTCGGCACGTCGGCGTTCATCCGGTTCCGCATCTCGACGTAGGCGTCGAGCAGGTGGTCGGGGCAGCGGTTGGTCCACGTGAGGATCTCGTAGCCGTCGTGCCCCGACGATGCGAGAACGGCGACGCGGTCGGGATCGACCGGCAGGTCGACGACCAGGTGGTGCTCGCCGTGCGCTGATGAGTAGCCGAGGCTCTGGGCGAAGGCCAGGCCCGGGGAGTCGGCGCCCTCCACCGGCGAGTAGACCTCGCCTGTGTCGCTCGTACGCCCTGCGGCCCGGCGCCGACGGGTGGCCTCGGCATGCAGGGCCAGCCCCACTCCGCGGCGTCGGTGGTCGGGGTGCACGGCGATCTCGAGGTCGGCGAGGTGCTCGTTGTCGCCGATCGAGAACCCCAGGTCCGCGATCCCCACGACCTGCTCGTCGACGACCGCCGCCAACGGCTCCCGCCGGTAGTGGGGCGTCGGGTCGCCGTAGGAGGTCGCCACCGCCGCGAAGGTCCGCAACAGTGGGCGGGTCCGGTCGTGCCGATGGGCGGCCTGCTCGACGTCCCAGAAGGTGCGTAGCTGCCCCGCGTCGTGGATGTCGAGCCCGATGATCTCCATGTCCCCCATCCGACACGGTCGTCGAGCCGCGATCAAACGCATTGAGGTCCGTCGGAGCCGACGGGTCCACCGACAGGATCCGGACCGAGTGGCCCGACCTCGACAGACGCCCGGCCGACCTCTGGCGTCGCCAGGTCGCCGAGGTATGGGGCTCCGAGCCTCGCATTGCTCAGCGGACGACGACCGGGTGGCGTACGACGGCGTCGAAGAAGTAGCCCTGGGTGTTGAAGGCGGCCTCGAGTGGCTGGGTGCGGCCCTGCTCGTCGGTGGCGCGTGCCAGCAGCTCATGACGTCCGGGGCGTGGATTGCCCCACCGCACCGACCACTGCGTCCAGCCCTGCTCCTCGTGCGACCTTCGGTCGAGGACGGCGGGGCGCCAGCTCTCACCGCCGTCGAGACTGACCGAGACCCGGCTGATGCGTCCGGCACCGCTCCACGACCGACCGGTGAGCGTGACCGGGCGCGACGGAAGGACGGCCTCACGGGCCAGCTCCCAGGCCGAGCGCACCGGGTTGACGGTCAGCGGCGGTGAGTCGGCGGGCCACTGCGGGCCGGTCATCCGGTAGAAGGTGGTGTTCCACGGGGACGTCAGCTCGGCGCGCGAGACCTCCAGGGAGCCCAGCCACTTGATGCTGGCGATACCGACCCAGCCGGGCAGCACCAGGCGGAGCGGGTAGCCGTGGTCCGGCAACAGGTCCTCGCCGTTCATGCCCCAGGCGAGGATCGCGTCGTCCAGCGCCTTCTCGACCGGGAACGGCCGGCGGACGCGGCCGTAGTCGGTGGTGCCGGACACGAAGGGGTCGTCGAGCCCCGTGGCCTGGATCGACACCGCGTCTGGAGCCAGACCGAGCGAGGAAAGCACGTCGCGCAGGCGCACGCCGCTCCAGCGCACCGTGCCGACGGCGCCCAGGGTCCACGCGGTGCCGGACACGCTCTGCCCCTGCTGCGTCGAGAAGAAGCTCCGTCCGTTGCCCGTGCACTCGACGACGGCGGTCAGCTCATGGTGCGGCAGGCGCTGCAGGTCCGCGAACGTCAGGGACAGGGCATCGCTCTCCGTCCTCGGCGTCGCCAGGCCGTCACCGAACACGCGAAGGGCGTACGTCTCCCTGCTGATCTGCGGCGTGCGCGAGTGGTTGCGGACGAAGAGCCGCGACTGGGGTGTGAGGTAGGCCTGCGGGTCCACCGAGCTCCACAGCATCTCGGCGTTGGAGCCGAAGTCAGTGAAGTAGTCGGGCGGGGTCGGCTTGAGGATCAGCGGTGCCCGCGCGAACGCGGGCGCGGTCCGCCACACGGAGTCCGGCGCAAGAGCGGCGGCGCCGGTGAGGGCAGCGGCAGTGAGGAAGCCACGACGGGTGGGCGCGATGCGAGTCATGGGGCGACAATATAGATGTAATTGGACTATTTCACTACACATTGACGCGCGTGTCTGTCGTGCCATGCTGGCTCCATGAGCGACGCACCCCGACTCGACGCGCTTCCCGAGGACTGGCAGACCGCCCTGTTCGTCGTGGCCCACCCCGACGACATCGAGTACGGCGCCGCGGGCGCCGTCGCCCGCTGGACCGGGCAGGGCAAACGCATCGTCTACTGCATGGTGACGAGCGGCGAGGCCGGGATCGACGGGATCCACCCCGACGAGTGCGGCCCCCTGCGCGAGGCCGAGGAGATCGCCTCGGCCGGCGTCGTCGGCGTCGACGAGGTCGAGTTCCTCCGGCTGCCCGACGGCGTCCTGGAGTACGGCACGGCACTTCGCGCCAGCATCGCCGAGGTCGTACGTCGCCAACGCCCCGACATCGCGATGACCATCAACTTCCGCGACACGTTCGGCGGCACCAACCTCAACCAGGCCGACCACATCGCCGTCGGAAAGGCGCTGCTCGACGCCGTCCGTGATGCGGGCAACCGGTGGATCTTCCCCGAGCAGCTCACCGACGACCTGGAGCCGTGGGGCGGCGTCCGCGCCGTCTGGGCCGCCAACTCGCCCACCCCGACGCACGCCGTGGACGTCACCGACACCTTCGACGCGGGCGTGGACTCCCTGAAGAAGCACCAGGCCTACATCGAAGGCCTCGGCTGGGAAGGCTGGGACCCGGCGGAGTTCCTGGAAGGCATTCTGCGCGGCGGTGGCCAGTCCCTGGGCGTGACCTATGCGGCGACCTTCGAGGTGTTCCCGCTCGGCTGGGGCGACTGAGCCACGCGAGTGTCCACGCCGAGCAGGGCTACCAGCTCAGGGGTATGACCACGAGTGCCTGACCCCCGCAGGACGCACAACGGAGTGCGGACAGCGACGGGCCCGACGCACGATGCGTCGGGCCCGTCCCCTGCTCACTTCGTGAAGAGGCTGACGCCCCCGGGGCCCACGAGCAGGCCGACGATGATCAGGACCACGCCCCAGAGCACCTGTCCGCGGATGAGCGAGAAGATTCCGCTGACGACGAGGATGACGGCGATGATCCACAGGATGAGTGCCATGTGTGAGCCTCCTTGCTCCGGCGGGCGGACCGGGCGTCCGACCGCTCGGGGCACATTACCCGCACCGGGAGCTCGTTTCGCGCCGCGTGCGTGGCGCGGGGCGTGGTCAATCCTTCGCCCTCTTGTGGCCCCATCGGCGCGACGGACCGACCATCCGCGGACCCGAGAGCCGGGTCTCCAGTCGGTGCGCCTCCCGTTTGAGGGGCTGCGCGATGTACTGGCCGAGGATCACACCGGCCGCCAGTGCGAAGGCGGTCGCGAGCGCGGAGGCCAGCGGGAGCATGCCGTCCTTTCCGACCGCGAAGAGGGCGAGCCCTCGGTAGATCTCCAGTCCCGGCAGGAGGGGGACGATGGCGGGCACCACCACGACGAGCGGTGGAACACGGAAGCGTCCCGCGACAAGGTGGCAGACGGCTCCGATGGTGATCGCCGCGGCCGCCGACCCCCAGGCCTGACTGAGCTCGACGCTGTCGACGCTCAGCAGGACTGCCTGCCCCAGTGCACCGACCAGGCTGGCTGCCAGGACGGCTCGTGGGGGTGCGTACGACGCGAAGGCGAACCCCGCTGCGGCGATGGCAGCCCCGAACACGTTCACACCGGCAGCCGCCAGACCGGCCGCGCCCGGCTTGAAGCTCTCGAGTCCGACTCCGAGCAGGTCGCCGACCGCGAGACCGGCGGCGACGCCGGCGATGATGCCCGCAGTGTTCAGGACGGCGTCGATCATGCGGGCGCTGGCCGTGACCGGGAAGCCGGTGATGGCGTCCTGGGTGGCTCCCATGAGGCCGATCCCGGCCAGGAGCATGACGATCCCGGCGGTGACGACGCGAGACGGGTTCACCTCGAGCGCGGTGGCTGCGGCAAGCACCGCGATGACGGTGGCGAGAAAACCTCCGGCGGCTTCCACGTAGACCGCGGGGATGCGGCGCCGGTACATCACTTGCTGCGTTCGATCGATCACGCACGCCGCCAGGAACGCAAGCACGCACACCACCGGACTGCCGCCGAGGGTGAGGGCGACGCCCGTCCCCATCACGCCCCACCCCAGGGTCACTGCCCAGCGCCGTCGCTGGTGCCCGGTGGAGACGATCTGCGCGACCCTGTCACGAGCCTCGTCGCGGGTGATGTCGCCGGCGATCAGGTCGCTGACCGTCTGGTCGACCTCGGTGAGGTCCGCGTAGTCGACCTTGCGCCGCGTCACCCGGCGTACGCGGACGGCGACGGGCTCGTAGGTGCTCGGCTGATGATGAAGAGTCAGGTCGACGAAGGTGACGTCCGCGGTCACGTTGCGCAGCCCGCACGCGTGCGTCACCGCGAGCATGGTGGCGGTGACGTCTGCCGCCCCGGCGCCGGAGGACAACAAGACCTCGCCGATGCGTAGCGCCAGGTCGAGCGACTCGTAGACCTCCCGCACCTCAGCCATGACCCATCACGACCGGGGCGCTCGTGCTCCCGGCCGCGCACACGAGGTCGAGGGGTGGCACGCGGGCACGCCATGACCGTCGCATCGACACGGGTGAGCTGCACCACCCTCCACGGGTGAACTGACAACTTTCCATCCCAGCCGGTTTCGGGATCACCCCGACTGGGTGAGGTCACGGCCCGCCGAGGCCGCCACCGTGGTGCCTGTCGTGGACGAATGGCGGCCGCGGTCGTCCTCAGCGGAGGTAAGGGGTTCCGATGAGCAGCACCCAGGTGGCCAGCCGGGCAGGTGGTGTCCTCCTCGTCACCTGCCTGTCGACTCTGGTGGTCAACGCCAACACGTCGGCGGTGAGCATCCTGCTCCCCGCCATCAGCGCCGATACGGGCATGGACGTCACCACGCTGCAGTGGGCCGTCACCGGCTACTCGCTGGTGGGTGCTGCGACCATCGTGACCTCCGGCTCGCTGGGCGACGTGTTCGGCAGGAAACGCATCTTCCAGCTCGGTCTGCTGCTGTTCATCGCCTCGTGCGTGCTGATCGCCCTCTCCGACTCCGGTGGCAGCCGTCATCGCCGGGCGGTGCATCCAGGGCGCATCCGGCGCGACGATCCTGGCCTGTGGGCTGAGCCTGCTCACGGTAGGCACCCCCGAAGAAGGCAAGCTGCGGGCAGTCTCGCTCTGGGGCGCCGCGGCAGGCGTGGGTGCTGCCGCCGGCCCGCTGCTCGGGGGTGTCCTGGTCGAGCTGACGACCTGGCAGGGATTGTTCTGGATCGACGCCGGAGTCGCTGCGGTGTGCATGGCGATGACCGCACGCCTGGTGACCGAGTCGCGAGACGAGGACCGACCACGCTCGATCGACATCGGTGGGAGCGTGCTGGTCGCAGCCACCCTCACCCCGATCATCCTGGCGCTGAGCGAGGGCGGTGACTGGGGGTGGACGTCGTTGGCCACGCTCGGGTGCCTGGCCGTGGCCGTGGTGTCGGGATTCGCGTTCGTCGCAGTGGAGAAGCGGGTCGCCGTCCCCATGCTCGACCTGGCCCTGCTCCGCAACAGGGTCCTGGTCGCCTCCACGATCGCCATCCTCATCGGCGCCGGCACCATCAACGCGCTGATGTACCTGGTCAGCCTCTACTTCCAGGACCCGAGCACGCTCGGGCTCAGCCCGTTGCAAGCCGGCCTGGCGACACTTCCGGCCACCGCCGGTCTCGTGGCGATCGCACCCTTCGTGCCCCGTGTCGCGGCGCGCTTCGGCGGACGTCCGGTTGTCGGTGCTGGGTTTGCGGTCACGGCGATCGGCTTCGCGTGGATCGGATTCGTCGAGGGTTCGTGGGGGTACGGCGCGTTCGTCCTGCCGCTCGTTGCCGTCGCGGTCGGGATGGGCCTCTCCAACGGGCCCGCGACGTCGGCCTCGACGGCGTGCGTCTCGGCCTCCCAGGTCGGGGCGGCCTCCGGGGTCTCCAACATGGCGCGCTACGTCGGCGCAGCCGTCGCTACGGCTCTCGCTGCGACGATCTACGGCAACGTCATCGCCAGCAAGACCGCTGAGGGCCAAGCGAGCGTCGATGCCCTGTCCTCCGGACTTGCCAGCGCGTCCTGGGTGATGGCGGTGTTCAGTCTCGCCGGCGTCGCGATGGCCGTGGCCATGGGGCGGCGCACCAGGGTCGCCCGCGGCACTCTGGCGGACTCGGGCGCTGCGGTTGCCGCACACACGCACACCCTGCCCACTTCGGCCACACCCACATCAGCTGCGAGGACACGATGACTCCACGACGGCACGTTGCCCGCGACCGGTCGCTCACGGGCCTGATGGTCCCGGGGCTGGCGTTGATGCTCGCCCTGGCGGCCTGCGGCGACGGCGGCGACGGCGGGGACGGCGACGGCAGCACTGCTCTCAAAGCGGCCGAGGCGAAGGTCTCGGCGAAGGAGCAGGCCCTGGAAGACGCCAAGGCCGACTTCGAGGAGAAGTCCGCGCAGTTCTGCGACGCGAGCCAGACCTACGTCGTTGCACTGGACCGGTACGGCGACGTGGTGCACGAGACTGCCGTGACTGTCGGTGACGTGACGGTTGCGGGCAGCGACCTCGAGCAACCACAGGAAGATGCCATGGCGGGCGCCGAGGCGGCCGTCGAGGCGAAGCAATCCGTCACTGACGCGAAGCAGGAGCTTGCCGAGGCCGAGGCGGCTCTCGCCGAGCTGAAGGACACCGGGTCGGCGGCCCCGAGCACCCCGGCGGGCACGACGAGCCCGACGCCGCTCGCGCCCACGGCTACGGTCAACCGCGTCAAGCAGGCCGAGCAGGAGTTCAGCAGCACCCAGAAGGGCATCGGCGACGAGACCCCACTGTCCCAGGCGGCCCAGCAGTTCAACGCGGCCGTGGTGGCACTGGAGATGTCCTGGCTGCGGCTCTTTGCGGACGCTGGCTGCCTGACTGACGAGCAACAGGTCGCAGCAGAGACAGCCGTACGCGACTACACGACGGCGCTGCAGCTCTCGCTGCTCGACGCCGGTTACTACAACGGCGAGGTGGACGGGGTGTACGGCCCGACGACCGTGGACGCCATCGAGGCCGTGCAGGAGGCCCACGGACTGCCCACCACCGGCACGGTCGACAAGGCGACCGCGGCCGCGCTCCAGGGCGACCTGGCAGCCAAGGGCGGAGCAATCGCCCAGGAAGCGGTGGCGTCGACGGCCGCTGTGCAGCAGACACTGAAGATCGCCGGGTTCTGGGACGGCCCGACAGACGGCGAGTGGACACCGGAGCTGACCCAGGCCCTCGAGGACTTCCAGACCGAGCTCGGCGTCGAGCCGACAGGCACCGTCGACGCCGCGACGATAGCCGCGTTCGAGGTGGCGATCGCCGACCTGGCGGCAGCAGCTTCCGAGTCTCCGACGACCAGCGAGTCACCCACCCCCTCCCCCACCTCGAGCGCCAGCACGCCGAGCCCTGCGCCGACCAGCCCATCGTCCGAGTAGACGGGCGGCTGTGACAGGTGCGCGGGCTGGAGACGAGTGAACCCGCCTGACCTGTCAATGCAGTTCGGCCAGGTCACCAAGATGCGGTCCGGCCGTTGGCAGGCGCGGTTCACGGTGCCGCTCGACCATCCGTCCGGTCGTGGCGGGCACATCGTCACGGCACCCCATACGTTCGAGGCGAACACCTACGGTCGAGAGGCGGCCGGCGACTGGCTCCGCGCCGAGGAGCTGCGACTGAACGCCGAAGGCTCGTCGTGGCGCACGCTGGTCGAGCACGCGGAGGAGGAACGGATCCGCGCCGCGGCCGAGACGGTTCCGACGTTCGCCGAGTACGCCTCCATCTGGCTGCGGGCCCGCAAGGTGAAGGGCCAGCCTCTGCAGGAGTCCACGAAGCGGGGCTACCTGATCTGGCTGGGAAAGTACCTCCTGCCTGGACAAGGGCTGCAGCCCGACACGCCCCTCGAGTCCGCTGGCACAAGCGGCTCGCGGCCTCGTAGGCCGTTGTGCAGCGCACTGCGTGAGACGTCGTAGGTTGGTGGACCTGTTCTTGTCTCAGCGCGTCGGGATCAGCGTTTGCCAATCGCCCCAGCCGGTGCCCTTCACTAGTCGGTGGAGGTCGGAGCCGTCGGCGTGAACGCTCCAGAGTGACGACGCACCCGTGGCGTCCGTTCTCGTGAACAGGATCTGGTCTCCCTCGGGCGAGAACGTGATCCATTTGAATGTGTTGGCCCCGCCCATGTCGGCCAGCCGCGCCACGCTTCCACTCGCCACGTCGAGCACGGCGAGTTCGGTCGCACGGCCCTTCTCCGTCGATTCTCCGCTCGCCTGCGGCACGAAGGCGATCCGATCACCCGTGGGCGACCACACGAGGCCTGAGGCCACAAGTGGGAAGTCCTCGAGAGCACCGGGGATCAGCACGCGAGCCTGGGAACCATCAGCAGCCGCAACGCCAAGCCCGTCGCTGGAGATGTAGGCGATCTCGGCTCCGTTGGGCGAGTACGCTGGCCATCCGACTGCGATCGCGGGTCGTCTTCAGGTAGCTGCCGTCGGCGTGGACCCGTCGACGGGGATCTCCGCGCCGCCGCGGACCAGAAGCGAGGCGCCGTCGGGTGACCACACCGGGTCGACGTCGCCTGGCGGAGCCCATCCGGGCGGCATGGCGAGCAGCGCCTGGCGCACCCCGTCGAGCCCGTAGATCTCGAGCTTGTGCATCCCCGTAGAAGTCGACCCACGCAGCGACCCGGGTGGAGTCGGGCGACCACGCGATGGCCCACCCGTCGCTGGGGAACGATGCGATGCGGTGGCCCGATGGGTCGCTGATGTTGACGGTCCGGTCGCTCGAACAACCGGGGTTGTGTGTCACCGCCGTTCTTGTCTCCCCGGTAGGCGAGGTACCGCCCGTCGGGCGACCAGATGGGTCCCTCACCCCAATAGCCTGGACAATCGCCCGACTACGCCGGGAGCGCCGTCCGCGATCCGGACCCGGTTCCCGCCGTCCCCGTCGGCCACGTAGATGTCTCCGTTGAGCCCAAACGCGAGGCGGCCCAAGCTCCCAAGTGCCGGCGCCGTCGGGAGTGGCGCCGCAGGTTCGGGCGCCGCGCCCCGATTCCATTGGCTCGCCAGGCCTACCCCCAGCGCCAAGGTCACAGCCACGGTCGCCGCCACCACGCCTGTGATGCGGCGATGGTGGGAGCGCCGGGCCCGGCGCAGGACTGCGTCAGCGTCCAGGGTCCGGGCGGGCGGGTTTCGACCTGCCTGATCGAACAGTTCCTGCAGGTCTGCGCTCATGACCGGTCCTCCGTGACGGGACTGAAGGTAGGGGTCGGATCGAGAGATGCCGTTCGCTGGCAAGGTCAGCCGAAGCGTCAAGATGGGCTCGCAGGGTCTCGGTGCCACGGGAGAGGCGGCTCTTCACCGTGCCGGCGGGAATTCCCATGACCTGGGCGATCCCCTCGACGGAAAGGTCGTCGGTGAACCTGAGGACCAAGACTGCGCGTTGGCCCGCCGGGAGTGCGGCCAGCGCGGACACGAGAGGACCGTCGTGTTCGTCGACCGCGGCGATAGCGCGTTCGCTGGTGGAGTCGACCGAGTCTGGGACGGTGCCATAGGACCGTTCCCGCCGCCATGGACGGCGCCGTGCGTCGACAGCTTCCCGACCAGCACCCGGTTGGCGTACGCATCCACGTGCCCGCCGCGGACGATCCGCGACCATCGACTGGAATTGACGTACGATCCGATGCATAGCCGATGCAAAGGTAGGACGTCCAAGCATGGTCGCAAGGAAATTCGGGCCTACATCCTGGGTGCCAAGACGTACCGCGAGTCCGTGGGGATGTTCGGTGGCGACACGGCCACCCTGCCAACCTACGTGCTGACTCATGCCGCGCCCGAGGAGGCGCCATCAGGGGTGACTTTCACCTCGGAGGACATCCGCACAGTCGTGATGACCGCCCAGTCCGCGACCGACAAGGACGTGAACGTCTTTGGTGGAGGCGATGTGCTGACTCAGGCGCTGGCTGCTGACGCCCTCGACGAGTTGATGATCGCCGTGATCCCCGTCGTGCTGGGCGGTGGCACCCGACTCTTTGGTGAGTTGCAACAGTCCAAGCGGCTCAGCCTGACGGATTGCACGTCATTCAAGAGCGGGATCGTCCTACTGCGGTACGCGAGCACCTGAAGAAGAACTCGACTCGGCCGCAGCCGCGGGGGTACATCTTTCGCCGCGTTGAGGCTGCGTGTGAAGGCGACTGGATCTGGCTACCTTGTGTCAAGGAGTGCGAGCCTTGGCGCGGTCCGCCATGTGGCCGAGGCAGTACGCCGAGGTGGCCGCTCGGATCAGGCAGGCGTTGGGGCCGGTTGCGGCGGTCGTGGAGCACGTCGGCTCCACATCGGTGCCGGGGTTGGCCGCCAAGCCATTCATCGACGTTCTCTTGCTGGTGCCAGATCCGAGCGACGAGGCGGCGTACGTGCCCGGGCTCGAGGCAGCCGGCTTCCTGCTGCATGTTCGGGAGCCGGACTGGCATCAGCACCGCTTCTTCAGGGCCCATGACCCGGAGGTCCAGATCCATGTCTTCGCCGTGGGTTCCGAGGAGGCGGAGCGGATGCTGCTGTTTCGGGACCGGCTTCGGGCGAACAGGGATGAGCGGACTCGGTACGAGGAGGCGAAGCGGCAACTCGCCGCCAGGAGCTGGACGCGGGTTCAGGACTACGCGGACGCCAAGTCCGATGTCGTGGAGGAGATCATCGCGCGGGCCCGCGAAGGGCGCCTGAGGACTCATCGGAGACCAGGCCGCCCCGAGCCACCAAATCAGGGACTGTTGACCGATGGCAGCAGTCCGGCCGACCCCTGAGGCGTAGGGGCAAACGGAAACTCCCGATGGCCCGCTACGGCTTGCTCGACTGCATCGGCACGTCTGCGAAGGTGGAGACCGACTTAGCGTGCGCGCAAGGTGATTCCCGATGGCCGCTACTTCGGGTTGGTCGTGCGAAGTCCGTGCAAGGTGCGGACCGTCTTCGGCCATCCGCGCAGAGGCCGCTGGATGCCTCATGCAGTTTGGGTGATGCGCGGGGTTAGCAACGTGCCTACGTTCTGGAGGGTCGAGAGCCCTAGTGCCGAAGGAACGTGATGAGCCCAGACCTTCACTCCCGAACCATGCTGCCGATCCCGCATCG
This sequence comes from uncultured Actinomycetota bacterium, assembly GCA_963712875.1. Lineage (GTDB taxonomy): Bacteria > Actinomycetota > Actinomycetes > Propionibacteriales > Nocardioidaceae > Nocardioides. Next base: position 55,097 of record CAVQJS010000017.1, on the reverse strand, counting down.
ACCCAACCCCGGGCTGGTCACCTACGATGCCAAGGACCCAGAGACGAGCTTCCCGCCGATCCACCCACTCAAGCCACCCGGCGGTGCGCCGAACGTGCTGGTGATTCTCTTGGATGACGTCGGCTTCGGGGCGTCCAGCGCGTTCGGGGGTCCGTGCCAGACGCCGAACGCCGAGCGGCTGGCGGCAGGCGGCCTCAAGTTCAACCGGTTCCACACCACGGCGCTCTGCGCGCCGACGCGGCAGGCGCTGCTGACCGGACGCAACCACCATTCGGTCGCGATGGGAAGCATCACCGAGACCGCGACTTCGGCCCCGGGGCAGTCTTCCGTGCTGCCCAACACCAAGGCTCCGTTGGCGATGACGCTCAAACTCAACGGATACTCAACAGCGCAGTTCGGCAAATGCCACGAGGTGCCGGTCTGGCAGACCTCGCCGATGGGTCCTTTCGACGCCTGGCCGTCGGGAGGTGGCGGGTTCGAGACGTTCTACGGGTTCATCGGCGGTGAGAACAACCAGTACGAACCGGCGCTGTACGAGGGCACGACCCCCGTGGAGCCGCCGACCACGGCCGAGGAGGGTTACCACCTCACCGAAGACCTGACGGACCGTGCAGTGGGCTGGATGCGTCAGCAGAAGGCGCTGATGCCGGACCGACCGTTCTTCGTGTACTACGCGCCCGGGGCCACCCACGCCCCCCACCACGTTCCCAAAGAGTGGGCAGACAAATACTCGGGCCAGTTCGACGACGGCTGGGACGTGCTGCGTGAACGCACCCTGGTCAAGCAGAAGGAACTCGGTGTCGTGCCCGCCGACACCGAGCTGACCGCTCGCCATGACGAGATCACCGCCTGGGACGACATGCCGGACGAGCTGAAACCCGTGTTGGCCCGGCAGATGGAGGTCTACGCCGGCTTCCTCGAGCACACCGACCACCACGTCGGGCGCCTCATCGACTGCCTAGAGGACCTCGAGGTCCTCGACGACACCATCATCTACTACATCATCGGCGACAACGGGGCCTCGGCCGAGGGCACCATGAACGGCGCCTTCAACGAGATGGCCAACTTCAACGGGATGGCCGCCCTGGAGACCCCCGAGTTCATGACCAGCGTCATGGACCAGTTCGGCTCGCCCACCTCCTACAACCACTACTCGGTGGGCTGGGCGTGGGCGACGAACTCGCCACTGCAGTGGACCAAGCAGGTCGCCTCGCACTGGGGCGGCACCCGCAACGGCACGATCGTGCACTGGCCTCACGGCATCGATGAGAAGGGTGGCGTCCGTTCGCAGTTCAGCCACGTCATCGACGTCGCGCCGACCATCCTCGAGGCGGCCGGCCTACCGCATCCGGGCATGGTCAACGGTGTACAGCAGGCGCCGATCGAGGGCACCAGCATGCTGTACACGTTCAACGACGCGGACGCCACCGAGCGGCACGACCTCCAGTACTTCGAGATGTTCGGAAACCGCGGCATCTACCACAGGGGCTGGAGCGCGGTCACGAGACACAAGATCCCCTGGGTCATGGTCGGAGGTGACATGCCTGCTTTCGACGATGACGTCTGGGAGCTGTACGACGGCAGCACCGACTTCAGCCAGGCCAGGAACCTGGCCGAGGAGCAGCCCGACCGGCTCGCCAAACTGCAGCGGTTGTGGCTCATCGAGGCGGTGCGCTACAACGTACTCCCGCTCGACGACCGGTCCTCGGAACGGTTGAACCCAGACCTGGCCGGCCGGCCGACGCTGATCCAAGGGACCTCGCAGCTGTTCTTCGCGGGCATGGGGCGGCTGTCGGAGAGCAGCGTGGTGAGCATCAAGAACAAGTCGTTCTCGATCACCGCCGAGATCGAGGTACGCTGAGACCGGCGCAGAGGGCGTGGTCATCGCCCAGGGCGGCCGCTTCGGGGGTTGGGCTGTCTACGCGAAGGACGGGCACCTGAAGTTCACCTACAACGTGCTCGGCATCCAGGAGTTCCCGGTCACGGCGGACAGCCCAATCCCCGCGGGCAAGCACCAGGTACGGATGGAGTTCGCCTACGACGGCGGCGGACTCGCCAAGGGAGGGGATGTGACCCTGTTCCACGACGGCAAGCAGGTCGGGTCTGGCCGCGTCGAGGCCACCCAGCCGATGATCTTCTCCGCCGACGAGACCACCGACATCGGCTACGAATCCGGGACCACCGTCAGCCCCGACTACGACGCCCACGGGAGCCGGTTCAACGGAAAGATCCACTGGGTCCAGCTCGACACCGACACCGACGACCACAACCACCACATCGATCCCGAGGAGCGTTTCCGCGTCGCCATGGCCCGCCAGTAGGAAGCGTGGTGGAGGACGTTTCTGGCTGCGAACCCGGGCTCTCCGCTAACCGCGCACGTTGCGTAGAGCGAAGGAACGGGACAGAGACGGTCATACGTGACAGGCGAGACAGCGGCGTGACGAGCGCGAGCCCAAACGTCCTATGCCGCGATGCGCGCGCGGATCTGCCGATGAGCGGTAGCGGTCAGGCAACCGTCGGGGGCCAGCGATCCCAGCGCCATTCGTCCCATGACGTGAACCCCGGCGGTGGGTCATCGATCGCTTCGCTGCCATCGACCTCTCCGGGTGTTGGGACCTGCATCTTGTCAGCCCATTCGACCAGTTCGTGTTCTGAGATATGCCACGTGGTGTGCGGCTCGACCATCAGCCGCTGATCCAGTCGTCTCCGCTGCTCAACTGCGGAGACCTCGCAGTAGTGCATCTCCACGCCAGCGCCGCGGTCGGTTGCTGCCTGGCGCAGCGCGGAGCGTTCATCACGACCCCACAGGCCAAAGTCGATCACCACGTTGAGACCCAGTTCCAGAGCACGCAGCCCGATCTCGATGAGCCGTCCTTCGATCACGTCGGAGGCTGACGACGGGTTCTGCTCTACGTAGAGCGCCTTCATCCATTCATCCTTCGTGAGACGAAGGGCACGGTGATCGACCTCCAGTCGTCGGGCAGCAGTCGTCTTGCCGGTCGCCGGAAGCCCCACCGTCAGGAAGAACGTCGGTTGCTTCATCACCCCTCCTGTCCTGAGTCGGACCAATCATGCTTATTGACCACCGCACCCGACGCACTCACCTGCCGCGATGTGCGCGGACCTGCCGATGACATTGTGTGGGGTTCAGCCGCGGTGGCTCTGTAATGCCTCCACCAACGCCGTGCGCACGAGGACGTGAGGGGGCGGAGGCAAGTCCTGAAGGCTGAACCACCCGATGTCGTCGTGTTCATCCGGGGCGACGTTTGCTGGCCTTCCTCGCCATTCGGGCACGAGCCACGCGCTCAGGAGAGCAGGGTCGTCTGCAGGTCCTGCGGTCGTTCGGCACAGGTGCGATGCGGCCTCCTTCGCGATCTGTACGCCGAGTTCCTCGTGCAGTTCGCGCACGAGCGCTTCCAGTTCTGATTCACCAGCCTCGATGAGTCCGCCGGGCAAGTCCCAGACGTCAGGGTTCGCACGCTTGTTCGGCCTCCGGTGTACGAGTAGGACTCGACCCCTACGGATGAGTGCGCCGACAACAACCCTGTGCATGCGCCCATCAGAGCATGAACATCCGACAGCGAACGTCCGCTCATGCCGCGACCCGAGCGTCCGCTCATTGAAGGCGTGCGGAAGCGCCCGTCCTTGTGAGGAACTAGCGTCAGTGCATGCCCATCGTCGAGGTCACCCACGACCCTCAGATTGCGGCGGCCCGGTTGCAGACCCTCGCCGAGGCTCTCCCGCACGCCGTCTCCCTCGCAGTCGAATGTCCTGAAGAGCCGTACGACGGCATGCTTGAGCCGGGTGACGTGGACGTTCGATTTCACCCACGAGGCCCCTACGATTCCGGCGGGCTGGACATCGTGGTCGAAGTTCGTTCGAAGTGGTTCGCCAGCCGTGCCGACACACGTCAGGAGCGGTGCGACCGGCTCTGCGACGCGGTGGTCGAAGCGGCCGGGACGAACGAGGTTGGGGTGTACCTGTCCTTGCCGGTCGCCGCTTGGGCACAAGGCGAGTAAGCGACACTGGAGGTCGAGAACTCCGCTCATACCGATGAGCGGTTGGTCTCGCCCCGAGTTCAGCGGCATCGAGGCTCTCCCCGCATCATCTACGTGTGGCTCCCATCGGCCCTCGCAGTCTGCGTCCAGCCAGACACGCCGCCGCATCAACCCTGCTCCGCATGGCCACCTCGCCCGAGTACCGTCCCCGCATGAGTGGCGAGGCGACACCGTGTGGCCGTCGGAGTCTGACGCGCCCATGCCCGCGGTTCAGATGGCGTTGGCAGCTGCTCCTGTAACGCTTGTGGCTCCAGCAGCCAAGTAGGGATATGACTGACACGGCAGCCCGAGCGCCCACCGGGATCGATGCAGACCCCGACGCATTCGAGGACTTCTATCGCGACCACCTAGAGACCGTCAGCCGGTTTGTGGCGCGACGGATCTCCGATCCCCATCTCGCGGCAGACATGACCGCCGAAGTCTTCCTGGCCGCCATCGACGCGGCCGGGACCTACCGATCCGATCGGGGAACCCCGGCAGGGTGGCTACTGGGAGTAGCGAGGAATGTGCTCGCCTCGGAGTTCCGGAGGCAAGAGCGCCAGCAGCGCCTCCACCGCCGAATCTCAGGCCGCAGGCTTCTCGACGCTGACTCGCTACTCAGGCTCGAAGAGCGCATCGACGCCGAGCGGGAAACTCGGCGACTCTACGCCGCCCTATCAACACTCAAGGACCAGGACAGGGCGCTGATCGAGTTGGTCGCCGTTGACGGAATGCCCGTCGCCGAGGCAGCAGCCGCGCTAGGTCTAAAGCCGGGCACCGCCAGGGTTCGGCTGCATCGGATTCGCCGACTCATCCAGTCCAGACTTCAGCCCCCGCTGGTGGAGTCAACTTTCGTACCGGAGGTGCTGTCATGACCCGTTCGACCCTCGACAACTTCGAGACCGCCCTGCTAGGCGAACTCCGTGCCCATGTCGGCGCGAGCGCCTCTCACCGTCCCGTCCGCACACCAATTGGTCGCCGTCTCGCCGCCCTGGCGGCAGCAGCGTCCCTGGTGGGCGCAGCCACGGTTGGCGTCGGCCTTCGCCCCGACGCCGCCTTCGCGGTCGAGCGCGCTGCTGACGGCGACGTCATGATCTCGGTGATGAAACTCTCCGACTCCGACGGCCTCGAACGAGCCCTCGCCAAGGAGGGCATCACCGCCGAGGTGAAGTACGACGTTGCCGCAGCGTCCGCGCCCGATCTGGACAACGAGGGACCCTCCTCATGTTGGCCCAGCACAGGCGACGTTCTTGTCGAACAAGCCGACAACGGCGGCATCATCATCACTCTGAACAGCGACTACGTGGCCGCCCATCACAGCGTTTTGCATCTCACAGCCGCTGGCGGAAGGTCCGACAACGACTTCCTGGCCGCCAGCGTGACGTGGTGCTGACCCTCGGCACACTCTGCGAAGCGCCCAGACAGCAAGATCGCCCCTCCCGAGAACGCCCGGATCTAGCCGCGATGTGCACGGATGTGCCTAGTTGAGGGCGTTGGGCCGCCATGGGTACCACGTGTGGCACGCTGTCGAAGTGGCATCGCCTTCCGCTGACGTGGCTGCTGAGCGGCCGTTCTATGACCGCCATGCCCACGCCTACGACGCCTTGATTACTGACCCAGTCGAGCCGTGGGTAGGGGCTGTGGATGAAGCACTGCAGGCCGCTGGATTCAACAACGCAAAGGTGCTGGATGCTGGCTGTGGCACAGGACGCCACGCTGCTGCACTGATCGAACGTGGACACGATGTCACCTTGCTCGACGCCTCGGAGGCTCTGCTCACAATTGCCCGTAAGCGCTGCCCCTACGCACCGGCCTTCGCGACAGACCTGTGTGAACCAGCAATCACCGGAATGTTTGATGCTGTAGTCGCTCGGGGCGTGCTTAACGATCTGCTGACAGATCGCGAGAGAGCGGGCGCCCTCCGGGCCTTCGCAAGACTCACGCGCGCCGGTGGCGTCCTGGTGCTTGACGTTCGGGAGACCGCGATGTCTCGGCACCGCGCGCACGGAACATGGCGCACCACAGAAGCCGACTTGCCCAACGGCTCGCATCTACGATTCGCCAGTCGGCCGACATGGAACGACGGACGCATCGTTGTGGAAGAACGCTATGAACTCGCTGGCGACCGCGATGAGGCACCCGAAGTCAGCGAGTTCCTCTTTGAGATGCGCCCCTGGACACGTGAAGAGATGCAGCGCCGGTTGTCCAACGCGGGTTACAGCCGCATCGAGATGCGCGACGGAGTTGGGCGGCGCTCTCCCGACCGGCTCCTTGTCACGGCACGCCACTGACACGTTCCGGATCTGCCGCGATCCGCGCGGGAGCTCATCGATCCGGACGTTCGACACCTGCTACGGAGGTTCGTCCGTCGACTTGGGCCTCCGCTGGAACTCGGCTCGAAGGCCCCGCGTCAGTTGCCACAGACCCGTGACGGCGAATGCCACCGATACGAAAGGCGCTGCTCGGTCGACGTCCCATGGGATCCTGCCGAGCACGTAGGCAAGGTAGAGCAGCACCATGCCGGTCAGGATTGAGTACCAACCAGCGCTCAGCACCCCCACCGCCATGAGACGCGAAGCAGCACGCAAGGACTTCACGCGAGCAGGTTAACGGTGAGCGCACAGCCTCGACAGCGATCTGAGAAACGCAGTCATCTCGGCAGATCCGCGCACATCGCGGCAGATCCGGATGGCCAGGTGTCAGACCATTCTGCGACGGTCGGTCAACCTGCGCCGTCGAGGAGGTCCAGGTCGGCGAGGACGGCCACCACACGGCCCTTCTGGTCGAGCCCGGACGTCACCTGGTTGGTGCTCGCCCCCATCCCGCAGTGGAAAGCCAGGCCGACGACGTGGCCGTCGAGCTCCACTTGACGGATCGTCGACTCGCGGACGGCGGCCAGTACAGCGAACACCTCGCGCAGGTCTCGCAGCCGCTCGGCGACTTCCTCCTGGTGGCGGGTCAGGACCAGGCAGCCCAGCCCGCGGTCCACCGAGAAGGAGACGTCGCCCGCGTGCCAACTGCTGACGGCCGAAGGGTCGCCCACGCACACCGCGGCACCGGACAACCCCTCCGGGAAGCCCTCGGGCCACTCGACCGCCGTGGCAAAGGTCGGGAGCGCCCCGGGCTCGACGAGCGACGTGAGCTGTGGGCGTCCGTCGAGCGGATCAAACCAGCTGAGGGACTCACCGGGCGGCACCGACAGCATGGGGCCGGCGACTCGCCGCAGGGTGCCCCGGCTCTCTGGCCAGATCACCCCCCGGTCGACCGACATCAACAGCTCGGGGCATGCGGTCATCGACGGGTCCTCGGGATTAGACGGCTTGGGCCCGCAGCCCTTCGAGCTCCGTGGAGTCACCGTTACAACATTCGGCCAGAGTCATCTCACGAAGGAGCAGACCGGTGGCGCCAAGTCGTTGTCGCATCCTGCTCCCTAGGCTCGTTCCACTCCATGGTGGTCATGCACAACCTACGGTGCGGTCAGGCCCGACGGGGCCAACCTCACGTCCGGATGTCTGCCGCGATACGAAGCTTGGCACACCACCGTCAGCGCCGGCGGAACCAACCTCGACGCTTAAGTGCCTCGACTGGTGCCTCCTCTTCAACAGGACTCCCGAACGGCTCGTACGACCCGTCCCACCCGTTGACACCTGACTGGGTGAGCCCACCCTCAGCGAAGGTGTAGCTCCACTCAACGCCGTCCTCGCCGGAGACGAGGACTGTGCCTTGACTGACCCATTTCGCCAGCTCTGCATAAAACGCCGTGGCCTGCTCGGACCACTTCGGGTCGCCCTCCTCGTCGGTGGCAAGTACGAGCCACTCACCCTCGCGCTCGACGGACGTCGCAGCGAACGGCGCCAGGTCGGCAAGGGACGAGACCTGCCACTCGTCGTCCTCCGGATCGAACCAGCCGTCCCGGCCTGCCATCGCCACCGTCAACGCTTCGAACGCAGCACCCTCACGGTCGAATGGAAGCAGCAATCGACCTGTCGTCTCCACGAGGTAACCCATGGTGGCGAAGGGTGCCACAGCTTCGGCCGGCTGCGCCCGAAATTGGACGCTTTGCCGCGAGCACACGTCCGGATCTGCCGCGTTGAGGGCGGCTACGCTCGCCCGGATCTGCCGCAGAGCGGTTGTGGGGTGCAGACGAACAGATGAGATCACCGAGAGCGCGCCGCCGACGTCCGCTGGGCAGCTGAAGCGGTGAGACACGGCGCTGGAACAGAAAGCGGATGCGCGGTATCGGGTTGTCGTGCGATTGTCGTGTCCACGCCCCGGCCGAGCGGCCACAATCCAGGAGCAGACATGCGAGCAGCCACCACGCCCCGGACCCTCTTCCGTCCAGCCGTGGAGCTGCCCTGTGCTATTGCCCCCGTCCACGCTCAACCTCGGCATCGTCGCCCACGTTGACGCCGGCAAGACAAGCCTGACCGAGCGCCTTCTTTTCGAGGCCGGGGCCATCGACGCACCCGGCAGCGTCGACGCCGGGACGACCCGCACCGACTCGCTCGACCTCGAACGCCGCCGCGGGATCACCATCCGCGCCGCAGTGACGTCGTTCGCGCTCGACGACGTGGTCGTCAACCTTCTCGACACCCCCGGCCACCCCGACTTCATCGCCGAGGTCGAGCGCTCGCTCGGCGTCCTGGACGCGGCCGTCCTTGTGCTGTCCTCGGTAGAGGGCGTCCAGCCGCAAACGGTGGTGATCTGGCGGGCGCTGCAGCGGATCGGCGTGCCCACCGTTGTGTTCGTGAACAAGGTCGACCGCTCTGGTGCCGACTTGGAGGGCGTCCTCGACCAGGTGCGCCGCCGCCTCACGCCGCACGTCGTTGTCCTGGCGCAGGCGCACGGCGCCGGCAGCCGTGACGTCCGTGTGACCGCCGTGCCGTTGACGCGCGAGGACGTGGTGGTGGCGCTCGCCGAGGCTGATGACCGCGTGCTCGAGGCTTGGGTCTCCGGCCGGCCCGTCGACGAGGCAACCGCCCGCGCGTCGCTGCGCCGCGGGCTGCGGATCGGGGCGGTGACACCGGTGTTGTGCGGCTCGGCCATCACCGGTACCGGGCTGCCACTGCTGCGCGAGGCCTTGGTCACCCTGCTGCCCCGCTCTGCGACGCCGCCAGGCGGACGGGCCGCCACGGTCTTCGCCGTCGATCGCGACGAGCGCGGACGCCGGGCGTGGGTGCGAGTCTGGACAGGCGAACTGCGCGTCCGCGACCGGGTCGCGTTCGGCGCGGCCGAACCGGCCCGGCTGACCGAGGTGTCGGTGTCGACACCGCAGGGCCTGCGCCCGGGTGTGGCCAGCGCGGGCCAGATCGCCGTCGTCCGCGGACCGTCGGCACGGATCGGCGACGCCGTCGGTCGGCCACCGGCGCGTCGGGTGCACCGGTTCACCCCTGCCTCGCTGCAGGCCCTTGTCGAGCCGGTCGACCCGACCCGCCGCACGGCCCTCTACGCAGGCCTCGCGGAGCTGGCCGACGAGGACCCGCTGATCGACCTGCGGCTCGACGAGGTGGACGGAGAGGCGGCCGTGAGCCTGCACGGCGAGGTGCAAAAGGAGGTCCTCGCCGCGCTCTTGGAGGAGCGCTATGGCGTCGCCGTGCGCTTCCTCGACACCTCGACGGTGTGCCTCGAGCGGGTGGTCGGGGTCGGGGCGTCGTCCGACCGCATCGGGGTCGGGGGCAACCCCTACCTCGCCGGACTCGGGCTACGTGTGGAGACGGCGCCGGTGGGGCACGGGGTCGAGTTCTCCCCCGGCGTCGAGCGCGGCAACCTGCCGCCGGCGTTCGTCGCGGCGACCGAGGAGGGCGTGCGCACCGGACTGCGGCAGGGCCCGCACGGCTGGGAGGTCACCGACTGCGTGGTCACGATGACGGCATCGGCCTACTACCCGCGGCAGAGCCGTCCGCACCAGAAGTTCGACAAGTCCATGTCGACGGTCGCTGCCGACTTCCGCCACCTCGCGCCAGTGGTCCTCGCCGCCGCGCTTCGCGAGGCACGCACGCTCGTGTGCCGCCCGGTCGACCGGTTCGAGCTGGACCTGCCCGCGTCTGCGTACCCGGTCGTCGCGGCGCTGCTCGGTCGCCTCGAGGCCGCCCTGCTGGAGACCTCGACCGACGGTGGCTACACGCGCCTGGTCGGACACCTGCCGTCGGAGGCCGTGCCAGACGTCGCGTCGAGGCTACCGGACCTCACCGGCGGCGAGAGTGTGCTGGTGACCGCCCTGGACCATCACGCGCCCGTGTCTCAGCTGCCGCCGCGACGGCGCCGCCGCGGCCCCGACCCTCTTGACCGGGCCGCGTGGTTTCGCCACGTCCCGAGATGAAAGTCGGATGCACGGTTTCACGCACGACCCAGCACGAAGTCTCAGCCAAACCCGTGATCCAACCGCCGTGCACGGAGCCGATGAGCGTCGTCATCGACATACCCGTGCTTCGTGCTTCGACTTCTCGTCCTCTTTGTCAGCGTCATCTCCGTGAGCGCCATGCGCCTCGCCCGACAAGGGCTTCGGCGAGACGAGCGAGGTCCACGAAAGCGACTTGGCTAGTGAATCGCCGCTGACCGTCGATACGGCCTCCTCACCTGCACTGAAGGGGTGGTCTCCGTTCAGGTCGAGGGGCGAACTGACGTGATCGATGCCCGACGGATCGCAGCCCAATGGGCGGATGGATCTGGAGCCATGGATTGAGCACGGCGAGTCGCTGCGGTTGACGTCCGCATCTGCCGCTGATGGTGCGCGCAACTGCCGATGACACGGCGTTGGGTTCGCTCGGTCGCGCCCGTCAAAGAACGAGTTTCATTCGCTGAGCCGACGTCAAAACGAAACCCGCCTTGTCGTAGAGGCGCTTTCCTTCCTCTGTTGAACTGAGGTCCACCCGATCTGCGTCGATTGACCTAGCCCACTCGATTACGTCTCGCACCAGCGAGGTTCCGTACCCGTAGCCACGGTGCTCGGGAAGGGTGATGACATTGGCGAGCCGGACAGTTCGCCCTTGAGGGCACATGGGATTGGGAACGCCCAGTTCAAGAGTGCCGATGGCAGTTGCGACGATCTCGCCACCGGCTTCGACGACTGGAAAACGAGCGGTGCCGTCGTCCCCGACGTAGCGGGCGAACCACTCCTGAGCGTGGGTCCTCCACGGTTCGTCGGCAGCAACCTCGTCCTGGTCGAAGAGCAGCCCCCACAGCCGTAGAAGTTGTGGGCCGTCGTTGGCGATTGCGACCCGGAGGGGACTGCTCGGGCTGTTCATGGGGCGATCCTAGGTGCCCCAACCGACAGGTTGCCGGTATCTGGATCTGCCGCGATGAGTGCGCGCTCATGCCGATGAGCGGCTGATCGGTGGCCGTCCACCCGCTTCCCAAACCGCTAGCGTTTCGCTGTGAACCGAACTCAGGCGCGGCGGTACAAGCTGCACGGCACCAACCCCAGGACCATCCGTGGCCCTAGCCGCGATGAGGTGCTCGGGCGCTTAGAGACGTTGCCTCGCGGAGACGGCGTGCTGATCCTCGAGAACCTCGACCACCCTGGTCGCTATGTCCAAGTTCTGCACCAGAGCGACGGTTTGCTGCGGGTTGAGGTGCGCGACGTGGACCCCCCGCGACACTTGATGACGCGCACCTTGTCGCGGGACCGAGTGGCCGATGCGTTCGAGGGCTGGGCCTCCGAACTCCATGAGTCAGCGCACGGCGTGTGGCGCGATGTCTTCCGCTGGGAGGACATCAGCGAGGAACTGCTCGACCCGCGTGCTAACGACTGACCCGCGTTGCCGCGTGAGTTCATGGACCGCAGTTCACGACGCCGTCCGCTGCTGGGGCATCCGGATCTGCCGCTGATGGTGCGTGGATCTGCTGATGAGCGGGCGCAGCGGCGCACCCGGGACGACGGCGGTGGGGTCGTCCAAGATCGCGCCCTTGCGGCCGACGACTGGGGTCGCTCAAAACCAGTCGTTGGAAAGGTGGACACGGTGCGGCTCGAAGCGCACCTCAACTCGGCTCCAGCAGTCATCGCGCAGGGTCGCGACCTCCGCACCGCATGACGGACAAGTCCGGTTGGGTCCGTCCAGTCCATCGTGTGCGCAGCAGCCGTTGCTGCGCCGAAGATCGGGATGGCCCACGAGCACCCGTGCGTCCGCAGGGTTGACCACGATGCAACCGGAAGTGCCACGCTCCACTGCTCCACCACGCTGGTAGTTGGACACCGGATCCGGGTCCACAGCCATGTAGCCGGTAGGGACGGTGGGCTCGTATCCAACTCCATCTTCCAACTGGATTGAGGCTGGCATCTCGTCGAGCGGGGTAAGGGCTGGCGTGAGAGTCCCTCCGCAGTCACGGCATCGGATCATCAGCGCCATCTCACCAGTGTCTCCCATCGGCGAGGGAGTCCGTCCACTCGAATTCCGGGATCTGCCGCGACCCGTGCGCCCGCACATGCCGATGAGCGGATGACACAGCGTGCGCATGTTGGTGCCGACGGAGTCCTTGCGGCGTGCGCGCCACACGTGCCATGGTCTCCGGATCCGGAGGTGACAGATGGCTGATGACACTCCCTCGATCAGAGTTGTACGGCGCTACATCGAGGCGGTGCAGCGGGCACGGGCGTCCGGAGACCTCGAGGACTTCGAGGCCCTCCGCGAGTTCCTGTCCGCCGACTTCGTCATCAAGGCGGCGAGCCCGTGGACTGACGAGCCGTGGCAGGTGATGCACCGGGGGGCTGACGGGTGGATCACGAGGTTGCAGGCGCCGATCAACAAGTCAGCATCGCTCACCACGGAGAACGTCACCGTGCAGCAGGCTGGCGACGACGTGTACGTCGAGCAACTGTCGACGATCGTCGACAACGACGGCACCCACGTCAGCATGGTGTGCCACATCTTCTCGGTGGTCGACGGCGTCATCACCGGCGTGCGCGGCTACCGCAACGAGCGCGGGATCCCCGCTGGCTGAAACCTTGGCCATCCCCGCTCATGCCACGACGAGTGCGCGCTCATGCCGAGATGAGCGCGTCGTCACGGCCGGGCGAGGAACTCCATCGTGGCTCGGAGCGATCGCCGACTTGAGGTGTGACAAGTGGTCGTGCTCACGCCTCTTCACGGCATCGCGTTCATGAGCGTCGATTCAGCCCCAGGTCGTCTGACACTTGGGCCGCGCCGCGCATCGTTGCTGTCACGACCCTCATCGCGGCGAGTTCAGCCGGAGGTCCATCCGCCACGGGCGTGAGAGGTGCCAGGAGCTAGTCCACGGGGATGAGTCGGCACGCGTCGCTTCCCGCGTCGTCGAACTCGCCTTGCAGAGATGCACGCCGATCCGATGCATGCTGCGGGGTGACCCTGAGTTCTACGACGCTCTCGCGAACGAGCGTTGACGGACGCTGATCAGAGGACTGCGTGCTACTCGGGCAGAGGACCGAAGCCATGTCAGCCCACCTGCCGTAGCGCATCACCGCGCTCATCTGCCGCTGGTAGCGCGTGGGACTGCCGAGGTCCGCGCGCCCCGGCACGGGGTTCGGCCGTCGCGTGCCGGCGCCCTACGGAACGGGGCGTCCATTGGGTCGCGCGTCGTTGGCAGCTGGCGGTCGACGTCAACAGCGCATCACACTGACGAGGACGTTGACCTCAACCGCACTTGATGTCCGAGGGTGTTCAGCATGAGCCTTGACGCAACCTCCGCCGACCATCGCCCCGCGGATGCGGACGCCGACTTGAGATCACTCCGAGAGCTGATCGCTTCCATCGAGCACGCCCAGGCGAACGAGCTCGTCGATGCCTTCGTCGGTCTGTTTCGCAGTGATGCGATCTGGACGACCGGGCACGGCCGGCGATTGACCGGACGGGACGCCATCGCCACTTTCACGGCCGAGGTTCTACCGGGTGCGAGCGCCCACGGACGAGCAACGTACGAGATCGAGCACGTGCTGTTCATTCGCCCAGACGTCGCAGCCGTCAAGGTGATTCAGCGGTCCTACGATCGCAACGGCAGACCCGACGGGGTCGGGTCACCGATGTACGTCGCTGCGAAGGAGGACGGCCGGTGGCTGCTCACGGCGAACCAGAACACCATCGTCGTCGCTGAATGAACGCGCGGGCGAGGCCAACGATATCTGCCGCGATGCGCCGATCTGCCGATGTCCCTTCGCCTGCGACCTACGCTCAGGGCAGGGCGCGGGTGCTGGTGACCGGCATCTCAGGCGCAGCCGCGTGTGCTGGTGACGGGCATGTCAGGCGCAGGAAGGAGCGCCCTCCTCGCCGCTGTCGCCCGCCGCCCGAGCCGGGCCGCGACCTCACTCCTCGTGGCCGCAAGTGCCACCCACTCCGACGCGGAACCAACGAGGTCGGCTCCCGGTCCCCCATCAGGCTCTCGTGCACGAGCGCGCTGGCATGAACGTCGTTCATCAGCGCCGCGCGGCGCTTGGGGCTACTTCTCGCCGTTCCCGCCGAGGTCAACGCAGATCTCGCCGGACACCGTCTCGGTGAAGCTGCCTGCTGGGTCTAGCAGGTTCTGCACTCCCGCAAGGGTGAGCGTGCCGGTCGCTCCGTCGAGTTTGCCGGTGGCCCCACTCACATCGCCCGACGCCCGGAAGTCGCCGGTCGTCAGGTCGAGCGTGCCGTCGAGGTCGACCGAGAGCGTCCCCCGGTTTGTGGTGAACGTGATCTCGCCGGCGAACGCGATTCCGGTCGGTGTAGAACCGGTTACCTGAAAGGCGGCCTCTGTCGTGCCTTGCAACAGGCCTCCGCCACGGATCTGGGCGATGGTCCGGATCAAACCCGGGGGGTCACCCGCCTGCGGAGGAGCTCCCTGGCCTGCGCCCGTCGCGTTGATGTGGTGGCAGGACACCACGGCCGTAGCAGGCACGGCCTGGACCAGCATCAGCAGGGGCAGCAGCACGGCCAGGACAGCAATTCGTCGCATAGGTTTCGCCCTCTCCGGCGCTAGCGAGGGTGTCCTCGCTAGCTCATCCAACCTAGCGAGGCGGCGGAGGGTGTCAAGATTCGCTCGGTAGGACGGCAGCCGGGCTAGGCCCTGCCGGCACCCCGAAGGTTTCGGCCTTGCGCTTCCCCGGGAGCGCTCGTCCGGAGCCGCCATCCGCGCGTACCGCCCGACTGGCGTCATGCTGGACGCCTATCGGCGCCTGCGGTTTACCGCACATGCCGATGTGAGTTGGACCGGTTGCCTAGTCCTTTCCCCACTCGACTCGAATCTCGTTTTCTGCTGTCGATGTGACGCGTCGCTGGTCAGTCCCGTCTGGAAGGGATGTGTAGATGTCCGCGTATGGACCCGAGGTCGCGCCTGAATAGGCAATGTGTCCGCCGTCGGGTGACCACACTGGACCAAACAGAGACGTACCGGGCTGCTCGATCCGGCCGATCTCGCGTCCTGTGTCGGCGCTCAACAGGACGATGCGCCCAGTTGAGGAGGTCAGGATCGTCTTCCCGTCGGGAGAGTAGCGCCCCGGGTCCTCGACAGTGAGGTCCGAAAGGGCGAGGGGTGGCCGCCCGCCCGCAGTTGGCACGACCATCAACGGTCCGGGGAACTCGTCGGCGGAGCGCTTGAACAAGAACATGGTGCCATCGGGTGAGTAGTCACCTGGCAGATCGACCAGGTTCGCAGGAGTCTTTGTCAGCCGCACCAGTCCGCCCCCATCGGACGAGCGGACGGTGTAGATCCCTTCCCGCGATGGGGTGGTCTCGTCCCATCCTTCGCAGGCCACGCGCTGGTTGTCCGGCGACCAGACCGTGCAGACGAGATTCAGCGTCGCGTCGGGAATCTCCAGCACACGCTCGACGGTGCCATCGGGTTTGATGATCGCGGTTCCGATCCGATCGTCGCTCAGTACCGTCATGACGGCGATGTCGTTGCCGGACCGCGACCATCGGCCGCCCCCCTCGGGGCCGGGCATGTCGACCTCGGTTTCAGTGCGACCGTCCGCTCGGGAGGTGTGGGTGCTCAGGAACGTGTGAGTGTTCTCGTCAAAGCGCGAGAACAGGAGGCGACCAGCCAGTGTGGGGTCACCGGTTACGGGTGACGCGGTCTCGTTGGTGGATGTTGCCGGGCCCTGGGGCGTGGCGTCGTCCTCGCTTGCCGGTCCTTCCCGGGGTGCTGGAGCCGCGTCGTCCGCGTTGTCCTGGCCACATCCCGCTAACGCCAGGAGACCGCCCAAACAGACCGCTGCGCAGAAGCAACGACAGCCCACGGCCCACCGCCTCACGGTCAACCGCACCCGCGGCCAACGAACATGCGTCCGACCCCGGAATCGCCACCAAACTCATGATGTCGCAAGAGCCGAACAATAGGAATGGTCCGCCAAGCCAAGGTGGAATGGCATGGTCGCGCACTGTCGGACCGCGCCAGGCGGACCGGGCAGCGTCCTCTCATGCCGCAATGGGTGCGTCTTTCGCCGCCAGCCGGCGCGGGTGACGCGGGCGGTGTCACTCTTGTCCCGTGCAGCTACCCGCGGAAGACATCCCCGCCGACGTGGTCCCGTTTCTTCCTCTCGCGGAGCGGTGGGGAGATCCTGACGATGGGTACCGCGGCGATCTCCTGGATGCCGCGTCGCCCAGAGAACTGAGATCCCTCGTCGAGCAGTTCGAAGCCCTCGGGGAGGACGCGTTGACGAGGTGGCTCGCGGGACCCCGCGCAGACGAGACCGCCACCGAGACATACGTACGACTGTCGGCGCTCACGATGGCCGTGGACTCCGCGCGCCTGCGCCAGTGACCACAATGGGGAACTCGAACGAGCGCACGCGAGCGGGTCGGACGAGTGCGTAACACCCCGGCCTGTCGGAGCATCCGGATCCGATGAGCGGACGTCGGCGTAGCGCTTGAGGTCGGCGCACCTTCGCATTGCCGACTGTGAGCAGCGTGCGCACCACTTCCTCGACGGCAGCCGCGTTGCACGACGTCAGGGTCTTCACTCGTGTCTGGCTGACTTTGTGACCGTCGGCTGGGCCGACCCATCCCCCGGGGTGGCCCAGTCTCCGTCAACGGGGTCGTGACAACCTTTTGGTCCGATGCGTAGTCATACGGGTTCGTCAACGATCAAGGGGAATCATGAGGAACATCAGGCTGACCGCCGCCGCGTTGCTATCCGCGGCTCTGCTCGCGCCAGTGGGCACGGCCACCGCAGCGGGCGAGACATGTCAGGGGCAGGCGGCGACCATCGTCGGGACGCCCGGGGCCCAGATCGTGGGCACGGAGGGCGCGGACGTCATCGTCACGAACGGCGAGACGCGAGTCGACGCGCTCGGCGGCGATGACCTCGTGTGCGCGACCATCGAGGACGGCGTCGGCTACAACCCCGTCTTCGCCATCCTCGGCGCGGGGGCCGACACGTTCACCGCCTCCAACGGCGGATCGCACACGATCTTCGCGGGCACCGCCGACGGCACCGACACCGAGGCCGACGTCATTCGCTCCAGCGGCTACGGCCTCGTCACCTCCGGCATGGCAGCCCAGCCGAACGCCGACGTCATCGACCTCGCCTTCGGCGAAGTCAGTTGGAGCGGCATCCAAACCGCCCCGGGCGCGGTGTCCGTGGGCACGGACGGCATCCTGGGCGTTCGATCCGCCAACGGCGACGTCACCATGGACGCCACCGGCACCGTGACCGGCGCCGACACGGCGCTCACCTGGACGGGCCAGTTCGACCGGCTGGTTTTCACCACGTCGGCCGAGTACGGGCGGTTCACGTTCCGCGGCACCGGCGGCACCGAGCACGTCAAGGTCAACGCGCCGACGACGTATGACCGCGACATCGCGCTCGGCGGCGGCAAGGACTCCTACGAGTCGAACACCCTGGGCGGAAAGGCGACGCGGATCAAGGGCGACGGCGGGCGCAACCAACTGCTGCTCGAACTCAATAGCCACGACCGGGTGCGCGCCGACCTGAGCCGTTCCCGGGTGACGGCCACCAAGGCGGGCGTGAAGGACTCGATCCGCGTCCGCGGCTTCGACGACCTCACCGTGACCGCGAAGCGCGCCGACGTCATCGGCACCAACCGCGCGAACAGCATCAGCGTCATCGCGTGCCGGACGACAATCAAGGGAATGAAGGGCCGGGACGATCTCTCCGTTGAACTCAAGTACAGAGGCCTATGGCGCAGACTCTTGGACCAGCCTCGGTGCTCCAACTACGAGGCCACGATCGACGGCGGCCCTGGCAACGACAGCCATCGCTGGGAGCATCGGCAATGACCGCCTCATCGGCGGCCCGGGCAAGGACAGCGTGAGCGGGTCGGGAAGGGCGCGACGTGTGCCAGGGCGAGAAGATTCGGGAGCTGCGAGAAGCGCATCTGACCGCGCGTCAAGCGCGTCTCGTGTGCCCCGCAGTGGGTTAGGTGGCAGCCGGGCCGTCCCCTTCCCGGGGCGGCCCGTTGCCTTCGATGCATAGACGCCCGGCAGCCGCGATGAGTGCGTCACTTCGCCGCAATGGGGCGCTGCGCGCGGGTCAGGGTTGCGAATGGTCGCGGAGTTCAGGATCTCTGGGTACGACGCTCTGCAAGGGCGCGGGGCGCATTCGAGCGATGAACAGCTGTCGCCCGCCCGGCTGACGACGCGACTCGATCAGTAGCTCTACATCGATCTCGGTGCCGTCGCTTCTCATCATCGGAACGACGACGGTTCGGCCCATGAGAGGCCGACGCCCGTTGCTGAGATGGAGGGTGAACCCGGCCAAGTGCGCCTGGTGGTAGCGAGCCGGGATGATCGCCACCAACCGTCGACCCAGCAACTGGCTCGCCTCTCGATATCCGAGCAGCTCGCAGGCATGCTGGCTGACGACCACCATGCGGTTCGCGTCGTCTGCGGCGATCAGCGCCTGTCCTTCGAAGGTCGCTACCTCGTGCTCCCTCGAGATCGCCGGGAGCAGGACGGCGGGCGCCGCGTCGCAGTTGCTCAACCACCTGGTCGGCGGTTCGCCATCAACCTGTCGAGACACCTCCCGACACAACCACCGTCGTAGCTCGCGGAGTTCGGGCTGAATGGGAGGAGTCAGCAATCCCCCGGAATCTGCCAACGTGAGGGCCGAGTCCATGGCGAGGTCCAGGACCTGGAAATGAGAGACCGAGGCTCGAGGCACGCGAAGTACCTCCCGCTGTGAAGAAACCCCAGGTTCCACCGCCTGCGCCATCAGCTCGTCGGCGTCATCGCCAAGGTGAGCCGCAGGTAGGTACTGGTGCAACAGCGAGATGGCGTCACTGGCGGCCGCGTGGGCCGCCAATGCATCCGTAGGGTCGTCGGCGTCGAGACAGACGAGCAGGTACTCGCGGAGCAGCCCCTCGGCGTGCTCCTGCCACGCGGTGTGCAGCAGAAGCGGAACGTTGAGAAGCACGACGTCAATCACGTCCCCGCCGGCCATGCCCGGGGGGACGCCGGCATCACCGGCGTCCGGAACGGGCGACGAGCCCTTCTCACCTAGGCGGTTCCCGGAGTTCAACTCGAACCAGACCGTTTTGCCGTTCGGTCGGGCGAGGGTTCCCCAGTGGTCGACCAGTTGCTGGAGCAGTCGCATGCCTCGACCGGTGCCGGACAAAGCCGAGTAGCTGCGTCGGGCCGGCGCTTGCGTGCTGCCGTCGGTCACTTCAACGCGGAGACCCGACTCTCCGACGAAAGCGTGGAAGCCCATGGGCGTGCCCGCATGCACGAGCGCGTTCGTCACGACCTCGCTGACCACAAGTTGCGCAGTCTCCACCAAGTCTTCCCGTCGCGCCTCGACCAGGATGTCGCGCACCATCTTGCGCGCCGCCGCGACGCTGGAAGGGTGCGCCACCAGAAGGCGGGTCCCAGCGGCGCCGCGATCATCGGTGCGCGGAAGGTCCTCACCACCCATCACCGGTTCGCCACCGTGATTGAGCCCCACGTCGACAGCAGTGCGCCCATACGGGAATAACGACCGTGGCGACCAACGGCTACTACCGCGGTGCCGGCCGAATTCTCCGTACGAGAACACCTCTCCGGCCCACCCACCGCAGGGCCGTCCACCCGGCATAGATATAGCACGCCATCCAGTCACGCCGTCGATGTATGGGGAGGCCGTTGCGTCAGCCAGAACGGGTCCAGCCCTGGCTCGGCGGCGATGGGCGCGGGTGCGAGGGTCCTATTGGGCGGACGTCGCAATAACGTCGAGCTCCAGATCGAGGTAGCGGCCCACTATTCCTCGCGATCCGGTGATTCCGAAGCTGGTGCGATCAAGGTTTCGCGCCCAGCCGTGGACGAGGACCTCTGGACCATTGGAGGTGACTCGGTCCACCTGCACGGCCACCGGTACGGATCGTCCGTGAGCCGTGACGGTTCCGGACACGAGCCACCCCTCCCCCGGTGTCTCCTGAATGCTCTCCGAGGCGAAGGTGATGTCCGGGTAGCGCTCGACTTCGAGCAGGCCAGCAGATCGAACGTCCCGGTCCCGCCTCGTGCTGCCGGAGCAGAAGCTGGCAGCGTCCACGGTGACGCTCGTCCTGAACGCACCCGTTGCGTCTCTGACGGTGAGGACGCCCTCACGGATGGAGAACGTGGCGTGAACCGTCCCCAGGCCGAACATGTGCTTGCCCGAGTAGCGCACCCGGGACCTGTCCGGGTCGATGCGGTAGCGACCAGCCGCCACGGTGTTCGTGAGGTCGGGCTGCGGGTCGAGCTGCGGGTTGAACATGAGGATCCCTCTTCCCGGAGCCACTGCTCCTTTCGTTGCAGTGCACTCCTAATCATTAGAGTGTTACTCTTCCCAATGTGACTGTCAAGAGGTCCTACTCGTCCGCCCGTCGCGACGCGCAGGCGCGTGAGACCCGCCGTTCGATCCTCGACGCCGCCCTCGATCTCTTCGTCGCCCACGGATACGTCGCCACCACCATCGAGACGATCGCCCAAGAAGCAGGCGTGGCAGTACAGACCGTGTACGCCGCATTCGGGAACAAGCGCGAGCTCATGCGGCAGCTGATCGAGGCCACGATCACCGGCGATGACGACCCCACGCCCGTGACGGAGAGAGCCGAGGCCCGAGCCGTCGCCGCCGAACCTGACGCACACCGACGCGCACGGCTCGATGCCGAACTGAGCCGGACGATCGTCCAACGCGTGGCCCCGATCGCGCGAGTCGCGGAAGAGGCAGCGGCATCCGACCCTGCGCTGGCCGCCACCATGGAGACGATCAAGGCTGCCCGGCGCCGCGAGATGCTCGACTCGGCCACCCTTCTCGCCGGCCCCGAAGGCCTGCGCCTGGCACCGGAGGAAGCCGCAGCGACGTTGTACGTGCTCTACAGCCCACAGGTCGCGGACATGCTGATGAGGGACCACGGATGGTCCCCCCAACGCTACGAGACATGGTTGGCCCGCATGATCCTGGAAGGCGTCCTCGGACTGAGATCACCCGATCCTCAGTGACGCGTCGTCGGCTGAGCCCTAACGTCGCCGCGGTCCGACCGAGCGATCGATGACCGCCAAGATGGTCCGATCCTCCTGGCCCTCTTCTCCCGGTGAGGTGGCGGGTACGGCAGTCACTCTCAACGTCGTCAATCGGTCGACGCAGCGACGCGAACGATGCATAGCCGATGCACGGGACAGCAAAACGGCTCGTGATCCGCGTTTCCGCAGGTCACGAGCCGTCTTGTGCTGCTCCCCCGGTTGGACTCGAACCAACAACCCTCCGATTAACAGTCGAATGCTCTGCCAGTTGAGCTACAGGGGATCGCTTGTGCAGCGAGCGCACACATTAGCAAGGGTCCCGCGCAGTCGGGAAATCAGGGGATCCCGACGTCGCGATGCGCCAGCTGGAGCGCCTCGCGGGCCGCGGCAGCCACCCGCGGGTCGGCCGGATCCACGCCCTCGTCGTACTCGTAGACCCACTCGATCGGGCCGCCGCCGGGTGCCCGGCGCGCGATGACGCGGAGGCCGAGACGCCCGGCGACCACGACGTGCCGCTGGAGCACGACGCTGGCCGTCACGCGTTCGCGGACCAGCTCGAGGAGGCGGCCAGGCTCCGCGAGGGTCACCGCGTGGACGGGTCGCTCCTCACCCCAGGTGCCGACCTCGGAGAGCCGGAAGGTCTCGGTGTCGCGGTCCCAGTCAGCGGCCTCGACCTGTTCCCACGGCACCCGATGCGTCTCTCCCTCGACGACGACGTAGAACGCGTCG
Organism: uncultured Actinomycetota bacterium; assembly: GCA_963712875.1. GTDB lineage: Bacteria > Actinomycetota > Actinomycetes > Propionibacteriales > Nocardioidaceae > Nocardioides. Next base: position 32,950 of record CAVQJS010000017.1, on the reverse strand, counting down.
CGGGTGCCTGCCAGGACGGTGCCGTCGGCAGCCGTCGCGGACGCCAGCACCTTCTCCCCGGCCGCGACCTGCGGTGTGGACGCACGTCCGAACCTCACGACTGACCGACCGCCCCTTCACGCAAGGTCCGACGATGCTGCTCGAGCGCGACGAGCTCGCCGAACATCCGGTTGTAGTCGACCGCGTGGTCGACCGGGTTGGTGCGCTGCAGCCTCGCCTTGACGTCGGCGATACGCCGCGAGGTGGTGAGCTCCTGGAGCCGGTAGACGTAGGCGACCGCGAACGTGGGAGTGGGGCTGTCCGTGCCCCGGATCGGCTCCACACCCAGCTCGGTGACGGCCGCCACGACGGCTCCCTCCTCGGCTGCGGCCCGCACCCGGTTGGCCCAGCCGGTGTCCTCCGCCCCGCTCGTGGGGCCGCCGGCAGCAGTGACGGCCCGCCAGACGCCCTGGAAGGTCGGGTGCGTGAAGTCGTCGACAGTGACGTGGGCGGTCGTGCGGCCCACCCCGGCCGGATGCTGGATGACCAGCTTGAGCATCTCGCGCTCGATCCCGAAGCGCGGATCGGACAGGCTCGGCAGCGCGGGCCGAGCCGGCTCGACCGGGGCCGCGGGCTCCCCCGCCCGGGACGTACGCGGCCCGTCGCTGCGTGCGGGGCGGTTGGCCGCCCGGCGCACCTCGCTGCGGACCTCGTCGACGTCGACGCCGACCATGTGGGCCAGCTCCCGGGCGAACGCGTCGACCTTGGTCTTGTCGCGGATGCTCGCGACGAGGCCGGCCGCGTCGCGCAGGGCGTCGATGCGGCCGTCGGCTCGGTCGAGGTCGTGGCGGCTGAGGATGTTGTCGAGCGCGAAGCGGTAGAGCGGCTGGCGCTTGGCGACCAGCTCGCGCACCGCCTCGTCGCCCTCCTTGATCCGCAGGTCGCACGGGTCCATGCCCTCGGGCGCGACCGCGACGTAGGTCTGCGAGGCGAACACCTGGTCGCTCTCGAGCACCTTCATCGCGGCCTTCTGGCCGGCCGAGTCGCCGTCGAAGGTGAAGATCACCTCGCCGCTGGTGGACGCATGGTCACCGAGGAACCGTCGCAGGACACGCGCATGCTCGGTGCCGAACGCGGTGCCGCACGAGGCCACCGCAGTGCGTACGCCGGCGAGGTGGCACGCCATCACGTCGGTGTAACCCTCGACCACGACGGCCTGCTGGCTGTCCTTCATCGCCGTGCGGGCGAGATCGATGCCGTAGAGCACCTGGCTCTTCTTGTAGATCGCTGTCTCGGAGGTGTTGAGGTACTTCGCCTCGATGCGGTCGTCGTCGAAGATGCGTCGGGCACCGAAGCCGATGGTGTCACCGTTGGCCTCACGGATCGGCCAGACGAGCCGGCCCCGGAAGCGGTCGTAGTGGGAACGGCCGTGCGCGACGAGACCCGCGGCGACCGACTCCTCGTCAGTGAACCGCCGGCTGCGCAGCTGGCGGGTGAGGGCCTCCCCGTCGCGCGGCGCGAAGCCGACGCCGAACATCTCCGCAGCGGCCTGGTCGAAGCCGCGCTCGTGCAGGAACTGTCGGGCCACCACCGCGTCGGCCGACGACAGCTGCTCGGCGTAGAACTCCTGGGCGACCTTGTGGGCCTCGATCAGCCGAGCCCGCGCCGGGCCACGCGGACGTGCGGGCTCGTCGTCACCCTCCTCGCGCCTCAGCTGGACGCCGTACTTGTCGGCGAGGCGCTCGACGGACTCGGTGAAGGTGAGGCCGTCGACCTTCATGAGGAACGAGATGGCGTCGCCGCCCTCGCCGCACCCGAAGCAGTGGAAGAACTGTCGGGCCGGGTTGACGTTGAAGGAGGGGGTCTTCTCGTCGTGGAAGGGGCACAGGCCCTTCAGCGAGCCTCCTCCCGCCCGCTTGAGGGTGACGTAGGAGGACACGACGTCGTCGATGCGCGCCTTCTCGCGCACTTCGGCGATGTCGTCGTCGCGGATCCGGCCTGCCACGCCGGCGAGTCTACGGGCGAGCCGCGACGAGCGTGGCCGGGTCTCCACAACGTCGCAGGGCTGGGAGCCAGCACCCCTTGGGGGGAGGGCGGCTGGTGGTCCGGGCGCGGGTTTGGGAGGCTCGGAACATGACTGCTCAGCACGAGCCCCAGGAGGGTCAGCCCCTCGGGGCCCTGGTCCACCAGCTCTCCCAGCAGATCCCCGAGCTGATCCGCTCGGAGATGCGGCTGGCCCAGGCCGAGGTCGCGCAGAAGGGGAAGCGAGCCGGGGTCGGGATCGGCATGTTCAGCATCGCCGGCCTGCTCGGCTTCTTCGCCGTGGCGTCCCTCGTCACGACGGCGATCCTCGGGCTCACGTACGTCGTCGACCCCTGGTTGGCGGCCCTCATCGTGGCCGTCGTGCTGCTCGTCGCCGCGGCGCTGGTTGGTGTGGTAGGCAAGAACAAGGTCGCCGAAGCGGGCCCGCAGTTCCCGAGCGAGCGATGCAGGGCATCAAGGACGACATCGCCACCGTCAAGGGAGACCACCATGACTGATCCCCGGACCCCCGAGCAGATCGAGGCCGACATCGCCCACCAGCGCGAGCAGCTGGCCGACACCGTCGACCAGCTGGCCGCCAAGCTCGACGTCAAGGCGCAGGCCCGCGCTCGCGTCCACACCCTGCAGGACCGCGCCACCACCGACAGCGGCAGTCCCCGCCCCGAGGTGCTCGCCGCCGCGGGATCGCTCCTCGCCATGGCGGTCGTGCTGGTCGTCTGGCGCATCCGCCGCACTCACTGACACCCACCCAACCCCCGAAGGGAACCACCATGAGCAAGCTCCTCCTCCTCGCCGTCGGCGCCGCCGGCTACGTCCTCGGCAGCCGTGCCGGACGCGAGCGCTACGAACAGATCAAGGGCATGGCCGTCAAGGTCAAGGACGACCCCCGCGTCCAGGAGAAGGCCCACCAGGCCACCGACCTCGCCAAGGAGAAGGCGCCGGTCGTCAAGGACAAGGTCGCCGCCGCGGCCGGCTCTGCCGCCGGCACCGTGAGCGACAAGGTCGGCAGCGTCACCGACAAGGTCGGCTCGCACAAGGACACGAGCGCGCTCGAGGACCAGCTCAACCCCGACAACGTCGCTCTGCAGGACAACCCCTACCCGCAGGGCGACCTGCCCTGATCAACGACTGAGCAGCGCGGCGTGCCGGGTGACCGCACTGGCGTCGGTCAACGACGCCACCTGGTCGATGACCACCCGCCGCCGCGCTGCGTCGTCGGCGGCCGCCTCCCAGTCGGCGTCGAAGACCGGGTCGAGGCCGTCCACGCCTCGGTCCCACAGCAGCTCCACCAGCTCGGCGACGAGCTCGCGCTGTCGCTTCATCAGGGCGACGCGGTCGTCGGCCTGCATGACGTAGTGGGCGGCGATCCCCTTGAGCAGCCCGATCTCGACACCGGTCTGCTCGGGGACGACGAGGTCGCCCTGGTGGCGGACCCAGTGTCCTGATCCCTCCTGCGCGAACGTTGCCTCCTGCACGCTGCCGCAGAACCGGCCGATCAGGTCGCTCGTGAGGTTCTTGATCGCCGCGAGGCTGCGCCGGCTGCCGTCGTACGGCGTCTGCGGCCAGCTGCCGATGGAGCGCAGGTCGGCGAGAGCGGAGTCGAGGGCGGCGTCGTCGCACCCGGGGAGGTACCACGCGCGCACGGTCTCCCACAGCGCGTCGGGATCGAGTCGGGTGAGGTCGAGCCGGCCGGCGACGATGCCGTCCTCGACGTCGTGGACGGAGTAGGCGACGTCGTCGGCGAGATCCATCACCTGTGCCTCCAGGCACCTCCCGCGACCCTCGACCCCGCTGCGCAGCCAGTCGAAGACCGGGCGGTCGTCGTCGTAGACACCGAACTTGACCACTACCCGGGGAGTGCCGTCGGCGTGGACGCCGCCGGGGTCGCCGGCGCGGGAGCGGTCCCAGGGGTACTTCGTGCACGCGTCGAGGGTGGCGCGCGTGAGGTTGAGGCCGACCGACCTCCCCTCGCCGTCGAAGGTCTTCGCCTCGAGCCGGGTGAGCAGCCGCAGGGTCTGGGCGTTGCCCTCGAAGCCACCGCACTCGGTGCTCAGCTCGGCCAGCACCCGCTCGCCGTTGTGCCCGAACGGCGGGTGGCCCAGGTCGTGGGCCAGGGCTGCGGTCTCGGCGATGTCGGGGTGGCACCCCAGCGCGCGGGCCAGGTCACGCGAGATCTGGGCGACCTCGAGGCTGTGGGTGAGCCGGTTGCGCACGAAGTCGTCGGTCTGCGGGCCGACCACCTGGGTCTTCGCCGCCAGGCGTCGCGAGGCGGCCGCGTGCACCACCCGCGCGCGGTCGCGCTCGAACGCCAGCCGCACCGGCGCGTCCACCCGCTTGGGTGGCTCGGCGACCAGTCGCTCGCGGTCGGAGTCGTCGTAGAGATCCTCGATGCCCATCAGCCGGTCAGCCTAGCGATGGGCTGGTGAGCGTCAGTAGACGGTGACGTGGACGTGGTCGTAGTGGTTGGCGGTCGTCGAGCCGCGGTCGGACATGCCCCGCCAGCCCTCGCCACCACGCTCGACCGACCAGATGTTCTGGGAGTAGATGATGTACTCGATGCCCAGCGCCGCGTAGTTGGCGCGCAGGAAGTCGGCGATGGCCCAGCCGGTCTCGCCGCTGATCATGATGTCGATGGCGCGACCCTGGCCGTGCTCGCCGTCGCCGCGCCAGGTGCCGTACGACGTGATCTGGGGCCAGTTGGCGCAGACGACGTCGTGGATCGAGTAGAGCGAGGAGCGTCCGCCCGAGATCGACGAGCCGTTGGTGCAGGTGCCGCCGAGGTTCGGGCCGGTCTCGGGCTTGTCTGCGCTGAGGTAGTCGGCGCTCACCCAGCGGGCGCTGCCGTTCACGACGATCTCGGCGCGGCCGGCCTCGCGGCGACCGGTGACCAGGACCTTCTCGACGGCGTCGACGAGACCGATGAGGGTCGCCTGCTCGCCGGGGCTGTCCCAGAGGTTGAGCTCCTCGGTGGTCCACAGCGTGGTGTCGGCCGCACGGACGGCGCGTCGGGCGGCCTTCTCGGCGGCGACCTCGCGACGATCGGCGGCGATCTCACGGCGGGCAGCCGCCTCGGCACGTGCGGCGGTGCGGATCTGGGAGCGCGAGACGCCCAGCTCACCCCGGTTCGCGACCGATGTGGCATTGGCGAACAGGGCCGCCGAGTCCGCTGCTTCCGCGGACGTCGCGGAGGCCGCCAACAGGTCGGCGTCGGTGGTCGCGGGGGTCGCGCCGAGCACGCCCATGGTGACTGCGGAGAGGGTCGCCACGACGGCGAGGGGCGCCGACACGAGGACGGCTCGGGGGACATGACGGGCAGGGGTTTCCCGCTTGTGGCGGTGTTGAGCCACAGCGCTGATCCTTTGCTGTTGCTGACGGGGGAAAGCGCCTGCCTGAACGGGGGAAGGCCAGAGGCCGAGACGGGCGCGAACACCGAGTGAAGCACAGGATCAGGGGCCTGTCCCAATCTCCCCAAGTAAAATCGAGCGTGTCCCGAGTCACCCCGAGGGCTGTACGGGGTCAGCCGCCCGTGGTCTCGGTGGTGTCCTCGCGCACGTGGGACCCACGGCCGTCGGAGTCGTCCAGCCACCCCTCGGGGAGCGCCACCTTCGAGCGTGGCGACCCCTGCCGGCCGCGCGGAGTGCCGAGCTCACCGACGGGGAACGGCTCGGTCGGGTCGAGGTCGGCGAGCAGGTCGTCGAGCGTCGCGAGGGAGTCCACGAGGGCGAGCCGGCGGCGCAGATCGCCCCCAGCCCGGAAGCCCTTGAGGTACCACGTGACGTGCTTGCGGAACTCCTTGCAGCCGCGCTCCTCGCCCATGTGCTCCGACAGGCAGCTCGGCGTGGCGACGCATCATCGTGCGGACCTCGCCGAGGGTCGGCAGGGTGGCGACGGCGTCGCCGTGGAAGGCGGCGGCCAGGTCGCGGAAGAGCCACGGCCGGCCCAGGCAACCGCGGCCGACGACCACTCCTGCGGCGCCGGTCTGCTCGACCATCCGCAGCGCGTCGGACGCCTCCCAGATGTCGCCGTTGCCGAGGACCGGGATGTCGACGTGCCCCGCCAGCTGCGCGATGGCGTCCCAGTCGGCCTCGCCGGAGTAGGCCTGCTGCACGGTGCGACCGTGCAGCGCGATGGCGGACACACCGGTCTCCTGCGCGATGCGCCCCGCGTCGAGGTAGGTCAGGTGGTCGTCGTCCAGGCCCTTGCGCGTCTTCATCGTCACCGGGACGTCGTACGGCGCTGCTGCCGCGACCGCCGCGGTGAGGATCTCGCCCAGCAGGCCGCGCTTCCAGGGCAGCGCTCCCCCGCCGCCCTTGCGGGTCACCTTGGGCACCGGGCAGCCGAAGTTGAGGTCGACGTGGGCGACACCGTGGTCGGCGCAGAGGATCTCGACGGCCTTGCCGATGTAGACCGGGTCGGTGCCGTAGAGCTGGACCGAGCGCACGGTCTCGAGCTCGTCGAACACGAGCATCTTGAGCGTGGTCTCGTCGCCCTCGACCAGGCCGCGGCTGGTGATCATCTCGCAGACGTAGAGGCCCGCTCCCTGCTCGGCGCACAGCCGGCGGTAGGCGGCGTTGGTGATCCCCGCCATCGGCGCCAGCACGACCGGCGTGTCGACGCGCAGCGGACCCAGTGTCAAGGAGGTGGGCAGGGCGGTCACCGCCCCATTGTCGAGCCGCCGGGAGGGTCGACCCAAATCAGCGCCGGGAGCGCGAGCGGACCTTCGGCGGCCCACTGACGTCGCCGGTCCAGGTGATGGGGTCGTAGCCCTCGGTGGGCTCGAAGACCATGTCCTCGATGCGAGCACCGTCGGGCGCGAGGTAGACCAGGCACATCTCGGCACTCGCCCCGGCCACGAAGGGGGACGGCAGGGGGCCGCTCTGGCAGGGGGCGAAGTCGCCGCCCAGCGTCCACGGTGCCCCCAGCCGGTCCCGGTCGTCGCGGAGGTAGAGCGGGACCGCCTGACCCGCAAGGTCCCTGTCGCCGACGTTGGTGAGCGTCACGCTGACGAAGTAGGGGCGGGCCTCCTGCATCGTGTCGTCGGCCAGCCAGCCGTCGAAGACCGATGCCCGCCGCTCCTGGACGCCCTGCACTGTCAGGTCGAGGACGCCCGTGAGGTCTGTTGTCGGCTGCCACACGAGCGTCGCGGAATCGCCGTACCCCAGTGCCGTGCCGGGATCGGTGGGGGTCACCCCGTCCGGAACCTCCGCCGTGGCCGGCGCCGGGTCGGGCGTCGGCTGTCCCTCCGCGTCGCCGCCGCCGCAGGCGGTCAGCAACGCCGCGAGGACTGACGCGATGACCACCGAGCGGAGCATGGCGCCATGGTGGCACGCCTCGGCCTCAGCAGCCGATGAGCTTCTCCGCGAAGAACCGGGTGATCCCGTCGAGGCTGACCCGCTCCTGCGCCATCGTGTCGCGCTCGCGGACGGTGACCGCGTTGTCGTCGAGGGTCTCGAAGTCGACCGTGACGCAGAACGGCGTACCGATCTCGTCCTGACGGCGGTAGCGACGGCCGATGGCACCGGCGTCGTCGAACTCGACGTTCCAGTTCTCCCGCAGCTCGGCGGCGAGGGCCTTCGCCTTCGGCGACAGGTCGGCGTTGCGGCTCAGCGGCAGCACCGCGACCTTGACCGGCGCCAGTCGCGGGTCGAGCTTGAGCACGACGCGCTTGTCGACGCCGCCCTTGGTGTTGGGGGCCTCGTCCTCGGTGTAGGCGTCGATGAGGAACGCCATCAGGCTGCGGGTCAAGCCCGGCCGCGGGCTCGATGACGTAGGGCAGGTAGCGCTCGCCGCCGGCCTGGTCGTAGTAGGACAGGTCCTTGCCGGAGAACTCGCTGTGCTGCTTGAGGTCGAAGTCGGTGCGGTTGGCGACGCCCTCGAGCTCCTCGAAGTCACGGCCGGAGAAGCCGAAGCGGTACTCGATGTCGATCGTGCCCTTGGAGTAGTGGGACAGCTTCTCCTGCGGGTGCTCGTAGTGGCGCAGGTTGTCGGGGTTGATGCCCAGGTCGACGTACCAGCGGGTGCGCTCCTCGATCCAGTAGCGGAACCACTCCTCGTCCTCGCCGGGCTTGACGAAGAACTCCATCTCCATCTGCTCGAACTCGCGGGTGCGGAAGATGAAGTTGCCGGGCGTGATCTCGTTGCGGAACGACTTGCCCATCTGGGCGATGCCGAACGGCGGCTTCTGCCGGCTCGAGGTCACCACGTTGGCGAAGTTGAGGAAGATGCCCTGCGCGGTCTCGGGGCGCAGGTAGTGCAGGCCGGACTCGTCCTCGATGACGCCGAGGTAGGTCTTGAGCATCATGTTGAAGTTGCGCGGCTCGGTCCACGCGGCGCGGGTGCCGCAGTTGGGGCAGGCCACCGACTCGTTGATGTCCACCGTGTCGGGGTCGTCGATCCCCTTCTTGGCGGCGAAGTCCTCCTGGAGGTGGTCCTCGCGGAAGCGCTTGTGGCACGACTGGCACTCGGTCAGCGGGTCGCTGAAGGTGCTCAGGTGGCCCGAGGCCTCCCAGGTCCGGGTCGGGAGGATGACGCTGGAGTCGAGGCCGACCACGTCGTCGCGGCGGGTGACCATGAACTTCCACCACTGGCGCTTGATGTTCTCCTTGAGCTCCACGCCCAGCGGGCCGTAGTCCCAGGCGGACCTGGTGCCGCCGTAGATCTCACCGCAGGGGTAGACGAAACCCCGGCGCTTGGCGAGGGAGACGACGTTGTCGAGGGCGGTCGGGGCGGGCTTGGCCACGGGAGTTCCTCACACGTTCAGGCAGGGTCACCGGCTGGCTGCCGGCTCGGCTGGGCGAGCGCTCAGCCTAACGACCGGGGCTCGGCCTGGTTGAGGTCGGTGCCCTCCTGGACGACCTCGTAGGCGCTCGGCTCGTCGAGGGCGTGCACCATCAACGGCTGGACGTGCATCTTCGCCTCGTACGACGACAGCGCGCGACGGTAGGAGCCGACGTTCTCCCAGCGGGTGGTCAGCACCCACAGGCCGGGGTCGTCGACGTTGCGGCCGACCTCTCCCCAGACGAAGCCAGGCTTGTCGGCCAGGATCGCGCGGGCCTGCTGGAGGCCGGCGCGCAGCTCCATCCGCCGCTCGTGGCTGACGCCATCGGCGAGGGGCGCGGAGGCGGGTGACGACGAGCACGCGTGCAGCCTACGCACGGGTAGTCCGTGCCGAACGGTCGTGATCCGCGTCGGCCTGCAGCAGTTGACAACTGGATCTCACCACGCGTTTGACAATGATTCTCATCCGCACTGAGAATCGTTCTCATGTTCGCGCCTCGCCTCGTCCTGGCTGCCTCCGTGCTCACCTGCTGCCGCTCCTCCTGGCGGGTGTGGCGCGCTCCGCGGACGACGACGGGTACGACGGTCGCCGGGCCGTCGCGGCGTTCTACCCGCTGGCGTGGGTGACCGCTCGGGTGGCGGGCGACGAGTGGCAGGTGACGAACCTGACCGCTCCCGGTGCCGAGCCCCACGACCTCTCGCTCGACATCGCGCAGACCGCCGAGGTGTCGCGTGCCGACCTCGTCGTGGTCCAGGACGGCTTCCAGCCCGCGATCGACGAGACCGTGGAGACCAACGCCGGTGACGCGGCCGTCATCGACGCGGCCGAGGTCGTCGACCTGATGTCGGCCTCCGAGCACGACCACGAGCACGAGGAGTCGGGTCACGACCACGGCGACCTCGACCCGCACTTCTGGCAGGACCCGCTGCTGATGGCCGACCTGGCCGATGCGGTCGCCGAGCAGCTCTCCGAGATCGACCCCGGCCAGGCGTCGTCGTACGCGGACCGGGCCGCCGACCTGCGCGGGGAGCTGGAGAGCCTGGATGCCGACTACGCCGCCGGCCTCGCCTCCTGCGCGCGCACGACCACGGTCGTGAGCCACGAGGCCTTCTCCTACCTCGCGCGCTACGGCCTGGCCTTCGAGGCGATCGCCGGCCTGTCCCCCGACGCGGAACCGACGCCTGCGGACCTGGCACGCCTGCAGGCCCTGGTCACCCGCGAGGGCATCACCACGGTGTTCTCGGAGCGACTGGCCAGCAGCAAGATGTCCGACGCCCTCGCCGGCGACCTCGGGCTCGAGACCGCGGTGCTCGACCCGCTCGAGGGCCTCTCGGACGAGACGGCCGACGAGGACTACCTTTCGCTCATGCGCGAGAACCTCGCCGCGCTCCGGAAGGCGAATGCATGCTCGTGAACCCCGTGCAGGTGCAGAACGCGTCGGTCGCCATCGGCGGCCGGCCGATCCTGCGCGGGATCGACCTGACCGTGCGTCCGGGTGAGTTCCTCGCGCTCCTGGGCTCCAACGGGTCCGGCAAGTCCACCCTGGTCCGCGCGATCACCGGCCTGTCTGCCACTGACCGCGGGGTCCGTGTCGCTCTTCGACACCCCGCACGCCGACTTCCGCGACTGGCACCGCATCGGCTTCGTCCCGCAACGAGCCAGCGCGGGCAGCGGCGTACCGGCGACGGTGTGGGAGGTCGTGGCCTCCGGCCGAGTCACCCGGCGCCGGCTGTTCCGGCCGCTGACGCGCGCCGACCGCCGCGCGATCGACGATGCCATCGACGTCGTCGGTCTGCGGGAGCGCGCGGCCGTCGGCGTCTCCCAGCTCAGCGGCGGTCAGCAGCAACGCGCGCTGATCGCCCGCGCCCTGGCCGGCGAACCCGACCTCCTCGTGCTCGACGAGCCGACTGCCGGCGTGGACGTGACGAACCAGCAGGCCCTGGCGGACGCGCTGGGGGTCCTCAAGGCGCGCGGCGCCACCATCGTCCTGGTCGCGCACGAGCTCGGCCCGATGCAACCGCTCATCGACCGGGCGGTCGTCATGCGTGACGGTCGCATCGCCTTCGACGGCCCGGCGCTCACCGAGGCCGAGGCGCACGCGCACCACCACCCCGTGCTCTCCTCCCACGACCACGTCCCGCACGTCGGTTCACCCCTCGACGAGCTGGGGGACGCGCGATGATCGACTTCCTCGACCTGTTCTCGCTGCCCTTCATGCAACGCGCCCTGATCGCCGCACTGCTGACCGGCCTGGCCGCCCCCGCCATCGGCACCTTCCTCGTGCAGCGACGACTGGCGCTGCTCGGTGACGGCATCGGCCACGTCGCCGTGACCGGGGTGGCGATCGGGCTCCTGACCGGCGCCTCCCCCACCTGGACGGCCGTGGTCGTCGCCGTTCTCGGCGCGGTGCTGATCGAGATCATCCGCGAGCGTGGTCACACCAACGGCGACGTCGCGCTCGCCCTGCTGTTCTACGGCGGCCTGGCCGGCGGCGTACTGATCACCGGCCTCGCCGGGCAGAGCGCCTCCCGCCTCCAGGAGTACCTCTTCGGCTCGCTCACGAGCATCTCCGCGGGCGACATGTGGGCCACCGTCGGCCTCGCTGTCGTGCTTCTGGTCGTCACCGTGGGCCTGCTCCCCCAGCTGTTCGCGGTGTCCAGCGACCCGGAGTTCGCGCGCGTGGCGGGCCTGGATGTGCGGGCCTACAACCTGCTCATCGCCGTCCTCGCCGCCGTCACCGTCACGGTGGCCATGCGTACGGTCGGCCTGCTCCTGGTCTCCGCACTCATGGTGGTGCCGGTGGCCACGTCCCAGCAGCTGGCGCGCTCGTTCCGGACGACCCTCTTCGGCGCGGTCCTCCTCGGTGCGGTGGCAGCGGTGGGTGGGCTGCTGCTGAGCGCGGGGCTGTCCTTCCGGGCCACCGTGGCACCCGGCCCGACGATCGTGCTGCTGGCGCTGGCGATGTTCGCGTCCACGTGGCCGATCGGCGTGTGGCTGCGGCGCCGGCGCCGGCTGCTCTCGCCCTTCCCGGCCGACGAGGTCGCGGAGCACGAGATCACCGACGAGCACCCGCACGCGCACGGCGAGGACTGCGGGCACCGGGCCGTGCCGCACGGTGACCACGTCGACTACGTGCACGACGGCCACCGCCACGCCATGCACGGAGAGCACTATGACGAGCACTGACCGACCCGCGGTCCGACCCACCCGGCAGCGCCGCGCGGTCGCAGCCGCCCTGGCGACGTTCGACGACTTCCGCAGCGCCCAGGAGATCCACGACCTGATCACGCAGCAGGGTGACTCGGTCGGACTGGCGACGGTCTACCGGACCCTCGCCGGCCTCGCGGACAGCGGCGAGGTCGACATGCTGCGCAACGAGGACGGCGAGGCCATCTGGCGCAGCTGCTCGGACACCCACCACCATCACCTGGTGTGCCGCAGCTGCGGCGCCACGATCGAGGTCGAGGGTCCGGCGGTGGAGCGCTGGACGCGCGCGATCGCGGGCGAGCACGGCTACGCCGACATCAGCCACACGCTGGAGATCTTCGGCACCTGCCCGACCTGCCGCTAGTCGCGGGCAGCGGTGAGCCACGCCGGTTCCTGAGCGCCGGAAGCGGCCTCACTCACCGCTCATGCGTTGGGCCGCGCCCCGCCGTACCGCCGGTCGCGGCGGGCGTAGGTCTCGATGGCCGCCCAGAGGTGCCTGCGGTCGACGTCGGGCCAGAGGACGTCGGTGAAGACCAGCTCGCTGTAGGCCGCCTGCCAGAGCATGAAGTTGGAGAGCCGCTGCTCCCCCGACGTACGCCACACGAGGTCGGCGTCGGGCAGCTCGGGGACGTAGAGGTGGCGGGCGAAGGTGTGCTCGTCGATCTTCTCCGGGTTGAGCCGGCCGGCGGCGACCTCGCGCCCGATCGACCGGGCGGCGTCGGCGAGCTCGGCGCGGCCGCCGTAGTTGACGCACATGGTCAGGGTGCAGCACGTCGTTGTCGCGGGTCAGCTCCTCGGCGACCTGGAGCTCCTTGATGACCGACTTCCACAGCCGGGGCGCGCGACCGGCCCAGCGCACGCGTACGCCGAGCTCGTGCATCTCGTCGCGTCGGCGCCGGATCACGTCGCGGTTGAAGCCCATCAGGAACCTGCACCTCGTCGGGCGAGCGCGACCAGTTCTCGGTGGAGAAGGCGTAGGCCGAGATCGCCTTGACGCCGATCTCGATGGCGCCCTCGACCACGTCGAAGAGCGAGGACTCACCCTGCTCGTGCCCCGTCGTGCGGGGCAGTCCGCGGTCCTTGGCCCAGCGGCCGTTGCCGTCCATGACGATCGCGACGTGCCGGGGCACCAGGTCGCGCGGCACCGGCGGCGGGGTCGCGCCACTGGGGTGCGGGTCGGGCTGACGGACGCTTCGCTTCACGGGCAGACCCTAGCCAGCGAGCGGGCTCAGCGCTCGACGTACGCCATCGAGCGCAGCCCGCGCTCGAGGTGCCAGGAGAGGTAGACCGCGACCAGGGTGCTGGCCTCGCGCAGGTGGCGCGGCTCGGTCGCGTGCACGACCGGCCAGTCGCCGACCAGCAGGCGCCGAGAGCGCGACGACGGTCTCCGGCGCGGGGGTGGCGGACCCGGGCAGCTTGTCGGCCGTGCACATCACGCCGCCGGCGGAGGGGTTGAAGAAGCGGTGCGGCCCCTCGTCGCCGCAGGCCACGCAGTGGTCGAACGACGGCGCGTAGCCCGCGACCGAGAGCGACCGCAGGAGGTAGGAGTCGAGCACCTGCCCTGCCGGCGTGCTCCCCCGACGACATCGCGCGCAGGCCGCCGACGAGCAGGAGGAACTGCTGGACGGCCGGCTCCTTGTCCTCGGTGACCAGCCGCTCGGCGGTCTCGAGCATCGCCGTGCCGGCGGTGTAGCGCTCGTAGTCGAGCGCCCAGGCGCGCGTTGAACGGGTCGAGCGTCTCCGCCTGGGTGATCGACGTCGAGGCTGCGGCCCTCCGCGAGCTGCAGGTCGACGTGGGTGAACGGCTCGAGCCGCGAGCCCCAGCGCGACGTCGTACGCCGCACGCCCTTGGCGACCGCGCGCACCCGCCCGTGCCGACGCGTCAGCAGGGTGATGATGCGGTCGGCCTCGCCCAGCTTGTGGGTGCGCAGCACGACCGCCTCGTCGCGGTAGAGGGGCACCCCTCCATTCTCCCCTACGGACGCGTTCCGGCGGCCCGAGGCTGGCCGGGGGCGCCAGCACTCGACCGCGAAGTCGACCGCCGCGATCGTCAGGCGCTCGGGCCGGAAGCGCCACTCGAGGATGCTGCTGGCGCGCTCGAAGCGCGCGTCGGGCATCTCGGAGAGGAGCATGTCGGCGTCGACGAACGGGTGGATCGGGTCGATCGGGTGACCGACGATCAGGGTCGGCGCGGCTATCCGGCGACGCTGGCTCGACGACGGCGCCAGCCGGCCGTAGATGATGCCGTGCAGGACGGCGGCGATGCTGTCGGCGCGGTGGTCGACGGTGTCGAGCGCGATGCCCGCCCAGAACGGCACGAGTCCGCGCGGCACCCGCCGGGTCAGGCTGCGCACGGTGTTGACGGTGAAGGGCGCATAGCGCGCGGCCAGCATGATCGGCACGAACGAGACGATCCCGGCCACGAGGGCGTTGTTGAGGACCGGCATCTCCACAACGAGCCCGGCGACCCGCTCCGGCGCGAGGACCGCGGTCTCCAGCGCCACGTTGGCGCCCAGCGACGTACCCCCCACGACGGCACGCTCCGCGCCGAGGTGGTCGAGCAGCGCGACGACCTGCTCGGCGAAGGCGGACATCGAGTAGACCAGCGGGTCGGCGCGGCTGGTCGGAGCGGCCGTGGCCGAGCAGGTCGAGCGTCACGACGTGCAGCCCCTGCGCAGCCATGGCCCGGGCCAGCGGCTGCTGCATCCGGCGCGGCATGAGCAGGCCGTGCAGGAGCACGACCCACTGGTCGCCCGAGCCGTACTCGGTGAACTCCAGCCGGTCGCGCCCCGCGTCGGACTCGACGAAGAACTGGCCGATCCGCTCGCTCACCAACATGGCCGCAATCTAGCCGCTCACGCCCGGTTGACGGCGCTGATGACCGCCTTCAGCGAGGCGGTCACGATGTTGGCGTCGAGGCCGACTCCCCACAGCACCTTGTCGCCCACGGCGCACTCGACGTACGCCGCGGCGATGGCGTCGCCGCCCGCGCTGAGCGCGTGCTCGTGGTAGTCGAGGACGCGTACGTCGTGCCCGACCGTCGCGATCGCAGCGACGAACGCGGCGATGGGACCGTTGCCCTCGCCGGTGAGCTCCTGGCGCTCGCCGTCGACGTACACCCCGGTCGTCAGCTGGTCCTTCTCGCCGGCGGCGCTGGAGGTGTGGACGGAGTCGAGCTTGAGCGGGGTCTCGCGGTCGAGGTACTCCGCACGGAACGTCTGCCAGATCTGGTCGGCGCTGACCTCGCCGCCCTCGGCGTCGGTGTGCTGCTGGATGACCCGGGAGAACTCGATCTGCGCGCGCCGCGGCAGGTCGAGCTTGTGCTCGGTCTTGAGGATGTAGGCCACGCCGCCCTTGCCGGACTGGCTGTTGACGCGGATGACGGCCTCGTAGGACCGACCCACGTCCTTGGGGTCGATCGGCAGGTAGGGCACGGCCCAGGCGGCGGCGTCCACGTCGACGCCGGCAGCAGCCGCGTCGCGCTCGAGGGCCTCGAAGCCCTTCTTGATCGCGTCCTGGTGGGATCCGGAGAAGGCGGTGTAGACGAGGTCGCCGCCGTAGGGGTGGCGCTCGTGGACGGGCAGCTGGTTGCAGTACTCGACCGTCCGGCGGACCTCGTCGATGTCGGAGAAGTCGATCTCCGGGTCGATCCCCTGGGTGAAGAGGTTGAGTCCGAGGGTGACCAGGCAGACGTTGCCGGTGCGCTCGCCGTTGCCGAAGAGACAGCCCTCGATGCGGTCGGCGCCGGCCAGGTAGCCCAGCTCGGCCGCGGCGACGGCCGTGCCGCGGTCGTTGTGCGGGTGCAGCGACAGCACGACGTGCTCGCGGTGGTGCAGGTGGCGGCTCATCCACTCGATCGAGTCGGCATAGACGTTGGGCGTCGCCATCTCGACCGTGGCAGGCAGGTTGACGATCACCGGCCGCGCGGCGGTGGGCTCCCACACGTCGAGGACGGCGTTGCAGACGCGTACGGCGAACTCGAGCTCGGTGCCGGTGTAGGACTCCGGGGAGTACTCGTAGAAGACGTCGGTGCCCGGGATGCAGCTCCTCGAACTTCTTGCACGTGTGGGCGCCGCGCACCGCGATGTCGAGGATGCCGTCCTCGTCCATGCCGAAGACGACGCGCCGCTGGAGCGTGGAGGTCGAGTTGTAGAGGTGCACGATCGCCTGCTTGGCGCCCTCGAGCGACTGGTAGGTCCGCTCGATCAGCTCCTCGCGGGCCTGGGTGAGCACCTGGATCACGACGTCGTCGGGGATCAGGTCCTCGGTGATGAGCATCCGGACGAAGTCGAAGTCGGTCTGGCTGGCCGCCGGGAACCCGACCTCGATCTCCTTGTAGCCCATCTTCACCAGGAGCTGGAACATCTCCTTCTTGCGCGAGGGACTCATCGGGTCGATCAGTGCCTGGTTGCCGTCGCGCAGGTCGACCGCACACCAGCGCGGCGCCTTCTGCATGCGCTTGGTCGGCCAGGTGCGGTCGGTCAGGTCGAGCGGCAGGAACGGCTCGTAGCGGCGGTGCGGCATGCCGCTGGGCTGCTGGGGATTGCGCTCGTGCGGCGGGGTCTGGCTCACGTCGGTCGTCTGCTGGGACATGGTCTGGGGCTTCCTCTGTCGGTCAGGGATGCCGGGCACAACAGCTCTCCGCAGCGAGGAGGCCGGCTCAGTATCGACTGTCTGAGGCCCCGCTGCGGCAGCGAAGAAGGAGGCTGCGCATCATGAGGAGACCAGCGTACGCCGTCGCACGGGCGTCCACAGCCGGTCGTCCGTCCTGCGGACTCTAGGATCCAACCGTGGACATCGACGTCTGGTCCGTCGTGCACGCCGAGCGCGCAGCTCTCGTGCGCGACCTCGAGACCCTCAGCCCCGAGCAGTGGGAGATGCCGTCCCTCTGCGACGGGTGGACGGTGCACGACGTGGTCGCCCACCTGGTCGACACCGCCCGGACGACCCGGGTCGGCTTCGTGCTCGGCCTGGCACGAGCCCGCTTCGACTTCGATCGCCAGAACGCCGTGGGCGTCGCGAGGCACCGCGGCGACAACCCGGCCGAGACGCTTGCCCGGCTGCGGGCGGTGGCCACCCGCACCTCGACCCCACCGGCGCCTCTCGTCAGCCGCATCGTCGAGGAGGTCGTGCACGGCGAGGACGTACGTCGTCCGCTGGGGCTGCGCCGCGACTATCCCGCCGACGCCGTCGAGGAGGCACTGCGCCTCCAGGTGCGGACCTCGGCGTCATTCGGCGGAGCACGCGAGCTGGTGGCCGCCGTCCGGCTGGCGGCGACGGATGCCGACGTGACCATCGGCGAGGGTCCGGAGGTGACCGGGCCTCTGCTGTCACTGTTGCTGGCGGTGTCCGGGCGGACCGTCGCGCTCGAGGACCTGTCGGGTGCTGGGGTGCCTGCCCTGACGGATGCCCTGGCTCGGCGCGCGTAGCCGACCTACGGCCGCATCAAGGGAGCGAAGCGTGTCGACGCAGTCGACCTGACGGGTCTTCCCGAGGCAGGTGCGCCCATTGGGGGAACTGGTCTGCGACAAGGCGGCGTACGGTCTCGACGTCGACGGTGAGCCTCCGTGGTGCTGGACCCAGTCCGGCACCTCCTCCATCGACTCACCCCTCTCAGGACTCATGGCCACGAAGGCTACCCAGAGGCATCGCGGCAAGCAGCCGTGCGATCAGTGGGCCGGATCTTGGGTGATTCTTGATAGAACATGTGTTCTGATAGTTGTCTGGGTCGGGTAGGATGGGCCGCAGGCCCGAATGAGACTTCGGAATCCAGATCCGCTTCACCCGCAGGCACGGCGCGGGTGGCGGTGGGAGCAGCAGGAGGGCCAGTCGCGAGGGTTACGTAATAGCTCCTTAGGTGGAGCCTCCAGGAGCGACGACCACAGGTAGTCACGCAGGTGCGTGACTCTGAGTAGTCGTCGACAGGAGACCCGGATCGTGACTCACCCGATCGTGGCGTGTGCCGCCGACATCCGGGCCTCGTTGAAGGGCGTCGCGTCGGTGAACCCGACGTTCATGTCCACTCAGGACAAGGCGACCGCGTTGACCGACCTGGTGCGGGCGGAGGGGCAGCTGGCGGAGCTGCGGTTGCGGATCCTGGCCGATGCCAGCGACCTCGCGGTGACCACGGCGGCGAAGGACGCGGCCGGGTGGTTGGCGAAGGAGACCCGGACCCGGTTCGCCGACGCCCGTGCCGACCTCGCACTGGCGACGGCGTTGGACCGGGAGCACCCGGTGCTGGCGGCGGCGATGCGCGAGGGTGACGTCACGTTGGCACAGGCGCAGGTGATCCGCCGGGCGATCGCGGCGCTGCCCTCGAGTGTCGATGCGGACGTCGTCGCACAGGCCGAAGCGCACCTGGTGGCCCAGGCGGCGGTGTTCGGGCCGAAGGAGCTCGCCCGCCTCGGGCGTCACATCCTGCACGCCGTCGCGCCGGCGATCGCCGAGGAGGCCGAGGCCCGCCGGTTGGCCGAGCTCGAAGCCAACGCAGCACAGCTGACCCGGTTCACGATGCGCCGCCTGGGCGATGGCACGACCCGGATCGCCGGGCGGCTCCCCGATGCGACTGCGACCCGGTTTGCCACCTACCTCGAGGCCTACGCGAACCCCAGGAAGGATCCAGGCGGATCTCCAGGCGCTGGAGCGGACGAGACGTCGCAGACAGATCCACTCACCCGGCTGCCCTACCCACGTCGGATGGGTGAGGCGCTGTGCCGGTTCCTCGAGTCCATCGACATCAAGCGGCTCCCTGTCCACGGCGGGGACGCCACGACGCTCGTCATCACGATGAGCCTGGATTCCCTGCGCAAGGAGCTCGGCACCGCGAACCTCACCGGTGCCGGCCTGGTGCCGGGTGATGAGTCGACCGGCGACCTCATCACCGCCGCCCAGGCCCGACGTCTCGCGTGCACCGCGAAGATCATCCCCGCCGTCCTCGGCGGCGACAGCATCCCCCTCGACCTCGGCCGGGCACGCCGGCTGTTCTCACCCGGGCAGCGCAAGGCGCTCCTGCTCCGTGACCAGACCTGCCGGGCCGAGGGCTGTGACATCCCTGGGACGTGGACCGAGGCGCATCACTGGCTGCCGTGGACCTCGGGCGGGTCAACCGATCTCGACAATGCAGTCCTGCTCTGCAGCCATCACCACCACCGCGCCCACGACACCGGCTTCACCACCGACCGACTCGCGAACGGCGACCTCAGGTTCCACCGACGCAGATAGGCCCCCATCAGCCGAAACGGTGGCTCGGATCCCGAGATCCGAGCCACCGTTCCCGGGGGAGGGGGAACGAGCTGTCGATCAGCAGAAGGTCTTCGCGGCCGCGTTCTTGGCCTGGCCGCCGTCTACTGCCTGAACGAGCTCTCCGACGTTGGAGATCCCGTCGAGGCCTCCGCTGTTGACCAGCTTGTGCACCTGGCCGAAGCAGGCGGCCTCGGCCGGTGCAGCATGGGCGGTGCCGGTGCCGGCGGTGCCGATCATGGCGAGAGCGACGATGGACCCTGCAGCGAGAATGCGCTTCATGTGAAATCCCTTCTCATGGTGGGTGCTGGTTCACCCGTTACCAAGTGACTCGCCACGCGGGACCACATTGGATGCAGCCCCGGCCGATCCATTTTCGAGGTGACCTAAGCGGTCAGGGCGACCACGACCGTGAGGAGAAGCAGGACCATCAAGATCAACACCAGACCTGAGGCCTCGTTGGGGCGGTCATCGGAGAGCGCCTGCGGGTTCGGTTTTGCGTCTGCCATGTGTCGGTGTCCTGAGGCTGAGGGGTGGCACGCGGTCGATCTGCAATCGCCGTCTGGTGCTTGGCACAGGTACCCGCACCCGGGCCGGTTCAGCCCGATCACTTCGGGACGGCGCCGATCAGCTGCGGCAGGAGCCAGGGAGCTATCCAGCCCTGGACGCCGGACGGGGTCAGGTGCAATCCGTCCGACCGGATCTGGTAGCCACCGGCGGTCCACGTGAAGCGGCCGCCCGGAGACACTCGTTCGCCGAAATCGATCACCTTCACCGTCGGATGACGGCTCGCGACACTGAGCAACAGCTTGTTCCATGCGGTCACGCGCTCCGGTTCATCCTCCGGGTACAGGCTCCCGTCCAGGCGTTCACCACGCCGGTTGTAGGGCTCGGTCGCGAGGAGCACGTGCGCCCCACGCGCTGCGGCCACGCGGACGGCCAGGTCGAGCTCGGCCCGAAGGTGCGCGTCGAACTCGGGTTCTCCGATGTGCGTCCACCGCCCATCGAGGAACCGGTCCATTGTCTCCCAGCGCCCGACCAGGATGACGGCGACGTCCGGATCGTCCCTGGCGATCGCAGCCCGCCAGATCCGAGGCCAGTCCCGGCACGTCGGCATGAGCCCCGGATAGGTGCGGCCGAAGTAGCGGAAGGGGGCTGTCCTGCTCACCCCGCAACCCATGAGCGTGCGGTCGCGCACGTCGAGGTCGGGGTGGCTGGGCAGATAGTTCACCAGGGTCCAGGCGACCGAGTCGCCGAACACGTCGACCACGACCGGATGTCCCGGACGACGGTGATGCAGTGGTGGCGTCGGCCGTGACTGTGGCGGCCTGGTCGTCTCCCTGGACCGAGCCAACCTGTGATCCTCGGCGGCGTCGTCCTCGACGTCACCGTCGCCCTCCAGGAACTCGTCCACCGCGGTGACGACCGACGCCTCCGCCGGTTGCGACGGCAGTGGAGGCACCGCGGTCGTCACCACCAGCACCACGGCCCCGGCGGCGATCGCTACCCCGGCCCCGGTCGCGACGAACACCGGGCGCTTCGGCCTCACGCGCAGCTGGATGGGGCGTTCGACGAGCACGTACGAGAGAGACGCGACGCCCACGGTGAGGAGGCAACGCGCCGCGAACAGGGTCAGGCCGTCCAGTCCGGTCCGATCGGCGTTGGCTGCGATGAACACCGGCCAGTGCCACAGGTAGACGCCGTACGAGATCCGCCCCAGCACCGGGAGAGGCGGCAGCGAGAGCAGCCGGGCGGACCACCCCGACGGGACGAGGGCCACATGCGCGATCACCACTGCAACGGCCAGCGCGATGCCTGCCATCCCTCCCTGGTAGAGCACCTCGTCCGTGCCCGACAGGTGGGTCGCCGTCCACACAACGACCGCGGCCGCCACCGCTGCCGATCCACCCAGACCCGCTCGTTGCCACCTCGGGGTGGGCGGGCGTGGCGTGGCCGGCGGCGAGCCTGGGCCCATGGGCCGTCCGCGTCGAAGCGCCAGCAGGGCCGCAAGCGAAGCACCTATCAGGAGGCCTGCACCGCGGGTGTCGGTCCCGTAGTAGGCCCGGCCCGGGTCCTCCACGGAGTACGTCACCGCGAGTGCCGCCGTCGACGCCACGGTACCCGCGGCACACAGGACGACGAGCCACCACAGCCGAGCCCGCGCCCGCCCCGATCGATGGCCTGCCGGCCGGACGTACAGCACCGCACACAGCACCAGCGGCCACAGCAGGTAGAACTGCTCCTCGATGCCCAGTGACCAGGTGTGCTCCAGCGGCGAGGGTGCTGCCGTCTGTGCGAAGTAGTCCCCGCCGCGGAAGATCATCCGCCAGTTGGCGACGTAGAGCAGCGCGGCGATCCCGTCACCGCGCAGCAGTCTGATCTCCTCGGGCGGCAGCAGCGCACGCGCTCCGATCGCGACGACCGTGACCATCAGGAGCAGCGCCGGCAACAGCCGTCGTACCCGCCGTCCCCAGAAGCCAGCCAGGTCGAGCCGCCCTCCACTGCGAGTCCACTCGGCCAGCAGGAGCGCCGTGATCAGGTAGCCGGAGAGCACGAAGAACGCATCCACACCGAGGAAGCCCCCGGTCGCCCCCGGCAGCCCGCCGTGAAATGCCAGGACCGCCGCGACCGCCACGGCCCGAATGCCGTCCAGGGCCGGTACGTGGGTGCGAGCGCGGGCAGCGCGCCCCTGTCGAAGCAGCGGTTGCGTGGCCGTGAACCATGACGACCCTCCCGGAAGTCGTGCAATCGGAGGCTCCCCAAACTGGCCCCGCACCGGGTGCATGTCATGGGTCACGAGTCCCGACGACCCCGGGACAGACCGCACGCTCAGGTCGGGATGAGCACAGCCTGCGTCGCAGAAGGACTCAGGCGCGACCGCGGACGGCGTACGCGACGGCGGTGATGTCGAACGGCCCCTCGCCGAGGTTTCGCCGCAGGATCTCCACCAGGCTCGCCCGGCGGTCCGGGTCCATCGCCGCGATGGCCTCACCCGCGGGTCCCACGCCGTGCAGGTAGGGCTCCCACCACTCGTCGAAGCTCGGGTGGGTGACGGTGACCGGGAGCTCGACCGACTCGATGTCGCGCAGGGCGGCGCCTTCCAGGATCGCGACCAGGCTCTCTCGCGAGCCACCCTGGAAGCCGCGCTCGCCGGGGTGTTCCGGCGCGACCTCGTCAACGGCCTCCCACAGCGGCCACATCGGCGCACGCGAGGCGGCCAGGTCCCACACGGTCGCCCCGACCCATCCGCCGGTCCGCGTCACCCGCTTCATCTCGGCGAGACCAGCGACGGGGTCGGTCATGAAGTGCACGACCAGGCAGGCCGCGGTGACGTCGAAGGTGTCGTCGTCGAAGGGCAGGGATTCCGCTGCGCCCAGGCGTACGTCGACGCCCGGGTGTCGCGAGCGGCAGGCCACCACGAACGGCTCGGACGGATCGATGGCGGCCACCTGGGCGGCGCCGACGAGAGCGACGAGGTGCTCGGTCAGCGCCCCCGGTCCGCACCCGACATCGAGGACGCGCTGCCCGGGCGAGACGCCCAACCAGTCCGCGAAGCGCGCCGCCAGAGGACGCGAGTACCGCCCCATGAACCGGTCGTACGCCTCGCCGGCGACGTCGAAGGACACGCCACGAGACGCTACTCGCCCTCGTAGGCTCTCGCCATGCCCCGACTGCTCGTGGTCCACCACTCCCCCACCCCCACGGTTCGCGAGCTCACCGACGCCGTCGTCGCGGGCGCGGGCGACGACGCCATCGAGGGCGTCGAGCTGGTCGTGCGTGAGGCCCTGTCCGCGACTGCTGACGACGTGCTCGGCGCCGACGGCTTCCTGCTCGGGACGACGGCGAACTTCGGCTACATGAGCGGCGCCCTCAAGCACTTCTTCGACACGATCTTCCTCGAGGCCGGCGGCGCCCTCACCAGCGACGGCTCGGCGAGCACGGGCGAGGGTGGGAAGCGGCCCTACGGGCTGTGGGTCCACGGTCGCTACGACACGACCGGAGCCGTCCGCTCGGTGCAGTCGATCGTGGGTGCCCTGCCCTGGCGCCAGGCCGCGCCGGTGTTGGAGGTGCTGGGTGACGTGGGTCCGGCGGAGCGCGAGTCGGCGTACGAGCTGGGCGGTACGATCGCCGCCCTGCTGACCACCTGAGCCGGAGGAGTACGCCGTGGTGCCCGCTCGACTCCTGACCGGGGTGGTGCTCGCCCTGGCTCTGGCCGGGTGCTCGTCGGGCTCGGAGACCTCCGCCCCGCACAGCAGCCCGGGCCCCGGCGAATCGACCCCGTCCGTCGCCGAGACGGTCGCCGCCGACCCCGGCCCGCGCCCGGAGGTCGGCGAGTGCCATGCGCTGTCGTGGCGTCAGGCACTGGCGCCCGAGGCCCAGGTCGACGCGGTGCCGTGCCGCAAGCCGCACACCGCGCAGACCTTCGTCGTCGGCCGGCTCGGCCTCGGCGCCGGAGCACCCGCGGTGGACTCCGCGCGGGTGCAGCAGCGGGTCCAGCGCACCTGCGCCGAACGGCTGCCCCGCCACCTCGGCGCGCCCCCACGCGACCTGCGCCTCAGCATGGCGCAGGCCGTCTGGTTCACTCCCGACGTGGAGCAGGTGGCGGCGGGTGCCAACTGGTTCCGCTGCGACGTGGTCGTCGTTGCGGCGCAGAAGGAGCTGCTGCGACTGCCACTACGTACGAAGGGCTGGGGCCGTGCCCCGAAGATCGCCATGTGCGCGACCGCGGAGCCTGGCACGAAGGCCTTCGCCCGCGTCATGTGCGGCAGCACGCACTCCTGGGTGGCGATCGCGACGGTGGACCTGCCCGGAGCGAGGCTGCCCAGACCCGGGCAGGTCCGGGCCCGGATGGACCCGGTGTGCCGCGGTGCCGCGCGTGCCCGGGCCGGCGACCCGCTCTCCTTCAGCTGGTCGCAGGAGAGTCCGACGCAGGAGCAGTGGGACGCCGGCCGGCGCTATGGCATCTGCTGGGCGCCGGGCTCATGATCGTCGACGTGACGCCCGAGGACTGGGCGGAGTTCCGCGAGATCAGGCTGCGCGCCCTCGCCGATGCGCCCGACGCGTTCGGCATGACGCTCACGGGTGCCCTGGAGCAGACCGAGAGCGCCTGGCGCTCGCGCCTCGACACCGACGACCCGATCCTGGTGGTCCGCGCCGGGGGGACCGCCGTGGCCATGGGCGGCGGCTGGCGCCCGCCCGGGGCGCCCGGTTCGATGATGATCTGGGGCATGTGGACGGCCCCCGAGGCCCGTGGCCGCGGGCACGCCGAGGCGCTGGTGGGACACCTGATCGCCTGGGCGCGCAAGCACGACATCACGGACGTCGCCCTGCACGTCACCGAGGGCAACGACGCGGCCCGTCGGATCTATGAGCGCGCGGGATTCGTGCCGACGGGCCAGTGGGAACCCCTCCGGGAGACCTCGCCGCTCAGGATCGAGCTGCTCCGGCGGACGGTCTGATCAGAAGCCGAGCTTGCGGAGCTGGCGGGGGTCGCGCTGCCAGTCCTTGGCGATCTTGACCTGGAGGTCGAGGTAGACCGGAGTGCCGAGCAGGGCCTCGATCTGCTTGCGCGCGGTCGTCCCGACCTCGCGCAACCGCGAGCCCTTGTGGCCGATCATGATCCCCTTCTGGGAGTCGCGCTCGACATAGAGGTTGGCCACGATCACGAGCAGCGGCTTGTCCTCGGGGCGGTCCTCCTTGAGGCCCATCTCCTCCACCACGACCGCGATCGAGTGCGGGAGCTCGTCGCGCACGCCCTCCAGTGCGGCCTCGCGGATCAGGTCGGCGGCCAGCGCCTCCTCGGGTGCGTCGGTGAGGTCCCCGTCGGGATACAGCGGCGGGCCCTCCGGCATCAGCCCCACGAGCAGGTCGGCGAGCAGGCCGACCTGGTCGCCGGCGACGGCCGAGACAGGGACGATCTCGGCCCACTCGGTGTTGGTCTCCCGGCCCAGGGCGGCGATGTCCATCAGGTGGTTGGCGAGCTGCTCGGGGGTCACGAGATCGGTCTTGGTCGCCACCGCGACCCGGGTCGTACGCCGCACCTTGGCGAGCTCGTTGACCAGGAAGCGGTCTCCGGGCCCGATCTTCTCGTTGGCGGGGAAGCAGCAGGCGACCACGTCGACCTCGGCCCACGTGGTCTTCACCAGGTCGTTGAGGCGCTCACCGAGGAGGGTGCGCGGACGGTGCAGGCCGGGCGTGTCGACCAGGATGAGCTGGGCGTCGTCACGGTGCACGATGCCGCGCACGACGTTGCGCGTCGTCTGCGGCTTGGAGGACGTGATCACGATCTTCGTGCCGACCAGAGCGTTGGTGAGCGTCGACTTGCCCGCATTGGGACGCCCGACGAACGACGCGAAGCCGCTGCGATAGCCCTCCGGGGCCTGGTAGAACCCACCGGCCGGCGCGACGCCGGACAGGTCGAAGTCGTCGTCCAGCTCGTCGTCGTCCTCGACCTCGCTCTCGACCTCGTCGTCGATCTCGGGGGTCTCGTCCTGCTCGTCAGCCATCGGTCGCCTCTCGCGCTGCGTCGTACTCGGCCCAGATCTGCTCGTCACTCTTCCCTGCCGCCTTGCCGGCGCGCCAGATGGGGCCCGGATCCACTGCGCGGGGCTGCCGGCCCGCGGTGGCGCGCCAGTAGCCCATGACGTCGTAGTGGCTCGTCGGCAGCCTGACCTCGCGCATGAGGTGCTTGCGGATGGCGCGCATCTGCGCGGACTCCCCCGCCATCCAGAAGTAGCCCTCGCCCGCCGGCCAGTCGATGCCCTCGACGACCTCGGCGAGCGCGCTCTGCCCCGCCGACGGCGGCTCGAGCCAGGTGACCTGGGCATGGGCGGGGAGATAGCCAGAGAGGTCGTCGGGCACCTCCGCGATGACGTACGTCGTGAGGTCGGGGCGAGTCTCGGCGATCCGCGCCATCGCAGGCATCGCGGTGAGGTCGCCCACCAGCAGCAGCCAGGTGGCGCCGGCGGGAGGGTCGAAGGACGCCTTGGGCTCGGTGATGACCACGGAGTCGCCGACGCAGTCGCGCATGGCCCACTCGGTGACCAGGCCGACGTCGTGGACCACGACGTCGAGGGTCAGCTCGCCAGCGTCGAAGGACCGCACGGTGTAGTAGCGGCTCTGGAACTGCCCGGGCACGACCAGGCCGACCCACTCGTCGGGGACCCCGCTGGACTCGAAGCCGTCGAGGCCGCCGAGGACCAGGCGGACGAGATGGTCCGTCAGCGGTTCTCGGCGACGTACGGTCGCCTGGAACTGGGCTGCGCGGGTGCTCACCCGACGAGGTTATCGGTGGCTCACCAGTCCGGGCGCATCGGGAAGTCGGACCTTCCGTCGGCGTGGTTGCGGGTCGCGAGGACCTGGTGGAGCTCGACCTCGCCACGCTCGAACCCGACCCGCGACCCGGCCATGTAGATGCCCCACACCCGGGCCGTCCCCTCCCCCACCTCGGCCACGCACTCGTCCCAGTGCTCGACCAGGTTGTGGTTCCAGTCCCGCAGGGTCGAGGCGTAGTGGAAGCGGAGGTTCTCGGAGTGCTGCACCTCCAGCCCCTGGTCCTGCGCCGCAGCGATGATCGTCCCGGACCCGATCAGCTCACCGTCCGGGAAGACGTAGCGGTCGATGAAGGCGCCCGTCCCCTTGCGACCGTTGTGCGCCCGGGTGATCGAGTGGTTGAGCAGTCGGCCCCCCGGCACGAGGCGGTCGCGCAGGTGGGCGAAGTACGCCGGGTAGTTGCGGACCCCGATGTGCTCGGTGAGGCCGATCGAGCTGACTGCGTCGAACCCGGTCTCGACGACGTCGCGATAGTCGAGGTGGCGCACCTCGGCGAGGTCACCGAGGCCCTCACGGTCGATGGCCTCCTTCGCCCACTGGGCCTGCTCGAGGGAGAGCGTCACCCCGAGCGCCTTCGTGCCGTACTCCCGGGCGGCGTGGCGGACCATGCTGCCCCAGCCGCAGCCGACGTCGAGCAGTCGTTGCCCCGGCCTCAGGTCGAGCTTGCGGCAGACCAGGTCGAACTTCTCCGCCTGCGCCTGCTCGAGGGTCGTATCGGGGGTGTCGTAGAGCGCGCAGGTGTAGGCCATCGTCGGCCCGAGCACCAGCTCGTAGAAGCGGTTCGAGACGTCGTAGTGACGAGCGATCACCTCGGCGTCACGCATCATCGAGTGCCGCAGCCCCTCGACCGCACGGCGCCAGCGTGGCAGGTGCTCCTGCGGTGGCGGAGGCGGGCGGGCGCAGGTAGGGCATGCCGAGGCTGCGCGCGATCGCCAGCGCCTCCGACGGCGGTGGCACGCGGAACCTCGTGTGGTCCTTGAGCAGCACGAGCAGGTCGTAGGGATCGCCGGGGTGGACCCCGGAGAGGTCCAGCTCGCCGCTGACGTAGGCGCGGGCCAGGCCGAGGTCACCGGGCGCTGTCACCAGGTAGGCCAGGCCACGCTCCGAGCGCAGGTGCATGCCGAGCGCTGCGTCGGGTGGGCCCGCAGTGCTGCCGTCGTACGCCGTGAAGCGCACCGGCAGGCCTCCCCTCACCAGCCGGTCCATGGCCGGCGCGATCGCCATCCGTCCTGATGCCGTGGAGCTCATCGTCGTCCCACCACCTTGTCGTAGAGGTGTGTCAATCGGTCGTCGGGATCGTGGAGCGCCTTCACGCGCGCCAGGTCGGCGCCGCCGTAGAGGCGGTCGAAGTCCTCGCGCTCGTAGAACGCCTCGGAGTAGAGGCTCTTGTGACCGCCCAGCTCGGCCACCTTCGCCTCGATCGCCCGGTTGCGTGGGGAGTGCGCGGCCTCGGGCCCGACGTTGACCACTCCCCAGAAGCCCACGTTGACGTAGGTCGTGGCGGCGGTCAGCGGGTAGCCGGGCCACGGCCGCTCGCTCCCGCCGCGTCGCAGTCGCAGGGGGCACAGCCACACCGGGCGCATGCCCACCTCACGGTCGAACCAGTCGAGGAACTCGGCGAGTCGGTCGAGGGGCACTTCGACGTCCTGGACCACGCGCTCCCCCTGCGGCCGTCCGGCGCGCCGGTCCAGCCGGTCGCCGATGCCGAGGCGACGATCGAGTGCGACCAGACGCCAGTAGACGTCCGACCGACGCCACCGACGTGGCCACACTCGCCGGACGAGCGGGTGCTGGGCCCCGAAGGCCCGTGAGCACCAGAACCAGTCGGTGTCCCAGCGCCACAGGTAGTCGTGCATGGTCAGCCGGTCGGTCGCGCGGTGCTGGAGCGAACGGAAGAACACCTGCTGCCCGGTGTAGTCGGACGTCTCTCCGGGTTCGTCGGTCCACCGGGCGAGCGTGAGGTAGAGCTCGGCGGGAGAGAACGCGACCCCGTCCAGCCCGTCGACCCGCACCCCGGCCCACTCGCCCTCGGCGACGACCTGCTCGACGGCGTCCGCCAGCGACGTGGCATCGTCGAAGCGGACGTGCCGGAGCTCGACGTAGGCCGGGACGGGCTCGAGCTCGATCCGCAACCGGGTGGCGTAGCCGAGCGAGCCGTAGGAGTTGGGGAAGGCGTCGAAGAGGGCGTCGCCGGGCTTGGTGCTCACGATCTCCCCGGAGCCGGTCATCACGTCCATCTCGAGCACCGACTCGTGCGGCAGCCCGTTCCGGAAGCTGGTCGACTCGATGCCCAGGCCGCTCACGGCGCCGCCGAGGGTGATCGTCCGGAGCTGGGGCACGACCAGCGGAATCCGGCCGTGCGCCAGCGTCACCTCGACCAGGTGCTCGTAGGTGCACATCCCCTGCACCTCGGCGACGTCCCCGTCGATCTCGATGACGCCGGCCAGCCCGGAGACGTCGAGTCCGGCCCCGAGCTCGGACCGGCCCCGGAAGAGGTTGCTCGTGCGCTTGGCCAGCCGCACCGGGGCACCGGGCGGCAGAGCGGCGTAGGACTCCCTGAGCCTCGCCACCCCGTCGAAGTGGGCCTCCCGCCCCACGTGCGTGCGCACCCCTCAACGGTAGCGAGACGACGGCGCCAGAGCGAGCCTCAGGTGGGGTGGGTCCGCGTACGGGTGCGGATCGAGCCCTTCGCGTCACCGACGAGCACCGGCACACCCGGCCCCGCGAACTCGCTGGCCGCCCGCAGGTCGACCTCGTCATCGTCGGCGAGCACCACGGCCGCCTCGAGTCCGGTCGAACCCGATGAGATGGCCATCGCCGTGCAGACCTCGAGCGCGCCCAGGCGGAGATGCTCCAGCCCGATGCTGGCCGCGGCGTAGGTGCGACCGTCGAGATCGCGTACGGCGGCGCCCTCCGCTGCCCTGGTCCGGGCCCGCGTCGCGCGCGCCAGCGTCACGAGCTTGGCGTCCTCGGCAGTGAGGTCGGTCATGCGCCCCACCCTAGTGCGGGCCTCAGGCACCGACGGGTCGCGGGATGCCTGGTCACCGGCCGGAGGAGCTGACCGCGCCGTCCACGTCACCGTGGTGGAGGGACTCGTCCTGCAGCACGGTGACCAGGACGGTGTCGATCTTGTTGCGCCGACCGGTGGCGCGCTCTGCCTCAAGGCGCAGGCCGTGGCAGTCCACCACCGACCCCGGGATCGGCACCTTGCCCAGGTGCTTGGCCATCAGGCCGCCGACGCTGTCCACGTCCTCGTCCTCGACGTCGAAGCCGACCAGCTCGTCGAGGTCGTCGATGGGGAAGCGCGAGGAGACCCGGATCGCACCGGAGTCGAGGCGCTCGACCTCGACCTCGTCGTCGTCGTACTCGTCGGTGATCTCACCGACGATCTCCTCCAGCACGTCCTCGATCGTGACGAGGCCGGCGGTGCCGCCGTACTCGTCCACCACGATCGCGATGTGCTGCCGGCGGGCCTGGAGCTCGCTGAGCAGCGCATCGACCGGCTTGGACTCCGGGACGTAGTGCACCGGGCGCATCACCTCGTCGACGCGCTGGGTGAACTCCACGTCGGGCGCCTCGAAGTCGCGACGCACGAGATCCTTGAGGTAGGCCATGCCGACGATGTCGTCGAGGTTGTCCCCGACGACCGGGATGCGGGAGTAGCCGCTGCGCAGGAAGAGGGAGAGCGTCTGGCGCAGGTTCTTGTGGCGCTCGATGTAGACCACGTCGGGGCGGGGCACCATCACCTCGCGCGTGGAGGTGTCGCCGAGCTCGAAGACCGAGTGGATCATCCGGCGCTCGCCGGACTCGATCACCGCGGACGCCTCAGCCATGTCGACGAGCTCACGCAGCTCGGTCTCCGTGGAGAACGGGCCCTCGCTGAAGCCCCGGCCAGGGGTGATCGCGTTGCCGAGCATGATCAGGAGCGCGGGGATGGGGCCGAGGATCGTGGTCACCGCAATCAGCGGTCCGGCCGAGAGGAGCGCCACCCGCGCGTCGTGCTGGCGCCCGATGGTGCGGGGGGCCACCCCGATGGCCACGAAGGAGATCACCAGCATCACGCCGATCGTGGTGAGCACGCTCGGGACGAGCGCCCCTTCGAAGGCGTCCCGGGCCCACGCGGAGACCAGCACGATCGCACTGATCTCGCAGAGCAGGCGCAGCAGCAGGGCGGTGTTGAGGTAGCGCGCCGGGTCGTCGAGGATCTTGATGAGTCGGGTGGCTCCGGGGCGCCCCTCGGCCTTCAGCTCCTCGGCGCGGGCGCGCGAGAAGCCGGCGATGGAGGCGTCGGCCGCGGAGAACAGGCCGGCGAGCAGCACCAGCAGGGCGGCTCCGCCCAGCTGCCAGATGTCGGCGGTCATGTCAGGAGGACTCGGGAGTGGCGCGCCACTGCTCGAGCAGCTCACCCTGGAGGCCGAACATCACGGCGTGCTCCTCGGGCTCGGCGTGGTCGTAGCCGAGCAGGTGCAGGATGCCGTGCACGGTCAGCAGGTCGATCTCGGCCTCGCGACCGTGACCGGCCTCGACTCCTTGGCGCTCGGCGACCACCGGCGCGAGGACCAGGTCGCCCAGCACGCCCTCCTCGGGCTCCTCGTTCACCTTGCCCGGGCGCAGCTCGTCCATCGGGAAGGCCAGCACGTCGGTGGGGCCCTCCTTGTCCATCCACTGCGCGTTGAGCTCGGCGATGGTGTCCTCGTCGACGGCCTTGATGCACAGCTCGGCCTGGGGGTGGACCCGCATCGCGTCCATCACGAAGCGCGAGAGCCGGGAGAGACGGCGTACGTCGAGCTCGAGGCCCGACTCGTTGAGGACCTCGATGCTCATCGGGTGCCTCGCGGTCGGTCAGCGGCTGGGACCTCGGCGTCGAAGACCTCGTAGGCCTCGACGATGCGGCCCACCAGCCGATGGCGTACGACGTCGGTGGGCGTGAGGCGGCAGAAGGAGATGTCCTCGACGCCCTCGAGGATGCCTTCGACCACGCGCAGTCCGGACTTGGTGCCCGAGGGGAGGTCGACCTGGCTGGTGTCGCCGGTGACCACGATCTTGGAGCCGAAGCCCAGCCGGGTGAGGAACATCTTCATCTGCTCGGGCGTCGTGTTCTGCGCCTCGTCGAGGATGATGAAGGAGTCGTTGAGCGAGCGCCCGCGCAGGAAGGCCAGCGGCGCGACCTCGATGGTCCCGGCCGCCAGCAGCTTGGGGATGGTGTCGGGGTCGACCATGTCGTGCAGCGCGTCGTAGAGCGGACGCAGGTAGGGGTCGATCTTCTCGCTCAGGGTGCCGGGGAGGAAGCCGAGCCTCTCCCCCGCCTCGACCGCCGGGCGGCTCAGGATGATCCGGTTGACCTCCTTGGCCTGCAGCGCCTGCACGGCCTTGGCCATCGCGAGGTAGGTCTTGCCGGTGCCGGCGGGGCCGATGCCGAAGGTGATGGTGTGCTTGTCGATCGACTCGACGTAGCGCTTCTGGTTGAGCGTCTTGGGCCGGATCGTGCGGCCCCGGTTGGAGAGGATGTTGAGGCTGAGGACGTCGGCGGGGCGCTCCTGGGTCTCGGTGCGCAGCATCTGGATGATCCGCTCGACGGTCTCGCCCGTGACGCCCTGCCCGGTGCGGATCAGGGTGACGACCTCGTCGAGGAGGCGCTCGACCATGGCGATCTCTGCGGACTCCCCGGTGAGGGTGATCCGGTTGCCGCGCACGTGGACACCGGCCGTGAAGGCCCGCTCGATCAACCGCAGGTGCTCGTCGCCGGGACCCAGGACCGAGACCATGTCGATGCTGTTGGGGACGACGACGGTGTGGGTCGGTGTGGGCGTGTCAGTCATGGATGCCCGAGGCGGGCGTCCTTCCGGGTCGGCGGCAGAGCGCCTCCATGCTACCGAGCGCGGGCGCGGCAGCCCACCCGGTCGCCTGCAGGCTCCCGGTCAGGGGCGGGTGATCTGCAGCATCCCCAGGCACATCTCGTCGGTGGTGCCCTCGCCCCACACGACATAGCGGTCGGGTTGGCCCTCGAAGGCCGGCAGCTTGTCGCGCAGCCACTGGACGTGGGTGCACGTGACCTTCACCTGCTCGAACGGCTGCAGGGTGATCGGCTCGATCGGGCGGCTCCCCTGGTCGTCGAAGTCCCAGACAGGGATGTCGAGAATGGTCTGAGCCTGGGGGGTGCCGGGACGGACCTCGATCTTGATCAGGCGGCCAGCAGGTGCATGTGCCCGGCCACGCCGTGGATGGTCATCGGCTTCGACAGCGTGCGCAGGCACGACTGGGTCTGGCCCGGCTTCGGCTCACCACCGCACAGGAAGTAGAGGAGGTCGGCGGTGTTGCCCTCGGAGCCGAAGCGCTCCTTCACGTCGGCCAGTGCCGCGTCGCGGTCGCACA